>NZ_ABVL01000004.1 GCF_000173075.1 Chthoniobacter flavus Ellin428
CGGCGCAAGTTCTACGAAGCCAAAGAAACGGCACCGAAGGTGGCCGGTTGGTTCCTTCGGCACTTTCAAAACCTATACGAGTTGGAAGCCCAACTGCGTCAGTCGCGAGCCGGCCCCAGACGACGACATGCCGAGCGAGCCAGCTTGAGCCGATCCGTACTGCTCCGACTACACCGTGCCTTGGTGCGGTTAAAAACCGTGCGCCGTTACCTGCCCAAAAGCCTCATGGGCAGAGCGATCGACCACGCCCTCAATCAATGGCCCGCGCTCTTGGTCTTCCTCGAGGACGGCCGCCTGGAGATCGGTAGAGTCGAGGACAGGCGCGGTGGCAGTAGGAATGAGGGAGTCGCTGTTGCCGGCGGTTTTCACCATAGTGCCGGTGCCTCATTCTCATCCGTGGCTCCGTTTCCTGTCCCCGCTCCTCGAACCGGACGTGCAGATTTACCGCATCCGGCTCTCATCTCCGAATTCCCAGCTTTCGCTTTCGACTGGTCTACGCGGCTCCGTGGCAAGCGATATAGGCCAAGCCTCTCATAAAGATACTCGTCCGGGTATTGGCGATACCCAGTGCCTCGCTGCTGTCGTCGCCGCATCAACCATCTGCGCAAACGTCGGTCAGTGTAGTTCTGCAACCACAGGTAGATTCTGATCACCGGGCCTTGATTGAAGTACCCGGCCCACCCGCGGAGTTTTTCATTGAGCACCTTCACCCGAGTCTCGGGTTCGGATGCGTTCCACTGACTGCTGGTTTGCTCGTGGATTTCCCCCATGATCCGTAGGATCGCCTTCTTGGATGGCCGTGTACCGATGTATGGCTTGCCTCCTTGGCCGTAGAAGCCTCCGATAGTGTAACCGAGAAAGTCGAATGACTCTCCCGGCACGCGCACCACTTTGGTCTTCTGCTCGTTGACCGTGAGACCGATCTTCCCCATGACTCGCGTCATGGCTTTGCGAGCGTCGTTCCCGTTACCGGGACGACAGCAAATCACAAAGTCATCGGCGTAGTTCACGATCACCGAATCGAACGCCTGCTCATAGCCCAGTTGTTTCCAGGCCAGAACGAAGCGCCGGAAGTAGACATTGGCCAGCAGCGGAGAGATGACACCGCCTTGCGGCGTGCCTCTCCCAGCATCCTTGGCCGGTGTGGATCGTACCAGGCGCCCATCGGGCGTGCATTCTTCCACGGGAGCCTCCAGCCACCGGGCGATGACCGACAGCACTTGGCCATCGGCAATTCGGCGACTGAGACTTTTCATCAGCGCTCCATGTGGGACGGTGTTGAAGTAATCGCTCAGGTCTGCATCGACGACTTCCTGGCGGCCTTTCTGTCTGACTTGATAGTAGACAAGACGGACCGCCGTCTTGGCGTCCCGACCCGGACGAAACCCCATCTGCTCCTCGCAGAGATCAGTTTCGAATATCGGGCCGAGCACCATCACCGTCGCCATCTGAACCACACGATCACGCACTGTCGGTATCCCGAGCGGGCGCTGTCCTCCGTTGCTTTTGGGTATCCATACCCGAAGAAGGGGCTGCGTTCGATATTGCTTCGTGCGCAACTCCTCTTGCAGTTTTCCAAGCCACGCATCCAACCCTGCGGCCTCAATCTGCTCGAACGTTTCCCCATCCACTCCGGCACTTCCGCCATTGCGGCGGCAGCGCCGGTAAGCTTCCACGAGGAAATCTCCCCGGCAGACCTTGTCCCAAAGGCTGTAAAAGCGGTAGCTCGGTTCCGTCTTGGCTTTTGCTTGTAGTGAACTCTGTAGCTTCCGAACCGATTCAGAAGTTCTTAGATGTTTGACATCAATCTTCATGGCTCTTGCGACTTTGTTGCACTCTTCTGAGATCAGGGGTCCTTCCCTCCACCCGCGTTACCGGGCTTCATCGGTACTACAACCCCATCCGTCATCTGTGATGGCCGATCCTTTCCCTCGCGGGTTGATCGTTGTACCGACGGCAGCCAGCCACCGGCACACCTTCACAGACTTCCCTTGTTGCGTCTTCGGACACTTTCATGCATGCCGTCATCACTACCCCGGTGGAACGAGCCGAGGCGATTCGCTCTACCTCGGTTCGCGGCGGCCTTCCCCGTTATTGTGGCGGGTCGGCTTCCACGACGACATTTCGGGGCCTGCTCGATGTTCACTGCGCGTTACGGCCTGCATGGTTCGCTGGACCGCTTTGCACGGCCCTTTTCTGGTAGTACTTCAATTCATTTGTTACCTCCTGAATCGCTCCCAGTGCTTCGGGCTGGAGCGAAGTTGCCCGCCGGGATTGGAACCCGGATTCTGAAGACGCCTTTGGCAAGGCGTACACAACAACCTGGTCGAAAACGCCATCCGCCCCACCGCGATCGGTAAAAAGAATTGGCTGTTCTTTGGCGAGGCTGCCGCCGGTGAGCGCAGCGCCATCCTCTACACGATCATCGAATCTTGCCGGCGTCGGGGTATCGATCCTTTCGCCTACCTGCGGGACGTCTTCACTCGGCTGCCCTCCATGACCAACTGGCAGATCAAGGACATCACTCCGGAAGCTTGGGCGAAGCACCGAACCCCTTCCGTTCAACGTGCAGTAGCGTAGATGTCATAGGCCTACGCCTATGACGTCTACGACTTGAAACCAGAATCTACGATAGCCCTGTCAAGAGGCGCGGCAGCGGACGCTTACATGTCATCGACGCCGATGGTCTGACATCGATGGCCATCTCCGCTAGAGGTGCTTCAGTGGACGCTTACGCATGGAGCTACGGACACCGCTTACTTCCCTTCACGGGCGCACCATAGGCCTTCGGCTATGACATCTACGTTCAGAAATCAGAGCCTACGAGAGCCCTGTCAATAGGCGCGCCAGCGGACGCTTACCTTTATTTTGTGTGCGCCGCGGGTGGGCTGAGATGTTTGTCGGCAAAATCCATGTAACAGCCCCAGTCGTATTCGGTGAGGTTGTGTTTGCCGGTGCGGAGGTGATAGCCGATCTGTCCGCCCTGCATCGGCATGTCGGGTTGCGGCATGACCGAATCGGCGAGGCCCTTGAGTCCGAACAACGCGAAGACCGGGCCCGCATGGACCGCGGCGAGGAACTCACTTTTGGGATCCGCCCAGGTGTCTTCCGACGCGCTCCCAATGCAGAGCGGACGCGGCGCGATGAGCGCGTCGAGCATGTGTTGATCCAGCGGCAGCTCGTCTTCGCGATCGGCAAAGGTTTTGTAGGTATCGTTGAACCAGTGCGGAAATCCGCGATTGATGTCGCGGATATGCTCGCCCTGTTTGCCGCGTGCGAGGGCCGCGCCGGTGCAACCGGAATCGTTGCTCACGACCATGGCGAAGCGTTCATCCTCGGCGCCGGCCCAAAGCGCGGTCTTGCCGCCGCGCGAGTGTCCGACGACCGCCACGCGCTGGCCATCGATCCCCGGATCGGTCACGAGATAATCGAGTGCGCGGCTCGCGCCCCACGCCCACGCAGCGATGGCGCCCCAAGCGTCGGCGGGCCGGGGTTGCTGGTCGTAGATGGCGAAGACACCGCTCTTGAAGCCATCGTATTTATCGTGCACCACGTCGCCATTGAAGAACGCCGCGGCGGCGTAACCGCGTGCGACAATTTGCTCGGCGGGCCAGAACGGGCTTTTCACCGCGCGGGTCGGATCGATGTTTTCCGCCGCCGGCCGATTGCAGATGAGGAGAAAGCACGGCACCGGTTGCTTAATGCCGTTCGGGATGAAGAGCACGAGATGGATCGCACCCTCGCCACCCGGCCCGTGGTAACTGATCTTGATTTGTTTGCGCGTCGCTTTGCCATCCATTGCGTCGCTGGCGGAGTCGAAGGTTTCAAACTTCAAATCGGCAGGCTTTCCGACCGGAGCGCGCCCGTAGACGTATTTGCGAAAAAGCTCGAGCACTTCCGGACGCCGCGTCGTTTGCCAGGCCGCCGCGCTGGTCACGCGTTCGCCGTTTTGCGTCACGAGCGGATCGGGGAGCTGAAGCTCAGCGGCATGGACGGTCACCACGGTCGTGGCGATCAGCGGCAAAATCCGGCGCAACAGCAAAAGCATGGTGATCATGGCAAATTCCTATTCCAGAAAACACGCCGCCGGGCGACTTCGTAGGATATTTGTGGGAGTCTTGGGTGAGCCGACGTTGAGAGTCACCCGCTCCCACGGCGGTTTTCCAATTTGCGGGCGCCGGTGATGGGCATCGTTTCGCTTGTCCATCGCAGCGCCCAAGGGCCCTGATGCGTGCGGTGCGGTGGAAGCAGCAACTTACTTCGAAGGATCCTCTTCTTCGCCGGCGAGGTCGCCGCAAGCAGGAGCGGTCTTCGGCGTTTGGCCCGCGTGGAGTTGGGTTTGGCTGCCCGGCCCCCATAGCGGCCGGGCGTTTTGCGCGTGCCACTCGGACAGGAGGGTCGAGAGGCGGGCCACCTTTTCCGGATTCTGCGCCGCCAGATCACTCTTTTCACCGATGTCGACGGCCAGGTCGAAGAGTTGCGGCGAGCCCTTCTTGGGCACGACCAGCTTGAGGTCGCGGTCGGCGACGGCTGCGCCGAAGCCGGGAAACTCCCAGAAGAGCGTGGCGTGGGTGGGTTGCCTGGCGTTGCCTTCCAGCACGGGCAGCATGTCCACGCTGTCCAGTGGGTGCGAGGTTTCCGGCTTCGTGCCCGCCAGCGCGCAGGCCGTGGCGAAAACATCGAGCGAGGTGACGGGCAACTCGCACACGCTGCCGGCTGGGATGTGGCCGGGATAAACCGCGAAGAAAGGCACACGGATGCCACCCTCGTAGAGTGAACCCTTGTGATCACGCAGCGGCGTGTTGTCGTAATACGGATGGTTCGCGCCCCCGTTGTCCGAGAAGAAGACGATGAAGGTGTCTTTCTCCATACCGTTCTCTTTGAGCGCAGCGCGCACCTTACCGACCGATGCGTCCATCGAGGTGATCTGGGCGGCGTAGGTACGGCGGTCTTTGCTTTCCAAGGTCGCGGGCATCGTGTCCACCAGATCCTTGGGCGCCTGGGTGGGGGTGTGCGGCGCGTTGAAGGCCAGGTAGAGGAACAGCGGTTGATCCGGGCGCTTCGTGTGCGACTCGCGGATGATGCGCACGGCGTCGGCGCCGAACGCGTCGGTTAGATAACCGGGCACCGCTTCACCCACCGGGCCATTGCGCTCGATGCGGGCTTTGTAACTTTGGTCGCCCACTGCTCTCTCCTCAGGATGGTTCACGAAGTAATCATGTCCGCCAGTGATGATGCCGAAGAACTCATCGAACCCGCGCTCGTAGGGCCGGCAGCCGTCCTGCAAACCCAGGTGCCACTTGCCGACCATGGCCGTGTAATAACCGGCCTTGGCCAGCACCTGTGGCAGGAGCGTCTCGTTGGAAGGCAGGTGAGCGATTGGCAGGGCGGCCTCGGCGACGATGTTATTGTGATGGCCGAATCTTTCCTGGTAGCGCCCGGTCATGAGACCGGCACGCGAAGGGCTGCAGACCGGCGCGGTAACGTAACCGCGCGTGCAGCGTACGCCGCTCTTTGCGAGCGCGTCGAGGTTGGGCGTGAGGATGTCCTTCGAGCCTTGGAAACTGGCGTCGGCGTAGCCCTGGTCGTCCGAGACGATGACGATGATGTTCGGCCGCTTGGTCGGTGTATCGTCGGCGCGAACTGAGGAGGAGGCGAGGCTGAGGGCGGCGACGCTGGTGAAGGCTTTTCGTAAGAGAGACATGAGAAAGGGATCTATGAGAGTCATCCAAACCCCGGTTTCCGGAAATCGTCGTGTAGCGAGAATTCGCTACGAAAACTGTCGCACCGTGCTAATGCGACAGTCAAAGCCGTTGGATGGATGCTCACTGCCCGGTGCTCTCTAAAATCAGGATCAAGCCGCCATCCGGCGGCAACGTGATCGGCTTTCCGACTTCGAACTGGGCGGCTTTTTGGAAACCCGGGATTTCCGGCGCATGGAGTTTGGCCTTCGCGGGATCGATGCCCAAAGCGGCGAAATCGATTTCTGGCGAAATGTGCGTTTCCTCCTTCGACCAACTGGCGATTGCGAACGCGGCTTGTTTGCCGTGGTGAACATAAGCGGTCACCCGGATGGCGGGGTTGCCGATTTTCACCGGGCAATTGGGCGTCCAATAGCCGAGCATTTCGGCGTCCTTGATTTTGAAGGAATCCCACCAACCCCACAGTCCACGCGGGTCCGCAGGGGTCCAGCCGTAGCGGTGGCTGAGTCCGTAAACCATTCCTTTGGAAACGCTGGCGTGCGATTGCAGCAATTCTCCCGGAACGCCGAAGGGAATTCCGGAAATCGCCACGAACCAATAATCGGGATCGCGGGAATAGTCGGCGCCTTCGCCGAACCACAGGCTGTCGATGCACGAGAGCTGCGGCATTACTTCCGCCGGCGAGCCGTGATAATCGATCAAGGCATTGGGCTTCGTCCGGACCAGCGCCTTGCGCACGCGGAGGAACGACGCGCGGTCGAAGGTGATGCCATCCAGATAAAGGCCATCGAGCCCCGCATTTACCTCCAGCCACTTCAGCCCTTCGATGTAAAAGTTCGACCACCGGGAAGCGCCGCTGATTTGCACGGAGCCATCCTGATACTGGCGTTTGCTGTCCATGAGCGAATGCCACCGCGTGTGGTAATCACTGACCAGGTGCTCGCACATCCACGACTGTCCCGTCAGCGGATGTTCCGTCAGCGCCTTGAACTGATATTCCAGCGGAAGCTGCGACATTTCCTCGTAACCGATGTGCTCCGGAGACGGGGACAGGATTTCATCGCCCAGACTGCGCAAGGCCCACAGTTCCGGCGCGCGATTGCTCAACTCTCGGATCGTGTAGTAGGCCTTGAAGAGCCCACCGGCTCCGTGAATTTTATCCGCCACCTGGCGCAATTGGGGCGCGTTGAGGAAGGGATAATTGATGTAGGGGTTCAGGAGGTTTCCCTGATGCAGCGTAAAAATGGTGGCGTGTGAATCATCCCATTTATTGAGATGCGGCACCTTCCCGTAAGAAGGCTGGTCGTATTTCCAATCCCAATGCTGCTTGGGCAGCGGCTTGATGGGCGTGACGTAAAGATCGTATTCGAACGATTTGGGAACATTCTTCGAAATTTCCAGCGAACCCGTTTCGACGGACAATGCGTAGGTCCCGTTCTGGTGTTCCACCCGCAACTGGCCCTTTCCGAGGTTGACCCAATTGGCGCGATCATCGGGCAGGCACAGCGCGAGGCCTGCATTGTAGTCGCCGATCCACGTCGTTTTGTGTTTCTCGAGCCCGCCTTGATAGCTTTCCGGGCACTTCGAGGTCAGCGGCTTTTGGGCTCCCGATCCCAGGATGAATGTCGCGACGTCCGCCGAAATGGGGATCGTTAGCTTCACCGTATCGAGGGTGATATCCGCGTCGGAGGTGAGTGTCACTTTGCCGTGAATCACACCGTCCATTTCCACCGCCGTGTCGACTTCCTCTCGCAGGCCGCCATGCGTGGCGCTGGCCGTGAAGCGCACCACGCCGGGATCCTTCTCGACGCACTTCGCCGTGCTCGATTCGAGCGGCACCGGGGTTCTGTCCTTCACGACGTCAAAATGCACCGGGCTGCTCAGGATCGCCCGCCCCGTATCGCCAATCGCGAACATGTCGATGTGACTGGTGGCCTGACGTGGAAAGCCATCCGCCGCCAGCTCGATATCGCGTCCCAACACGTGCACCGTTTGCCCATCGACGGTAACCGGAGGAAAGGGCGCGCAGACATCGTTGTCGATTTCCGTCCGCGAATTGAGCCACCGCAGGCGGCTCAAACGCCAGGCGTCGCCGTCGCCGTGGTCAGCGAGCGACTTGTCTTCGACGGTGATCCGCAGATGCACCTCTTGCGGCGCCACGTCATCGGCCGAAACCGTCACGGTCCCTTCATACACACCGGGCTGCGCGGATTTCGGAATATCGAGGCCGAACCAAAGCGGTTGTACCCTGTCTTCCGCCACATGGACCGTCTTGGTGAAAGCTTTGCCATACTGGTCCACGCCTCCCATGTTGAAACAGGTGAACGCTTCCATCGGAATCACGGCGCCCTCCTTCGAACGCAACTCCGTGAAAGCCGTTTTCAAATGCGGCAACGTCCCCTTGAAGGCATACACGCCGATCTGGAAAACGTAGTACTCGTTCTTCTGCGCGGTGTCCGCGAATTCATCCAGTTCCTTCACGTCCCGAATCGCCCACCGGTAGGGGATCTGGTCGGTCATGCGGATCGGGTAGCGGCGATTCTCCGGGAAAAGAATGAATGGCCGGAACCGGCATCGATCTCGAAGCTGCGTGCGCTCCGCAAACGTCGAGATCACCTCCATCGGATAAAAGCTGTTCCAGTCATCCGCCGTCGCGTCTTTGAGCGACTGAAATTCCACCAGCTCCGCGGAGGGAAGCTTGCGCCAACTGCCTCCCAGCACCGGATCCTGCCCGTATCTCCTCACGGGCAATGTCCGAAGGTCATCCGTCGTGAGCTTGTTTTTGGCCAACCACTCTGCGCTGGCGGTTTGAGTGGGCGTGGGGTAGCGCGTGATGGGGAAAGAGCTGCGGGGCCACTGGAAGGCATTACCGTCGTTCACCGGAGGCAGGTAATACAAAAAATACTGGCCCGGCCCCTCGGTGGGTTGGAACGCAACCTCCCCGTACTCTTTGTTGCAAGTGACGATCACACGATTGGCGATGACTTTTCCGGACTTCGCATCCACGACGAGAATGTTCTTCCCCTCGGGATGCGCATCGCGCCGCCGCCAAGGCAGGTAAGCCAGCACTGCGTCTCCGGCTTCCTTTACTTCCACCACCGCGCGATGGTTGCCATAGATCGGGTTCCATTCATCAGTCCCGAACTTCGCGATGCCCCGCGGGACGCGATCTTCCGGCCCTCTAAAAAGCGTGTCCGCTCCGAATGAAAGATTCTCCGTGCAAGTGAGAACGGTCAGGAGAAGCGAGAACGAAACGAGCCGTGAATGCATGCTGTTTGGAAAAGGTTGAAAATGAGGATTGGCGTTGGGTTGCTGGCCGAGACGTTGTTTACAACGGCGACGAGAGGAGAGCGAGGTGGAGGGGATGGGAGCGAATCAAATGTCTGTTCCTGAAATCTGACTTTGATTCGCGTGGTCCGCGCCTTCTATTTTTCCTTTTGAGGAGGCCTCGGGGCCATCGCGGTGGAGAGAATCGTGCGCTCCTTTGGCCGGCTGGCTTTCAACTGGATAGGCGGAAGCCCGATCGGCAACCGCGTTTGCTTGAAGGCACACGTCAGCGAGCCAGGTGAAATCTCTGCTCTGAGATAGGGTGTTGTTCTCGGATTGGTCTTCCATCGGTCTGTCTCCTATTCAGCTCCCGGATAAAGTTTGAGGGCCTGCGTTTGCGACGAAGAGCGCAAATCCACTCGCGAGCAAGGCAATCAGCCTCGGCCGGCCACGGCGGGATGTGGATCTCTGCCGGGAGAGTGCAGGTGAAGACGAGGGACGCATCGTCTAATCAATGGCGGAAATTCGGATCTCCTGCCTGTAGCGAAAACTCGCTACACGCGGAAAGGTACCTCGCCCGGAGTCGACTCATGAAGCTGAAGCCGAGCCAGGGCTTGTAGCGAGTTTTCGTCACATGACAAACCGGGGACAAAGTCATGGAATGGATGCGGATTTTTACTGAAATCCATTCGATCTGGGTGGGCAAAATTTCCCAGCACAGGTCGAGCCCACCTCCACCCCCCTCGACAATGAAACTCGCTCCTTTCGCAGCGTTTACCAAGGCTAGGTATGCCTTCTCGTCTCATCCGTTTACAATCCCCTCATTCCACTGGGACGTGTGGAATGGTCACCCATTCGTCGCAATGACGAAACGATGGAGTACGGTTGTTCATGCATTCGCGATCCTGTTCGTGTTCGCTTTGGGGAACGGGGGTTTGGTCCACGCCCAGCAGGATCTGGAAACTTCGGTTCCCGCAAATTGGACGGCTAACACCGGGACCTTGTCCATTTCCCCCAATCACTACAAGATAGGCTCGCAGTCGTTGCGGTGGGACTGGACAGGCGGCGATGTCATTACCGTCAGTAATCCCGGCATCAATGCCGCGAATGTCCTGGCTTGGGGTCAGAACACCTGCAACTTCTGGGTCTGGAACGGCACAGCCATCCCGGGCGGCAAGTTGCACGTGGCGTTCATGAACGGCAACGTCGCGCAGTATTGGTTCGATTTCTATGTCGACTACACCGGTTGGCGGCGTGCGCTACGCAGCTACCGGTATGATATGGGGCACATCGCCAATGCCTCGACGACTTTCAGCTCCGTGCAGATCTCTGCCCCGGCTTCGGGAAGCGGCACCTTCTATCTCGATGCGGTGACCTGGGTGGGGAGTGGCATTCAGCGAGTTCAAGATGCGCAGAACGTGGATACCACCGGTTACAATTCGAGTTCCCTCTGGTATTCCATGTACGGCAACGCTCCGGACATCGCGACCGACGCGCCCACCGCGGCCGAGCTTTCCGATCTCGCCACTTTGCGCAGTCGCTGGCTGGCCTCGGCCAAGGGCGGCTCTGCTCCGAGCGCGTCTTCGGTGACCTCGGCCCAGAATTCCTTTACCGCGATGAACATCGTCCAGGATGCCAACGGCGTCCGCGGCCAGGTCGTCAACGATCCGACGGCGATCGATGGCGCTGGTTGGCCGCTCACGCTGGCGAAAGACTACACTTGGGGCACCTCAACTGGAACGACGAGCGGCAACGATATGGTGCTGCTCGCCCAGCACTTCATGGATCAGGGGTTCGCGGCGAACAGCAATCTTGTTCCCGGCATCTGGTATAACTACGTCAATATTCCGCCGGCGTTGGTCCTGATGGCGCCCGCTTACGATTCAGCCACCAAGGCGCGGCTCTGGGATTATTTCCACTGGAACTTTTATACGCTGGGGGAACTCTGGACCACGAATTGGGAACAGAACTCTGACGACATCTACTGTGGTATCAATTCCATGCTGGGTGCGATCCTGTTCCTCACGCCCAACGACACCGAAGCCGTGCGCCAGCTCAAAGGACTCCAGCGCTGGTTGGAGCGCTGGCTCGTTGTCTCGCAAGGTTGCACCGGTGGCATCAAGCCCGATGGCCTCAGCTTCCATCACAACTCCCATTACAATGCCTACATGTATGCGTATAAGCCGTTGATTTCGGCGCTCTCCCAGTTGAGCGGGACTGGGTATCAAATCGATCAGCCCAGCTATGAGAGCCTACGCACGGCGGTATTCACCATGCTGCGCATGTCCGCTGACGCCTCGGGGACTAACACGGGCTACTTTGCCAACGCGCTGAGCGGCCGCGATACCTTCTCCACCACCGTCGCAGTGTCCATGTGGGATCTGCGTCCCCTCGGGCAGCTCGGTGGCGCGTTCTACGGACAAAGTGCCGATCCGGTCGTTGCCCGCTACTACAACCGTCGCTTCGGGACGAGTGGTTCCAATAGTTACTCGCTCTTCGTGCCCTACGGCGTGGAGAATGCCCCGGACGGCTTCTATCAATATAATTATAGCCCACTGGGGATCTATCGTCGTGCCGACTGGGTGGCATCCATGCGCGCACCGGAGCACTACTTCTGGTCCTCGGAAATCTTTGGCCCCCCGAACGCCGGCGCCAACATCTACGGCCGGTATCAATCCTACGGCGCGCTGGAAATCCTCTACAATGGCGGCATGGCCAATAGCGGGGAGCAGATCAATGGCTGGGATTGGAATCAGCCGCCCGGCACCACCACCATCGCGCTGCCGGACAGCAAGCTAGCCGCTCTGCTTACATATTACTCGGCGGACGAATACATCTACTCGCAGCTCAACTTCTCCGGCGCCCTTGCCTTCCACGACGGGCAGAGCGGCCTCTATGCCGCCAATTTCCAGGAGAGCAACGATGACGCGAATTCCAATACCACTCTCATGTGGCGCAAGTCGTGGTTCGCCTTTGGATCGGAAATCGTCTGCCTCGGCTCGAACATCGCCGACAACGACACCGCCGACCCAACCGTCACCACGCTGTTCCAGGGCGCCCTGGCCTCGCAATCCACGGCCGTTACGCTCGATGGCAATGCGCTGACCGCCTTCCCCTACAGCAGCACGGCCAGCGGGGCGAATGCGCACTGGCTGTTGGACGCCTATGGCACCGGCTACATCACGCAACCGGGTGCGGATATCAACATCAGCCGCGCCACCCAAAATTCTCAGGATCAATCGGGCAATGGCACGCTGACCACCGGTAACTTCGCCAAGGTCTGGCTCAACCACGGGATGGCGCCGAGCGGGGCCAGCTATGAATACTCCGTCTTCCCAAGCACAAATGCCACCGCCATGGCGTCAGCGGCCAGCCAGCACGGCAATCCGTCGACCAAGCCTTACCAGGTCATCGAGCAGGACAGTACTGCGCATGTGGTGAAATGGAATGCGACCGGCCAGGTCGGCTACGCCGTCTTCGCGACCACCGCATTGCCCGCCGGCACCCAAAGCGCCGGGTTGCTCAGCGCCGTCCAGCGCCCCTGCCTCGTCATGACGCAGCCGGGCACCAATAACGACGCCTGGATGAGCGTGGTCGATCCCGACCTGAATTTTACCAACTCCCAGTCGGGCTACGGTTTGCCTCCGGACGCCAGCGTGGCGCGCACGCTCGACATTACCGTCAACGGGCCTTGGATTCTCGACCCATCGGATACGAACATGAGTATCGTCGCGGCGACGGCGAACAGTACCACCGTGCGTGTCACCACACAGCATGGATTTGCGGTGCATGTGCATCTGCTCAGTGAGATGCCGGTGGCGGTGGCCGACAGTGCGACCACGCCGGGAGATACCGCGGTGACCATTCCGGTGCTAGCCAATGATAGCGACCCGGGCGACAGTGCGCTCACCCTGCAATCCGTGACTCAAGGCGCGAATGGCATGGTAGCGATCTCCGGATCCAATGTGATTTACACGCCCGCGAGGTATTGGAATGGCACGGATAGCTTTACTTACACGATCGCCAACAGCGTGGGCGCGACCGCGACGGCGACCGTCACGGTGACCGTTACGCCGGTGAATCACCCGCCGTATTTCGCGGTCAGCCCGATCAACAAACCCAACGCCACGCAAGGCAGCGCCTATTCGCAAACGCTCGCCGGCACGGCGGCCGATCACGATGCGGGGGACACGCAGACTTATTCCAGAGTGAGTGGGCCTGCCTGGCTGAGCGTGGCGGCCGATGGCACGCTTTCCGGCACGCCGGCGAGTACGGATGTGGGGAACAACTCGTGGACAGTCCAGGTGACGGATAGCCAGGGCGCCACCGCCAATGCGACGCTGAATCTTTTTGTCGACGGCGTGTTGCCTGCGGGCGTGACGTCCGGAGATATCGGCAGTGTAGGAGTTTCAGGAAGTGCGGGGCAGAGCGGGGGGACCTATACGGTAAACGGCTCGGGAGCGGATATCTGGGGCCCTGCGGATGCTTTCCAATTCGTATCCCAGACGCTGAGTGGCGACGGTGAAATTCGCGCCCGTGTTACTTCGCAGACGAACACGAACCCGTGGGCGAAAGCGGGTGTGATGCTCCGTGAAACGACGGCCGCAGGCTCGGCGCACGCGATGATCGTGACGACGCCTGGCAATGGCTTCGCCTTCCAGTATCGCGCCACCACCGGCGGAGCGAGCGCCACCGTGTCGGGCCCGGCCCTCAACGCCGCGCCGAACAATTGGGTGCGACTGACGCGCAGCGGCACCTTGATCACCGCCTATGTCTCGGCGGACGGCGCGACGTGGACCCAAGTGGGCACGGCGGTCATTAGCATGGCCTCCAGCATCAGCGCAGGAATGGCTGTGACCAGTCATGACAATACCACGGTCAGCACCGCGACCTTCGACAACCTGACGTTGACGCCATTCCCGGCGCCGTGGCAGACCGTCGATATCGGCACGCCGGGGATGCAAGGCAGCGCGGAGTATTTCAATTCCGTCTTCACGGTCAAAGGTGCGGGCAACCTGAGCGGCACCGCGGACAACTGCCGGTTTGTGTATCAGACGATGAGCGGGGATGGGCAGATCCAGGCGCGGATCACGGCGCCGCAAAACACGGGCACTAACACGCGAGTCGGAGTGATGATCCGCGACACGCTCACGACTGGCGCGGAGTTTGCCTTCATGGGTGTCGATGGAAGCAACACTTTCACCTGGCGGCGCCGCAGCTCGACCGGTGGCGGCACGGGTTCCTTTACCAAAGGCACTGGCACCCCGCCTAACATCTGGGTGCGGTTGGTTCGCACTGGCGGCAAACTCTACGGCTATGAGTCCACGGACGGGGCAACCTGGACGATTGTCGACACCATTAACATTGCCATGGGCACCAACGTCTATGTCGGCCTGGTCAATGCCAGCGGCGATCCGACGACGCTGAACACCACGGTCTTCGACAACGTGACGGTGGTGCCATGAAGAAGTACGCACTCACCGGTACCGGGGCCGCGGGCCTCATTCTAGCCCTCGTTTTGGTGATCCAAAGATCGGCTGACGAGACTGTCGATCGATCGAAAGGGGAGCGCATCGTAACCCCGTCCGCCTCGCGGGGGCTTGAGCCGGCACCCGTGGTGGCGGTCGCCGACCGGGAGGAAAACGGGCGGACTCCCATCGCTCCCGCTAAGGTGCCTTCGCCCGTGGCATTGCCACCGGAAGATCCCATCCGTCGGCTTCTTCAGGATGTGGCCGCGGGCCGGCTGGTCCTCGATACCAACGAGGAGGAATTTGGCACGCTGGATCTTTCCCGGTCGGACGTCGTTCCGGTGATCGTCCGGTTGTGGGCGCAGAAGCATTGGGCGGAAGCTGCCCAGTGGGCACAGGCACTCCCAGAATCCGACGTAAAGTCTGCGGCGCTCCGGCAACTCGCCGTGTTGCTGACGCCGTTCGATCCCTCGGCGGCCAGGCAATGGATTGATACCTTGAAAGCCGGACCTTCGCGGGACGCCGCGGTGGAATCGATGTCGACGCAGTTTGCGTCGGCGTATCCCGAACAGGCCCTGCAACTCGCGGAAGAGCTGCCTCAGGGAGACATTCGCGACCAGACGTTGACCCACATTCTTTCCCAATGGGGCGCGCAAGACCCCTCGGTGGCGGTGGCGAGCGCTCGCACCATCGAGGACCCCGCATTGCGATCCCGTGCTCTCGCGGCGGTGGCCACGGCGTGGGCGGCGAGCGATCCCGCGGGCGCCGGCACGTTCGCCGTGCAGGAAATCGATGACGAGGCGGCCCAGACCCGCGCGGTGGTTTCCATCGTCCAGCGTTGGGCGCGAAAAGATCCGGCTACAGCCGCGGCGTGGGTGCAGCAGTTTGAGCCGGGAGACCTCTCGAACAACACCGTGGAGCAACTCGTTGCCCAATGGTCCCTGCAGGATGCGGAAGCGCCTCGTCGCTGGCTCATCACCCTGCCGGATGCGGCTACGCGCGATGCCGGCCTGGCCAGCCTCGCTCGCACGCTAGCCCAGTCTCAACCCGCGCAAGCAGCGCAATGCGCCGCGCTCATCATCGACCCTTCCCGCCGCCAGGCTTGCCTCGCCGTCTTGGGAAATCGCTAGAGCCGTTTTGATGCGGTGAGCCGTAGCGAGTGGAGCGGAGAAACAGGAGCGGGATCGAAGCACCTCCCGCGTCCGCGGGTTCTCGCGCGGAGCAGTTGCGTTTTCGCTTGGGCAAGTGCCGTGCCACGTGAATGTCGCCCATTCTCGCGACAGGCGGCAAACGACTCGTGCGCGTAAATTTGCGCAAACCCCCACCCACGAACCTCCCCCATACGCTTCCTCCTCCTGTGGCCAACAACACCAACGTTGACGAACTGCTGATCCAGAACTGTTCCGATTGTGGAGCGCCTGTGGATGTTACTAATGTCGAACCCCTGTCCGCAGTGGTGTGCCCCGTCTGTGGTGCCCCCGCGACGGTGAGCTCGATGATCGACCATTTTCAACTCGTCGACATGCTCGGTCACGGTGGCATGGGCGCGGTTTACAAGGCGTACGATACCTCGCTGGGGCGCATGGTGGCGCTGAAGCTCTTGCGCAAAAGCAGCGGCACCGCAGAGCAGATCCAACAACTGGAGACGGAAGCGGCGATTACCGCGTCGATCAATCATCCGCACGTCGTGCGGGTATTCAGCACGGGGATGGATCACGGCCGTTTCTACATCGCCATGGAGTTGGTAGAGAAGGGCCCGCTGGACAAGCTGATCGAATTGCAGGGACGCGTGGCCGAAGCACAGGCGCTGGAGGTGGGCATGCAGATCGCCAGTGGGTTACACGCGGCGCAGGAGGCCGGTCTAATTCACCGCGACATCAAGCCGGGCAACATTCTTTTCGCGGATGCGCATACGGCAAAGATCGTGGACTTCGGGCTGGCGATTTTCGCTGAAGATGAGGCGAAAGTGCGCGGGGAAATCTGGGGTACACCCTACTACGTCGCCCCCGAGAAGCTCGACCAAAAGCCCGAAGACTTCCGCAGCGATATCTATTCGCTTGGCGCCACGCTTTTCCATGCGCTCGCGGGGCGGCCGCCATTCGAGGCGGAGAATGCGTCGATGGTGGCGTTGAAGCACTTGAAGAGCCAGGCGGTGAGCTTGCAGACCTTCGCTCCGCAGGTCTCGAGCAACACCAACTACGTCATCAACCGGATGCTGAGCAAGGATCCCGATCAGCGGTACCAAAGCTACGGGGAACTCATCGAGCACTTCGAATACGCCTTGAATGAGTTGCAGGCCGGTCGTGGCAGGGTGCAGGAAAAGCGTGTGGTGCTGGAGTCCGAGCGAGAGAAAAAGGCGATGGGTTGGCTGACGTTTGCGATGATCGTGTTCGTGCTGCTGATCGGAACGGGCGTGCTTCTCCGAAATCGGATTCTCTCCGGCCCGTCGGAAGAGGAAGCGAAAAAGGGGAGCGCGCTCGTAGCCGACGGTGTGGACAAGCTGGTGGGAGCCAAATCGACGGACGCGGTGACATCACTGGCGGCATTGGCCGCGCAAAAGCCCGAGCAACCCTGGCTGAACTGGGCGGATATGTTGACCGGCCTCGCGCAGTTCATGGCCGGGAATCGTCCGGAGGGCATCGCTGCCTTTCAGCGGGTGGAGCAACGCGGTCCGTATTCGAAGAAAGACGCGGACAAAGGGTTGGCTGACTTTTTCGTCGAGACCGCCCAGCAGATGACGAGCGAGCATGTCATCGATCCGAAGACGACGAATCGGTCGGGGGGAGTAGGGCAGGCCGCGTTTCTGTTTTATGGAATGAAGGATTGGCAAGCTGGCGCTATCGATGAGGCGGCGGACTTCTTTCGGCGTTTTCGCCAGGCGGAATTCTCCGGGCCCGATGCGTGGTTGGATAGCCTCAAGCCGTTGGCGACCGATTACGTGGTCGATTACACCGCATATCAAATGGCGTCGGACGCCTGGAAGACGGCGAAAACGCCCGACCAAAAGCGCAATGCGGTAAAGGCGCTTAAGGCGGTGCGAGGCAGGCTTGCCGGGAAAGCGCAGGAACTGGCCGTGAGCGCTGCGACCGATGCGACCAGACTCGAGAAAGAACGTGCGGTGCTGCTGGTCCAAGGCAGGATCCCGGACGATCGCTATAAGCTGACGAATCGCAAGACGGGCAAGGCCATTGACGTGGAAGGGCGTTCGCACGACGACGGCCACAAGGTGCTTCTCTGGGGCTACACCAATGGCGGCAACCAGCAGTGGCACATTATCCCCCAAGACAACGGCTCCTACATGCTGGTAAATATTGAAAGCGGAAAG
Source organism: Chthoniobacter flavus Ellin428 (assembly GCF_000173075.1). Lineage (GTDB taxonomy): Bacteria > Verrucomicrobiota > Verrucomicrobiia > Chthoniobacterales > Chthoniobacteraceae > Chthoniobacter > Chthoniobacter flavus. Next base: position 17,763 of record NZ_ABVL01000004.1, read on the forward strand.
GCGCTTAGCCTGCCGACCAATCCCAACGCGTTGAATCCGCGCTCCATCCCCACGCCCAAGCCGGTGACCGACGATGGCACGCAGGCGCAGCAGTCCAACGTCAACAAAAGCGCGGCCTGGCAGCAGTGGAAGATCGAGAAAGTGGACAACAACTATTTCAAGCTGATTTCGCAACATGACGGCAAGGCGCTGACGGCCAAAGCTCCGGGCAACGGCGCCGCACTCATCCAGACCCCGATCAGTGCCGTCCAGGAGCAGCAGTGGAAGATAGAGGCACCGTAGGCTAAGTGCACGGATGGAAGGCCACAAAAGGCACAAAAAGCACAGAGGCCGATTTTTGCCACGGGCTAATGTTTCACCCAATCGGTGTCGGGTTGAATGAGGCAGCAGTAGCGTCGTGTCATGTAGCGAGAACTCGCTACAAAAACCGCCCTTGTATGCGATAGGATAACGTCTTGCCTATTGCTGATGCTGTTTCCCCTCCGTCATCTGCTGGTCGCCTTCTGCGCTTTTGGAACCGGCGCGCTCGCGGCGGAGCCGATTCGATTGGAGCCGGTGGAAGCGACCACTGCGGCCGATGCGCGGTTTGCAGAGGCGGTCGATGGAGTGGAGACCGCGGATAACGGCTGGATGGTCCCGCAGTCCACGCCGCAAAGCGGTGTCTTTCGCTGTGTTCCGCCGATGGCAGCAGGGCGGGTCCGGTTCTCGTTGGTCTTCGGCAGCGGTCAAAAAGACTCCTGCTTTGGCGAGTTCTCGATTTCGGTGACGACCGACCGCAATCCTTCGTTGGCAGGTCACTGGCAATTGGTCTTCCCAACCTCTTTTAGTGCCAATCAAGGCTGGCTCGACCGGGCCTACCCGCACCTCCATTTCGTGGATCATCCTGGCAAGACGACAGCGCGGGTCGGGGGGATCCTGCCAGACGATGGCGTGACCGGAATTCGCGTCGAGGTGTGGCCATCACCGATGGGCCCGGCCAGCAATGCGATTCTAACCGAACTGCGCATGGAACGAATGCCGTTCGGGACCACCAACATCGCCTTGGGGTGTCCGGTGACGGCCAGTCACGCACTTCCGGAGAAACAGTACGCCGAATCCCTCACCGATGGACTGATCGGCAGTTACGCCCATCCCGCGAATTCCAGGCTCGGGCGGGATTTTTATTTCGAAATCGATCTGCGTCGAACTCGCGATCTCGATCACATCTCTCTCCGCGGCCGTGCGCAAAGCGGGACCGGTGGCCAGTTCACTCATTTGCATCTGCAGCTTTTCGACGAGGAACCGGAGTCGGACGCGGGGCCCGTGTGGGAGGGAAAGGTCCGGGAGACCGCGCCCGAAGCGGAGCCGGGGACGGCGGCCGTGGTGCGCAGTGCGGATGGCCAGGGGACATTTCGTGGCCGCTATTTGCGAATTTTCAGCACGAGCGTGGCGCCCTATTCGCCGCAAATCGCGGAGGTGGAGGTGTACGAATCCCTAGTTCCTTCCGGTGTTCAGGTGCGGTCCAATGACCGTCTGGTGACGGGCCTGCCGGCGGTGCGCATCCCGGCCGGCGCAAACTGGCTCGCTTTCACCCTCGAAGAGCCGCCCTTGCGCGACGGTATGACACTCGGAAAGCGGTTGCGGATCGTTGGTGGACCCGACGGGTGGATCGCGCCGAATTGGCACGGGGCGGTCGAAACCCGTGGGCTGCCCCCGGGGGAATATCTTATCGAGGCGCAACTGCGGCACAGCGATTTCGAGTGGAATAGCGCCTCCTTGCGCATCCCGCTCATCGTCCTCGCGCCGTGGTGGAAAAATCCCTGGGCACAATTGACCGTGGCGCTGGCCGCCGTGGCCAGCGCCGCGCTGCTGGCCTGGCACATTGCCCGTCGCCGTGTCGCCTGGCAATTGGCGGAGTTGGAGCGAAGCCAGGAGCTTTCTCAGGAACGCCGCCGCATCGCCCGCGACATGCACGACGTGGTCGGCGCCCGGTTGACACAACTCACCGTGATGCACGAGCTCTTCGCCGCGCAGGAAACGCTGTCCTGGAAAACTCGCGAACGACTCGAGGAGTTGACCACCACGGCGCGCGACGCGGTCGGCGCGCTCGACGAAGCTGTCTGGGCCATTAACCCGCGAAACGACACGCTGCAAAATATCGCGGACTACCTTTGCCACGCGGCCAGCAGTTATCTTTCTCCACTCGATATCCGCCTCCGGCAGCACGCGCCGGAGGCGTGGCCGGAGCGCGAGGTCGGGGCGCAAAAGAGGCACCAGCTTCTGCTCGCCTTCAAGGAAGCATTGCAAAACATTGTCAAGCATGCGGGCGCCAACCTCGTGACCCTCACCCTCCGTTTTGAAGATCCCGTGATGGTCATCTGCCTCGATGACAATGGCTGCGGGTTACCGCCGGATGCCGCCGGACCGGAAAAAGACGGCCTCGAAAACATGCGCACCCGCCTCGCTGCAGTGGGCGGAAGCTGTGTCGCGCAAACTCGGGCCGAAGGCGGCACGAGAGTCGAATTTCGTCTGCCGGTTTAAGCCCTCCCTGATCATGTCCATCCGCATTGCCCTCGTCGAAGACGACCAACCGTTTGCGCGCACCCTGCAACGTTACTTTGCGCTGACTTCCGCCGTCACGTGCGACGTCGTCTTTCCCAATGCGGAAGAAGCTTTGCGGAAAATTCCCAAGCTCGCCCCTGAGCTTTTGTTGGTGGACATCAATCTGCCGAAAATGAACGGCATCGAGTTCGTCGGACAGATCGTGCAGCGCTGCCCGGGCATGCTCTGCCTGATGCTGACGATGTACGAAGAAAGCCCGCTCATCTTCGAGGCGCTCAAGGCGGGGGCCTGCGGCTATCTGCTCAAGCGCACGCCACCGCAGGAAATCGTGACCGCGATCGAAGAGGCGAAGGCCGGTGGTTCGCCGATGACGCCGCAGATTGCCCGGCATGTCGTCAACTTCTTTCAAAAGCAGCCAGTGCCTCCGCCGGCCGCGCCGGTCGAGGCGGGGCTCGCGGGCCGCGAAGTGGAAGTGCTCGGTCTTCTCGCGCAGGGCTACCTCTACAAGGAGATCGGCGAAAGCCTTGGAATATCCACGCACACGGTGAACAGCCACATCCGGCGCATTTACGAGAAGTTGCACGTCCGTTCGCGGAGCCAGGCGGTGGCGAAGTATCGCGGGCTAATCGAATAGGTTAAATTCGGGGGTATGTAGCGAATTCTCGCTACATGACGGGATCGCGCACAGACGGCATTCTCCCGCCGCACTGAGACGCGCCCGCTTGGACGCCGACGTGCGTCGTTCCTTCACCATCCAACCCCCTTGAAGCGCTCACCCCACTGCCATTCGTTCCGCAACTGCTTGAAGATCATGAAAACTCCCGGTGCTCGCAGACTTCTCATTACGTCGATTCTCACGGTGCCGATCTGGGTCGCGGCGGTCGCCGCGCTGAACTTCGGGGCCGAGGCCGCGACGACCCTCACTTGGGATAGCAACACCGGGACTTCCGGCGCGCAGGATGGCAGTGGCACATGGAATGCCGGTGGCACGACGTGGTGGAATGGCACAACCGATGTCGCGACCGCCAGCGATCTCACCACGAACATCGCCTTGTTTGGCAATGCCGGGACTCTCTCCAGTGTCGCCACTGTCAACGTGGGCACGCAGAGCATCAATGGCCTCCTATTTGGCGCGACCACGACGAACGGCTATACGCTGACCAATACCGCGGCCAGCACCCTCACCATCGGCAACGGAGGGATCACGATGAACAGTGGGGCGCAGGCGACCACGGTGGGTGATCCCACCAATCTCTCAATTGCCTTGGGCGCCGCCCAGACGTGGACGAACAACAGCGGCAATTTGTTGATGGTGGGCGGTAACGTGACCAACAGCACTTTCTTGCTGACGATTGCGGGCAGCGGTGCAGTCAGCATCTCCGGAAATATCGGCAGCGGCACCGGGGGATTGACCCAGAAAGGCACGGGGACCACGACCCTCTCCGGTGCGAATACCTACACCGGCGCCACCACGGTCAACGCCGGTACCCTCCAGGTTGGGAACGGCACTTCGGGGAGCATTGCCAGCACCTCGCCCCTGGCCTTGGGCGGTGGCACGTTCTCCGTTCTCGGCAATACCACGGGGACAACCAGTCAGACGGTGGCCAGCCTCGCGGTCAACGCGGGCGCGTCGGCCATCGTCGTCAATGCCAACGGCGGCAGCGGCACGACCCTGAATGTCAAAGCCATCGCGCGCTCTGTCGGCGGGACCATCGATTTCAGCGGCACCGGCGGCACGATTACCTCCACCGCCAATACCACCGGCGGCATCCTCGGTGGGTATGCCACCTTTAACGGCAATACCTGGGCGGTGGCCAACGGCGCAAGCGCCATCACCGGTCTCGCCTCCTACGTTAACGATACCTGGGCCTCCGGAAACAATACCACGGTCACTCTGGCCTCGAATACCGCCTACAACAACGTCACGACCAACAGCCTTCGCTTCAATGCCAACGCGGCGAGCACGGTGACACTCAGTGGAACCAATGTCATCACCACGGGCGGTATCCTCGTCACGAGCGCGGTGGGCAGTGGCAACCTTTCCACGATCACCGGCGGCACGCTGGAAGGAGCCTCGGGCAAGGATTTGGTGGCCATCGTCAATAATGCCGGAGGCCTCAGCATCGGATCGATCATCGCCAATAACACCACGGCTACCGGCCTCACCGTGAGCGGCCCGGGAACATTGACCCTCACCGCCGCCAACACCTTTACCGGTGCCACCACAGTCAATGGCACGCTCAACCTTTCCAATACCCTGGCCCTGCAAAACAGTACGCTATCTGTGGGCGCAGCGGGCAGCGTCGTCTTCGACTCCTCTGTCAGCACTCATGCTTTCACGGTAGCTGGCCTTGGGGGTGGCAATATCAACCTGATGGACAACGCAGGGACCCCCAACGCCGTCGCTCTGACGGTGGGTGCCAACAACGTCAACTCGAGCTCGTCCGGCGTGATCAGCGGGGGCGGCAGCCTGATTAAGACCGGCACTGGCACGCTGACGCTCAGCGGGGCGAATACTTTCACAGGCGGTATCACGGTCAGCGGTGGCCTCCTGTCCAATGGTTCAGGCGCCGCCACCACCAACAGTCTCGGCACTGGGCCCATCACCGTCCAGAACGGGGGAACGCTCAATTTCAATTCGTCGCGCAGTCTGCCGGTGCTTGGGGCGCTCACGATCAATGGTGCCGGTGCCAGCGGGCAGCCTGGGGCTCTGGTTGCCGGTGGCGGTCTCTCATTTGCCAGTTTTAGTTTCACGTCGATTACCCTCGGGTCCGATTCGACGATCGGGGCGTACTCCAACGGCAACGGTGTGACCGTTGGCGGAACGGTCAACCTCGGGGCCTTCACCCTCACTCTCAATCCGAATGCTTTTGCTGGCGCCATTTCGCTCCCCGGCGTCATTTCCGGAACGGGTGGTCTGACCCTGAATGGCAGCGGCGACGCGACGCATCTCGCGAGCACCGCGACCGCGACCTTGTCCGGTGCCAACAACTACACCGGAGCGACCACGGTTACTGTGGGTACGCTCGTGGCGGGGAAGGCGACGGTCGGCGGAGCCTCGCCCATCTCCGGGGCCTTTGGCGTGAATTCGACGACCACCGTGAACACGGGCGCGACCCTCGATCTTCACGGCTTCGTTGAAACTCTTGGTTCCATCAGTGGCGGCGGCACGATCACCAGCGCCGCTGCGGGAACGCCCACCCTGACGATCGGCGGGGACAACACCAGCCCGACTTTCTCGGGTGTCATCCAGAACGGTACCGCGACCAGCGTCGCACTGACCAAGATCGGTAGCGGCACCCAGACCCTCTCGGGCGCCAATACTTACACCGGTGCGACCACCGTCAGCGCGGGAACCCTCGTGGTTAGCGGTTCGCTCAATGGCACCGCCAATGTGAACGTGGCCTCCGGCGCGACGCTCGCTTCGGGTGCGACGGGATCGATCACCGCCGCGACCGCGGGCAATATCATTGTCAACGGCACGCTGGCGCCGGGCGGTCTCGGCTCCGTGGGCACCTTGACCCTGGCGCTCGGCGCGGGCTCACTGAGCTTCGCTTCGGGTTCGACACTGGCCCTGGACATCAGCGGCACGAACTCCGGCGAGGTCGCCTTTTCCTCGACCGGTGACTGGCTGCTCGGCAGCGACAACCTGACGCTCAGCCTCAGCGGACTCACTCCTGCCGACTACGGGAACACTTACACCGTCTTCCACAACGTCACGACCAGTGGCTTCAACCTCGCCGGCATCACCGGTTACGATACGGCCGACTACCTCGCCAATTTCAATCAGGTGGGCAGCGACTATCAGCTTTCCTTCACGGCCATTCCCGAGCCGAGTGCGTTTGCATCGCTCTTTGGCGGACTCGGACTTTTGGTGGCCTGGCGTCGCCGCAACCGTCAGCGCCGTGCGTAAAAGCTTTTCAAATTTGGCGCGCTAAACGGGGGCGCCAAAAACACAGAACGGCAGTGCATCGGCGAAGTCGTTTTCGCCGGTGCGCGGTCTTCATAACCAAACCGGTAGCGGAGCCATTCTAGGGGAGTGGCTCCGCCGCCCATCCTTTCCGCAGAAGAACCACACAACCGGAGACTGCCGGACCATGAACGACCTGTTCGCAATGCTACCTAGCGAATTCTCGTCACATGACGAATCACTCGCGAAGAAGAATGCTGGGCAGAGCGAACGCTCTCTCCGAGGTGACTCCCCCATGAATTCCAACGCCGCTGCTTCCAGTCGATCTCACTTCCCGCTCCGCTCCGCAGGAGGGGGGCGCGTGGATAGCGGTGCGAAATCAAGGCAGCAGGGGGTGGCGTTGGTGATCGTGCTCTTTGTGCTGGTTCTGATCACCACGCTGATCGTCGGCTTTCTCACCCTGGTCTCCACCGAACGGCAGGCTTCTTCCAGCTATGCCGACGACTCCAGCACGCGCATGTTGGCGGACTCCGCGGTGAACGTGGTGATCGCCCAAATACGCCAGGCGACGGATACGCTGAACGATGATCCTGCCTCGCCGAAGACGTGGGCTTCGCAGCCGGGGATGATCCGGGTGTATGGCTCGGATGGCGGGACGGGAAGCGGCGGCAGCGGGCTGGCCAGCCTGCAGAAGGCTTACAAACTGTATTCTTCCGATCAAATGAGCGTCTCCGCGTTTGGCGCTTCGGAGGAAAACGCGGAAATTCCGCCGGCGAATTGGAGCGCCACACCTCCTCTCTACACGGATCTCAATGAGCCGGTGAAAGTGGCCGACCCAGCGAATCCTGGATCGACCAAGCTGCGCTATCCCATCCTCGACCCAGGGGTCCTGACTAATGTGCCGGGCATGCAGATCCAGAATGCGCCAGGAACGACCAGCACCCAGTCCGCGCCGATGCCCGTCAAATGGCTTTACGTCCTCAAGGACGGCACAACGGCGGCGGCTCAAGCGGTGCCGGGAAGTCCCACGCAGGTGGACGTCACTGGCGCGACGGCGGCCAACCCGATCGTGGGCCGGATCGCTTTCTGGACAGACGACGAATGCGCCAAGGTGAACATCAACACGGCCAGCGAGGGTGTCTTCTGGGATACGCCCAAGGCCAACACCACGACAGAGCGGAGCCTGGCGAGTAGTCTGCCAGTAAAGAATGAGTTTCAGCGCTACCCGGGGCATCCGTCCACGGTGTGCCTGAGCCCGGTGCTGGGTAACTATCTGCCTAACACCGCGGGTAGCACCGCTGCGGGAACCTCCAAATATGGGCTCTACTACGACCTCGCGCCGCGCGTGCAGACCGGCGGTTCCCTGGATGGCACGCGTCCTATCACGTCCAGTTCCGCGAATCTGGTCATTAAACCCGATTCCGACCGGCTCTACGCCACACCCGACGAGTATCTCTTCAAGGCGACGTCCATGACCAGCGGCCAGCGCGACGTGAATACTTCCGAACTGACCGCGGACATGCTGGCGCAGACGCAGTTTCTGCTCACCGCGCAAAGCCGCGCACCGGAGGTCACGCTCTTCAATACTCCGCGCGTCTGTCTCTGGCCGATACAGCAGTATCAGACGACTTATACTACTCAGCCGCGCAATGCCTACGATCAATTGATCGGATTCTGCTCCAGCCTCGGTTCGGATCCGTCGCTTCCTGCGGGCTATCCCTTTTCTCGCGGCTTCGCTTACTACTTTCAGCGGGGCTACGTGACGGCGTTGCTGGCCAAGCAATATGCAAACTCCCAGGCGACATGCTACAGCGCCACGGCGGATTACGCCAAAATCCCGCGGAACCAGGCGCTCTACGCTTATCTGCAACGCCTGACTTCGCAGAGCATTCCGGGCTTTGGAGGTAACTTCCTGGGTAAGTATCCCAATGATCGGGATCAGATCCTCACGGAGTGCTACGACTATATCCGCAGCCTGGTGAATACCGTTCCCACACCACGGCAGAATTTGACGCCCTACTACTCCTATGGGCCGTACTATGTGGACTTCGGCATCATCTCGCCAATCCAAATCGGGACGACGATGGGGCAGGGGCGCTTTTACACCATCGCGCAAGCCGCGCTCCTCTTCTATCCCACGCAGGTGGACGTCAGTCCCACGAATCCGACTGTCGTCACCACCCGGACGATGCGCGCCCGTCTCATCATTCAGCCCTACTGCATTTCTCCAGGTGCCAGCGCGTTCAATCAGAACTTCCAGATCAAGGTCTCCGGCATGAATTCCTTCATGGCGGATAGCACCAATCTCGGACTGAATGCCAACGGGGTGAACGCCACGCGCACGTTGAATTTTGCCGAGGGCTACTACTCGGCCGATACCTTTTCGCCCGCGAACAAAACGGCGCTCCCCAGCATGGGTGGCCAGTTTTTCGCCTCCAACACAGGCGGGAAGAGCCCTCTCCTTGTGCCGGGGCAGGGGAGCAATGGATTCGATATCTGGGCTTCCAACACGGATATCAATGTCGTCGGAAAACCGACGTTCCAATTCAACGGGGGAAATATCACCGTTACCGTGATTGGCCCGGATCACGCCACGCAGATCCAGACATTCACCATCAACTTTCCCGCGCAAACGCTGCCGGTGCCCGCGCGGGTCGGCGGGTTGAACGACATTGGAAAACAGCTGGTGACCGGTGTGCCAAACCGGTATCAGCTCGATTACTACAACCGATTTTTCTACAGCCTCAAGAATCAGAACACCACGGATCCTCTTTACGGCCGCTATGAGAAGAATGCGCAGAGTCTTCTGAACAATCTGATTTATCCTGGAGATACCGTTTATGCGATGGCGGTGGATCCCGCCGGCACGTCCGCGGGTGATATGCGGATTATCGCCTATCAGCCGAGCATCACGTCCGGCTATTTCAAGGCTCAATCGAACCTGGCCGGTATGACCTTGCGCGGTGGCGTCTGGACCAATAGCGGACAGTTCCGGAGCTCCTGGACGACGAATTTCAAGAACTCCCAGACGAGCGGAACACTGATCCCGGGCCTGACTTATCCGGAGGACGCCATTCCCATGGTCCCCCCCGGATTGAGCGGGGCGCTGAATCAATACGGCGCGCCGGGAGATTGGGATACCGGCGACGACATTCAGGAAGACGGGCCTTATGTTAACAAGGCGGATGAGGGCTCCACCTCGCTCGGCTACTTCACACGGGGATCAGCGCTGGGATATGTCGCCGCGGGAGGCGAGTCCGGTGGCTACGGCAGCCAGGGTTCGGAGACGGATAACATTACTTTTTCCCCGAATCGCGAGATCGCCTCGGCGGTCATGTTCGGTTCGCTGCCCACCGGGGTGCATGGGAAGAGTAACAAGCCGGAGCCCTGGCAGACGCTGCTTTTCAATCCGCAGCCCGCGGCTGGTACGCAGCACTATGGATTGACGTTTCCGCAGGATCACCTGTGGCTGGATCTCTTCTGGATGCCGATCGTGGAGCCCTACGCCATCAGCGAGCCTTTCTCCACGGCGGGGAAGGTGAACATGAATTACGACATCGTTCCATTCCGCTATCTCAAGCGGCGGACCGCGTTGCAGGGGGTGTTGAAGGGCGTCTCGATGACCGCGATTCCAGATAGCGATGTCACCATCTATAAAAAGCAGCCATGGAACGGCGCGACGAATGCCGCCAATTCGAATTATCGCCTGGCGATCGATCCTGATCCCGCCGGCGGCACGTTGAAGGGATTCGAAGACCGCTTTAAACAGGGAGATATCTTTCACTCCGCGACGGAGATCTGCGGCATCTCGCTCGTGCCACTCAACTCAGGCGCCACTTACGATAATATGAGCACGTGGTGGCAGTCTCACCGATTGACGGGAGATAACCTCCGCGAGAGCCCGTACAATCAGCTGTATCCGCGGCTGACTACGAAATCGAATACTTACACCGTTCATGTTCGGGTTCAGTCGCTGCGGAAGAACGCGGCCAACGGGACGCCGGAGAGATGGGATGAGGCCAGAGACAATGTGGTCGGTGAATACCGCGGTTCCTGCCTGATCGAGCGCTACGTCGATGCTACGGAAACCGACCTGCCGGACTTTACCTCCACTGCGGATACCAACGGGAACGGAATCCCGGATAACCAGGAAACGCTCGATCACTATTACAAGTTCCGAATCATTCAACGCCGTCAATTTGCGCCATGAAACATCGTTCACCTGTCTCTTCGTCTTCCGCCTTTACCCTGGTGGAGGTAACTCTCGCTTTGGGAATTATTGTCTTCGGCTTGCTCACCGCGGTGGGGCTGCTGCCTTTGGGATTGGATTCGCTGCGGGCCTCGGGGGCGGACACGGCCGGGGCGCGGATCGTCGAGGAAATTAACTCGAGGCTGGAAGGCAGCGATTGGGATCAGACCCACAATCTCGCGGATTTCGATGGCCAGATTTATTATTACGACAACCAGGGCAATGAGATTCCCTCCGATACGGTGGAGACCGTGATGACGGCGCAGCTTTCGGTGCCGTCAAATGGCGCCTCGCTGCCCTCGAGCGATGCGACTTCCTTGAACCAGTATTTGCGCGCGGTGCAGGTCAAGTTGACCAGCCTGCCAGCGGGGATTCCGGACCGATTTACCAACCAGGCCAAGTATAAGCTGGTGACGCTGCTGGCCGCGAGGATCAGTCGATGAAAACGGGGAACGGCGCAGGTGGCAGACGGAGCATGCGCGGAACTCCGGTGACCTTCCGCTTTCACGAGGCGTTCACCCTCGTCGAGCTGCTGGTCGTCGTCGCGGTGCTGGGACTCATCATGACGATGATGTTTAACGTGCTGGGCGCCACGCAGCGCGTCTACACGGATTCCCGGTCGCGAGTAGAGCAATTCCGCGAAGCACGGGTCGCCTTTGAGTCCGTTACGCGCCGGTTGAGTGAGGCGACGTTGAACACCTATTGGGACTACAACGATCCGAATCAGCCGACCAAATACGTGCGCCAGTCGGAGCTGCATTTCATCGCGGGTCCCGCGGAGAAGTTGCTGAATGCGGCAAACCTGAACCAGACACTAACGCAGGCGGTCTTTTTCCAAGCGCCCTTTGGTGTGACGAACGACCCCAACGACGCCGCGGCGGCCACGGCCATGAATGCGTGGGGCTACTTTCTGACCTGCGACACGGACTCGGACCTCGGCGCGTTACCGGCATTTCTCGGTTCCCGCGTGATGCCAAGGAAACGCTGCCGGCTCATGGAGTTCCGCCAGCCTTCGGAACGGCTGAGCATTTACTCCCCTCCCGGAGGCGTGGCCTCGGGCTTCAAGGGGCTCACCTCTGCCAGCTTCGGCGATGCTACGGCGTGGTTCAATAATACCTCGCTGCTCAAGGACTCCACCGTTACACCGCCGCTGAAAGTCAGCCGGCCGATCGCGGAAAACATCGTTGCGCTCATCATCAGCCCGCGCAGCCCAGTGCCGCCGAAATCCACGAGCGCGCACGACTACGACGTCGCGCCAAACTATTTCTACGACTCGCGGATGTTTCTTACCGACAGCAGCAATACGCTTGCCCCGTTGACACGACATCAGCTTCCACCCAGCGTGGTGGTGACCATGGTGGCGCTCGACGAGCGTACCGCGAGCCGCTACGAGAGCGGCTCGCAGAGCACCGGTCAACTGGTGGACCAGAGCTGGTTTCAGCAGGTGAGCTTGTTTGACGCGGACATCAGCGCGCTCACCGCCTCGCTGATTGCCAAGCGTCTCAACTATGAAGTCTTCAGCACCACCGTGCCGATCCGCTCGGCAAAATGGAGCGCCAGCATTTCGCCATGAGTTCCTCGACTGATCCCGCCCGGACCAGTCTCGCGGCGTTTAGCTTGGTGGAGTTGATGGTGGTCGTTGCCATCATCGCGATCATTGCCGGCTTTGTCGTCCCCGCGACGACTGATGTCGTCCAATCCAGCCGGCTGTCGAATTGCGCGGTGAACCTGATGAACCAACTCAATGCCGCGCGCATGCTGGCCATCCGGATGAATCAGCCGGTGGAAATGCATTTCTATCAATACGCGGACACGGAAGACCCGGGCCAGACGCCCGCCTATCACGGGTGCGACATGTGGGTGAATGGGATCCGTTACAGTACGATGACGACCTTTGAAACCGGCGTCGTCTTGTCCGCCATGAAGGATGCCAGCGGCCAATCGTGGTCTTCGATCCTTGATCCATCGGTAAATACGCTCGGGACCAATCAGCCGCTTCCGACAGGCATCAAGATCGGGCGGGCGGCGTCATCGCCCGCGCCGACCTACTCGTATTTCCAGTTCCGCCCGGATGGTTCCACCAATCTCTCGGGCAGCCAGCAGTGGACGCTGACGCTTCTTATGGAAAAGGACTCGGCCAGGACGGTATTACCGTCGAATTTTGTTTCCATCGTCCTCGACCCGCTCACCGGCGGCGTGCGCATGCTCAGCCCGTAAGGAAGATGCTGCGCGTCCTCCGTTTCGAGAATGTAGACGTAGGAGAACTGAGCCATCGGGATGGGCTTGCCGAGCCGTAGCTGGAGTGAGAGAAAGTCCGCCTACGCAGAGGAACTGCTTCGGGCGGGACAACCTTCGCTTCCGCTGGAAGCTCCAGCGAAGGTTGGTTGCGGGGGCGGGATTTGAACCCGCGACCTTCAGGTTATGAGCCTGACGAGCTACCAGGCTGCTCCACCCCGCGATTGAGGAGTTGTTATTTACTTCGCACTCGCTGAGACAGCAAGGGGAAACTTTGTTTCTTCGAAAGATTTTCGCGAATGAGACGGGAAAGTCGGCGAGCGCCTCGAAGTTCAGCCTTGGTCGACGCTGTATTTCCCGGGGCCGATGAAGATGAGGGCGATGAAAAGGAGGCAGAGCTCCAGCGCGTGAGAGGCGGCGCCGAGGCCGCCCTTGGTGTGGTAGTCGGAGATGGCGGCGACGGTCATGGTGATGACCAGGAGCACGCACGAGGGACGGAAGGCGAGGCCGATGAGGAGCAAGCCCATGCAGATGGTCTCGGAAAAGGCGGCCATGAATCCCCAAAAGGCGAACCCAAAATGGATGTGGACGAATTTCATGGCGTGGCCGACTTCCTTCCATCGGCTGATGCCGCCGGCGAGCTTCGGCCAGCCGTGCACGTAGATGTATTCGAGGCCAAACGTGACGCGGAAAAAGAGCAGCGCGGCGTCGCGGTAGTTCGAGAGATTCTTCCACATGCCGCGGACGCTATCGAGGGCGGCGGGCGAGCGGCCAGATTAAAAGACGCGGATCATGCGCAGCGCGGCGAGCGCGGCGAAGCAGAGGAGCAGCGCTTCGAAGAAATCCTGCTTGATGTAGCGGATCAGCCAGCGCCCGGTGAAGGTGCCGACGGCGATGGCGGGGACGAGGACGAGGTTGAAAAGCAACGACGAGCCATGGATGAGGCCGAGGCTCCAACTGAAGGGGACCTTGAAGGAATTGAGGATGAGGAACATCCAGGCGCTGGTGCCGACGAGGGCGAATTTCGGAGTCTCCGTGGCGAGGAAGTAGAGCGTCATGATGGGGCCGGCGCCATTGGCCAACATGGTGGTGACGCCGCCGGTGAGGCCCATGCTCCAGGCGAATTGCGGAGTATGCGGCGCTTTTTCAAAGGCACGCGGATACCATCGGCGAACGGCCTGGAGGATAACCATGATGAGAACGATCCAGCCGATGATCGGGCCGAAGATGCGCCCGTCGGTGAGCTTCAGCATGATGCAGTAGCCCGCGAGAATGCCGATAATGGTGGGCGGCAGCATGCGCCAGACGATGGGCCAGCGGGCGTGCTGATGAAAGGCGATGACGGAAAGGATATCGCCGCAGATGAGCATGGGCAGGACGACGCCGGTCGATTCGCGCGGGCCGAAGAGCTCAGCCATGACGAGCACATTCAGCAGGCCCGCGCCGGAGAAACCGCTCTTGGCAAAGCCGATGCAAAACGCCGAGAGGGCGGCGAGGGACCATTGAATGGGGGTGAGATGGGGAAGCATTGCCGGGCGGCGAGGCTTTCAATCCTATGCGGCGGTGGCAAGCGGAACCGTCGCTTGGGACGGATAAGGAAAGGGGAAAAACGCAGAGACGCGGAGGCGCAGAGGGAAGAAGAGGCGACAACCCAAGAGACAGAAATTGAACCGCGAATGGGCGCCAATGAACGCGAATTATAGAAGCGAACCATTCTTCTGTTCCCGTTCATTCGCTGTTTTAAATCCACCCCAACCAACCCCTACACACTTCTTCTCTGCGCCTCTGCAGTGCTAACCATGAAAATGTCCGCACGACGCGTAGAATTTTTGGCCCGCGAATCACGCAAATAACACGAATGAGGGCAGATCATTCGCGTCATTCGGGTGATTCGCGGGTCACTTTCCCTTCCCTGTCTTTTCGCATGTTCGTGGCTCCCCTTTTGGTTGCGGCTTTGCCGCGCTGCGTCGCCGCGTTTTTAGTCCCCCGTTAATCTACGCGGCGGAGGACGAGGACGGAATTGATGCCGCCGAAGCCGAAGGCGTTGTTCAGGGCGACGCGCAGTTTTTGTTCGCGGCCGACGTTGGGTACGACGTCAAGGTCGCAGGCAGGATCGGGGGTGTGGTGGTGCAATGTGGGCGGGATGAAGCCTTCGTGCAGGGCCAGCGCGCAGATGACGGTTTCGATCGCGCCGGTGGCGCCGAGCGGATGCGCGGTGTAGGCCTTGGTCCCGGTCACGGCGAGTTTCGAGGCGTGTTCGCCGAAGACGGCTTTGATCGCCATGCATTCGTTGGCGTCGTTGAGTTGGGTGCCGCTGGCGTGGGCGTTGATGTAGTCGACGGTGTCGAGCGGGACCTGCGCCTCGGCGAGGGCTTCGCGCATGCAAGCGATGACGGCCTCGCCACTCGGCAGAGGGGTGGTCATGTGATAGGCCTCGTTGTTCAGGCTGTAGCCGAGCACTTCGGCGTAAATGTGCGCGCCGCGCTGGCGGGCGTGCTCGTATTCCTCGAGGACGACTGAAGCGGCGCCTTCGCCCATGACGAAACCGTCACGATCTTTGTCGAAGGGTTTGCAGGCAAAGGGCGGGTCGCCGGTCCAGCGGCTCATCGTCTTGATGAAATCGAACGCGCCGTAGGTCAGCGGGCTGAGCGGAGCTTCGGCGCCGCCGGCGACCATGACGTCGGCCATGTTGTCACGGATGTAGCGCATCGCTTCGCCTACGGAGACTACGCCGCTGGCGCAGGAGTTGGAATTCGTCGTGCCCGGACCGCGGAAGCCGCACTCGATGGCGATATTCGAGTGGGCACTGCCGCCGAAGACTTGCAGGGCGAGCGTTTGGTTTACGCCGCGCTGGCCTTTCTTGAGAAAGCGCTGGTGCTCGTGCTCGGCATTGGCGATGCCACCGAGAGCGGTGCCGAAGCTCACGCCCGCCCGAAAGGTCGGTTGCTCGCGCGACCAGGGAAGGCCGGCGTCTTCGAGGGCGAGCAAGGCACTGGCGACGGAGAATTGCGCGTAGCGATCGAGCCGCTTGAGGCGGTGCGGTGGAAAAAAGCGGGTGGGATCCCAGTCGAGAATCTCGCCGCCGCAATGCGCCTTGAGCTCGCTCGTGTCGAAGGTCGAGACGCGCGAGATGCCGCTGCGACCAGCGCGGATATTTTGCCAGAAAACTTCGCGGCCGGTGCCGATGCAGGTGATGGGCCCGAGGCCGGTGATGACGACGCGCCGCTTCATTGTTCGAGGTGGGCCTTGAAAGCGGCGAGCGTCTTGTTCGCAATGTTTTCGATGAAAAAGCCGCAGATGATCGGCTCCGCCAGCCAGCCGAGGAAAGGAATGCGGAATTTCAGATCGTGGATGATCTCCACGCGAGTGCCGTCACGGGTGGGCGTAAGCGTCCAGACGACTTTCATGCCCTTCGTCCACTTGCGCAGATGCTCGAAGTGAAGTTCGAGGGCATGCTCGTCCGCCCGATACTCGGAAACCCAGGAAATCGGGATGCCGGAACGGGAGGCGGCCATTTGCACAATGCTTCCCCTTTCATTTGTCTCCAGGGTCCGGACGTAGCGGTAGTGGGAAAGCAGTTCCGGCCAGCGATTCAAATCGCTGACCAGGGCAAAGATTTTTTCCCGCGGAGCGCGGATGTGAATGAAGTTGCCGGTGTGCAAGCCGGGCAATCTCCCGAGCCAACCCCTTGCTGTCGAATGAAATCGAGATGGCAGAGAAGCAGTGGCAGCGCAAGTTTCCGAATCCACGTTACTGCGAGGGCTTTTCCGGCGTCAGGATGCGATATCGCAAATTGGGAAAGGAACGGAAGCCACTGTCGAATGTGACCATTCAAAGAACGAGGTCGCCGTCCTCTTGATGCTGGTTAACCCACGACGCGGCCGACCGGTGGTGTAGGTGGGCGCCGTGGATGAGCGGCAGAAGGACATTAATGTCCCATAAAACGGCCATGGGCATCGGCTTCCTCAGCCAGTAACTGATCCTCAGCAGCCGAAACCATTTCCGGAGTTGTTTTTCGATGGGGGTCTTGGGGTTGAATGAGGGGGAACGAAGTACGGCAAGGAGCGCCGGAAGAGCCGTTTTGACGTCTTTCCAAAAAAAGTTCCAAGGCGGCCGCAACCAGATCTTTAAGGGCCTGTCCTTGAAGGGCAGCTTGGGCCTTGGCCCGACGAAGCAGGGCATCTGGCAGATCTACAGTCGTTCTCATAAAATCAGCTTGGCATATTACTGCTTTTCCGCGACCCGGATTCTGTATCGCAGGAAACACTCGTCCTCGATGACCTCCATCGAGCGCAGGTGCGCGTTGATGGATTTGGGCAGGAAATCGCCGGCGATGCCGGTGATGGTCGTGGCCTTGATTCCGCCGAAAATTTTCGGGGCAAGGGTGAGATGGATTTCGTCGATCAACCCGGCGGAGAGCAGGGCGCGGAAGATTTGGGCGCCGCCTTCGCAGACCAGGCGCTTCACGCCGTAATCGGCGCGCAGGGTGGCGAGCATGCCGGCGAGATTCACCGCCGGACCCTCGTGCAGCCAGAGGTCGGCCTTGCCGGCGAGTGCGCTTTGCACCCGGGCCGGCATGCGCGTGGTGGAGAAGATGATGATCGGTGAAAAGGTGCTTTCGAAAACGCGCAGCGCGGGGTCGATGCGGCCGGAATTGGTGAGCAACACGCGCAACGGATAGGCGCTTTGTCCACGCTTCACCCGCGCCGTGCGCAACGCCGGATCGGGCAGGCCCATCGTCATGTTGTCCGTCGCGATGGTCTTGGCTCCGGCGAGAATGGCATCGCACTCGGCGCGAATCTCCACGAGACGCCGCTTGTCTTTCGGCGAGGTGAAATTCGCCGGTGTGCTGCGGCGTGTGGAGATGCGGCCGTCCCACGTCATGGCAAAATTCGACGTGACGAAAGGGCGGGGCGGCTGGCGCGGCATTTAGCGTTTTGCTTTGTCGGGCTCGCCCTTGGACCCACCACCGCTTGCCCCGTGCACCGCCACTTCGGCGGTTTCGAGGGCCACTTCTTCTTCCGCGACGGTGTGCTCGAGCTCGGCGACTTCGCTGCGGATATCGCGCAGACGGGCGTGATCCGAGGGGCGGTAAAACAGGTAGACGACCCCGCCGATGATTCCCCAGAAGAAGGTGAGGAAGTACCCGCAGAGGGAAACGAGCGACGCGTCCGACACGGGCACGCTGCAAAGGTGATTGAGAAAAACCTGGAACAGCCCTTCGCGCACGCCGAGCCCGCCGATGCTGATGGGCATGGCCGAGATCGTGTTGACGATGGGCATGATCGCGCACATCTCGGCGAAGGTGGGCATGCGGACGTTGTCATGCCGCAAGGCCTGGCCGGCGCAATAGAAGACAGCGAAGTAGCCCAGGTGCGCGAGGAAGGAGAGGCCGAAGGCGGAGAGTGTGGGCTTCCAGGAGCGACCGTAGAGATTGTAGGCCAGGGCGAGTTCGGCGAGTTTGTCGCGGCCCGGAAAGCGCGCGGGCAGGCGGTGGATCCAGCCCCGGCTGGTCATGATGTAGATGCCATGCAGGCCGCCGAAGCTGCCACCCAGAATGATGATCGCCGGCCAGACGAACTTGTCCACCACCGGAGAACTCATCAGCCATTGCCAATCGGCGATAATCAGCACCGCGGCAAAAACGCTGAGGGCAATGAGCCCGACGAGCCGGTCCACGAGCACGGAAAGCAGGGCGACGGTGCGTTTCCCGGGAGTCTCCTTGAGAAGGTAAAAAGTCTTGATGACATCGCCGCCTGTGCCGCCGGGGATGATGAAATTGAAGAAGACACCGATGAGCAGCAGGCAACACAGGCGGACCCACCCCAACTCGATCCCCTGCACGCGCAGAAGCAGTTGCCAACGCCAGCCGGCGATGACTTCGACCAGCCCATACATGATGAACCCGAGGAAGAGCCATCGGGCATCCGCATTCCGCAGCGTCGTGGCCATCTTCGCCCGGACCTGAGGGTCATGAAAGAGATAGTACAGGATCGCCACCGTGACGACGATCTGGAACATGGTGGCGAGGGCTTTTTTCAAAGGATGAAGGAGGAGGGGTGAAGGATGAAGAATCTCGCTGCTAAAGCAAGTGGCTCTTGTGAAGGCTGATACAACAGCCAACAGGGCAGCTCGTGGTCAGCCATTCGGGCAGGAATAGGTCGAGCGGCGCCGCGAGCAAGGGCGTGGCTTGGCGAGGCAGGTTATTCATCCTTCCGCCTTCATCCTTCTCTTCTCACGCGCCGTATTTCTGGGTCCACTTTTCTCGCGCTTCGATGATCTCTTCTTTGGTGCGCCGCGGACTCATCTCGAAGACGAAAAGAGTATCGCGCGGCAGCAGGGGAATGAGCTGGTCGTAATCGATATCGCCCATGAAGGGCGCGAGATGGTCGCGGCCTGGCCATTTCGTATCGTGCAAATGGCAACCGATGAGCCGGGGCGCCGCCTCGCTGAGCCATTCGCGGTGATCGAGGAAACCGAGATTGTGCTTCACCTGGACGTGCCCGAAATCGTGCCAGTAGCCGACCTCCGGGACGTTGAATTCATTCAGCACCGTGGCCATTTCCAGCTCGTTGGGAATTTCCTCGTAGCTGTGCCGGCTTTCGATGCCGAGCTGCACGCCCTTGCCCTGCGCGTATTCCACGACGCGCTTCAGGCAATCGCGCGCCCGCTGGAGATACGGTGCGGCCTTGTCCTCGCGCTTGCGAATGCACTCCATCTTCTCGCGCACAAAGGTTCGCGAGTGCAGCAGCCCGACCTCGGCCATGTGCACGAGCTTGTCGGTGTATTGATCGATCGGCGTCCGGCCGAGATGCAGCACCACGAAGCGCGCACCGAACCGCTGGGCAAAATCGATGGTTTGGAAAGTGTGCTTCAGCGCCCGGTCGCGTTCTCGCGGATCGGTCGAGGAGAATTGATAGCAGTCGGGCGCCGCCCGGGTGATCTCGATCGGCAGTGGGCAGAAATTGTGGAGGCTGGAAATGGTGAACCCGCCCTTGTTGAAGCGCCGCTGGATGCCTTCCATGAGCGACAGACGGATGCCGTGCCCGAGCTCCACGCGCTCAAAACCGAGATCGAGGATTTCTTGCAGCATCGCTTCGCCGTCCTGGTGACGGCTGGAGTTCCAACAGGTCGAAAACGAAAGCATTGCAGATTTCTTCGGGCGAGAGTGGCGTGGGAAATGGTCAATCGGCAATGCCTAATCCGCGGAGTCGGTTGATTTTTCCGGGGTTTGCAAAGGGCCGATCTGGCGGACTTGCGGCCATTTCCAGGCGATTCCGAGCACCACGAAGATGGTCCCGATGCCTCCGCCGACGACAGAAAGCACCGGTCCGAAGAGCGCTGCGGTGATACCGGATTCAAACGCGCCGACTTCATTCGAGGAGCCAATGAAGATGTTGTTCACCGCCGAGACGCGGCCGCGCATGGCATCCGGGGTCAGCAATTGCACCAGGGTATGGCGCACCACCACGCTCACATTGTCGCAGCAGCCGGTGAAGGCGAGGGCGACGAAGGAAAGCGCGTAATTGTGTGACAGGCCGAAGATGATGGTCGCCACACCGAAGCCCGCGACCGCGAGCAACATGGCGTCGCCCGCTTTTTTCAAGGGCGGCCGGTGGGCGAGGATGAAGGCCATGAGTACCGCGCCGATAGAGGGCGCCGTGCGCAACCAGCCGAGTCCCACGGCTCCGACTCCAAGGATGCGATCGGCAAAGATGGGCAACAAGGCCAGTGCGCCGCCGAGCAGTACGGCAAAGAGATCGAGGGTGATCGTGGCGAGGATGATCTTGTTTTCGCAAACGAAGCGCAGCCCGGTGAAGAGGTCCTCCAGCGGGTGCGGATGTGTCTCGGCGATTTCCTGCGGAGCGAAAATGGGGAGGATGAAGAGGAAGCCGATCAGCCCGCAGCAGGCATCGAGAGCGTAGACTGAGGGGATATTGATATGCGCGATGGCCAGTCCGCCGAGTGCCGGACCGAGCACGCAGGTGAGCTCGAAATTGCTGCTGTTCCACATCACCGCATTGCTCAAGGCGGAACGGGGCACCAGGTTGGGGAAAAGCGCGCTGCGCGCCGCCCAGCCAAAGGCGCGGCTGATGCCATTGATGAACAGCAGGAGATACATGAGCGGGAGGGCCGCCTCGAAGATGACCCCGTTCTTTTCCCCGAAGAGTGCCGCCATCCAGTAGAGAGCGTGCATGGCTGCGGCAAGCGGGGCGATGGCCGGCACCGCGACATGTTCCCAGGCCAGGACCGTCAGACCGATCGAAGTCAGCATGGAAAGCAACTGCGTGATGAGGATGATGACCTTGCGATTCATCCGATCCGTGGTGATGCCCGCGGGAATCGAGAGAAAGATGATCGGCAACGCGCCCATGAGACCGACCAACCCGAGCGCCGTGGCCGAGTGGGTGCGCTGAAAGATTTCATACCCGAGCGCCACGCCCAGCATTTGCCGCCCGAGGTTCGCCACGAAGCTGCTCACGGCATAGCTGCGATAAGCCGGAGACCGGAAGGCCGCATAGGCATCGCGTTTGGCTGGGGCGGGCGAGGGGACGTCCGTCGGGGCTTGGGACATGAGCCGCCCAGCGTGGCTGCTGGTGCCCCGCGCGACAAGCCGGTTTAAGACGCCGAGACGCCTTCGGCGCAACATCCAACATCCAACGCCCAACATCCAATGAACCTACCGCCGAGCCAACCATCCCGGCAGCACGCTTGCGCCATTGGATGTTGGACGTTGGGTGTTGGACGTTGGGTGTTGGACGTTGGGTGTTGGACGTTGGGTGTTTGGTGTTGGGTGTTTGGTGTTTGGTGTTTTTCCCCTCCCTCCCGGTGCAAAATGACGCACTTTCCTCTTTGCAGCCGCTAAAACGCCACGTTTAGTGGGCCGCACTCCCCAGTGAAGTTATGAAATATCGGACCTATCTTATTTTCGGCGCTCCCGGCAGCGGCAAAGGCACGCAAGGCAAAATCCTTGGCGCGATCCCGCGGTTTTTCCACTGCGCATGCGGCGACGTCTTTCGCCAGCTCGATACGCGCACGGCGGTCGGTCAGGCTTTCATGGAATACTCCAGCCGCGGCGAACTCGTGCCCGATGAAATCACGGTGAAGCTCTGGATGGCGCGCATCGGCGACATGGTCGGCTCGCACACCTTCAAGCCGGATATCGACTCGCTGGTGCTCGATGGCATTCCGCGGAGCGTGAACCAGGCGAAGCTCATGCAGGAGATGATCGAGGTGAAAAAGGTGTTCCATCTCTCCTGCCCGGATCGCAACGCCCTCGTCACGCGTCTCAAAAAGCGCGCGCTCAAGGAAAACCGGTTCGACGATGCGAACGAAGAAACCATCCGGCGCCGTCTCGCCACTTACGATGAGGAATCGAAGCCGGTCCTCGAGTTTTACGGGCCGAATCTGGTGGAGGATATCGATGCCACGCAGACGCCGGTGAAGGTGCTGCAGGATATTCTGTTCGCGGTGAACGCGGGAAGCTGACGAAAAAGTTGAGAGTTGTGAGTTGAGGGTTGAGAGTCCTCCGCTTTCCCGCTTTTGTGCGGCGCTCCGCGCCGAAAGGATGATGTAATCTGCACGCCGCGGAGCGGCCATTCCGCGGCTTCGTGGTGGACTCTCAACTCTCAACCATCAACTCTCAACTTCCTTCGCATGCGCGCTATCTTCATGGGGACCGGTGAAATCGGGGTGCCCGCGTTGACCTGGCTGCTCGACAGTCCCGAATGGGAAGTTGTGGCCGTGGTCACGCAGCCGGACAAACCTGTCGGGCGCAAACAGGAACTGCATGCGCCGGCCACCAAGCAACTCGCGTTACAGCGCGGCGTGCCGGTGCTGCAACCCATCAAGCTCCGCACGCCCGAGTCGGTGGCGGAGATCGTGGCTTTGCAAGCGGACGTGATCGTCGTGATGGCCTACGGCCAGATTTTGCCGAAGTCAGTGCTCGATGCGCCGCGGTTGGCCTGCCTGAATTTGCACGCTTCCTTGTTGCCGCGTTGGCGCGGAGCGGCGCCGATTCAGGCGGCGATCGAAGCCGGAGATGCCGCGTCGGGCGTGACAGTCATGTACATGGCCGAAGGGCTCGATACGGGTGACATCCTGCTCATGCACGAGACGCCGATTAGCGTTCAAGACACCGGCGGCAGCTTGCACGATCGTCTCGCCGATGTTGCCGCGGCCGCGATGGCCGAGGCCTTGCCGCTCGTCGCCGCGGGACACGCCCCACGCACGCCGCAGGATGAAGCGCGCGCCAACTACGCACCGAAGCTTTCGCGCGAAAATGGCCTCATCGATTGGAAAGCCACCCCGGCGCAGATCGACCTCCGCATTCGCGCTATGAATCCCTGGCCCGCCGCGCACACTTTCCTGCCGACGCCCGCCGGGCCTCGCCAGCTCAAGGTCTTTGGTTGCGCTTTGCAAAGCGGTGGTTCCGGTGCTTCCGGCGAAGTGCTGCGGGCCGATGCGCAAGGCCTGCTCGTCTCGGCGCAAGGTGGCACCGTGCTGCTGAACGAGATCCAACTCGAAGGTAAGCGCCGTATGCCGGCGGGCGAATTCCTCCGTGGTCACTCCATCGCGCCCGGCACGATTCTCGGTTAAATGCCCCGTCCCTCCGCCGCTCAACGCCGACTCGACGAACTCGTCACCCACCTCCGCGGCTGCGCGCTGTGCCCGAAGATGCATCGCCCCGCGGTCTCCGGCGGACCGGTCTTGAGCAAGGTCATGATTGTCGGCCAGGCGCCCGGCACCAAAGAGCCCGTCCTCGGCCGGCCCTTTGCCTGGACGGCGGGCAAGACGCTCTTCGGTTGGTTTGAAAAGGCGTGCGGGATGGGCGAGGTCGAGTTTCGCGAGAGCATCTACATGGCGGCGGTCTGCCGCTGCTTCCCCGGCAAGAACGCGACCGGCGGCGACCGCGTGCCCGATGCGCAGGAAATCGCCACCTGCTCCCGCTGGCTCGAAGCGGAGATCAAGCTGCTGCAGCCCGAACTCCTCATCCCCATCGGCAAACTCGCCATCGGGCAATTCATCGCCTCCGACAAGCTCACCGAGATCATCGGCAAAAAGTCGCGCGTTACCTATCACGGCCACGACTTCGATATCGTGCCCCTGCCGCATCCCAGCGGCGCGTCCCCCTGGCACCGCATCGAACCTGGCCGCACCCTGCTCGCCCAGGCCCTCGACCTCATCATCCGCCACCCCGCGTGGCCGCGGAAGGGGTAGCTACTTCAGTTCACTCTGCCGCCAGCAGTAGTCGAAGAGCCCTTCGAATTCGACCCGCTGGAGGTCGGCGAGTTCCTTCAGGCTTTCTTCCGCGCCAAAGCGAGCTTGCTCGCATTCGCCGGTGAATAGGTACGGGTCCCAAGTGTCTTGTCGGGCCATATCCGCGGAGTGCTCGCAGGCCGTGCGGTGCAATTCATCGAAAATGGGCAGCTTGCCAGCGCGGCGAAACCAGTAGCGGGCATTGTCGAAATCCCCTTCGCGACGATGCATCATGCCGTGCCAGTAGGAACCGAGATCACCGGGGCTGTCCTGGAAGATCTTGTGAGCCTCGTCGATGGCGTCGAGAGCGTAGAAAAGACCGCCCCGTACCAGAGTAAACATGGCCGGCTTGCCGATGGCCCGCTGATCGCTGAGCGTGGCGTCATCCGCCGCCCGAAGCTGGAGCAGCAGGTCGTAGTCGAGCGGCTCGGTGGGGATGAGTTTCCGAAAACGGCCCTCCGCACGGAGAACGCGGTCGATAAAGTCCGAGTAGGTCTTCATGAACCCCAGACTCTGGGCGAATACGAAGGGCGACAAGGAAATTCCCGACCGTGGCAAGGGGGCTGCTACATAATAATACTGTTATGAGATCCATCGCCATTTGCGCGCTGCTGACCCCTGTGATCGCTGGTGGAGGCCTGGCCCTTTGGCCACAAGGCTCCGCCCCAGCGGCGAGCATGCCTTCCCCCTCGATGTCCCAGGCTGCAGTCGTGGCCCTGACGGCAGCGTCCAATGTCCGGCCCAGCAAGACCGGCAATGTCGTCAGCACCCAGCCGCAAACCCTGGATTTGCATACGGCGATCGAACACGGCCAGCTTTCCGCTGAATTTCGCGGCAACGGCCGCGACACTGTGCGGGCGATTTTGACGAACCGGACCGGCGGACAGCTCACCGTCCGTGTGGCTGGCGGACAGATGTTTGAATCAGGCACCAATCTGGTCGTCGTCCTGCGCTCCGGCGAAGTGGAACTCCGCCCCGGCACCCCAGTGGAAGTCACCATCCAGACCGCAGCCACCCGCTCCGCGAATAAGTTCGCCGACCGCGGCTACACGCTTTCCTACGGCACATTGCCCCGCTTGAAGCCCCTGCTCACCTATGCGCAGAATCATCCGGAGCTTTCCACCGCGACCCTGCAGACGGCGGTGCTCGCCCTGACGGAAAATCTTCCGCTCAGCGCCGTTTCCAAGTTCAGCGCCGCCGGCGCCGATCTGCCGACCCACTTTGATACCAGCGCGTTCCGCGTGGAGACAGGCGATATCGTCCATGCGCTGCTCACTCTGCGCGCCATCGGCGTGCGGGACGGCGATCTGGCGATGAATATCGATCCGCAGCTCAAGGTCGAGGCGATGATCGAACCCCTTACCCGCCCGTTTGCCATGCGCTACTATGGCATTACGCCGGCCACGGAGTGGGATTACTGGAAGTCCGAGTTGCTCTCCGGCGATGAGGCCACCCGCCACTACGCGCTCTACGGCATCGCGCGGTTTTATCCCGATATCGCTCTCGAGATGCTCCCGAAATGGGCGCGCGAGACCAAGATGGCCGAAGTGTTCCGCATCTCCGCCATCCAGGCGCTCGCCGACACCCAGCGGCCGGAAGCCCTGCCGATCCTCGAGAAGCTTTCGGATGAATTCGGCTCTGATACCGAACTGGGAAAAGCCGCTTCCAATTCTGCGAAATTTTTGAACACGAGCCTCGCCAAGCTGTCCGCAAACCGCACAGCGACAGTGAGTTTCCGTAGTTCCGTTGCGACTTCTCAATTCCAGTAAGTCGCGAGAGAAACCAAACTAAAGCCAGAGCTTTACCTTCCCAAAAGCTATGAAATCGCTGATCGTGTTACTCGCGGTCTGTTCGTTGGGCTACGCCGTCGACCATTGGCAGGAATTGGCGGAAAAACGTTCCTCGGTGGCGACGGTGGACGCTCCCGAGCTGATCCTCTATAGTTCGAAAGCCGAACCCGCCTGTGTGCGGCTGGAGGCCGAGTTAAAAAAACAAGGTATTCGTTACCAGAGACGTGACCTCACCGTGAATGCGACCCGACATGAGCTGAACGACGAGCTCGCCCGCGTCGGCAAAAGGGTCGACAGCGTCCCGATGCCAGTCGCGGAGATCGGCGGGGTGCTTTACGAGGGCGTGACGTTCGAGCAAATCGTGCACCGGTTGCACTAGGCGGATTCGCTTCTCCCAAATCACTCTTTCACCGGCAGCAGCGCGAACGACCGCAGGTCGTAATCGTCGTCGTGCACTTCGCCCTGGCCGTCGATAATGCACCGCTCGCGCTCGAGGATGTCTGCGCGTTTGTCCTCATCGTCCTTGTATTCGGACGATCTCTTCATCGCGTCGGATATCTGTTTCATCCGCTCCACCTCGTCGTGCCAGGGCTTCTTTTCCAACTGCCGCACGGCTTTCTTGCCCGGGCCGTTGGTGAGCACCGTCATGTCGAAACAGAAGAGGTCGATCCGCAGCGAATGGGGCGCGGCACTGCCGAAAAGCTGCTCTCGATAATCCGGCAGCTCGCCGTCCCAGCTCTTCTTGCGCGTCGCGGCAAGCTGAACGTCCCGGAAATGGGGAATGCTGTGGAACTCGGCGAAGAGCTGCGCAATCTCCGGTCGCGGCTGCTGTTCATCGGGATCGGCGCGTGGATTGCGAATGACGAACTTCACGAACTCGTCGTGATTCTTCTTCACGCTCTTCGGATGGAAGCTTTCCACGAGTTCGATGAATTTCGCCGCATCCCTCGGCGCCAGCCGTTCGCGCGCGAGTTGGAAGACCGCTCCGTTCGTCGCCGCATTCGCCTCCTGGAGAAATGTCTGCAGGCTGCCATCCTGCGATGTGAAACCGACGATACCGAAGGTGACGTTGGAAAAGTTATCCTGACTTTCGGCGGAGCCTTCGAGTTTGTTCAGCGTGCCTTCCCAGCAATCGATGAGGTTCGTGCTGCGCACAAAATCATCCGGCCACGGCAGCCCCACCGCGGCGAATTCCGCAGGCCCTGCGCGCCCGCTGGCCGAGTGCGCACCGGTCAAGGTGGCCTGGAGCTGGCGTGTATTCTCCGTCGTCTCCGCGCCGAATTCATCGATCGTTTTCGGAGTGCGCACATGCTCCGGCGAAGCGGTCTGCAGGAAGGCGACCAGCTTTTGGTTGTAATCGCGGATGAGGAAGCCACGCGCTCCTTCCGCAAAAGAATAATGGTCCTCCGCGCTCATCGATAAAATCGGGAGCACCAGCAGCCACGCGGCCATCAGGGAAAGCGAGGTTTTCATGCAGCGACCGAGAAAGTATCGCAGCAGGGGCGCGGTGCGAGTGCGAAACATGGGAGCGGAAAGTGAAAACTTCCTGCCACGCTTTCACCACAGTGGATGCTTCTTTACCACCACGACTCGGAAGATGTCTTCCGAAAGCCAGCGGCAGGCTGCGGGCACTTTCCACTTTCACTTTCCACTCCCAGCGAAAGATGCTCGATTGCCCGCGATGAAAAATCTCGCTGACGCACTGCTCTACGGAATCCTCGACCTCGGCTACACGCCGGCGGATGATGTCGAGCGCGTCACCGAGCAGATGCTCGCCGGTGGTGTGGATAT
This sequence comes from Chthoniobacter flavus Ellin428, assembly GCF_000173075.1. Lineage (GTDB taxonomy): Bacteria > Verrucomicrobiota > Verrucomicrobiia > Chthoniobacterales > Chthoniobacteraceae > Chthoniobacter > Chthoniobacter flavus. The sequence continues at coordinate 45,538 of NZ_ABVL01000004.1, forward strand.
CCTGCAACTGCGCGCCAAGGACTGGGACGAGTCTGCAGTCGAATCGCTCTGCAATCGTCTGCTCCCGCTCACCGAAGGCGCCGGCGTTCCTTTCATCATCAACGATTACCCACAACTCGTCCCTTCGGTCGGCGCGCAAGGCGCGCACGTTGGTCAGGATGACTTTACCGTTTCCGATGCCCGCTGGCGTGCCGGCCGTGCCCTGGCCGGGGAAGTGCCGCCGGTGATCATCGGCAAATCCACCCACAGCTTCGAGCAAGCCGTCGCTGCCGCCGCTGACGGCGCGGACTACATCGGCTTTGGCCCGCTTTTCGCCACGCCCACCAAACCGGGCCGCCCGGCCATCGGTCTCGAAAATATCGCCCGCATTCACGAGACCGTGCAGATTCCGATCTTCTGCATCGGGGGCATCAAGTGGGAAAATCTCGACGCGATCATCGAGGCCGGCGCGCGACGCGTGGTTATCGTCTCCGGTCTGCTGCAAGCGCCCGACATCGCGGCCTATGCACGGCGGGCGAAGGAGCGGTTGCTGAACAACGCTATCTGAACTCATGGTGGCGTTTATGAATGCGAAAAGGCGATCGTCGGACGCTTGCGTTTCGGAGTGCGGCGCTGCTGCGCCGCTTTTCGATCAGGCTCGCGAACCGCAATGTCCGCATTGCTCCACGATTTCCCAAAGCGGCGCAGCAGCGCACGCACTCCAAAACGCAAGCGCGCCACCGCGCGCGGCGTAAATTGGGCGCATTCCCATGAGTGAATCCTCCATCCAAAATGTCTCCGACACCGCCTTTATGGTGGCCGCCTATCGTGCCGCTGAGACCGAGCGTCCCAATGCGCTGTTCCAAGATCCACTCGCGGCCCGTTTGTCCGGCGACCATGGGAAAAAGATCATCGAAAACCTTCCCAAGGGAGCATTCGTCGGCGGCTGGTCCGTCATCATTCGGACCTGTGTAATCGATCGGTTGATCCAGACAGCCATCGCCGAAGGGATCGAGACCATTTTGAATCTCGGCGCGGGCCTCGATACGCGGCCTTATCGGATGGACTTGCCCGCATCGTTGCGTTGGATCGAAGCCGACTTCCCGCACATGATCGAATTGAAAGAAGAGAAGCTGGCTGGGGAAACGGCATGCTGCCGATTGGAGCGCATCAGCGTGGACTTGGGCGACGATGCGGCACGGGAAAAGTTCCTCGCCGAAGTGGCGGCCAGTTCAGCGAAGATTCTCGTCCTGACCGAGGGAGTGATTCCTTATCTGACCCCGGAGCAGGTTACCGCCCTCGCGCGGGATCTGAAATCAAAGCCGTCGTTCCGATATTGGATCGCCGATTACTTTGCGCCGGAGACCTATCGCTATCGGCGGCGCAAAGGAATGACGCGCGTGATGAAGAACGCTCCCTTCCGATTTGAGCCCGCCGACTTCTTCGGATTCTTTCGCGAACGGGGCTGGCAACCGAAGGAGATCCGTTACCTCGCGGAAGAGGCAGAACAGCTAAACCGTCCCCTGCGGTTTCCATTGCCGATGCGAATGTGGATCAAACTGGTGAGCCTGCTCATGTCGCCGGAAAGGCGGGCATCCATGAAGCGGTTCATGGGGTATGTGCTCTTTGAGCCGATGGCGTGATGGGCTTTTCGTGTTCAGTGCGGCGGAACCGCAACCAAAGAATTTTTTTTAAACGCAGAGGCCGCAGAGACGCAGAGAAGCAACCAAAGAGAACCGCGAATGGGTGCCAATGAGCGCGAATAAAGGGCGCAAACGCGATTTTTTCCATACGCGTTTATTCGTGTCCATTCACGGTTCAAAAAGTTCCGCAAGCTGCGTACACTTTTCGGGGTAGCACTGCGGAGAGCGCCGAGGGCAGGAGAGGAATACGCTCTCTTTTCAGTGTCATCCTGAGCGAAGCGCTCGCGGGCCAGTGGGGAGCGCGCAGTCGAAGGATCCGGTCGCTTTACGAGCGATTCTCGCTGGTTGTTCGGCCGGGTTGCTGAGCAGTCCCATAGGCGTCTCGCCGGTTGTTCCACGGGGTTCTTCGACTCCGTGCCCGCCACCTACCCGCCGGGGCACTCCGCTCAGAATGACCGCGAGGAGAGGAGTTTGCTTATCTCGCCGTCGCTGAAAATTGAGGACAAAGGCTCTACGGTTTTGCGGCCTCAGGTGTGATCTGGTAAAGCCGAATCCCCGGCTGCAGATACGAGATTGTGCCCTTCGGCCATTCCTTGAGCAGTTTGCCCTCGGCGAAAAGGTGGGCGTAGAAATCGCGCTGTTTGTTGTAGCCGGACTTCACGTTGGCTTGCGGCTTGGTCTCGTCGTTAAAGTAGCGCCCGTAGTTTTGTTTGCACACCGCGACGTAGCCCACGCCTTCGCTGCGCAATTTGTCCAAGTCGCCGAGATCGGGGGCGAGGCCGGATTTCGCCTCGAGCACTTTTTGCGGGACGCGGGCGGTGCTGCTCGGGCCATCGTTGCCCTTGGTCGCGGCGAGATTCACCCGATGATCTTCGGCGATGACGGCATCGAGCGGCAGGTTCGCTTTGATCCACGCGGCGACGGCGGCGGGGTCGTCGTGTTGAAAACCATCCCACGAGCGATGAAACGCCGGCCATTCCACATAAACCGTCCACGCGAGCAACGCTGCCGTCACGGCATGGCCGAGGAGGATGCGGCCGCGAATATCCGACGCTCCGAGCACACGCCCGATCTCGCCTACTCCGAGCGCCGCCAGTAGAGGCACCATCGCGCTCACCGGCAGGAGGTAACGCTCGGCAATTTTCGGTGAGCAGGAGATCAGGCCGAGGAAGAGGATGGGGAAGAGCAGGGTGATCCACTCGGCTGGCGTGCGGCGCCGCGCGGTGGCCAGCAACGCGACGGCGTAGATGGCCACGAACCCCCATTCCACCGGTGGCACCTTGCTCTTCAGCGAGTTGACGTATTCCGCGTGGGGCACCTTGCGAGTCAGCCCGTGGTGACCGCCAGCCACACCGTCCATCTCGTTGCGAATGCTCCTAAACGGGCTGGAGATCTGCCAACCGAACATCGGGAAATTGCAGATGAGGAAGGTGACGACGAAGACGATGGCAAAGGACTTTACCCGCGCCTTCCGCGGCAGAAAGGCATCGCTCGTCTTGTGCCAGATGACGATGGGCAGCGCGAAGAGAATCGCGACGATGCCGAGGTACTTCCCCGCCGCGGCCAGCCCGCAGGCGATGGCCAGGAAGCGCAGCGGGCGTTTCCCCGGCGCGCGCCACCAGATGTGCGCCGCGAGGAGGGCGAGCGCCAACCCGAAGAGCAGCGCCGGGTCCTCCTTCATGTAGTGCGACATCTCGAAGAGATCGTCCTGCAAAGCCACAGCCAGCCCCGCGCCCCAGCCGATGAGCAGCCCATAGTTCCACCACGCGAGCAGCGCAAACGCCACTACGCTCCCCGCGGCAAACGCTGCCGACACCCACCGCCCCGTTTCCACGATTGCCTGTGGATCGTGCGGCAGAAAGGCAAGGTGCGCGACATAAGTGGAGACCTGCAGGAGGAGCAGGGGATGATGGTAATTGCGACTGCCCACCAACACCTGCGTGACCTTGCCGCCTTCGTCGGGGTGATAAGTGTAGGGGAAATTATTGTGCCGCGTGTGCAGCCACAGGGTGAGGGCAAAGAGCACCACGGCCATGAGCCATACACCCGGCGTGATGCGCGGAGATTCGGTGGTCGCGGGAGAGGGAAGGGGATCGGTCACAATGAGGGAGCGGCTTGGTTACACGATGGCGTCGAACCGGGCAAAAGAGGGAGAAACATCCAACATCCAATTAAGAGCGCGTTCCGCACACGCATGCGCCATTGGGTGTTGAGTGTTGGATGTTGGATGTTCAGTCTTCACGGACAGCACCATTCCATTGAAATTCTCGAAGTCCTTTTTTGCACGTCTGTTTTGGTTTCTCGTCGGCGGGGTGCTGAGCATCTGGGTCAATGCCGGGCTGTTTCGGCTCTTTTCCCACGGCTTCGGGTGGAAGGACTGGCTCGCCTACGCGCTGAGTCTCGCGATCGTCAATGTGCTCCTATTCCTGTGGAACTACGTCGTCGGCTTCAAATCCGACCGGCACTGGACGGATGCCGCATGGCGCCAGGCCGTCTGCTTGAGCGTGTCCAATGGGCTCAATTACACGCTCGTCCTCGTCCTGCTGAGGCTCATCCCGCATTGTCCCGAAATCTTCGCGAAGGCCTTTGGCTGGTCGCCTTTCATCCACCAAAAACTGGTCGATCTCTGGAAAGAAGGCGTCATCGCCGGCGTGCAGGTCTTCATCGCTTTTTTCAAATTCGGCCTCTACCACTACTGGGTCTACCCCCAGCGCGAATCGGCCGCTTCTCCGGCCGAGGCGGAGCGGGCGTAGCGCACCTTTACGGCGCCGCCGGGTTTCCATCAGCCATTTTCCGTTAGTCTGTCATTTCCCCATTTTCCATCTGCCATCCCCATGCCTGAACCCACGGCGCCCGAACCTCTTCGTTTTTCCATGCAGTGGCGCCGGCTCGTGCTGCTCTGCCTCCCGGCGCTGATCCTTGGCGCCATCTTGCGGTTCTCCCTCCTTACCGCCCTGCCGGAGGGCTACTACGGTCCGGACAGCAATTCTTATTTCGACACCACCTCCGCGCTCTGGCTGAAGCATGAGTGGGACATGGGGCCAAAACGCCGCTGGGTTTATCCGCTGCTCCTCATTCCCACGCCGATTTTGCCCGGCCGCAATGTCGCCACCATCGCGGTCGTGCAGCACATCGTCGGCCTGCTCGTGTCGGTCATTGGTATCGGCTGGATCACGCTGAATCTCACTCGCCGCCCGACGATCTGGGTGCCACTGGTCGCCATCTTTGTGGCCATCTGGCCGCGGATGGTCTGGTACGAGCAGGAAGTCGTCGCCGAGTCCATTTTGCTCGATAGCATCATTCTCACCATGGCCCTGGCCTTCCCGGTGCAACGCTTGCGCGAGCCGAAACGCCTATTCTGGTTCCTCATGGCCGCGGCCTTGATCATCGCCATCAAGCCACATGGCCGGCCGATCTGGATCGGGCTGATGATTTCCGCCGTGCTGCTCGCCGGATGGCCGTGGCGCTGGAGCAAGCCCTGCTGGGGCGCGCTGGCACTCTCGCTGGTCGTGATCCTGACCACCGGCAGTTCCAAGCAGGGCCCCTGGCTGTTGCTTAGTTCTTCCTTGCCGCTGGTGGATCCGGACCACGGCAAATGGCCCGAGTATCGGGCCGTTCTCAAACCCTTCATTGAAGAAGCCCGCGCCGATCTCTCACAGTATCCTTGGAAACAGGCGCGTTATAAAAAGATGCTCGTCGAGTCCGGCGAGAATCTGCAGCTCGGTCCCGTGTGGCAGGAGATGCTCAAGGAACGGAAAAAGACGAAATTCCTGCGTGTCTGCAACGATCTGGCTCACGACGCCATTTTGCATTCGCCCTTCACTTACGCGCAGATGGTTTTGCGGAAAATCGGCGCGGTCCTGGCCGATCAAGACGCAGGCACGTTCATGGCGCCCCGCGCCTTTTGGAAAAGCCAGCTCGACGACAACGAGGAGCGCTGGATGAAGCATCCGGATGAAATGAAGCTGCTCTACGAGATGGACGAGAACGCCTATCTCTCCCTGGCCGAGCAGCGCCGAAAGCAGAGGGAATGGTACGAGCCCTGGGTCTACCACTTTGACCATGCCTTTTCCTGGATGAAGGCAAGCCGTGGCGAAGCCCGAAAGCTATATCTGCATCCGGCATGGTTCGGACTTCTCGCCTTGTTCGGCTTTCTCACCTGCCTGCGCCCCTCCCGCTGGCGCGAGACTTCGCCGCTCTGGCTTGCGCTGGGGTTCTATCTGGGCTTGATCTTTGGGATCGGTGATGCGGTGAGCCGTTATTTGCAGCCGATCGAATGGATCGGTCTTATTTTCGTGGCCTTGGGCCTGGACTGGTTGCTCGGGCTGGTCTGGCGGGAAGAGCCAGTCCCCGAAGAAGTGGAAAGTTGAGAGTGGATAGTTGATAGCCCTCCGCGTTTCCACTGAAATGGTCGCTTCGCGGCGGCGGCTTGCGAAACTCCAATCCGCGCGGAGCGCGCAAAAAGATTGAGAAAGCGGCTGGTCTATCAACTATCAATTGCCTCCACGGCACCGCAGGCTTCTCCTTCGTCGAATATCAACTATCAACTCCCTGCATCCCCTTGTCCGACTCCGTAACTGCTCCAGCCCGACCCCAGTCGAAGTTCGCTAGTTTCCTGCGCGAGCCGCCGGTGGCTCTTGAGGTCATCCTGTGGCTGCTGTTGGTCGCGGTGGTCGTCGGCATCCGCCTGTATCTCTGGCACCTCTTGCCCGCTTACATGTGGTCGCGCGATGCCGGGTCATACACCTTTGCCGCCTTTCAGTGGCTGGACACGGGGGAAATGGTTTTCGATGGCCGGCGCGGACCGGTCTACACGCTGCTCATTGCCGGGGCGCTCAAGCTCTTCGGTACCATGAATGGAGTGGTGTGGACGCAGCATGCACTCAATGGGCTGGCCATTCTCGGCATCGTGGCCACGGCCCGCTATTGTTGGGGACGCGTAGCGGTGTTGCCGCTCTTCCTCTGCGGCATTTGCCTCGCAGCTTACGGTCTGCCACTGCATCTGGGGCAACTCATTCGCAACGAATCCGTGCTCTTCATTCTCTCCGCAGCGGCCTTTTGTTCGTGGTGGCTGGCGCTGAAGCGGAACTCCCAGACGTGGCTCTTTATCGCCGCTTTGAGCGCAGGTATCCTCACCATGACGAAGAATGTCTTCGTCCCGTTTCCTTTCGCGCTCATCGCCGGGGCCTGGTTCCTGGAAGGGCACACTTTGCGCGGGAAAATCACCCGTGTGATCCTGGTCGTCTGCGGCTTCGCCCTGCCGTTTATCGCCCTGCGGCTCGACAACGAGGTGAGCGTCCATGTGAACCCGCCGGAGCCCCAGTCGGGGATCCTTTTCTACGGGCGCACCGCCCAGTGGACCAAGCTCGATGGCGGCATCGAGCCCGAGCTCAAGGCCAAGATTCGCGCCGAGGTCGAGGATTACAAGGCGCGCCCGAAGCTCGATAACAACATTGTCATCAAGCGCACCATCGTCCCGCATCTGTGGCGCGAATTGCAGGCGCAGGGCAAGACCGCCGTGGATCTCGATCGCCTCTGCCGCCGGTTGGCGATTGAGGCGGTGAAAAACCAGCCGAAGGCCTTTTGGGGCCAGATGTGCGCGGATACCTACAAACTCAACGTCCGCGGGGTGAAAAATGACTTCCCCAGCCCGGAACAGGTTCGCGATGCCATCGAGGAATTGCACCACCGCGACGATGACCAGCGGGTTCATCCCACAATGCAGGTGGAAAAGAACCTGGCCGCGCTCGAAGCGCACGAAGACAAGAACGATTTCCGCCTCTTCCACCGCCTCCTCAGCCGCGCGTTGCTCTTCCAATTCTATCCGGTATTCGAAACCACCATCGCGCTCTGCTTCATATGCCTCTGCACGCGCGGACGGGAACGCGAATTCTTCCTCGGGGGCGCTGCGGTCTGGTTTTTCAACATGGTGCTCCTTTGCACCGTCGGCCGCCCTATCGAACGTTATCTCATGCCGCTGGTGCCAGTGATGTTCTGGGCACTCTCGGGCGCGCTGGTGCTGCTGTGGAGGACCGCCCTGCGGGTGAAAGCGGAACCGGTGAGCATAAGCGTTTCAAGTGAAAGCGTAGCCGAAGCGAGTCGGTAGAGCTGCGGGGCGCACTCGGCGCATTCGCCGTGGGAGGATTTACGCCCTCGAATTCGCCAGTCGGCATCGCTGGTAGAGAGCGCAATTGTAGGGCGGTCCTCCTGGCCGCCGTTCGTTTGCCTTTGAATCCATGCATCCACACACGGCGGCGAAGATCGCCGGCCCTACAATCGCGCTGTCTATTCGCATGGAATCGATCACGGGATGAGGCGGGTGCTACCAGTGCAACGAGGGTGAAGATTATCCGCAGCCGGATGGTCGACACGGCTCATCACCCAAACGTCGCCGCGACCGCCTTGCCACGCCACGCCAAATCCCTTGCGCTTTTGCCCTGCAGTGCCAACCCAAAAATGGACGCAGCTTGCGTAGAATTTTTTAACCGCAAATGGACGCCAATGAACGCGAATAGGAGAGGGAGGTGAAGGCGTTTTCCTATTCGTGTCCACGAGCGGTTTTTACTCCACCAGCCCTCTACACTTCTTCTCTGCGCCTCCGCGGCCTCTGCGTTTAAAAATTTCTTTGGCTGCGGCCCGGTCGCGCCGCGCCCTCGGCGTTTAGTAACCAACCCGGCTGTAGCCGGTGGTTACCACCGGCGCCGTATGTTGAACGGGTGCGGTGTGTTGCACCACGGGCGGGTGATAATTCGTCGTGCTCTGCGTCGAATGATTGCAGCCGGTGGAACCGCCGAGACCAGTCGATGAGCCGTTATAGGTCGGATGGATCGCGGAAGACCCAGCCGAGACTACGCCCGAAGTCGTCTGCCGTGGCACAAAGGTGCTCGACCGTTGCACGCCGCTGCCACCGAGCGTGGCCGAATTAAGCGAGGTGTGATTGGAAAAGCGCCAGGGCTCCGGTTGGTTGTGGGGCGCCAGGCTCGTGCTGGTCGAGACGAACGGTCCGCGGGCGTTGGTTCCCGTCGAACGCTGGGTCCGTTGCACATATCCATTACGGAAATAGAAAACATAGACCGGATAGTACCAAGTCTCCCCATACATCGTCCGCTCCACATGCTCAGGTTGACCGTAGCTGCGCTGCACCTCCTCTGGAGACGCCTTCGATACAAACGGGGCGGGGGTGGCGGACGGATCATTGGAGCTATCCGCAGCCGGATTGGACTGGTCGGGCTGAGGAGTCGGAGATGCCTGGTCCGCCTGTGCGGGCGTGATGAGCTTGGAAATCTGCGGCAGGGGATTCGGAACGGAAGCCGCGAGCGTATTGACTTCGCTTTTGAGCGTCGTCATGTCGGGCATATGTGGCAGTACCGCGATGGCACTGAGACTGGTCGCCGCGAGGAAGAGTAACGCCTTCATAAGTCCAAAGTGATTAAAACCGCGCTGATTTCACCATTTCGGCGGTGACAGGTCAAGATTACTTCCAGATAAAATTGCCGTGAATTTGCGCACCCCCACCCGGAGGACAGGGCGTCCCCCGTCGAACGGCTCTCGACACCGATTTGCGCCTTCGGAGGCATGCCCTTGGCAAAATCCCCCCAGAGTAACCCTCCCTCCAAACTTGACCGCAGCCCTCTCTTAGCCTACCACCAACCCCTTCTCGAAAAAACCGTACCTCGTTTTGTCCACGACGCTTAGCCCTACCACTCCCGCTGCCACGCCCGCCGTTTCGGATCTGGCGGTGTCTGTCCTCATCCCGGCGTTTAATGAGGAGGAATCCATCACCGGCACCGTTGAGGCTATCCGGAAATTCGAGCCCTACGTCCGCGCCCTGGAGATCATCGTCATCAACGACGGCTCCAAGGATCGCACCGGGGAGATCGCCCGCACGCTGCCCGTCACCCTCCTCGAGCACGAGACGAATGCCGGCTACGGCGCCGCCCTGAAAAACGGCCTGCGCAACGCCAAGCACGACTACATCCTCATCGCCGACGCCGACGGCACCTATCCGCTGGAAGATATCCCGCGGCTCCTCGCCGAGGCGGACAAATACGCCATGGTCGTGGGCGCCCGCACTGGGGCCATTGTCCAGGTCCCGACGCTGCGCAAGCCCGGGAAGTGGATCATCACCCGGCTCGCGGAATACCTCAGCAACCGCAAGATCCCCGATCTCAATTCCGGTTTCCGCGTCTTCCGCAAGGACGTGGCCATGCGCTTCATCCAGCTTTACCCCGAGGGCTTTTCGTTCACCACGACGATCACCCTGGCGATGATGACCAACCACTATCCGGTCAAGTTCATCCCCATCAATTATCACCGTCGCGTGGGCAAATCGTCGATCAAGCCCCTGCGCGACTTCACCAATTTCACCATTCTCATCATTCGCATCTGCGCTTACTTCAAGCCGCTGAATGTCTTCGTCCCTCCGGCGCTGACCCTCATTTTGCTGGGAGTAATCAAGGGTGGAATCGACTACAGCCATCAGCATCACCTCGGTCTCTTTGGAATTGTGCTCGCCATGACTGGGGTGCAAATGCTTTTCATTGGGTTACTTGCGGACTTGATCGACCACCGCATGAAACTGTAGTTGTTTCCGCGACATGCCGAATTCCCTTCGCTTACACGCCTCGGATCGCCTGCTCTACTTCGCTCCGCATCCGGACGATGAAACCCTCGCCGGTGGCGGGCTGATCCAAAAAGCCGCCGCCCTCGGAGCCCAGCTCTGCGTCGTTTTCCTCACCAATGGCGACCGCAATCCGTGGCCGCAGCGGGTGATGGAACGGACGATCTTCCTCGATTCCAAGGCGCGTCGTCGCTGGGGTCTGCGCCGGCAGGGCGAAGCGCGCGCCGCGCTGGATATGCTCGGCGCCGGTGGTTCGGCCGAAAGTGCATTTCATCGGGCTGGCCTGACCAGGGCGTGACCAATTTGCTCATGACCGCCGACGAAGTGGCGCTCGACAACATCGTCAATTTCATCCGCGACTGGAAGCCGACCAGATTTTCACCCCGGCTGCCGAGGATACGCATCCTGATCACAGCGCCTTCTTTGTCATGCTCCAGCTCGCGCTGGATCGCCTGCATGCCCGCGGCCACGATACCAAGCCGACGCTCAGCTACCTGGTCCACTATCCCAAGGCGCGCCTCAACCGCACCTTGCGCACGCTGAAGCTCACGCCCAAGGAAAAGGCGCTCAAGGCCGAGGCCATCCAGCAGCACGAGACGCAGATGCTCTCGCGCCGCCGCTTCCTCGCCCATGCCCGCGACACCGAGGATTTCCACCTCCCTATGGCGCCGGAGGCCAAGCACCCGCATCACCCGGTGGCCGCCGGCGATATCGCCCGTGGTGCGTTGCAACTGCGCCTCAAGCTCCTCAAGCCGGCCCTCAGTTTCCGCGACGCCAAGCTTCACGTGGTGCTCGAGACCCTGCTCGAAGGCAGCCTGCGCTGGACGCTGAAGATGCCCAGCAAATCCGCCAAGGCGCGCATCCACTGTGCGGTCACTGGCAAGCCCGTCCGCTGGGCCTCGGTGCGCATCACCGGCCGTCACGCCACGATTTCACTCCCGGCGATGAACGCCGTCCCGCTCACGCGCATTTTCGTGAAGCTGGAAAAGCGCCCGCTCTTCTTCGACATCGCCGGCTGGCGTGAGATCGCCGTCGACGAAGCCCGCCGCCCGAAGCTGCACTTTCACCGGCACACCTCCGCGCATCCGCACGCGGCGGAGTAGGGGCGCGATTCGGTAGCAGAATTCCGGGGATCGCACCCGTCTCGGGTGCTGGCGACGGCGTCTCGCCGTCGCGGACTTTTTAATAATTTCGCCGGTTCTAACTTGCGCGCGTGTGGAAAGTTCGTTGTGGCGAGACGCCGCAACCAGCACCCGGGACGGGCGCGCTCCCCGGAGCTCCGCTGCGCCCTAGCCTCGATTCCGCACCCGGAACTGCCGAGGCGTCACGCCGGTGCGTTTGCGAAACTGTTGCGTAAACGCGCTCTGGTCGCAGAATCCGTGCTGGATCGCGATCTCGCTAATTGGTGTGGATGTCCGCACCAAGGCTTCCGCCGCGGATTGAATCCGCGTGCGCAACAACAACTCGTGCGGCGTGAGCCCCAGCGTGGTCCGCAACAGCCGGTGCAAATGCCGCTCCGAAACGCCCGCCGCGCGCGCCAGTTCCGCGGTGGTCAGATTCCGCCCGCAATGCTGCCGCGCATATTGCACGGCCGCGGTGACCTCGCGCACATCGTAGTGCCGCATGCGATCCTCGTCGCGTCGCGTGATCCCCATCACCCCAATGACCTTGCCGCGCCTATCGCGCACCGGCAGTTTCGTGGTGAGAAACCAGTCGAGATTCCGCTGCTCATTATACCAGAGCTCCAGGCGATTGATGAGCGGCTTGCCGCTGCGGATCACCTGCTGATCATCCTCGCGAAAGGCCTTCGCCCAGTCCGCAGGAAAGAACTTTTCATCCATCGCGCCGACGAGCTCATCTTCGCTCTCGATGTCGAAACGCGTGAAGGTTTCGCTGTTCGCGGCGATGTGCCGCCCCTGCGCATCTTTCACAAAGAAGAACACCCCGGGCAAATGCTCGAATATCGCGCGCACCGCCTGTGGATCGGCCATGCGGGCGAAAAAATCAGCCTGAAGGCGTTCAGAAGGCATGGCCGTATTTTAATAGAAAATGGCAGGCTGTCACCAGACAAGACTAGCCCGCAGCGGTATGAAAACGGTGCAATCGTTCATCCCCGCCATGAATATTCCCCGCCCCGTTCTCGTCTCGCTGCTTGGTTTCGCCGCCGCCATCACGCTGGCCGATGAGGCCACCGATTTCCCGCCCAAGCCGCCGGTCAAAGCGCTCTCGCCCGTCGAAGAAGCGAAGACCTTTCAACTTCCCAAGGGCTACCACCTCGAGCTCGTACTCAGCGAACCGGACATCCTCGAGCCGGTGTGCATGGCCTTCGACGGCAACGGTCGCCTCTTCGTCGCCGAGATGCGCAGCTACATGCGTGATATCGATGGCTCAAACGAGATCGTCCCCACCGGTCGCGTCTCCGTCCACTGGTCGAGCAAGCACAACGGGGTTTACGATCAGCACCGTATCTTCGCCGACAAGCTGACCCTGCCGCGCCTGCTCCTGCCGCTGGCCGATGGCGTGCTCATCGGCCAGACGGACACGAACGATATCTATTTCTACCGCGACACGAAGGGCGACGGCGTGGCCGACGAAAAGAAACTCGTCTATCAGGGCGGAGCGCGTGGCGGCAATCTCGAACACCAGCCGAGCGGCCTCACCTGGGGGATCGACAACTGGATCTACTCCGCGGTGAACAATTATCGCCTGCGCTGGAAGGATGGACAGCTCACCAAGCAAGACATTCCCGGCAACGGCGGCCAGTGGGGCGGCACGCAGGACGACGACGGCAAGTTCTGGGTGGTGAATGCCGGCTCCGAAAAGGGACCGATCAATTACCAGCAGCACTTTCTCTACGGTCAATTCAATGCGCGCCATCAAGCCGACGTCGGCTTCGAGATGGTCTGGCCGGCGATGGGCCTGCGTGATTTCCAAGGCGGCCCGGGCCGCTCGCGCGATGACAATACGCTCAATCACTTCACCGCCACCTGCGGTGGTGAAATCTATCGCGGCGACCAGTTGCCCGCGGAACTGAAGGGCAACCTCTTCTTCGGCGAACCCGTCGGGCGTCTCGTGCGCCGCGCGCAGATCGAGGTGAACGACGGCATTACCATCCTGCACAATCCGTATCCGCAGAATGAATTCCTGCGCAGCACGGACCCGCTCTTTCGTCCGGTCGATATGAAGACCGCGCCCGATGGCACGCTCTTCATCTGCGACATGTATCGCGGCATCATCCAGGAGGGAAACTGGACGCGTGAAGGCAGCTACCTGCGCAAGGTCATCAACCAATACGGCATGGACAAGGTGATCAACCACGGCCGCATCTGGCGTCTCGTGCATGACACCACCAAACATGTGCCCGAGCCGAAATTGCTCTCCGCTCCGCCCGCGCAACTCGTGGCCACGCTGGCGAATCCCAACGGCTGGTATCGTGACACCGCGCAGAAGCTGCTTGTCTTGAAACAAGACCAGAGCGTCGTGCCCGCTCTCACCACCATGGTGCAAAAGGAAAAGAATCCGCTCGGCCGCATACATGCGTTGTGGACGCTGGAAGGGCTCGGCGCGCTCACGCCCGATCTCGTCCGCACGGCTTTGAAAGACGCTTCGCCACAGGTGCGCCGGGCCGGCATTCGGGCCAGCGAATCCCTCAACGATCCCGCCTTGCAGCCAGACGTCGCCGCGCTGGCCAAGGATAGCGATCCGTCGGTCGTTATTCAGGTCTGCCTCACGGCGAAGCTCATGAAGTGGAAGGATTACGCGGATTTCATCAACCGTGCGGCCATGACTACACCCTCGAAAGGTGTGAAGGAGATCGCCACGCAAGCGCTGACCAACAGCAGCGAATTCCCACGCGAATTGAGCGGCACGCAAAAGGAAATCATGAATCGTGGACAGGCCACCTATCAGGAACTGTGCTTCACCTGCCACGGTCTCGACGGCCGGGGCATGAGCGCCGAAGGCATGCCGCCCGGCACCACCCTCGCGCCACCGCTGGCCAATGCCAGGGTCGTGCTCGGCCATCGCGATGGCCTCATCCGCGCGCTGCTGCACGGCGTCACCGGCCCGGTGGGCGGCAAGACCTACCAGGGACAGATGATCTCCATGGCGACGAACAGCGACGAGTGGATCGCCGATGTGCTCAGCTACATTCGCAATCGCTTCGGCAACTCCGTGACCTTCATCGAAGCGAAGGACGTGGCCCGCGTGCGCAAGGAAACGCAGAGCCGCACCACGCCGTGGACCGAAGAGGAAATCGCCGCTACCGCACCGTCCGTGCTGAAGAACCGTCCGGAGTGGAAGCTCACCACCAGCGAAAATGCCAGGGGTCTCGAAGCCATCGTCGATGGGAATCTCAAGACCAAGTGGAGCAGCGAAAAGCCGTTGGCCAATGGCATGTGGATCTCCGTCGAACTGCCGTCCGAGGAAACGATCAACGGCCTGCGCCTCGCCTTCGGCGAACATGGCGGCTATCTCTCTCGCAACGTGCGTGTCGAGACCTCACTCGATGGCCAGACCTGGAGCAAGCCGGTCTACAACGGCACCGCCGTGACCAACCTCACCGAGATCGCCTTCAACCCGACCAAAGCGAAGTTCATCAAGATCACCCAAACCGGCGGCGGCGACAAACGCACGCCGTGGAATCTTCACGAGCTGGACGTCACCACACCTTCCGCCCTGACGCACTGAAAAGCGCGGCGAGTTTCTTACTTGCCGCACCCCGCCTCATCCAGACAGCCGCGCACATTCGCGGCCAGCACGGTCGCGGAGCATGGCTTCGGCAGGAACCTTCTTCCTCGCCCCAGCGGGAGATGGTGATCCACGGCATCGGCGCTATAGCCGCTGCAGTAGATGACCTTGAGAGAAGGCTGCCGGGCGATCAATGCGTCGGCCAGTTCGCGGCCGGAGATTCCGCCCGGCATCACCAGGTCGGTCAGCAACAGATCCACCTGGATTCCGGGATTCTCCCATTTCTCGAGCGCGACGGCTCCTGATTCGGCGGAGATGACGTGATAGCCGAGACGCTCCAGGACGCTGCGCGTCAGGTTGCGGACCATCGGTTCGTCTTCCACGAGCAGAATGGTCTCCGAGCCACCGGGGATCGCCGTGATCGGGCGTGCCAGGGGTTTTCGGGCGGGAACCGCCGCGCAGGCGGGCAGAAACACCCGAAACGTCGTGCCCAGGCCCAGCGCGCTTTCCACGTCGATCCAGCCGTGATGCTGCTCGACGATGCCGAAGACGATCGCCAGGCCCAGGCCCGTGCCGCGCCCGATTTCCTTCGTCGTAAAGAACGGTTCGAATATCCGGGAAAGATCCGCCGCGGCAATGCCGCACCCCGTGTCACTCACGCTCAGGCAAACAAAACGCCCGGCAGAGATCCCTGGCTTGGCCGCCGCCGCCTCCGCATCGACATTCGCCAGGTCGAGCGTGACGATCAGGCGGCCGCCAGTGGGCATCGCATCGCGCGCATTAATGGCCAGGTTCATCAGCACCTGCTCCACCATCCCGGGGTCGGCGTGGACCATCGGCAGCGGCGAGGCAAAGCGGCTTTCCAGGACAATGTCTTCCCCGAGCATCCGCAGCAGCAGCTTGTTCATCGCGCCGACCACTTCCGTCAGGTCGAGATCGCGTGCTTGTTTCACGTTGCGCCGGCTGAAGGTGAGCAGTTGCCGGGTGAGATGGGTCGCCCGATCCGCCGCCGTCATAATGTCCCGGATACCTTCGCGGGTGACGCCGTCATCCGGCGCCGTCTCCAGCAGCAGGGCCGACTGCATCTGGATGGCGGACAGAAGATTGTTGAAGTCGTGGGCAATCCCGCCGGCCAGTCGCCCCACCGCCTCCATCTTCTGTGACTGGCGCACTTCATCCTCGAGCTGGCGCCGCGCGGTGATGTCTTCGGCCACACCGACCATGCGGTAGATGCGACCTTGGGCATCCTTGATGGGAAAAGCGCGATCATGAATCCACCGCACCGCGCCGTCGGGCCGCTCGATGCGATACTCCATGTCGTACTCACCGCTGTTGGCCAGTTTGCGTCGCGCCTCGGTCGCTCGCGACCGGTCATCGGGATGAATCGTCGCCATCCATGACAGCGGCGATTCGTAGAGGCCCTTGCAACTGCGTCCCCAGATTTTCTCGTACGCCGGACTGATATAGATCGTCCGGCCTTTGGTCACATCGACCAGCCAAAAGACTTCCTCGATGCTTTCGGCAACCTGCCGGAAGCGCTGCTCACTTTCGCGCAACGCCTCTTCCGCAAATTTGCGTTCGGTGACATCGCGGACGACCGAGATCACGTAGTCGCGATCCAGGGTGATGTAGTTCGCATTCACCTCGACGGGAAAAATCGAGCCGTCCTTGCGGCGGTGCGCCCCGACCAGGGCCTTGGACCCGGCCTGTCGGATGTGATCCACGTGTTCTACCCAACGGCCGGGCGTTTCGAAATCGATGCCCACCTCCAGGTCCGGCACCCGCAAGCGGAGATATTCCTCCCGGCTGTAGCCGTGCACCTGGCAGGCGCGTTCATTGACGTCGAGAAACCGGCCCGTCACCGGGTCCACGACTTCGATCGTATCGGTCGCGCGATCGATCAGCGTGCGGAATAGCTTCAACGCCTCCTCGCCGCTCTTCGCTTTCGTAATGTCGACCATGATGCCGCGCAATTTCACCGGGCGGTCATTTTCCGAGATGACCTTCACCAAATCGTGCAGCCACACCACCCGCCCGTCGGCCGCGATCATGCGATAGTAAAAGTCGTGGTCCCGTCGCTCCTCGGTCGCCCGCAGGCAATAGTGGAGCGCCCAATCCCGGTCGCCCGGGTGGAGATGATTCTGCCAGAAATCGGCTTCGTTCAGCCACTGCTCGACCGGGTAGCCCAGGATGCGCTCGGCCTGCTGGCTCACGAAGGTAAAGTGGAACGTCGGCACATCCAGTTCCCACACGATGCCGTCGATGTTATTGACCAGCGAGGCGTAGGCCCGCTGCGATTCCCGCAGATTGCGGTCCGCGATCAGGCTCGTCAGCGAATCCGTCAGGCGCCGGCCGATTGTGCGAAAGAGGTTTTCCTCCTCCGCTGTCCACTCACGGGCGTAGGAGCACTGGTGCAGGCCGAACATGTAGGGCTTGTCCAACTTCGGGCAGAGTGCCATCGCCATGATCGACCGGATTTGGTATTCCTCCGCCACCGGCAGCATCGGGCGGTCTATCCCCGGCCGGAATTTCACCGGCCCGTTGGTCTGCCGCAGATAGCCCATCACCTCCGCGATTTGCTCCTCCATCGGGAAATCGATTCCGGCGGCAAAGCCTCCCGGGTATTCCGGGCGAGTCCGTTCCATCGGCACCCGCCACGTCGGTGCCGCCGGGTCGCAGGGATAAACGAGCCAGGCTCGATCGCACTCGAAGATCGCCAGCAGCGACTCCAGCACATCGCTCATCATTTGCTCCAGGCTTTCCGCCCGCTGGATCGCGCGATTGACCTGATCCATCGCTTCAAAGAAACGCAGGTGCGCCAGGCGCTCCGCGTCTCCCTGCTTGATTTCCGTGATGTCGATGTGGCTGCCGACCATGTGCGTCGGTTTGCCGGTGTGATCATTGAAGAGATCCGCCTGGGCCAGGATCCAGCGCCACGAACCATCCTTGTGCTGCATCCGAAACTCCGCTTCGTAGTCCGGCCACGGTTTGGCAAAATAGTCCGCCAGGCGCTTCTTCATCCGGGGAAGATCGTCCGGGTGCACCCGCGCCTCCCAGGAGCTGAATTCACTGGGAATTTCGTCCGGGCCGTAACCCAACTGCCGCTTCCATTCGTCGGAGAACTTCACCGCATTGGTCCGCAGATCCCATTCCCACAAGCCCACCTTCGCCGCTCGAATAGCCATCCGCAGATGGGCTTCTCTGCGATGCGAAGTATTCATGGCCGCGATGGAAAGGACGTATCCACCACGAGTATCCCACCGGCACCGGAGGCGTGTTCAGGACCCGATTTTGGTTTCGGGTTCAAAGCACGCTTGCGGCGTGCAGTGGTGTCTTCGGGGGATGCGTGATTCTACTCACTGTTCCGCTATTTTTTCCAGCGAAAAGATAGAGATTATTTAACGACAGCCAATCTCGGTGGATCGCGATCTTCGAGCGCGATGGCAAAAATGACGGGCAAAGCGCCACTTTCCCCTGGGATGAAGGATGAAGAATGCGCCTTCCGCAGTGCCCTCTGCATCCTTCTCTTCTCTGCGCCTCCGCGGCCTCTGCGTTTAAAAAATCTCTTTGCCTGTGTCTCCGTCGCGCTGCGCCCTCAGCACGCGCCCACCGGTTTCACCACCAGTTCCCGCAACACCTCCGCGGCCAGCTCAAACGAACGCAACCGCGCTCCGTGATCGAAAATCTGTGCCGTGATGATCAACTCGTCCGCGCTCGTATTCTCGATGATCTCCGCGAGTCGCTCGCGAATCGTCGCCGCTGAACCGACGGCCGAGCAGCGCGTCATGCGATGCACATAAGCTTCCTCCGCCTCGGTCCATTGCATCGCATCCACCGGCGGCCGCAGCTCCGAGCGATTCCCTCGCACCATCCCGAGAAAAGCCTGCTGCAGCGACGTGAAGAGGCGCGCCGCCTCGGCATCCGTTTCTGCGGCAAAGACATTGACGCCTACGATCACGTGCGGCTTTGCCAATTGCGCCGAGGGTTGGAAATGGTCGCGATAAAGCGCCAGCGCTTCGTACAGGTAATCCGGTGCAAAATGCGAAGCGAAGCCGAACGGCAGTCCAAGCAGCGCTGCCTGCCGCGCACTGAAATCGCTCGAGCCCAGCAGATAAATCGGCACCGAAAGTCCCGCCCCCGGAATTGCCCGCACCGGTTCAAACGGCGACGCCGGTGCAAAGTAAGACCGCAACTCTCGCAAATCCTGCGGAAACGTATCCCCGCTGCTGCCCAGCCCACGCCGCAGTGCCCGCGCAGTATTTTGATCTCCACCCGGCGCGCGCCCGATGCCGAGATCAATCCGCCCCGGATAAAGCGACTCCAGCGTCCCGAATTGCTCGGCAATCACCAGCGGTGCGTGATTCGGCAACATGATCCCGCCCGACCCCACGCGCATGGATTTCGTCCCTCCGGCCACATGCCCGATGAGCACCGAAGTCGCCGCACTGGCGATACCCGGGATATTGTGATGCTCCGCCAGCCAGTAGCGGTGGTAACCCCACGTCTCCGCATGCTGCGCCAGATCGAGCGTGCGACGAAACGTTTCCGTCGCCGTGCCACCTTGGACGATCGGCGCGAGGTCGAGCAGAGAATAGAGAGTCATGAAATGGGTGGCAGAGGCATGTTTGCGTTGTTGCCCTCAATCTAATTCGCGCCCGCTCACTGTGCAAAAGGCGCTAGCAGCTGAAGCGGCGGTCCATGACCCGATTTCCCTCTGCGGCTCTCCATGTTCTCCGCCGTGCGAATCCTAAAAATGTTTGCCGCCTGCGTCGATTTTTAACCGCGAATGGACGCCAATGAACGCGAATAGAGGAGGAAGATGAATGCGTTTCCGATTCGTGTTCATTAGCGCCCATTCGCGGTTTTTTACTCCACGAACCCCTCTACACTTCTTCTCTGCGCCTCGTGCAGTGCTAACCTGAAAAGTGTACGTAGCTTGTGGAAATTTTTTAACCGCGGATTTCACAGATTTCACGGATTGAAGGCAGTGACGGTTCGATTTCTTTAATCCGTGTAATCCGCGAAATCCATGGTTCCCCCCTCTGCGGCTCTCTGCGTTCTCGGCGTCCTCTGCGCTTAAATGGATGGGCATTTGGTTGCGTGGGGTGCGCCGGGCCCTCTGCGGTTAAAAATTCTTCAATTACGGATCCGCGCCCCTGCGTTCCATCCTTGAAGTCCCTCCCGAGACAGACTACCCCATCCCTCCGCATTCCGCATTCCGCATTCCACATTT
The DNA here is from genome assembly GCF_000173075.1 of Chthoniobacter flavus Ellin428. GTDB lineage: Bacteria > Verrucomicrobiota > Verrucomicrobiia > Chthoniobacterales > Chthoniobacteraceae > Chthoniobacter > Chthoniobacter flavus. Next base: position 65,702 of record NZ_ABVL01000004.1, read on the forward strand.
CCTACCATGTCCGTCCTCGTCGTTGGTTCCATCGCTCTCGATAACGTCAAAACTCCCATCGAGGAGCATTCCGACCTGCTGGGCGGTTCCACCAGCTACGCGTCGGTGGCCGCGAGCTTCTTCGCGCCGGTCAATCTCGTCGGCATCGTCGGCGACGACTTTCCCCAGGCGCACATCGATTTTTTCAAGAAGCACAACATCGACCTCGCCGGCTTGCAAATCGTCCCCGGCAAGACCTTCCGCTGGTCGGGCGAATACATGTGGGACCTCAATACCCGCGAGACCCGCAGCATCGCGCTGAATGTCTTTGAGAGCTTCGAGCCGAAGCTGCCCGCGGGCTACGAAAGCACGCCTTACGTCCTGCTCGGCAACATCCATCCGAGTCTCCAGCACCACGTGCTCGACCAGGTCAAGAACCCGCGGTTTGTCATCGCCGACACCATGGACCTGTGGATCAACAACACGCCGGAGGAACTCAAGCGCCTGCTCACCCGCATCGACATGCTCATCCTCAATGACAGCGAGGCCCGCATGCTCACCAAGCAGACCAGCCTGATCAAGGCCGCCGCCCAGATCCGCAACGCCGGCCCCGCCTATCTCTGCATCAAGAAAGGCGAACACGGCGCGCTGCTCTTCGGCCCGGAAAGGCCAGTTCTTCAGCTGCGAGCGCCTATCCGCTGGAAGACATCCACGACCCCACCGGCGCCGAGGGATACCTTTGCCGGCGGCCTCGCGGGTCACCTCGCCTCGCTCAATCACGAAAAGATCAGCTTCGACTCCCTGCGCAAAGCCGTCGTCCTCGGCAGCGTCCTGGCCAGCTACAACGTCGAAGCCTTCTCCCTCGAGCGCCTGCGCACCTTGACCAAGGCGGACATCGACGGGCGCTACCAGACCTTCAAGCGCATGAGCCAGTTCGAGGTCATCGGGTAGCTCTTGGGATCAGCCCCAGGCTTCGCCTCCCGGAGGGAGGCCAGAAATTAGCCGGTGGCGTGAGCCACCGGACCGCCTTCCCACCATCATCCGTCCCGGAGGGCCGGCATTCGGACCTTGAATCGGTCGAAGAGGCATCATCGGGTTCAGCCTCCCGATTTTCCGGCGAGCCGGGATTTAACAATATAGTTCCGGGTGACACGATACAGGACCGCGATTGAGCACAGGAACATGGCGATCCAAGGGATCGTGGAGAGAAGCTCTCTTCCGCCCGCGATGATCATACTGACGGCCCCGACCGCCAGGGGACCGAAGAGTAGCCACATGCCGATGAGGATGATGAGCTTCGGTGGTCCATCGACCGCAGACCGATAACCGAAGCCTTCCGCGTAAATATGTTGAAGTGGGTCGACGTTCGCGACCATGCCGATGGGGGCACCGCAAGCCGCACAAAACGCCGCGGTCGCCGAATTACTGAACAGGCATTTAGGACAGACGACGCCCTCTGGTGATGGCGTAGGCGGGTGAGATTCGGTGCTCATGAGATTGGCTCTTGGCTACAGCGCATGGCCGGGCGCGGCGGCTGATTGGAAAACCGTGATTAGCAAAATCACCACGAAAACGATTCCCGAAACAAGCAAGATACTTTCGAGATCTCGCTACCCCAGAGCGCGTCGTACCGCTTCTTCCACGACCGCGGGTGACAACCGGACCAAAAGACCATCCGGCGCTGTCACGACGGTGACTTTCTCGTTGGCCGGCGCCCAGATGGCGGGATCGGTGGGACCAAAGAGCAGCACGCACGATGTCTCCACCGCGGCGGCGAGATGCGAGATGCCGCTGTCGTGCCCCAGGAAAAGCCGGCATCGCTCCAACACCGCGGCAAGGTGCGGCAACGGCAGATTCTGCGCGAGCAGCACCGGTGCTCCGCGCAACGCCTGTTGCACCGTGGCCAGGGGCGCGGCATCCGCCTCTCCGCCGATCAAGAGCACCCTCGCTTCCGGCGCATACCGCGACAAACCTTTGGCGATCGTCGCCCAGTTCTCCGCCGGCCAGTTCTTGCGCACACCTCCGCTGCCGGGATGAATCGCGATCACCGGCGCAGTGGAGTCGCCGAGAAATTCCTTCGCCCGCGCCCGGTCTTCCGCCGAGGGATACAACTCGGCCGCTGCGCTATCGAGAAAGAGCGCCATCCGCTGCAGGGGCTGCGCGAGTTGCTGGGCGGCGTGCTGGGAATCATCGATCTTCGCGTAAGCCGGGAGAAAATTCTTCACGCCCGCGCGGCGCAGATTATTCTCAAAGAACAGATCGGGATCGAAGAGATAGCTGACGACCTGCTGGAAGCTCGCAAAGTATTCCACGAGGTCCGGCGCGAGCTTCGAGTTCGGCACGAAGAAGCCCGCCATGGGACCGTATTCGATTGAGCGCGTGGCGTCGGCGTAGAAGCGTGCGCGAGCCAGTTCGATGATATGCTCGTAACCGAGGATTTCGAGCTGGGCCTCTGGAAAATTTTCCCGGAGTAGTCCAATCGCGGGAAGGGTGAGAATGAAATCTCCAATCGCTCCTCCCCGAATCACCAGAATGCGCGGCTTCACGTTCTTTAGTTCTTAATCGTATTCTTTAATCGTTAATCCTTAATCCCTCAGTGGGCCACCGAGATTAACGATTGAGGTTCAAAGGTGACGATTAAGAGCAGGCCACTTTCGCTCGCGCATTCGTTACCCGCAAAAAAAAAACGCGCCCTCATCGGGCGCGATTTAAATTAGTGACTGCCTGGCATCATGCCACCCATGGGTCCTTGACCCTCCCACTTTTCCGGCCGATTCCACGGGATGGTGCTGACCTGATTGGGATCACTCGCCTGCTTGTTGTCGTCCGCGCAGGAAGTCATCAACGTCATGCCAACAACCCAGCAGAAGGAAACCCAGAATTCGCGTCATGGTTCCTACGATCAGCTATTGGGAAGGCCGGGGGCGGGAGCGACAGGGAGGGTAGGTGCAGGAGCGGGAGCGGAATCGGGAGCAGGCTTGGTGGTCTGCTGATTGCCACGGGTGCCTTCGAAGATCACGGTATCGCCGGGCTGAACCGTCACGCCCTTGCGCACGGTGCCGGGCAGGACATCGGCAATCGCCGTGGAAGGTTCCACCGAGGTGACCCGCAGGCGGGCGACTGGCTCATTGCCGCGGACGACGACGAGCGATGAGTTGACCAGCACGCCGTTCTTGTCGCCGACGCTGAGCACTACGAAATTCCACCCAGAGTTCACCGCGAGGATGCGGCCATGCAGACCCGGACGCATGATACCGAGGTCGCGCTCGTGGTCCTTCTTGCGGAGTTCGGCGAGCTGCCGGTCGTTCTCAGCACCTTTGGCGACAGCGGCATCGGCGGCGAGTTTGTTGGCTTCGGCGTCCTTTTCGGCGGCCTGTTCCTTGGCCGTGGCGTCCGCGAGCTGCGCCTTCAGGGCGTCGATGTCTGCCTGCTTCGGAGCATTGGGATCAGCCGGGTTGGTGCTGGCCTTGGCTGCAGCGAGTTCCTTTTCCTTGCTTTCGAGAACCTGCTTGGCTTCGGCGAGCTGCATCTTGGCGTCGTCGGCTTCCTTGGTCTTGTCGGCTGCCGTCTTCTCCGCGGCGGCTGCCTTGTCGCCCGCATCCTTGGCGTCCTTCTGGGCCTTCTCGGCGTCGTTCTTCGCGGCGCGGGCTTTCCCTTCTGCGTCGGCAATCTGGCCCTTCGTTTTGCTCAGGGACGTTTGCAACTTGTCGACATTACCCTTCAGCATAAATCCGACGCCAGCGGTGGCGAGCATGAAGAGCAGTGCGATGCCAATGAAAACTTTAGCCATAAGGGAATTGTGAAAGGTATGTGTAGGGGGGCGGATGGGTTGGTTCAACCTAACCGCGTATTGCGCCGCACTTTAAAGCCTTGAAAATTTATCAATGCAAGAGGTTTTCCCCTAATTTTTCGTGAATAAAGGATTTGTGTTGCCGCTGACCTGCCCCAATAGTGTCGCCTCCGTCAGGGACTACGGATTGAAGGCAGACAAACCCCGCCAGGGCCGGAAGGCAGCAACGGTAGTCCGACCTTCCTTGTCGTAGCTCTCTGACGGCTTTTTTGTCTTTAGGCGACATTCTCAGGGGGAGGAGGCTGGGGGATGGGGTTAAAATGGAACGGGTTTTTCCAATTTCAAGGAAATGAGAAAGCAATGTTCATGCTCAGAGCGGGCGATTCCCGGAGGGAGAGGCCGCTCGGGACACTCCGGTCAGAATGACACGTGAGGAGGGCGTCTGGATTTTGTCATTGGAGTCGGGTGCGAAATGCGCCTAATTGCGCGCCATGTTTCGCACTGGAGCGCAGTTCATGCTTCTCGTCCTGCTCGCCGGTCTGGCGCTGTTGAATCAGTCCCAGATCGAGCCGCTGGCTTCGTGGGACAATGGTTTTGCGGACTTTCTGGCCATGAACAGCCACCGCGGCGCCAAGCCCACGCCGATGACCCTGGTCCGCATCGATGACGCCACTCTGGCGAGCCATCCCTGGCCGTGGAATCCGCTCGATTTTTCCCTCTTCATCCCCGCGGTGTTGCCGCTGAAATCCTCGGTCGTCGCCATCGATCAGGTGCTCGATTGGGACCGCGCGATTGTCCTGCCAATTCCGGAAGACCCGAAACGCCGGCCGCAGTTCGCCGAAAAGCTCCAGCAATACGAAACGATCCTGCGCGACAATATCCTGCGTGCTCCCAAGATGCTGCTCGGCTCGAAGCTGGGTATCCCGGACGATCCACAGGTCATCCCGCCGCTGCAGGAGGTGCCGCTGCTGCACAATGTGAAGGGCTCGATCAGCGAGATCCCCGAGTTCACGGCCGTCGAACTCCAGCCCGCGGAAAGCTACCGGCTCTCCTCCACCGTGGGCTTCACGAACCTTCCGCCCCACCACACCCATTTCAATTCCGTGCCGCTGATCCTGCGCTACCGCGGACAGATCACGCCTACCTTCCCGCTGCAGGCCGTGCTCCTCTGGGCGAAGCTGACCCCGGACGATGTGAGCGTGCAGGTCGGCTCCTTCATCGACATCGGGAAAAAAATCCACATCCCCATCGATAGCATGGGCCGCATGCGGGTGGATTTCGGGGCGCGCTTCCTCAGCTTCAGCCGCGACGAACTGCTCCTGGCCAGCGAGCAGAAGGAAGCCGGCGGCAAGCCAATCGTCCCTATCGATCAACTCGCCAACAACATCGTGCTCCTCTCGCGCACCGACGCCGCTGCGCGCACCATTCCGCTTGCCGCGCGGCGCAACGGCTCCCCGGGCGAACTCTTCGCCGCGGCCATCGCCACCATCCTCGATCAATCCTTCATCCGCCCCGTGCCGGAGTGGGCGGATTACGTCATCATCGCGGTGTTCATGCTCTGGAGCTTCCGCATCCCGCGCATGAAGAAAATGAAGACGATTTTCTACGGCATCTTTGTCCTGGCGATCTACGGTCTCGTCGCCATTGCCGTCTTCTCGCATTGGCTGATGTGGATGCCGGGCGTGGTCCCGGTGGGCGTGGTCGCCGTGTGCGTGCTCTTCCGCCTCGTAACGCCGGATTCCTTCGGCAAGCCGAAGCGGCCGGTGATCTTGTAAGGGGCGGGGCAGGCTTCTTAATCTTAATCCTAATCGTAATCTTAATCCTCTGCCGGAGAGAGGGAGTAAGATTAGGATTAAGATTAAGATTACGATTGCCGCTTTGCCGATCGGAGCGGCGAAAACATTTGCCATCCCCGTCGCGCCCCCGCATCCTTCCCACAGGTCATGGGTGGTCTCACCTTCACTAATCTGACCCGGCAGATCGAAATCGGCGCTAATTGCTACTGCCTCGACCTGGCCGGGAAACGCATCGTCCTCGATTCCGGATTGCATCCGCGCTTCGATGGCACTGCCGCCCTGCCCGATTTCAGCCGTCTGCCGGATGGCACGGCCGACGCCATCATCCTCTCGCACGCGCATCAGGATCATGTCGGCTCTATGCCCGTGCTCATGCGCCGCCAGCCGCAGGCGCCGGTGTTCATGACCGAGGCCACGCGGCTGCTCAGCGACGTGATGCTGCACAATTCGGTCAACGTGATGACCAAGAAGCGTGACGAAGGCATCACCGAATACCCGCTCTTCACCCACCGCGAAGTCGATGTCGCTTTTAAGCGCTGGCGCCCCGTGCCGTTGCACACGCGCTTCGATGTCACCGGCGAACGCCTGCTGCCCAGCGAGGACGCGGAGCTATCCTTCGAGTTCTTCGATGCCGGGCACATCCTCGGCTCCGTCGGCACGCTCATTCGCGCGCAGGGCCGCAAGATTTTCTACACCGGCGACGTGCAGTTCGATGACCAGACGATCATGCAAGGCGCGCAGTTCCCCGAGGAGGAACTCGACGTCCTCATCATCGAGACCACGCGTGGCGATCGGGCCACGCCGGAAGGCTTCACCCGCCACGGCGAGGAATTGCGCTTCGCCATGGCCATCAGGCGGCCTTCGATCGCGACGCCGGCATCCTCATCCCGCTTTTCGCCCTCGGCAAGACGCAGGAAATCCTCGCGATGTTCTACGAATTCCGGCGCGGCAATCTCCTCGGCCTCGGCCCAATCTACATCGGCGGCCTCGGTACGAAATTGACCGAAATCTACGATAAGCTCGCCCCGCAGACCCCGCGTCAGCACCCGCAGCTCCAGCTCCTCGACGCCGTCGCTCCCTTCACCATGGCCGGCCGCGCTGCCGATGCCACGCCGCTCAAGGGTGGCCGTATCTACGCCCTTTCCAGCGGTATGATGACCGAGAAGACGCTCTCCAACGTCTTCGCCCGCCAGGTCATCAGCGACCGGCAACACGCCCTCTTCTTCGTCGGCTACGCCGACCCCGCATCCCCCGGCGGCCGCCTGCGCAGCGCTGCTCCGGGCGAGATCGTGCAATTGAGCCCGGACGTCCCCGCACAGCCGCTCAGTTGCGAGGTCGAGCAATTCAACTTCAGCGCCCACGCCTCCCGCGAAAGCCTGCGCGCTTACGTGAACAAAGTGCGCCCGAAGAAAATCGTCCTCGTCCACGGCGACACCCCGGCCATCGAGTGGTTCCGCACGACGCTGGCTGGCGATTTGCCGCAGAGCGAGATCCTCCTGCCGACACCGGGCGTGCCGCTGGAATTGTAAAAAAAGGATGAAGGAGAAGGCGGTGTGGCCCTCTTAACCTTAATCGTAATCGTAATCTTAATCTCTTCTGAACCGGGGGATTAAGATTACGATTACGATTACGATTAAGACTGCCGCCAACCCCATCGGAACCTTCCGCCTTCCTCCTTTACACCGCCCTTCTCGCCAGCGATATTCCGCGCCCTTTCGCATGCAGCACTTCGCCATTGGTTTAGCCGGGATGGGCAATGTCGGCGCAGGTGTCTTCAAACACCTGACGCAGAATCGTGCCCTGCTCCGGGAACGGCTCGGGTTCGAGCTCGACGTCAAAAAGATCGCCCTTCGCGACATCAACAAAAATCGCGGCGTGGATTTTCCCACCGGCATCGTCACGACCCGCTGGCAGGACATTCTCGATGATCCCGAGATTCGCATCGTCGTCGAACTCATGGGTCAGAAAGAGGAGAGTCTCCGTTTCATGCTCGGCGCCATCGAGCGCGGCAAGACCGTCGTTACCGGCAACAAGGCGCTCCTCGCCGAGCACGGCCGGGAGATTTTCGACGCCGCGACCAAGCATAAGGTGCCCGTCTTTTTCGAAGCCGCGGTGGCCGGGGGCATCCCGATCATCAAGGCGATCCGCGAAGCCTTCATCGGCAATCATATCCGCTCCATCCACGGCATCATCAACGGCACGAGCAACTACATCCTCACCCAGATGACCGAGCGGGAGATCAGCTTCACCGAAGCGCTCGCCGAGGCTCAGGCCCAGGGCTACGCCGAGGCCGATCCCACGCTCGATGTCAACGGCTGGGACGCCGCGCACAAGGCCGTCATCCTCGCCTCGCTCGCCTACGGCTTCTGGGTGCCGACCGACAAGATTTTCGTCGAGGGCATCGACCAGATCACCGCTGGCGACATCCGCTTTGCCAAAAAACTCGGCTACGCCATCAAACTCCTCGGCATCATCAAGGCCGACGAAAATGGCGAGATCGAGGTGCGCGTGCACCCCACTCTCATCCCCGAGAAACACGTCCTCGCCTCGGTGAATGGGGTCTTCAACGCCCTGGCGGTCCATGGCGACGTCGTCGGCGAAACGCTCTTTTACGGACGCGGCGCCGGCCAGGATCCGACCACCAGCTCGGTCATCGCCGACCTCGCCGAAGCCGCTGCCGCGCTGCAATCGCCGCGCAGCAATTACGGCTTCATGCCCCACGGGCTCTACGGCACGTGCAAGCCGATCGACCAGATCGTCTGCGAATACTACCTGCGCCTTACCGTCGAAGATCGCCCCGGCGTCGTCGCCCAGGTCGCCGGCGTGCTCGGCGCCTTGAACATCGGCATCTCCTCGCTCTTCCAGCCCGAAGGCACCGAGGGTGAAGCCGTCCCGCTCGTCTTCGTCATCCACAAAGCCACCAGCGCGCAGATTCAAAATGCGCTCGATCAAATCGGCGCGCTGCCGTGTGTGAAAAAAGCCCCGCGGATGATCCGCGTTGAAAATTTCGCATGAGCACCTATCGCCCCCTGCACGACCGCGGCGTCATGGCTCGCTGGCGGGAATACCTGCCCGTCACTGAGGCCACGCCTTTCATTTCGCTGAACGAAGGCAGCACGCCGCTCATTCATTCGCCGAAGCTCAGTGAGCGCGTCGGCCGCGGCTGCGAAGTCTACATCAAGTACGAGGGTCTCAACCCCACCGGTTCCTTCAAGGATCGCGGTATGACCATGGCGCTCTCCAAGGCGGTGGAAGACGGCGCCAAGGCGGTGATCTGCGCCAGCACTGGCAACACCAGCGCCGCCGCTGCCGCCTACGCCGCGCGGGCCAGCATCGCCTGCATCGTCCTTCTGCCCGCCGGCAAGATCGCCTTCGGCAAGCTCGCCCAGGCCTTCATGTACGGCGCCAAGGTCGTGGCCATCGATGGCAATTTCGACGACGCCCTGCATCTCGTCCGCGAGATCGGCGAGACCGAGCCGATTGCCATCGTTAATTCCATCAACCCGTATCGTCTGCAGGGCCAGAAGACCGCGTCGTTTGAGATCATCGATGTTCTCGGCGATGCGCCCGACGTGCACATCCTGCCCGTGGGCAACGCCGGCAACATCAGCGCCTACTGGATGGGTTACCAGGAATTCCATCAGCTCGGCAAAGCCACCAAGCAGCCGCGCATGTGCGGTTTCCAGGCCGCCGGCAGCGCGCCGATTTTCTACAACAAAGTGGTCGAGAAACCCGAGACCGTGGCCACGGCCATCCGCATCGGCAATCCCGCAAGCTGGAAGCTGGCCAGCGCCGCCATTACCGACAGCGGCGGCAGCATCGACATCGTCACCGACGCCGAGATCCTCAGCGCCCAGCAGTGGCTCGCGGCCCACGAAGGCATCTTCGTCGAGCCCGCCAGCGCCGCCAGCATCGCCGGCCTTTTCAAGAGCCTCGAAAATCCCATTCCGACCTGCCCCATTCCGCGCATCGCGGAAGGCAGCAAGATTGTCTGCACCGTCACCGGCCACGGCCTCAAGGACCCCGACATCGCCCGCGAACAATGCGGCAGCGTCATCCCCGCCAAGGCGGAGAAGGGGGAGATTCTGCGGCTCATCGCGGGGTAGCGTTTTCCGTTTAGGTGCGATGCGCCGAGTGGAGCGGTAGCGCCGAATCGAAAACCCTGTCATCCTGAGCGGAGCGGGGAAGTATGGGCGGAGTCGAAGGACCTCCAATTTCTGCGGGTTTTCGCGCGGAGCTGTAACCACACTGGAAAGAACACGCCCTCGAATGCCGTGTGGGGTGAGCAAGGGCGGATATGGGATCCTTCGATTCCAATTGGCCGCTTCTTGGCATTGCCAAATGAAAATGCTGTAGCGGCGCCGTCCTAGCGTCGATCGCAGCGCCGAAGAGTTTCCGACGCCGAGGACGGCATCGATAGGCGTGATGCGGTAAAAATTTCTACGCTCGGGTGTCGATTTGAGTAAGAGCCGAAACGATTCGGACGTATTCCCTCCCATGGGAATTTTCGTCTTCAGCAACTCGTGCACTGCGCAATATCGCCGATCTCTTTTTTGGCTTAAAAAATCTGCGGTTCCGATCTTTGGGGTGCTCTCGTTGCTCGGAAGTGTTGATGGTATTGCGGATGGTCCTGCGGCGGCGACGATTCAGCAGCAGCGTTCCATTCCGTTGGAGCCAAAATCTGAGGTGATTGATCGCGCCACCGTCGCTATCTGCGAGACACTCAAGACGATCCGGCCCCGGTCGCACCAATCAACCAAGGTAATTCACGGGATAGACAAGCCGTATATCCTCTACGGCGATCTATTTCACAACGGTGGCATTTACGCGTTGGTGACGATGGATGTGTTGTTCGACAACGGTCGGCATATAGGCATTGGATTTGCACAATGGACCGCGCACGGGTGGGAGGCTCGAGGGTTTTGGGACATCCAACCCGAATGGGTTCCCAGAGGGGCCGCTCCTGATCCTGATGTACGTTACCCGATTACTCCGGCCGAGAAACCGTTTTGGGTCATGGATTTCAACGGAAAAGGGGATCTTGGCTTAGTGATGGCGGGCCAGGTTTGGAGATACTGGCAGGAGCATTTTCTTTTCAGATTTGATTCCGAAAAGAATTTACTCGTGCCGCTCGAGCAGGCGATGAGAAGGCCGCGCCTCATTCACGGCTGGCTGCGGCTCTATTACAACTCTGGTCACCGCTCGATATATGAGGAATGGCACTTTGCCCGCTGGAATGGGCGACGCTTCACCCAAAAGATTTCGTGGCACAGCGAGTCGCCATATAACAACGTCGATCCGCCCTTTACAGAAGTGGTGCTGACCGATCGTGACGGAGGGGAAATCGAATATAGAATCGTGGAAGGAGAGATGGGTTCCGATAGACAACTCGTCTACGAGATTACCAGAGACGGCGAGGCCTTCGCGCGCCTGAGTTTCGAATGGCCCAAGCCGATCGGGGTGGTGGATGGGACAGCGGAAATCTATATGTTCAAGAAGCTCACGCACCTTCCATCGTCGATGTTTCCCGACACGCAACCTTTCCCCAGAAAGCCTTTGACGCATTTCCAAACGGTGCGGGTGACTGGAAGTGGGGAGGCGGTGAAGATGTTGTCTCCTTGAAAGGGAGACTTCGGGCGATGGCGTCTAGTCCCTTGGCAACGGCCATGGATACCCTCATCCCCTCCTTCGCAAAAAATCCTTCGCCAGTTTCCCCAGCGTCATCACCGCATTCTCGATCTTCGCGTCGATGCGATACCCGCAATTGATGCGCATGAAATTCGAAAACTCGCCGCGTGGAGAAAAGAGCGGGCCGGGGGCGATGCTGATGCCCGAGCGTTGGGCGCTGCGGGAGAGCTGCACCGCATCGATCTGCGGGGGCAATTCGCACCACAACACAAACCCACCCTGCGGCTTCGAAAGAGCGATGCCTTCCGGCAGGGCGTGCGCCAGCAACTCGCGCATGTGATTTACCTGCTGCCGGTAAATGCCCCGTGCCTTGCGCAAGTAGCGCTCGTAGCCGCCTTCACGTAGATACGCGGCGAGCGCATAGGAAGGCAGCCCCGCGTTGGCCAGCGTGGTCGTTTGCTTGAGACGCATGACGCGATCTTTCCACCGGGCGGGCGCGATGTAGCCGAGCCGCAAGCCCGGCGCGATCGTTTTGGAAAACGAGCTGCAGAGGATTACGTTTTCATCGAATGCGCGCAGGCAGCGCGGCCGCGGGCCGGCGTGCTGGAGGTCGCCGTAAATGTCGTCCTCGATTATCGGAATTTCCCGCTTCGCCAGCATCTGGCAGAGACGCAACTTGTCTTGATCCGACATGCACGAGCCGACCGGATTGTGAAAGCTGGGAATCAACACACAGGCCGCCACGCGGGTCTTGCGCAGCGCTGTCGAGCACGTCGAGGTTCAAGCCGCGCTCCGCATCCACGGGAATCGGGAGCGCCTTCAGCCGCAGTTCCTGCAGCACCGTCGCGATGCCGAAATAAGTCGGCGACTCGACGACCACGGTATCGCCCGCCTCGCACACGGCGTGCAGTGCCAGCGCCAGCGCTTCGGTGCAGCCGATGGTGAGAATGAAATCATCCGGGGTCAGCGCACAGCCCCACTCGAGCGAGCGACGCGCCAGCTCGGTGCGCAGGGGTGGACAGCCCGGCGGAAAATCGTAGGACGAATATTCTTTGCGCAATTGCCTGGCCACCGCGCTCATCTCCCGCGCCATGCGCGCTTCCGGCAGATTTCGCGGGTCCGGCACGGCTACGCCCAGCGGGACGAGGTCCGGCGCATTTTGCGCGGCGAGGATGGCGGTGAGGGGATCGAGCTTGGAATAGTCGGCCACACGCGGCGACTGCGAGCCGGCGCTCGGTGGCCGGACCGTATCCGCGCGGCTGGCCCGCACGTAGTAACCCGATTTCGGCCGCGCCTCGAGCAAACCGCGATCTTCCAGCATCGCGTAAGCCTGCAGCGCCGTCGGGACGCTCACCCGCCGCTGACGGCTGAACTGGCGCAGCGAGGGCATGCGATCTCCGGGTCGCAGCGAGCGGTGTTGAATCATCTCTTCGAGTGTATCCGCGAGTTGCTGATACAGCGGGTCGGTCAGCGAGTTTCCGAGCGCAGTCATATCGGCAGGATACTGCAAAAGCGGCAATTGCACAGATACAGATTGTAGTGATTACGGCTTGTACAGTGTGATCTGTACAAGCCGATTTTCTGCGCGGGTGCATCTGTTGCCACCGGCTTTCCGGGCGCATGCTCGTGGTGCTATGAAAACCGTGCCTGCTCTTGGAACATCGGTCAGTCGTGCCGCCCGTGGGGCGCAAGCTCTCTCCCTATTCATCCCGGCCACCGTGCCGGACGTGATGGAGAAAAACGCGCGCCCCATTTCCCTGCAACTCGCGCGCGGTCAGGTGCATCGCCTCGACCCGGCCGATGGCGTTCGCGAAATCCAGGTGCTCGACGGAGTCGTCTGGCTCACCACCACGCCCGCCGAAGGCGACATCCTGCTGCGCGCGAGCGATCGGTTTTCTACGCCCAACGCGGGCCGCATCGTCTTCGAAGCGTTGAAGGATGCCTCCGTGCTGCTCGTCCCCGCGCCACGGCGCGCCATCTAATTCAAGGCTGAAAGATCCCATTTAGCACCGCCGCCAGACGATAAGCTGCGCGCACGGCTTGATGTTCGCAGACATCGATCTGGTCGGTTGTGTATTGGGGAGTGACGTTCGTGCCGTCGATGATTTCCTGGGTCTGCCCGGCGGCATTGGTTTCCTGGTAGACATGGGCATCGGCGAGGGCCGCTCCCTGGGCAATCCAGTGGGCTACATTGAGATCTGCGGCGTCGCTGTCCCCCGGCTTGAGCTGGTTGTTCCTGAGCCACGCGTCGGTGACCTCCATGGCATCTGCCGGGGTGAGGTCCTGTCTCGCCGAACGATGGCCGCCCGCCGCGTGATCGATCCCTTCGTCCCAGTAGCTGTGCAGATTCACCGCGTGAAGCGCGCCGGAAGCGCCATCCCACGGAGCGATGATGTTCACCGCATTGCCGCCGATGTCGCCTCGGTGGTTATGCGCGTAGTTCGAAGTGCAATGGAGCGGCTGGTGCAGATCTCCCGTGAGATGCTCGATCCAGCACAGCCACCAGGCGGCATCTCTCAAATCGGCTCCCGCCGCGCTGTTCTTGAGCTTCGCGAGCTGGGCCGTGGCGTAGTTATATGCGACGAGCGCGTTTGACTCGTAGATCTTCGGCGCGTGCGAGGTGCTGTAATGAATGGGCGTGTCGTAATAGTGCCACGTCTTGCAGCGGATGTACTCTGATTTCGGCTTGGCCAGTTGCTGTGGCGAAACATCCGGCTGAAACGTCAGGTTCATCCGGTCGACATATGCGTCGTCAAAAACCGTGCTCGCGCCTGGATCCCGAATGACATCCGGAAAACTGGATGCCCGGCGAAAGGCATCGCGCAACGTATCATCGCCATTGTTCGCCGGTACATAGCGCGGGTCACCATGCTGGAGGATCTCCCGAATTTTGTTTTTCGCCGCCGGCGTCAGGCGGGTGTAGGCCATGTCGGCGATCTGTTCATGGCCGGGCGTATCCCACGCCAAGGCGAAAGAAGCACAGATCAGCAGGAGAATCGTGGCGTGAAGAAATGGCGAACGCATCGGAGTCGGTGGAAGGGTCAGGAATAACCTTTCCGATGATCGCGGGCCAGAACACACCGCAGGGCATTCAAATTCCGCCGGCGCTTTCGGAGTATGCGTAACCAACCGCATTCCGCTATCGTCTGTCCGCTCGAATCCGCGAAATCCTTCGCGGTTCGCCAAACCGACTGCCATGCCTTCCTTCCTCAAGCTCTGTCTTTTCGCCTTTGCCGCGTGGGTGACGACCGCCTCCGCTTATGACCCATTGAAATTGCCCGCCGGCACTTTGCCGCCGCCGGTCGACCTCACGGTCCATGATGCCGCGCGCAATCGCGATATCCCGCTACGCGTTCTCCTGCCGATGTCCTCGGCGCCCGCGCCAGTGGTGTTGTTCAGCCATGGTCTCGGAGGTTCGCGTGAAGGCAGTCCGTTCCTCGGCGAGCAATGGTCGGCGCGAGGCTGCGTCGTCGTGTATCTGCAACATGCGGGTAGCGATTCCGCCGTGTGGAAAGGCGTGGAAGCGGCGGACCGCATGGCTGCCTTGAAGAGCGCGGCTTCGCTGCAAAACTATGTGCTGCGGTTGCAGGACGTGCCGGCGGTGCTCGATCAGCTCACCGCCTGGAACAAGGAGACGGGGCATTCGCTCGCCGGGCGTCTGGATTTGAATCACGTCGGCATGTCGGGGCATTCCTTCGGCGCGCTGACGACGCAGGGGGTGAGCGGGGAGACGTTGCCCACTGCCGGGAAGCGCTTTACCGATCCGCGCATTCGTGCCGCGATCGCCTTCAGCCCCGATGTGCCGGGCAAGGGCGACCCGAAGGCCGCCTTTGCCGAGGTCACCATCCCGTGGATGCTCATGACCGGCACGAAAGACGTCGCTCCCGTGGGTCACGCCACCGTGGAGTCGCGGCTGGCGGTTTATCCCGCCTTGCCTGCGGGCGACAAATACGAAGTGGTCCTCGAAAACGCCGAGCATTCCGTCTTCACCGATCGCCCGCTGCCCGGCGACCAGCAGCCGCGCAATCCTAATCATCACAAGGTGATCCTGGCCCTGAGCACGGCCTTTTGGGATGCCTATCTCAAAGGCGACGCCGAGGCCAAAGCCTGGCTGGCCGGCGACGGCCCCCGCCAGGTCATGGAATCCGGCGACCGTTGGCAGCGGAAATAGGCGAGCCGATCGGCGGCCGAAAGGTTTTGAAACACAGAGGACGCGGAGACGCGGAGGGGGACAATCAGACAGGGAGACAGGGAGACAGGGAGACAGGGAGACAGGGAGACGTCCTGCCGGAGGATGTCTCATTGTCCGATTGTCTGATTGTCCCACGGCGCCACGGGGGCAACCCAGAACCAGAAACCCGAAACCCACCACGCCCCCCACCCCCGACCCCCGAATCGTCACCCGCCCCGTGTTGACACCGCCCGCTCCGCCCGCGATGCTGCGCCCCCCTTTTATCTGACGTGAATCCCATCATGACCGACGCCCCTTATCAATGGATTGAATCGACCTCCTGGGAACTGGAGTTCTTCGGTCTGCCCAATCGCATCCCGTGGCCGAGCAATGTCGACCCCAAGCTGGCCAGCAGCGACCCGTTCGAAATGAACCATCTGCTCGACGCCGTCGAGTCGATGGGCGCCGATGCCCCGGAACCGTTTGGCCGTTTCCTCAAGGCCTCCGAGCACCTCGATGAATTCGGCGAAGCCGTGCAAAATTCCGAGATCGTGCGCGCCTACGAATTGTTGGAGAAGTTCGACGAACAATTTCCCGACACGGCGTTTGCACTCTACCACCGCGGCTCGCTGTCGCGGTTGGAAGGTGACGATGAAGGCGCGGTCGAACTCTTCGAGCAGGCGGCGGCGAAGGCCCCTCGCGGGGGTGGCCATTTGGAACAGCATCGGCGTGGTGAACGCCACGCAGGGCAAACGCGACGAAGCGGTGGCGGCGTTCAAAAAAGCGCTGGCGGTGTCTCCGCAGGATCGCACGGCGCTCGATGGCCTCGTGCAGATGCGCGAGATGGTCAAGCTGCTCCGCAATGCCAAGGATCCGAATTCCGCCTTCTACATGGACCTGCCGACCTTCGGCCAGATGGCCATGCGCCAGGTGCAGCAGTTGGTCAACGATCCCGAGCAACTCCTGAACTACGGCGAGCAATTGCTGCGCGAAGGTTATGCGCCCGAGGCCGGCCTCGCGGCGATGCAGCGTGCGGTCGAGGCCCGGCCCGATGATGCCCGCGCGGTGATTGGCCTCACGATGGCCTATCGCACGCAGGGGAAGCTCGAGGAAGCGCGCGCGACGATCACGCCTTTCACCGAGAAACATCCGGAAGATCCGCGCGGATTCTTTTTCCTCGCCACCGTGTGCAATGCGCTGGGCGATGCCGAGGGCGAGCGCAAGGCGCTGGATCGCGTGCTCGAGCTCGACCCGAACGCGCAACAGCCGCTGGGCATCCGCTTTGGCCTGAACGACGCCGAGCACGACCCGGCCAAGGAATCCGAACTGGCTCGTTGGGCTGAGGAGCGGAAATCGTGGATGGCCTACATCCTGGCGAGCAACATCGCGCGCAAGCGCGGGGACGCGAAGGCCGCGCTGAAGTGGGCGGAAAAGTCCTACGAGATCGCACCGGAAAACGAAGACGTGGTCCTGCACCTCACCGCGGCGCTCGGCGAGGCGCGCGATTTCGAGAAGATGGTCCGGATCGTCAAGCCGCTCGTGGAGAGCGGGAAATACTCCAAGCGGCTCAACTGGAATTACGCCCAGGTGCTGCAACAGACCGGCCTCACCGATGACGCCATCCGCGTGCTGCGCGATGCGGCCCAGGGCGAAGTGCCGCCGGATTTCAAGGCCGCGGTGGTGCAGACGATCGAAGCGTGGTCCGGCGAACTGACCGGCTGCGGCGTGCGCCTCGAAGTGCATCAGGCTGGCTTCCTGCAACGTCCGGTGCTGCTCACCATCGATGGTGAAGAAGGCGGCATCGTGCTCGCCGCCGGTGCGAAGGTGCCGACGGCCGGCGGTTTCCCGTGGCGTTCCAAGGGGCCGGAAACGCGTATTCAACTCCAGCAAGGCGAGAGCGGCGGCAGCCTCGAGGTGCAGCCTTTGGGCGCCTTCGTCGTCAAGGGCATCGAGCCCGCCAATCCGATCGATTGCCACATCGTGGCCCAGCAGGACGGCAGCCTGCTCTTCCGCGCCCGGCAGGGCAACCGCAACCTCAAGGTCGGCTGGATGCCGTTGGGATTGGATAAGGCATAGTGACGGAGGAGGAGTGATGGAAGCCGCCCTTTGGAATTACCGGCGCGGCAGCGTGACGAGCCGCTTCGTCATTCGTCATTAGTAATTCGTCATTTCCCGGCCTCGATAGACCATTGACAACCCGCGTCCCTCCCGCCACCTTCCCAGCCCTTTTCCGATGAGCCTCATCGTCCAGAAATACGGCGGCACGTCCGTCGGCAATCCCGAACGCATCCTGAATGTCGCCAAGCGCGTCATCGCCACGCAGGAGGCGGGGCACGATGTTGTCGTCGTCGTCTCGGCGATGAGCGGCGTGACCGATGGCCTCATCAAGCTGGCCAGACAATGCTCCAGCAACCCGACGGAACGGGAGATGGACGTACTCCTCGCGACGGGTGAGCAGACGACGATCGCGCTCACCGCCATGGCCATCAATGGCCTCGGCAAGAAGGCGGTGTCGCTCACCGGTGCGCAGGCGGGTATCATCACCGATGGGGTGCACACCAAGGCGAAGATCGCCAACATTACGCCGAAGCAGATTCACGCGCACCTGAAGAACGGCAACATCGTCATCGTCGCCGGTTTCCAGGGTGAGACGACGGATGGCCGCATCACCACGCTCGGGCGCGGCGGCAGCGATCTCACAGCCATCGCCATCGCGGCGGCGATCAAGGCGGACATTTGCCAGATTTATACCGACGTCGACGGCGTCTACACTTGCGACCCGCGAGTCGTGCCGACGGCGCGTAAGATCGACGAGATCAGCTATGAGGAAATGCTCGAGATGGCGTCGAGCGGCTCGAAGGTCATGCAGTCACGCTCGGTGGAGTTCGCCAAGAAGTTCGGCGTCATCTTCGAGGTGCGCAGCAGCTTTAACAACAATCCGGGAACCATCGTCAAAGAGGAGACCAAGAATATGGAAAACGTCGTCGTCCGTGGCGTCTCAATCGAAAAGAATCAAGCCAAGGTCACCATCCGCCAGGTGCCTGATCGGCCCGGCACTGCGGCCAAGATTTTCAGCGCCCTCGCCGGTGCGAACCTCAGCGTGGACATGATCGTCCAGAGCGACAGCGTGGGTGATACGAACGACATTTCGTTCACCCTCAACAAGGATGATCTCACGAAGACCAAGAAGTCGATGGAGAGCGTGATGAAGGAGATCGGCGCCAAGGAGATGACCACCGAGGAAGGCATCGCCAAGCTCAGCATCGTGGGCATCGGCATGCGTTCGCACAGCGGTGTGGCGGCGAAGTTGTTCGAAGCGATGGCTGCGGGTGGCATCAATATCCAGATGATCTCGACCAGCGAGATCAAGACCGCGGTGATCATCGACGAGACGAAGATCAATGAAGCCGCCGTCCTCGCGCACGACGCGTTCGGCTTGAGCGGCAAGGTGTAGGTTCGAAGATCGGGTCTGGCAGATTGGAGATCGGAATTCGGAGTTCGATCTGCCATCTCCGAGACCCGATCTTCGATTTGCGTTCTCCCCCTGCGAGGGCGAGCTTCAAGGAGAAAGCTCCCCGGTGATGAAAACGCTCCCGATGTTCCTCAACGGCACGTGGGTCGAGGCCCAGGAAGGCCACACGCGCGAAATTCTCAATCCCGCGAACAATGAGTTGCTCGCGGTAGTAACCGATGGCGGCGAGCACGACGCCGAACTCGCCATCGGCCATGCGCGCAAGGCCTTCGACACCGGCCCGTGGCCGAAGATGCGCGCCCCCGAGCGCGCCAGTTATCTCTTCAAGCTTGCCGACCTCATTGACGGGCTGGCCGAAGACCTCGCCAGGCTGGAAACGCGCAACAACGGCAAGCCGCTGCGCGAGGCGAAGTTCGACGTCGCCGATGCCGCCGCGTGCTTCCGTTACTACGCGGGCCTCATTACCAAGCCGCTCGGACAGACCTACGAAGTGGGCGACCCGACGATCCAGTCCATGGTCGTTCGCGAACCGATCGGCGTGTGCGGACAGATCATCCCGTGGAATTATCCGCTGCTCATGGGCCGCTTGGAAGCTCGCGCCCGGCCTTGCCGCCGGCAATTGCTGCATCCTCAAACCCGCGGAGACGACACCACTCACCGCGATCGAGCTCCTCAAGCTCATCGCCGAGGCTGGCTTCCCGCCCGGCGCCGCGCAACTCCTGCTGGGACCCGGACCGACCGCCGGTCACGCGCTCGCGGCGAACAGCCACGTCGACAAGATTGCCTTCACCGGTGGCACGGTCACCGGCCGGAAGATCATGGCCGCGGCCACCGGCAATATCAAAAAGGTCACCTTGGAGCTCGGTGGCAAATCGCCCTGCATCGTCTTCGCCGATGCCGATTTCGACGTCGCGCTGGAGTACGCGATGTTCGCCATCTTCGCCGGACAAGGCGAAGTGTGCAGCGCTGGCTCGCGGCTGATTTTGGAAAGGAAGATTGCTGACAAGTTCCTTTCGCGAATGGCCGAGGCGAGTTCGAAGATCGTCGTCGGCGATGGGCTCGATCCGAAAACCGAGATGGGCCCGCTCATTACCCGCCAGCACATGGAGAAAGTGCTGCACTACATCGACCTCGGTCGCCGCGAAGGCGCGCGGACCATCTGCGGCGGCTCGCGCCTCACCAATGGCGTGATGGAAAAGGGCAATTTCGTCGCGCCTACGGTCTTCGTCGACACGCAGCCGGGCATGAAGATCGTCCGCGAAGAAATCTTCGGCCCGGTGCAAGTTGTGCAGCTTTTCGACACTGAGGAGGAAGCGCTGCATCTCGCGAATGACACCATCTACGGCCTCGCCGGGGGCGTCTTCACCGGCGACCAAGGCAAGGGCCTGCGCGTGCTCCGCGGTCTGCGCGCCGGCATCACCTGGCTCAATACCTATCACCCGACTTTCAACGAAGCGCCGTGGGGCGGCTACAAGCAGAGCGGCATCGGGCGCGAGCTCGGCACCTTCGGCCTCGACGCCTATCTGGAGACGAAACAAATCAATATCAACCTTGTTCCGCAGAGACTGAATTGGTTCAGTGGCGTCTAGCCGCCGCATGGACCACATGGTCGAACTCAGAAAAGTCACCAAGCGATTTGGCGGTTTCACCGCTGTCGATGAGGTCGATCTCACGATCAAACAAGGCGAGTTCCTCACGCTCCTCGGCCCCTCCGGTTGCGGCAAGACCACGGTGCTGCGTATGGTCTCCGGCTTCGAGACGCCGAGCGAAGGCAGCGTTTGGCTGGCGGGAGAGGATGTCACCGATCTGCCGCCCTATCGGCGCGATGTGAACCAGGTGTTTCAAAGTTACGCGCTCTTCCCGCATCTCACTGTGCAGGACAACATCAGCTTCGGCCTGCGCATGCGGAAGCTGTCGAAAGCCGAGGTCGCCGAGCGGGTGCGCAACGTCATCGAACTCGTCTCGCTTTCCGGCATGGAAAAGCGCAAGCCGAGCCAGCTCTCCGGCGGCCAGCGTCAGCGGGTGGCGCTCGCCCGCGCCATTGTCTGCCAGCCGAAGGTGTTGTTGCTCGATGAACCGCTCTCCGCGCTCGATGCCAAGCTGCGGCACGCGATGCAAATCGAGCTCAAGCGGTTGCAGAAAAAGCTCGGGATCACGTTCGTCTTCGTCACCCACGACCAAGAGGAAGCGCTCACCATGTCCGACCGCATCGCCGTGGTGAACAAAGGCCGCATCGAGCAGATCGGCGATTGCGCGGATATCTATCACTCCCCGCAGACCAGCTTCGTCGCCAATTTCATCGGCCCAGGCCAATATTCTCGCTGCCAAGGTAACCGCGCATGAGGAACACGCCAGCCCGCCTGCGCCTCGCCCCGGATGTGCACGTGTGCATTCCGCGACTGGTCGGCATTCCCGGCGTGACTGAACTGGTCGTCTCCATCCGTCCGGAGAAGATTCACCTGCAAAAAACGAAACCAGCGGGGGGACAACGTCTTCGAAGCGGAGGTTGACGAAGAGATTTTTAAAGGCTCCATCGACGAGTTGTCGCTGAAACTCCCCAGTGGTCTCACCCTCACTGCCATCTGTGCCAATGAAAGCGCGACGCAGGAGACCTTTCACAAAGGCGAGAAGGTGTGGTGCTCGCTGCACGCCGATGACATCGTCATCGTCCGCCCGGAGTGAGGCGCTCTTTCCTCGATGTGGCAGTGATCAGTAATCAGTAATCCGTAATCGGTAATCAGTAATCAGTAATCAGTAATGCGGTCGGCTTTCCTCACTGATTACTAAATACTAATCACTGATTACTTCCCTCCCCGGGAAGCGGCAACTGATTCGCAATCTCGATGAGATTCCCGTCTGGGTCGCGAATGTAGATCGACTCGATCGGGCCTTGGGCGCCAGTGCGTTCGATCGGTCCTTCGAGAATATCGACCCCGCAATTTTCCATGTGCTTCATCACGCGGGCCAGTGGCTCGGCGGTCAGAAAGCAGACGTCTGCCGAACCGGGTTTCGGATGCAGCGCCTTCGGCTCAAATTCACGACCAGCCTCGTGCAGGTTGATCTTCTGCGTGCCGAAGGCCAGTGCCTTGCGATTCTCGCCGAAGGTGACTTCCTCCATGCCGAGCACGCGGGTGTAGAAAGCGATCGTTTCACCCAGGTCGCGCACCGTGAGGACGAGATGGTCGATTTGATCGAGACGCATGGGAGGCAGAAGAAAGTCAGTGCGGGAGCGGCGCTTTGACGCCCTCGCTCGAGACGTGCACCATGATCACGCTGGTGCTGAAGACCGTCGCGTGTGTGCGCGCGTCGTGGCACCACACGTCCACCGTGCAGGAGGTCGTGCCGATTTGGGCGACGCGGCCGTAGATGCGCACGATGTCACCATTGTGCACCGGCGACTTGAAATCGAACGCCTCCACCGCGGCGGGTGACGAAGGAAGCCTTGGGAAAAGTCAGCGTTGCCGCCGTGCTGGCCAGGTCATCTGCCCATTCGAGCATGTAGCCGCCGTACAGTGAGCCGCGCGGATTGAGATATTCCGGGCGGATCAACGTGGTGCGTTCGTAGACGGGGAAGGCGCCGGCCTGGCTATGCGTTTGCGAATTCTCCACGGCGGCGATGCCATTCAATCGCGCCACGTGCCGGCCCCCTTCGAATTCCGTGTTCAGCCAGGTTTTCACGATCTCGAGCGCCAGCTCCCCGGGAATGGTGCGCTGGCCGATGGCGATGCAGTTGGCGTCATTGTGCAGTTTGGCCCAACGGGCGGTATCGAGGCTGAAGCACAGCGCGCAGCGGATGCCGCGCACTTTGTTCGCGGTGATCTGTTCGCCATTGCCCGACCCGCCAAGGACGATGCCGCGCTCGCATTCGCCGCTGGCCACCGCTTGCGCCGTGGGAGCGATGTAAAGCGGGTAGTCGACTGGATCGGCGGAGTGCGTGCCGAAGTCGCGCACCTCGTGACCCAGCGTGGTCAGCAGTTCGATGATTTTGCCTTTGTACTCAAAACCCGCATGATCGGAACCGATGGCGATTTTCATGAGCAAATTCTGCGCGACGATCGAACGATGCGCGAGAAGGAATGTTGCGCGCGGAGGAATGTTGCGCGCGGAGGAATGTGACGCGCGGAGGAATGTGACGCGTCGATCAGCGCTTGTGTTTTTGTGCGGCGCTGCTGCGCCGCTTCCGGGGTGATTCTCTTCGAGGATAGAGTCTTGCAGAAAGCGCGAAGCGCCCCAAAAAGCATGTCATCCTTGAGCGGAGTGCTCCGGTGGTAAAGAGGGCGGAGCACGTAGTTGAAGGATCTCCAATATCCGCGGGCGAAGGTGGTGGAAAGATGAACGCTTGGTGACACGCAAAATGGTGGAGGCTCCGCGCGAAAACCACGGAGACTGGAGGTCCTTCGACTCCGCCCATGCTTCCCCGCTCCGCTCAGCAACTGTGTTTTTTTAGTGGGATTTTTGTGGGTGGGGTGGAGGGAAAGATGAGGTTTATGAGGCGGCGGTTTGAGGTGGAGCGGTGAGGGTTTTGAGTACCGTGTTGAGATGGAGAAGCAGTTTGCGCATGACGGCGGTGATGGCGACTTTGAAGAGTTTCTTTTGGCCCCGAAGGCGTTGGTAGAAGGTCTTGAGGATGGGGTTGTGGGTGGCCGCACTCAGTGCCGCCATGTAGAGAGCCCTACGGACTTCCTGACGTCCGCCGCGGATCGTCCGCTTTCCGGCGTATTTGCCGCTGTCGTTGTCGTAGGGGGCCAGGCCGGCCAGAGCCGCACATTGGCCCCGGTTGAGCGTGCCAAGTTCAGACATCTTCGCCAAGAGGGTCAGTGCGGTGACGAAGCCCACGCCCTTGGTCTGGGTCAACCGCTCGAACTTGGCCTTCCAGAGCGGATGGGCATCGATTTTGGCCCGCAGTTGCCGGTCGAGAGCGGCCAGCCGCTTTTCCAAAACGAGGATGGACTGGTCGATCTCGGTGACCAGCGCGGCGTGGAGGACCTGCTGGCGGTGGGTGCGCAGGACCTTGATCATCTCCACTAGTTGCTGGCGGTGGGTGACGCTCTCGCTCAAGGCCAGTTGCTCGCGGCAGAGCGGCGGATCGGCCGGCGGACGTTTGCTCTGGGCAAAGCGTTCGATGAGCGCCGCGTCGATGGGATCGTTTTTCGCAATGATCCCTTCCGACAGCCCGAAGTAGTAGATGCGGGCGGCATTGGCGATGGTGAAGGCAATGCCTGCCTCCTGGAGCGCCAGGCACATGGGCAGATGATAGGGGCCGGTCGATTCGCAGACCACGTGGCCAGCGGCCGACAGCTTCTTGATTTGGACGATGAACTTGCGCTGTCCCTCCTTGGTGTTGGCAAACTGCCAGCGGCGGTTCTGGCCGGCCACAACGAGGGTGTCCTTGGAGACGTCGACTCCGAGGTAGCATGAGGGTGATGACATAGGTTAGACTCTTTCTTGGGTTTACGAGCTCGGCGGGGCAGGGATGCCTGGCCTCCGGCTCTGGCAACTGTTCGAGTTGGCAAACCTGAGAAGCTCCGATCGATCGTGCTGAGCGACGCTCTGCGGCTAATTACCGCGACGCCTGAATGAAACGATCTCACCGAAGCTGGCGGGGTCGCGGGGATCAGCCGCGACTCCGCTCCTCAGTTAAGCGCACGCTTCAAAAGAAGCAGCGCTCCCGAAAACAGACCAACCAAAGCACTTTTCCAACAACCAAGGATGACAGGGTTTTTGGAGCGCTTCGCGCCTCTGTATCGAGCGCTTTCCTACTTCTCCGGCGCTGTTGTTTTTGAGAGCCGGTTCTGGAAAAGCGGCGCAGCAGCGCCGCACTCCAAAACGCAAGCGCATTAACGCGCTCTAACCTTGCGCAGAGGACAAGGTCGCAAACTGTGCGTCCGATAATTGGATCTTCGCGGCGGCGACATTCTCCTCCAGATGCGCAATGCTCGTGGTGCCGGGGATGAGAATGATATTGGGACTGCGGTGCAGTAGCCACGCCAGCGCGACCTGTCCGGCGGTGGCGCCGAGTTCGCTCGCGACTTGGGCGAGTACTCCGGAACCTTGAGCGAGCGGTGCCTCCGGGGCGAAGGGCTTTGCCGCCAGCGGTCCCCACGGCAGGTAAGCGATGTTGTGTTGTGCGCAATAATCGACCACCGCATCATCCCCGTGTTCCTGCAGATTGTAGCGATTCTGCACCGAAGCGATCGGCACGATGGTGCGCGCTTCCTCAACCTGCGCGAGGGTGACATTCGAAAGCCCGGCGTGGCGAATTTTCCCTTCGCTCTTCAACGCCGCGAGCGCGCCCACGCTTTTCGCAAATGGCACCTGCGGATCCGGTCGATGAAGTTGATAAAGCGGAAGGCAATCGAGCTTCAGCCGTTGCAAACTGCCCTCACAAAAGCGGCGCAGGCTCGCGGGGCTGCCATCGGCAAAGACTTCGCCCGGGCCAGTCTTCTCGACGCCGCCCTTGGTCGTGACGATCACGCCCGTAGGATAGGGCGCGAGCGCCTCGCCAATCAGTTCTTCATTCCAACCCGGTCCGTACGGATGCGCGGTATCGATGAAATTGATGCCCAGTTCGACGGCCCGCCGCAGCAGACGCTTGCCGCCTTCCCAATCCGGATACGGCCCAAAATTACCCGGCTGGGCACACAGACGCATCGCGCCGTAGCCCAGCCGGTGAATGGGAAGATCTCCGCCGAGGAGCCAGGAAAGTGCGGGGGTAGTCATAGCCCCGCTGACAATGAGACTGTGAGACAATCAGACAATGAGAAAAGCGCATCGATTGCACCTCTCATTGTCTCCCTTGTCCGATTGTCGCATTGTCGTTCGATCAGGCCTTCCCGCCGAAGGTCACGTAGTCGTCGACGTCGAGCAAATCGGCCCAGGTCGTGATGTCCGACCGGTGCGGCGCGGTGGCCGTGCGGATCTCGTTGAAGAACTCGATCGACTCGCCCTCCGGCACCCGCTTCCCGGCGGCGTCGGACCACGCCTCGATCTCGGCGTCGGTGTGTTTGTTTTTCTGGTTCGAACGGATCCACTCGAGGATTTCGCCGTCGCCTTTGCCGGCGGCGAGTTCCTTGCGGAGCGCCTCGGCGTCGACGCCGAGATACTCGAGGATGCGCTGGTCGAGCGGGCAGTTGTAATGATACTCGCCGTTTTTTCCGGCGATTTCCGCGCGGCCCTTGTCGAGCATGCGGGGCAGGAGGGCGTAACCGCCGAGGCGGGTGCGCATGCTGCGGGGCGGACGTTGGGTGAGGTCAGTGATGTTATTCATGGTGTGGGGTGTTGGGTGAGTGGTTAAGGAACGGTCAGGCCGCCATCGACCTTGAGCGATTCGCCGAGGATGAAGGACGCGGCGTCGGAGCAGAGGAACAAGACGGCATTGGCCACCTCATCGGTCTTTCCGGTGCGCCCAATGGGATGCAGCGAGGCGAGATGCTCGCGCTGCGGTCCGTCCTTGCCGGCGAAGCGATCGACCATGGCTGTATCGATGACCGCCGGAGCGACCGCGTTGATGCGAATGCCCTGGTTGGCGAATTCGAGTGCAATGGATTTGGAGAGGCCTTCGACGGCGTGCTTCGTGCCGATGTAGAGGCTCGCTCCCGCCATGCCGACGTGACCCGCGACGCTGCTCGTATTGACGATCGCGCCGCCACCGGTCTTGAGCATCGCCGGGATCTCGTATTTCAGCGAAGCGATGACGCCCCAGACATTGGTGTCGAAGAGCCGCCGGTAATCGGCCTCGGTGGCGTTGGCCAGCGGAGCCATCCATTCGACACCGGCGTTATTGAACGCGATGTCGAGCCGGCCAAAAGCGGCGACGGTTTGCTCCACGAGATTCTTGACGTCGGCCTCGACGGCGACGTCCGCGCGCACGAAGCGGGCGGTGCCGCCGGCAGCGGCGATCTCCGCGACCACAGCTTTGCCTTCCGTCTCGCGGCGGCCGGAAATGACGACCTTCGCACCGGCTTGGGCAAAGGCGAGGGCAGTGGTCCGGCCGATGCCGGAAGTGCCGCCGGTGACGAGCGCGACCTTATTGGAGAAATCAAATTTCATATGGTGAATGCGTTGGAAGGCTTCGTTTAGATGCGAATGAAAAGTTCCTCCGCCGGATAGCGCACCTTGGGCGCCGCGGCATACTTGTCCGCGTCCGAACGATAACCGACCGCCGCTGCCACGACGGCATTGTAACCCTTCGCCGGCAGGCCGAGGAGTTCGTCGTATTTCGGCGCGTCGATGCCTTCCATGGGGCAGACGTCGATGCCGAGCATGGCCGCGGAAGTCATGAGGTTGCCGAGCGCGATGTAGCACTGGCGCGTTGCCCACTCGTGCTGCGCTTTGCTGCGCGGCCCGTGCACGATGTCGCCGGCGAGAGCCTTGCGAAATCCGGCCAGTTTTTCCACGGGCGTCCCGCGCACTTTGCTCACATGGGCAAGGTAATAGTCGACATCCGCCTCGGTCACATTGGTTTTTGCGGCGAAGACGACGAAGTGCGAGGCATCCGCCACCTGGCACTGTCCCCACGAAATCGGCAAAAGCTTTTGGCGCGTGGCCGGATCGGTGATCACGACGAAGCGATAGGGTTGAAAACCGTAGCTGGTCGGCGTGAGGATGAGCGCTTGTTCCAACGTCGCCCAATCGGCATCGGCGATCTTCTTCGCCTGGTCGAAGGACTTGGTGGCATAGCGCCAGCGCAATTGCTGGAGCAGCGTGTCGTTGGAGACGGGTGGGTTCTGCATGCGGGTTTGGTGGTGTGGTTGAGAGACGCGCTATTTGTTGCCGAAGGCGAAGAGCTTTTCTTTTGTCCGGATGTAGATCCGGCCATCGACAAAGGCGGGCGAGGCGGCGAGGTATTCGCCGAGGTCGAGTTTGGAAAGAACGGTCGGCTTGTCTGTGGTCTTCGCATCGAGGACGACCAGGGTCCCTTTGGTCGTCGCGAGATAGATGCGGCCGTTCACATACGTGGGCGAAACGTAGTAGTCGCCGGGCACCCCGATGCGCTGCTTCTCGTATAGCAACTTGCCGCTGGCGGCATCATAGAGCGTGGCGAAGCCGCCATCCTTCACGAGAAAAAGTTTGCCGTCGTAGTAGAGCGGAGAAGCCACATACGGCGCGCCTTTTTCGTTGTTCCAAATGACGTGGCTTTCGGTGATGTCCCCGTGGCCACCGGGCTTGACGGCGAGCACCGCATTTTTACCGCGTTTCATCCAATTGATGTTCCCTTCCCATTCCGAACGGTCCCAATAGCCGTCGTGGTTCTTGTCGTTGACGTCGAAGAAATCCTTGAACGGTGTGCCCGCCATTTCCGCCCGGGAGATGCGGCCGTCGCCGTCCTTGTCCATCATCTTGAGCAAGTCGTCGAAGGTCGGCATGGGCTCGTCCGCGCTGCCGCCGGGGCTCCAGGTGGCGATGTAGAGATTGCCGTCCACGCCGGGAGTGGGTGTGGTGCAGGGGTAAGCGGCGAGCCCGCGCAGGAGCCATCGTTCTTCGCCGGTCTTGAGATCGTAACCCTTGGCGCGGCTGTCGCCGAGGGCGACGAGCACGCCGTCCCATACCACCGGGGTGCCGAAGCTGACGCGGAATTCCTCGCGGGAACGTTTCCAGACTTGGGCGCCGGTTTTGATGTCGAAGGCGTAAAGACCATTGCCGGGCCCAACTTCGTCGCGGAGCAGGTAGACGAGGCCGTCGTGAATGATTGGTGACGTGCCGGTGCCGAAGCCGTCCTTGCTCTGCGCGACGGGCAGCCTCGCTTCCCAGAGCAGCTGGCCGTCGAGGCCGAAACAACTCAGCCCGTAGGAGCCGAAGTAGCTCACCACGCGCTCCCCATCGGTGGCGCAGGTCGACGCGGCTGGCGACCCGAGTTTCTCCATGTAAGTCTCCAGTTTCTCCGGCGTCGTCTCGTGCCGCCAGGCAACGGTGCCATCGGTGAGGTTCACGCCGAGCGTGATCAGCTTGCCGTCCGCGAAGCCGGTGAGGAAGGCGCGGCGGCCGACGATGACCGGTGAAGACGCGCCGCCGGGCAAGGCCGTCTGCCAGAGCAGATTCCGCGCGGTATCGATCTCCGCCGGGATAGTTTCGTTCGCCGCGGTCGATTGGCCCGAGGGGCCGCGGAATTGTGGCCACAACGAAGCGGCATGAAGCGTGGATGCGAGAGCCAGCAGTAGGCAGGCGTGGCGGGTCATTGGATGTTGGGTGTTGGGTGTTGGAGGTTCGATGTCCTGACTTTTCGTTCCGTCACCAGGCGATCTCCGCGCGTTCGCGCAGGAATTTGCCGGTGAGGCTCTGCGGGGCGTCGAGGGCGAGCCACACGAGGGTGTCCGCACCTTGTTCGACGGAGAGTGGTGCGGCATCGCCGCCCATATCGGTGCGCACCCAGCCGGGCGACACCGAATTCACGGCGAAGCGCGGCAGGGCGGCGGCGAAATGCTGGGTGAGCGAGTTCAACGCCGTCTTGGACATGCTGTAGGCGGGCGCCCAATCCTGCAGGCCATCGGCGAGTTGGCCGGCGCCGCTGGACATATTGATGACCCGCGGTGCCTTGCTCTGCTCGAGCAGCGGCTGGAAGGCCTGCGTGACGAGCATCGGGCCGACCGTGTTGGTGGCGAAAGTTTTCAGCACGGTCTCGCCCTCGAGGTCGAGGACGCTGCCGGCGTCGTCGAGCAGGATGGCGGCGTTGTTGATCAGGATATCGAGATGATCGGTCTGCTTCGCCACCACGCGGGCCGCGCTCTCGATGCTCTCCACGTCGCTTACATCCAGCAGCACGAAATGCACGTCGCCTTTGATGGAGGCCGCCGCTTTTTCTCCGGCGCCGCGCTGGCGTGCGGTCAAAAAGACCCGCACGCCGCGCGCCGCCAGTTGGCGGACGACTTCGAGGCCGATGCCTTTGTAAGCGCCCGTCACGAGCGCGACTTTTTGCGGTGCACTCATGATTGCGGGCGGGGTAATTCCTCGGGCACGACCATGGCGAAAATCTTCTCCGTCTGGCGCAAGACCATGATGGGCGAAGGCACGCCGATCTCGGCCGCGACGAGCCTCTTGTGCAGGTCGTCGATGCTCTTGATCGTCTGGCCCTTGAAGCCCACGATGATGTCACCACGCTGCAGACCAGCCCGGGCCGCGGGGCTGTGCGGATCGAGCTCCGCGATGAGCACACCACGATCCTGCGGCAGCCGGTGGAAGCGGGTGACCCGCGGATGCAGCGGCACATTCTGGCCGGCCACGCCGATCGCGCTGCGCCGGATGCGGCCCTCTTTGATGAGCCAGGCGACGACGAATTGCGCGGTGTTGCTGGCAATGGCGAAGCAGATGCCCTGCGCCGGCAAGATCACGGCGGTATTCACGCCGATGACTTCGCCTGCGCTGTTGACCAGCGGGCCGCCGGAGTTGCCGGGATTCAGCGCGGCGTCGGTCTGGATGATATCGTCCATGAGCCGTCCCGATTCCGCGCGCATACTGCGACCGAGTGCGCTGACGATGCCGGAGGTCACCGTCTGTTGAAAACCGAACGGCGAACCGATGGCCACCGCGACCTGGCCGACGCGAATCGTAGAAGAATCCGCGAGTCGCACGTGCTGAAGATTCGGCGCGTCGATGCGCAACACCGCGAGATCGGTATCGGGATCTTCGCCGATGAGTTGCGCGGGAAACACCCGGGCATCATGCAACGTGACCTCGAACTTCCTGCCGTGATGGACAACGTGGGAATTCGTGAGGATGAAGCCGTCCCGGGCGATGATGAAGCCCGAGCCGCTGCCGCCGCGCTGATTCTCGCCCTCGACGCGGATATTTACCACGGAGGGCGCGACGCGGTTGACCACGGCGCTGATCGTGCGCGAATAGCTATCGAGGAGGGTGTCGTCCTCGATGGGTTCGCGCGGAGCGACCGAGGTGAATGAGGTGGTGGTGCTTTCGTCCCCGACCGGCTGCAATTCCGGCCGGTTGGACCGTTGGAATTCGGGTTGGATTTTCATGGGTTAAAGTAATGACGCACACGCGTCAAATGACCGGGCCTCCTTGGAGGCTGTGAAATAAACCGGCGAAAAGAGGATTGGCCCGCGAATCACGCCAATGACACGAATGTAAGGTTCCCCCATTTGCGTTATTCGCGTGATTTGCGGGCACTTTTTCACAGTCGCTTAGAATGCCGATTTGACGATGCCGCCCTCGGCCCGCCAGACGGCGCCGGTGGTGGCGGAGGAGAGCGGGCTGGCCACGAAGGTGACGATGTGAGCGATTTCGTCGACCGACTCGAAACGTTTGATGAGCGAATTCGGGCGGTGCTTTTCGAAAAACTCCTTTTCGAATTCCGCGAAGGGTTTGCCGGCCGAAAGTTGACTGACATAGGTTTCCACGCCTTCGGAGCGCGTCGGGCCGGGAAGCACGGAATTTACCGTGATGCCGGTGGCGGCGGTGAGCTCAGCGAGGCCGCGGGCGACGGCAATCTGCGCCGTCTTGGTCATGCCGTAGTGGATCATCTCCGGCGGCGACTGGAGCGCGGATTCGCTGGAGATGAAAATGATGCGGCCCCAATTGCGCTGGCGCATGCCGGGTAGATAAAGACGGCTGAGGCGGACGCCGCTGAGGACATTCACCTCGAAGAAGCGACGCCAGTCGTCATCGGGAATTTCCTCGAACGGCTTCGGCTCGAAGATGCCGAGATTGTTGACGAGTATTTCCACGTCGGGAAAACGCTGGGCGACTTCATTCGCGGCCTTCTCGCTGGAGAGGTCGCCGGCGAAGCCTTCCAGCTTCGCCCATGAAACATTTTCCCGGATTTTGGCGATGGCTTCCTGCACGCGCGCCTCGGTGCGGCCATTGACGATGACGCGCGCGCCTTCCGAAGCGAGCGAGTGGGCGATGGCGAAGCCGATGCCGGCCGTGGAACCGGAGACGAGGGCGAGTTTATCGGTGAGATGGAGATTCATGAGATGGGAAGGATGGGACCGATGGCCTCAGGCATTGATCAATTTCATGTTGGCCGGGTGATAACGGTCGCCGGTGATCGGAATCGCGGAGATCTCTCCGCGGATTTGCTCTTCATCCTCCGGTGTCAGCGAGACGCCGAGAGCCCCCATGTTGTCCTCCAGATACTTCACGCGTTTGGTGCCGGGGATCGGCACGATGTCGTCGCCTTGCGCGAGCACCCAGGCGAGCGCGAGTTGGGCGGGCGTGCAGCCTTTTTTCTGGGCGAGCGCTTTTACCGCTTCGGCCAGCTTGAGATTGCTCTGCAGATTTTCTTCGCCGAAACGCGGGTAGTTGGTCAGGCGGAAATCGCCGGCCTCGAGGTCGGAGACTTTTTGGATGGCGCCGGTGAGGAAGCCGCGGCCCAGCGGGCTGTACGGGACGAAGCCGATACCAAGTTCGCGGCAGGCGGCGAGCACGTCGTTTTCCTCCACGTCGCGGGTCCAGAGCGAATACTCGCTCTGCAGCGCCGCGATGGGATGGATCCTGGCCACGCGGCGCAAGGTATTGGCGCTGGTTTCGGAAAGGCCGATGGCGCGGACCTTCCCGGCCTGGACCAGTTCGGCCATGGCGCCGACGCTGTCTTCGATCGGCACGGCAGGGTCGACGCGGTGCAGGTAGAAGAGATCGATCACGTCGATGCCCAGGCGCTGCAGACTGGCGTCGCAGACCGCCCTGGCATTGGCGGGCGAACCGTCCGTGCCGTTGATGCCTGTCGGGCCGAAGCAGAAGCCATACTTTGTGGCGATGACCAGCTTCGAGCGGTCAGTCTCCTTGAGGAAGCGGCCGAGCAGCTCTTCGTTCCTGTACGGACCGTAGGCTTCCGCGGTGTCGAGAAAGTTGCCGCCGAGCTCGATATAGCGATGCAGGACACGCAGCGACTCCGCGTCATCGGCGGGACCGTAGGCGAAAGACATGCCCATGCAGCCAAGGCCGAGTGGGGTGACGTTGAGAGGTCCGAGTTTGCGAGTTTTCATGATTGGCGATGATTCGTATGTCCTCGGGGAAACGCGTTTAGAAAGGTGGTGGCGGTAGCCGCGATCCCGCCACGGCGGGACCACGACCACGGCAGGCGCCCCGCGGAGCGGGGCGCTCCCTCAGCCAAGCGCCTACGTCCAGGTCCAGCGGTCGTGGACGAATTCATAGCCGGTGTCGTTCTTGCGAACATAACCGAGCGCGGGATACGCGAAGTGCGCGGCGAAAATGCGCGAGCGATCGGCGGCGGCGCGATCGAACAGCTTCTTGCGCGTGACGCTGGCCAGGGCGGGCGTGGAATCGCCGGCCATCGTCCAGTCGAGATGTTCGAACATGAGCACTTCATGATGCGCGGCATCGACGATGTGCAGGAGTTGCTCGTTCCCCGAGGTGATTGCGAAGGCGAAGTGTCCGGGCGTGTGGCCGGGAGCGTCGATCAATTCGATGCCCTCGAGCACGCGATCGCCGGGCGCGATCATCTGGATCTTCGGCTTCGCCTTGTTCAATACCGTTTGCACCATTTCCAGCATGCCGGAGATGAACTCCTTCGGCAGGCGCAATCCACTCACATCCGGCGACGGCGCGGTCCAATAGTCGAACTCGCGCTGGTGCATGAAATACTTCGCGTGCGGGAAGACGAGTTCCTTCGTCTTCGCATCGACCAGGCCGCCGATGTGATCGGAGTGGGCATGCGAGATGAAGATCCCGGTGATCTGCTCGGGCTGGACGCCTGCCGCCACCATCACGGGCAGCAACCGGCCGATGGTCGGCGCGGAGAAGCCGCCGGCCCCGGCGTCGAAGAGCACCCATTCGCCGCGCAGATTGACCAGCAGGACGTTGAAGGGCATCTCCGCGACCGGCTTTTGGAAATGCGCGGCGAGAACTTTGGCGAGTTCCTCCGCGGGCGCTTCGGTGGCCAGCATCGGCTGGATCGGCATCGGCATATAGCCGTCGTTCAAGACATAGGCCGTCGCGTCACCGATGTGGAACCGGCGGTAGCAGGCTGCGGGATTGGGCGCTTCCGCGGGAGCAGCGGCCGCGGCCACGGCTTGCTCCGCGGCGGAAGCGTTGCGGCCCAGGAAGGCCGCCAGGCCGCCGAGACCGAGCAGGCGCAGCAGTTCGCGACGATGCAGAGGAGACAGATGGGTGGTGTTCATTTTCTTTTGGGAAATCAATTCAGGTCGTTTTGCAGCACGATGCGATAGCGGGCCTTGCCGCTCTTCAGATGCTCGAAGGCATCGTTGATCTTCGACATCGGGAAGAGCTCGGTCGTCGGCGCGATGTCGTGGCGCGCGGCGAAGTCGAGCATCGTGGCGGTGGTGGCCGGGCTGCCCAGCGGCGAACCGGAGAAGGAACGCTGCGCGGCGAGCATGGGAAAGGCAGCGAGGCTCACCGGTTCGGCAATCGCGCCGACGGTGTGCAGGCGGCCTTTCGGCGCGAGGGCGTTGACGTAGGCCTGCCAGTCGAGTTTCACATTCACCGTGGAGAGGATGAAATTGAACGAGCCCGCGAGCTTCTCCATTTCGGCCGAGTTGCGCGAATTGACGACGCTGTTCGCGCCGAGTTGCAGCGCCTCGTCGCGTTTGGAATCGCTGGAGGTGAAGGCCACGACGTCGCAGCCCCAGGCCGTGCAGGAATTTCAGCGCCATGGTGGCCGAGTCCGGCCGATGCCGATCACGCCCACGCGATCCGGTCGGTTTCACGCCAAATTGCACGATTGGGTTTGAAAACCGTGATGCCGCCGCAGAAGAGCGGGCCGGCCTTGGCGGGATCGACCCCTTCGGGCAGCGGAATGGTCCACGCGGCTTGCGCGCGCACCTGCGTGGCAAAGCCGCCGTGACGGTGGATAATCGTGCCCTCCGCCGTCGGGCAGAGATTGTGATCGCCGCTCATGCACTGGTGGCAGGTCATGCAACTGCCGGAATACCAGCCGAGACCCACGGTCTGGCCGACTTTGAGGTGCTTCACCTGGCCGCCGATCGCGACGACCTTGCCGATGACTTCATGTCCGCCGACGAGCGGGTAAACCGACATGCCCCAGTCATTCTCGACCATGGAGAGATCGGAGTGGCAGACGCCACAATAAGAAACGGCGATGTCGACCTGCTCGTCCCCGAGCGGGCCGGGAGAATACTCGAACGGCGTCAGAGGGCTTTTCGGTGCGGTCGCAGCGTAGGCTTTGATGGTGGTGCTCATGGGTGATGATGGTTCGGTTGGCGTTTTGTCGTAGTCGTCGTGGAAAAAGTCAGGAACGGAGCGCTTGCGTTTTGGAGTGCGGCGCTGCTGCGCCGCTTTTCGATAGAAAGAAATCCTTTCCCCATTCGCGTCATCTGAGTGATTCGCGGGCTTCCCTGCCGTCGTTGTGCGAGGTCGGTAATGCTTGCGGTGCCCCGTCACTGTTCGAGGACCGGCTCTCAAAGCGGCGCAGCAGCGCCGCACTCCAAAACGCAGGCGATTCATCACGCGTTCACTCCTTTGATCGCTTTCTTGTCCTTTGCTGCATTGGCCGCGCGCCAGAAGTACCACGCGGCGGTGGTGGCGTAAGGGCGCCAGCGCTCGGCGTGGGCGAGGATTTCTTTCGGCTTGGGCATTTCGTCGAGGCCGTAGGCCACGCGGAAACCATCGCGAATGCCGAAGTCATCGGCCGGAAAAACATCCGGCCGCCCGAGCTTGAAGATGAGCATCATTTCCACCGTCCACCGGCCGACACCGCGGACTTGCACGAGCCGCTCGATGATTTCGGCATCGTTCATTTTTTGAATTGCGCGCGTGCTGGGGATCGTGCCGTCGAGCGTCTTCGCGGCGATGTCGCGCAGGGCGGCGATCTTCGCCCACGAGAAACCCGAACCGCGCAACGCTTCATCCGTTACACTCGCGAGGTCTTTGGCTGTCGGAAATTTCTTGCCCGGAAAAAGCGCGCAGAAGCGGCGCAGGATGGTCTCGGCGGCGGTGCCGTTGAGTTGCTGATGGGCCACCGCGCGGACCAAGGCGCGGAAAGGGGAGTGATCCTTCTCCGGTTGGAGCGTGCACGGTCCGTGGGTGCGAATGAGCCGGCGCATCACCTTGCACCGCTTCGTGAGATACTCGTGGGCTTCTGGCGTCATGATCGAGACCGGGTGTTTAACTTGATATGGAAGCGGCCGAAGCGCCACCCGGTAATGGTGACGAATTCGCGACGCGGTCGCGCCGGCCTCGGCCGATTAAAAGCACGCCGGCGGCGGTGAGCACACACAGGCTGCCCGAGATGAAAAAGGCGTGGTCGTAAGCGCCTTCGCTGGTGCGAATGAAACCCGCGCCCCACGCCGCCAGCGCCGCGCCGATCTGGTGCGAGGCCACGATCCAGCCAAACATGATGCCGACTTTTTCGCGGCCGAACGCCCGCGCGGTGA
Source organism: Chthoniobacter flavus Ellin428 (assembly GCF_000173075.1). Classification (GTDB taxonomy): domain Bacteria; phylum Verrucomicrobiota; class Verrucomicrobiia; order Chthoniobacterales; family Chthoniobacteraceae; genus Chthoniobacter; species Chthoniobacter flavus. The sequence goes on from NZ_ABVL01000004.1 coordinate 101,859, forward strand.
GCGCGACCGTGGGTGGCACGGTGGCGATCCAGTCGAGTCCGTAAAAGACGGCGAAGAGCGAGAGCCGATGCGTTTCCGGTTGAAACGCGCTGGGCAGGAAGAGCAGCGAAAGGCCACGCAATCCGTAATAGGTGAAGAGCAGCCAGCGATTCGAAAAGCGATCGGAGAGCCAGCCGGAGGCGGTGGTGCCGAAGAGATCGAAGATGCCCATCACGGCCAGCAAGCCCGCGGCCTGGACCTCGGGAATGCCGTGATCCATGCATGCGGGGACGAGATGGGTGCCGATGAGGCCATTGGTGCTCGCGCCGCAGATGAAGAACGATCCGGCGAGCAGCCAGAAATCGCGTGAACGCAGGCCGAGACGCAGCGCGCCGAGCGCGGCGGAGAAAGGGTTGCCCGCCGGCGCAGGTGTCGGTGCAGGCTCGTCGGGAGACAAGCCGTACGGCCGCACGGCCCCGGCGGGACGGTCGCGCATGAAAAAGAAAATGATCGGCAGCATCGTCAGGAGCACCGCGACGATGATGGAGACCGCGCTGCGCCAGCCGCGGATTTCGATGACATGGGCGAGCAGCGGCAGGAAGAGCAACTGGCCGGTCGCAGTGCTGGCCGTGAGGATGCCGATGATGAGCCCGCGTTGTTTATGGAACCAGCTGTGGACGATGGTCGCGCCGAGGACGAGGGCCGTGAGGCCGGTCCCCGAGCCGACGAGCACACCCCAGAGCAGCGTGAGCTGCCCACGAAGTTTTCATGACGAGCGCCCGTGCTGGCGACGCCGGCGGCGACGAGCGTGAACGCCAGGAGCATGATCCCGGCGCGGCCCGTAGAGATTGATGAAGCCGGCGGCAAAGGGGCCGATGAGCCCGTAGAGGAGAAGATTGACCGAGACGGCGAAAGAGATGGTGGCGCGAGACCAGCCGAATTCGTGCTCGAGCGGCACGATGAGCACGCTGGGCACGGAGCGCACGCCGGCGCCGACGATCAAGGTGAGAAACGTGACCGCGGCGACGACCCACGCGTAGTGGAAGCGTGGGGAGGGTTGGGGTGGGGAAGATGTCATACGTGTTAGCGGATGCCCAAACGGAGGGACGCGCTCCTGCGCGATCCCACACTTCTTTCACGTCGCGGACAGGTGTTGGGGAACGCGCAGGAGCGCATCCCTCCGTTTGGCGACGCTTCGCGCCAAATGCGGACGTCATCCAATGAGACGTGGTCCATCATTACCTGCCTCGCCATCAAGGCTGCCCGCCGAAGCTCACGTAGTCGTCGACGTCGAGCAGGTCGAACCACGTCGTGATGTCTTCGCGCGTCGTCGAAAACTGAGCGACCTTCTCGGCGAAGTGTTGCAGCGTCTCGGCGTCGCTGTCTGGACCGCGCTGGAGATGATAGTTGCTCCACTGGGCGATTTCCCATGGCTCGCGCGGGGTGCGGGCGTTGGCCTGGATCCACGTCAGCATTTCGCTGTCGCTCTTGCCGGTGGCGACTTCGGCTTGCAGCGCGGCCTCATCGATCCCGGTGAAGTTGAGGAAGTGCCGGTTCATTCCTTTGCCATCGAAGCGGTATTCGCCATTTTTGCCGGCCACCAGCGCGCGACATTTATCGAGCAAACGAGGCAGGAGGACGTATCCGCCCAGTTTCACGCGCGGGCTGCGCGGCGGGCGTTGCGTGAGGTCGGGTGCGATGAATTGGCTCATGGGTTGTTCGGTTAAGGTTAGAGCGCGGGGTAGTCGGTGTATCCGTGGGAGCCGGGCGCGTAGAACGTGCTGGAATCGGGCGTATTCAGCGGAGCGCCGGTGACAAAACGAGCCGGCAGATCCGGGTTGGCGATGAAGAGTTTGCCGAAGGCCACGGCGTCGGCTTCGCCCGCGGAGACGATCTGGTCGGCCGATTCCCGGGTAAACTGTTCGTTGGCGATATACACGCCGCCGAAGGCGCGCTTCAGTTCCGGGCCGAGGCGGCCCGGTCCGACGGCTTCACGAGCGCAGAGAAAGGCGATGCGCCGTCGACCCAGCTCGCGCGCGACGTAGCCGAAAGTGTGCGCCGGGTTCGAATCGCCCATGTCGTGCGCATCCCCGCGCGGCGCGATGTGCACACCCACACGATCCGCGCCCCAGACGGAGATCACGGCATCCGTCGCTTCGAGCAGCAGGCGCGCGCGATTCTCGATCGGGCCGCCGTATTCGTCGGTGCGATGGTTCGTGCTGTCCTGCAAAAATTGGTCGAGCAGATAGCCATTCGCGCCGTGCAATTCCACACCGTCGAATCCGGCCCGCTGCGCATTCTCCGCGCCGCGGCGGTAGGCCGCGATGATGCCCGGAATTTCGTCCAATTCCAACGCGCGGGGCGTGACGAACGGTTTCTCCGGGCGCACGAGGCTGACGTGGCCTTTCGCGGCGATGGCGCTGGGCGCGACCGGTTGCCGGCCTTCGAGGAACATGGGATCGGAAACACGTCCGACATGCCAGAGTTGGAGAATGATGCGGCCGCCGGCCTGGTGCACCGCATCGGTGACCAGCGACCAGCCACGCATCTGCTCCGCGGACCAGATGCCCGGCGTATCAGCGTAGCCCACGCCCATCGGATCGACGGACGTCGCTTCGCTGACGATGAGCCCGGCCGAAGCGCGCTGGCGGTAGTATTCAGCCATGAGCGCATTGGGCGTGCGGGTCGCGCCGGCACGCGCCCGGGTGAGCGGCGCCATGATGATCCGGTTGGGAAGGGTGAGCGCGCCGACCTGGAGCGGAGTGAAGAGAGGATTCATCAGAGCGAGTGGGTGGGGGCCGCAGCCCTGCGGGATGAATGGCCGCGGCCCCCGGTGTTGGGTGCGGTCACTTCGGGTGTGTTGGGTTGGGTCGAAGTGACCGCGGTTGGGTTGGGTGAATCGAGGTGACGGCGCACTGTTGTCAGTGCGCTCTATCTTAGGCGGCCTGGAGCGTTTCGAGTTTCTCGAGCTTCTCCAGGATGCTCTGCTTGCCGAGGGTGCCGACGGCGTAGTCGCGGACCTGGCCGTTCTTGAAGAACAGCAGGGTGGGCACGGCGCGGACGCCGAACTTGCTGGCCAGCTCTGGATGGTCGTCAATGTTCAGCTTGGTGATCTTGAAACGGTCACCCTGGCTGGCGGCGATCTCGTCGAGCGCACGGGGCCATCATCCTGGCAGGGGCCGCACCAAGGGTGCCCCAAAAGTCGACGAGCACCGGTTTGCTGGATTCCACGACTTCCGTGTTGAAGGTGGTCGGGTCGATGTTGGTTGGATGGTTCATAGGGTTTCTGCGGCGGGTTGGAAGGTTGCTTGGGTAGGGACGACGAAGTGCCCCGTTGGTTCATGCGGCATGGGACAACGTCCCGCCGCTGTGGTCGTAAGGGTGGTGATCGCCGATCGCGGCGATGACGAAGCGGGCTTTTTCCTCGGCCAGGGCCGGGAAAAAGAGATTCGGGAACCCGGTCTCCTGCGCGACTTCAGTGGCGTCATCGAGCACCCGGCGGATGAGGGCTGGGGTGACACGAACGCCAAACTCGCGCATGAGCCGGGTGGAAACAGTGCGGCGCAGCCCGGTCGCGAGATGGGCGAGCGAGTTGAGCGATTGCGGCTGGGTGGTGAGGGTTTTGGTTCGGCGGTTCATGGTCGTAGTCGGATGGTTACATTGCGGTGATAAAAATAGACCAGTCGTCTATAAGCGGCTGCGAAAAATTACTTAGCGGGCCCCGGGGTAAGGTAGCCGCGGATAAAAAGGGCGGCGGAACGGAGCGAGGAGACGCTTTTCTCCACCTGCATCCGCTGGTTGGCACCCATCCAGAGGTCCTGCATCATAATGGCGGTAGTCTGAGGATTGAGTTCCTTGCGGAACACACCCTTTTCCTGGCCTTCGATAAGCAATTTCTCCATGAATCCGCGCCATTCGCGCATGCCTCCGGCCAGAACGGCGCGCATATCGTCGCTGAAAGTGGCGACTTCGGTAGCGAGCTTGGCCACGAGGCAGCTGCACTGGCAGCTATTGCCCATCATGTTGGCGATGGTCAGGTCGAAATAGGCGGCCAGACGCTCGGCGGGGTCTTCGGAAAGCTCCGAGGTGAGCAGGGCCTTGCGCTTGTAGTTCGAGGCATCGGCGACGTAGTGCTTCAACAGCTCGACGCCGAAATGTTCCTTGGACTGAAAGTAGTGGTAGAAGGAGCCCTTGGGGACTTTGACCGCGGAAAGGATCTCGTTCAGCCCGACTGAGTGGAAGCTCTTCTGAAGCATGATCTCCTCCGCCGCATCGAGGATGCGTTCCTTGGTAGTAGGAGTGGCGGTAGTGGTGCTCATTGCGTGGGTATAGGATTAGACCAGTCGTCTAGTGGTGTCAAAAGAAAAAAAGTGAAAAGTGAAAGTGAGGGTGGAAAGTGCCCCAAGCAAGGCCATCGGTTTGGCCGCTCCGCGGCGTCATTTTTCAATCCCCGGCGCGGCGCGCTCACATCATGGAAAAGCGGCAGCACTTTCCACTTTCACCGTCACTTTCCACTCAGGCTCCATCCACCCATTCCTTCGCCCGAGTCACCAATTCCGTGCCGCTCTGAAGTTCGAGTTTATGTTTGATGTTCTCGCGGTGCGTCTCAACGGTCTTGATGCTGATGCCCAGACGCGTGGCGATTTCCCGCGTGGGGATCCCCGCGCCGATAAGTTCGAAGACGTGCAGTTCGCGGTCGGAGAGCTTCGCCACACCGTCGGCGGCGGAAAGCTCCGGCATCTTGATGGCTCTTTGCATGAGGGTGATGCCGACTTTGCGACTGACGTGCAATTCGCCCACCACGACGGCGCGCAAGGCGGCGAGCACCTGGCCGCTCGCTTCCTGTTTCATGACGTAGCCCAAGGCGCCGGCTCGCAACGCGCGCGGGGCAAACACCGTCTCGTCGTGCATCGAGAGCACCAGGATTCGCACCTTCGGGAAGAGGGTGTGGAGCTGCTTGATCAAGTCGATGCCGCCCGCGCCATGCAGCATGAGATCGAGCAGCAGCACGTCCGGCTCTGCCTTCTCGATCGCGGCGGCAATTCCTTTGGGATCATCGCATTCGCCGCAGACCATGAAATCCGGCTGGCGGTTGATCAGTTGCGCCAGACCTTCGCGGAAAATCTCATGATCCTCGACGATCAGCACCCGGGCTTTTTGGGGAGTGTCGTTCATAGCGAGGCGGGCGGCGCAATCGGCACCCGGCAGCGAACGAGGGTCCCACGGGGTTCACCGGGGTAAAATCTCGAGGATCCCGCCCAGCGCATTGGCCCGGTGCTTCATGATGCGCAGTCCGATGCCGGAGGTCATTTCGCGTTGCGCGATGCCGGTCCCGTTGTCCCGGATCTCGAGCGTGATTTCGCCCGCGGCGGCCCCGAGGTGGATTTCGATTTTCGTTGCCCGGCCGTGACGAATCGCGTTGTTCAACGCTTCCTGGGCGATCCGGAACAGATGTTCGGAGGTGTGGCGCGACTCGATGACCAATGCAGAGTCGCCCGTGGAGCAACAGTGGACCCCGCGAAACAGCCGTTCCGTGTCCGCGGCGAGCTTCGACAGCGAGAGGGCAAAGGGCACATGCGCGGGCACGGTCGGATCGAGTCCGCGCGCGAGCAGACGGGTTTGCGCGGTGGCTTCGCTGGCCAGTTTCACGATCTCAGCGGCGGCCTCCGCCTCGGGCAGCGACTTTTCCGCGAGGATTTGACGAAGGACTTCGGCTTTCAGGGCAATGCCGCCGAGGAGCTGGCCGAGGCCATCGTGCAAATCGTGAGAAATGCGTTGCCGTTCCCGCTCGCTCGCCCGGACTTCGGGGTCGATAGCGATAGGGGCGACCGGTTTCTTTTCATCGGCAGGCATGTTAACCAAATTTGAGACGCGTCGACGAAGACGTAAAGCGAGGAGTGCGTTTCTGCGTAAAAGTACTGGTTCCCTGACCCCGGAAATAAGGGTGATCCCCCGATGGGAGGGACGGGGTGGATTCCTAAGATAGGGGCACGATGAAAACCAACGCCTCAACTAGAAATCCAATCCTCAAGGCTACCCCGGCTGAAAAATTTCTCACCCGCTCAACCTTCGCCGCAATTCTCCTGGCCGCGCTTGCTGGCCCCACCCTGTGCCGGTCAGCTCAGGTCGATGCCCATCTTTCTATGCAAGGTACTAATACCCCCCCAGCTTACAATCAGACGAGTCCGACCGGCCCGCTGGGGACCACTCTTTCGGCACCGTACGGCGACGTCAGTGCAACTTTCGGTTTTGGCACGATTGACATTCAGGCGGCGGCCACCGAGGACAACCAGGGCTTCAACAACGCGAGTGCCAACGGGGATTGGAGGGACACCCTCACGATCAATGATCCTGCACTTACCGGCATGCAAGGGGTCGCGCGATTCACCTATCACCTCAGCGGCAGTGTCAATGCCACGACGGCGGGACTCGAGGATGTGAACAGTAACTTTAGCCTGACTTTGCCTTCTGGGGCTAATTATCAGGGCGGCTACTACAGCAACAACAACGGTTACCAAGGCTATCAGGTCAGCGATCTCGGCACGGTAACGGATGACGTCGGATTCACCTTTGGGACGCCTTTCGATATCTCGGTTGGCTTCGGCGCCGGTGTTTCTATTCTCTGGGACCACCAGTCGTCCGCCGGAGACGTGAGTCTCTCCCTGGACGCCGGCGGCTTGACCGTGCTTTCGGGGACCAATCCAGTGGACCCGAGTTCCTACACGACTTCTTCAATCTCGGGGACAGACTACGCCGTTCCAACCCCCGAGCCTTCGACTTGGACGGCGCTCCTCGGCGGGTTCGGCATGCTCCTCGGCTTCCAACGCGGGAAAAGGCCGGTGACAAAGAAGGGGTAGAAAACTACTTCGTCTTCGCGGCGTCGAATGCCTTCCAGAATTGGGTCGCCGGTTGGTCCAGCGTCGCGGCGCTGTAACCCAGTATATCCAATCTGGGCAGCTTGCGCAGTAACTCGATCCCGCGCGCGTCTCGCGGCACGACCGCCTTCTTCAACGTTGGCAATTCCGCCAGCACCGAAACATCCTTCAGGTTGGGGCAATCGTAGACACTCACCGTGACGAGCGGCGTCCCGCGGAGAAATTCAATGCTGCTCAGGTGTGGGTTTTCCGCCGCGGAAAACAACGTCAGCTGTTTCCCGGCGAGCAGAGAAAAATCCGCAATCCGAGTTCCGGAGAGCGCCACGTAGGTCAATGGCGCGGCGCGCAAAGGTTCAATGCTCCGGACTTCGTCGTTATTGAGGGTGATAAACTGGAGGGGCATCCCGGTCAGCGGCGTCAAGTCCGTCACCTTGGTGCTCCCGGCATCGAAATCCCGGAGCGGCATTCCGCGCAGAGGCTCCAGGCTGTCGACATTGGTGTTCGGTATTTTGAGGATTTCCAGCTTCATGCCGCGGAGAAAGGACAGGTCGCGGATGGGCAGGTGGTAAATGTCCAGGCCGGTGAGGGGCAGAGTCGGGATCACATCCAGCTTCTCGACCTTGGTATCCCCGATGCCCAGGTAAGTGAGCGGCATGCCGCGCAATGGTTCCAGTTCCTTCACCGCGGTGGACCCAATATCGAGCCGGCGCAGCGGCATCCCGTGCAAAGGGCTGAGGTCAGTGACCTTGGTGCGTTGCAGCAGGAGATGATGGATCGCCAGTCCGGAAAGCGGGGTGAGATCGCTGATGGGCAGATTGACCAGATCGACCAAGAGGTATCCGTCGTGCGAGCGGTAGACGCGTTTGCGGTCGCTCCAGCCGCGCAGACTTTTCCATGACGTGACCCGCTCGTTCACCAAGGCGTCGTCTTCGGCGTTCATTTTGCCGATGCGCATCCCGAGGGGCGCCGCTTCGGCTACCCGCTTTTCGGCCATGAGCGCGTCGTACAACGGACTGAGATCCTCGGGGCTGAGCTGGGCCGGATTTCCTTTGGCGAGGAAGCGACGACAGAGGTCGAGATTGCTTTGCGCGGCGCTGTCGGGTTGCACGGCGAGGAGGCGCTGGTAGGCCGTGGCGGCGTCGGCGAACCGGAGCATGGCTTGAAGCAGGTTTGCGCGGCGGCGCAGCAGGTCTGGATCGCGCGGGGAAATCGTGGTGGCGAGATCCAGCCGATCGAGCGCTTCATCGAACTTTTGCAGGGCGATGCTCGCTTCCGCTTGCGCCAGCAGGGTGGGCAAGGTCTTGTGCAACTCCGCGAGCGCGCGCTCGGCGCGATGCCCTTCGACGATCGCCTTGGTGCCGAAAGTGGCGCCGACGACCAGGACCGCGGCCACCCCAATGGCGGCCGTTTTGTTGCGCCGGAGGAGCAGCCGGATCTGTTTCCACGCCCCGGCATTCTCCGCCCGGGTGGCGAAGCCGCCTTGATAAGCCTCGATGTCCTTTTGCAATTCCGGCACGCTGGCGTAGCGCGCCGCCGGATCGAGCGCCATCGCCTGGCGCACGACGGCGGCCAGCGAGTCGGGCACGCTTCCGCCTGGCAGGTGTGGAAATTTCCGGGATACCGGCAAGGGATCGATCTGGCCGGCGGCAACGCGGTCCACGACTTCCCAGGCATGGCCCCCCACGATGGGAGCGCGCAGCGCGAGGATGTGGTAGAGGATGGCGCCGAGACCGTAGATGTCGGTGTGCGCGTCGAGCTTCTCGACCTCACCGCGGGCCTGTTCCGGGCTCATGTACTGGGGCGTGCCCATCACCGTGCCCGCCATCGTCGCGCTGGCGGCGGGGTCGTTCACCCCACGCACCATGCCGTCTACGGGAGTAGCGGACGGGTTGGCCTCGGACTGTCCGAGGACCTTGGCCAGACCCCAGTCCATGACGAGCACTTCACCGTAGTCGCCGATCATGATATTCTCGGGCTTCAGGTCGCGGTGGAGGACGTGCTTGCTGTGCGCGAAGGCGATGGCGTCGCACACCTTTTGGAAAACGGTGAGCAGGGTCGCGAGCGGGTATTTCCGGACGGTTGGCGCCGCTCCTTCGGCCAGCAGTTCGAGCACTTTGCGCAGGGTGATCCCGCGCACGAACTTCATCGTGTAAAAGACGTTCTCGTTCTCATCCACGCTCAGTTCATGGACCGGGACGACGTTCGGATGCTCGAGCTGCGCGGTCAGCTTTGCCTCGGAGATGAAGCGCACCATGTCTTCGGGCGACGGCGCATGCATCATCACTTTCATGGCCACGGTGCGCTCGGTGGTCGCTTCCTTCGCGTTGAGGATCGCCCCCATGCCGCCCTGGGCCACGACTCCGCCGATGTCATATTTCTTCTCGTGCAGGAACTCGGCCGGCAAAACCCGGCGCACCGTCTCCGTGGAAGGCGCCAGCGACACATCCGGCTGGGGAACTGTCTTGATGCGGCGCAGCTCGACGGTGGCGGCGCCGACCTGGATCTTCTGGTTGGGCCAGAGCCGGGTCGCTTCGGTCACCGGTTGGCCGTTGACGAAGGTGCCGTTGCTGCTGCCGAGGTCCTCGATCAGCACGTGATCGTAGTTGACCGTGAGCTGGGCGTGCCGCCGGGAGACCAGTTCCGCCTCGACGCGGACATCGCACTCGCTTTCCCGCCCGATGATGTAGTCACCGGGCCGGACCGTCTTGCGCACCAGCTCAGCGCCGTTGGTGGTAACGATGATTTCGGTCTCGGGAATTTCCATAATGTCCTCAGGGGCAAGGCTATTCCAACACAAAGACGGCGCTGATGTCTATCGGGGCGCGAAGGTTTTTATGCGTAAAAACGCGGAAATACTTTCGATATACTTCCGAAAGGAGATCAAGGGCGACTATCACTCTCACTTTCCACTGAGGCCCCTTTCTCTCGGGCCGAACGGAGAAAGGCGACTACAGCATTACCCGCCTCACGTCTCGCCTTCGCCCTGCCGGCCGTTTTCCTCGAGGTGCCGGAGCACATCGCTGCGGTCTTCCACTTCGTCCCACACGTCCCGGCTTACATAAATGGGCGCCTTTTGCTGGATGGCCAGGGCGATGCAGTCGCTGGGGCGGCCGTCGAGTTCCACGATCTTCTTTTCGAAGAGTTCATTCTCCGCGCTGATGATCAGGCGGGCGAAATAGGTCTCACTCTTGAGATCGTTGATGATGACCCGGTCCACCTTCGCGCCGAGCGCGGTCATGAGGTGGCCGATGAGGTCATGCGTCAGGGGGCGTTCCTTGGGAGTGTCGTTCAGGAACATGGCAATGGCCGCGCCCACGCTTTCGTCCACATAGATGACGAAGACCTTTTCCTCGTTGCCGATAAAAACCGCCCGGCCCGAGTTGAACGGGAGTACGGTGCGAATTTCGACCGGAATCACAGGCTTATTCATGCTGCGGAAATGTCGGGCGTAGGGTGGCCGGTGTCGAGGGCGAAAAGAAGGGGAGATGGGAACATCCAACATCCAACACCCAACGCCCAACATCCAATGAAGGGACCGCCGCGATTGCTCTTTTTTTGTGGAAAATCGTTCGCCGACGCTACCATCGAAGAAGCACACGTGAGGCTGCGCCCATTGGATGTTGGGCGTTGGGTGTTCGATGTTGGATGTTTTCTCACCCTCTTTTGTGGTGAATAGCGTGACTTTCCTCTCTCTCCGGGATAAAGCGAAAGCCCAACATGTTCAGGTGGATCCTCATTCTCATCCTCGTCCTGGGGGCTTTCTTCGCGGTTCGAAATTGGTCCACCATCATGGGGAAGTGGGAGACGACCGTCGGGCAACTGCCGGGTCTTAGCAAACCGTCCGGCGGCAAGGGTGGCACCAGTGACAACGGCGGCAACGGCAAGACCGACTCGCCGGATTCTGGCATTGGGAATTTTCTGAAGGGCTTCGCCGGCATCAATGGTTGGGGAAATCGCACCGTGGCGGGGATCACACTCGACCTTCCCTACAGCGTTTCGACCTACACGCCCTCGTACTTAGTCACGCCGACGCCCAATACCATCGCGGAATACTATCGCGGCGGTGGGCCGACGCGGTCCCTTTTCATCAAGCACGAGATCAATACCGCCATGGCTGGCGGCGCCATGTTCGCGTGGGCGAATCGCTCGCTCAAGTCGGAGGCGCAGCGGCTCAAAATGGACATCATGTCCCAGAATTCCGCCACCACCGTGGTGAATGGGTATCGCGCCCGCCGGATCGACATGATTTCGCGTGATGAACCCCGCAAGCGGGTGCGCATCGTCGCCTTCGAGCGTGGAAACCAGGCTTGGTTCGTGCAGTTCACCACCATGGAAAGCGACCCGGAAGCCGAGCAGATCTACCAGCGCATTGCCAATTCCGCGCATTGAGCCGCGGCTCCCTTCGCGTTTTCCGCCGCACCCCCGAGCCGATGCACTGTAAATTTTTGCAAAGCTCAGGTTGCATTGACGCCACACGTTTCTAGTATCCGCGCCGATGAAGCAAAACTGGGACATTCCCGCCGCCATTTCCCTCTACAATATCGACCGTTGGGGATCGGGCTATTTTACGATCAACGACCGCGGGAATATCCAGGTGAACCCGACGCGCGCCCCCGCGGCCATCGACATCATGGAATTGATCGAAGAGGCCAAGCAACAGGGTCTCACTTTTCCCATGGTCCTGCGCTTTCAGGATCTGCTGCGCGATCGCGTGGAGACGATCAACAAAGCTTTCGCCGCGGCGATGCAGGAAGCGAACTACCGCAACGAGTATCGCGGCGTTTTCCCCATCAAGGTGAACCAACTCCGGGAAGTCGTGGAGGAGATCGTGGATGCCGGCGCGCCGTATCACTTCGGCATCGAAGCCGGCAGCAAGCCCGAGCTCCTCGCGGCGATGGCCATTCATCGCGATCACGAGTCGCTCATCATTTGCAACGGCTACAAGGACAAGCTGTTCATCGAAAACGCGCTGCTCGGCCGCAAGCTGGGCAAGAAGGTCATCCTCGTCGTCGAGAAGATCGAGGAACTCGCCGAGATCCTGCGTGTGTCGAAGGAAGTGGGCGTGGAGCCGATGATCGGCATCCGCGTGCGCCTCGCCGCAAAGGGTGCGGGCAAGTGGGCGACCAGCGGTGGTGAGAATGCGAAATTTGGCGTCAGTACCGCGGAACTCGTGGCCGCGAGCGAGCTCTTGAAAAAAGAAGGCCTTCCGAACGCGCTCAAGCTCGTCCATTTCCACGTGGGCTCGCAGGTGCCAGACATCGGCACGATCAAGCGCGCGGTTCGGGAAGCGGCCCGTTTTTACTCGAAACTGCACAAGCTCGGGCATGAGCTCGGGTATCTCGATGTCGGCGGCGGGCTCGGAGTCGACTACGATGGCTCGCGCACGGCCTTCGACAGCTCGACGAACTACTCCCTGCACGAATACGCGCGCGACATCGTCTGGAACATCATGGAGGTGTGTGACTCGGAAAAAGTCCCGCACCCGGCGATCGTCAGCGAAAGCGGCCGCGCGATTGTCGCGCACCATTCCATTCTCGTCGTCGAAGCGTTCGGCGCGATCGAGAAAGACAAGGCGCCGATCCAGATCGAAGCCGTGGCGGAAGACCCGAAGCAGGTCGGTGAAGTCCTCGAGATCCAGCGCAACCTCACGCAGCAAAACCGCATGGAATCGCTGCACGACGCGCAGCAGCTCAAGGAGCAGGCGCAATCCATGTTCGACCTCGGCCTCATGGGGCTGGAGAGCAAGGCGCGCATCGAGACCGTGTATTGGCAGATCGCCAAGAAGGTCGTCGATTTCTGCGCGGGCATGAAATATGTCCCCGAGGAAGTCAAGGATCTCGAAGTCACGCTCAGCGATCAGTACGTCTGCAACTTCTCGGTCTTCCAAAGCCTGCTCGACCACTGGGCGCTCGGCCAGTTGTTTCCGGTCATGCCGATTCACCGGCTGAATGAATTCCCCGAACGCCAGGGCACGCTGGTCGATATCACCTGCGATTCCGATGGCAAGGTGAGCAAGTTCATCGACCTGCAGGACGTGAAGGACACGCTCTCGCTGCACAAGCTCAAGCCCGGTGAGCACTACTACCTCGGCTTCTTCCTCATGGGCGCCTACCAGGACATCATGGGCGACCTGCACAATCTCTTCGGCCGCGTGAATGAGGCCCACGTCTTCCTCGACGAAGACGAGGAGAGCGGCTGGTACATCGAGGAGACCATCGAAGGCAGCGCCATTGGTGAAGTGCTCTCCATGACCCAGTGGGACAAGAACGAGCTCGCCCGCCAGGTGAAAGCGCAAGTCGACGCCGCCATCAAGAGCGACCGCCTCAAGCCCAGTGAAGCAATGAAGCTGCTCGCCAACTACGAGCGCGCGCTCAAGGGCTACACCTACCTGCAGTTCAACGGGAACGGGACCAGCGCTACGAAGTAGTACTCGTCCGTGGTTGAATTGACGCCGCCCGCCGGTTGAGGCATTCTCAAGACATGAGCATCACCGGCATCGTGGAAAACGATACGATCAAGCTGCCGGTGCATTTACCAGACGGCACCCAAGTCGAGATTTGTGTCTTGGAGGAGAATACCCCGCCGACGGAGCCAGAGTTTTTGCGTAAAATCCTGGCCGTAGCTGGCCAAAAGACTGGACTGCTGGCCACCTTCTGAATCGCGACTACCGTCTCGAAAATGGTCCTATAGTTGGGACCTTTCTCGAAACGATTCAGGATCTGATCGGAAGTGCCGATGGGCTTCCGGCGGATTTTGTGGCGGAACACGACCACTACATTCACGGCACGCCCAAGCGCTCCGCAAAGTGAAGCGCCCGATTGGCGCCGACCAATCATTCGCCAGGCGCAGGCCGTCCCGGAATTACCCAAATGAAAAGCCCACCCATCGAATGCCCGGCCTGCCGCTCAACGGATGTCCATGCTTGTGGCAAACGGTATGGCCTTTATCCCGCGGGGCCGCTGGCGATTTTTGGCGTCGCGTTTGCGATGCTCCATCAGACATCGAGACCTTTTGACTATCGGTGCAAGACCTGCGGCCAGGAGTTCGCCCGCCGAACGCCGATTGCCCGCGTGGTGCGGTGGCTGTTCATTCCGCTGGTCTGGTTTTTCGTGATCGCTTTCGGCCTGGGGATTCTGAGCCTGCTTTTCCGACGGTGAGAGAACGCTGGGCATGAGACTTTTTCATGTCAGCGACCAGGGAGACATTGCGCATTTCGCGCCGAGGATTCCACCGAGCATGGATGCGAGGATCGCGCACCCGGTGGTTTGGGCGGTCGATGGCGAGCATCTCGCAAACTACCTCGTGCCGCGCAACTGCCCCCGGGTGTGCTTTCGTGCGAACGAAGATACGACCAACGAAGATCGGCAACGCTTTCTGCGCGCTGACGCCGCGCCGGTGGTGGCGATTGAAGAGTCGTGGTTCAGGATGGCAGAGGCGACGCCCTTGTGGATTTACGAGTTTGCTCCGCAACCTTTCGCCTCCGCGGATCGGAACGCGGGATACTTTGTCGCGTCCGTATCGGTCACACCCCTTGCGTGCCGCCGGATCGAGTGTCCGCTGGCGGAATTGGCGGCACGAGGCGCGGAACTGCGAGGAGTGCGGGATTTGCGAACGCTGGCGGCGGACGTCACGCGATCCACACTCGCGTTCTCCTGTATCCGCATGCGCAATGCAACCCCGGTGTAGGTCCATCGCGGCAATCCGACACGCTCTTTTATTTAAAATGGAAGAATCTTCTATAACCCACCCTGGAAGCGGGTTTCAAAAGCAAGTCGACTACTGTCATCCATCCCCCTTGTGAGCATCTTTTCTTCCGAAAACCAGATTGCGCGCTGGAAACTCATTGGCGTCGTCGCGGTATTTCTCTGTCTCGGGTGGTGGTTGAACGTGGCGGTCATCCAGCCGCATTTCATTCTCAAAAGCCGGCTGCGTCAGGCGCTGAGCGTCGCGGTCGCGTGTAGAATGTATGCCGAGGATCACGGAGGAAGTTACCCAGGAGAATTGCCGGATCTTTTCCCGAACTATGTGAGCGATGAGCGGGTGTTGACGTTTCGCTCCGGTGACGGTCAGCGCATCTTGAAATGTGACTATCGCGGCGGAGGGAAGAGGTTGACGCCAGATGCGTTGCTCCTGCGCATCGAAGCGGAGAAATCGGGTGGGTCGGAGGTGATCGTGCAAGCGAGCCTCAACGGGTTGATCCAAAAGGCTCCCGAGGAGTAATAGCGCAGTCCTACCCCTTCTCGATCAGGAAGAGAAATTCCGTATTCGGCGCCTCGGCGTCGCGGATCCACTCGTTCGTCCAGCGCATCCCGGCCATGACATTGCGGCGATGGTCGATTTCGGTGACTTCGATCACGCGCCCGACCGACGTGGTCACCTCGTGCAGTTCCTCCGCCGTCGCGCGTCCGCCGGAACTATACGAAAGGAGAATGTGCCGCGCGCGCGTCGCTTGGAGCAGATGCGCAATGGCGTCGACTACGACAAGGCGGCCCGCGTCATTTCGCCGATAGTCTTCAAAAACCGAACCGGCTAGCTTGTCGGAGGAATCGTTTCTGCGCCCGGCTTTGCCGAAGATGGCCGGGCGATCGTTGAGACAGATCGTCGTCCAGAGATGATAGTAAGCCGCGTAGCGGACGCGCGAGGGCGGCATCTTCTCGTTGTTCGAGCCATAGGGTGGATCAAAATACGCAAGGTCGGCTTCGATTCTGGGCAGGACCTCGAAGATATCGCCACGATGCACCGTGTGCGGTTGCTCGATCGGGAATAACCGCGGCACTTGCAGACGCAATGGGCGGAAAGAGCGCGGCGACCAATCGCTGAGATACGAAGCAAAGTGGCCGAGTGTGCTGTCCACTTCATCCAAGGCAAGGATGAGGCTCGTGAGCAGGACGGCGCGCTCGACCTCCGTGAGACCGAGGCGATCGATCTCCGCGCGAATGGCGTCGAGTCGGCGAGTGTTGTGCCGTTGCCACGGCTTCTTCCTTCCATTGGCCGTAGTGGTGATGCCCGCAGCCGGTTCGCCGCCATAATGCTCAGTAAACCAGCCGTCGACGCCAGGCAGTGCATTCAAGTGAGCGATCAACGGTTCGTAATGGGAAGTTGGATACGAGTTGCACAAGTAGCATTGACCAAAGATCTGCGACCAAACGGAGAGATCATTCGCGATCACCCGATGGCCAGTTTGCGCAAACATCTGCGCCACGCGGGTCGTGCCGGAAAAGCCGTCGAGCACCGTGCGCGGCTGGACCTTCCGGGCAAGTTGCAGGATGTGCGGGAGCAGCTTCCGTTTCGACCCGGCGTATTTGATTCCCTCGGTCGCAGGCACGGCGGCGAGCGGTTTTTCGGGCAGTTTCGGGGGCGATGCGCTCATGATGAGGCTACAGGTGGACAATGCGCCGGCATTCTCTAGAGTGAGATACACATGACCGCAGCAGGCGAAATTAAAATCAAGATCGGCAACGAAAAGCTGGTGAAAGTGACCGAGAAGGCGAGTGCCAAGCTCACCTCGCTCCTCACGCGCCAGGGGCGTCCGCAGGGAGCGTTGCGCGTGGCCGTCATCGGCGGCGGTTGTTCCGGCCTGCAATACAAGATGGATCTCGTGGATGGCCCGGCCAATCGCGACATTATGGTGGAGAGCGCCGGAGTGAAAGTAGTCATCGATCCCAAGAGCGCTCTTTTCGTCAGCGGCTCGCTGCTGGATTTCAGTGACGATTTGCAGAAAGGCGGTTTCAAGGTGACGAACCCGAACGCCGTGGCGCACTGCTCCTGCGGCGAAAGTTTTTCCGCGTAAGAGTCTGAACGGGTGAAAAGATCGTTGCAGCCCGCGAATCAAGCGGATGACACGAATTGGGATTCATTTATTCGCGTCATTGGCGTGATTTGCGGGTATTTTTTTGTGGTCT
Organism: Chthoniobacter flavus Ellin428; assembly: GCF_000173075.1. Taxonomy (GTDB): domain Bacteria; phylum Verrucomicrobiota; class Verrucomicrobiia; order Chthoniobacterales; family Chthoniobacteraceae; genus Chthoniobacter; species Chthoniobacter flavus. The sequence goes on from NZ_ABVL01000004.1 coordinate 118,615, forward strand.
CTAAGGTGTTCTCCTGAGGCAGTCGCGCACGGCGCTTGCTGACGGGAAGAGGATGCCTCGTCTTAAGAAGAAGAAACAACGCTCGCTTCCTGTCGCCGTGTCCCGCGGGGGCACAGACACGATGGAGTTGATTGCCGCGGATGATTGGAGGTCCTCGCAGACGCCGGAGTCGATCCTGCCCGTGCCGCCGGAGACGTTGAGCCACGAGGAGGTGACATTGCGCTTTGGCCGCATCGTTTTCGGCGACCCGGCGCGCGGCTTGGTCCCGTATTTCCATTATCGCATCCTCATCCCGGTGGGCATGGATGCCGGGCATATCAATTTCCGTATCGGCGATACCGCGCACGTGCGGAATTGCGTCGGCCACATTGGATTTGAGATCGCGGAATGGTTTCGCGGAAATCACTTCGCGTTGAAAGCGTGCCAGGCGCTGGCCCCGTTCGTTCGCTCGGTGTATAACGCCGTGATCATCACCTGCGATCCGGACAACTATGCGTCGCGACGCACGATCGAAGATCTCGGCGCGTTGTTCACGGATGAAATCGACGTGCCGCCGAACGATCCGCAGTATGCCAACGGCTCCCGCCGGAAGCGGCGGTACACGTGGATTCCGTAGAGAAGGCGGAAGGATGAAGGATGAAGTAAAGTGCGCTGCGCGGTTTTCCAGGAAGCAAAGAGCCTTCCTCTAAAAAGCCGCGTAGCGCACTTCTCTTCATCCTTCCGCCTTCATCCTTCATCCTTCTCTCCGTCCCCTCCGAACTCGACACCACCGCGGAAATTTCCGATGACGTTGCGCCGACTCCCCGGCACATGACCTCCCGTCTTTCCCTCCGCGACTTTTCCCTCGCTCTCGCCCTGCTGGCCATCTGCGCTTTCTTCGCGGTGCGCGTGCCTGGATGGAGCTTTCTCAGCGCGCGCAATCTGTCGCTGCTCATGATCGACTTTTCGATCACGGCCACCCTGGCCATTGGGATGTTGCTGGTCATCCTGCCCGGGCACATCGACCTCAGTGCGGGGAGTGGGCTCGGGCTCATCGGCGGCATCGCAGCGGTGCTCATCACCAATCAGCATTGGTCCGCACCGCTGGCCATGCTGATGGGATTGGGGGTCGCGCTGGTGCTGTGGTGGGCGATGGGCAATCTCATCGTCCGACAACGCATCCCGGCTTTCATCATCACCCTCGGTGGCCTGCTGGTGTTCAAAGGGCTGTTCTGGCTGGTCATTCACAACCACACCATCCCGATCGTCCCGGGCGGGCAGCAGAACCTCTACTCGCTGCTTACCACGTATTATCTCCCGCCGGCCGTGGGGTACGTGATCGCGGCTCTGGTGATCGCCGGACTCATCTTGGCCCGGCTGAAATCGCGCGCGGCGCGCAAGAGTTACGGCTTCGAGATCGACGATGGCGAGACGACCTTCCTCAAGCTCTTCCTCGCCGCGCAGGTCATCGTGCTCTTCGTGCTCGTCACCAATCAATTCCGCGGCGTACCGCTGCCAGCGCTGATCCTCGGCGCCGTGGCCCTGGCCGTGTGGGTGCTCACGCAACACACGCCGTGGGGTCGCTATCTTTACGCCATCGGCGGCAACGAAGAAGCCGCGATTATCTCCGGCATTCCCGTCGAGCGCGTCACCATCGGCGCCTTCACCCTCATGGGCGCAATCGTGGCCCTTACCGGCTACATGCAAACGGCCTACGGCGGCAGCTCGACGACCACGGTCGGCGACTTGATGGAACTCGATGCCGTCGCTGCGTGTGTGATCGGGGGCGTCAGCTTGAAAGGTGGCCGCGGCAGCGTTCTCGGCGTACTCTGCGGCGCGCTGATCATGGCCTGCCTGCTCAACGGCATGTCCTTACTCGCCGTCGAACCGGAAAAGAAATACATCGCCCGCGGCGCGGTGCTCATCCTCGCAGTGTGGATGGATGTCCGCCTCAGCCGTCGCGGGGTGTAAGCGCCCTCGGCGTCGGTTACCAGTGATCCGTCGGACGAATGGCGCGGGGGCTGCTAGTCTGCGTTGGGGATGGCTCCCCAATCCTTTTCGTCCGACCCGGCTACACCGCCGATGCCTCATGTGTGCGCCGAGTGCCATCAGGTTTTTCCAGAGCACATGATGAAGCACACCGGCACGAGCTGGCTTTGCCTGCCCTGCAACGCCGGGGCTGCGGAAGCGAAAGCCAGCGGACGCCCGGGCGGTAGCCGGGGTAGTGGGGTGAGCAGCATCAGTCTGGATCGCATTCCGCTATGGGGTTACGCGATCATCGGCCTGCTGCTCGGTCTCGCTTATGTCTACACCCCTGGAGGCTCGAAGAATGGGGGCGGTGGAATGCCTCAATTGTCCGCGGACGTTGCCGAAACTTGGAGCAAAGCCCCGGTGGCGCAATGGCCGCAATTCACTCTCGCCAATGAACTGGAACTGAAGGGCGTCCCGAAAGCATCGGACGGCTATGGCTTCCTTCTCCAGGCGGACAGTGGGCGGATTCTCGGAGTGACCTACGCGCGGATCGAGCCCGGCCTGACCAATGCGGATTTGAATCAGCGCTTTGTCTCGGGACGCATGGTGGCCACGGGGGCGCCCGATCATGCCCTTGCCTTCCGCGGTTTTTATGGACCACCGGCGGCGAAGAGCGACAGCAACATCTGGCTTTTGCGCCCCGCGGACGACAAAGCGCCCGTCCCCGTCACGCCGCTCAAGATTCGCCACATGGCCTCGCTCGGCGGCATGCGTTTGTTCATCATCGCGCGGGTCAGCGGGGATGCTTCTGGGAAAGAGAGTCGGATTCCGTGCAGCGCCCAGGAAATAGGCGGCATGGGAGAGTTGATGGGAATCACCTGCGATACTCCCACGGTCGCGCGCGGACTGCCCGGCGCACCCGTCGTGGACAAGAGCGGCCATCTGGCGGGGATCGTCACCGGAGTAGGCGACGACGAGATGACCGAAAACGGCGCAGTGACTTCGCTCAAGACCCTCGGCGCAGCCGGCCTGCAGCGGCTGATCAATTAGCGGGACGCCTTACAGCAGCGTTCCGTGCAGGATGACGCGGGCGACGTTGAAGTAAATCAACAAGCCGGTGACGTCGACGAGCGTCGCGACAAATGGCGCGCTGGAGACGGCGGGGTCGAGCCCGCAGCGGCGGAGGACAAACGGCAACATGGCTCCCGCCACCGACCCCCACATGACCACGCCAACGAGAGCGGCGCCGACTGTCGCCGCAATGTACCAATGGTACTGGCCGTAGTCGAAAATGTGCAGGAACTGCCACAGCGAAATACGGAAGAAACCGATGATGCCGAGAATCACCCCGAGGGAAAGCCCCGCGAAGATCTCCTTCTTCATGATGCGGAACCAATCCCGCAAACGCACCTCGCCCACGCCCATGGCGCGGATGATGAGGGTCGTCGCCTGGGAGCCGGAATTGCCGCCGCTCGACATGATGAGCGGCAGGAACATGGCCAACACGACCGCTTTTGAAATCTCATCGTTGTAGCTTTGCATCGCCGTCGCGGTGAGCATTTCGCTGAGGAAGAGAATGATCAGCCACGTGGCCCGCTTCTTCACCATCCGATGCATGGCGATGGTGGTGTAGGGCTCATCGAGGGCCTCCATACCGCCCATCTTCTGCATCTCTTCGGTGGTGACTTCTTCCTGGATGTCGAGGACGTCGTCAACGGTGACGATGCCGAGCAGTTTGTCCTCGGAATCGGTCACCGGCAGGATGGTGCGATCGTATTTTTTGAAAAGGTCGTAGGCGTTGCTTGCTTCGTCGGTCGCCTTGAGCGCGACAAACTGGTGATCGCGAAACTCGGAAACGCGGGTGGTCACGGGCCGGATGAGGAATTCGCGGATGCGCACGTCGTCGATCAGCCGCCCCCGCTCGTCCGTGACGTAGATCACATTCAGCGTCTCGGAATCGCGGCCAAATTCGCGAACGTGGTCGAGCACCTGGGCGATCGTCCAATCCTCGCGCACGGTCACGAACTCCGGGGTCATATGACGGCCCACGGTGCCGTCGGGATAGTTGAGCAGGGATTGCGCGACCGCTTTTTCCTCGGGAGACAGGAGCTGGAGCATCTGCGCCACCGCCGAACCGGGGAGCTCCTCGAGGAGCGCCGTGCGGTCATCGGCTGACATGTCGTTGAGGATGCGGGCCGCATCGCTATGCCCCATGGCCTTGAGGATCGTCTTTTGGGCCTCGGGCTGGAGGTATTCGAAAACGTCCGTGGATTTGACGTGGGGCAGCAGACGGAAAACGACGGCTTGTTCGTCTTCGGGGAGCTCGGTCAGGCATTCGGCGATGTCCGGCGGGGTCCATTCGGCAAACGCTTCCCGCAGCGCGGTAAAATTGCGCTCCTCGATGAGTTCTTTGATTTCGGGGCCGATCAGGTTGCCGAGCATAAGAGGGTGTTCAGGCAGGGAAACACCGGGAAACACCGTTTGCCAACCGCCGAGTGTGAAAATTTTGCGGCTGCCGCTTTTCAATCCGCGCCGACCCATTTAGCCTCCCCCATGTGAGCTACACGGTTTTCGCCCGCAAATATCGCCCCGCAGACGTTCGATGAGATCGTCGGCCCAGGCGCATATCGTGACGACGTTGAAGAACGCCATCGCGCAGAATCGCCTCGCGCAGGCCTATCTTTTCGTGGGCCCGCGCGGCACGGGCAAGACCAGCACCGCGCGCATTTTTGCCAAGGCGTTGAACTGCGTTCACGCCCCGACCACCAACCCCTGCGGCGTGTGTGACATGTGCAAGGAGATCGCCGCCGGAAATTCGCTGAACGTCCTCGAGTTCGACGCCGCGTCGAACACCCAGGTCGACAAGATCCGTGAGATCATCATCGACAACGTGAAATACGCGCCCACGCGCGGAAACTACAAGCTCTACATCGTGGACGAGGTCCACATGCTTTCGAATTCCTCGTTCAATGCGCTGCTCAAGACGCTCGAAGAGCCGCCGCCGCACGTGAAGTTCGTCTTCGCCACCACGGACGTGCAGAAGGTGCCGACGACGATCATTTCCCGCTGCCAGCGGTTCGACCTGCGCCGTATTCCGACGCCGGAAATTGCCCAGCACCTGCTCTTCATCGCGGGGAAGGAAGCCATCGAGCTCACCCCGACGGCGGCGGAGAGCATAGCCCGCGGCGCCGAGGGAGGCCTGCGCGACGCGGAGTCGATGCTCGATCAGCTCGTCGCTTTCTGCGGCGACAAGATCGACGAGCAGAACGTCCTGAACATTTTCGGTTTCACCGCGCGACAGACGGTGGCGGAACTCTGCGAGCACCTCATCAATGGCCACACCGGCGCCGCGCTCGGGGCGATCCAGAAACAGTCCGATGCGGGCAAGGATCTGAGCCGGCTCATGGCGGACCTCATTGAGCATTTGCGCAATCTACTCGTTGCCCAAAGCGCGCCGGAGACCTTGCACGAAGATCTCAGTGCCGAAGCCATCGCGGAACTCACCGCCCAGGCCGGCCGCATCGCCGCGGACAAGCTGTTGAATTTGATCGAGCAATTTGCAGATGCGGAGAGCCGGATGAAGTGGGCGGCGAACAAGAAGATGCATTTCGAAATCGCCGCCATCCGGGCCGTCCAGACGCTCGGCCAGGCGTCGCTGACGGAGGTGCTCGATACGCTCACTGCCATTCGTGGCGGCGGCGCGATGCCCGAGCGCCCGGTGAAGAAAGTCGAAGCGCCCAAAACCCCGGTGGCTGCGGTCGCGGAAAAAAAAACTGAACGGCCCAAGCCGGCACCGGTATCCTCGCCTGCGCCTGTCGCAGAGCCTGCGGCTCCCGTTTCCGTTCCTGCTCCCGCGGAGGCTCCGGCCAGTCGTCCTTCGCTCAGCGCTTTTGTTGCCGCTTCCATCGGCGGAAGTGAAAAGAAAACGCCTGCCGCAGCGCCGAAGCCGGATCCGAAAGTGAGCGCAGAGCCTGCACACAAAGTGGAAGCGAAACCGGCGGCCACCGTGGCTCCTTCCGCCAATGCGCAGGAACTCTGGCCGCAACTGGTGACGCGTGTTCGCAAGGACCGTCCGTTGATTTCCGACTGGGTCGAGTCAGGCCAGTTGACCGACGTCAGCAGTGGCGTGGCGCTCCTGTCCTTCCCGCCGTCGGCGGACCTGGCGCGCGATACTTGTGAGCGGCCGAATAACCGCGGCTTCCTGGAAAAATTGCTCACGGAATTGACGGGCGCTCCCGTCACACTGAAAACCGAAACGCGCGCGGGGCTCGTGGTAGAGAAGCTCGCCCGCGAAGAGGCCAAGCCGGAGCCCAAAGTCGACCCGATGGAAGCCTTCAAGAACGATCCTCTCATCCAGAAAGCGCTCGCGGAATTCAAAGCCGAAATTCTTCCCGCCTAAACCGAACACCATATTATGAACCTCAAGAAAATGATGCAGCAGGCCGCCAAGATGCAGGAGCAATTGGCACAGACCCAATCCGAACTCGCTGACAAGACTGTGACCGCCACCGCCGGCGGCGGCAAGGTGACCGTGACGGCCAACGGTGCGGGCGAAGTGCTTTCGATCAAGATCGACAAGACGGTGGTTGATCCCGAGGACGTGGAATCGCTCGAGGATCTGATCCTCAGTGGCGTGCAAAAGGCGATCGAAGAAGGCAAGGCGCTTCAGCAGTCCGAGATGAGCAAACTCACTGCCGGCATGGGATTGCCGCCGGGGATGGGTTTCTAAAAAGCCCGGATTCACTCCGATATTGATCCGCAAGCTGCTGGTTTTGAGCAGCTTGTGGATTTATTCCAGCTTTGAAAACGACCTGTTGGGAAAGCGGTTGACGCTGGCTTGCTATTGAGACTTAATCTCATCAATGCTCTGGCCCGACAACCTTTCGCCTTCGTCTGCGGATTCCACGCCAGTGGAACAGGCTGCGTGGAAAGGGGTGAATGGTGTTTGGCGGCCTCTGGACGGCAGCTTTTTCGACGGCGGCGTGAGCATCGAATGGCATGACTTCCGGGTGGATTCCGACATGGATTGGTCGCGCAGTTTTCATCCGGGTTGCCTGGAGATTTGCCTCAATTTTTCCGGCGCCGGCACTTTGCAGGACGGTCCCGTCGAACGGCAACTCGAGTCCAGCCAGGTGGCCATCTACACCACGCATTCCGGCCGCCCCAAGGCGAAACGTCCTGCCGGTTCGTGGCACCGTTTTCTTACCTTGGAAATGGGCCGCGAATTCCTGCGCACCCATTTCGAAGCCAGTCGCGACCGGTTGAAGGAGCCGGTTGTCCGCTTCATGGACAGCATCGGTGCGCCGCCTCCCTGGCTGGAGATCATCCCGTTGCCGCCTTCCTTGCTCGGCGCGCGGATGGAACTGCTCCAACCGCCCGTGCCTGAGGCCGCGCGCTCCATGTGGTATCGCGCCAAGGTTCTCGAAATCCTCGCCCAGACGCTCTTCGTGACCGACAGCGCAAACGAGCTCTTTTGCCATCGGCACCAGCGGCAAAATCGTGAGCGCGTCGACCGCGTGTGTTATCTCATCGAGCGCGATCTGGAGAATCCACCGTCGCTCGAAATGCTCGCCCAGGAAGTGGGGTGCAGCCCTTTTCATCTCAGCCGCGTCTTCGCCGAACAGGCCGGCGTGAGCATCCCGAAATACCTGCGCATGAAACGTATCGAGCGCGCGGCGGAGTTGCTCAAATCGGGCAAAGCCAATGTCACCGAGGCGGCGATGAGTGTCGGCTACAATAGCCTCAGCGCTTTCAACAAAGCCTTCGTCGAGCAGATGGGCTGCTGTCCCGGTTTGTATCCGGCAGTGCGGATTCCCGGCCGCCGGGCGAAGAGTTCGAAGGCGTAGGCAGGGATTCGAGAGGGCGCTTCTCAGCGGAGTCAGGGTGACACCGAGGAGAGAGCGCCAACCCGACTGTCGCCACAACTTTCCCCAACACAGAAAGTATTCCGCAGAACAACCTTTCCGGCCATACTCCCGGTGTCTGCGAAGCATTCGTGACCGCATTCCCGCGACCCCTTCCCATGAATCCGATCCCTCGTCTCCTCGTTGCGCTCTGCGCGCTTTTTTTCCTCACCCTTCCGGCCGCTGCGGAGAGTGGCGGACTGCCCCCGATGCCCGAGCCGGTCACGAGCTTCGGCGCAACGATCGATGGAGGCTGGCTGTATGTTTACGGCGGCAACACCGGCAAAGCCCACGAGTTCAACAAGGAATGCGTGAAAGGCGATTTCTTCCGCCTGCAAATGCCCTCGGGCAAAACGTGGGAATCGCTTCCGGGAGGCTTGTCGTTGCTGAGTTGCTCGCTGGTGACCTACGAAGGGAAAGTCATCCGCATCGGAGGGATGACGGCGCGCAACGAAAAAGGCGCGAAGGATGACCTGCTATCGACGGACGAGGTCATGCGTTTCGATCCCGCGACGGGCAAATGGGAACTCCTGACACCACTCCCGCAACCGCGCTCCAGCGGCGACGCAGCCATCCTCGATCACACCATTTACGTTGGCGGCGGTTGGAATCTTTCCGGCAAGGGTGGGGGCGGTGCGAACACCCATTGGTATGACACGCTGCTGACCTTCGACTTGAAGGCTCCGGAGAAAGGCTGGCAATCCCAGTCGCAACCGTTTCAGCGTCGCGCTCTCGCCGCGGTGGCTCACGCGGGCCGCATTTGGTTCATCGGAGGCATCGACAATCACGATGAACTGGCGCGCAACGTCGACTGGTTCGACCCCGCGACCGGCGAGTGGGGAAAAGGCCCCGATCTGCCGGATGACACCATGGCGGGCTTCGGCGTGGCCGCGTGCGAGCAAGGCGGCAAGTTGTACGCGACTCCCTTCTCCGGCAAGGTCCTGGCCTTGAGTGCCGATGGCCAGCAGTGGCAGGAAGTCACCAAGCTGAATCCGCCCCGCTTTTTCCATCGCTTGTTGCCGTTGCCCGATGGACGCCTCGCGGCGGTGGGCGGATCGAATCACCAAGGACATGTAGGCGAGCTCGAACTCATCTCGCTCGAGGCCAAGACTTCGGCCGCCGCGCCAGCTGCATCGTCTGCGCCCGCCGACCCGCCGGTGGCGAAAGGCGCGAGCACTGGCGCCAGCGTCCAGCAACCCAGCGAGCCCGGCGGCGCAGCGTGGCCGCAATGGCGCGGACCGAACCGCGACGGCATCGCTCCGGAAACCGGCTGGCGCAAGGACTGGCCGGCGGACGGTCCGCCAAAATTGTGGAGCGTGCAGGTTGGCATGGGGCTCAGCGCGCCGGTGGTGGCCGATGGCCGGTTGATCGCCCAAGGCAATGATGGGAATGGGACGGACACGATTTTCGCCTTCGATGCGGCGACCGGAAACGAGCTCTGGCACTTCTCTCTCCCGTGCAAATCCAACGCCTACGGAATGGAAATCGTTCCGAATGGCCCCGCGGCCACGCCCACGATTTCCGGTGGGCGTGTCTTTGCGCTCACGCGGGAGGGCGACTTCGTCTGCCTCGATGTTTCGAATGGCAAACTCGCCTGGCAAAAGCACCTGAAGGATATCGGCGGAAGACGGCCCGTCTACGGCTATGCGCAATCTCCACTCGTCGCCGATGGCCGGGTCTTTCTCGATATCGGAGCCAAGCCGGGCAGGGTCGGTTCCACGGCGGCCCTCGATGCCACGACCGGGGAGCTGAAGTGGAAGGCCGGCAGCGGTGAGGCCGGCTACAGTTCGGCGCGCATGTTCGAGCGCGACGGCCACCAGTTCGTCGTCATGCTCAAGGGGGAAGCGCTCGATGTCTTCGACCCCGCGGATGGCCATGTCCTCTGGTCCTATCACATCACGGGCCGCGACTATACGAACTCGCTCACGCCCGTGTTTGTGGGGCATCGCATTCTCGTCAGCAACAGCAGCGAACCCTTCGCCCGATTGCTGGACTGGGATCTTGCCGCCGAACCCAACGTTCGGGTGGCCTGGAAAAACCAGCAATTCGCCCTGCTGTTCAACAACCCGATCCTCTATCGCGATTGTCTTTTCGCGTTTAATGAAAAGCGCCGCTCCGTCACCGAGTTCACCTGTCTCAATGCCGAAACCGGCGAAGCGCACTGGGTTACCGACACCGTGCCGATCGGCACATTCATTCTCTCGGATGACCACTGGATCTTTCTCACGCGGGAGGGCGAAGTCGTCCTCGCGCCGGCCTCGGTCACCGAGCTCAAGCCGGCCGCGCGTTTCAAAGCCCTCGATGGCAAATGCTACGCCACGCCCACGCTGGCCAACGGCCGGCTCTTCGTGCGCGACAACGCCGGCACGCTGAACGCCTACGACCTCCGCGTGCCCGGGCGGTAAGCGTGATAGAGAAAACGCAAACGTGCCACCTCTCTCGCGTAATTCGAATCCCTCAATCCTGCTGCGTCACCCCCGTTTCCGTCGCGGCGTAGCGCCGGTGGCTCCGTCGCTGGATTTCTTCGGCGCCGGCTTGGAGCTGATCTCTTTTGCGGCGATGGCCGGCGGACGATGGGTCATAAGACGACTCGCGAAATTGTGATAGTTCATGCGCCCATTTATCGCGCCTTTGACGGAAGGCGGCTTTCCCGGCGTTGCGATAATGTAGCTCGGCGTTGCTGAGAAGAGGGTGGTAGGGGAAAACCCCCGCGGAATTTTTCGAAAGACAAGACACACTCTCGACCACGGCTGGCGGGCCTGTTTAAATTTCCCCCCTTTTCCACCCCACCATCACATTCCCCATCTATGGCCGAGGCACCTACCATCATCTACACGAAGACCGACGAAGCACCTGCGCTCGCCACCTACTCGTTCCTGCCCATCGTGCAGGCTTTCACCAAGCACTCGGGCATCGCGGTGGAAACCCGCGATATCTCGCTCGCCGGCCGCATCATCGCCCACTTTCCCGAAGTCCTCACGCCGGAGCAGCGCATCGGTGACGCCCTGGCCGAGCTCGGCGCGCTGACGCTCGAGCCCGAAGCGAATATCATCAAGCTCCCGAACATCAGCGCCTCGGTGCCACAGCTGAAGGCCGCGATCGCTGAGCTGCAAAAGAAGGGCTACACGCTGCCCGATTATCCGGATGCGCCCTCGACCGACGCCGAGAAAAAAGCCCGTGCCGCCTATGACAAAGTGAAGGGCAGCGCGGTGAATCCGGTGCTGCGCGAAGGCAATTCGGATCGCCGCGCGCCGAAGGCGGTGAAGGATTACGCGCGCAAGCATCCGCATTCGATGGGCGCCTGGTCGGCCGATTCGCAGACCCGCGTCGGCACCATGGGCCGCGACGATTTCTTCTCCAACGAAAAATCCCTCACTGTCAGCGCGGCGACGGAGGTGAAGATCGAGTTCGTCGGCGCCGATGGCCAGGCCACCGTGCTCAAGGAAAAGACGCCGCTCAAAGCCGGCGAAATCCTCGACGCCACGGTCCTGCGCAAGAAAGCGCTCGTTGCGTTCCTCGAAACGCAAATCGCCGAAGCCAAAAAAACCGGCGTGCTCTTCTCCGTGCACCTCAAGGCCACGATGATGAAGGTTTCTGACCCGATCATCTTCGGCCACGTGGTGAAGACCTTCTTCAAGGACCTCATCACCAAACACAGTGCCGTGCTCAAGGAACTCGGCGTCGATTTCAACAACGGCTTCGGCGATCTCGTGGCCAAGATCCAGAATCTCCCTGCGGACAAAAAAGCCGCTATCGAGGCAGACATCCAGGCCGTCTACGCGAACGGCCCGGCCATCGCCATGGTCAACTCCGACAAAGGCATCACCAACCTGCACGTCCCGAGCGATGTGATCGTCGACGCGTCGATGCCGGCGATGATCCGCGATTCCGGCAAGATGTGGAATGCGAAGGGTGAGCGGCAGGACGCGCTCGCCGTCATTCCCGACAGCTCGTATGCGGGCGTCTACGAGGCGGTGATCGAGTTTTGCAAAAAGCACGGCGCCTTCGATCCGCGCACCATGGGTACCGTGCCGAACGTCGGCCTCATGGCCCAGGCTGCGGAAGAGTACGGCTCGCACAACAAGACCTTCGAAATCCCCGCGGCCGGCACGGTGCGGGTGACTGACGCCAGCGGTGCTGTGCTCCTCGAGCACGCCGTCGAGCCGGGCGACATCTGGCGCGCCTGCCAGACCAAGGACGCACCCGTCCGCGACTGGGTGAAGCTCGCCGTGCATCGCGCCCGCGCCGCGCACACGCCCGCCGTCTTCTGGCTCGATGAGAAGCGCGCGCACGATGCGCAGATCATCGCCAAGGTGAATACCTATCTCAAACATCATGACACCGGCGGCCTCGACATCCGCATTCTCGCGCCCGCCGCGGCCTGCGAGTTCACTCTCGAGCGCCTCAAGGACGGCCAGGACACCATCTCCGTCACCGGCAACGTGCTCCGCGATTATCTCACCGATCTCTTCCCGATCCTCGAAGTCGGGACCAGCGCGAAGATGCTCTCCATCGTTCCGCTCATGAATGGCGGCGGCCTTTTCGAAACCGGCGCCGGCGGTTCCGCGCCGAAGCACGTGCAACAATTCACCGAGGAAAATTTCCTGCGCTGGGATTCGCTCGGCGAATTCTTTGCCCTGGCCGCGTCCTTCGAACACCTGAGCGAGACCTTCCAAATCGCGAAAGCGAAAGTCCTGGCCGACACCCTCGACGAGGCCAACGGCAAGTTCCTCGAGAACGACAAGTCGCCCGCGCGCAAAGTCGGCGCCGGCATCGACAACCGCGGTAGCCATTTCTATCTCGCACTCTACTGGGCGCAGGCCCTCGCCGCGCAGACCAAGGATGCCGACCTGCAGCGCCTCTTCGCGCCGGTCGCGGAAAAGCTCGCTGCCAACGAATCGAAAATCGTCAGCGAATTGATCGCCGTCCAAGGCAAGCCGGCGGACATCGGCGGCTATTACAAGCCCGACGAGGCCAAGACCTCCGCCGCGATGCGCCCCAGCGCCACGCTGAACGCGATCCTCGCGGGGATTTAGCGCGCCCTATTACTCCTATTCTTCCTATGCCTCCTATCTGCCAAACCGCGGATCGGAGGAATGGGAGGGATAGGAGGTATAGGAATCATAGGAAAACCGATGACCAGCCCCGATATCGCGCCCACCGAGAAACCGCCGGAGCCCTCGCGTGTCATGGCCAGCGTGCTGATGGCGATCGAATTGCTGGTGTTGTGTGTGGTCCTCGCGCTTGCCTGGAAAGCCTGGCGGGTATGGCCGCGAGTGCCGCTGGCCGACCCCGATACCTGGGGCTACCTGAACCCGGCCCTGACCTGGCTCAGCGGCCAGGGCTTCCAGCAGACCGACGGCCGCGACTGGCTTTACCCGACGATGCTGGCGATGTTTTTAAAGACGACCGGCACCTTCACCGGGATCGCCGCCTGGCAAAAATTCCTGGGTCTCTGCTCGGGCATCTTCATGGCCATCACCTGGCGCTGCTGGGTTTCGCTGCTGCCGTTCAATCGCTGGGTCCGCTTCGTTCTGTTGCTTCTCGGTGTGTGGCCGATCTATGTGGCGTTGGTCAATCAGCAGACCATCTTCTTTGCGATGTCGTTGCGGCCAGAGTCGGTGCTGCCGCTGTTTGTTTATGCGCAGCTGGCCTGTGTCATGGGCTATTGCAAATACCGCTGGCAGACACCGCGCAGTAATCCGGCGATGCTGCTCGGCATCGCGGCAATCGCGCTGGCCTATGGCTGCCTCGTGCTGAAGCCGAGTTGGTATTTCGCCACGATCACGACCTCGCTGCCGGTGGCGATTGGCTTCTTCGGTCGCGCACTTCCCCTGCGGGTGCGGCTGTGGACGCCCATTCTCGGAGTCGTTGCGGCATTGGCGATTTTCTCGCTGCCCGCGCGTTTCTTTGTCATTCGCGATGGGGCATCGGTCACGCTCCTGCCCGACGCGTTGCTTTGTGTCCATGCGGAATTCGTCGAGCACGATCTGAATGCCAAACTGGCGGCGATGCCGGATTCCGACCCCGGGAAAACGCGGCTGCGCGATTTCGTCGGCGTGCTGGATAGCGAAATCCATAACGCGAAGAATCAGCACAAGGTTTACGAGAAACTCGGCTTCAATGCGGATTACCTCATGCACAGCGACACGCTGTCGAAAGCGATCACCGTTTATGCCGGCGATGCGCGGGGAAAATTTCGGAAGTTTTGTTTGAACGAGTATTTCAGCGCGGTCCTCCACGCTCCACTGGCTTACACGCAGAAGATCCTACGCCAGTTCATGCACTTCGTGCAGCCGGAGTCGAAGACCTTTTTCGATGACCAGGTGAATCTGTCGAAGGCCTATCACGACACCGCCACGGTCTGGAATGGGAAAGGTCTGGCGCGGCTGACGAGCGATGTGGAAGAGATGTACGTCGAGTACGGCCGGCAGATCGATTTGCAGGCCGCGCAGACCGGATTGATGGCGAAATATCCGCTCATGCGGAAGTTCCGCGATAAGGTGGCGGCGGTGGCGTTGCCGCTGGAATTGCTCTTCCTCGGCAGCCTGATTTTGACGGTGCTGTGGTCGCGGCTGCACAAGTTGCGCATCGCCGGTTGGGCGGTGCTGTTTCTCTTCCTCGCGCCGGCCGGAAATGCCTTCGGCGTGTGCATCGTCCACACGCTGGATATCTATCGCTACCGCGCGACCTATGGCGGCTACCTGCTCTTCTCGCTGGCCGCCATGGCCGTATTCATTGGGATCGTCGTCGTGCAGGCCATCGCCAGCCAGCGAGTCAGCACTGCGAAATAGAGACCGCACATGCATTGCGTGTTGCGAGGTGCAGCGCTTGCGTTTTGGAGTGCGGCGCTGCTGCGCCGCTTTGGAATATCGCGGAGCGATGCGGCTCCTTCGCGATGTTATCCTGAGAGGTGCGCTCGTTGGCCAGCGAAGAGCGCGATTATTTAAAAGCTACGCAGCAGCGCCGCACTCCAAAACGCAAGCGTTTCAGGCACGCTCTTTCAGATTCGCCTGCACCTCTATCTCCTCCTCGATACTCGCACGCGATTCGACTCGCTATCCTCGATATACACCGTCCCATCCGCATCCACGAAAATCTAGCCCCGACGCTCCGGCCCCTCGCTGGTGACCCGATAGTCGAAAACCGACTATCAACTATCAACTCTCAACCATTAACTATTTCCTTCGCAGCACCCGCACCCGATTCGATTCGCTGTCGCCGATGTAAACCGAACCATCCGCGTCGATGAAAATGCCGTGCGGGCGGTCCATCTCACAATGCAGCGGCTTGCCATCCGGGCCGTCGCCTCGCTGGCCATCGCCGGCGACCAGTTCGATCGCGCCGGTCTTGGCGTTGATCTCGCGAATGCTGTGGCTCTCGGTATCGGCCAGCCACACATTCCCTTGGGCATCGACGGCGATGCCCTTTGGTCCGGAAAGAGTCGCCTCGAGCGCTGGACCGCCATTGCCGGTGAAGCCCTTTTTGCCCGTGCCGGCGGCGATCGAAATGATGCCGGTCTTCGCGTCGAACTTCAGCACCTGGTTGCCCTCCCGCGTGACGAGCCACAGGTTGCCCTCCTTGTCGAAATCCATCGAGCGCGGGCCTTTGAGCGGCGTGCCTTCGATGGGCGAGCCATCCGGCGTATCTCCCGCTTTGCCGGTGCCGGCAAAGGTCGAGATGGTGCCGGTGGTCATGTCCACCTTGCGGATGCAGTTGTTGCCGACGTCGCAGATATAGAGCGAGCCATCCGGGCCGAATTGAATGCTGTGCGGTTGCTTGAGTTGCGCTTGCGCGGCTGGACCGCCGTCGCCGCTGTAGCCGGGCTTTCCAGTACCGGCGAAGGTAGTGATGATCTTCGTCTTCGCGTCGACGCGACGGATGGCGTGATTCGCCATGTCGGCGATGTAGTAGTTGCCCGCTCTGTCGAAGCGAATCTCGTGCGGCAGATTGAAGGTCGCCTCCAAGGCGGGACCGCCATCGCCGCTGTAACCCTTTTGCCCGATGCCCGCGGCGGTGTGAATCTTCCCGTCCGGCGTGACCCGGCGGAGGCGCTGGCCGCCGTATTCGCAAAACCAAATCGCGCCATCCGGTCCGCGGACGAGGCCGAAAGGGTTGTTGAGCGTCGCTTGAGTTGCCAATCCGCCGTCACCGCTGAAGCCTTGAACGCCAGAGCCGGCAAAGGTCGAAATGGTCCAATCTGCGGCCGAAGCCGCGAGAGTCAACGCGAGTGCGAGAGGGAGGAGCAGGAGGGATTTCATGGGGGTGAAGTAGTGGGCAGAGGCAGCAATCAGTAATCAGTAATTAGTAATCAGTGATCAGTATCTGCGGCTGCTTACACTGATTACTGATTACTGATTACTACACAGCTCCCACCCTCAGCTCACGATCTTCTTATACGCGTGCCCCTCGTTCTGGTCGATGCGCTCGGGCCGGCCTTTGTGCGAGTAGATGAGCTTGGTGTGATCGATGCCGAGGAGATTGAGGATCGTGGCGTGGATGTCGTGGACGTGCAGGCGATCCTCCACGGCGTAGAGGCCGAGATCGTCGGTGGCGCCGAAGATCTGGCCACCTTTCACGCCGCCGCCGGCCATCCACATGGTGAAACCGGTGGGATTGTGATCGCGACCGTCGCCCTGCTCGCTCATCGGTGTGCGGCCAAATTCGCCGCCCCAAATGACCAGCGTCTCGTCGAGCAACCCGCGCATCTTGAGATCGGAAAGCAGGCCGGCGATCGGCTGATCGACCGAGCGGCAGAGTTTCGAATGCAGCGGCTCGATGTTTTTGTGGCTGTCCCATTTGCTGCCCGCGCCGCTGTAGAGTTGCACGAAGCGCACGCCGTTTTCCACCAGGCGGCGGGCGAGGAGACAGTTGCGACCGAAGACGGCGGTCTCCTCGTGATCCATGCCGTAAAGTTGTTTGGTGGCTTCGGTTTCCTTGCTGAGATCGACGACCGCGGGCGCTTCGGCCTGCATGCGATAGGCGAGTTCGTAGCCGCGGATGCGCGCCTCGAGCTCCGTGTTGTCCGTGCGGGTCGCGCCATATTCGCGGTTGAATTCCGCCAGCAGGTCGAGCTTCTCGCGCTGCCGCGCGTTGGTCACGCCCTTGGGATTTTCCAGGTGTTTGATCGGCGCGCCTTCGACGTTGAACTCCACGCCCTGATACACCGCCGGCATGAAGCCGCTGCCCCAGTTGCGCACGCCGTTGACCACCGTGCCTTCGCTATCCTTGATGACTACGAAGCCGGGCAGATTCTGGTTCTCCGAGCCGAGGCCGTAGGACACCCACGCGCCGAGCGAGGGGCGTCCGCCGAAGACCGAACCCGTGTTCATCGAACACACGCCACCAGCGTGGTTGATGCCATCCGAGGCGCACGAATGGACGATCGCGAGATCATCGGCGTGCTCGGCGACCCGGTTGAACCAATCGGAAATCCACAGCCCGCTCTGGCCGTGCTGCTTCCAGGTGCGCTTGCACGCCAGCAGGGGCGACTTGCTTTCGCCCATGGCGGTGATCGGCGCCTTGAAGCTCGCGGGCAATCCCTGGCCGGCGAGTTCGTTGAGCAGCGGTTTGCGATCAAAGGTATCGAGATGGCTCGGGCCACCTTCCATGAAAAGGAAGATGACGTTTTTGGCGCGCGCCACGTGGTCGGGAAATTTGGAGGGCGCTGTGGGCTTGGGCGCTCCTTCTTCCGTGGCGAGGACGTTGTCGCGCATGAGCGCGGCGAGGGCCACGGCGCCGAAGCCGCAACCGGCACGGCGCAGAAATTCGCGCCGGGAATGGGGGTGATCGTAGTGGTGGCAGGACATGGCGTTAGTGGAGGTAGAAAAATTCGTTGGTATTGAGCAGGACCTGGCAGAGATCATTCAGCGCCTGACGATAGGGATCGCTGGCTTCCGTCGCCTTGGCGTCGCTGCCGGACCAGGCGAACTGGGTGCTCGGTCCCAGCGCAGCAGTCCAATTCACGAGTGCGGATTTCCATTTCGACGGATCGGCGGAAGTCAGCTCCTGCTCGGGCAGTTTCCCCGTGGCGATGCGCACCGCTTCGATGCGGCCATCCCACTGGTGTTGCGGTGCGCGTTTGTTCAAGCCGCCGAAGACGAGCGACGAAGCGCCGCCGCTGAGCTTGGCGCGGACGGAGCAGGGGACAGTGACTGTCTGCGGCTGTGCATCCGGCTGGGTGAGATCCTGCACGCGGAAAATCACGTTGTGATCGATGCACGAAACCGTGGCCGAAGCATGGTACCGATGACCGAGTTCGATGCGGACATTCGAAGGAATGACCTCATACGCGATGTTCGTGTTGTCGTCCTCGCCGACAAGCTGGATAATGAGATTACGCGGCTTGAAGCGGGATTTCTCGCCGGTGACACCGAGGCTCCAGCCGAAGGATTCGAGGCTGTCCTTACCGCCCGTCCAACGCGAGGCGATGGTGCGTACGGCGGCCGCGGTATCGATGCTGTTGAGGGTGAAGATTGATTCGACGGTGAACTCGTCGCCTTCCTTCTCCGGCGTTTGCACGAGCAGACGCTCCTGCGGCGTGTTTTCCTTGAATTCACCGGCATTTTCCGCTGCGTCGGCGCCCGACGTCGAATGCGCGCTGGCGCCGCCGGTGCGTTGTTTGATGAACGCTTCGGCCTGCTCGCGCTCCTGCGCGGTGGGCAGCCGGCCCAGCGTGTAAGTCCAGGCGTCGTCGAGCTTCTCCACCCGGCCGGCCAGCTTGCGGGCGCGCTGGATGGGCCAGTCGCCGTTGATCAACAGCAGCGCCTGCGTGGGCGTGGTTGTGCTCTGCCGCTCCGCGGTGCTGGAGAAACCGGCGGGCGCGTCGAGGCTGCGCAACAACTCGTTCTGGTTGTTGCGCTTTTTCATCGTGTAGATCGAGCGGCGCATGGAGTTGCCGTCTTCCGCCGGGCCACCCGCCTTGAAGTCGAGCTCGCCACTCGCTTCGAGCATCGAGTCGCGCACTTCCTCGGCGTCGAGCCGCTGCGGATTGAAACGCCAGAGCAGATGATTCGTCGGGTCGAGCTTCGCCGCGACTTCCGTCGCCTGGCGTCGCGCCGTTTGCCGATACGTTGCCGAGAGCAGGATCTCGCGATGCAGTTTCTTCAGGCTCCAGCCTTCCGCGACGAAGCGCTCGGCCAGCCAGTCGAGCAACTCGGGGAATACCGGCTTCTCGCCCAGCTTCCCGAAATCGCTCGCCGTGGCCACGATCCCGCGGCCGAAGTGATATTGCCACACGCGATTCACGATCACCCGCGTGGAGAGCTGGTTGTCGGGACGCGTGATCCAATTCGCCAGCGCCGTGCGGCGGCCGGTGGAATTGCCGATCGGCTGGATGTCCGGATCGCCCGGCGCGAGCAGGGTGAGGAAGCCGGGCGCGACTTCCTGTTCGCCCTTGCGCGATTTCATGAACGTTGGCGGCGCCTTCGCGCTCGCATCCGTGGCGACAAAGGCATCCATCAACGGCGTGGGCTTGAGGGAATCGAACTTCTTTAGCTCCGTTTCGAGCTCCTTGTATTTGGCCTTCGACTCTTCGCTCTTGATGCTCTTCATCGGGTCGAAGGTCTTTTCCTCCTTCGTCATTTGCCGCTGGCAGAGGCCGGCGAGCTGCGTCTCCAGGGCGTCACGTTCACCGCTTGGTTTGCGGATGATCGTTTGCAGGTCGTCGGTGAATTTATCCACCGCGTGCTCCACTTTTTTGTCTACGAGCGGTTTGGTCAGCGCATCCATCTGCGCGCGGATCTCCGCCGTTGCCGCTTCCCACTTCGCCTCCTGCTCGTCGTACTTCGCCTTCTGTTCCGGCGTGGCCAGTTTCAGGTCATCGCGCCAATGCACCGGGGCGAAGAAGGCCTTCAGCCGATAGTAATCCTTCTGCAGAATGGGATCGAACTTGTGATTGTGGCAGCGCGCGCAGCCGAAGCTGAGGCCGAGGAAAAGCTCGCCGCTGGTGTCGGTGATGTCGTTGAGAATGATCTCCCACTGCCCACGCACGTCGCGCTGATTCCACTCGTAAATCGGGTTGCGCAAATACTCCGTGGCGATGAGGACGTTCGGATCGTTCGGCGCGATTTCGTCCCCGGCGATCTGGTCGCGGACGAACTCGTTGTACGGCATGTCGTTGTTCAGGCTCTTGATGACCCAGTCGCGATATGGCCACACCGCGGGACGATATTCATCCGCATTGTAACCATCGCTCTCCGCATAGCGCACAAGATCAAGCCAATGCTGCGCCCAGCGCTCGCCGTACTGCGGGCTGGCCAGCAATTCGTCGACCAGCTTTTCGTAAGCATCGGGCGACTTGTCGTTTACGAAGGCCTCGACTTGCGCAGGCGTGGGCGGCAGGCCGTGCAGGTCGAAATACACCCGGCGCACCAGCTCGCGACGGTCGGCTTCCGGCGCGGGATCGAGATGCATCTCCGCCTGCTTTTTGGCGACGAAACGGTCGATGTCATTGCGCACCCAGGCGCTCGCGATCTCCGGCGGTGAAACCTTGGCCAGTGGCCGGAAACTCCACCAATTCCGCTGCTCCTCGGTGAACCCGCCCTCGACGATCTTGCCCTTGTCCGCCTCGGTCTGCGGCCACGGCGCGCCCATCTTGATCCACTTCTCCAGGGTAGCGATTTCCGCATCCGGCAGCTTCTGCTTCGGCGGCATTTGGAAATCTTTGTCCGCATAACGGACGCCCTGGATCATCGGCGATTTTTCCGGATCGCCGGGCACGAGCGCGGGACCGTTGTCGCCCCCGGTTTTGAGCGCGCCGATGCTATCCGCGCGTAGCCCCCCCTTCTGCTTTTTCTCGCCGTGGCACTCGAAGCAACGCTTCACCAGCAACGGCCGCACTTCGGATTCGAAGAATTTGTTCGCTTCGCGTTGGGCGTCGTCGTCCGCAGCGAAGGCGGCGGTGGCGGAGAGAAGAAGAAAGGCAGAACATCCAACACCCAACATCCAACGCCCAACATTCAATGACGCAAGCGCACACGCGGTAGCGTCTCTTCCATTGGATGTTGGATGTTGGGTGTTGGATGTTGGGTATTTCATCCGGGACATTGGGTGTTCTGCCTTTTTCATTGCGGGGAAAGCTTGATACGCAGCGTTGGGGGCCGCGCGGTAGGGTGTTCCTTCGAGGCAAACCCATGCACCAGACCGCTCGGGTCGCTCTCGCCGGTTTCGCGGACGATGACGAAACTCACCAGCCCGTTGGTATCGTGACGGATGAAATCCGCGATGGCATCTCCGCGGATGGTGATGGCACCACCGGTGCCACCGCGGGGAATCCAGAATTCCGCGAGCCGCTGCGTCTGATTCGGATTCGGACCATCATCCGTGCAGCCCGGCATGGACGCCCAACGCATTTCCTTTTCGTTCCAGGCGTCGAGCGATTCGTCGGTGATACCGTAGATGGCGAACCGCGAATCCGGCACGAGCGCCGAGAAGCCGAAGCCACTTGGCACCGGATCGAGCACGAGCTGCGCTTCGCCGGCGCGGGCGGTTGGGATTTGCGAAACATCAAATGTCACCACGGCCCGGCGCTCGTTCCGGTGGCTGGCTTCGAGCTCCGTGTGCTTCACCATCAGCACAGGTTGCATGCCGAAAGGCCCGCCATTGTCGCCGCGGCGCGCAAAGCCATCGCGACCGTGTCCGAAGGAAGTCGGAATGCTCGTCCAGCCATCCGCCTCCTGCACCTGCTGGCCGCGCGCCGGCTCCTGCCCGACTGCGGTATTGCCGGCGACGCTCATGCCCTTGCCTTCCGTGAGGAGTTGCACCTTGCCGTCGTGCGCGTGGCCTACTTCCACTTCGCCCTGAAAAACACGCACTTGGGAATTGCCCATCGTCCCCGTGGTGAGGCCAAACCGTGTGCCGAGATCCTTCACCTTCAAATCCGCGGTATCGATGGTGAACCCATGCGCCGGCTTCGGCACTTCGGCCGTCACCGTGCCTTCGATCAATCGGCAATGCATCGCGTCGCGAATCTGCAGCTTGGTCGGCGCCTCGATCATCACCGTCGCGCCGCTGTTGAACTTCAGCGTGGCGATGCCCTCGAGCAGCGCGAGCGTGCCCGTGCCGAGCCTGGAATTCACCGCCGTGGGCAATTCCGAGCCGGCCCATTTGCAATTCTCCGCCTGGATCAGCGTGGCCACCGGGCGGTGATGAATCGTCCCTTTGCCAAACGTCCACACGCTCGCCGCCAGCGTCACGCATGCCGCCGCCGCTGCCGCCCACACCGCCACCGGCCAGCGTCGCACGATCTTCTCTTCCGCCGGCGCCTCCTGCAGCACTTCCATCAACGTCTCCCGCTCCGCTCGCAGCGACGAATGCAGCCACAAGCGATCGACATAAGCCGCGCGCAAGTCCGCGTCGCGGATCACGTCCGCCTTGAATTGGTCCAGCTCCTCGGGAGACAGCAGCCCCTCGATGGCCCGGTCGATGCGATCGTCTGGCGGTGGTGTCTTCATGTCGATGAGACCTGAGCGAGCTGGCGGCTCACGCAATCGTTGAGCACGCTGCGGATGCGGCTGAGCAGGCGGTAAACGGCTTCCACTGAGCGCGAACTCTTCGTCGCGATCTCCTCCACGCCGCAATCTTCGTAATAACGCCAGACCACGATCTTGCGGTGCGCCTCGGGCAGCTTGCGCAGGCAAATCCGCAGGGCGTCCGCCTTGCGGTCGAGCACATCGGCACGCCGGTCGATCTCCGCCGCCACGGCCTCGATGAATTGCTCCTCGAGCTCCGCCTTCGGATGACGCTGCGCTGCCCGCCGATAATTCAAAATCTGGTTCGTGGCGATCTTGCGCGCCCAGGCGCGGAAATTCGACCCCGCTTCAAAACTGGCGAAATGCTTCCACATCGTCACCTTCACCTCCTGCAGGATGTCCTGCGCATCGGTCGTGCTGGCCACCAGGCTATAGACATAGGTCGCCAGCCAGCGGTCATGCTGGGTCAACAACCGGAGGTAAGCCTCGGTGTCAGCGGTGGAGTCGGGGAGCTGGGCGTCCATTGTTTGGAGCCAGAAGGTTTGGCGTCGGACAATTTGGACACAAAATTTTAAAGAATCGACACCGCGCCGAGGAAATTGCATTAAACCGCCCTGTGTTGAAGGCCGCTGCTGCTTTGGTGTTGTCGGTGAGCAAAAACCGCCTCGGTTTTCCAATCATTCCCAGCCTCGGCATCGCATTTGGGTTTGCGCCGGTCGTGGCCGCTGTCGCCCAGGATACGATCTTGCACCGTTTTTCTGGTTTGTGGCCGATTTAACACTCCGTTCTTGAATCCGGCGGACTCCCTCTCGAAGCTGTCGCCGGATGAATTCTTCGGAATACCCCACGCCTTGGCAGAAAAAATCGATTTGGGCCGCCTTGACGACTCTGTCGGTCGTGGCCATTGGGGCCGTGGCTATCGGGCTCATCTGGGTGTTTTCCACTGTCATGGGTTTTCTGCAACCAATCCTGGTGCCCTTCGCCGTCGCCGCGGTGCTGGCTTATTTGCTCGAGCCGGTCGTGGCGAAGATCGTCTCCTGGGGCACCTCGCGGAAACGCGCCGTGCTTGCCGTGTTCGCCATCGCCATCATTGCGCTCACCGGCACTCTCATCTGGCTCATCCCGGCGGTGTGGTCGCAAACCGCCGCCCTCGTCGAGCGGGCGCCTGCCTCCCGTGAGCGCCTCAGCCACATCATCGAGGATTACAACGACTGGGCGCACTCCCTCGAGGTGAAGTGGAACATTCATATTCCGCAGATCCCGAAGAAGATCGATAATCCCCTCGGCGCAGTCGCCACGCCGCCGGCCCCCGCCGAGACGCCCGAAAAGGCGGAGAAACCCGATAAGACCGAGAAAACGGGGAAATCCGAGAAGACGGAGAAGACCGCGCCTCCTGGCGAGAAAGCCACCGAGCCCGCCCCGCCGGCAGCGCCATCGGACAATCCGTCCGCGACGACGCCCGCGACTCCTTTCAGTTCCACTATCGATGTGCAGAGCTTTCTCCAAGGCGATTGGGGCCGGTCCCTGCTGCCCAGTCTCTTCCAGAATTCCTGGAAGTTCTTTACCAAGAGCCTCGGTGGCTTCCTCGGCGTGCTCAGCGTCCTGCTCTGGATCGTGATCGTGCCGATCTACCTCTACTATTTCCTCATCGAATCGAACAACATCGCCGAGTCGTGGGGCGATTACCTGCCGCTGCGCGCCTCAGTCTTCAAGGACGAGGTCGTGTCCACACTGGAGGAGATCAACGGCTATCTCATCGCCTTCTTCCGCGGGCAACTGCTCGTGAGCATGATCAACGGCACCGTTACCGGCATCCTGCTCGTCATCTTCGGCCATTCCTTCGGCATCTTGATCGGCCTGATGCTCTGCTTCCTGGGTATCATCCCGTACATCGGCATCTCGCTCTGCTGGGTGCTGGCCGTCTTGCTCGCCCTGGCCCAGGGCGGCACCGGCACATGGATCCCGGGTGAACCGTGGTGGCTCTTCCCGCTCGTGATCAGCGCCATCTTTCTTCCTCGTGCAACAGGTCGACGGTCTCTTCGTGACCCCGCGGATCGTCGGCGAAAGCGTCGGTCTGCATCCCATGACGGTCATCGTCTCCGTCTTCGTCTGGGGCCTGCTCCTCGGCGGTTTGCTCGGTGCCATTCTCGCCGTGCCGCTGACCGCGACGGTCAAGGTGGTCCTGCGCCGCTATGTGTGGGAACGCCGCATGCGCGTCGAGGAAAACATCCCGATGACCGAGGAGACTTTCGAGGTGCAAAGAGCCCAGGGCGCGATGAAGCTGGAAGCTCCCGCGGTGAAGTGAACTGATTCTTTACGCATGCCGTCGAAACCTGACCCATTCGTCGTTCCCAGCACCGGCCGTCGCGATGCGTTGATCGCGATCGTCGTGGGGTTGGTCGTGCTGGCGTTTATCATTTACGGCGTCAGGGACATGGCGAAACCGGTCACGGGCAACAAGCTCACCGGGACGGTGCTCGAGAAACATTTCACGCCGCAGAAAGAGCGGCAGATCAGTTTCAACGGCGGCCATATCGAAGGGACGAAGGAGACGGATGGAGAGTATCTCCTCAAGGTGCGTGTGGAGTCGCAGAACCGCACCTACGAGGTGCCGGTCGAGAAGCCGCTCTACGAGTCGAAGCAAGTGGGAGATTCGTTGACCTTCCTACGGCCGCCGAGCGAGCAAAAATAGAATGTCGAATGAGCTCAGCTACTTTCCACTTCAACGCATGAAAACGTTCTCCCTTCTTGCCGTGCTTCTTGGAATGCTCACCGCCGGTGCGCTGGCGGCGGCGCCGGTGCCGATGACCGATTTCAACAAGACCCTGGTGGCGGCATCGAACCAGCAGAAGCTCGCCTTCATCCTGCTCGGACGCTCGACGTGTGGCATCTGCAATGCCACTCGCGCGATGATCAAGGAAGGCAGGATCAACGTCACGGCGGCGGATTATGTGATGGCCGATTTGAACATCGATAATCCGCGTACCGAGGCCGTGTTCATGCAGCGCTATGGTAAGCAGAAATTCGGAGACACGCTGCCCTTCGTGGTGGTCACGGATTCGCACGGCAAGCTGCTGGCCAGCAGCGGCGGTCCGAAGAGCGCCGCGCAGTGGAACGCCTTGCTTGCCTCCGCGAAGCGGAAGACCGGGGCGAAGGGGTAGTTGGGAGCGGTTGTCTCAAATTCCACCCACTCGGCGGCCAGCGTCGGATCGAATCCGACTAAGTACAGACATGCTGCCTTCTGCGATCATCGATCACTTGAGCCACCGGCGTCAGGCAATTACCAAGACCTGGCTGCGTGAGTTGTGGAGTTCACCCGAACAAGCGACAGCCGAGAATACTCCTGCGTCCGAGCTCCTGGATCATCTGCCCGATATGTTCGAGGACCTCCTCGACTACTTGCGTCATGAGGAAACGCCGCAAGCCGAAGTGCATGCTCGCATTCATGGGCGGAGCCGATGGGAGCAACGCTTTCGCCTGCAAGAAGTCCTCCGCGAACTCCTTCTCATTCGCAGCATTCTCATCAACGAAACCGATCATTTTGTCGGGGAGAATTTTCCGCAGGGAGCGGATCACATCGCGCGCGAAGCCCGTCGGAAGATCGCGCGGTTCTTCGATGACGCTCTGCTCTTTTCCGCCAGTCAATTTTCCGAGCAGCAACAGGCGCAGATTGAAGAAGACAAAAAGATCCTCGCGTCCCAGAACCAAACGGTCCGGGCCGAGCTCGAAGCGGTCGACGCGGCACGTCTGCGCATGCTCCGGGTCATCTCGCACGAAATGCGAAATCTTCTGAACGCTGCGAATCTCCACTGCGATTGCCTGGTCGGGGAGGAAGATCCCGCGTGGCAGGCGACTCTGCATGACCGGCTCAAGCGCAGTCTGACGCAAATGACTGGACTGGTGAATCAACTCCTGGATGTCGCTCCGTTCCTTTCGGGCCGTGATCCGCTCGCGCCTTCCCAGGTGGATCTCGGCACGTTTGCGGAAGAACAGAAACAACTGTTTTCCAAGCTGGCCGAAGCCAAACGCATCTCGTTCCACTGTCCGGCTCCGCAGGGAATCGAATCGATCTTTACCGACGAGACGAAACTCCAGCGCATCATCACGAACCTCGTCCAGAACGCCATCAAATACACGCCTCCGGGAGGCGTCGTCACACTGCGCTTTTTGCCGGGAGAGGCCGACCGTTGGCTGCTCCGCGTGTCGGATACCGGGGTGGGAATTCCGGCGGAACATCGCTCGAAAATATTTGAAGAGTTCCATCGCGTCCCGGGCAGCGAACAGCAGGAAGGCACCGGATTGGGACTCTCGATCGTCCGCCAGTTGGTCACCATTTTGGGCGGCACGATCAAAGTGGAGAGCGAGGTGGGTCGTGGTTCGACGTTCGAAGCGACGCTCTTGCGCACGCTCAACCCCTCGGAAGCAAAAGGGGCATCTCTTTAGAGCCTGTTAGCGAGCGGATTCCAACTCCTGCCTCGTGGCGATGGGAACATAACCCACCTCCATGCCTTGGGGCGGGGTCAGGATGAGCGCGGGATCAATCTCTGCGAGCTTGCCGATGGTGGGCAGCGCGAAATAGGTGCGATCCCTGGTCCACGCGCGATGCAATTTTTCCACACGCTGCTGGACGATTTCGCGCTCCTCCTTCGTGAGGTCCGCCTCGAGCATCGCGGGTTGGTCGGCGAAGCGATACCAGTAATACGTCACCACCGTGCCATCGCCGAGGTGAGCTTGGAACGGACCTGCGGCCGGCCCCGGCTTCTTCCAGACACTTCCGGCTTCATCGGGCGTGACCCGCGGCTCTCGTGGCTTTTCCGCCGGCGTTTCAAACCGGTGCTGCGTCAGGCCGAGATTGGCCGGCACCTCCTCCGCTGAAATCACTTTCCACTGCGGCTTCTTACCTTCGCTGTCGAGTTGGTAGTATTCTGGCAGCGTGACGAGCGATCCCTGGATGTGGGTAAGTGGACCATTCCACCGGTAGGCAAAGGTGGTCGGATCCGGAGTGAACGAGGTGGCGAAGCTGCCCCACGCCAGCGCCACTTTCTGTTCCCGCTTGGTCCCGGGAAGAGCGATGCTCCAATTTGAGCCACCGCCCGGTTTGAACGTCTGCACGACCGAGGCCTCGTCCTTGATGCGCCCATCGGCGGGGGCGCCGCCATCGAACCAGCGCTGGACATCATCCCACAGCGCCGCCTTTTTGTAGGCCGTAATGCGATGCAGCACCATCGAGTGACCCTCGGCGTCGACGGGAAAGGACGTTGGCGCAATGCGCGCATACGATTTGCCGTCTGCGGTCGTGCTCAGAATGGCGGGCACATACTGCGTTTCCATCTGAATGGCCTTGTTTGGTCCAGCAGGACGGGAGTCCAGCATCAGGCCGGCCCACTCCGGATGCTCGACCGTAGCGTGCGACCAAAAGTGCGGCGTGAAGAACGCGACGGGACCTTTGAATTTCGCGGTACTCAAAAACAAGGTCCAGCACTGGTTGCCCGTGGGCACGTTGTGGCCTTCGGTGGTCGGTTTGGGATTCGTCAGCGGCAGCGGGAGGTAGCCGTAGCCAAAAAGTTCGCCGCTTACGCCCTGTCTCAAATTCAGACCGTCGAGGGGAAAAAGCAGCCACGGGCTGAGCTGCGCGATGCCGTATTGCCCGCGCGGTTTGTCCCAGGTGCCCGCACCGTAGCCAGGGCCGTTCGCGATCCACGAGAAGTTCGGCGCGACCCCGCCCATGATGAACTTGGGCGTGGTGGTGGGAAAATGCGTCTCACGCCACCAGCCGAGGCCACCCTCGATGTCCGTGTAGCATTGCTCCTTTGGCTTCTGTCCCGATTCCCACTGAGGGTGCATCCATGTGCCGCACAGACCGGTTTGGAATTTGTGTCCCGGATACACGCCCACCAAGGGCCATGCGGCGGCGTAGAGAGAAAAACCACCATTGAACTCCTCTGGCACCTTCTCTGCCGGCCCAAAAAGGTAACCGGCCAGCTCGGCTTCCTTGATTTCCGCAGCGTAAAGAAGCACCGGCGACGCCAGCAACGCCAAGGTGAGAAATGGGAAATGAATTTTCATGGAAAGGGGGAGACTCCTCGCGGGTCGGGTTTTCAACGTGCGCTGGTGGGCTGCATCTGGAGTGTCGCTTCCGCAAATGCCTTCCCCATCCGTGCAAAGGTCTTCGCGCAGCCGAGGTAATGATAGCCCGCATTCGACGCGCCGCGCTTGAGCAGTTCCGCCTCCGCCGGGCTGATGAGGTCCGCCTCGTATTTCACCAGATACTCGCGCTGCTGTGCTTCGCTCATCGCGCCATCCTTGTTCGGCGCGTTCTTGTCCTTCACTCGCAGCAGATACGCCATCTGCCGCACCTTTTCGCGTTTCGCCTGGATGGCGCCGAGTTTTTCGTCCCAGAAATCTGCCGTCCTCACCGCCGCCACATTGCCGGTGAACTCCGGCATCTGCGCCGGGGCCGCCATCGCCTCCCGAAACTGCCGGATGTCCTCCTTTGCCTGGTTGCCGTCCACGCCCATCACCCCGATCACGAAAGGCATACGCGGTGCATTCAAATCCTTGCGCACGTCGCGGATGAAACTCGCCATCAGAGCGCTGTATTTTGCAAAGCGGTTCTCTTTGCTGCCGTTGGGCAGCCCGGGATAGACGTCGCGGTCCACCATGTCGTTCCAGCCTTGCAGCCAGACAAAGCCGGCAATCTCCCATCCTTGTTTGGTATCGTACGCCGGGCACACCTGTTTCGGATCCGCCAGCACCTTCTTCACATGCTCGATCATGGACCGGTAGTAGCGCCCGGAATCCGCCTCGTGATAGCGGTCCTTTTCGATGTCCTTCGGCGTGCGCGGATAAACTCCCGCGCTCGGGGGGCGGAAATCATGGTAAAGTGACTTTCCGCCCCAGGCCGTTTTGATGATCAGCACCGGTTCCGGCAAAGTCTCGTCCATCGTGAGCCCGAAGGTGAATTCCGGTCCGATTTTGCCATCGTCCTTGCTCGCGTTTCCCCTCGCGCCAAAGCCCGCCGTAAGTTTCCCGTCCACTTCTCCGTTCCCGTCGCCCTGTTGCGTGAGATAGCTGATCCACACATGATCGCACACCCTCGGCTGGCCATTCGGGCCGCGCATCCTCTGCAGCAACGGCGCTGTCGCCGGATCATCGCCGATGTAATCGAACGTCTCGATCTTTGCATGGCCCTGCATGTTCGACTGGCCCGCAAGAATGAAAACTTTGAGCGGCTTCGCGTAAAGGGGCACGGCGAGAAAGAGCAACGCAAAAAGCAGGGAGACGGTTTTCATGGGGAGTATCCAGGATGCTCCCCGGACGCGCCGGTGTGAGGCAAATCTTTCCGGAATTGCTCAACGCCCTCTTTCGGGTGACACCGCCCACCGCCCTCATCGTGGACGAGGCACCCTGGTTCATCGCCGTCCTGCAGTTTCTCGCTCATCGCGGCATTCGCGTCCCCGCGGATGTCTCGCTGATCTGCACCGACGACGATCTCGCTTTCTCGCGTTGCGACCCACCCATCACCTGCATCGCCTGGGACAGCCAGCCCGTGGTGCGGCGTGTCGTCAGGTGGGCGGGAAATGTGGCCCGCGGAAAGCCTGACTTTCGTCTCACCAAGACGCCGGCGAAACTCATTCTGGGTGGAACGATCGGGTCCCCGAAGCGAACCTGAGCGAGAACCCTCTCAATCATCCATCACCACCACGTTATCCACCGTGATCGTCCCCGTCCACGGCTCGGCGCGCAGGGCAAAGGTCCCGCTCTGATACGTAAACGCCGTATCGAGATAATTGATGTATTGCGTGCCATCGATGAACCCGAGCACGCGCACCCCGCCCGATTCATTGCGCACACTGATCTGCAACTCGTGCGAGTTCAGGAAATTGTAAGCGCCATTCAGCGTCGCGGTCGCGACCACGTTCGTGCCGATGAGCAGCCGTAGATAACGCGACGCGGTGTTCGCATCCAGATCGATGCGCAGATAGTATCCCGCCGTGCCGTTATAGCGCGCGATCATTCCCGCCGTCTTCCACGGATCGGTGAATTTGAAATCCGCATACGCCGTGTAATCGAGCCACGTCGAACTGCCCGTGTAGCTGATCCCCGTCGCCGCATTGTGCGGGCTCACATAAGCGCCGCCCGAAGGATGCCAGGTATTCGCCGTCGCCGTCCACGCGGTGGCCGTGCCGTCGTCGAAGTTATCGGCAAACGAAATCGCGCCTTTGAACGCGTTGTGATAAGCCGAGTAAGCCAGTTTGGGCGTGAACACCGCGCTGGAGAGCGGAATGAAACCGCTGTAGGTGATCGGGTTGGTCGCATTCAAAGCCGTGATTCCATAGAACTGCTCGCTGCCGCTTTGGCCGCCGTCGTCGAAGTGTTGATACCAATAAAGGCGATGGAGATTGGTCACCAGGCCGGAGGTCAGCACGTTCATGGCATCGGCCATGTGCGTCTGCTGTTCGGCGAAGGAAAGCAGCGCGCTGGAATGGTTGGGCGTGCTCGACGAGCAGGCGCCGCCGATCTCGCTGCACCAGTTCGGTTTCACGCTGTCTCCGTGCGCGACCATCTTCGCCCATAACTCGGTCGACGCGCTATTCAGCAGCTTGCCCAGCACCGCCTGGCGCTGATTCGACGGATACCAGCACGGCGGCAATTCCGGCGGCAGCCAGCCGGTGGTGCCGGCATTCGTCCAGTAGCTGTGCCAGGCGAAGATGTCATAAGCCTTGGTCACGTTCGGCACGGCGTAAAAAGCATCCATCCACGTCGTCGTCCCGGCGGGCGCCCAGCATGGCCCATGCGTGTCGGAAATGACCGGCGCGCCGATCATGACATCCTTGGCGCCGATGGCGGCGCGCACCGTTTGCAACCGCGTCCCGGCGGCGACGACCATATTGCCGTAAGCCGTGGCCCCGGCGGCCGCGTCGCGCGCATAACCTTTGAAAAAGAGATCGCAAAGATCGGGTTCATTCCACAGCTCGATTTCCTCCAGCGTGGGCCGGCCAATGGAATCCAGATAAGGCGCGTAACGGCGCAGGAACCATTCGCAGAAGTCCGCGAAGTCCGTCGGGTTCGTGGGCGGCCGGCCGCCATCGGTGTGGCCGCCGTTCGCCCAACTGGGCGCATAGGCGATGCTGACGATCACACGAATGCCATTAGCCGCGCATTGCTGGAAGAAGTGATCCATCCGCGCGAGGTAGGTGGCGTTGTAGCTTCCCTTCGAGGGCGTCTCGATGACGAACCACGGGATGTCCACGCGCACGAATTTGGTCCCGCTGGCGTTGTATTGCTGGAAGGCCACATCCTGGTCCGTAGTGCCGCGCCAGATGAAGTGATCATTGACGCCGATGGCGTAGCGCTGTGCACGGGCAAACCCGGTGAAGAGCAGCGTGAGGGCGAGGGTGGCCAGGAAGACGCGAAGCGCGGGGGAGGATTTCATAGCGGGATGACGCTACGATCTGCGGTTCGCGGGAGGCCGTCACCGGCGCACTTGTGGGCACGGGAATACCCCCGTTTGGGGGTGTTGACGGAAAGTTGAGAGTTGAGGGTTGAGAGACATCCATGTTGCCGCCTTTTTGTGACGCTCCGCGTCGGGATGAATTTTGACATCCAGCCGCAGAGCGGCCTCTCCTGTGGAAAGATGGCGGACTCTCAACTCTCAACTTTCAACCCTCAACTCAATCGAGATGCACAAATCCGCGCTGCAATCCGCGGATGGCGGCTTGTGTGCGGTCGACGACGCCGAGCTTGGCGAAGAGGCCTTTCATATACGCTTTGATCGTTTCCTCGGCGAGATTCAGGTGGGCGGCGATTTCCTTGTTGCTCCGCCCGTGGACCAATTGCTGGAGCAAATCGGTTTCGCGCGGGGTGAGCTCGCCGCGGGTCATGTGATCGGCCAGACGCACGGCGACGAGCGGGGGAATATGGCGCTGACCCGCGCTGACGGCGCGAATGGCGCCGAGCAATTCCTCGGTGGGCGCATCCTTGAGCAAATAGGCCTGCGCACCGGGCGCGCAGGACGCGCGAGATATCGTGCTCGCCGTCGAAGGTCGTGAGCACCACGACGCGGCAATCGGGCGAGTCCTGCTTCATCGCTTCGAGCACCTCCGCGCCCTCCATGCCGGGCAGACGCAGGTCGAGCAGCACGATGTCGGGATGGTGTTCGCGGAAGAGAGCGAGGGCGTTGAGACCGTCGCCGGCTTCGGCGATCACTTGCATGTCGGGTTGGCGGTTGATGATCGTCACCAGGCCGGCGCGCAGGGCGGGATGATCGTCGACGACGAGCAGGCGCAGTTTGCCTTTCTTTTTCATTGAGGGGGAAGGGGCTCCGGCAATGGTTCGTCCGCGGAAATCTGCGCGGCCCGCTGGGAATCGACCGGCGCAACGACCACGATCTCCGCGCCGCCACCGGGCGTGCTGTCGATGGAGAGTTCGCCGCCGATCTGACGCGCGCGTTCCTGCATGCCGATGAGGCCGAAGCCGCCGCCTTCGACGACGTGCGGAAAACTGCGCAGGATCGAAACCGGCGCCATCGTCCTTCACGCGCAGGAGGACGAAGTGACTGCCATACTTGAGCTCCACGCGCACCAGCCGGGCATTGGCGTGCTTGATCGCGTTGGTAATGGCTTCCTGGCCGATGCGCAGCAATTGCGAACTGACTGTCGCGGGGACGAACGGGGCATCGCCGCTGGCGTCGACTTGCAAGCGCACGGCGCCGCCTTTGGTCAGCTCCTCGCCGATGGCCGCGAGCGCGCGAGCGAGATCCTGATCCAGGAAGGTGCAGTCATTGAGATCGCGGATGGAGCGGCGCGCGTCGCCGAGGCTCTTGCGCACGAGGCGCTGCGCCATTTCGAGATGCGGCAGCGCGTTGCCGGGCGAGTCGAAGAGCTTTTCCTTGATGACGGAAAGCTGGACCCAAATGGCGGTGAAGCCCTGCGCGAGGGTGTCGTGGATTTCCATGGCCACGCGGTGCCGTTCCTCCAGCACGGCTTCGCGCCGCACTTGCCGCGACAGCACCTCGCCCTGCGCGCGCACCCGTCGCTTGAGCTGCCACACCCAGAGCAGGGCGGCAGCCGCGAAGGCGACGAGCAGCGCGACGATGCGCAGCAGGCGCTCGCTGCTCCACCATGGCGGTCCGCGCAGCACGACGATGTCCTCCGGCGATCGGAGACGGAGCGAAAATGTTTCTGGCAGGACCATCGCATTGGTCACGCGATCAAGGCGCTGGCCCTGGAACTGGCAGATGCCGGTGAGGCGGAGCAGGCTGCCGGAGGCGAGCTCGGGAAGCGCGGCGAGCGAACGATCCGTTGGCTGCAGTGCGGCGACGAACGTGGCGTCGCCGGAACGCAGGGTGAGGACGGCTTCCTTTGCCTGGCGCGTGATCCACAGCATCTCGGCATCGAGACGGATGAGGTCGCTGTCCTTCCCGTTTTTCAACAGTTCCGGCACGGAAATGGCGATCGGTGCGAGCGCGGCGGTCCTGCCGGTCGCGCGGATGGTGGCGTCCTCGAGGAAGGGGCCATACTGGCCCATCGCCGGAAAGCCGAGGGCCTCGATCTGATCGCCCGGGACGAGCGCAAGGGAGTCGTGCGTTTCGATGCGAATCGGGCCGGAGAGATCGCGCAGGAAAACAGATTCGCCGGACTCGCTGTGCAGGACGGTGCCGGTGAGTTTCACGCGATGCTGAAAGGTGTGATGCGGATCGAACTGCAGCAGTTGCGAGACGGTGCGCGGACGGACGGCGAAGGGATCGGTGGGCGCTGCCTGCCCGATGGTGATCTGCTTCTCGGTCTGGATCTGCATCTCCGGCGCGACGAGCTGGCGGAACTTGCTAAAACGTCCACCGATCACACCACGGCAACGCACCTCGGCGTCCACGAGGGCGTCGAGATTTCCTTTCACCGGTTTTTCCGCGCGCACTTCCATGCGGCCGCCATCCATCACCAGCAGGAAGCGCGGCTGATGCCATTGGGTGTAGACGACGGTGTGAATGACGCCGCGGACCTCGACCCATTGGGCGTCGTCGTGGCCGGAAGCGATTTCGGCGAAGGTGACAAGCCGCGGCGCTGGCAACTCGCCTTTGCCGAGCAATTGCAGCGTGGCGTTTTCAATGCACGGCGCGTAAAGGCCGGCGGCAGTGGTGCCGACCACTTCCACGCGATCGCCTTGGGTGATCGTGCCGGTGAGTTCGGCGAGGCGGACGTAAATGCCTTCCGAATCGTCGAGGAGAAAGACGCCCGTTTTGTCGTGCACCTCGGCGATGATGCCCTGCAGGCGGACGGGTCTGCCGCGCGCCGCTTCAGCATCGGAAAGCGAGCGGATGGATACAGCGGTGGTGAGTTCTCCGAGGGGCGAGGACTCCGCGGGCAGACACGTGTGCGCAAAAAAGAGCAGCAGGAGTGCAGGCAGGAATCGGGGGGGATTCGCCATGGGGAGAAAATGTTTCTGGGGAGCGCTGCGGGTGAACGCGGCGGGCGCAGTCTGGGCATGGATTCAAAAAATGGCACACGAAAAAAGTCACTCGATCACTTGACGGATGAAGAGGCAGAGTGATTCCTACCGGTGCCGATGCTGTTACCACTGCTGCTTGCCACGGGGATGTTGGTCTTCGGGCTCAATATCCAGGCGCTCATCATGGCGTGGCTGGTGGAGCGGTTGCCGCGGTTGGCAGAGTGGGCCGTGCGAGGAAAGCGCGTTCGGCGCTTCGTCGGCGTGCTGGACTTGGTTTTATTGCACGTGTTGGGGGCGGCGATGGTGCAAATCGCCGCCTGGGCCCTGATCTTCAGGGTGGTCGGGGAATTCCATGATTACCCTGCGGCTTTCTATCACTCAGCGGTCAATTTCACCACGCTGGGGTATGGCGATTTGGTGATGTCGCCTCGTTGGCGCTTGCTGGGGCCACTCGAAGCATTGAATGGCGGGCTGGTGCTCGGTCTATCCAGCGCCATCCTGGTCTCCACCTTCGGCCACTTGCGCGACGCCCGGCATGGCGCGTCCCACGGTTTGCACCGGCAATCGTCTTGACGGCGGTCCCCTCGGTGCTGGAGCGATGCCCTCCAGATCTCAGCCTCCGTCTACGCCGCACGCTGACCCATCGCGGCCGCGAGAAGGCGTTCCTGCGTGGCTTCAGCGCGGGTGAATTCTCCACCGATGCGGCCTTCGTGGAGCATGAGGATGCGGTCGCTGAGGCCGAGCAATTCGGGCAGTTCGCTGGAGACGAGGACGACGGCCTGGCCTGCGGCGGTGAGCTGGCGGATGAGCTCGTAGATCTCGTGCTTGGCGCCGACGTCGATCCCGCGCGTCGGTTCATCGAGGAAGATGACCCTGGGCTCGGTCATGAGCGCTTTGCCGAGGACGACTTTTTGCTGGTTGCCGCCGGAGAGTTTGCCGACGACGGATTCAAGGCCGGGCGCTTTCACGCGCAGCGAACGGAAGGCGTGATCGTTTTTCTGAAATTCGCGACCGGCATTGAGCAGCCCGCCGCTGGAGAGATTGCGGAGCGAGGAGAGCGAGAGGTTGAAGCCGATGGTTTCGGAGAGCACGAGGCCGTAGCGGCGGCGGTCCTCGGAAACGAGGGCCAGGCCGCGGCGCAAGATTGCATGGGGCTTGAGTGGGGGCAGGGGAGCGCCGTTGAGCTCGACTTCACCGTTGCGCCGTTCCCCCCACGCGCCGAAGAGATGCATGAGCAGCTCGGTGCGGCCCGCGCCCATGAGGCCACCGAGGCCGAGGACTTCGCCGGGCGCGACGGCGAGGGAAATGTCGTGGAGGCGGAGCTGGTGCGTGTGCGGATCGGCGACGGAGAGATGGCGAACCCGGAAGATTGCCGATTGGCAATCGAGGAACGACGGGTTTTTTTGTGGGAAGAGGTCGGTGATTTCTCGCCCGACCATGTGGCGAATTATTTCGGCTTTGTGGCTGTGCGCAGTATCGAGGGTGGCGATTGTCGCGCCATCGCGTAGAACCGTAATCCGGTCGGCGAGCGCGAATACTTCGTCAAGCCGGTGCGAGATGTAAATACAACTCAGGCCGCGCGTGCGGAGGTCGCGCAGGATGGTGAGAAGCGTTTGCACCTCGTGCTCGGCGAGGGCGGCGGTCGGCTCATCGAGGATGAGGATGCGCGAGTTCTTGGCGAGAGCCTTGACGATTTCGACGAGCTGCTTTTCGCCGACGCCGAGGCGGCCCAGAGGCGAGGCGGGATCGATGGCCACGCCGAACCGCTGGAGCAGCGTGCGGGCGTCGTGATGCAGCTTCGACCAATCGATGAACGGCCCGCGGCACGGGGCGGCGCCGAGAAAGATGTTTTCCGCGACGGTCATTTCGTCGATGAGCGCGAGCTCCTGGTAGATGACGGCGAGGCCGGCGCGCTCGGCATCGGCGATGCCGTGGAAGCGGGCGGGCTGGCCGTCGACGGTGAGCTCGCCTTCGTACGAGCCGTACGGGTGCAGGCCGCTGAGGAGTTTGATCAGCGTCGACTTGCCGGCGCCGTTCTCGCCGCACAGCGCATGGATCTCGCCGGGGCGGAGATCGAAGGAGACGTCCTTGAGCGCGGTGACGCCGGGAAATTTTTTTGTAATGCCGTGGGCGGCCAGGATGGGGGCGGACATGGGCGAACTCCTTTACTATCGTGCGCGGTCGGGTGGAAGAGCGAGCACGCAAAAGGCGCCGACAGCCTATGCTATGCGCGTGACTATTGTCCCTTCGCGTTCCCAAAAACCTCCTCCGCAGTGTGGAAGCCGTCCTTGATTACGGTCTCGCGGAGATTGTCCTTGGTCACGGGAATGACATCGAGCAGTACCGTCGGCACCTCGATCTGGCCGTTGTCGTAGCTCCCTTTGGCAATGACCGGGCGGTGTTTGGCGAGCTTCACCGCATACTCGGCGGCCTGGTCGGCGAGATTTTTCAGCGGCTTGTAAATGGTCATGCTTTGGGTGCCGGCCACGATCCGCTGGCAGGCCGCCAGGTCGGCATCCTGTCCGGTCACGAGCACCTTGCCGGCCAGACCTTCCTCGATCAGCGCCTGAATCGCTCCGCCGGCCGTGCCATCGTTGGAGGCCAGGATGGCGTCGAAATTGTGCCCCGCCTTGTTGATGCCGGCGTTGGCCACTTTCTTCGCATTCTCCGGTTTCCAGTCATCGACCCAGTCCTCATGGACGACTTCGATCGCCCCGCTTTCGATGAGCGGTTGGAGGACTTTGTCCTGCCCGGCTTTGAAGACCACGGCATTATTGTCGGTCTTGGCACCGTAAAGACGAATGATCCGCTTTTTACCGGGGCCCGCCTTGGTCAATGCATTTACCAAGTATTGCGCTTGGAGTTCGCCCACGCGGAAGTTATCGAAGGTCATGTACAGGTCGAGATCGCAGTTCCGGATGAGCCGGTCGTACGACAAAACCGGGATGCCGGCGTCGTGCGCGAGGTTCACGGCCTTGGCCATGGCGTCGCCGTTGTGCGGGGCGATCACGATCACGTCCACACCTTCGGTGATGAGCGACTGCACATCGTTGACCTGCCGGACGTCGTCGCCATTGGCGCTTTGGACTTTGACATCCGCGCCAAGTTCCCCGGTCTTTTTAACGAAATTGTCACGGTCCCGCTGCCAGCGTTCTTCCTTCAGAGTATCCAGAGAAAGACCGACCAGTGGGCGGGCGCGTTTTTTGCTCGAAACGGGGGTTGCACCGGAACGAGTCAACACCAAACCAGTGACGACGCT
Organism: Chthoniobacter flavus Ellin428; assembly: GCF_000173075.1. Classification (GTDB taxonomy): domain Bacteria; phylum Verrucomicrobiota; class Verrucomicrobiia; order Chthoniobacterales; family Chthoniobacteraceae; genus Chthoniobacter; species Chthoniobacter flavus. Next base: position 156,645 of record NZ_ABVL01000004.1, read on the forward strand.
GATAAGACACGAAAGGACAACGAGGGCGAGACGTAATTTCATCCAAAAAAGGGGGGGGGAATACGCGATGATAAAGACTGCGGGTCAGAAAAGCCAAGTCGAGAGCCATCGTGTCGTGAAAAACATGACAAATGAAGTTGTTTGGTTATGACCGAAAATTCCAGAGTAATTGGCCTTCTGTGGAACCTCCCAGAACCCTTAGGATGTTTTTCCGTCAAAACCCGGTAAAATTATTTTGACCAGAGCCTCCGATAGGCTGAATCTGTCCAACTGAAACCGTACTAATTTCCCCCAGTCCGCATCCCGTTTTCCCCCCGTTTCCCCGCCCCAACTGTCCCCAAACGTATCCCCATCATGGTTAAAAATACCCCGAAGAAGCGTAAAGGTCCGCGCATCTCTACCCAGTTCATCAAGCGACTTTCGTCGTGGTTGGTGCTCTCTACCGCGCTGACGCTGGCTGTCCGTTCCGCATCCTCTCTGTTCTGGGATGCCGATCAAAACGCCACTGGCAACGTCACTGATGGAACCAATCTCGGTGGTACGGGTACCTGGGATTTAAATTCCACCGCCAACTGGTGGGATGGAAGCTCGGCCAGCGATACGCAGTGGCAAAATGGGGACGCTGCCACGTTTGTCGGACCGAGCGGAACGGTGACTTTGGGGACGCCGATTATTGCTTCGGGACTGACGTTTAATTCCGCTGGATTCACGCTTGCGGGGACGGGATCCAATGTCATTACGTTGAATGCGCAGCCGGCCACGGTGGATGGACGGGTGAACCCGACGATCATGGCGAACGCTTCGGCGACGATCAGTGCGGGGCTGGCGTTGAATGGTTCGCAGAACTGGACGGTTGGACCGCTCTTCCAGCGGCTCATCGCCACAGGGAAAATCACGGACGCTCTCAACGTCGGCAGTATTTACAAGACCGGCAATGGCACTCTCGTCCTGGGCAACGCCAATGCGTCGACCACGCCGGACTCCTTCTCGGGGATGGTCACGGTCGTCAAGGGCCTGCTCATCGTTCGCGATCCGTCGGATCTCGGCACGGGAACGTCCACCGTCCAGATCGGTGGCGATCGCACGCTGGGCGGCGGCACGCTACTGCTGGCGCCCACGAATCCCTTTGCTCCGACGACCTTCAACCGGAATTTCTACGTCCAGGGCGGCGGTGTGCCCACCGGTAATGTGCTCAACAACGGGGGGGGGCTGAATGCTCTCTCGCTGGGCGCTCTCTCCACGGTTGGGCCGATCACCATCAATGGCTCGATCACCACCTCGAGCTTCTTCGAAAATCGCATAACCGCGACCTTCGGTCCGCTCACGTTGAACGGCCCCCTGGTCCTCGGCGGGACGCAGGATCTGGTGCTCTACGGTGCGGGTAATATCATCATCAACGGCCAGGTGCAGGGCGCGGGCCGTCTGGTCAAGACCCAGGCGGGTTCACTGGGCATTACCTTGTGGCTCACGAACACGGCCAACGCCAGTACTGGCGGTCTCACGGGCGACATTCGTATCGACAACGGCACCGTGCGCGTTTCGGATGGACGTCAGCTTGGTGCTTCCACCACGGCCACGGCCATTCGCTTCAACGGTGGCACGCTCGAAGTGCGGGCGGACGCGGCCGCGGTGCCGACCTTCCTTGGTCATAACGTCAGTACCGTGGACAACAACGGCACGATCTACCTCGATCGCGCGATTGGCGGTTCGAGCATCAACCAGACGGTCACCTTCGGCGCCTTCCAGTTCGGCAATAGCGGCCGGACGCTCACGCTGAATGGTCGCGACGGTTACAGCTTCTCGATTGGTTCCCTCGGCGCGCTGTTCGGTAACTCCACCGGCAACAACTTCGCGTTGACGACCGGTTCTATCAATGGCCTGACAACCTTCAACGGCAACACCACCATTGGTGATTCCGGCGGCGTTCGGAACCTCACCTTCACCACAACCGGCGATGCCGTGTGGAACGGCAGCCTGCAGCAAAATGCCGGTTCGGCGGTCCCGGCCTTTATCAAGTCGGGCGCTGGTACGCTATTCTTGTACACCAGCAATTCGAATGTGAATAGCGTGGGCACCACCGCGTCCACCACGCTAACGGTGGCCAGCAATGTCGGCATTGCGGTCGGGCAAAGCGTGAGCGGCACCGGCGTCCCGGTGGGGACCACGGTCCTGGCGATCAATGGTAACACGGTCACGCTGAGCCAGGCGGCCGGTGTGGCGAGCGGCGGCGCGGTGGTTTTTGCCGGCAGTATCAACACCACCGCCTCGGCGACGACTTTGTCCAACACCATGACGCTGGCCAACACGGCCGGGCTCACGGCCGGTGAATTGGTCAGTGGCGCCGGGGTGGCGTCCGGGACCATCATTACGGCGATCAATGGCAACACGGTGACGCTCAGTCAGGCGGCCGGGGTGGTCGATGCGACCAGCCTGAGCTTCGGGGGCGGCACTGCGACCACCAGTTCCGCGGCGACGACGAATGTATCAACGATCACTGTGGCCAGCGCCGCGGGTATTTCGGTCGGTGAAGAGATCACGGGTGCAGGTATTCCGGCCGGCAGCACGGTGACCGCGATCGCCGGCAACGTCCTCACGCTCGATCACCTCGCCACTGTGAGCAGCGGTGCGGCTTTGAGTTTCGGCGGCATGACGATCACTGGCGGGACCACGATCAACGGCGGCACCCTGGTGGTGAACCAGATCGGCGGCGCCTCGGGTGGTTCGCTGAACGGCGTGGCCGGTGGTGTCCTGAACATCAGTTCAGCCGCGCTCAACTACGTCGGCGCCCAAGGCACCGGCGATGGTGAAACGACGGCCAAGGTCATCAACCTGAACAACACCGGCAGCGGCCTGATCTTCGCCAATCAGACGGGCAGCGGCTTGGTGTTGACGAGCAACATCGCCTCGGCCGGATCGTCCGGTGCGGCCAAGACTTTGTTCATCGGTGGCGTTAGCACCGCGACCAATACGATCAACGGTGTATACTCGAATACCTCGGTGTCGGGAGTCAGCACGCTCTTCAAGGTGGGTACGGGTACGTGGTTGTACTCGCCGTTGGCTTCGAACTACGTCGACCCGAATCCGTCGCTGGTCGGTGCAACTACGACGACCTCGGCCGGCACGGCGGTTGGCAATGCCACCTTAACGGTAACCAGCAGCGCTAGTTTCGTCGTTGGCCAGGCGATCACGGGCACGAACCTGCCTCCGGGGGCGTTTATTGCCTCTATTCCGGATGGCACTCACATCGTCCTGAATACGACCATTCCCACGACGGCGGTGGCTTCCGGTATTACGATCGGTTCTTCCAGCCTTGCTGCTCAAGTGGCGACGACCGCTTCGGCCGGCGCAAACACGAATGTCATTACCGTCGCCAGCACGGCGGGATTGGTGCCCGGCCAGGTGGTGACTGGCAGCGGCATTCCTTCGGCCACGGTCATCACCTCGATCGTGGACGCAACCCATTTCACGATTAGCACCGCTCTCGGTGGTACGGTGAACAGCGGCACGACCATCTCGTTTGGCGCGGTGCAAAACTTCACCGGTGATGTGCAGATTGCGGGTGGCACGCTGCAGATTCAGCCGACGGCGGCGACCGGCCACGGGTCGGATGTCATCAACGACACCAGCCGGATCGTTTTCCTCGCGGACACACTCGAGGGGAATACCGGCGCTTATGCCAATGGCACCTTTGAATATCTCGGCCTGAGCGGCGCCAATACTTCCGAGACGGTGGGCCAGCTTATTCTCTCCGGTGGTAGCAACGTTGTCAAAGTCACCCCCGTGGGAGCGGGTGGTGGCGCTACCCTTACTTTCAATGGTTCGACCCTGCGCTTGCCGGGTACGTCCGTGAATTTCGTGACCTCGACCGGGAACATCGTTCTCAACTCCGCGCCCATCGGTTTGGTGGGCGGCTTCGCGTACTATAATGGGGCGGACTTTGCTTATGTTCCCTCGGTGGGAGGGGCGTTGCGCGCTCCCGTGTACGGGACCGATGCGGGCTTCAGTCCAGTGGATACCATCGCGGCGAACACCAACGTCATGCTGGCCACCAGCCAGACCCTTGCCTCGTCGACGACGCTGAGCAGCCTCAAGATGACCGGCGCCGGCACGACGCTGACGTTGGCTTCCGGTCAGACTTTAACCCTCGATACCGGGGCCGGCGTGGCCAGTGGCATCCTGGTTTCGGGCGGAAATTCCGTGACCATCACCGGTGGAACGGGCTTGACCGCCGGATCGGCGACGGCGGCCGGGGGAGGCACGACCAGTGGCAATCCCACCATTGCAGTGACCAGCACCAGCGGTCTCCTGCCGGGGATGGCAATCAGCGGCAGCAACATTCCGGCCAACACCGTGGTGCTCGCGGTGATCGACGGCACGCACCTGTTGCTGAACCAGAATGCCTCGGCAACGGGCACTGGGATTACCTTTACGTTGGGTAGCGATCTCGTCTTCCGGACAGATTCGGCCAGCGATGTGCTGACCCTTTCCACGCCGATCACCAATACGACCAACTTCGGCATCACGAAGGATGGCGCTGGCACCTTGATCCTCAATGGGGCGCAGGCCTACAACGGAACGACCACCATCAACGAAGGCACGATCCAGCTCGGTGTGGGTAGCCGTCTCGGTGGCGGTGCGGTCAGCAACAACAACAATCTCGTTATCCGCGGGGGCGCCACGCTCGACGTCAATGGGCAGAGCATCGGAGTCGCCGGCTTCAATGGAGCCGGTGTGGTCACCAACAGCGGTGGCAGCGCTACCTTGACGATCGGCAACAACAATCAGGGCGGTACTTTCGACGGCGTCATCCAAAACGGCGCGGGGACGCTGGGATTGACCAAGGCGAGTGGCAACACGATCGCGCTCACCGGCGTGAACACCTTTACCGGCCCGCTGACCATGGCCGGGGGCACGCTGCAAGTGACCCAACTGACGGATATCGGTGTGGCCGGCCCGCTGGGCCGTGGTAATACGTCAAACAACGCCGGCAGCCTCATTTTCAACGGTGGCATCCTCCAGTACACCGGTGCGCAGGCCAACATCTACCAGACGACCCAGAGCCCGTCGGTCAGTTTCAATCGTCTGTTCTCCTTGCAGGGGAACGGCACCTTTGCTTCCGACGGCACCTTCGGCAACGTCGGCAACGGCACCGGCGGGACAGGCAACAATGCCGCGGTGATCTTCAACAACACCGCCCCGGTGGCGTTTATCGGTACGGGCACGCGCACGTTGACCCTGCAAGGTGGCTCGCAGGGCGACAACGAATTCGATCCGCAGTTGATCAATAACCCGAATGGTGGCGGCGCGCTGTCCCTGACCAAGGCCGGCAGCGGCTTGTGGATTCTGAATCCGGCAACCTCAAACACTTACTCGGGAGCGACGACAATTACCGGGGGCGCCCTCCAGGTGGCGCCGTTGTCGGCGGCGGTGCAAGGCTTGTCGGCCAATAGCAACCTCGTCCTCAACGGCGGTGTTCTCCAAACCACCGGCCTTTTCAATCAAGCCCTTGGGACAGGCGCCGGGCAGGTCAATTTGTCATCGGCCTTCGGGGCGTCAGGCTTCTCGTCCTCCGGTGTTGGTGCGAGTTCCAGATTGGTTGTCTCCCTGGGTGGGGGTGCTACTATCACGTGGGGCACTCCGACCTTTAATCTGTCGACTTTGCTTTTGAGCAATGCCACTGCGCTCGGGGAAGTGGAGTTCGCAAATAACATGGTCCTCAATGGCCAGGGTGTTGCCGCGACTCCCACTGTCACGACTAACAATGGCAGCGCGACAATCACAATCACCGCCGGCACCACGACTGGCCTGCAGATTGGACAGGTGGTTACCGGGACAAACATTCCGGCTGGCTCTATCGTCACCAGCATTGTCAATGGGACCCAGTTCACGATCAGCGCCAACGCCACTGCGTCGGGAACCGGGATTTCGGCGAACATCGCGGCGGGCGGTTTCCGTAATATTCAGGTCGATGACAATGGCAATGCCAACACGGATTATGCCATCGCCTCCGGCGTCATTTCGGGAACGGGGTCTCTCGGCAAAAGCGGTACCGGCATTCTCTGGCTGACCGGAAACAATACCTTCACCGGCAGCGGCACGGCGACTGCCGGCACCGGCGGTGTTATCGTTGCCAACGGGACCATCGTCATCAGTGGCTTCGGCAATAACAGCGCCCTCGGCGCCCTCACCCCGGGGGGAACAGATATCCAGGACCGCTTGGTCATCGGTGCGGCAGGCAACACCGGCAGCGTCATTTACGTGGGTAATGGCGAAACCGTCGACCGTATCATCGAGCTGGCCGGCACCGGCGGGACCTCGCGGATCGAGAACGACGGCTCTGGCCCGTTGATCATCCAGCACGTGACCAACACCACCACGGGCGCCAAGAGCCTGGATCTGCGCGGCACCAATGTGGAGCTGAACATCCTCTCGGCCAATCTTTCCAACAACGGATCGAATGTGCTGAATCTGCAGAAGAACGACTCCGGCCTGTGGGAACTCTCTGGTAACAACAGTGGCATGACCGGCGTGGTGACGATCAACGGCGGTGTTTTGATTGCTACCAACAGTTCCGCGTTCGGCACCGGCACCCTCCAGCCGGGCAACGCGGCCATCGAAGGCACGGGTAGCGATCTGAATTTCACCCAGGCGTACACCCAGATCAATAACACGACCACCGTCTTCGCCGGTCCGTCGAATATCACGCTGTCGGGACAGATCCAGCAAACCAGCGGGAATAACTACTTCATCACGAACAGCCTCAATCCCGGCAAGACCCTCACTCTCGCCGGCGCCGTCACCAACGGTGACACCGGAACGGCTCGCACCCTGCAAATCCAGGGCGTCGGCACCACCGTCATCACCGGCCAGATCAAGGACCCGAACACGACGGCCAAGCTGACCATCACCTACGCGGGTGGCGCGACGGTCAACGTGGGCCCCGGCACCCTGCAACTCCACGGTTCCGTGGCGAATACCTTCGCCGGCGGTTTGAACCTGAGTTCGGGCATCCTCGACATCAACATGCCGGGCAACCTGACTCCGCTCGGCACGGGAATCTTCGCCTCCACCGGCACCGCTTTCCTTCAGTCGGAATTCGACATGACTTCGACCGGGGGTGGCACGGCGCTGACCATGCCGGTGGCCTTCGGCAACCCGAGCAATACCTCGACTGGTCAGGGCAACCTGATCGTCCAGGGCGCGCACAACTTCGAGTTCACCGGCAACGTGACGAGCGATGACAATAGCAATACGCTGACGGCCAATGGCGTGAACGTGAAGTTCTCGGGCGCGAGTTTCGGGCTGCTGGGCAACCAGACTTCGCGCACGTTCACCGTTACGGGTATCGGCAACGTGGAGATCGTAGGATCGATCGTCGACGGTGGCGTGCCCACGAACGTCAACACGACGACCACCGCCGGCAACCCCACGGTCGTGGTGGCCTCGGCGACCGGTCTCGTCGTTGGCCAGTTGGTGACGGGCACCGGCATTCTGCCAAATACCTTCATCACGGCGATCAGCGGCACGAACATCACGCTGAACCAGGCGCCGACCAGCGCCCAGACGAACACCTCGATGAATTTTGCTGCCGTGGGCAGCTTGACCAAGAGCGGGACCGGCACACTCACGCTCGACGGCAACAGCACCTATCGCGGCACGACCACGATTAACGACGGCATCCTGCAGGCCAACGTGACCGGCAGCAACACGCCGCTTTCTCCGTCGGGTCTCATGACCCTCGCTGGCGGCACCTTGAATCTCAGCCGCACGGACGCCCTCACGTCCACGCAAACGACGGGCAACATCTCGTTCGCCACGAACACGTCCTCGCATGTTGCGATCAATAGCGGGTCGGGCACGCTGAACCTGACCACCGGCAACCTCGTCCGGAATGCGGGGCAGAATGCCACGGTGGAATTCACCCTCCCCACGTCGGGCACCGTCACGATCGGCAACGCTTCCGCCATGGGTGGATGGGCAACGGTGCAGAGCGCCAGTGGCAATTTCTTTGCCACCCGGAACGCCTCGAACAATCTTGTCGCTCTCACTTCCACCGTGAAGAACGACGTCTCCACTTGGGTGGCGGGCGATAATGTCACGGACGATCACACGAGCCCGACCACAGGCTATCACGGTACCTTCACGCTGGGGATTGGCGTCAATACCATCCGTTTCGACGGCGGTTCGACGAATTCCACGGTGACCATCGGCGACGGTTACACTCTGAATGTCAGCAACAACGGCATTCTGGTGACTTCCAATGTCGGTGCGGGCAATGCCCTGATCACCGGCGGCACCCTTGGCGGCAACGCCAGCGTGCTGGCGAGCCAGCTCGTTTCGGGCAGTTCGACCATCACGGTAGGCAGCACGGCTGGCCTGGCGGTGGGTATGTCGGTCAGCGGTTTGAACAACGCCGGCTCGGCAAACATGTTCCCGACCGGCACGGTCATCACGGCCATTCTCGATGCCAACACCGTGGTCGTCTCGGGAGCTTCGGCGGTCAACTCCAACGGGCTGCCGCAGAGTGTGATCTTCGGCACGAGCGAACTCGACGTGACGCAGAACAACCTCGGATCCGATTTCACGATCGCTTCCGCTATTCGTCAGCCTGATCGCTCGACCACCGCGGGTGTTCCCGTGGCGGTCGTCAAGGCGGGACCGGGCACTCTCGTGCTTTCGGGCAATAACAGCTACAATGGAACCACCCAGATCAACGAAGGCACGATCAAGGTCGGCAGCGCCACGGCGATTGGCTCCTTCAACGTCGGCAACAACATCCAGGTCTCGACGGTCAACCTGGCCAACAAACCGGGAACGAAATTCGATCTCAACGGCGTCGACACCACCATTGGAAACCTCTCCGGTGGCGGCACCGACGGTGGTCTGGTGGCTTTGGGCACGCATAACCTGACTTTGGACATCACCGGCAGCACGACCTACGCCGGCGCAATCACCGGCTCGGGCAATCTTATCCTCAACGGCGGCGTGAACACGGCGACGTTGACCTTGAACACCACGGCGAACAGCTCGTTCACCGGTCAGGTGATCATTGGCAATGCCATCCTCGCGTTGAACAACGGGACCGTCTTCAGCGGCCAGACCCTCTCGAACCTGATGGGGGCGACCAGCTTTACCATCCAGAATGGCGGCGGTTTGCTGATCGACAACAACGGCAGCCTGCCGGTGAGCCGCATCAGTTCCACCGCGCCGATCACGCTGTCGAACACAGCCCCGAGTGGTACTGCGCCCAATGTCGGTCTCTCCACGCAGACGGACCAGTCTTTCACCACCGCGCCACGCATTGCGCAAGTCGGATCGGTCACTCTGGTCTACGGTGAGAATACCGTGCGTGCGGCTGCGGTTAATACGGCCACGGGCGCCAATCCGATCCTGGACATGGCCAGCCTCAGCCGGGGAGTCAACAATGCCACGTTGGCCGTCCTGGCCAACAATCTGGACACTCCCCTGGCCACGCTGCGGGGCGACGTGCTCGTGGACAACTCGGCCCCGATCATCGGGCAGTTGATCGGTGGCGGCAGCCAGATCAGTGGCACGCCGAACATCAGCATCCTTCCGTGGGCAATGGGTCAGGCGATCACCACCAACACGGCCAACGCCGCCTTCGTGGGCAACGCCTTTGTCACCTACAGCACCACGGCTGGCTTCGGGAATGGATTCCGCGCGCTGACCAATTCCGAGTACGAGCAGTGGACGCCGACTGGCGGCACGACGTTGACCAACAACGTCCGTTATGCCGGGACGACCGATCTGAATCTCACGGGATTGCCTACGACCGTCCCCTCCATTGCTGCCAATGTGAGCACGATTACGGTCGCCAGTGCCGCGGGCATGTTTGTCGGGCAGAACGTGACTGATTTTAGCGGTACTATTCCGTTTGGGACAAAGATTACCGCCATTAACGGCAACGTACTCACCCTTTCGAATAATACGAACTTCGCGGGAACCAATGTCTCCCTGACGATGAACGGCCACCAGATGAATGCGCTGTTGCTGGATAGCACCGGAGCTACCGGGAACGTCAATGTCACCGGCAATGGGTCTAATGATTTCTTGAACGTCCAGAGTGGCGCGTTTCTGTTCCTTGGCACCCAACCGATTACCGTCAGCGGTTTCGGTGACGGCTTCTCCTCGGGCATTACCACCGGGACCAACAACGAATACATCTTCCACGTCCAGAATACTGCGGCCGCGGGAGTGACGATTTCCTCCGCGTTGACCACTCCCAATGCCTCCTTGACGAAGGACGGAGTGGGGACACTCATCTTCGGTATCGGTGCTTTTAACTCTGGTCTGACGGGAAATATCTACCTGAACCAAGGCTTGCTTGGGCTCGTCGGGAGTACCAATGGCATTGGCGGCGATTCGTCGCCCGGACAGATTATCCTGCAGGGTGGTGGTCTCATGACCCCTGCTGGCGGCAGCTTCTCCACGTCCCGTAACCTCGTTCTCAATCCAGGTGGTCCCTCGTCGTTGGCCGGCGCTTACAACCTCTCGACCCCGCTCTCTGGCAACACCATCGATGCGGAGGGAACCGCCACGATTACTTTGGATGGCCAACTCGTGGACGGAACTGGCGGCCCCGGTGGTTTGACCAAGACCGGCACGGGATTCCTGACCCTGGAGGGTGGCTCTCCAAATACCAATACCGGCCTGGTTGGCGTCTTCGAAGGCACGCTGAACCTGTCCAAACCGGGTGGGCCGGGCTTTTACGCGATTGGCTCGGGCGGCCTTTCCATCAACACTTCCAGTACCAGCGGTTTCGGAACCGCGACGGCAGTGCTGTTGGCAGATCAGCAGATCGATCCGACCGCCACCGTCACCATCTACTCCAATGGCACCGGCAATATCGCCTCGCTGAACCTGAACAATCATGTCCAGACCATTGGCTCGGCGACGAGCGAGTTGATTCTGGGTGCCAACACGGGTTCCGGCGTCCTTCTCAACACTGGCGCGACCGGAACGTTGATCCTGGGTGGCGATCTGGTCATGACGAACAATCGCGATGCTGCCGACGGGACTACCAACGCCCGCGGTGTGCTCATCACCGGTTCAGGTAACACGGGGACTGTGTCCTTCGACGGTACTTTGGATCTCGGCGGTGCGGTTCGAAATATCACCGTCACTTCTACTGCCTCGCTGGCGGGCCAGGGCCCGATCAATGGCGCCGGCAACAGCGGCGGCGGTAACGACGATGGCAACCGCGCGGATGCCACGATTGAAACGGTGGTCACGGATGGCGGTATCAACAAGCTGGGCAACCGCGTCCTGCGCCTGACCAACAACAATACCTACAGTGATGTCACCACGATTCGCGAAGGTGCGATCCGTATTTCCAGTAATCAGGGTCTTGGTATTGGCGACGGCAGTGCGGGCACCGGGACGACCGTGTACGATGGGGCCTCGCTGCAGTTGGAAAACAACATCATCGTCGGCAACACCGCGTCGAATAACGAATTGCTGACCTTGTTCGGCAACGGTGCCCTCGGGACCGGCGCCATCGACAGCGTCGGCGGTGCGAACGTCTGGAAAAGCCAGATCACCCTGGGCTCCAATACGAGCTTCGGCGCGGATGGCACCGGCGAGTTGGTCACGACTGGCATCATCAACGGTGGCAGCTTCGACATCACCAAAGTGGGCACGGGTGCGTGGTTGTACGATGTGGATGCAAGCAGCACTTTGGGGAACCTCATCGTCGCGAATGGGTACCTGGCGGTGGCCAATGACGCCTCCGGTCTGCATGGCAAAACACCGACGATCCTCAGCGGCGGCGGCATCGGCCTCTTCTGGGATGGTAATGGCACCGGCGAATCGGAGAACTACACGTTCCCGGCGTTCCCGGCGAACTTCCAGGGCAACTTCGGCATCGAAGTGAGCCGGACCGGCTTGCCCACGGCGAATGGCCTCTACACCACTCCGTCCAACAAGAGGATTCAGTACGACCTCGCGAACCTGCCGACGATCGCGAATCAGGTCATTACGGTGAACAACGCGAACGGTTACAGCCTGGTGTTGACCAAGACGGGTGCGCTGGATCTGACCAACGACAGCCCGAATTTCAACGTGGTCAACGCCACGGCGTCGAACCTGATGCAGGGCCTGATTCTCACCCCGCAGATCACCGGTTCGAATGTCAACCTCATCAAGAGCGGCAACGGCACCCTCGTGCTGGCGAACAGCACGAGCAGTTTCACCGGGAAGATCACCATCAACTCCGGTGTGCTCGCCGCGGGTAATGGGAACAATGATGACGACAGCCAGTTGGGCGCGGCCAGCAACGAGATCATCCTGAGCCCGACGTCGGGAACCTCGACCTTCCGGGCCACCGACAACATGACCTTCAACACGCGCGTGATCCAGCTGGCCAATACGGCCAACGCCCGCGCGATCGAAGTCGTCGTCGGCAAGACGTTGACGCTGAATACCGCGTTTGATCTCAATAGCGGAGCAGGCACTTCGGCGAGCCTCGTCAAGAACGACAACGGCACCCTCGTGATCAACGCCAGCAACCCGACCTGGGCGGGCACCACGACGATCAACGCGGGCATCATTCAGATCACGAACCCCACCGCCTTGGGCATCGGCGCCATCAACATCGCGCCGAATTCGTCGGCTTCCGGAGCGTCGCTGCAATTGTCGAGCGCCACCGGTTTCACCCTGCCCAACGCGATCCTCCTGCAGGGCAACAACAACCAAGCCTTCGGCGGTATCAATTTCGGTGGCCAGCTCGAGAACGTTTCCGGCAACAACACGACGACCGGTTTGTTGACCACGAACTTCGACGCCGCCATCGGTGCCGATGCCGGCTCGACGATCAACATCAACGGGGGAATCAACGACCCGACGACCTCGGCCCACGCCTTTATCTTCACCGGGGCGGGGACGATCAACCTGAACAGCGCCATTACGTCGGCCACGGCGACGGCGAACCAGTACTTCAGCTACAACAAGTATGGCACGGGCACGCTGAACATCACGTTTGCCGAGCCGACGATCATCACCAGCAACCTGACCTTCTTCCAGGGCACGACGAACTTCACCGGCGCGGGTTCCCTGAACCACGACGCGGTCACCGCCCAGGTTTTCAACGGCGCAACCCTCGTTCTCGATAACTCCGGGACGATTGTGAACAATCGTCTGGGCAGCCGTGCGATCTTGTTGACGGAAGGCAGCTTCAATTTCATCGGCAATGCGACGACGGCAACGGGTGACTCCATGACCACCCTGCAGATGAATGGGGAGGCGCACTTCACGATCACCAATAACGGCGCTCCGGTGACGGAGACCTTCACTGGGTTCACGCAAAACACCGGCAGTTCCATGGAGTGGGAGATGAATGGCGGCACTCTCGGTGGCACGGATAAGATCCTCTTCACCGGCGCTCCCGGCCTGACGAACGGCCTGCTGTCGCGCACCGTCGTCATCAACGGGTCGAACTTCGACTTCGGCACCTACAACAGCGACGGAAAGACGGCCAATACTAACGGTGTCCAGGCATTCGCGACCTACAACACGTCGAACAACCTGAACCTGGCGCTGGCGACGGACACGATGAAGATCACCAGCAATGCGCAGATCTTCGCTTCGCGGACGTTGAACGCGTTGGCGTTCAACGGCGATGGCCTGACCGTCACCGGTGCGCCGGCCAGCATCCTCACGCTCACCAGCGGCGGCTTGCTCGTCACGGGAGCGACCTCCACGGGAGATACGTTGAACATTCCGGTGATCAGCTTCCCCGGCACGACGGAAGGCCAGATCCACATCAATACCGGATCGACGCTGACCTTGGGCAGCGCGATCATCGGCACGGCCGGCTTAAACAAATCGAACGGCGGCAACCTGCTCCTGACGAGCCCGCAGTACTACTCTGGCAACACCTGGTTGAATGACGGTGAATTGCAGTTGGTCGCCCACGGGACGAACACGTTGCTCGCCAACCAGTCGTTTATCGGCAACGGCGGTACCCTCGATCTCAATGGCGGCAGCCAGTATATCGGCCAGCTTTCGAGCGCCATCGTGGGCGCCGGTTCCGGCACTTTTGCCGGTGCGGGCAGCACGATCACCTCGACTCTGTCAGGGGCCACGCTCGTTACCACCAGCAACACGAACAGCTCTTTCGGTGGCCTGATCACCGGCAGTCTGTCCTTCAACAAGGCAGGCACCTACTCGCTGGCGGCGTACAGCAACGAGAACTTTACCGGCGCGACCGTCATCAACGGCGGTGTTCTCAACTTGCTCGACTCCGGTTCGCTTTCGGCCACGACCTCGATCGAAATCGACAACGCCACGTTGCAGATCAACAACCAGGGCATCCTCGGCCTCGCCGATCGGATCAACGACAGTGCCCCGGTCACCCTGAATTCGGGTAACATCACCTTCTTGGGCCGCCAGCAGACGGCCTCCACGGAAACGTTGGGAAATGTCACTCTGGCTTCGGGCATTAACACCATCCAGGTGTCGCCGGGCGGCACGGGCGTCAACTCTGCCACCTTGACGTTGACCAGCCTGCAAAAGGGCGCGACCCAGGCAGGCATGGACGCGATGCTCAACATCTCCGCGTCGACCGCGCTGGGCACCATGGGCAGCACGCCGCAGCTTCTCATCCCGGGATTCAATGGCGGAGCCAAGGAGGCCTTCCTCGGCGGCTGGGCGATCGTCACGACCAGTTCGACGACGGCGGAATTCGCCGGATACGACCCGGTCCTCGGCATCGGTGCGCTGAACGCGCCGGGTTTCGCCGGTTACGACGCGGTGTTCCTGCCGGCGACAAGCCAGCCCACGCAGAACATTCGCACGACGACCAATATCGTGATCCCTGGGGGCACTGGCGTTCTGCAGGTGAACTCGTTGAACATGGTTGGTAACATCAACGTGACCTTCAACAGTTCGACCGACACTATCGACCTGACCAGCGGCGGCCTGCTGAAGAGCGGTAACTTTGGCAACACTTTCGGCACCAACCCGGGTGAAGGTAACCTGACCGCGGGTAATGGCTCTGGTCTTGCCGATCTGTACATCTACAGCCAGCAGAACAATTTCTTCCTCAACTCGAATATCATCGACAACGGCCCCGTTGGTGGCCCCGCCCTTAATCCGGTGCGCTTGGTGTTGGCGGGCAGTGGCCTGGTTACCCTGAAAGGCTTTAACTCCTATACCGGTGGCACCGTCATCGATGGCGTCAGTGCAGTGGTGAGTTCGTATCTGCCACCAGGCGGAGTCACGGTGAACAACGGCACTTTGACAGTCGCCCCGACAGTTGGCGGGAACACCGGCATCGACCCTGCCAATACGGTGACGCTCAACAACGGCCAGTTCACCTTCAGTGGCACCAGCAGTCTGGCAGGCCTGAACTTGAATACCACCGGCGCGGGGACCACGTTGGTGACGATCAATTTGAACGGGACGAATCCGTCGAATCTGATATTGACCGGCGACATCACCGCGACACCGACCAGCGTCGGCACTCTCGCTGCCGCCGCGACCATTGGCGGTGCCGGTAACTTGGATTTGGGAAGCGCCACCCGCACGGTGAACGTCGCTCCGACCCTGATCAATGGCGTGAATGTGGCCCCCTTGCAACCGGGGCTGATCATTGGCGCCCAGATCACCGACCACTTTGACAATACCACCAACCCGGCCACATTCCTGTCGGCCAATGGGATCGTCAAGACGGGCGCAGGCGTCCTCCAACTCGGTGTGGCGAACACGGTCTCGACCAGCACCTTCTCGGGTGGGGTGGACTTGCAAGTGGGTTCGCTGCTCATCGCTGCTTCCAGCACTCCGGCCAGCGGTGCCACGGTGACGAGCGGTCCCTTGGGCACGGGCACCCTCACCATTCACGACGGGACGACCTTGCTCGCGGCGCAGCTCACCGGTGGGCAAATCGTGGGCGTTGGTAACGCCTACACGATCCAGGGCCTCACCTCCGGCAGCACGTCGGCCGCTTTCACCTTCGATGGCCCCTTCAGCCTGCAGTTGAACGGCGCCTTGAGCATCAGCTCGGCTACACCTTTGGTGAAAGAGCTCGATATCTCCGTCATCAACCCGAACATGACGGCGGCCTTGGGCGGCGCCATTGATTCGAAGGTCACCAACATCGTCAAGTCCGGCTTGGGAACGCTGGTCGTCAACCCGAACTATCAGGGCACGATCACCGTGGATTCCGGTGCGATTTCGCTCTTCGCCGATGGCGATGGCACCAGCACGCCGCAATTCATCAATTTCAACACCCTGACCCTGCAACAGCCGTCCACCATCAGCGTGGGCCGCCTGGGTACGTCCTTCCTGCCTTACTTCACGCTGGCTTCCAACAAGACCATCGAACTCGTCTCATTGGTGACGAATGGCAATCCGGTAACGGTGAACAACCAAGGTGTGGCGGCCGGCCCCGGCAACGGCGGCTACGGCCTGCAGGTCGATGGCGACATGGCTCTTGGCGCGGACCAGACTTTCAATGTCAGCACGGCCACGGCTTCGAATGTGGTTCAAGGTCTGACCTTGAATGGCGTGGTCTCCGGTAACGTGAACCTCGTCAAGGGTGGTAACGGCACCCTCGTGCTCGGGAACGCCGGCAACACCTTCGGTGGAGCGGGCAAGAGCATCGACATCCAGGGCGGTGTCGTGGCGATCAGCAATGACCTCGATCTGGGCGATTCCAATAACGTCGTCAACCTGGACGTCATCGGGGCGCAGACCAACCTCTTCGGCCTGCGCGCGACTGACAACGTCAACCTGGCCTCGACGCGCATCATCAACCTCGGTCAGGCCAACAACGGCATCGAGGTCGTGGCCGGCAAGACGCTTACCGTCAACCACGCGTTCACGCTCTCCGCCACCACCAACACGCTGTTCAAGAACGACGCCGGTGTCCTCGAACTCGCGGCCGACAACTCCGCCACCGGTTGGTCGAATACGAACACGACGCAAGGCGGTATCAATATCGCCTCCGGTGCGGTGCGGTTGAGTGCGAATGGCGCAGCCGGCGCCTCGACCAACCTGATCATCGTCTCGCCGACGGTCACGGGCGCGGCCCTGCAGTTGAACGGCGGTATCACCGTAGCCAACCCGATCGTCATCAACAACAGCACCGCGACCAACCAGGGCTTCGGTGGCATCAACTTCGGTGGCGAACTGGAGAACTTCGGGGGCACCAACACCACCAACGGTGTCATCACCATGTTCGCGGATGCGGATATCGGCGCGGATGCCGGCAGCGTGCTGAACATCAACGGCACGATCAACAACCCGACCACCACGGCGCGGGCCTTGATCTTCACCGGCGATGGCACCATCAACCTGAACAGCAATGCCACGGCGGGCACGACCACGGCCAACCAGTATTTCAGCATCAACAAGTACGGCCAGGGCACCCTGAACATCACGACTGCCAACGCGGTCGTCTTTACCAACAACTTCACGGTCTTCCAGGGCAAGATCTCGCTCAATGGCGCCGGCGCGCTGACTTTGGGCACGAATATTGCCGCCACCGTCAATCCCGGTGCGACTCTGGAACTCAATGACCTGGGCACGAACGCCACCAACCGCCTCGGCGGGCGGGGCCTCACCTTGGTCGGAGGTAACTTCAACCTCATCGGCAATGCCTCGGCCAATACCAGTGATTCGATGGGCACCCCGACGTTCAATCGTGGTTACTCGATCATCACCGTCACGGCGCAGACCGGCGAGCAGGCGAACCTCAAGTTCACCGCCACTAACAACAGCGTCGCCCCGGCGCAATCCACGGCCGGCTCTGGCGCCAGCATCCTCTTCCGCGGCACCAATCTGGCGGCGACGGCGACGGCGGGTTCGGCGACCATCAGCGACAGCCTCGGCTTCACGTTCAACGGCCAGACCGGTGGCACCGGGCAGACGAGCAAGGGCATCATGCCTTGGGCGTTGGTCGACACTTCGGCGACCGGCAATGGTCTGTCCTTCGCCACGACCGATGGCAGCGCAGGCTCGGGAAATGGCACGGCGAACGCAGGCATCCGCGTGCTGGCCGCGAATGAGTACGTCTACAATACGGTCACCGCGAACAACAACGTGCTGATCAATACGGGGACGGTCAGCCTCACCGCCGCTCCGTCCTCTGCGGCGAACTCGTTCACCTTCGACAACAGTGCGAACCTGTCGATGAGTTCGCTCGTCCCGCTGAGCAACAGCAGCGGTGGTATCCTTGTGCGCAACGGCAGCTCCAGCATCAGCGGTGGTTTCATCAACCAGACCAACGGTTTCTCGCCGCTGAATATCTGGACTCTCGGCAACCTGACGATCAACAGCGTCATGAACGGCGGTAATGGCTTCGGCAACGGCAGCCCCAGCATGATCAAGGCTGGGGCCGGAACGCTGACCCTGTCCGCGCCCGCCAGTTACGTTTATACCAATAACAGCGGCAACACGCTCACCGGCCTGACCATCATCAACGGGGGCACGCTCAAGCTCAACAGCGGGACGAACACCCTTTCCTACAATAACTTCCTCGAAGTCGGGCTCGGCGGCACTCTCGACTTGAATGGCAATTCCCAGTACGTCGAGGGATTGTTCACCGACGGTGCGCTCGCGGGGACGGGCGGAACGATCACGGGTGATGCGAACAGCAACAGCACCCTCATCGTCAACGCCGACAATACCACCCGGAATTTCGCCGGCAACCTCACTGGCGCCCTGAGCTTCCAGCGTTCCGGCCAGAACACCCTCAGCCTCTATTCCAACAGCGACTACACCGGCATCACGCAGATCAGCGGTGGTGTGACCGTCCTGCGTGACAAGGCGCAGTTGTCTGGCACCACGCAGATCGACCTGAACTACGCCACGCTGTTGGTCGACAACAACGTCGGCGTGCAAGACCTGTCGGATCGCATCAACGATACGGCGGCCATCAACCTCCGGGGTGGCAGCCTCACGGTGGTCGGGCGCGCGCAAACCGCGTCCTCGGAAAAACTCGGCGTCGTCACGGCGATGCAGGGTTACTCCACCATCCTGGCCAACGCTGGCGCCGGCCCTGGCCCAGCTTCGGTCGATGTGACGTTGCAAAAGATCGCCCAGGGAAATGTGGATGGCGTGCTCAATTTCAATGGCCAGATCAACGGAGGGAGCAATGGGCAGACCGTTTTGGGTCTCATCGGCAGCAATCCGCGGATCGAGATCACAGACGTCTCGAACCTGACCAACCTGAGCACTACGCATATCATCGGTGGCTGGGCCGTGGTGAACGGCACGGAATTCGCCGCCTATAATGCGACTTACGGGGTCGGAGCGCTCACCCAGGCGGGCTTTGCTGGTTATGACTTCAACCAGTCGACCTTGCCGCTGACGGTGACGCCGACGCAGAACCTGCGCCTTACCGCGAGCACCACCATTCCGGATGCGGGCCTGGTGATTAACGCCTTGAGCTTGCGGGGTACGTTTGACACCAACATGACGACCAACGCGGTGTTGAACGTGGTGAGCGGTGGCTTCATCGCCAACCAAACCAGCAACAGGCTGAGCAACCTCATTGGTCAAGGCTACTTGACGGCGGGTGGCTCGCAGACCTCGGGCATTGCGCCGTTGTATCTCTACAACACTGCAAACACCTACACGATCAACGCCAACGTGATCGATACCGCGGTCCCGCAGGGAACCTTTGGCCCGGTCGCAACCGGGGCGCACGTACGCTTGATCATCTCGGCCACGGGCGGCGCCGTTTCGCTGGCGTCGGCGAACAACGGCGCGGGCAGCGGCAACAGCTATACCGGCGGCACCGTGCTCAATGGTGGCACGCTCAACCTCGCCACGCCGGCGTTGCTGCCAGGCTTCGTCATTCCGAACTCCAACCCGAACGCGATCGATCCCACGCTGAGCACTTCCGGTTTGATCATCAACGGCGGCACGGTGACCGAACTGAACGTTGGGGGCCAGATCGGTACCGCCAACATCGTTACCCTGAATGGGAATTCGACCCTGAACCTGGTCGGCAACACCAACCAACTCGCTGGCGGCCATTACGACACCGGCAGGATCAACGACCCGGTGGCCGGCACGAACACGTTGGCGGGCCTGGTCTTCAACGACAACGGTGGCGGAGCGACGAACCCGATTGTGAACACCGGTGGCGGCACCTTCACGGCCACGGGGCTGATACCGGCGACGGTGAACGCCCCCGGCGTTCTGGCCTTGACGGGCGATGTCAATCACCAGGCGATCACTTCCAATCCGAGCAACGTCGGCTCCATCGCCACGGTGGCCGGGCGCATCACCTTCAGCACCGATTCGAACGAGATCATCACGGTCAACCCCTACAACTTCAACGTCAACGACGTCGCGCCGATCCAGTCCGGCCTGAATATTCAAGGCATCATCGGGACCAACGGTTTCATCAAGCAGGGCCTGGGGGTTCTCGGCCTTTCCGGGCAGCAGATCTACACCGGCCTCACCGACGTCCAGCAGGGCACCATTGCTATTGAGATCCTCAACGGCGGCAGCCGCTACTCCGACTACCAGTTGGACGCTGGCACGTTCTTCAACTTGAACGCGATCAGCACGGCCATTGGTTCGTTGACCGGCAGCGGCACCGTCTTCAACTCGAGCGGTATCACCAATGCAACCTTGCAGGTCGGCTTCGATAACACGAATAGCACCTTCAGCGGGCAGTTCAGCCGCTTCAGCGATGGTGCTGCCGGCACCCTGTTCGTGCAGAAGATCGGCACTGGCACATGGAACCTGACCGGTGCCGCGAATACCGCCACTTCCGCCTTGGGTAACTCGGGGATCAACGGTGGCCTGGCGGTGAACCAAGGCGAGGTTTTGTATAACGGCAATGGCACTGGCGCCTGGTCGAACTACACGGTCAACGCCGGCGGCACGCTCGTGCTGGATAACTCCGGGACGAACATCAACAACCGTCTCGGTTGGGCGGGCGGCACGGCGACCATCCCGAGCATTTCGTTGGTCGGGGGCCGGATGGACGTGATCGGCAACGCCAGCGCACCGACGACCGAAACGGCGCAGTTCTTCGCCAACAGTACTTCCGTCAACGGCATGGGGATCCTGAACCTGGGTGCCGAATGCGAATCAACCGCTGACCTTCGCGAACCTCGCCAACTGGGGCTTCACCGCTGGCCAGACGCTGTTTATCCTCGGTGTGAATGTCACTCCGGACAGGCGGTGGGAGCGGGGCAAGCGGTCTACACGTGGCCGTTGATGAACTTCAACGGCGGCCAGGGCAGTTTGGCGAACGGCACCGTCACGACCCAGGTGCGTCCGGATATCGTTTTGGATCCGCAGAGCAACGACATCGCCCAGACCAACACGGGCATCGCGTTCTCCACGAAGGATTCGGTGACTGGCATCGTACGTCCATTGGCGGCGAATGAAATGCAGACGGCGGCCAACTTCCTCACGAGTGGTAGCGCTTCCACGACGAACTACTCGCTGAACGCGGGGGTCACTATCGTGAACAACCAGTCGTCGAACACGATCCGCCTCGAAAACGGCGGCGGCATCTCGATTGGCACGGCGTCGAACTTCGGCCTGCTCAACACCACCGGCGGCGTGATCACGGAAACGCTGAATTCCAACGGCATCATTGCTCTTCAGGGCAATAACGGGATCAACGTGGGGGCGCTCTCCGTCACTCAAAAATACCCCGTACCTGTTCTGGGTGGAGGGGGCCTCGACCACCCTGAATGTGACCGGCTTCATGTCGACCGCTTCGGGTCAGACCCTTCAGGGTCTGACGAAGTCCGGCCTCGGTACGTTGAGGCTGAATTCGCATGAATTCTACACCGGCCAGACGACGATGAACCAGGGCACCCTCGTGCTCAACGCCGGCGACAACACCCTGCTCGTCAATCCTTCCGGTGGTGCGCCCACCGTGGTGAATGTGCTGCTCAACAACGGCACCATCGACCTGAACAATAACAGCCAGGCTATTGGATTCCTGGCCAGCAGCGACCCGATCGCCGGAACGGGCGGCACGATCACCAACAGCGGGGGGACGACGGTCAACCTGACCAGTGCCACGACGTCGAGTCTCACCTTCGCCGGAAGCATCACGGGTAACTTGAACTTCCTTAAATACGGGAGCAGTACGCTGACGCTGACCAATGCGAACACCTATAGCGGAATCACAACGCTGGCAGGTGGCACGACGACCCTGCGCGATAGCGGCACGATCGCTTCCTCGGTGATCAACCTGAACTTCGGAGGTCTCACCCTCGACCAGAGCGGCCTCAATCCGGCAGGCAATCCCAACTTCCAGCGCCTAACCACCACGAGTCCGAATGGCGTCTCCCTGAATATGCGGGGCGGCACGTTCCTCATCCAGGGTGGCGGTTCCACCGATTCCGTTCAAGAGTTGGGAACGGTGACGGCTTTGGGTGGCCAGAACACCATCCAGGGTTCCCCGATGATCAATCAGGGTTCCACGATCACGATGACCATCGACAACCTCGTGCATACGTCCAGCAACGACACGATGTTCAGCTTCGTCGGGTTCGTGGGCAGCTCAGCCAACATCACGGTCAACGCGGGCACGATTGGTGGCAACTCGCTGAACGGGTTCACCCACATTTACCTGAACAACATCAACGGCTCGACGTTTACGCAGACGAGCATGCTGAATAACATCATCGGTGGTTGGGCGATTTCCGATGGCTCGACCTTCGCGACCTACAGCGACACGCTGGGTGTGGGCAGCATGGGTTCGACCGGCTTCGCCAATTTCGATGGCACGGATGTCTCGGCGGCCACCACGGCCTCGCAGAACATCAACGACGGTAGCAACCGCACCATCACCGCCAGCCATACCGCCAATACCTGGCGCATGGCTCCGGGTGCAGCCCAGACCATTACGCTGGGCAACCTCGCCAGTCCGGTCACCCAGGGATTGCTCACCGGCTTCATTACCAACGCCGGGCAGACGATCTCCATCAACGCCGGGGATCCCGGTTCGCAGCTCACCTCCACGGGAACGGACCTGTACGTATTCATCAATCAGGCCACGACCAACATCAACGCCCCGATGGTGGGAAGTCAGGCTCTGGTCAAGGCGGGCGGCGCGACGCTGTCGCTGACCCCGGCCTTCTTCGTGGGCAGCAATACCACGACCGGTAGCAACGTGGTGACTCCGACTCTGGCGGTGAATGGCACTGCCGTGAGCTCCGGCAGCAGCACGATTACCGTCACGACTTCGAACGGCTTGGTCGTCGGTCAAACGATCAGCGGCACCGGCATTCCGGCTGGCACGACCATCGCGAGCATCAATGGCACGACGGTTACCCTGTCGGCCAATGCCACCGCGAGTGGAACCAATGTGGGTCTGACCGCAAACAGCACGGTTGGCTTCCAGGTGGGTGAAGTCGTCAGCGGCAGCGGCATTCCGGTAGGCTCGGTGATTACCAGCATTGGGCTCACCAGCTTCACCATCTCGCAGAATGTGACGACGGGTGCGACGGGCACCCTCCTGGCCTTCGGCAATGATATCGTCAACAACACCTTCAAGAACGACAATACCTACACGGGCGGCACCTTCGTCCAGTCCGGTACGTTGAACCTGAGTGGCTTGATCGGTTCGACCGTCATCCCGGGTGACCTCACGATCAACAACGGCACCGTCAACATGGTGTCCGTTCTCCGGGCAGATCAAATCGACGAGCAACATCACCCGTCAACGGTGGCGGCGTGTTGAACCTGGTCGGTATCAATACCCTGAACAAGCTGACCTTTGCCGATGTCGGCGGCAACGGCACCCCGTCGGTGAACGCCAATGGGATGGCCATCACTTTGACCACCACGAGTGGCAGCCCCACCATTACGGTTCCGTTCACCAACGGCTTGGCGGTGGGACAGAGCGTGACCGGCACGGGCATCCCGGCTGGGACGACGATTCTTTCCATCGCTGGTAATACGATCACTCTGTCCGCGAATGCGACCACGAGTGCTTCGAACAGCCTGTCCTTTGGCGGTACTCTGACCCTCACCGACGCGAACGCGATTACGGCGGTGACCGATAACTATGCCACGATCCCGACCGTCTCGGCTTCGCAGGGTCTCGTGTTCAGCAATGCGGCTCCGGTGATCAATGTCTCCGGTGCTTCGATTGGCAACCTCCTCATCTCCGCGCCGATTACCGGCGCGGGTGGAGTGATCACCAAGACGGGCACGGGCGTTCTCATTCTGAGCAGCAATGCGGGTACCTTTAGCAGCGGCTTCGAGGTGCAGAGCGGCTCATTGACCCTGGCCAATAACAGCACGGGAACCTTGGTGAACCAGTTCATGAGCGGTCCGCTGGGCACGGGAACTCTGGTTCTCGACACCGGCACGACGATCCAGTCGGACGGCACCGGGCGCACGCTCCTCAACCCGGTCACGATCAACGGCAACGTGACCTTCGGTGGTGGTACGGCGGGCAACAACGTCACTCTCGCTGGTCCGGTCAATCTCGGCAGCACTACGCCCACTCTGACCGTGACCAATCCGTTGGTGACGGCGGCGCTGGCTGGCCCCTTGAACGGCACCGCCGGCCTGACCAAGAACGGCAACGGTATCCTCGTCCTCTCGGGCCAGAGCACCGCTTACAGCGGTCCCACCTTTGTCTCCAGCGGCGTCTTGAAACTGGGCGTGGCGCAGAACCTGTCCCAGTCCGAACTCATCATCGGCAGCGGGGCGGGTGGCACGGTCGGAGCGGCGTTCGATCTCGCCGGCAATGCGGCGACCTTCGGTTCGCTGGCCAGCGACACACCGACCACGGGCGGCTTCATCACCAACTCCTCCGGGACGGCGGCGACGCTCACCGTGGGCGTCGATAATACGTCGACCACCTTCGGCGGCACTCTCAGTGCCGGTTCGGGCGCGCTCAACGTCACCAAGGTCGGCACCGGAACCCTCACCTTGACCGGCACGAACACGCTGACCGGCGCGCTCACCGCCGCCGGCGGTAGCCTGGTCTTCGATTACACGACCAATAACACCACCAAGCTCGGCACTGGTCCCCTCGGCCTGTCTGGCGGCAACCTGACGTTGCTCGGCAACGCCACTGCAGCGACGACGCAGACGGCGGCTTCGACCCTCGTCGGCCCTGGCCTCTCCAGCGTGACCCTCACGCCGGGCTCCGGCCAGACGCTCACTCTGAATACCGGCGTCATCTCTCATGCGGGCGGTATCGTGAACTTCGCCGAACTTCCGACGGGCGCGACGGTGAATGTCGGCGCCACGCCGCTCTTCAATGGCCTCCTTGGCGCCTGGGCGACGATCTCGGTGGGCAGCAATACCTTCTTCGCCAGCAAGGACATCAACAACAACCTGATCGCTTCCTCGAGTACCTACGGCAATACGGCCAAGGATGACATCACCACTTGGAAGATCGCGGACGATGTCAAGGACTCGACCGGCTACATCAACACGATCGTCGGCGGCAATGCGGTCAATTCGATCGAGTTCAACGCGAACGTCGCCAGCTCGAATGTCGCGATGGCTTCGAACGTCACCCTCGATGTCGCCTCCGGTGGCATCCTGATGACGAGCAATGTCGGCGCGAACAACCGCACGATTTCCGGTGGTGGATTGACCGCGGCCAGCGGTGAACTGCTGGTCACGCAAAACGGCACGGGAACGCTGACCATCGGGTCGAACCTGACCGGGGTCTCGGCGGCGCAGAACCTGACGGGCAGTGCGGCGAGCTCGAACCTCGCGTTCACCAAGTTCGGCACCGGCATGGTGATCCTCTCCGGCAACAACACCTACACCGGCAACACCACGATCAACCAAGGCACCGTGCAACTCGCCGGTGGTCACGCGATCGGTGATTACTCGACTGTCGTCCTCGCCAATACCGCCGGGGTCACTCTCGACCTGAACAACACCACCGAGACCGTCGGCCCGCTCCAGGGCGGCGGGGCGGTCGGTGGCACGATCAGCATCGGCACCGGTTCGCTGACCAGCAACCACCTCAGCCCGTTCTTCAACGTTGGCGTCAACACCATCTACAGCGGCGCGATCACCGGCAGCGGCAGCTTCATCGTGAATGGCTCGGGCAGCCAGCAGCTGGATACAATCAGCAACACCTTCACTGGTGCGATCGCTGTGACCGGTGGGGCCAACCTCATCCTCTCCGGCTCGGGCGTGAACAACTTCAGCCAGGCGTCGAGCCTCACCGTCAGCGGTGCAAGCCTCACCCTGGACTACAACGCCTCGACGACGAGCGGGGACCGCCTGTCGGACACTGCTCCGGTGACCTTGAGCAACACCGCCTTCCAGGCCAACAGCCAGTACGCGGGCTTCAATGGCGCCATCAATGGTCTGACTCTTCAGACCAACGTGGCCGCTGTCCGTAACGAAACGATTGGCGCGATTACCCTCGGCGGTGGCGCCAACCAGATCACGGGCAACACCTTCATTGGGACGACGGCGGTGACCGATGCCCTCGTCAATCTGACCGCGGCCAGCCTGACTCGGACGAACGCCAGTACCTTGGTCATCCGCGGATCGAACCTCGGCACGGTCGCATTCGGCACGAACCAGGGCGCCACCGTGGTGCTCAACACTGCTCCGACCTTGGTCGGCGGCACCGGCGCGGCGGGTACCACCACCATCCCGATCCTCCCTTGGGCGGTCGCCGATACCAGCGCGAACTTCACCGCGGCCAACATGGGCTTCGTCACCTATGGCACGTCCGGGGCCAGCAATGGCTTCCGCGTTCTCAGCACGGCCAACGAGTATGAGAACCTCGCTGCCGGCGGCGGCGTGACGCTGCTCAACAACGTGCGTTACTCCTCGGGTTCGAACCTGACCATGACCGGCTCGAGCCACACGATGAATGCGTTGTGGCTGGACAATACCTCCACGACGGCGGCCATCACCGTGGCGGGCTCCGCTACCGATAGCCTCAATGTGCAGAGCGGTGCGTTCCTCTTCACCGGTACTCAGGGCATTACGCTCAGCACCTTCACCAACGGCATCACTACCGGCACGAACAACGAGTACATCCTCAACCAGTTCGATACGAACACCGTGACCATCAGCGCGAGCCTCACCACCGCGAATTCCACGGTGACCAAGACGGGCAACGGTCTGCTCGTCCTTAGTGGGACGGGCAATACCGTCACCACCTACAACTTGAACCAGGGCGTATTGCAGGCCAGCGCCGCGACCAACCTGGTCTCCAGCGGCACGACCACGCTGAACTTCTACGGCGGCACGTTCCGCTTTGGTGCGGTGTTCGATCTCTCGGCCGACACGCTCAACTTCAACACCGGCGGCGGTGCGCTGGACACGAACAACCTCAGCGTCACCTTTGCCAACTCCATCGGCAACGGCTCCGCGGGCGCCTTTACCAAGACTGGTTCCGGCACCTTGACGGTCGGCGGCGCGATCAACGTCACCGGCCCGGTAAACGTCACGAACGGCACGTTGGCCCTGAACAATGCGGCCAATTCGAATGCGGCGATCGGCGCCGGCGGCTTGTTCATCGGTGGTCCGAACTCCACGACCAGTGCCATCGTCTCCTTGAGTGCAGACGAGCAGATCAACGACACCGCGGCAGTCACCATCCAGGCGGTCACCGGCAGCATTAACACGCAGCTCAACCTGAACAATCACAAGGAAACGATCGGTGCGCTGACGATCAGCGGCGGTACGGCGACGGCTTCGTTGGTAAGCGGCGTGACCACCGGCACCGGCACGTTGGTGCTCAATGGCGACTTGAATTTCATCAACACGCGGGCTGCCACCGGCAACAGCGGTCGTGAAGTTCTCATCACCAGCGCCGGCACGACTAGCACGGCCAACTTCAACGGCACCGGCAAGCTGGATCTCGGTGGCGTGCAGCGCAACATCACCGTGACCAGCCCGAACACCGGTGCGAACATCGCGGGCTCGGACGCCACGATCGAAACCATCATCCAGAACGGTGGTATCAATAAGTTCGGCGGCCGGACGCTGTATCTCACCAACGCCAACACCTACGGCCTGGCGACCAACATCTACGAAGGCGTGCTGGCGATCGGCACGGCGACGGGCCTGGGTGTGGGCGACGGCGCGGCCGCCACCGGCACGACGGTCTTCGACGGCGGCACGCTGCAACTCGGCTTCACCCAAGCCGGCACTACGGATGGCACCTTCACCGTGGCCAATGAAAAACTCGTGATCAACGGTCAGGGGGGCGCGCTCAGCGCCGGCGCCCTGCGCAACAGCGCGGGCAACAACACCTGGCAGACCTTGGTTACGATGGGCTCCGACGCGCGCGTCAGTTCCGATGCGGGCATCCTGACCCTGAACAACGGCATCGTCTCCGCCGGTGGCGCGGCCTTCAACCTCAGCGTCGGTGGCCAGGGCTCGGCCGCGGGCACCGCGGTGGTGATCAATGTCACTTCCAACAACGGTGGCGGCTCCTTGCTGAAGGACGGCGCCAGTACCCTCATCCTGAACACCGGCAGCAATAACTTCTCGTCGGTGACTGTCAATGGTTCCGGCGTTCTCGGGGTGCCCAGCGTCCTCGCGACGACGGCTCGCTCTGGCGGTTATGGCACGGGCCCGATCACGGTGAATCCGGGCGGCATCATTCGCTTCGCGGATGCGACGGACATCAGCAACGCCGCTGGCGTTACGCTGACCAGCGACAACACCAGCCTGGCCGGACTCGGCATGGGCTACAACGGTCCGGTGCCCACGATCCTCACCAGCGGCACTGCTCTCCCCGGTCAGGTCGTCGCCCACGCGAACGCCGCCGGCTTTGGTGGTGAACTGACCCTCGACGTCCCGAACTTCACGCAGTCGCTGGATCTGTCCGCGATCGGCAACGGCATGATGTTGCTCGGCACCACCTACAACTCCGGTCTGGGCGGCGCCAACAGCGCGACGATGAACTACCTCGCTCCCAGCCTGAAGGCGAACAGCGATGGCATCTATCATCTGGGCGCCGGTAGTAACTCGGGCAACCTTGCCTTCGGTGCCGGCGTCTTCGAAAACGTCTTCACTACGCCGGGCGCCAATATCCAGATCGGCACCCTCACTCCGAGTGGCACGCCCTATTCCGATGGCATCGGCAACATCACGCTCAACGGCCGGAACACCAACCTGACGAGCGCGCAGACGGTGACCGTCAATGCCGGTTCGCGCCTGAACATCGCCAACTCGTATGCCTTGGGCGGGGCCACGCTGGATCTCAATAACGTCGGCAACAACGGGGCACTCGTCCAGTTCAACGCGTCGATCAAGAACAACATCGTGTTGCTCGGCGATACCTTCGCCAACGACGGTGGCACCGATAACTCCATCTTCGGCAACGTGATCCTGGACGGCGGAAACGCCAGCACCACCCGCACGTTCATCAATAATGGGACCGCTAACACCGTGCTGGGCTTCGAAGGCGTAATCTCCGGCAACGGGATCAACATCGTCAAGGCGACGAACGGCCAGACGATCGTCTTCAACGGCAACAATACCTACACGGGGACCACGACCATCAGTAACGGCTTCCTCATGGCCGGGACGGACGTCCTCGCGAACACGAACGGCGCCTTCGGTAACAGCAACACCGCGATCGTCCTCTCCGGTGGCAGCCTCGGCCTCTCCGGCCAGATCACGATCGGCCGTAACATCACGGTCAACAACACCACCGTTATCCGCGCTCAGACAGTTGGCAATTCGGTGATTACCGGAGCGATGACGGTCGCCGCGAGCCAAACCTTGCGTTTCGATCAGGCGACCACCCCAACGTCCTTTGTCGGTGGCGTCCTCGACGTCCAGGGCGTGATCTCCGGCGCCGGCGGCCTCGGACTGGGTAACGACCCCCAAGCTAGCGCAACCACCACGGGCACCGTCCGCATTATCGGCAACAACACCTTCACGGGTGGCACCACGCTGCGCCAAGGCCGCACCCAGATCAATTCCAACACCGCCTTCGGTACCGGCAGCTTGACCTTCGGGCCGGGCGGCTTTGGCAACTTGGGGGTGGTCGAAGCCTACGGCTCCGCCCGGACGATTACCAACACGCTGGGATCCATAAATTGGAACGGCAACACCGTTCTGGAATTTGGTGGGCACAACAGCCTGACGTTTACCAGCGCGATGAATGTCAACAACGAGTCGGGCACGAGTGCCAATCGCACCCGGCAGTTCACTGTCTCGATGACCCAGGGAGTGACGACGTTCTCCGGTAATTTCACCAATACGCAGCCTCTAGCGTTGCAGAAAGCCGGCGCTGGCACGCTGGTCCTCTCCGGCGTGAACACCCAGGCCGATACAGCCACCACGGATACTCTGTATGGGACGGGCATTGCAGTGAACGGCGGCACGCTCCAGGTGGCAGCCGATACCGCCTTGGGTCAGACCACGTCTCTCATCGTCGGCGGCGGGCACACCATCGCCGGTGCGGCCGACGTCCGTTTGGGCGGTGGCGTGCTCGCTACGACCGCCAGCTTCGCCACCAGCCGTCTCTTTATCTACACGGCCAACAGCGGAATCGATGTCGCTTCGGGGACGACGCTGACGGAGAATCAAATCACCACCGGCGCGTTCACCCTCACCAAGACGGGTAACGGAACGCTGGCCCTGAATCCGGCCACCCCGGGCAGCCTGACGGAAAGCATCACGGGGTTGACGATCGGCGGCGCCCCGCTCACATCGGCAGCCAACCAGTTGAGTGGCACCGGCGGCGGCACCGTCAGCACGACGGCAACCGGGGGCTCCCTGGTCGCGGCAACTGGTAGCATCACGATCAACGGTGGCACGCTGAGCCTCATCGGTAATTCCACCACCGCCCAGGCGTTGACCATCCCGACGGTCACCTTCGGCTCGGGTTCCTACATCCAGCTCAATAAGTCGGGGACCGGTTCGGCTTTGACCGCCACGGCCTTGACCCGCGTTAACCAAGGCACCCTCACCATTCTGCCCAGCGCGCTGGGCAATCTGGGAACCGGTGCGCCCGCCACGAGTGAGGACCTGATTACCTCGACTACCTATACGAATCCGAATGGCATGCTCGCCTTGCCGGATGTATACATCCGCCTCGCTGGCACCGGTCAGGATGCCAATTTTGCCCAATACGGTGGCGCGAATGGTTTCGCCGTCAATAACGCCGTCACGACCACCGCTCTCGACGGCAGCGCGCCGGCGACCGACCTGGCGGATCTCTCGTCGGCGACCACGGTGGGCAACGCTGTTGGCCAGACGGTCGACATCCTCGCCGTGCGCACCAGCGCCAATATCTCGTCCTTCGACCCGAGCGACATCCTGCGCATCAACAATGGCGGCCTGATCATGAACGGCTCCACGGCGCCGACGATCAGCTCCAACCTGTTCTTCGGCACCAGCGCTGGCGCGGCGGAAGCGCTCGTCTACGTGCGCGACGGCCAGACCGGTACGTCCACCATCTCGGGCAACATCACGGCCACGAACTTCACCAAGTCCGGCCCGGGCACCCTCCTGCTCTCCGGGACGAAAAACGTGATGACAATTGGTACGACCGGTCTCGGTACCATGCAGATCAATGAAGGGACGATCCAGTTCGCCGGCCAAAGCAGCCTGCCGAACCAAGGTCAGTTCATCATCTCGCCGATGGATAAGGGCGCGTTCGATCTGAACGGGCAGAACCTGACCATCGCCGGCTTGGGTGGCAATGCGGCAGCCTCGGCGGCGACCGGCAACGTGATCAATTCCGGTGCGGGTAACAACGTCCTCACCGTGGCTCCACAGCAGGGCACGACCAGCATCTTCAATGGCCTCATCAGCGGCAATATCTCGCTGGTGACGCAGGGTATCGGTACCCTCACGCTGGGCTACAACAACACCTTCACGGGCACGACGACGATCGGTGCGGGCAACATCCCCAGCGCCAGCGGCCTCTATACCGCCAACGGCACGTTGCAGATCAACGATTACAACAGCTTGGGCAGTAACTCGAACGTCGTCCTCGCGGGTGGCACCCTGGCGATCAATGATCCGGTGGCGGGTCCGGAAGTCATCAACGACACGCTGGTGACCATCCTCGGCTCGGGCAACGGCTACAACTTCACCGTCGCGGGGACGAACAGCCTCGGCTCGGACAACACGACGAGCACCGTTACCGTGGCCAGCGCCGCGGCGAACACCTGGCAGGCGATCAACAACCTGACCTTCCAAAGCAATGCGGACAACAACTACGTCTTCAACGTCGGTGCGACCAACACCGGCTTCCTGGTGGGTGGAACGACGACGCTGGCCGGCAATACGACCTTCAACGTCGCGGGCAACCTGAACCTGGCCGGCCAGATCCTGGCCAGCGGGAACACGGTCACCAAGCTCGGCGCCGGCACGCTCTTCGTCTCCAACACGAACCTGAGCTCCAGCAACAACGTCGGCGCATGGAACGTCTACGCCGGCACGCTCGAGGCCCGCACATTCCAGGGCGACAGCGCCAATCCGCTGGGCAACGGCGTTGCCGTCACCCTAAACGGTGGCACGCTGAACCTCCGCAACGATGGCGACGGCTTGAACGATCCGCAGATCCTGAATGGCTATGTGACCAACAATATCGTGGTCGGTTCCACCACGCCGGCGAGCAGTGCCAGCTACATCGGCAGCGCCAATTCCACGCTCGATGTGCGCACCTTCAGCGGTATCGGCGCCAACAAGACCATCCAGATTGGCCAGGTGCAATTCGGTGGCGCGCTTGGAGGCGCGCAATTGACCGTCACGGGCGGCAATGGCTTCGGCTTGGAAATCACGAATGGCATTCGACTGCTGGGTCGCGACGCGATCTTCGCCAACGGCACTTCCTCCGCCAACTCCGGAGTGCCGGTGACTGTTGATGGGACGATTAGCGGCAACGGGACCTTCGTTCACCCAGCTCCAGTTCAACGCCGACCTTTGGGTCAATACCGCGGCCACGGGTAACAACACCGGCGGCGCCGTTCTGGCGGCGAACGACGACGTCTACTTCGGCTCGTTCGTTGGCGGCATCAAGACGCTGAACGACACCTCGAAGCTCGGTGGCGGCAACATCAGCGTCCAGCGTGACGCCCGCCTGCTGCTCTCGGCAGCGACCAACCTCAACGCCGGCCAGTACATCGACGTGCGCAGCAATAACTCTGGCTACGCGGTGCTCGGTATCGCCGGCGATGGCGACAACGGGGTCATCGGCAGCAATACCAGCAGTGCGGCCTACAACTTCCGCTCCGCGTTTGCGGGCGGTCAGTTCATCAACAACGCGCTCACCGCGGTGAATAACGGCTCCGGCATTCTGGCGATCAACTCGGTCTACAATCAGGCGATCGACCTCGGCCACATCGGTGACGGCACCTGGTTCCTCGGCTCGACGGGGAATGGCGTGGGGCTGACCAGCGGCACTTATGTGGGTGCGACTCCGCTGACGGCGGGCGCGTCCTACAACGGCACCGGCAACAGCAATGCCACCTACCGCCTAGGTGCGGGTGGAACCAGTGCCACCCTCAACATCGGCATTTATCCAGGTGATTCGCAGAGCTTTGCCAACCAGTTGACGGGCAACACGAACCTGGTCATCGGTTCGGGACTTACCAACGGCACCGGCGGCAATCTGCTGCGCGGCACCGGCTTCGTCGTCCTGAACACGGCGCAGAACTACACGGGCAGCACGGTTATCAATTCCGGCAGCCGGTTGGAATTCCGTGGCCAGTTGGCGACCAGCGGATTCGACGTCTTCGGCACCAATAACACGGGCGTGCCCTCGCTCATCGCCGGTGGCGTTGGCGGTCGGTTCTTGCAAGCCGATGGCACCACGGCGATCCCGGTCAACTTCCATCCGGGTGGTGTGCTCCAGTTAGACAACAGCTTCGACCTGCTGGCCAACGACGCGAACCACGCGCAAGGCCGCTGGGGCGACACTGCAGCGGTGAACCTTAATGGCAGCTCATTCAAGGTCGTGGGCAGCATCCTCACCGACATCAACGAATCCGTGGGCCAGGTGACCACCTTCGGTCAGTCCTTCCTCACCCCATCGCAGACCACTGCTCCGGGCGTCAACCTGCGCACCACCACGATCACCGTGGCGGGTATTACCCAAGGCGTAAATCGCAACGGGAACACCGGTGACAACGGCTCCATCTCCATCGAGCCGACGACGGCCGGCCAGCTCGGCTTGCTCGAGCGCGTGATGGTTTCGGGCGCGGCCCCGACCGTGACCAACGGCATCGTGGCTCCGTGGATGTGGAACCAGCGTGAGTCCAGCTTCCTCACCTACAACGCCACGACCGGCTTCAATAACGCCGCCTTCACTATCACCAATACCAGTTCCAGCACCACGGCGCCGATTGTCACTGCGGGCACCGATATCTATTGGAACAAGCCGGGTGTCGCCATCAACCTGGCCGTGGGCCAGCAGTTTGATGTCTACGCACTGCGGACCGATAACAGCATCAATCCCGTCACGGCGAGCGATGCCACGGCGAAGATCATTATGGAGAGCGGTGGCCTGCTGACCGGCGCCAATTCCATGAACCTCTTCACTGGGCTGGTCTTTGGCACGGTGGCTTCGCCCCGCGAGGCGGATATCCATGTAACCGCCAACACGACTACCATCGGTGATGGTGTCAATAATCCCACCACCTCTGGCCAGATCACCGCGACCAACATCGTCAAGGACGGCGGCGGAACGCTGCAGTTGGACGCCGAACAGGGAACCTTCACCGGTGCCATCGCGTTCAATAACGGCGTGCTCACGCTGAACAACCGCACGTCGGGCAATTCCGGCGCATCGAATGCGGGCGGCAACGGCGGAACCATTTACATCAACGGCTACAACCTGACCTTGAACCTCAACGCCGGTTCGACCGCAGCCGGTGGTTCCTTCAACAACAATATCTACCTCGCCGCTGGCAATCCGCTATCGATCATCGCCGTCAATCGTCTCGGCGCCGCTTCCGGCCAGACGATGATTGGCGGAAATGGCGGGACCGGTGGCAATCTCACCTTCGGTGGCTCATCTGGAGACCAAGGCCAAACGCTGACGATCAACCAATCCAATGGCCAGACGTTCCGGGTCAACGGGACCACGAACCTTGGGCCGTCTGGCAACGCGATCTTTGTGACCAATACCGACACGTTCCTGGCTGGGTTGGTGACGGGGGCCGGTACATTGGTCAAGGAAGGCGGCAGCAACCTGTATCTCGCCGCGACCACGAATGCGACCGCAGCGACCGCCGCGGCGACCCAGACGAACACGTTCACGGGCGGCATCACGATCCTGGGCGGTGGCGTCGTTGCTCCGGGCGTCGGCACGCCCGGGGGCAGCATCACGACGAACCCGTTGGGCGTGAATACCACGGTTACCCTGGTTGGTGGCACGCTCTTCCTGCGGGCGGATGCCGATAACACGACCACGTTCAACACGGTTGCTTACGACACCAACAATATCGTGGTGAACGGCAACTCCACGATCACCGTGGATCGCACCGGTGCGCAGACGGCCGAGACGAGCAAACTCGTTCTGGTCAATAATCTGACGATCGGCAACGAGACCCTGACGGTGGGCCAGGGAAATAGCTATCGCTTCGGTATCAACGGCGGCAACCTCACGAATATGGCGACGTTGAACCTTGGTGCCGACATGGTCATCAACGGCAACCTCACCGACAATGGTGCGGGTATTGGCTTGATCAAAACCGGCGGCAATACCTTGTGGTTTGCCAATGGCAATAACAGCACGTTCAGTGGGCCGCTGGTCATCAATCAGGGAGCTCTGCGGTTTGGCAACTCTGCTGTCGCCAGCGCAACCGCTACGGTTGGCGCCGCCAGTAAGATCATCATCAACCCAGGTGCCAGCGTTCAGTTGGAGGGCGTGGGGAATGTCAACACGGGTGCAGGACAGCAGATCGAGGTGCGTAGTGCGGGAAGTTTCGCGGGCATCGTCCAGCTGAACTCCAGCTTCGATCCTTCGGCGATGATCACGAGCAATTCGACCGGCTTGCTATTAACCCCGGCAAGCTTCACGACGAAGCTGAACCTCTCGACCATTGGCGATGGCACGTTCCAGTTCGCGACCACGGGTGCATTCAGCTATACCTTTGCTTCGATGGGCGCCGGAGCGGCCAATCCGCTGAATGCCGGCGTCGGTGTCTACCGTTTGGGTGGCAATAACCAAAACCTCACGATTACGGCTACGAACAACAATGTCCTCACTGGCCAGAATGAGGTTCAGGTGGGTTCGTTGTTGTCGGGCGGCGGCAATTTCCTCTTCAACAATTCGAACGATTACACTGGTGGCACTGTGATCAGCCGCGGAACCGCCGCGACCATCACTCAAGGAGGCGCCAACACGCCGATGGGCACTGGCCAGGTCGACGTATTCGGCACTCTTACGGCCGCTGGAACGACGGGCAGCTTCCTCAATGGCGCAGGCACGGCCAACAACAACGTCATTGTGTTGCACCCGGGTTCATACCTGCAGTTTGACGGCAACCAGGCTGGCAATGGCGGCACCACCGGAGGAAACGCCAACCGCTGGGATGACAATACGCCCATTGCGTTGAACGGTTCCTCGCTGCTCAATCAATCGCAGAGCGGTCAGGTGCAGAACGAGACGGTCGGTGCCATCAGCTTCGCGAACGGTTCCCGCATCAGCATCATCAATCCCGGCGTCCCGACTGGCCCGCACGTGTTGACGACCTCGTCGCTGACGCGCGTTGGCAAGGGCACTCTGGTCTTCACACCGGGCGATACCTTCGGCACGAATGGGGGCAATACCGATAACTTCTCGGTCACCGGCGGCTTGCCGGCGAACGTCAACGGCATGATGCCTGCCTGGTATGTGGATTCGTTCCACAACAGCTTCGTCAAATCGGCTTCGGTCTCCGGACTCAACCTCGTTCAGGTGGTGACGCCGACGCAAACCTCGCTCGGCGCCGGTCTCGTCGCCGGCACGGATATCGTCAATCTCACGGCGGCGTCCACGCTGGTCGATAACCCGGTCATCTACGCGTTGATGACGAACAACAACATCAGCAATGGTCCTGGGCAGTTCAATACCATTACCCTGAGCGGCACTGGGGCGAGCGGTTCCAACGTGGGCGGTCTGCTGGTCTACACCAACTCGGTAACCATCCAGTCCAATATCAAGGCAGGGACCGGCGGCCAATTTGAGCTGCCGATCTATAACTCCTCGGCCTTGGCTCTCAACGGTGATATCTCCGCCGCCGGTGTGACGAAGTTCGGCACTGGTGTCCTGACCATTGGCAAGGATCAAAGTGACGCCGCTCGCGGTGTGGGCAACGGGTTCAACAGCGGTTGGGTGGTCAATGAAGGCCAGTTGACGCTGGGAGCCTTCGGTTCCCTTGGTAATGTCGGCACCGCGGCCAACCCCAACTTGGTATTGCTCAATGGCAGCCAATCGGGTGCCGCGCAGTTGAACCTCACGCTCAATCAGGGCAACACCTCGAATGCAACCTATACCTCGGGTCGGATTGTGGTGCTGGACAACGCGGTGATCAATTACGATCCGCAAGCCAACGATCGCACCCAGACGATCAACGATGTGCAGGTGCAATCCACCGGCGGCACCCTGATGGATGCGCAGTTGAAGTTCACCTTCACCAACAGCCGCGCACGCTCGATCCTTGAAACTGGGGTGCTCTCGCTGACGGATGCGTCCGGCTTCAGCAATGGCGGTACGCAACTCACCGTGACTTGGGGCAGTAATGTGACCAATGGCACCAGTGCCGGCGTCTCCGTCGCCAGCCTGGCCGGCAGCGATCGTCTCACCAAGTGGGGCGCGGGGGTCCTTTATATCCGTGGCGATTCCACGGTGGGCAGCACAGCTGCCGACGGCACAGTCTACGGCGCCTATACTGGCAATGTGAGCATCGAAGAAGGCGCCATTCAGATCCTGAATCCCAAGGCGCTCGGAAACGGCACGGTCACGGTCAAGCGTGACGGTGTGCTCGATATCAACACGGTCGGCTATACGGGGGCCCCCACTTATTCGGCGGGCTCGATTGAGCGGTGGTCGGCGGATGGCGCCCGCACTGGCGGCATCACCGTGGATCTCACTGGTGGCGCGACGCTCCAGATCGCCAACGATCAGACGACCGGAACGGCAACGATCAAGATGAATGGTGGCTCTATCGAAGGCTTCTTGAACACCGACAGTAACATCACTGCCATTTCGCAAGGTGCAGTCTACCGCACGATCGGCGCCGGTTATAGCTTCCAGTTGATGGGGAATTCCTTCCTCGGGCAGTCCATCACGGGGTGGTATCAATGGCTTGGATAACGGCGCTGGGCCGACCGTCTCCACTCCCAGCGGCGACGCTCTCACCGGTGCGCTGCTCGAGATCAAGGGCAACATTAGCGGCGTGGGTTCGCTGACCAAGCAAGGCTACGACGCAGTGGTCCTCTCCGGCACCAATACCTACACCGGCGGCACGTTTGTGAACACGGGCTGGCTGCGCGCTGGGGCGGCCAACACGCTGCCCACCGCGGGGCTCTTGAGCACCACCGGCGGCGGCGTCTTCGACCTGAACGGTTATAACGTCGAGGTCGGCACGCTGACCAGCCCGGGCGCCCTCGTGGGCACCACGGCGCAGCAGAACAGCAACGGTTACATCACGAACACGGCGCCCTTCGTCAGCACCCTCACGGTTGGCAACGGCACGTCCGCCGACTTCACCTACGCGGGTCTGGTCCAGTACAACGTCGGCCTCGACAAGATCGGCGCCAATGTCCTGAGCCTGCTGAACAGCAACACCTATGTCGGCCCGACGACGATCAACGCCGGCGACGTCCGTGCGGTGGACGGTGTCGGTCTGCCGACGGCGAGCAACCTCGTCATCAGCGGCAACGACCCGCTCAATGCGGCGGCTTATGAGCCCACGACTTCGACCTTCACGCGGTCGCTGGGTTCGGGTGCCGGCCAGGTGCAAATCACCGGCGGTTCCTCCGGCTTCGGCGCCTTCGGTACCCCGCTGACCGTCGACGTCGGCGGCAACGGCACTGGCACGGGCCCGACGCTCCAATGGGGAACGACGTTCTTCAATCCGAGCACGTTCCTCCTGAACGACTCGCATGCCACGGCGGCCTCAACGTTGACCAACAACATCGACCTGAACCCGACCACCAGCGTGGTTACCCGTGGCATCGCGGTGAACAGCACTGGTGCGAACACCGCGACCATCAAGGGCAACCTGCTCCAGAGCGGCAGCGGTGCGGCGACCCTCGACAAGACTGGCCCGGGCACGCTCATCCTGAGCAGCACGAGCACCCTGAGTTACACGGGCGGCACGACGGTCGACAACGGCACCCTGCAGGCTGGCGCGACCAACCAGTTGCCGCAGACCCTGCTCTCGGTGAACAGCACCGGTTCGACCACGGGCACGTTCGACATGAAGGGCTTCAGCCAGAATGTGGGCGGCCTCGCGGGCACCGGCGCCAACGCGCTGGTGACCAGCACGGGCGGCCCGGCGACGCTCATCGTTGGCTCCGATAACACCGATCACGTCTTCAATGGCAAGATCATGGACGGCACAGGTTCGACCGGCGTCGTCACCTTCACCAAGCAGGGAACCGGCACGCAGACCCTGGCCGGCCCGAGTGCCTATAGCGGCAACACTACGGTGAATGGTGGCACGCTGCTCGTCAGCGGTTCGCTTAACGGCACCGCGTTGGTGAACGTGAATAATGGCGGCACCCTCGCTGGCGGAGGCTCGATCACCACGAGCAACAACGGCAGCGTGACACTGGCCCTCGGCGCCAGCCTCGCTCCGACTACCGATAGCACGTTCTCGCTTAACCTCGGCACCGGCTCGCTGGATCTCTCCGCGGCGGTCGCGCCGTCGAATTCGCAGTCGCTCATCTTCGCGATGGATCCGGCGGTGACCAGCGCCATGGTGGCTGTGAACACCGGCACGCTGAGCATCGGCACGGGTGTGCTGGAGTTCAATGACTTCAACTTCAGCGCTGCGGGCGGATTCGGCACCGGGAACACCTACACGTTGTTCCACTCCACGAATGCGATCAACGGCACGCTCGGCGCGAATCTCACTGGGCAGATCAACGGGTTTGTCGCCAACATCGCGATCCAGGGTGACGACGTCGTCCTCCAAGTGGTGCCCGAACCGAACTCGATGGTCATGCTCCTCGGCAGCATCGGCATGGCGCTCGGCCTGCAGCGCTTCCGCCGCCGCCGCTCCGCGAAGGCATAAATCAAAGGTTGTTTCCTCGGTTGAACCGGGCCGGCTTCGCAACTCGAAGCCGGCCTGCGTTCTTTGTATGAGACACGATCCCGATAGAAGAGAGGGAGTTTCTCACCGACAAATGCGCGCAGGTCCGTTACATCAGACGCGATGCGCCCACCAAGTTCACGTGTTGCCGGTCTCTGCCGTCCCGGCGTTTTGATCGCGTTGCTCCTCGGGTCGACCGCGTATGGAAGGGCCGCGGACACTGCCGGGGGCGAAGTCTTCCCGCGACCGCTCGCCAGCTACCACGACGGTGCGCTGGGCGTCGGGGCAAAGCTTCTGGACCGCATTCACCAGGACCCTTTCAATCTCCTGGCGACGGTGCTTTTTCTCGGAGCGATCATCCACACTTTCCTGGCCTCGCGCTTCATGGCCGTTTCGCACCGCTACCAGCGTGATCTGGAAGCCCTTGGCGACGCTCAGGGGGATGCGGCGACGCGCGAGGCGCACGATCGCCTGCGCGATCAATTCCGATTTCGGGCGCAGCTCTTTCATTTCATGGGCGAAATCGAAGCCGTCTTTGGAATCTGGGCTGTGCCGCTGGGCATCGCGCTGGCCGTGTTCAAGGGCTGGCCCGTCATGGTCGACTACTTTGCGCGCACCAGCTATGCGGAGCCGGTTTTTGTCGTGGTAGTCATGGCGATCGCCGCTTCCCGCCCGGTTCTTACCCTGGCGGAAGCGTGTCTCGCCCGGGTGGCTGCGCTGGGTGGAAGTACTCCGGCCGCCTGGTGGCTCTCCATCCTCACCGTGGGCCCTCTCCTTGGATCATTCATCACCGAGCCCGCGGCGATGACCATTTGCGCGCTGCTGCTCCGCCGCCGCTTTTACGAACTGAAACCCGATCCTGTCTTGCAGTACGCGACGCTCGGCCTGCTCTTTGTGAATATCTCCGTCGGCGGCACGCTCACCCACTTCGCTGCGCCACCCGTGGTGATGGTGGCCCGGACGTGGGGCTGGGATCTGAGCTACCTGTTCACCCACTTCGGCTGGAAAGCCATCATCGGGATTGTGGGGGCCAATGCCGCCCACTTCGTAATCCTGCGCGGGCGCTTCCGGCGCCTCTCGACCGGAACCTGGCCTGAAACGACCGCTCCGATTCCTGTTCCCGCACCCATCACGCTGGTGCACTTGCTCTTCATCGCCTGGACGGTGCTCACCTCGCACTATCCGCCGTTGGTCGTGCTTGGCTTTCTTTTCTTTCTCGCGTTTGTCGAAGCCACCGAGCGCCATCAGTCGCCGATCCAATTGCGTGGCCCGTTGCTGGTCGGCTTTTTCCTCGCCGCGCTGGTGCTGCACGGCGGGGGACAGCAGTGGTGGATCGCGCCGGTGCTCGGGAGCCTCGATCGCTGGCCGCTGATGATCGGCGCGACCGCCCTCACGGCGGTTAACGACAATGCGGCCATCACTTATCTCGCCTCGCTGGTCCCCGACTTCTCCGAAGTTTTGCGCTACGCCGTCGTTGCCGGCGCAGTGGTCGGCGGCGGTCTCACCGT
Source organism: Chthoniobacter flavus Ellin428 (assembly GCF_000173075.1). Classification (GTDB taxonomy): domain Bacteria; phylum Verrucomicrobiota; class Verrucomicrobiia; order Chthoniobacterales; family Chthoniobacteraceae; genus Chthoniobacter; species Chthoniobacter flavus. Next base: position 198,316 of record NZ_ABVL01000004.1, read on the forward strand.
CATCGCCAACGCGCCCAACCCCGCCGGCCAATCCATCCTGCAGGCGCAATTCGGCGACGGCGGCATCTCACCGCTCAAGCTCTTCCTCGGAGCCCTCGCTCCGACAGTGATCGTCGGCCTCGCGCTTGCCTTGCTCTAATCGAAGCGCCTCCCGCAGCCTAGATCTGCCCAAGCTGCCCGCGGAACACCCAGATCAGCGCCTTTAGCCCGAGCTCCGAGATATTGAACGGTTTGCCGACGAAGTCGTTGCCGCCACTGAGGCTCGATTGCACGCGGTTTTGGAACGTGGCCATGCCCGTGATGAAAACGATCGGCGTCTTTTCGTGCAGCGGGAGCATGCGCACTTTTGAGCAGAGTTCGAAACCGGTCATTTCCGGCAGGCCGACATCGAGGAAGATCAGGTCGAATCCCTGGACGCCCAGCGCCGCCAGCGCGGTGGTCGGCGTATCCGCCGCGACCGATTTCAAATTTCCCAGCCGCATCGCGGCCATGATGATTTTGCGCGCGCCTTCTTCGTCATCCACGATCAATACTTGCGCCGCACTTGGGTCCTTTCAACCGGTTGCGCACCGTGTCCGGCAGGAGCCCTGCGAAGAAATCAAGCGCCTGGCTCAGGGTGCGGAGAATGGAGGGATTGATCTGCTCAGGAAACGCGTGAAGATCGTAGGCGAGCGCCTCGATCTGCGCGGCCAGACAGAAGAGCGGCCGCTGTCCCAGCACGGACATTTCTTCGGCAAAGGCGTGCACCCGCTGATAAAACTCCCGGGCCGCGGCCGGCGTACTGCCTTCGCGGCTGATCTCGTGCAGCGCCCGGCGCAACGCCGTGAGCACTTCCGGGCCGGCTCCGAGGCTCATCCTCAACCAGGCCTCCTCGGCGCGAAAGGCGAGGCCCTTGCTGGCCGCCGCGGTATTTTCCATCTTCAGCGCCGTCTGCAGCGCATCGAGAATTTCGGCGACCGGGTTTACGCCCCGGGTCAGCGAGACGGCGTTCGCATCCTGGGCTGCCTCGGCGTAGACCGAGCGCGAATTGGGCAGGACGATCACTGGCAGGGCAGACTGGCCGGCACGTTCGCGCAATTGCCCGATGAGCTTGGTCAGCTCCGGCCCGGGAATCACCGGATCCATGACGATGGCCTCCGGCGCCCGTTCCTCCACGGACTTCAGCGCGGACTCCGCATCGTGCGCGACGTCCACGCCCAGGTTCGCCCCTTCGATCTTTTCCCGGAAAAGATTGGCGAGCAGGCGATCTTCGTGGATGAGGAGGACTCTTTTGTGGCTCATTGCAGGGGCGAAACGTTTAGCATCGACGTGGGGGATGTGCAGGAGATTCTTCGGAAATTTACAGAATGATTCGTGCCCGGCGAAAAAATTGAGTGCAAAATATCCTTGTGCATCCGGAAAGGTGCGTTATCTATCTCGCCCGCCTCGCACTGGACCGTTAGCTCAATTGGCAGAGCAAGTGACTCTTAATCACTAGGTTGAAGGTTCGATTCCTTCACGGTCCACCATCTCCAAGTCGGTGATGGTGAAGAGGTTGTGTTATGCGACCGATGGTCGCCCCCCTTCAGCTCCGAATCCTCACTCGGCGATCGAACGAATGACTCTCGCTGGGTTGCCTCCGACAAGCGTACGTTCGATGATAGGGTCGGTCCCAACCCCGGCAGGAAACTAGACTTCACCTCTGACGCTCAACCGCCGGCCGGCAGCACGACGCGCAGACGCAGGAATCGGGGAACTCCTGACGCGATTGGCACGTTATCGCGCACGATCAATTGCGTCGCGGTATTCGTTTCCGTGACCAGTCCGGTGCTGCTCCAGTTGGGCGTGGGGCCCAGCGTGCTCGTGGCTTCCACGATGTATTGAATATCTGTCGCATTCGCATTCTTCGGAATCGTCAGCCGGAGATACTTTTGGCCTGAGGCCGTCTCGGTGTCGGTCGTGATGGGTGCGAAATTGGACGTGGTCGGACTGGTCGCCAGCGCGTATTCGAGCAGGTTGCTCAGGCCGTCGCCGTCGGGATCGGTGGCCGGGCCCGCGATGGCGGCATTGGTGGCATTCGTGCCGAAGTTCCGCCCGAGCCAGTCATCGAAGGGAGGCAATGTGGCGGTCACATTCACGGCGCTCGTGGTCGTCCCGCCGTCGGGATCGGCGATCGTCACCTGGAAGCTGTAATTTCCGGATTGATAAAGCGTGACCGTGCTATTCGCGGCGGTGTTGCTGCCATTCACCGAGAAGGTGGGAGCGGCGATTCCGGCGGGATAACTCGTCGCGACCCACGTGTAGTTGAGGCTCGACGCAGAATAGATATTGCTCGCCCCGAGCGCCGAGAGTGTGGTGCTGAAGGAAGTCACCGGGCTGGCCCCTGCCGCGGCGGGATTGGTGACGGTCGGTGTGGCGATGGCTAGAGCGGCGATGGCGGGGGCACTGAGCGAGGTATTGTAAATGCGCACCTCATCCATCGAGCCGTTGAAATAGCGCGTGTTGTTTAGCGGATCGGTCCCGATATCTGTAACCCCATCAAAGGCCGCGGCGGTATTGGCCACAGCCTTGGTAGCCGATTGCATGGCGCCACCCAGCGGCTGCATGTAGATCGTCGCATTGCTGGGTGTAATCACCAGGGCCACAAAAGTCCACTGGCCCGCGGGTGTGACCAAACCGGAGTTCCAATTGTAAGTAGCGGAGACGTTGTTCCAATTGTAACGGAGTTCATTGGCGGAGCCGAAACTCAGGCCGCAGGTCGTGGTGCCGGCGCGGCAGAAGACGATCCCGGTATAAGTATTTTGCGAACCATTCCGGTTGATCCAACCGGTAATCGTCAGGGTGTTGGTGTGCAGGTTCAGCGCCGGGATGCTGGCGTAACTGCTGCTCGAACTGGCAAAAGCCAGCCCGCCGGTGCCTTCGATGCCGCTGGTCCAGGTGGCGCCGTTCAGGGTGCTGGTGTAACCGTCGCCCGTGGCGTCGGCGCTGCTGGTGCCCGTCCCTTCGTCGAATTTGTAATCCGCCTGGAGACCGGCAATGAAGATGGTGACCGTGGCCGTTGCGGAGTCGCCTTTGCCGTCGCTGACCGTGTAGGTGAACGAATCGGTTCCGATGGCTCCGGAGTTTGACGTGTAGGTGAAACTGCCGCTGCCATTATTCACCAGCGTGCCTTTGGCGGGCTGGGTGTAATTGGTTACGGTCAGGGTAGCACCCGCGGGTCCGGTGTCATTGGTCAGGACATTCACCGTGCCCGGCATGCCGGGATTTACGTTCAGGATGTCGTCCTCGGCGATCATCAGCGAGATATTGTCGAAGGTGGCCTGGCAGAGTGCGCTGGTATTGTGACTGCACACCGCCAGGCCGATCAGCGGGGTGGCGGTGGCGAGCGTCACGGTCTGCGAACTCTGCTGAGTCCAGGTCGTTCCATCGGGCGACGCATAGCCGGTGAAAGTACTGCCGCTGCGGACGAGTTTCACCCAGTAGGGGGCGACGCGGCCGCCGGTGCTGTGAAAATTGCTGCTGGAGCCGGTAGTGGTTCTCCACTGGAACGTGGTCCCATTGCTCGGGCTGATGCCCATGAAGGCATTGGCCGCGCCCGCAGCCGTGCTTTCGCGAATCATCACCCCGGCCTTGGCCCACCCAGCGGTATTCTGCTGCGTGGCGACGCGAGCGATGATGACCCCATCGCCACCCATCGTTTGATACACGTAATGGAATTGGTCGGCCGTGCCCCAGATATCATTGCCTTCGCCACTCACCGTGAAAGTTCCGGCGCTGTTGTAACCCGAGCCGGTCAGGGCCGGTGAATTGATATCCACGGAAACCCAGGGGGCGATCACCACATTGACCGTAGCCGACGCGCTCAGCGTTCCGGTCGTGGCCGTGACCACCGCCTGCGTGCCGGTCGCGGGCGAAGTGTAGAGACCGCCGGCACTCACGCTGCCCCCGCCCGAGGTAAGCGCCCAGGTAAAGGAAGGCTGGGCGGTCATGCTGTTGCCAAATTGATCCAGGCCGGTGGCCGTGATCTGCTGCGTCTGGCCGGTGGTCAAATTGGCGACGGCGGGTGAGACGGTCACACTGTTGAGCGTCTGGTTCACGGTCACGTTCACGCTGCTCTGCACGGCGAGTCCGCTGGGAGTCCGTGATCGTGACGGTCAAGGTGTAGGCGCCCGCGTGATGAAACGTGGCCGTGATGTTCTTCGCCGCATTGGTCCCATTGGCGGAGAAGGATGGCGTGGGCACACCGGTGGGGCGCCGATGTCGTGACCCACGTGTAAGTCAGGTTGGATTCGCCGCCGCCGTCGGTATCCGCGCCGAGCACGGACAGCGCCGTGGTGGTGCCGGTGACCGGGCTGGGCGACGCGGCCGCCGCCGTCGCGACCGTGGGCGCGGCATCGCCGGCGACGTATGGCGTGGTCAATTGCACCGGCGCCGAGGCAATGCCGTTGGCCACGGCGACCACCGAGTAAGTGCCCGCGGGCAGATTCAGCGGAAGGGTGAATTGCGTCGTGACCGCGGTGCTGCCGGTCTGCACACCAGTGTTGCTCCAATTATAAGTGTGCGCGTAGAAAATATTGCCGGAGCTGTCCGTAAATCGCACTACCGGGCGATTCGTGGCCATCTGCCAATCGTCGCCGTAAGCCGCACCCTCGGTAAAGCCATTGAGGAGCGTGCCGGTCAGCAGGTACGAGCCATCGGCATTGTGCGAAATACCGGAGATCGTCGGCTGCCAGGCGGAGAGCGCGGAGCCGGTGGGCGTATAGACGTAGAACGTGCCGCCGATCGCCATCAGCACATTGCCATCGGGCAACGCCAGCATTTTCATCACATAAGCTGCCGCCGTTGAATTCTGGCCGGTGGGCCCATTGACCTGGGTCATCGCATTCGCCACCGGATCGTATTCAAAGAAGCTCGTCGAACCGCCGACGTAAGCGGAGTCCGCGGCAAAGAGCACGCGGCCATTCACCATCACACAGCCTGGCGAATCGCCGCAGTTGAGGCCATTGGGGACATCCGGACCCTGGACCCATGTGCCCGGGCTGCTCGTGCCGCTCGGCGTGTAAATGAGCGTGTGGGTGTAGCCGCGAAAGAAGACCGTGCCATTGGCCAGCAAGTGGCCGCACCCGGTTTCGCCGCCGCTGTACATGACGACCGGCGTATTCGCATCGGCGACCCATTGATTGAGGGAGGGGATGTAGCGCTCGGCATTGCTGCTGCCGTCGACGGTGAGGATGCTCCCATCGGGCAGTTTCACCCAAGGCACTTCATCCTGGCCGTGGAGCGTCGCCGGGCCGGCGGTCCAGCTATTGGCGAGGGGGTCGTAAATAATGGTGGAATCCGGGCCGGAAACCGGGGCGACGAGCACCGTGCCATTGGCCAGAATCTCCGACACCGCATCCGAAAACGTCTGCCCCGACGCCGGCGTCAACGTCCAGGTATTCAGCTTCGGATCGTAGACCTCCGCGGTGGTATCGCCGGTGCCGTACTCGCCGCCGGCCGTGAAGAGCCGGCCATCCATCAGCACCTGCGTGGAATTGTAGAGCCGGGTGCTGTTCATCGAGCTGAGCGTCGTCCACGTGCCATTCGCGTAGCTGCCGTGGATGTCCGGTGTGAGCCGGTACCACGCGTTGCCACCGCCGTTCTGGACCATGATCGTCCCATCCCCGAGCAATTCCATGAGCCCCCCTCCGGCCGGTGGTGAATTCGTGAGCGCCTGCCATGTTCCCGCGAGCGCCGGCGACGGAACCGCCGCGCAAAAAGCCAGACACATCGTCCAGAGGACGAGCCACGCAGCCTGCCTTGGGACGAGCCGTGTCATTGGGGGACGCAAAAAAGGGCGGAGCCTTTTCCCTAAAAGTCCGTTGAATGTAACGACTTTTTTTTCCGGGCGACGCCTCCACCGTCGCGTTTCCGGCGACGGCAGGTGCCGTGTTACGGTTGTCTCCGACACTTCGCCGATCCATTATCTCTGCCTGATCGGAGAGATTGCAGTTCTCCCGTCCATTTTCAACGAGGTGCTAACTCCGCCGGGTGTATTGAGTGAATTCCGATATCCCTCGGCGCTCAAGACAGTCGCGGAGTGGCTGGGGCCTCTCAGTATTCATGCGGGTTCCAGAGCGATTTCCAACAGTGGGTTGGGAGGGACTCGAACCCTCAACCAACGCCTTAAAAGGGCGCTGCTCTACCATTGAGCTACCAACCCGGCTGGTTTTGGAAGGGGCGGATGGATAATTCACCGCGGCGGGTGACGCAAGGACTAAATCGGGTGGAATTCCACGCGCGCGCGCCGAATCTCGATTCAACCGTCCGCCGGATAAGAGGGAATCGCGCCTTGCCCACGCTGCAAATCCGTGCCACGCAATTCCGCTTCCATTTCCAGACGCTCTTCCGCTCCGCGCCACCCATGACTGACCTCGCCGCTTTTTTCCGCACCCGTCGCATGCTCGCCATCGTTCTCGTTGTGCTCTTGCTCGCGGGGATTGTCGCGGGTGTGGGGGCCTGGTCGGGGTGGTTCTCGCACCGGAATCCGCTGCTGGATTCGCCGCAGCTCGCGCTGGAGGGGTTGCAGGCGAAGTCGCTTTACTACAATGGACGCGCCAAGCCGTGGCTGCTGTCGTTGCGACCGGATTTGCTCGCGCCGGAGGATCGCAATCCGGAGTCGGATCGCTCGCGCGGGCTGATGCAGGCGGTGGAGAATCCGCAGCTATTTCGCCAACTCGACCGCAAATATCGCTTCGATGCGCTGCTGCTAACCGGTGATCCGAGCGAATACAAGCCGCTGCTCGACCATCTCAACGAGACGAAGGACTGGACGCTGAGGTACGTGGATCACACGAGCATGATTTTCCGGCGCGACAGTGGGCGCCCGTGGGAACTCGCCGATTTTGCACCGGTGCGCGCGCGTTTTGCCAGGAGCCGGGCCCGCGACCGGGCGGAGGTGCTGGCCGAGACAGCGGTGAAGCTCTTCGCGGCGAAACAGGCGGATGCGGGCAAGGCATTGCTCGACGAGGCGTCGCACATAGCGCCGAATGAACCGCACGGGGCGAATGCGCTGGCGACGTATTATCTGGGCCGCGGGGAATGGCGTCAGGCTATGGAGCAGGTGGAGCGGGCGCTTTCGGTGGATAAGCAATTCCTGCCGGCGCTGGCGACGAAGACGCAAATCCTTTACGGGACGCGGCGCTACAGCGAGGCGTACGCGCTGTCGTCGGAGTTGATTGAAAAGCTGCCGAATGATCCGAACCTGCTGTTTTATCACGCGAAGATCGCCCATGAGGCACACGCGTATCAGGCCGAGGTGGATTCGCTGGGGAAGCTGATCGCGCAGGCCGGGGCGGAGGGGCGACCGATAGGGGGTTATCAGCTTACCTCGGGCAGGCGTATACGGCGATGGGCGATGCGACGCGGGCGGTCGAGGCGTTCATGGTGGCGCTGGATGATCCGAGTTTGCCGGTGGATCAGCGGGATTTCGCGCGGGAGAATATCACGCGGATCAAGAAGCGGACGGGGATGTAGAATTACTGCTGCGCGACGAGTGTGGAGGCGTCGGACGCTTTGAGGAAGCCAGGCAGGTCTCGCAGGGAATTGAGCGGACGTTCCAGGCGGAAGACCTGGATATTGGCGGCTTCGGCGCCTTGCCAATCGGAGCGCGGTTCATCGCCGACGTGGAGGGCTTCTGCAGGGCCGGTGCCGGCCAAGGTGAGGGCCCGTTGAAAGATCCATGGGTCGGGTTTGTCCGCGCCGACTTCACTGGAAATGACGATCGGGTCGAAAAAGCCGGTCAGGCCGAGGTTATCCAGAATCGGGCGAAGGCGGCCGTCGAAGTTGGAGATGACCCCGAGGCGGTAGTGGGACCGGAGTTGGGTGAGCACCTCCAGGGTCTCCGGATACAGTTCCCAGATGTTTGGTTGGGTAAACTCTGTATAGAGCTGCTCAAAGTAAGCAAAACGCGGCAATTGCTCTTGAGACACGCCGCATTGGGCAAGCACCTGCTCGACGAGGGAAAACCACCACCCTTTGTCATCGTCCTGCCGGGGAAAGCGGGTTGCGGGGCGGACCGGCATCTGTTTCCACCCTGTGCGAAAGGCGTGCGCCAGGGCATCCGCATCCAGATGACATCCAAAACGGGCGGCGACGTCCCGGTAATGCCAGCCGACCCCCTTGGGCAAATGAAAGAGGGTGCCGGCGGCGTCGAAGAAGATGGTCTTGGTCACGGATGCGGGAATTGCGGGTCCGGTTGGGGGACAAATCGGCAGGGGATGGGCGCCTCGCTTAAAGAGGCATTCCACCTTGACGCTTCTATAGAGGAGGGGTATCTTGACCCTCCAACTCCGGCGCTTGCCAAGTGGGTTTAACGCCCACTTTTTTTTGTCTCCGGATGCGGAAAATTGAACTATGATGAACAGTGAAATCCTAGCAGGCCTCGACTTCTTTGAGCGCGACAAGGGCATTAAGCGGGAAGTGCTCCTGGAAGCGATCAATAATGCTGTACTGGCGGCGGCCCGCAAAGCGGTCGGCCCGGCCAAGGATTTGCGTGTCGATATCGACCCCAAATCGGGGGAAATGAAGGTTTACGCCAAGCTGATCGTCGTCGAGAAGGTCGAGAACAAGCACGACGAGATCAAACTTGACCTGGCGAAGAAGTTCAAGAACGACGTGCAACTCGGCGAAGAGCTCGAGGTGCCCGTTACTCCGCGGGATTTCGGGCGTATTGCCGCCCAGACCGCCAAGCAGGCCATGATGCAGCGTATCCGGCAGGCGGAAAAGGAGATGATTTACGACGAGTTCAAGGATCGCGCCGGCGAGATCGTCAGCGGCACGGTGCGCCGTTTTGAGCGCCTTGATGTCGTCGTCGACCTCGGCAAGTTCGAGGCCGTGATGCCCAACAAAGAGCGTGTGCAGACCGAGGATTACAATGTCGGCGACCGCATTCGCGCCTATGTCGTGGCCGTACAGAATGGTGCCCGCGGCCCGGAAATCATCATCAGCCGCAGCCACCCGAATTTCGTCCGCCGCCTCTTCGAGACCGAAGTCAGCGAGATCGCCGACCGCACCGTCGAGATCAAGGGCATCGCCCGTGAAGCCGGCCATCGCACCAAGATTGCCGTGTGGAGCGCGAATGACAAAGTTGACCCCGTCGGCGCCTGCGTCGGCATGCGCGGCGCGCGCGTGAAGAATATCGTCCGCGAGCTGAACAACGAGAAGGTCGATATCATCCGCTGGAGCTCGGATACGAAGGAGTTCGTCCTCGAGGCGCTCAAGCCCGCGAAGGTGAAGAGCGTGACGCTCGACGAATCGAAGAAGAACATTTTGATCAAAGTCGATGAAGACCAGCTCTCGCTGGCGATCGGCAAGCGCGGTCAGAACGCGCGGCTGACCTCCCGGCTCACCGGCTGGGATATCAACATCGAGCAGGACAAGTCGGTGATCGAAGACTTCAACGAGCGCGTCGGCAAAGCGGCGAAGACGCTGGCCGATGCCTTGGGCATCGATCAAGCAGTCGCGGTCTCACTCGTCAAGGGTGGCCTGAGCACGCTGGAGACGCTCACTGAAGTTGAGCCCCAGGATATTGCCGACACCGTCGGCATTCCACTCGAGAAAGCGACCGAGATTCAAACTGCGGCGAAGCGCGCAAGCGGCTCGCTGGCCTCCACGCAGTAGGCCATGAAAACCAATTTCCAAAGAACTTTTGATGCCATCCACCAAGACCACAAACAAAGCGGGCGCGAAGAAAGCCGACGACGAAAAGCCGTCGAAGGCTGGTGCTGCCCCGAAGACCCCGGCCAAAGCCGGCGCTGCTGCTGCTGATAAAGGCAAAAAGGAAGAAGCACCTGCACCAGCTCCCAAGGCGGCCAAGCCGGAAACCGTTTCGCTCATCGACGGGCCGAAGAAGGTAAAGCGTCCCCGTACGGCGTCGACCCTCGATAATCGAATTCCCATTTCGAGGATTCTCGCGCCGGAAGCGCCGAAAGCTCCGGTCGCCCCGCCGCCCGCGCCGGAACCGGCCGCGCCTGAGCCGGCTCCCGCTGCTGAAGCGGCTCCTGTGGCGCCCGCTCCAGAAGCGCCCGCCGCCCCGGCTCCGCCCAGCGACGAAAAAGTCATCCATCTCAAGCCGCCCTTCACCGTGAAGGAGCTGGCGACGGCGATGAATGTGAAGCCGTTCCAGCTCATCAAGGATTTGATGGACATGAACATCTTTGCCGCGATCAATCAGACGATTGAAGCGGACATCGCCGCGAAGGTGTGCGTGAAGCACGGTCTCGTTTTCGAGAAGGAAAAGCGGAAGGAAGGCGGCGGCGTTCATAAGCCTGAACCGCCCAAGGAACCGCCGAAAGTCGCTCCCAAGCCGAAGCCGGCCGAGCTCACCATGCGTGCACCCATCGTCACGTTCATGGGCCACGTCGACCACGGCAAGACCACGCTCATGGATGCGATCCGCAAGACACGTGTCGCGGCGGGCGAAGCCGGCGGCATCACGCAGCACATCGGCGCCTACAGTGTGATGCACAACAATCATCGCATTACTTTCCTCGATACCCCCGGCCACGCCGCCTTCACGGCCATGCGTGCTCGCGGCGCGAATGTCACCGACATCGTCGTGCTCGTCGTGGCGGCGGATGACGGCATCATGCCGCAGACCATCGAGGCGCTGAACCACGCCAAGGCGGCGAAGGTGAAAATCATCGTCGCGATTACCAAGATGGACGCGCCTGGCGCGAATCTCGACAAGGTCAAGGGCCAGCTCCAGGACAAGGGCCTCCAGCCCGAAGACTGGGGTGGTGACATCGGCATGTGTCCGGTCTCCGCGATCAAGGGCCAGGGCGTCAGTGATTTGCTCGACCGCATCCTGCTCGAGTCCGAAATGCTCGAGCTCAAGGCCAGCTCGCAGCAGACGCCGCGCGGCACCGTCATCGAAGCGCAGATCGAGCAAGGCCGCGGCCCGACCGCGACCATCATCGTTCGCATGGGCACGCTCAAGGTGGGCGATTCCTTCATCTGCGGCAACTTCGACGGCAAGGTGAAGTCGCTCATCGATGATTTGGGCAAGCCGATCAAGGAAGCCGGTCCTTCTACTCCGGTAAAGGTGCTCGGTTTCTCCGGTCTGCCGAATGCCGGCGATGACTTCGTCGTCATGGAGAGCGATCGTGCGGCCAAATCGCTGAGCGCCGAGCGCCAGTCCGAGGATCGCATGCACAAGCTGGCCACCCCGGCGCGCGCCACCTTGGAAAATCTTTTCGCCAGTCTCGCCGACGGCCAGAAGAAGAGGCTTTTCGTCATCATCAAGGGCGACGTGCAGGGCTCGCTGGAAGCGCTCGTCAACTCGCTGGAGCAGATCGAGAGCAAGAAGATCGACCTCGAGATCGTGCACAGCGCGGTCGGGCCGATCAGCGAATCCGACATCCTGCTCGCCACGGCTTCGAACGCCATCGTCATCGGCTTCAACGTCAAGGTGGAGAGCACCGCGGCGCAGGTTGCCAAGCGCGAGAACGTCCCGATCAAGCTCTTCTCGATCATCTACGAACTCATCGATCAGGTGAAGGAAGCGATGGCCGGCATGCTCGATCCGGAGACGCGCGAAACCGTCATCGGCCACGCCGAAGTCCGCAAGGTCTTCGAGTTGACCAAGGGTTTGGTCGCCGGCTGTGCCGTCACCGATGGACGCCTCGCCCGCACCGCCCGAGCCCGCGTGCTCCGGGGGCGCACGCCGATTTACGACGGCGGCTTTGCTACGCTGCGCCGTTTCCAGGACGACGTGAAGGAAGTCCGCAGCGGCCTCGAATGCGGTATCAAACTCGGCGATTTCAACGACTACGAAGTCGGCGACGTCATCGAGTGCTACACTCTCGAAAAAATCGCTCAAAAGCTGTGACGGATTAAGTTGATAGTTGAGAGTTGATAGTTGAGAGCCGCGCCGGTTCGGTGCGGACGACCGGCTCCAGTGCCGGTGAGGGAAAGTTGAGAGTGAATAGTCGCGAGTCGCGCCGATGAGGCAAGGCGACCGGCTCAACCAGCAATGGATCTCAATCTTCAACCATAAACTCTCAACTTCCCCGTGAAGCCGCGCCGATTTGGTGCGACACTCGGCTCCACTCGCGGCGGCTATCAACTATCAACTATCCACCATCAACTTCCCATGAAGCACCGTCTCGAACGCGTCAACGAACTGCTCAAGCGTGAGCTCGGCGAGCTCCTCAGCCGTGAGGTGTCCTTTGAGGCTGCCCTCGTCACCGTGCAGCAGGTGGACATCACGCCGGATCTCAAGCACGCGCACGTCTTCATCAGCGTGATCGGCAGCGACGAGCAGGCCAGGGCGGCCATGGCGAAGTTGCACGACAGCCGCAAGAATCTGCAGCACCTGCTCTCCAAGCGCGTGGTCCTCAAATACACGCCGCACCTGCACTTCAAGCTCGATGAATCCATTGAGCGGGGCACGCGGGTGATTAATATTCTCAGCCAGATCGAGATCCCACCGGACGAGCCCTTGCCGGACGAGCCTTCTCCAGACACTGATGCAAAGTAACCACGCTCTCGCGGAGATCGCGGAGGTGCTGCGCACGCGGAACCGTTTCGTAGTGATGAGCCACGCACGGCCCGATGGCGACGCTCTCGGCTGCACGATCGCGACGGCGCTGTGCCTCAAGCAACTCGGCAAGGACGTCACCGCCTGGAACGAGGACGGTGTGCCGGAGAAATTCCGCTATCTGCCGGGGCATGAGATGGTCTTGCGCCCACCGGCGGAACCACAAAACTTCGAGGTCGCGATCGTGCTTGATAACGCCGTGAAGACCCGTGCGGGAAAAGCTGTCGAGGCCGTCGCGCAGGCGGATGTGTGGATCAACATCGACCACCACATCACCAACGAAGGCTACGGCGATTTCAGCTACATCGACGCCACTGCGCCGGCGACCGGCCAGATTTTGTTCGAGCTTTTCCGCGAACAGGAGCTGCCGCTGACCTATGCGATGGCCGACAATCTTTTCGTCGCCATCAGCACCGACACCGGCTCGTTTCAGTATCCGAGCACCACGGCGCGCACCTACGAGATCGGCGCGGATTTGATTCGCGCCGGGGTGAATGTCGGTGAGCTCTCGCAAAAAATGTACGAGAGCTATCCGCGCCGCCGTCTCGAGTTGCTGCGCGAATTGCTGAACGTATTGCGCTTCAGCAGTAACGACCGCGTGGCCAGTTTCGCGCTCAGCGCGGAAACCACGAAGAAGCTTGGTATTCAGGCTGACGACACCGAGGGGCTGATCGATTATATCCGCTCGATCAACGGCGTCGTGGCCGCGGCATTTTTTGACGAGATCGGCGACGGCCGGGTGCGGGTGAGCCTGCGCTCGAAGTCGCCCAGGATTAATGTGAGCAAGGTCTGCCAGCTCTTCGGGGGCGGCGGACATATGCTCGCGGCGGGTGCGCGCGTGAAGGGCTCGCTCGCCGAAGTTCAGGAAAAAGTTTTGCATGCGATCGACCATGAATTTGACCAGCCTTGACGGCGTCCTCCTTGTAGACAAAGCGCCCGGCATGACGTCGCACGACGTCGTGGCAATCGTCCGCCGTCGACTCAACACCAAGAAAGTTGGCCACTGCGGCACGTTGGATCCGCTGGCCACTGGCCTGCTCATCATCGTGCTGGGCCGTGGAACGAAGATCCAGGACCTGCTCATGGCGGAGGACAAGGAATACGTTGGCACCATGACGCTCGGCGTGACCACCGACAGCCAGGATGCGGACGGACAGGTCGTCGAGACGAAGCCCGTGCCGGACTTCCCGCGCGAGCAGATCGATGCGGCTTTCGGCAAATTCCAGGGCGACTTTTACCAGACGCCGCCGATGGTCTCGGCGATCAAGAAGGAAGGCGTGCCGCTCTACAAGCTGGCGCGGCAGGGCAAGACTGTGGAGCGCGAGCCGCGGTTCGTGCACGTCTACGCGCATGAGATTCAGGCGGTCCGCCCACCGGAGATCGATTTCCGCGTCGTCTGCTCGAAAGGCTTTTATGTGCGCACCTATGCCTTCGACATCGGCAACGAGCTCGGCTGCGGCGCGCATCTTAAATCGTTGCGGCGCACGAAGAGCGGCAAATTCACCCTGGAACACTCGGTGACGGTGCAGGACATCCAGACGCTGGATGCCGCGACCATCGAACAACGCATCCTGAGTCTGCCGACCGTGTCGCGCATGCGCGGTGCCTGATTTGAAGATCATGCGCAGCGGTCACGATGCGATTCCCGGCGTCCTGCGCAAGATAGGCGAGCTACGGAATCTGCCCGGACCATTGCATCTGGCCATCGGAGTTTTCGACGGTGTGCATCTTGGCCATCAAGCGGTGATCTGCCGCGCGCTCGACGGTGCGCGGCAGGGTGGGGGAACGGCGGTGGTCGTGACGTTCGATCCGCACCCCGTGCGGGTGTTGCGTCCCGAGCATGCGCCGCGGCTACTGACCTCCACGGCGCACAAGCTGCAGCTCATTCGCGATCTCGGCGTGACGCATCAGTTGATCATCCATTTCGATCACGCCTTCGCCGCGACGCCGCCGGAGGATTTCATTCGCGAGCTGGCCGCCGCCGCGCAACCGCTGCAGGAAATCTGCGTCGGCTTCGAATGGTGTTTCGGCAAAGGCCGCGCCGGCAACCTCGCGCTGATCGAGCGTCTGGGAAGGTGAACTTCGGCTTTTCCGAAGTCGGCGTGCCCGCGGTGAAGATCGGTGACGAGATCGTCAGCAGCACGCTCATTCGTGCGGCCGTGGAGGATGGCGACCTGGCGCGCGCGGCGAAATTGCTCGGTCGCGAGTTCACCATTCTCGGCACTGTCGTGGAAGGCGACCGCCTGGGCCGAAAACTGGGCTTTCCCACCGCCAACCTGAGCGCACACAACGAGCAATATCCGCCGAACGGTGTGTATGCCGTCCAAGCGCGCCGGGGTGACCGCATGCTGCCTGGGGTGGCCAACATCGGCGTCCGCCCCACGGTGAAAAACGCCGGTGGCGAACGCCTGCTCGAAGTGCACCTCTTTGATTTTCAGGAAGAGATCTACGGCGAAGATCTGGAGATCACGTTCCGCAAATTCCTCCGCCCCGAGCAAAAGTTTTCGGGCCTCGACGCCCTGCGCGAACAGATCCAAAAAGACGCCGCCCAAGCGCGGCTGTTTCTCGGCCTAGCTGGCTGAGTAGGTATGGCGGCGTCTGTCAGACGACGCTTCGATTCAGAGCTGGAGGGCACCGCTCCGTCGGTGCCGGAGCGGGAGGTTGAAACACGGCACCGACAGAGCGGTGCTCTCCAAACACACCTCACGACCTCTACTTCGCCCGCATGTGCGCGAAGAGGACTTCCCGCATCACTTCGATCGGCGCAGGCCGTTGGAACCAAATCTCAAACGCCACTTCACCTTGATAGAGTAGCATGGTGAGTCCGTTTGCCGAACGTGCGCCGGCCTTCTCGGCGGCCTGCATGAGTGGCGTGCGATCGGAGACGTAAATGGTATCGAAGAGCAGGTGTCGCTTGTCGATGAGCGGAGCGGGAATCGGCGACGGATCCTCCGGCTTCATCCCGAGTGAGGAGCAATTGATCACCAGGTCCGAGTGATCGAGCGCCTTGGCCAGTGAAGCGTCATTCCACGCGCCGGTCGAAATCTGCCCACGCGGATACACCTCCGCAATCGCATCCTCCAAAGGATCGAGCTTTTCGACGCTGCGATTGATGAGCGTGAGATGCTTCACATCGGCATTGGCGCAATGCATGGACACCGCTTGTCCCGCTCCACCACCGGCCCCGAGCACGAGCACGCGCATCGTGCTGAGTTCGACGCCGAGTTGTTCGCCGATCGCCCGTTCGAGTCCCAGGCCATCCGTGCTGAAGCCCTGCAGCTTGCCCTCCGGGCTGATGCGGATCGTATTCACGCTGCCCGCCAGGCGCGCGTGGTCGTCGACTTCATCGGACGCCGCGAGCGCGCCCGCCTTGTGCGGAATGGTGCAATTCACACCGACGAAACCTTTCGAAGGCAGGAGGTGCAGCGCCTCGGCGAGTTCTTCCGGACGAATGTGCAGCCGGCAATAAGCCATCTTCAGCCCGCACGCCGCCAGCGCCGCATTGTGCATTGGCGGAGAAGCGGAGTGCGCGATGGGATCACCGAGCACGGCGAGGCGGAGGGGCAACGTTTCGTCGGCCGTGACGGTTTCCCACGACTGCAAATCGGCAAAGGTATAGACGGGTTTCATGAAACTGATCGGGAAGCTTTAGCGACTGTGAATTGACCGGCAGAAATTGGTTTGGCCCGCAAATCACACGAATGAAAGGATCCGAATTCGTGTCATTCGCGTGATTCGCGGGTACACTCTCTTAGGCGGCGAAACGCTCGCGGGTCTGTTGGATGCGGGCCAGGACGCGCGCTTTGCCCAGCACTTCGAGCATGTGGTAAAGGCTCGGGCCGACACTGCGGCCGCTCACCGCGATACGCGTCGGATGAATGAACTCCGCCGGCTTCACGCCGAGAGAGCTGGCAAGTTCCTTGAGCTTCGCTTCGAGAGTGGCCGCGTCGAACGTCTCGAGTGCGGAATAGGCTTCCGCAATTTGCGCGAGCCGATCCGGCGCGCCCGGTTTGCGTAACGTCTTCTCTACCGCGGCCGGGTCGTATTCGTAGTCCTCGTTGAAGAAGAACGAAACGCGATCCGGGATCTCCTTGAAATGCACGACCTTCATCTTCTCCAGCGCGAGCACGGGATCGAGTTGCTCGGCGGGCGCATGGATGCCGGCCTTGGCGAGCCACGGTTGCGCGAGTTCGCGATACCGGTCCATCGGCATCTGCTGAATGTATTGCGCATTGAACCAGTCGCATTTCGCGATGTCGAAGTGCGCGCCCTTGCGGTTCACATTCGCCAGGTCGAAACGGCTGATGATCTCCTCGGTCGGCATGATCTCGCGATCGTCCTTCGGCGACCAACCGAGCAGACAGAAATAATTGCGCACCGCCTCGGGAGCGTAGCCGCCCTCGATGTAGCTGGTAATGCTCGCCCCCTGGTCGCGCTTGCTCATCTTGGAGCCGTCGTGGTTGAGGATGAGCGGAATGTGGCCGTAGCGCGGCGGTTCCACGCCCAGTGCTTGGAAAAGCTGGATATGCTTCGGCGTATTCGAAAGGTGGTCCTCGCCGCGAATGACGTGGGTCATCTGCATCTCGATGTCGTCGACGACGTTCACGAAATGGAAGATCCACGAACCGTCCGGACGGCGGATGGTCATATCGGGCGTGATCTCGGTATTGGCGAAATCGACCGCGACCTTGCCGCAAATCAGGTCATCGACCTCCACGACTTCGCGCCGGAAGCGGAAACGCCAGGCGCCACCGTCTTCATAAAGATGGCCGGCCTCCTTCAGGCGCTGGAAATATTTCTCGTAAATAGCCTCCCGCTCACTCTGGAAATACGGGCCGTGGTCCCCGCCCGCTTGCGGGCCCTCGTCCCAATCCAGCCCCAGCCAGCGCAAGCCGTCATAAATGACCTGGACGGCCTCGGCGGTATTCCGCTGTTTATCCGTGTCTTCGATCCGCAGGATGAACTTTCCGCCCTGGTGGCGGGCATATAGCCAGTTAAACAGGGCCGTGCGGGCCCCCCCGACATGTAGATAGCCGGTGGGCGACGGGGCAAAACGGACGCGGACGGGTGCGGACATAGGGAGGCGGAAGGTGGCGTATGAGCGGGGTGCAGGGAAGAGAAAATCGCAGGTTTACAGACGTTAGGGAGTTTGATTGACAGCCCCCGGCCAGCCTTTATTTTGCCGTTCGAGGCCATGTCTGGCCCGAAACCCCAGGCACGCCGTTTTTAAGCGCAACATCAATACATTTGGTATGTCCCAAAAAATCCTGGTAATCGACGAAAGTCTGGTCGCGACCAAGCTCACGGAAAACGTGCTGGCGCAAAATTTCCATGGCGTCGATGTCCTGCTGGCCCAACGGGGCAATGACGCTTTTGACCGGTTCAATGTGGCCCAACCGGATCTCATTCTCCTGAATGAATCGCTCCCGGATATGGATGCCGAAGCGGTCTGCTACCGGCTGCTGAACGACCCGGCCACTTCGAAGGTGCCGGTGGTTCTCCTGGCGACCAATGGCAACGGCGACCGCATTGAGGAGCGCTACGAAAACGTCATCAAGGTGCTGCCCAAGCCGGTGACGCCTGAATCGCTGCTCGAGGTCGTCAACGCCACGCTTTCGAAGAACAAGCCGATGGTCAACCCGGCCCGGCAGCTTCTCTTCCACGATCCGTCCCGCACGGTCTTCAGTGGTCACACGGCGTTCTTCTCGTTGCGCTCGGCGTTGCAGATGGCCTACGGCGACCGCCTCACCGGCGCGCTGCGGTTCTTCGTCAATCGCTACCCGATCGAGCTCTTCATTAGCAAAGGCCGCTTCCTTTTCGCCACGTCGCGGAATTTCCAGATGTACTGCCGCGACTCTCCCGTCATCCTCTCGGCGACGAATCTGGGATTGATCATCGAGGGCCAGGTGGCCCAGGCGGCGACTGGTTGCCCGATCTTCCTCTTCCTTTCCGTGCGCAACGGCTTCCCGCATGACGACGTCGTCCAGATCGTGCGCGACCACGGCCAGCGCGTCTTCGCCAACTTGTGGACCGCGGGTCGCGTGACCTTCGAGTTCGAGGAACTCCAGGAGTTCCCGGAATACGTGAAGAATTTCCCGCCGGGAACCGAAGATCCGGACAATTGGATTCTCGGCAGCTTGCGTCATGTGAAGTTCGACAACCTCATGGCCGCGCAGCGCCCCGATCCGAATGGCAGCCCTGCCTACACGCGCAAAGGCTACGAACTCATCCAGAAGCTCAAGCTCAACGACGTGGAAGCGCGCTTTGCCACCGCGATCAATGGCGCCGAATCGCTCCAGTCCATCGCCAAGAAGATCGGCATCCCGCTGAACGACGCGCTGCTCATCGTCTTCCGCTTCGCCGCGCTCGACATCATCGATTACTGGTCGTCGAACGTGCTCTCGCTGCCCGGTGGCGCTCCCGCCCCGACGCCAGGGGCCGCGTAAAGCGAAGTCGCGCGCGCGTCGACGCTTGCGTTTTGGAGTGCTACTCGCCCGTCCACCAGCCTCCACTATTCCCCTCCGCCGCCTCGGCGCTGCTGCGCCGCTTTTCGATAACCGGCTCCCAAAAGTGCCGGCGCTCTCTAGAGCATTCCCCACGTCTTTTGGTAAACCCACCGTTTCAAGATTTTGGTGGCGTGCTCGTTTGCTCCCACTGGGAGCGGCGACTTCCCAGTCGCCGACCGTCCCCACGCGCGAAGCGCCACACTCTCGCTGGGACATAGACCGCCGCTACAATCACCGCCCTGTCGCGACACGGCCCTAAAATTTCCGCAGCCAACCTTCCGTCGCGTACTTCTGCTGCGCGATCTCCTCAGCGCTTCGCCAAACGCTTTCGCTGATTTCCGTTTGCTCAATGCGCGTCGCGAATGTGCCGGCGAGAGCGATGGCGTCGTGGCGAGCCCCGCCGATTTGAATGCTCCCTTGATGCAACAGCCCCCAGCGCGTGCGCCGTTGGGCCGCGCCGGCCAGCTTGGTGTTCCCCGTTACAATATCGTAGCGCACGTGGCTGACGAAACACGCCCCGGAAGTTTCCGCGGCGGAGCTCGGCGCGACACCCGCCGAAACACCGCCATCGCTCAACCACCGTGCAATGCGTTCATGAATCATCCGATACGAATCCAGCGGCGTGTATTGAAAGAAAGCAGCATCGCGCGGCACGAGCAGCGTGTAGGTGATGTCCTCGCCGTGCTCCACCAACCCTCCTCCCGTCCAGCGCCGCACCAGCTCACGCCCCGCCGCCGTTGGTTCCGCCTCCGCGATGCGACTGAAATACCCGAGCGACACCGCCGGCTGACACCAGCGATAAATCCGTAAGGTCGGCGCCATGGCACGCTGCAAGAGCGCCTCATCCACCGCCATATTCAAGGCGGCGGAATGCGGCTCGGGATCGACGATTTCGATGATCTGCTCAAACAACACGGAACGAATTCCCCATCTTTCCGTGGACGCCGAAAGACTTCCAGCGGACTTTTCCGTTATCGTCTTTCGTTCCCGCTCCTCGGGATCATTCGTCATTCGTCATTGCCCCCCATTCTTTCTCCACCTACACTCGCCCTCCCTATGGCAAAAGTAGCACTCGGCAAAGGCCTCGGCGCGCTCATCAATACGCGCGTCGCGTCGCCCACGCCCGCCGTCGAAAGCGGCGAGCGCGTGCAGCCCATGCCATTGAACAAGCTGTTCGCCTCGCCGCTGCAGCCCCGCACCGTTTTTCGCGACGAGCACCTCGAGGAACTCGTCGCCTCCATCAAGGAACACGGCATCATCCAGCCGCTCATCGCGCGGCAGCGCGGGGATCGTTTTGAACTCATCGCCGGCGAACGCCGCTGGCGCGCCGCGCAAAAAGCCGGTCTCGCTGAAGCGCCGGTCATCATCCGCGAAGCTTCCGATCAGGACGTCCTCGAGCTCGCGCTCATCGAGAACCTGCAGCGCGAGGATCTCAACCCGATTGAAGAAGCGAACGCCTTTGCGCGCCTCGCCAAGGAATTCGGTCTGCGCCAGGAAGACATCGCGCAAAAGGTCGGCAAGAATCGCGCGACCGTGGCCAACAGCATGCGCCTCCTCGAACTGCACGAACAAGTGCAGAGCTACCTGGCGCAGGATCGCATTTCCGTCGGCCACGCCAAGGTGCTGCTCTCGCTGAAATCGCGCGAAGAGCAGGCCCTGCTCGCCGAGGAAATCATCCGCCACAGCCTGACCGTGCGCGCTGCGGAAAAACTCGTTGCCCGCCATTTCGTCGAAACCGGCACGCCCAAGCCGACTCGTAACGGCACCGCCGCCGCGGCCAAACCTTCGCTGGCGCCCGCCGTCCAACATTTGCAAAATCAGCTCCAGCAGCACCTCGCCACACACGTCACGCTGCACCACGGAGAAAAACGCGGTCGCATCGAAATCGAATATTACGGGAACGACGATTTGCAGCGCCTGCTGGGTGTGCTGGGATTGAAACCTGACGATAAATAAGCGCTTGGTCCGGTTCCGCTGCCTCACACTCGCCGTCGCCGTCGTCGCTGCCCTCAGCGCCTGCAAACCCGCGCCCAAAGCGGCCGAGGGCACCGCGCCTGTCGAACAGGAATCGGAACGCCCGGCCGCCATCAGCGTCATCAAAAGCAACGGCGGCGCTCCCGCCAGCCATTCCGTCGCTGCCGTTCCGCCGCCCGCGGAAATCTGGAAAGAATTCTCCGGCGACAAAGCCTTCGCCGAAGCGCGCGCACAAGTCGAAGTCGGCCCACGCCCCGCGGGCACGCCGGAGCTCGAAAAAGCGCGCGTCCTCATCGAAGAAGCCCTCCACAAATCCGGCTGGGATGCGGAGCGGCAAACCTTCACCGCGGATACGCCGCACGGGCCGACGCAGTTCGTCAACATCATCGCCCGCTTCTCCGCCACCGGCGCCCATCCCGCGCCGCGCAATACCCAGCGCGCCATCGTCTGCTCGCACTACGACACCAAGCGTTTCAGCACCATCAAATTCGTCGGCGCGAGCGATGGCGCATCCAGCACCGGCGCGCTCTTGGAGCTTGCCCGCGTCCTCGCCCTCGATCCTGCCATGGCGGCGCAGCTCGAGCTCGTCTTCTTCGACGGCGAAGAAGCCTTCGTCCAATTCACCGATCCCGACGATCCCAAGCCCGACGGCCTCTACGGCAGCCGCTACTACGCGCGCACGCTCATGTCCGAGGGCCGCGCCTCGCAATTCAAATTCGGCATTCTCTGGGACATGATCGGCGATCGCGACCTCACCATCACGCTTCCACCCGATTCTCCGAAAGACCTGGCCAGCGGAATCCTCAGTTCTGCCGAGGCGCTCGGTGTACGTCAGAATTTCGGCTATTTCTCCCGCACCATTCTCGACGACCACGTGGAACTCCAGCACCGCGCGCGCATTCCCAGCGTCGACCTCATCGATTTCGACTACATTTACTGGCACACCGCTGGGGACACCCTCGAACACATCGCCCCCGAGAGCCTGCAGAAAGTCGGCGCCGTCACCCTTTGTTACCTGCGGCAGGCACTGGCCAAATAGTGCGGGCTGGATCAGTGGGGCCGATGCGGCGGTGTGGAGCGGTTGTCGCCGTGCGCACTGAGCCCGGGCCGGTTTCCGTGAACTGGCGTCGCCCGGTTCCGTAAACCCGGCTATAGCGCCGTCCGGGCAACAAGCCGCGGCAGCAACCCTGCCGCAAAAAACGTCCACCGCGCGCCTTCGAAAAGAACCGCAAAAATTTTTGACGAAATGGTTGCCACGCCGGGCGAACAGTGCTTTTATCCCGCTCCCCGATTTCGATCGGGACCATTTAGAAAAGCACCCGTAGCTCAATTGGATAGAGCATCTGACTACGGATCAGAAGGTTTGAGGTTCGAGTCCTCACGGGTGCGCTTTCCTTCGCCCCAGGTATGCGATTTCGAGTTGAGGGGAGAGAGGAGGGCAACCGCCGCTGCGTCTCACCGCAAAGCCCTCGCGAGCAGCAGGCGTCTTCTCAAAATGGATTTCCGAATCCCGGAATGCCTGGAGGGGACCGCGGCTTGCCCATGTCAGCCCACCGCTATTCCCCTCCGCCTCGGTCGTCGGTGCTGGGAACACTGCTCCCTCGAATATCGGGGCAGACTCGTGACGGCTGAGATGCCGGCGAGACCATGCGCAAAAACGAAAGTCAAACGCGCAAGGTCGAATTCCGCTGTTTTGCCGGCGGGCTTATCTCAGCTCAATGAGTACACGCAAACTGAATATCGCTGTCATCGGTCTCGGCTTCGGCGCCGAGTTCATTCCGCTGTGGCAAAAGCACCCGCACACGCACTGCTACGCCATCTGCCAGCGTAATTCCGAGAAGCTGAAGGAATGCGGCGATCATTGGGGCGTCGAGAAGCGCTTCACTAGCTACGAGGAACTGCTCCAGGATCCGAACGTCGACGCGGTACACATCAATTCGCCGATCCCGAACCACGCCGAGCAATCCATCGCGGCGCTCAAGGCTGGCAAGCATGTCGCCTGCACGGTGCCGATGGCCACGACGGTCGAGGAATGTCTGGAGATCATCCGGCTCACCGAGCAGACGGGGTTGACTTACATGATGATGGAGACGGTCGTGTACGCGCGCGAATACCTCTTCATGAAGCAGCTTCGCGACTCCGGCGAACTGGGCAAAATCCAATACGTCCAGGCGAGCCACCAGCAGGACATGGATGGCTGGCCGAACTACTGGCCGGGCCTGCCGCCGATGCACTATGCGACTCATTGCGTCGGGCCGGTACTTGGGTTGGCCGGCGGCGATGCGGAATACGTGAGCTGCTTTGGCAGCGGCACCATTCGGGAAGAACTCATCCCGCATTACGGGTCGTCTTTCGCGGTCGAGACCGCGCACATCAAGGTGCGCAATTCGGACTTGAGCGCGCGAGTCATTCGCAGCCTGTTTGACACCGCCCGGCAGTACCGGGAATCCATCGACATTTACGGCTCGAAGAAATCCGTCGAGTGGCCGCTCATCGAGCACGAACCGCTGGTCATCCACACCGCGAAAAAACCGGAGCCGGAGATTCCCGAGAAAGCGAAATCCCCCGATTTTGCCGCGCGCCTGCCGGAGCCGATCCAGCGCTACACTACCAGGGGCGTTTACGATTCCGACGAGCACACGCACCTTAGTTTCACCCAAGGGGCCGGTCACGGAGGCAGTCACCCGCACCTGGCACACGAGTTTGCCATGGCCCTGGTGGAAGGGCGTCAACCTTTCCCGAATGCGCGGCAATCGGCCAACTGGACCTGCACCGGCATTCTCGCTCACCAGAGTGCGATGGAAGGAGGCGTGATCAAGCATCTGCCGAAGGAAACGTTGAGCCAGCTCGCCGATTCTGAATCTGGATCTTACTCTCGTCGTCACGCCGGACGGGGAGATTAAGATTAAGATTAGGATTAAGATAGGAATTACCTAAACCACATGCCCCCCCGTAAGACTTCCCGACGCACCACCCGCCCACCGAAAGTGGCGCTGCTGGTGGAAACGTCGAATGCCTACGCGCGGGAACTGCTCCTCGGGGTGAAAGAGTACATCCGGGTGCATGGTCCCTGGAACGTTCATCTTTCCGAGCATAGTCGCGGCGACCGTCCGCCTTCCTGGCTGATCGATTGGGATGGCGATGGCGTTATTGCGCGGGTGGAAAACAAACAAATCGCCCGGGCGCTGGAAGCGTTGCGTGTGCCGGTGGTGGACTTCAGTTCACATCGCTATCTCGCCGGCGCGCCCGTGGTGACTACCGACAACGCGGCCATTGCCCGTCTGGCGTTCGATCATTTCATCGAACGAGGCTTCCAACACTTCGCCTATTGCGGAGTAGACCGCTTCGCGTGGTCGGTGGCGCGCGGAGGGCACTTCGACGAGCTGGTTCGGCGGGCCGGTCTCATTTGCGAGCACTATGCTGATCCTGCCGGCTTCGGCCCCGATAGCGATGCGGAGACCGATGCCATCGCCCAATGGTTGCGCGGCTTACCGGCGCCAGTCGCCGTCTTCGCCTGCTACGACGCGCGCGGCCAACAACTCCTCGACGCCTGCCAACGAGCGGGGCTGGCGGTGCCCGACCAAATCGCCGTCCTTGGCGTGGACAATGACAGCCTGCTTTGCGAACTCTCCCCGCCACCGCTTTCGAGCGTCATGCTGGATACGCGCCGGACCGGCTGGGAAGCGGCGGACCTGCTCTCGCGGTTGATGCAGGGCCAACGGACGAAAGCCGAGGTGCATCGTATTCCGCCGCTGGGCGTCTTTACGAGACAGAGCACTGACATCCATGCCGTTGAAGATCCCAAGATTGCTCGCGTTTTGCAGATCATCCGCGAGCAGGCTTGCGCCGGCCTGACCGTGCCGGAGCTCTTGCGCAAATGCCCGATGTCGCGCCGCGTGCTCGAGCAACGCATGAAGGAAGTGCTCGGCCGGGCGCCGCACGAAGAAATCGTGCGCGTCCAAATCCGCCGGGTCCAGGATCTCCTGCGCACCACGGAACTCAGCCTCGAGGAAATCGCCGAGCGGAGCGGATTTCGCAACGCGCAGTATCTCAGCGTCGTCTTCAAACGCGAAGTCGGCCAGCCGCCGAGCGAGTTCCGCCTGAGTGGACGAACTCTTCCCCAAAATGGCGGAAGAACACTGCCTCACCACCCCCGTCGTTGAATCGTGCAGAGCCCCAGTCACCATTCGAAAAGGAGGCTGTCGGAACGAAACGCGCGTTCCTCTTTCGAAGGTCTTTGTGCCCGTAGAAATACTGGTGTATGCAGAGAGATGTCCCGCTCCCCCCTGCGCTGGATATTGCCGATTTCTTTTTGGTGGCTGCTCGCCCTCGTAGTGATGGCCTCGCCGGATGCCGCCCCGCTCTCCAGCGAATATGTGCTGCGCACTTGGGAGACTGGCGATGGCCTTCCGCAGAATACCGTCACCGGCATCGCGCAAACTCCGGATGGCTATCTCTGGCTGGCTACCCAGGGCGGACTGGCCCGCTTCGACGGCCTGCGGTTTACCGTGTTTCTCAAGGGCTCGACCCCCGGGTTGGAGTCCAGCTACGCCCGCTCTCTGGCGGTGGATCGTACCGGAGCTTTGTGGATCGGTGCGGAGCGTGGCGGGGTCGTCCGCATGCGCGGCGGGCATTTCGAAAGCATCGTCCCGCCATCGCCCCCCACGACCGTCACCGCGTGGACCAGTTCCTTTGCCGAGGATGCGACCGGGGCGATGTGGATCGGCCTCGCACCGGATCAAGCGGTCTATCGCTGGCGCGATGGACAATTGAAGAAATTCACCGGTGAGGACGGCGTGGGCTCCGGCGGCGACACCTTTGTTCATGCGGATTCCCAAGGGCACATCTGGTATTCGACCAAGACGATGTGCGGTGTTTTCGATGGCACTCGCTTTCAGCCGTTCGATCCGGAAGGAGGGGTTCGCGTGCATTTGGCGGCAGCACGTCAGGGCGGCATGTGGGCGGTGCGGGGGAACAAGCTCCTGCATTATTGGGCCGATGGCCGGCGGAAAGAGGTGGCCGATCTCGAATGGCTGGGCGGCGCGGTGGAAGTCAATGTGATCTATGAAGATCGCGCCGGCGATCTGTGGTTGGGGACACGCAATACGGGGCTCTTGCGTTTTCGCGGGGGCAAGTTTGTGCAGGTGCCGACTTCGCATCAGGTGGTGCAGGCGATCATGGAAGATAGTGAGGGCAATCTGTGGGCAGGCACGCAGGGCGGCTTGGACCGCTTGCGTCCGCAACGCTTCTTCCTCCGCGACGCGCGCAACGGGCTGACGAAGGAGGGCGTGGTCTCGCTTTGCGAAGACACCGAGCACAAGCTCTGGCTGGCCGTCCGCGATTCCGCACCGGAGCGCGCGGTCGACACGACGAACCAATTTTTTGTGCCGATGGAGGGGCCGGATTTGAACCTGGTCCCCTGCATTTGTGCGGATCCGCGAGGCGGAGTTTGGGTCGGGCAGGACGGAGGCAGCCTCCTGCACTGGCGCAATGGCGCCTACATCAAGACTTCTACGGGCCAGAAGGTTTCCACACTTCTGTGCGATCACGCCGGCAATGTGTGGATCGCGACTTCGAAGCGCGCCCTGATTCGCTTTCACGACGACATGGAGGATCCGGTGCCGACAGACAATGGGCGGATCCTCTTCCGTGCACTCGCGGAAGATCGAGCGGGTCACATCTGGGCGGGGACGGAGGACGGCCTCGTTTTTCGCCGCGACCACGATCAGTTTCAACCGGTGCTTTTGCCCGGGGCGAAAGAAGGGGAGTCGATCCGATTCCTTGTGCCCGATGGAGCGGAGACGATGTGGATCGGCGCGCGGGATGGCGGGCTCTACCGGTGGCGGAATGGCCACATCGACCACCTTCCCAGCGATGCCGGGCTCAGCGCCCAGGATTTTCGTGTCTTGATCATCGAGCCCGATGGAACGTTCTGGATCGCCATGGGCAATGGTCTCTTCCGCACGACCCGCCAGGAGGTCGAAAGCGTGCTGTCCGGGCGTCAGCATGTTCTCAATGGCACGACGTATGGCCGCGATGATGGACTGCCCAAGCTCGATTTCACTTTCGGCCGGCGCAATGGAGCGACGCGGACGCACGATGGGCATCTTTGGTTTGCCACCAGCCGTGGGGCGCTCGAGGTAAGCCCGGATCCTTTGCCGGAAAGTCCGTCGCTGCCCCCGGTCTTGGTGGAAGAAATGCGGGTCGACGGCCAGCCGATCGCCTTGGCGAAGACCGGCGCGGGGGGCCTCGGCCCCAACCCCGGGCCCATCGAAATCCGCTACACCGTGCCTCGCTTGAGCTCGCCGGAACGCCTCCAATTTCGCTACCGGCTCGTCGGGCTGGAAGAAGAATGGGTCGACGCGCGGGACCAGCGCACGGCGACCTACACCCGCGTGCCACCGGGAAAGTATCGCTTCGAAGTCGCGGCCAGTCTGGGGGCCGGATCGAAACCGACCGCCGTGGCTTCGTTGCCTTTCGTGGTGCAGGCCGCGTGGTGGGAGACGCCGGTTTTCCGCATCATCGTCGGTATCCTCGGCACTCTCCTTCTCGCGACTCTCGTGCGGATGATGGTTCTCCGCCGGGTGCGCGCGCGCATTCGGCGCCTGGAGCAGGAACACGCGTTGGAAAAAGAACGGGCCCGCATCGCTCGCGATATGCACGACGAACTCGGCGCCAGCCTCACCCGCATCGCCCTGATGAGTGAGATCGCCGCGGATGAACCGGAGATGCGTGGGGCGGCGGCCCAACAGCTTGGCGAAATCGCCCAAGCCGCCCGCTCGGTGAGTGGAACGCTGGACCAGATCGTCTGGACGGTGAACCCGCGCAACGACACGCTCGAGCGCCTGGTCGGTTACCTCGGCGAATTCGCCAGTGAATATCTTGCGCCCACCGGTCTCGATTTCCATCTTAGTCTGCCGGCTGACATCTCCGCGCAAACTTTGGCTTCCGAGACCCGTCACGAAGTCCTCCTCGCGACCAAGGAAGCGCTGAACAACGCCGTGAAATACGCGCGGGCCAGCCATGTCGCCTTGAAGGTCACCACCACGGAAGAGGTGCTGACGATCACCGTGGCCGATAATGGGTGCGGCTTCGATCCGCAGGCCGTCCCGAAGTTTTCCAACGGCCTCATCAATCTGCGGCAGCGCCTCGTCGCCATCGGCGGGAGTGCCGAAATCGTCAGCCAATCGGGGACGGGGACGACAGTCACCTTGCGGCTGCCCTTGAAGACGGACTGAAGGTGCGGTCTTGTCACCCAGAGATGTGACTCGACCAGAGTGGAAATGGATCGATGCTGGAAGGCGCCTCGCTTCTTTCGCTTGTCTGCTGCTATATCCATTTCCCGCGACCCGATTCCCCTCATGCCGTTTACTCTTTCCATCGTCGAAGATGATCCCGTGATCCGTGCCGGTTGGGTAAAGATCATCAACCGTTCGACGGGCTATCGCTGTATCAGCGACTACGGCAGCGCGGAGGCGGCGCTGGCCGGCTTGGTCAAGGAACCGCCGGACTTCGTGCTCATGGACATCAACCTTCCCGGCAAATCCGGCATCGAGTGCACGCGCGAGTTGAAGCGGCGGCTGCCCAAGCTCGAGATCGTGATGCTCACGATGTTCGACGACCGCGACAATCTCTTTGAAGCGTTGCGCGCGGGCGCCAGTGGTTATCTGCTCAAGCGCACCAGCCCCGCCGGTCTGCTCGAAGCGCTGAATCAGCTCAAGGCCGGAGGCTCCCCGATGTCACCCCAGATCGCCCGCCAGGTCGTACATTTTTTCCGCCAGAATGAGCCCGCGGCCGAAGCCAACGGAGCGGTGATCGAAAAGCTTTCCGCCCGCGAAAATGAAATTCTCCGCTGCCTCGCGGAAGGCCGCCACTACAAGGAAATCGCCGATCAGTTGAATCTGAGCATGGATACGGTGCGGACTTACATCCGCCGCACCTACGAGAAGTTGCACGTCCATTCACGGACGGAAGCGGTCGTCAAATACCTCGGTCGCTGAGGAGCGCGGGCTGGTGCAAGTGCTTGGCGGGGCGTCGCATACCTATGCGACTGTTACGTATTCTCAGAGGGAGTGAAGTTGCAGGGTCACAAACTCAACTTTGCCCCCTCCTGTTATGTTTGAATCAAACGACGACCTGCGCCTCCTGCAATCTTCGCTCCTCTACAAAACGTTTGCGCGCCAGCGCGACGAGATCCTGCGCTACAAATGGATCGAAAGCGAAAAAGCAGGAGTGGATATCGGCTTCGAGAAAGCGTTGCTCGGCTGGCTCATCAAACAACACACGGACGCAACCCCGGCCTCCTAAGGGCCCTGGGCTTTATCGTGCGTTCACGTAGACACCGCTGCCGCAAACTTTCACGCTGGCCGGCCTTTGTGCAACCAGGCGGCGGCACTGTCACATATCCATGTGACTACCGCGGAGGAGGGAAGGACAGCAGCATTTCCACCCAGAAATGGATCTCCTCGCGCGTTCCGCCCCGACTCGCCGTCACCCGCGATTCGCAGGCTGTCGCCGCTAAGATCCTCCCACCTGCAGCCCCCGTGTTCCTTTTTTCGTAAGATGAAATTCCCGCACCACGCCGTCCAATCCCCCCGCATCACTCGCTCCAATCGCCGTCGTCGCTATTGCACGCGCGTGTGCGGTATTCTCGCCACGAATATCGCTGTGCTGCTCGGCCTGCAGTCGATCAATGCCGCGACCTACTACTGGGACACCAATGGTGCCACCGCCGGCTCCGGCGCGGCCACGGGCCCATGGGACGGCAGCACGGCCAACTGGACCACCGACTCCACGGGATCGATCCTCCCGACCGTCACGCTGACGACGAGTGCGGACGACCTCATCTTTTCCGCCGGCACCAATGGCACGACGGGCACGATCACCGTGACGGGAGCCCAGGCGGCAAACAGCCTCACCTTCAAAGACAACGTCGCCCTCACGATCAGCGGCGGCACCTCGCTCACCCTCGGGGGCGCGGGTGTGAACTCCGGCATCACCGTGGCCAGTGGCGATAATTCGAGCAATACCATCAGCACGGCTATCGTTCTCGACGCTTCCACGACGGCCCTTGGTTTCACCAACAACGGTACCGGCCTTTTGACGATCGGCGCCATCACGGGCTCCGCGACGAGCGGAACGCAAACGGTTACGGTCAACTCCACGAGCACTGGCGGGATCACGCTGAACGGAATTATTGGAAATGGCTCCGGCGGCGGCACGGTTGCCATGGTGATCAATAACTCGGGCACCGGCGTGACGACGCTCTCGGGTGTGAACACCTTTACCGGCGGCCTCATGATTTCGCAGGGGACCCTTTCATACGCCGCCAACACTGCGCTGGGCGGTGCTTCCGGCACGGCCGGCGCCGTCACGCTCAATGGCGGCACGTTGTTGTTTACGGGGGGATCGGTCGACAACACCCATGCCATTACCGTGGGGGCAAGCGGTGGCACCATTAAGACTACCGGCGCGGGCACATTCCGGTTTGGTATCGCCAACACCCTTCTGGGCAGTGGCCCATTGACCATCATAGGCAATGGATCGCTGGTGACCACGGGCCAGGGCGTGGTGGTGCTCAACAATTCCAATACCTACAACGGCAATGTGACCCTCCAGAGTGGAGGTGTCATTGAATATGCGAATCCCTTTGGCCTTGCACCGGATGCAACTGTTACCGTCGGTAACGCCGGTAATCTGTCGGCATCTACTGTCACCATCGCGAACGCTGTGACCGTGAATGCGGGTGGCGTGCTGGGTTTCCAAAACTCGGGTTTCGGCGTTTTTGCCGGCAGTATCACGCTGAATGGCGCTGCCACGGCCCAGTTGAAGAATTGGTACAACGCCACCGCCCAAAATGGCACCATTACCGGCAATATCTCGGGCACCGGTTCCCTTACGATCAGTAACAACACCGCCACGCTCACGCTTTTGGGCGCCAATACTTACACGGGTAATACGGTGATCGGCACAGGCGCCACGCTGCTGGACGTTGAGCCTATCTCACGGACCTACGCCGCTGTCATCAGCGGTGCGGGGGCGTACATCAAAGATGGACTCAGCACGCTGACGCTGACCGGCGTGAATACCTATACGGGGGCGACGACCATCAGGGGTGGCACGTTGACGGTGGGTGACGGGACCAGTGGTAGCCTCGCCAGCACCACGACCCTTACCTTTGCCGACACGGGCACTTTCAATTTTCAGGGCGTCTCGACTGGCAGCAGCCAGAGCCTGGGAGCGACCACATTCAACGCGGGTGCTGCGGGTACGGTGCAGTCCACCTACGGAACGAGTGGCAACACCAGCCTGACACTCTCCAACGTAGTGGCTCGCCCGGCCAGTGCCACAGCCAATTTTGTCGTGAGCGGTGGCACCCTGACCGGGGCTACTCCGACCAACAAGATCGTTTTCACCCAAGTCGCGGGAGCCACCCCGACGACCGGAGCGCTGCTCGACAAGGGCTACTATTTCAACGGGGCCGATTTTGCGGCCTACGATACCAACGGGTATGTGCGAGCCCTGGCTTACGGTACGGACACCAATACCGTGGCGCCGGATACGATCACGGCGGCGAACAGTGTGAAACTCACCGCCACGCCGGCTGGCCAAAGCAGCATTTCCCTGCTGACCTTGAACCTGGCCGGTAGCGGTGTTTCCTGGGCCAACAATGCCTCGCAAACCCTCACCCTTTCCGGCGGGGGTTTGATCAAGTCCGGTGGCGGCACGGTCGGCACGATCAGCGGCGGTACGGGCATCACGACGGGCGGTGCGGTAGAATTTGTGGTCCGCACGGACACCGCGAGCGACCTGCTCGACATTCAGACCCCGATCACCTCGACCTCCACCAGCGGCTTGACCAAGACTGGCTTGGGCACGCTCACCCTTTCCGCCGCGAATGCCTATACGGGAGTCACGACGGTGGACCAGGGAACCCTTTCAGTCACGGGAAGCATTGGCTCCACGGGCGCCACGGTGGTCACCAGCGGCATCCTGTCGGTTTCCGGTTCGGGGTCGATCAACCCCCTCAGCGGCACAACCAGCACTATCTTGATTGGAAATATCGCCGGAGCCCAGGCTGCCGTCTATCAATCGGGCGCTTCTTCGGTAGTGAAAAACACCAGCAGCGGCGGCGGTGGTTTCGCGATTGGCAGCGCGGTGGGCGGGCAAGGCTACTACAATGTGTCGGGTGGAACGATCAATGTGGGTGGAGAAATCAATGTGGGCGGCACCAGCGGCGGCCAGGGCACCTTTGGTGAGCTCGACATGAGCGGGGGCACGATGAATCTCGGTACCCTCAGCAACACCACCACCCCTTTCTTTCTGCCGGCTCGTGGTGCGGCGGGCGAAGCAGGCGTGGTGAACATCTCGGGTGGCACCGTTCAGGTCAACAGCGGGAATACTGCTGCCAATACGAATATTAGCGGATTGGCGGTAGGTCTCAATAATGTTGGCAATCTCTACAGCGTCATCACGATCAGTGGTTCGGGTCAGTTCCTCACGCCCTCGCACACCGTCAAGCTGAACGACACGAATTTCGGCAACGCAGCCGGCGGCTCCGCGTCCAACACGTCTGTTTTGAACATGAATGGTGGCACGCTTCAGACCCTGGGCTTTGGAACCGCGGTCAACGCGGGGGGCGGTAACAACTTCGCCGTGCTCAATTTCAACGGAGGTGTACTCAAGGCGGGCACCGCGGGCAACACCTCGTTCATGAGCAGTCTCGGAGCGGTGAACGTCTACAGCGGCGGTGGAACCATCGACAACAACTCCCAGGCGATCACGATTGGCCAGGCTCTCCTGGCAGCTTCGGGCACAGGGGTCAGTTCGGTCGCTCTCTCTTCCGGAGGAGCCGGTTACATCGTTCCGCCGCGCGTGGTCTTCGTCGGTGGCGTCACGACGAGTGGCTTGTTGGCCAATACGGCCACTGGATACGCGACGATCGATCCGATCACGGGCGCGGTCACGGGTATCGTCATCACCAATCCCGGCAGCTACACGTCGACCGCCGGCTTGACCGTGCAGTTGGTGGGTGGCGGCACAGGCACTACAGGAGCGACGCTCGGCGCACTGACGACCAATGGTGGCAATACCAGCGGTGGTCTGACCTTCCAAGGCGCGGGCACGACGACGCTCACCGGCGCGAGCACCTACACCGGCGGCACCACGATCAGCGCGGGCACCCTGGCGTATGGAGCCTCGAACGCTCTGGCGGATACCGGTGCGATCAATGTCAACGGCGGCACGCTCAGCCTCGGCGCCTTCTCCGATACGGTCGGCGCGGTCACTCTCACCAGCGGAGCGATCACTGGCTCCACCGGCGTGTTGAGTGGTTCTTCTTATGCGCTGCAAAGCGGCACTGTCAGCGGCATCCTCGGCGGCACCGGTTCGACTTTGAGCAAGTCCACGGCGGGTTCTGTCACCCTCTCCGTCGCCAACACCTACACCGGCGCGACGCTCGTCAATGGCGGCACGCTGACCTTGAGCGGCACCGGCTCGATCAACAGCAGCAGCGGCATCACGATCAATGGCAGCGGCGCAAAGTTCCTGCATATCGGCTCGGTGGCGAGCACGCCTGCGATTACGCTCACGCAGGGCACCCTCGACGGCACGGGCACAGTCGGTGCGGTCACCGTTGGCGCCGGTACCGGCGGCGTCGTGACCAACGGCAACGGTTCGACCGCGAAGCTGACCATGAGCTCGCTCACCTTCGCCGGCGGCGGCACGCTGACCCTGAACCTCGCTGGCGGTGCGACAACTACGGAAGCCCTGACGGTGACCAACGCGTTCACCACTTCCGGAATCGCCGGCTCGGTCACGGTCAACCTGGTGCCCGTCACTGCCTTCAACAACATCACTTACAACCTCCTCGGTTACGGCAGCTTCTCGGGCAATCTCTCCGACTTCGTCGTGGGCACTGGATTGACGAGCCGCCAGACCGGCACGTTTGGCCTCAGTGGAAATTTCCTTACCCTCGCCATTTCCGGCGATGCACCGAAGTGGACCGGTTTGGATAACGGCAACTGGGTCGTCGGTACTACAGGACCGAACAAAAACTGGAAGCTGATCACCGGCGGCACCGCCACGAACTACATCGAGGGCGACACCGTCTTGTTCGACGACTCCGCGACGGGGACAACGACGATCGATATTTCGGCCGCCAATGTCGCTCCGACGCTGACCACCTTCAATAACTCGACCCTGAGCTATGTCATCGGCAGCTCGGGTGGTTTCGGGATTAGCACTGGCGGCCTCGTGAAAAACGGAACGGGTAGTGTGACGTTCACCAACGCCAACAGCTTCACCGGTGTGACGACGATTAATGCTGGCTCGCTCAATCTCCAGAATAGCTCTGCCCTGGGGGCGACCGCTTCCGTCACCGTCGCCAGCGGGGCGGCGCTCGAACTCCAGGGCGGTATCTCGGTGGATGCACGCCCGCTCACGATCAGCGGCGCCGGCCTTACGGCCAGTCCGGCGGGCGCTCTGCGCAACGTGAGCGGCACCAATTCTTTCGCAGGTCTCGTGACGCTCGCTGCCAATTCCACCATTGAGTCGGATGCGGGCACCCTTTCCCTGACCAATGCGGGGACGATCACCGGTTCGGGCTTCACCCTCACGCTGGCCGGCTCAGGCAATGGCAGCATCGCCAGCATTATTGGCACCGGTGCGGGCTCGGTCATCAAGAATGGCACGGGAAAGTGGACGCTTTCCGGTGCGAATACCTACACCGGCGGGACCGTGATCAACGCCGGCACGATCATTGTGGGCAATGCTTCCGCACTCGGTACAGGTACGCTGACCTTTGGCGCCTCCAGCAACGGCACGCTGACTCTCAACGGCAATTCCATCACCGTAGGCGCACTGAACGGCGACAACACCGCGACGATCAACAACAACAACGCCACGGCGGCCACGCTCACCGTCAACAAAGCCGGTGGCACCGATACGTTCGCTGGAACCCTCACCGATGGCACACTCAACACTCTCGGTCTTACCAAGAGCGGTGCGGGCACGCTGGTGCTGAGCGGCACAAATTCCTACAGCGGCGCGACTACGATTTCAGGCGGCACGCTGCAGTTCAATGCTGACGTCGCGATGAGTTCCGCTTCGCCTCTGACCATCGCGAACGGAGGGACGCTCAGTCTTGTTGCGGATGCGAACACCACTTTCACGCCAGGCAGCACGACTGGCTCGGCTGGCGCTGCGACCATCGCGGTGAACGAGATCACCGGCGCCGGCGCGGGAAAAACTCTCACGCTTGCCGGCGCTTTTACCATTGGAACGGCCAGCGGGAACAGCCTGACGGTGAGCAGCACCTCCGGCGATACGCTGCTGCTCAGTTCCCAGTTGGCTTTGGTGAACGCCAGTGGGCCTAATTCAACCATCAACTTAAGTGGTGCCAACATGACGTTGAACGCGGGGGTGAATTTCAATAGTGGCACAAACGGCCCTTTCCTTACGGTAAATGCGAATAGCAACACGTTGGTGATCAACGGCAGCTGGACGACAGGTGGTAATCGGTGGTCGGGAATCGTGCTCAACAGCGGCACCTTGACCATGGCGAATGGGCAAAATGGCGGCGGTAGCTTCAATAATGGTGTCTACGCCACTCTGAACGGGGGAACGCTGAACCTCAACAGCGCCAATGCCATCGGCGGTGCTCTTGCAGGCAACAACTTCACGATCAACGGCGGCACATTGGATAACACCAGTGGAACGGCTAAAACGTTGTCGACCAACCCGGTTCTGACGTGGAACGCCGATTTTGTTTTCAGCACGTCGGGCGGCACCAGCGCGAACGACCTGAATCTCGGTACCGGCGCGATTAGTTTGGGCACCACTGCGGGAACCAGCCGCACGATCACGACTAACGGCACGGCGACACTGACGCTCGGCGGCGTGATCTCCAATGGCACGACGGCGACCGGCCTGATCAAGGCCGGCACGGGAAACCTGGCACTCACTGGCGCGAGCACTTACACTGGCGTCACGACGGTGAGCGGCGGCGAGCTGATCGTTAAGGGTTCGCTGAATGGTACGGTGAACGTCAGCGTTGCCTCGGGCGCCACTCTGGCTTCGGGCGTTGCGGGTTCGATCACTACCGCGTCTGCGGGTAACGTTTCGGTGAGTGGCACGCTTGCTCCGGGAGACTTAGGGTCCGTGGGAACTTTGACACTCGCGCCTGGAACGGGTGGCCAGCTGAGCTTCCTCTCCGGCTCGACGGTCGATTTCACCATCAGCGGCGCGACCTCCGACGAAGTCAGCTTTTCGACCGCCGGCGATTGGCTGACCGGCAGCGGAAACGTGACCCTCAGCCTCAGCGGCATCACCGCGGCGGACTACGGGAATACTTACACCGTCTTCCATAATGCGAGCACCGCGGGTTTCTCGTTCGCCAGCATCTCCGGTTACGACTCGCTGGATTACACCGCCAATTTCACGCAAGTGGGCAACGACTATCAGCTTTCGTTCGCCGCCGTTCCCGAGCCCGGCATGCCGATCTCGCTCCTCGGCGGAGCCGGCGTGCTCTGCCTCCTGCGCCGCCGCCGCGGCCAGTCGCGTGCCTAAAAGCATTTCCAATTTGGCGGTCTGACTGGGGCGCCAAAACCAACGAACGATCGCGCGTCGGTGCTGTCACAACGCCGCCGCGAGGTCTTCACCCACCGGTAGCGGAGTCATTCAGGGGAGTGGCTCCGCTACCAACTTTTTTAGATCAATTCGCATTTCCGAATCGAAGTTTGGTCAACCACTGCCGCGACCGCGTTTTCCAGCCGCGCGGCTGCGCCGCTTTTTCGGGAACGGTCCCCAAGCGCCGGAGCACTATACACCTCATTCGCCGGCACGGCCCAGCCGGTGTGAGCCCACGGTGAGCCTTCCCGGCGATTTGCCATCGTCCACGTGCGGCGAATCTCGCGCGGGCGATTTTAAGCCGGCCATCGCGTATTGCGTTCTCGCGCCTTTCGTCATCATGGGACTTTGCCTCGCGTGTGTCGGCGATTTCGAGGCCGCGTTCCTTTTCGCTTTGCTGCCCGTCGTGCTTTTGTCTTGCGCGTGGACCGTAGGAACACGTCTCGGCCTGTAAGAATCGCTTTTCGCGAACGGCAAACGGCGGCACGCCCGGGCGGAAGCACGAGCTGTCACATGTCTATGTGACTTGGGAAGTAGCCGCCGCCGAACACATTATCCACGCATGGTTTTCCGCATACCCCCAGGGATGACAGCCAGCTCCCGCCGCGAAGCTTTCAGCCTCGTGGAATTGCTCGTCGTGGTCGCCATCATCGGCATCGTGACGGGCTTTCTCGCCCCGGCCTTTACCTCGATTAAGTCATCCAACGATTTGACGAACGCCGCCACCGGAATCGCCGGAACTTTGGAACGCGCGCGGGCTTATGCCATGGCCAATAATCTCTATGTGTATGTCGGCATCGCCGAAGTGAATGCCGACACCCCTGCGGATGCCGTGCCGCAAATTCCCGCCAACACCACGGCTGGCGGACGTGTTGCCGTCGCGACCGTTGCCGTCCGCGATGGGACGCGGGGCTATGACCTGACTTCGAATCTGCCTAATCCCGCGTGGACGAATTACAATAACGGCGCGTGGCTCGTTTCGCTCGATAAGCTGGAGGTTTACGAGAACATCCATCTCGCGAGTTCCCTTGGTAGCACGCCGGCGAATGGATCGATGGCCCGCCCTGCGGTGAGCGGCACCTATTCCTTGGGCGATGCCTCATGCCAGTCGGTCACTCCCTTTTCCTGGCCGCTGGCCACCGCCTTGCACTCCGGACAGTACGATTTCGAAAAGGTCATTCAATTTGACCCGCAGGGCGTCGCGAGGATTCAAACGGCGACGAATCAGGACACCATCGCCGCCCGAATGGAGATCGATGTTCAGTTGGCGCACGGCAGTTTGATTCCGCGGGTGCCGTCCACGCCGACGGGCGCAATCACGGCCATCCAGATCGACGGAATGACGGGCGCAGTTCGCGTCTACCGGCCATGAAGCAAGGAAACGATCGTCATTCTGGATTTTCGCTGGTTGAAGTGGCGCTCGCGCTGGGCATTGCAGTCTTTGCGCTCGTCGCGATCATCGGGCTGATTCCCGTCGGGTTGAACAGCAATCAAGCCAGCAGCGAACAAACGGTCGCCGCCGGGCTCGCCGCTGGGTTGGTGGCCGATCTGCGCACCACGCCTGTGGTGGTGCCGGCAGCGGAGGAGAATTCCCCGCGTTACCAAGTGCCTCTGCCTCTCTCGGGCAGCGTAACCCACTCCTTGTTTCTCAAGGAAGACGGCAGTGTGGCTGGAGGCATCGATGCGAATGCCGACCCGTCCCTTGATCCTCGTTATCGAGTCACGCTCTTCATCACGGCTCCGACCGACACTACGCAAAAGACCGCCACCACGGTCAGAATTTTGATCACCTGGCCGGCGATGGCCGACCCGAAAGGCGCGGTGGCGCCGGCGAAATACAGCGGGTCATACGAAGTCATCACAGCCCTCAATCGGAACTAGCGCATGAAGCGAATTTTCCCTCGATACCGTCATTTAGCCGCCTTCACCCTCACCGAATTGATCGTGGCCGTTTCGGTTCTCACGCTGATGATCACCTTTGTCGCCCAATTGGTGAATAACGCGACGCTCGTCACAACCTATAGCCGGAAACACGCGGATGCCGACAGCCAGGCACGACTCGTCTTCGATCGCATGGCGGGAGATTTCGCCAGTATGCCCAAGCGCACGGATGTGGATTATCTTTTTTCCAAGCAGGCTGGGAACGACCGCATGTTTTTTTATAGCGAGGCACCGGCCTACTACGATGGCTCGGCGAGCAATCTCGCCATGCGCAGTTCGTTGGCGCTGCTCGGTTATCGCATCAATTCCAGCTATCAGGTCGAGCGCCTCGGCAAGCAGTTGAACTGGGGTGGTGCCTCGAGCACGCAGCCGGGGAGTGCGGTCTTTCTCGCTTACCCCGCGCCGACCGCGACGACGCCGAAACCGACACCCCTTCCGGAAAGCCTGCTGGAAAACAATTGGGCCGGCGCCATCGGCAGCGCGCCCAATTACGATGGGACGGACGCGGATTTTCACGTTCTCGCGGATCAAGTCTGCCGGCTGGAGTTCTGTTTCCAGATGAAAGATGGAACTTATGTCCTGGATCCGACCGC
This sequence comes from Chthoniobacter flavus Ellin428, assembly GCF_000173075.1. Classification (GTDB taxonomy): domain Bacteria; phylum Verrucomicrobiota; class Verrucomicrobiia; order Chthoniobacterales; family Chthoniobacteraceae; genus Chthoniobacter; species Chthoniobacter flavus. Next base: position 237,516 of record NZ_ABVL01000004.1, read on the forward strand.
CAGCGGGAGCCCGACCGTTCACAGCTTGAAGGATGTCTCGGCGATTGTCGTCGGGTTGGTCGTCCTGGATGCCGCGTCGCAGCAGATCGCGGATATCGGCAAAGTCAGCAAGGTGTTCGATGATCTGACGGCGGCGGATCTTTCGGCCAATCCGCCGGTCCTCATGGAAGCGCACTGGCGCCAGCAGTTACTCGCCCCCGGCTTCGCCCAAACTGCCGGTATTCCTCAAGCCGCTGCGTCCCAGATCCGCTTTTACGAGAAGCATTTCCCCCTCAATCCGCCTTAGAAGCCCCACCCATGAGCATGCAACGATCCGCACCGTCCGTCCGCCATCACAGCGGCATCGCCCTCGTCATTGTCCTGGCGTTTCTGGTTCTGCTTTTAGGATTGGTCGTAGCCTTTCTTTCCCGTGCGGTAACCGAGCGGCAGGTCTCGAACAGTAGTGCATCCCAGACCAAAGTGGATTTGTTTGCCCAAGGCGCCGTTGAAACCTTGATCGGAGATCTGAAGCAAGAGATCGCCGCTGGATCGAAGGCGCCCGCCGCAACTCCCAGTCCTGCTCCTAACACCGACCTCTACTTTCCGAAAACGAACGCTACGGTGGTGCCTTATCGCGTCGGTTTGCCAGCCACGGATCAGGCCCTTCCCAACCTTGTAAAACGCAGCTCTTATCAGCAGCCGTTTTACGCGGGCGCGGACTACGACACCGGCAATTATCCGGCCAGTAATCGAGCAGCAAACGTCTCGACGACCACCCTTTCGCAAAATTTCCGCTCCTGGAGCACAGCGCGGTGGAATAAGGCGCTTCTACTGCCCAAGCAGGATCCAACCAGTGATACCGATTTCACACCGGCCACAGGCGCCAACGGTTACACCGCGCCAGACTGGATTCTCGTAGCGCGCGATGGATCGAACCCGACGGCCTGGAATGCCGCCCTCGCCAGTGCGGCCGGCAATTCCTTTGTCGTGGGGCGCTATGCCTACAACATCTATGATGAAGGCGGATTGCTCGACATGAATGTGGCCGGCTTTCCCACCGGCGTAACCGCCGCGCAGGCCGGCGGCAAAAGCGCACTGGCCTTTGCCGATCTGACCCAACTCAAGGACACGACCGGCTCTTCCCTGTTCACTCAGGCGCAAATCGATGCCTTTATTGCCTGGCGTAACTACGCCACCACTCAGGCCCCCGCCGACTTCCCCACGCCCGCTTTCACCACCGCATCCGGACTCAACTACTTCAAAGCCGTTACCGCAAACACCAAAGGTTTCCTCACGACCAGCAATACCACGCTCTACAACAATCAGTCCGATCGCATGCTGGCTGGCCGCCAGCAATTGATGAAACTGCTCCTTTCGGGCATCGCCAGCCAGGACGCCGCCGCCAAGAAAGAACGCGCCAACCTCCAGAATGCCCTTCAGTATCTCGGCACCTTCAGCCGCGACCTCAACCAACCATCTTATATCCCCGCGGTGCAGACGGACCCTGCGGCACCTGTCGTGCTCGCGGCGAACCTCGGGGGCAACAACGCCTTCGGCGGCGACAAGTTCATCAATCCCAGCTTTCCGGCTGTGCGGGTCCCCACCTCCTTCACCCGGAACGACAAATCCACGGCGAAAGCAGGTGATCCGCTTGTCAACCAGCGATTCGCCCTCCAGCGCCTCGCTTGGATTACCTACAAGGGCCCGAGCGCGACCCGGGCGCAGGGCGACCCCGATATCCAGGTACTCATCAACAACGGCATCCCCTGGTCCTATCTCCAGCTTGGCACCGCTGCCTCCATCCAGAAGTACTTTGGTCTTACGTGGGATGGCGCAAACAACCGATGGCAATACGACATTCACAACGGCGGCAATACCGGCACCGGTATCATCATGCTCGTCGGCCGGCCGGCGGGCACGGTTGCGAACGCCGCCAAATACGTCCAGGATGCCAATCGTGAGCCCGATTTCTTCGAGCTACTGAAAGCCGGTATCACTGTCGGGTCGTTGGGCAAGGCGGCGGTGTCGTCCGCCACCGCGGTGAATAATGCCTCTTATATCCCTCCCGGCTATTTTGGTCCGCAAGTCCCCGCGAACCTGCGCTATAATTTCGATACTTCGGTGGATTATCATATCATCCAGATCGGGGCGAATATCCTCAGCGCGGTGAATCCGACGAGTTATCCAATGCGCATCACCTTTGATGACGGGAGCGCCCGCGGTGCATGGGAGTTTCAAGGCGTCACCGATTTGCCGTATCTTAGCTATGTCTTTAATGGCGTGCTTCGGACGAAGGCACCCATTTCAACTCCGCCAGTCAATTATGGGAATTATGCGGATCCCAATCCCTTTCAATATCCGAGGCCAGTCGCAAAAAAAATCCCTACTGATCCTGATCCAACCATTACTGATCCCGGGAAAGCTTATGCAATCCAGGTGCCCGCCGTGTGGAACCCTTATGATCCAAATGGAACGCAAAGCGTGCTGCGCCCCAGCAACTTCAGGGTCGTCATCGACAGCAATGATCCAGTCTCCCTTGCCAACGGAAGTCCAAACGAAAAGGTCTGGTGCGCTGCACAGGCGACCACGAAGACAACCGGCACCGCTGGAACCAATCAAGGTTTAGGAATCAGCCCCGGCGATTTCTCCTACAATGCAAGCACGAATCCCACTTCGACAACGGGCTCGCCGGTCAGCGATTCGGTTACCTTTACCGACACCACCAGCAATGGTTCTCTATTTCGGGAGCCGACACTCATTTTTAGGACATCCTATACCGGAGGCAGCGCTTCACGCACCGCGGGAAACGTCACCTCGATTGACGCCAATCCTCTTCCCACCGGAAACCCCAATCTGGACCCTGCCGGAACTCCTTTCGCCCCCCTCGTTTTGGGAAGCTTTCCGCTGGCGTTTAAGCAGAACAACAACCCCGACGTCCTGTGTACCGGAACAGCGGTCATCGGGCACGGATCTACAACCGCGGCTGGCAATAACCGGGTCTATTTCACTTATCGCCTCCAGTATCAGGACCCAAACAACGTCAGCAACTGGATCACCTATGATACCAAATACGCCCGGACGACGCAGGGGCTGTTCTCTTACCAATCAAGAGGCGGATTTTCGCCGTGTGTGATAAAAGGCCCGAACGGCTTTTCCCCTTTCAGTTGGGCGGCCGCCATCGATCCACGCTCAGCTCGCTTCGGGATGATGATGGGTATTATGAACTATGGGCGATCCCTCATGTATACCGCCGCGTCCCCGCCAGATAACGGCGGAGCCAATGGATGGGCTTATGATTCCGGTGGAAGTTCTGCGATCCCTCAAGGTATTACTTACCCAATTCGGCCGGATTTCTCCGCGGGCTTTTATTTTGCCGATGTGGATCGTGGCGATCTGCCCCCGGGAGGAGCGACGAAAGGTTCTGGCACCGATTTCCTGGATGGAATTTGGGCGCAAGATGTGCCTTTTCCTTCGTTTTCTGCCGGCTGGACGCGTCCTTTGATTAATACCCGAGGGACACATGGGCCATGCTTTGCCTATATGTTTGCTCCGGGGATGTATGCGCAGAACAATCCGGCTGTTCCATTCTATGTTGGGCGCTATAACAGTGACGCTCCTTACAATGACCCAACCTACGGCCCGGTCAGCCCCTCCTATTATGCTGACGCCGACGGAGTAGTCCGCCGCGCTTCCGGAGCGTATGTCCCGGTTGGCACCAATATCAGCGCCTCGTCACCAGTGGGATTGCCGACGACGGGTGTTCAGGGTTACCCGCTTAAACCGGCGTCCTTGATCACCCCGGCAAGCAAAGGTGCAGCGACGGACCCCGGATCGTTCGCCCAGTCCCAAAGCCGTCCGTTATTGCTTCATCGGCCGTTCCGGAATGTCGCGGAATTGGGCTATGTGTTTCGGGATCTGCCGTGGAAGAACCTCGATTTCTTTACACCGGAAAGCGGCGATGCCGCTTTGCTGGACCTCTTCTGCATCAACGAGACCAGCGATCCGAATGGCCTCGTTGCTGGGAAGGTCGATCTGAATACCCGTCAGGCGCCTGTGCTGGCGGCGATTGCCGCCGGGGCCTGCGTGGACGATCCAAAGATCACCAATACCACGATCGGTTCGCTTTCGAGCACCCTGGCGAATACTGTTGCGACCAACCTGACTGCGCGCACCTCCGACACGACGCCCGATTACGGCCCTCTTCAGAACGTCTCGGAGCTCGTTGGTAAGTGGAATGCGGCGGTCGCTTGCGCGCCACCAACTGGAGTTACTTATACGCCGGTCGTAGCGAGTGCCAACTGCGGTATCGATCTGGCGTCGCCAAATTATACGGACGGGAAACTCTCTTACATCGGATTCAGCGGCAATACGGTTGACACTTCCGGCAAGGATTTGAGCTCCGTCTTCACGCCAGCCAGTGCCGGCTCGCTGACGGAGAGCCTGGCCTACATCAAACGCCTCCGAGAGGCCCCGATCCGGGCGCTCGCCAATGTCGGCCAGACGCGGGTCTGGAATTTGATGATCGATGTCGTGGCGCAGACCGGCCGCTACCCTAAGTCGGCAAACGCCTTGGACAAATTCGTCGTCGAGGGCGAACAGCGCTACTGGGTGCACCTGGCTATCGACCGCTACACGGGTCAGGTCTTGGACAAACAAATCGAAGTCGTCAAAGAATGAAAACGTTTCCCGCTTTTTGTCTAGCCTTGGTCGTCACCGTCACGTTGCACGCGCAGCAGGCGGCGCCGGCACCCTCTCTTCCGGCACTTCCGCCCGGGCCCTTGCTCAAGCGCGCGCCCGATTACTCGACATGGACAGTCACCTGCCAGGGACATCCCATCGAGGGAAGGGAACCAGTGAAAGCCGCCACGACCGGTGAAGAAAAACCGAAAGACAAAGAGGGTAAAGAGCCGGTGATAATGGCTTCAACCGTAGTCAAGGCCGGTTCGACAATTTTGGAACTGAGCACGGACACAGGCGGGAAACGGACGGAGATCTGGCACGTCGGCGGCCTGATGGTGATGAAGCGGTCTGATGACGCAGAGCCCAGTGTCTGGCCCGATTCCGTGCAAGCGGACATTTACTCGGTTAACTTTGCGGTCGCCGACTTTGCCGGTCTCGACTGGATTTCACCGACTACCTATACGGGGATGGCGAAGTATCAGGGAAGAGATTGCATTCAGTTTAAAGGCGATGTGAGTCCCTTGAATCCCAAGGCTCGCGAGGAGGAAGCCATCGCCATTGGTCAGGCAATCGCTTTTGGACAGCCCGCGCCACAGGAAGTAAAAGTCGCCGCGGTCGCCTATATTGACCTCGAAACACGACTTCCCCTTTTCGTCACATTCGGGAAGGAAAAGCGTATCTATCAATACGGCACGCCTCCCACAGCGGAACTTACTTTGCCTGCGGAACTGGCCAGCGCCGTGAAAGAACGCGAGAAGCAGATGAAGAGGCTCTCGACCAGACCCGCAAAAGCTTATTGAGCACTTAAATGAAACTCCTCGCGCCGGCTTTCCGACGAGTTGGACGGATGACTCCCATTAATACTATGCAGCGGCTCACGGTCAACATGCTCAGGCTCGGTTTGGCTGGGTTATTTGCCTTCCTCGTCTTAAATAATACGATGCTTCGCGCTGCGGAGCAGGCAGGACAATCGATCAAGCAGGCTGACGATGGATCCGTCACACTAGGCGCGGCGGAGGTGAAAATTGAAGGCCCCAACGCCCAGTTGGAAGGCGGCGAGGTCAAGGACATCATGTGGTGGACGAGCGCGGACACGACTCTTCGCTGGACGGCAAGCGTGCGGATGCCCGGCCATTATCGCGTCGAACTGACTTATGCCATCATCGGCAACAATAACGGCAGTCCTTTGACCATCACGATCGGAGATCAGATCGTCAAAGCGGTACCGAGGGCAGGTAGTGGCTTTAACGATTACCAGACTGGCACAGCCGGTGAAGTCACGATCAGCAAGTCCGGCGATCTTCCGGTCATCGTCAAGCCGCTTTCGAAGTCCCACGAGTTTGTCATCACGATCCGCAGCGTTTGCCTGCTTCCTGCCGACGCGCCAAACGAGGCTAATGACATTGGAGGCAACGCCATCCAGCAATCCGCCGCTGGCTCCTTCAAACTCACCGCGGGCGAGGCGGACATCAATGGGATGAACGCCCAACTGGAGAGAAAGGGCGAAAAGAACATCGGTTTCTGGCGGGATGTGGGTACGTCTCTCATCTGGTGGATTCATTGCGAGAAGCCAGGCGATTACCGCGTGGAGTTGGACTATTCCCTCATGGGCAGTTACGAAGGCAGCAAGGTCGCCATCAGCGTCGGTGATTGGACGGTCAAAGCGAAACCGCAACCCACGAAGGCGTGGACGGATTACCAAATCGGCAACGCCGGCCAGGTCACGATCAGCAAGCCCGGCGATTTTCCAGTGGTCGTCAAACCCATCTCAAATCCGTTGGGATTCATCATGAATCTCCGCTCGATTATTCTGGTCCCGGCCGAGACGCCAACCGAAGCAATCGAAATCGCCGACAAACCTATTACCCAGGCCGCCGATGGCTCTTTGAAACTCACGGCTACCAACGCGGAAATCGACGGTCAGGCTGGAAGGCTGGAAGGCGGCGAGAAAAAATACATCGCATGGCGGAACAGCCCGGATGGGTTCATCAAATGGCCTGTAAGGATCGACAAGCCCGGCACCTTCAGTATCCAACCCACCTATTCACTGGCCACGAGCACCTCCACGCGGCAAGTCCAGATTGACGGTGAAGGACAGAAGGCTACCGTCACATTGCCGCCAACGGTCAGTGATAGCAGCAAGGTCAGCGTTACGGTCGCCGGACAGACGGTCGACAACACGCTGAAAGCGGGCAGCGGATGGGATGATTTTAAGACCGAGACACTCGGATCCGTCACCGTGACCCAAGGGGGCGATTTTGAAGTAATTTTCCGTTCGCCCGAACCGCTCGGCACGCTCGTGATGCACCTGCAATCCGTCTCTCTGGTTCCCGTCGGGAAAGAGTCATCTGAGGTCGAGGGCGACTAGCATTAACCACCGAATTTCGACCATGATTAATTTACGTACCCTGCTGCTGTTTTTCGTCCTGGCCATTTCTACTTATGGGGCCTCCGGGCCGATTCGCGTCCTCTTTCTTGGGCATGAGGACTTGAGAGTCCACAACAGTTGTTCGGCCGCGGCGTTGCTGATGGAGAAGCTCGGACGCGAGGCGATCTACTTCGATTACGTGACCACGCCCGACTGTCTGAATCGCGAAACCCTTAGCCACTACGATGCGCTAATGCTTTACGCGAACTACCCGAAAATTTCGCCCGACCAGTTCGCGGCCCTGAATGAGTTCGTCGAGAGCGGGCACGGCTTTCTGCCGATCCACAGCGCCAGCGCATGCTTCGGCAACGAACCGCGGTTCATCGCGCTGGTGGGCGCGCGCTTCAAAACGCACGCCACCGGTGTCTTCAAGGCGGCAATCGTGGACAAGGCCCACCCCATCATGCAGGGCGTGAACGAATACGAGACGTGGGACGAAACCTACATCCACGATCAGCATAACACGTTGGGACGGAAGCTTCTCGCCGAGCGAGTGGAAGGTGCAATGCGCGAGCCGTGGACCTGGGTGCGCGAACAGGGCAAAGGGCGTGTCTTCTACACCGCGAGCGGACACGACAAGCGCACGTGGGAAAATGCCGATTTTCAAAAGATGCTCCGCAACGCCATCATCTGGAGCGTAGGCGATACCCGCCGGAAGGATTGGGAACGCTTCCTGGCACAACGCGAACCGGAGAAGCGCGAGCCGAACCCGTATGTCGCCAATTACGAGAAGCGCCCTGAGCCGATCACGTTTCAACATCCGTTCAGCGTCAAGGGTTCGATGGACCGCACGCAGGTGCCGGCCGACATGCATCTCGAGCTTTTCGCCGCCGAGCCGAATATCATGAAGCCGATCGCCTTGGCTTGGGATGACCGTGGACGCTGTTGGGTCGCTGAGACGGCCGACTATCCGCACGGGGTGAGACCGGATGGCCAGGGAAATGACCGCATCGTGATTTGCGAGGACACCGATGGTGATGGCCGGGCGGACAAGTTCACGGTATTCGCCGATCATCTAAATCTCCCGACCAGCCTCGTTTTCGCCAATGGTGGAGTGATCGTCTCCCAAGCGCCGAAGCTGCTCTTTCTCAAATCCAGCAAGGGTGATGACCATGCCGACGTGCGTGAGGTGCTGATGGACGGGTGGGGCATCCGGGATACGCACGCCCAGGCCAATAACCTCCACTACGGTCTGGATAACTGGATTTATGGATGCGTTGGTTATTCGGGATTCAAAGGAACGGTGGGAAAGAAGCCGCTTAGCTTTACGCAAGGCACTTATCGCTTCAAAGCAGATGGCTCGACACTGGAGTTCCTGCATCAGTTCTCGAATAACTCATGGGGACAAAGTTTCAACGCGGCGGGCGATGACTTCGGCGGCACGGCGAACAACGCGCCGATCTTTTTCGGCGGCATCCCGGCGACGGTCGTCCCGGAGGGGATGCGCGTGATGACTGCAAAAAAGATCAACCTCGAAGACAAGGCGCACCCGATCACCACGAACTACCGGCAGGTCGATGTCTTTGGGGGCTACACGGCGGCGACGGGCAGCGCGTTCATTTACTCTTCGAAGCTCCCTCCGCGGATGCAAGGCAAGGCTATGGTCTGCGAACCCACGATGAAGTTGATCTCACTCATGGATGTGCGACCGAACGGCGCAGGCTATGTCGCAAAAGATGCCTTTAATCTCGTAGCGAGCAGCGATGAATGGATGTCCCCGGTCTTTGCGGAGGTCGGTCCGGATGGGGCGGTATGGTTTGTCGATTGGGAGAACTTCATTGTTCAGCACAACCCGACGCCGAGCGTGGCCCGCGGGGGTTTTGATGCCAAAACGGGGGCCGGCGGCGCACACGAGAATCCGCTGCGCGACCATTCGCGAGGTCGCATCTATCGCGTGGTGTGGGACAAGGCGCCGCAGCCGGCGAAAATCACTTCCCTTCGCGGCGCGAGCACCGCAGACCTCGTCAAAGCACTCGGCAGTGACACGCAGCAGTGGCGACTCACCGCACAGCGTTTGCTCGTGGATGGAAAGAAAATGGATGCCGTGGTGGCGTTGAAAAGGATCGTCGCCGCCAATGACGGCAACATCGCCGCGATTCATGCGCTATGGACGTTGCAAGGTCTTCAACAGCTCGACGATGCCACGGTGAAAGCCGCACTTTCTGCCAAAGACTCCGCGCTGCGGCGCAACGCCATTCGCGCGCTCAGCGCTGACGATAGAGGCTATAAATCACTTATCGGCACGGGTGTCATTTCTGATCCCGACCCAGCCACGCGGCTCGCAGCGATGGTGAAGCTTGGCGAAATGCCGACCACTCCGGATATCAAGAATCTCGTCGCCAAACTCGCGCCTGAACCGATCGTTCAGGGCGACGAATGGCTCAAGGAAGCGGCTCGCGTGCTCGTGCAAAAACACAAGGTGATCACCTACAAGGAAGGTCCGAATGTTCTCCCTAATCCCGGCTTTGAGATTGTGGGCACCAATGGTCTGCCCGAAGGCTGGAAGCGTCGCGACAATAACAAGAACGAAGGCACCGCGAGCGCCGAGTGGAGGGTGGTGAAGGATCAGCCACACAGCGGCGGCAATGCCGTGCGCTGTTTCACCCGAACCGAAGGCGACACCAGCCTGTTCACCGACGTGCCGCTCAAGCCAAATACGCGGTATCGTCTCTCCGGCTGGGTGAAGGTTCACGGTTTCACGGGCAGAGCGAGCTTGAACGACAATGGCACGCAAAACGAGACGGGCCGCATTACCGACAAAGAAGGCAATTGGACCGAAGTCGAGACATTCTTCGATAGCGGCAATCGCACGACCGCGAGCATCAACATCCTGCACGTCGGCAGGGGCGACACGCTCTATGACGACGTGAAGCTTTGCGAAGTCACCGCCGATACCGGCGAGGAGAAGCTCACGGCGGGCGATCCGAAACGAGGCGAGCAGATCTTCTATAAGCATCAGGTCGCCTGCGTGCTTTGTCACTCGCTACGCGGGCAGGGCAGCACGGTGGGGCCGCCGCTCGACGGCATCGCCAGGCGGGCCACCCCCGCTTACATCAAGGAATCGCTCCTTGAGCCAAACAAAGTGCTGGCCAAGGGTTACGAAAATCTCGGGACGTCTCCTATGCCACCCATGGGCTTGATTCTCAAGCCGCAGGAGCTCGAAGACATTCAAGCGTTTCTCCAAACGCTTAGATAACTCGCCGCATCTTCCGCCTGCGCGAAATCCCAAGCGACAGCACCCAAAGCATGATTGTTATAGCGAATTGCCCTCGTTGCGGCCAGGACATTGAATTATCTCAAGACCACTCGGGAATGGATTTTGATTGCCCGAAGTGCCAACAGCCGTTGAAAGCGCCTGATCTCGCAAGCTTCGCACCTCCTCGACAGGGCCCGCAAAGCGTGGAGAACTCCTCCAGAGGTGCGCACAAGCCTCGGCGATTTGTGCCGCCGAACCCGACGACGCCGAAGCGTCCGCGATCGGCTACTTCCATTCCGAATCCGGCACAGAAAATATCCGGAGGGAACAGGCGGCTTCTGCTCTTGTTCAGCCTGCTCGCGGTTGCCTCATACTGCTTTGTCACGTCGAAGGACGATGTGGCGCCGCAATTGGTGCGGGATCAAAGGGTAGCTTCCATCAAGGCACACTCGAATGCGAATCTAGCGCCTAAAACTGCAGTCGATTCCCGGCCTGCTACCACTCCGGTTCCGGTGGAAGATTCCTCAAAGAATTCCACGCCCGTGCCTGCTCCCGCCCCGGCGTTACCACAGACGGATCCGATTGCCTGGCTTTGCGATCACCGGGAGCGTGCGCCAAAGCAACTCGTTCTGCGAACGCCTGTGATTTTCGCGGTCACCGAGAACCATAAGGAAAGCGGCAAAGTGGAGGTTCCTGCGGGTGCGACCGCGCAGATAGTAGACTTCACAGCAACGACTGTGGACCTGCGGGTCGTCAATGCGACGGTTCGAATTCCGGTTGACATCACCAACCTGCGCATGCTCGCGCAGGCGGCGATGGAGGGGCGAACCCCCGCCGCTGTGGCTTCCGCAGAGGTTCAACCAATGCACGTAAACTCTCGCACGGCTGTCCTCTCGCGGCGATTCGCCCATCCCAGTGCTCCGCTCAATCTCGAGGATCTCAAAACGCTCAAAGCCAATTTGGACAAGGAACCATGGAAAAGCGGCTACGCTGCGCTGGCGGCGGATCCACACTCGCGAGTGGGAGGTCGAATGTCTGGACCGTTCGCGGAGGTGGGCCGGGCCCCCAACGTAAACCTAGGGCCGTGGCGGAATGACATGACTTCCATCTGGTGTCTTGCCCGGATGTGGTATTTTACCGGCAACAAGGCCTATGCTCAAAAGGCGCACGATATTTTAATTGCTTGGTCGACGACCCATAAGGTCTTTAGCGGTCGCGAGGCCACCCTGGATCTCGGCGATTATGCCTACAAGTTCGTTGGAGGAGCGGAAATTCTGCGGGGCACTTGGCCAGGCTGGACCGAAGCGGACACGGCCACGGTAAAAAACTATTTCGCCAAGGTCCTTTTGCCCGCCACGAACAAGTACGGTGAAAACATGTATGGCGCGGGTAACAAGGGCGCGCTTTCCATGGTTGCCGCCGCCTTGATGGAGATTTTCAATGACGATCCCGCCAAGCTGGAGGCCACCTTGTGGCAGTATCGTGCGCTTCCACACATCGGGATTCGTAATTCCAATCCTATTGGCGAGCTCGGCGACTCTCTTCGCGACCAAGGACACTTCCACGGCCAATTCCTCTCTCTTGCCATGTTGGCCGAGACGCTCTGGAAGCAAGGGATCGATCTCTATTCGGAGCAGGACAACCGCCTGCTCGCCGTGGGCGAATATTTCGGAAGAGTCAACTTGCAAGTTCCTACTCCCTTTCTCCCCTTCGGTACTACCGACGCATATTACACTGCCGATAATACCAACCATGGTTGGGATCATGGTAGGATGGTCCTCAACCTGGTCCACGGCGCGTATGTAGTCCGAAAGGGACTCCAAGCCCCCTATGTCGAGATGAGGCGCCAGCAGCTGCCTATCGACGGCGAAAGTTTCATGTTCGAAAAGGTGGTTGATCACTCCACCGCGCTGCCTCTTCCGGCCCTTTCGTTTCCCGGTACAGCTTCTGTTACCCGGGGCATGCATGATGTGGACATAGGACGTGCGGGGCCAGCCGGGACCAGCTCTTACTCCGGCGGGAACTGGAAGGTCAAAGGCTCGGGGGATCCACGCCACCCCGACCAGAGCTGTCATTTCACCTACAAGGCAGTTACGGGAAATTGCGCGATTATCGCCAAGGTTGAGTCGATCGAAGATAATAGCGGAAACGCCAGATCAGGCGTCATGCTTCGCGCCAGCCTCGACCCGAACGCCACTCGCGGCCTGATGTTAATCAACAAGAAAGGTCAGGCCGAACAGAACTTCCAGGGATTCAGCATCTACGGTGGGTCCAACTACGGCACCAAAGCTCTTGGCATCAATCAAACCTCCTATTGGGTAAAGCTTGAACGGGTCGGCAGGATCCTCGCTGGCTACATTTCCCAAGACGGAACCAATTGGGCGGCAACCGATGTGGGCCAGTACAACGAGATGCCCGAGACCGTCTATATCGGTTTGGCGGTATGTTCGGGAAGCAGCGGGGCGCTGAACTCAACCACCTTTACCCACGTGCAGATTACCGGTGGCGACGATGAGGCTCCGGCTACCATCCCTGCGCCTCCTGTGGCACTGCTGGCGTCGCCGGGCGAAAAATCGGTTCCCCTGCGCTGGCAGCCTTCACTCGGGGCGAGGTGGTATTTGGTCAAGCGCGCCACGACCAGTGGCGGGCCATACACGACCATAGCCAAAGCAACGGACTACTCCTATGTGGATACCTCTGTTACTGGCGGCGATAACTATTACTACGTTGTCAGCGCCGTGAATTCAGCCGGCGAAAGCGCCAATTCGCCCGAGGACACCGTCAAACCGGAGGGCTGGCGGCTCCGCTGAGCAACTGGAACTGACGGATATGAACGCTCCAAACATTCACCAGCGTCACCCTGTCCCCTGGCGCGAAGCAACCCGTCCTCGGCCACGGCTGCGGAATCGCGTTCGAAACTCCCGACGACTCGCCGCCTTCCACCGCATGCTCGCTAAGGGCCGGCTGAGACGACCAGAGCTTTCACTATAACCCAAAACCTAACCCACAACCTAACGCAGAACCCGCCCCCAAGAACATGAAACAAAAAAACTCAATTCTAACAGCCGTAGCATTCCTGCTTCTGCTAACGCTCGGATTGGCCCGGGCACAGGCTTATACTCATCCCTGCATTCCTGCGACCCTCGACGATATGGCCACCCTCAAGGCCAGCCTGAATCAGGAACCCTGGAAGTCTGGCTACGCTGCGCTCGCGGCCGACAGCCATTCCTCGCTGAACTACACCATGCAGGGCCCGTTCGCGACCGTCACCCGCAACCCCGACTCAAACCTCAACCAATGGCGGAGTGACATGAGTGCTGTGGATTGTCTCGCGCGCATGTGGTATTTCACCGGCAACACCGCCTACGCCCAGAAAGCCCACGACATCCTCATTGCCTGGGCGAACACCCAGACGAGCTTCGGTGGCCAGGAGTCCGGCCTCGACCTCGGTGACTATGCCACCTCTTATGCCGGCGGCGCGAGCATCCTGCGCGGCACCTGGTCCGGATGGACGGCTGCCGATACGGCGGCAGTTAAAAACCTTTTCCTGAATGTTTACTGGCCCGCGTGCTCGGCCGCGGGCAACACCGTTGGCCCCGCCAACAAAGGTTCTCTCAACATGAAGGCTGGTCTCGCGATCGCCGTTTTCTGCGCCGACACCACCAAGTTCAACCACGTTATTGACCTCTACCGCACCGTCCACAGCGCAGGCCTTTTGGATAGCCTGGCCACTGGCGAACTAGGTGAGACGGGCCGTGACCAAGGCCACTCTTTCGGTGAGCTTTTGAGCGACGCCTTCATAGCCGAAATCGCGTGGAAGCAAGGCGTGGATCTCTATTCCGAATTGGACAACCGGTTGCTTGCCTGCGGCGAATACTACGCCCGCAACACCCTCGCCACTGATAATCCTTTTGTTCCTTTTGGCACGATTGATTATAACTATTACGTCAACAATGCTGACGTGGGAACTTACACCGCGAATTCCTCCTGCATGTTCCTCCTTCAAAACGCGTATAAAAATCGCGAAGGCCTCGCCACCCCCTGGATGGACCGCAAAATCCAGTCCCAGCCGATTGATGGCGGCAATTGGATGTATGCCAAGACTGCGGACTTCACCACGGCCACTCCTGCGGCGGCCAATAGTTTTCCGGCGGTTTCACTGGCATCGGGCGGATTGACTTTGACAACCCTTGGCACGCAGACCGCGGGACGCAGCGCTTCTTATGCGAACGGCGTGTGGACGTTGACGGGACTCGGGGGCGGAGTCTGGAACGACGTGGGCAAGAATGACGATTGCCAATTTGCTTACCAAACGATGACCGGTGACTGCGCCATGATTGCCATGGTCACTTCCGCCCAATATTCGGGCACTAACAACGGCAAGGCGGGATTGATGATTCGCGACAATCTCATCAACACCGTTTCGCAGCGCGCTTGGATCGGAATCGTGCCCGCGGCCACAAACCTGCTCGAATCTCATCAGCGCGGCTGGACCGAAAACTGGGGAGGGTCCGGCTGGGACGACCGTTCGCAAGCGCTTCCTCCGGGCATGCCCTACTGGCTCAAAATCGAACGCCGGGGTAACCTTATTTGCACCTTCACTTCGCAGGATGGCACCAGTTGGGCGTCTACGATTTGTTCCTACTACGCCAACCTGCCGTCCACCCTCTACATCGGTCTGTTCGTTTGCAGTGGGACGGCGTCAACAAGCACCGCCACCTTCGCCAACGTGGCATTCACGGGCGGAAGCGGTGGCCTGGTGACGACTCCGGCCGCTCCGGCGACCTTGTTCGCTTCCGGCTCCAGCAAGGCCATTACCGTGCGCTGGCTGCCTTCTTTTGGCGCCACTAGTTATGACCTGCTGCGCTCCACGACCTCCGGCAGCGGCTATGCCGTCATCGCCAGTAATCTCTCCACGGCCACGACGAGTTATGTGGACGGGTCGGCGGCCGCAGGCACGGCCTACTACTATGTGGTTCAGGCGAAAAACTCCGCCGGCACCAGCGGCAATTCACCCGAGTTCGGCGCTGCTCTGCTCACGCCACTGGTCAACATTGCCTTCGGAGGCACGGCCAGTTCCAGCGTGACTGGTGCCCCCTCTTGGGAGGCACCCGCCCAAGCCTTCGACAGCAACCCCGGCTCAAAATGGTATAACGGCAACGCCACCAACCCCGGCCCCACCGGCTGGCTCCGCTACGACTTCGGCTCGGGCAACGCGCAGGTCATCAAGCGCTATACAGTTAACAGCGCCGACGTGGCGACGCGCGACCCGAAGGACTGGCAATTCCAAGGCTCGAACGACGGTTCGACCTGGACGACGCTTGACACGCAGAGCGGTCAGACCTTCGCCGATCGGTCGCTGCAGAACATCTACAACATCGGCAACACTACTGCCTACCGCTACTACCAGCTCAACGTTACTGCCAACAACGGCGCCGGCTCGCTAGCGATCGCCGAACTGGGTCTGTGGTCCGATACCGGTCGCACGATCCAGGACGGCACCTACCGCGTTGTCAGCCGCAAGAGCAACAAAGTCCTCGACCTCGTTAATGGCGGGACTGCCGATGGCACCGATGCCGTTCAATGGGGTTGGAGCGGCGGCAACAGCCAAAAGTGGACTATCACCCACCTAGGCAATGGCCAATATCAGGTCCAAGGTCTCGCCAGCGGAAAGCTGCTCGAAGTAACGAATGCATCCACTGCCAATGGCGCGATCGTGCAGATCTGGCCATCGAATAATAACAACTGCCAAAAGTGGACGATCACGCCGGCGGGCGATGGAGCCTACAGGCTTCTGAACGTGAACAGCGGCAAGGCTGCCGACGTCAGTGGCGGCAGCACCGCCGATGGAGCGGCCGTCATCCAGTGGCCTTACAGCGGCGCCACCAATCAGCTGTGGCAGCTGTCCATTTCTCCATAACACCTTCACCTCTTGCCCCGCGCTCCTTTGGAGCGCGGGGCGCTCTTTTCCGAACATGCTTTCAAATATGCTTCCTCCCCGCGGCATTGCCGTCGGAGTAGTTCTCGTGTGTGCGCTGGGCGTCACAGCGCACTACATCGGCACGCCTTTTCCGCTAACGTCGCCCGCCGCTTCCATTCCGACACATGCTTCTGCACGTCTCACGGAGTCCAGCCCGCCGCTCCTGTCTGAGCCGCAGCTCTCGTCCCTAACGGAGCTTCCTGGCGACGTTCCACTGTCATCATCCGGTGACGGAACTGATCCCCGCATCCTGCTAGAGCGCCGTTGCCTTGCTATCGCAGAACACGACCCATTCGCGGCGATGAAAATGGCGGTCGCCAACCACCTCCAAGAAGTCGATTCCGGTCTGTCCGCCAGCCTCATAGCCCAGTGGGCGACCCAAGACTTCGAGCACGCTTACGAGTGGACCAAAGCGCAGGAGCCCGATGCCTTGCGCGACGACATGCTCGCCCGCCTCGCCTATTTGCGGGCGCAATCCGATCCCGTAGCCGCCGCGCGCCTGGTGGCCACCGACATATCCGCCGGTCCCGCCCGCGACGAGGCGGTCATCTCGGTTATCCATCAATGGACGCTCCAAGACGCGCGGGGTGCGGCGCTTTGGGCTCAGTCTCTCCCCGACGAATCCCTCCGCCAGCGCGCCTCCGACGAAATCGCGGGCCTCGCCGCAGCCCCTTTCCCCGTGAAAGGGGCCCGATGAAACCGCTGCCGCGAGGGATACCTCTATTACCATCTCGGTAACTATTACTATGTTGTTACCGCCGTCAATTCCGCCGGCGAAAGCGTCAACTCGCCCGAAGACAACGCCAAGCCGCAGGGCGGGCGGCTCCGCTGAGCGGCTGGAACTGACGGATATGAACGCTCCAGACATTCACCGGCGTCGCCCAACCTTTGGCGCGAAGCAACCCGTTCTCGGCCACGGCTGCGGGACCGTGTTCGAAACTCCCGACGACTCGCCGCTTCCACCGCATGCTCACCACCCGCTAAGGGCCGGCTGAGACGACCAGAGCTTTCACTATAACCCAGAACCTAACGCAGAGCCCGCCCCCAAGAACATGAAACAAAAAAACTCAATTCTCACAGCCGTAGCATTCCTGCTTCTGCTAACGCTCGGATTGGCCCGGGCACAGGCTTATACTTATCCCTGCATTCCTGCGACCCTCGACGATCTGGCCACCCTCAAGGCCAGCCTGAATCAGGAACCCTGGAAGTCTGGCTACGCCGCGCTCGCGGCCGACAGCCATTCCTCGCTGAACTACACCATGCAGGGTCCGTTCGCGACAGTTACCCGCAATCCCGACTCGAACCTCTGGCCATGGCGGAATGACATGATTGCGGTGTTCAACCTCGCACGCATGTGGTATTTCACCGGCAACACGGCTTATGCCCAAAAGGCGCACGACATCCTCCTCGCATGGGCGAACACGCAGACGAGCTTCGGGGGGCAGGAATCCGGCCTCGACCTCGGCGACTACGCCTTCCGCTACGCAGGCGGAGCGAGCATCCTGCGCGGCACCTGGCCCGGATGGACGCCCGCGGATACGACCACCGTCCAAAACTATTTTCTGAATGTCTTTTGGCCCGCTTGCTCAGCCAGCGGCAACACCCCCGGCGAAGCCAATAAGGGCTCTCTCAACATGGTCGCCGGTATGGCGATTGCCGTTTTCTGTGACGATACGGCCAAGTTCGACCATGTGATCGACGTCTACCGCACCTACCCGGGCTCCGGCCTGCCCAACAACCTGCCCACGGGCGAGATGGGCGAGACGGGCCGTGACGCAGGCCACTGCCAAGGCGACCTCCTGTCCAAGGCGCTCCTCTCGGAAATCGCCTGGAAACAAGGCGTGGACCTCTTCTCCGAATTGGACAACCGGCTGCTCGCCTGCGGCGAATACTACGCCCGCAATACTCTCGCCCTCGATAATCCGTTCGTCCCTTACGGCACCGTTGATTACACCTACTATGTCAATGCGGCGGGATCCTACACGGCCAGTCGCTCGATGCTTTATATCATCCAAAACGCCTATAAAAATCGCCGCGGCCTGCTGACTCCTTGGATTGACCGCAAACTCGAACAACAGCCGGTGGACATGGACAACTGGATGTATGCCAAGACCGCCGACTTTACGACCGCCACTCCGCTGCCGGCGATTGTTCGCCCGGCGGTTTCACTGGCCTCGAGCGGCCTAACCCTGACCACCCTTGGCACCCAGACGGCGGGAAGCAGCGCTTCTTACGCGAACAATGTGTGGACGGTCAGCGGCCTCGGGAACGGAGTCTGGAACGCTACGGGTAGGGCTGATGACTGCCAATTCGTTTACCAAGCGATGACCGGCGACTGCGCCCTGGTTGGTCAGGTCACCTCATTCACATCTTCTGGAACCCAAAATGGCAAGTGCGGGTTGATGTTGCGCGATAATCTGTCCCCCACCGTTTCGGAGCGTGGCTGGATCGGAGTTACGTGGCAGAACTCCACAACCACCAACCTGATGGAATGCCGGCAGGATGGTTGGACGGAAAACTGGGGTGGAGCCGGCTGGAGCACACGTTCACAAGTGCTTCCTCCGGGACTGCCTTACTGGCTCAAAATTGAGCGCCGAGGTAACCTGGTTACCACCTACAGTTCGCAGGACGGCACCAGTTGGGCACCTATTATCAGCTCCTACTATGACAATCTGCCGTCCACCGTTTACATCGGCATGTTTATATCCAGCGGGACTACGACGGCCAACACCGCCACCTTCGCCGCCGTGGCCTTCACCGGTGGCGGCGGCGGCCTGGCGGCGACTCCACCGGCTCCGGCGGCCGTGTTTGCCGACGGCTCCAGCAAAGCCATTACCGTGCGCTGGCTGCCTTCCTTCGGCGCGACCGCTTACGACGTGCTCCGCTCCACCACTTCCGGCAGCGGCTATACCGTCATCGCCAGCAATCTTGGCACCGCCACTACCAGCTATGTGGACACGACGGTGGCCACTGGCACGACCTACTACTATGTGGTCCGGGCGAAAAACTCCATCGGCACCAGCGGCAACTCGCCCGAGTTCGGAGATTCTTTGCTTCCTTCGCCGATGGTTAACCTCGCCTTCAGCGGCGTCTCGTCGGCATTCGCCAACAGCGGCGCCGGCACCCAGGGCTCCGACCAGGCGTTTAACCGGAACCCTGGCTCCAAGTGGGTCGGTTCCTCGCCAACGGGCTGGATCCAGTATGACTTCGGGGCGGGCAACGCACAGGTGGTGAAGCGATATACGATCAACAGCGGCGACGTGCCCGCGAGCAATCCGACCAGCTGGAACTTCTGCGGCTCACAAGACGGCGTCAATTGGACGACCCTCGACTCTCAGAGCAACCAGTCTTTCGCCGATTGGTTCCGAGTGAATACCTATAACATCGGAAACACCACCGCCTTCCGATATTACCAGCTCCAGATTACGGCCAACAACGGGGACACCACCGTGCAACTCTCGGAACTCGGTCTGTGGGGCGACAGCGGACAAACCATTCCGAACGGCATCTACCGCGTCGTCAGCCGCAAGAGCAACAAGGTCCTCGACGTCGCGAACGGTGGGACTGCGGACGGCACGGATGCCGTTCAATGGGGCTGGAGCGACGGCAACAGCCAAAAGTGGACCATCACCCACTTGGGTAACGGTCAATATCAAGCCGTGGGCCTCGCCAGCGGCAAGTTGCTCGAGGTCACGGGGGCCTCCACTGCCGACGGGGCCATCGTCCAGATTTGGCCCTCGAACAATAACAACTGCCAGAAATGGACCGTCATACCCGTGGGCGACGGAGCCTACAAATTCCTGAACGTAAACAGCGGCAAGGCCGCCGACGTCAGCAGCGGTAGCACCGCCGACGGAGCGGCCGTCATCCAGTGGCCCTACCACAGTGGCGACAACCAGCAATGGACGCCCAGCCTCACTATCGGAACGACGGCTGGCAGCCTTGTTCACCAATGGAAATTCGATGAAACCAGCGGCACAACGGCGGCGGATTCAGTTTCAATCGGAGCCACTCCCGCCACGCTGGCTGCTGGAGCGACCTGGACGGCGGGCAAGGTTAACAACGCCGTCTCATTAAACGGCACCAGCACGAGCTATGTCAGTTATCCCAATGGTTTTATCAACACACTTGGAGATTTTACCATAGTGGGCTGGTTTAAACTGAATAGCGTCAGCTCTTGGGCGCGGATCTTTGACATCGGGTGGGGCACGTCGGCTTATATGTTCCTGGCACCGAGCAACGGCACTAATATTCGCTACGCTATTACCACCAGTGGCGGTGCGGGCGAACAGCGCATTGACGGCACTTCGATCCCTTCGACCGGCGTATGGCATCACTTTGCCGTAACCTTGTCTGGCACGCTTGGCATCTTGTATGTGGATGGAGTGGAAGTGGGCCGCAATAGCAACATGACTCTCCAGCCATCGAACTTGGGAAACACACCGCAAAACTACGTGGGAAAATCGCAATTCAACGATCCTTACCTGAATGGATTGGTTGATGACTTGCGAATCTATAACTACGGGTTAAGCGCGTCGGAAGTCTCTGCCCTTGCACAATAACCGGTAATTACGCAGCGGCAATCATTCAATGGCCCTACAGCGGTGACGCCAATCAGCTGTGGCTGTTTTCGATTACTCCATAAGACCTGACCCTTGCGCCCCGCGTTCCCTTCATCGGAGCGCGGGGCCATTTACAAACATGTTTTCGAAGATGCGTTCTGCTCACCGCCTTGCCGGCGGAATCGTTCCCGCTTGCGTGCTAGGCTTCGCAGTTTACTACATCGTTAGGCCTCTTCCGCCGACGTCGCCCGCCGCCACCATTGCGACAAACGCCTTTGCGCGCCATACGAAGTCCGGCAACCCGCTCCCGTCTGAGCCTCGGCCCCTAACGCAGATGGATTTCTCGGGCGACCTCCTGCCGTCATCATCTGGCGACGGAACTGATCCCAGCATCCTTCTCGAGCGCCGGTGCCTTGCTATCGCCGAACGCGACCCTCTGGCCGCGATGAAGATGGCCATCGCCAACCAACTCCAGGAGGTCGATCCCGGTCTGTCCGCCAGCCTCATCGCGCGATGGGCCGCCCAGGACTTCGGGCGCGCTTACGAGTGGACCAAAGCGCAGGAGCCCGGCGCCTTGCGCGACGACATGCTCGCCCGCCTCGCCTATTTGCGGGCGCAATCCGATCCCGTAGCCGCCGCGCGCCTGGTGGCCACCGACATATCCGCCGGTCCCGCCCGCGACGAGGCGGTCATCTCGGTTATCCATCAATGGGCGCTCCAGGACGCGCGGGGTGCGGCGCTTTGGGCTCAGTCCCTCCCCGACGAATCCCTCCGCCAGCGCGCCTCCGACGAAATCGCGGGCCTCGCCGCAGCCCCTTTCCCCGTGAAAGGGGCCCGATGAAACCGCTGCCGCGTGGGATACCTCTATTCTCTGCGGTCCTCGGCGTTAAAGGATGAGTAGGGTTGCAGTTTTGCCGTGCAAGGCGGAGGAAGTTTTCTGAGCGCACATCTTTTTCGCTTTCGCTCCACGTCGCGCCCAATAATCGTCGCCGTTGCCGGTAGTTCGCCGAAACGACACCAAAACGCCGGCCTTGCGCGGCTTTCATTCCCCCAGACCATGAATCCTCTTCCTCTCGATCACGTCCTTTCGCGACGTGAGGTCCTCAAACTCGCCGGTCTCGCCGCCGCAGGCATTTCGTTCCGCGGCGTTGGCGGCGCCGTCTCTGTGCACGCTGCCGAAACAAAAGCAGCTCCTGCCGCCGCGACCCTCGCGCCGCTGAATCATTTCCCGCGGATGGTGCAGGAGTATTTCGTCGGGCGCGTGCGCGAAATCCAGCGCCACGCGGACGAACGCCGGGCGGCGTTGCACTCGAAAGGCGACGCGGAAAAATACGTGGAGGAAGTGCGCGTAAAGATTCAGCAGTGCTTCGGCCCATGGCCGGAAAAGACCCCGCTCAACCCGCGTGTTACCGGCGTCGTCGAGCGCGATACTTACAAGATCGAGAAAGTCATCTTCGAGAGCCGCCCGGATTTTCCGGTGACGGCGAATCTTTATGTTCCCAAGGGCATCACGTCGCCCCGGCCCGGAGTGGTGGGGACCTGCGGCCACTCCGCGAACGGCAAGGCAGCCGAGGCGTATCAATCCTTTGCCCAGGGGCTCGCCCGTCTCGGTTATGTCTGTCTCATCTATGACCCCATCGGCCAGGGCGAGCGTCTGCAGTATGCGAATGCGGAACTGAAGTCGCGCCACGGCAGCGGTGTGAGCGAGCATCTCTACGCGGGCAACCAGCAATTCCTCGTCGGCGAATTCTTCGGTGCCTGGCGGTCGTGGGATGGCATTCGCGCGCTGGATTATCTGCTCACCCGGCCCGAGGTGGATGGGAGCCAGGTCGGCGTCACCGGCAATTCCGGCGGCGGCACCATGACCACCTGGTTGTGTGGCGTGGAGTCGCGCTGGAAGATGGCCGCGCCGAGCTGCTTCGTGACCACCTTTCTCCACAACCTCGAAAACGAACTTCCCGCCGATACCGAGCAATGTCCGCCACGAGCGCTCGCGCTCGGACTCGATCACTCGGATTTCATCGCCGCCATGGCGCCAAAGCCCGTGGAGTTGCTCACGCAGGAGAAAGATTTCTTCGATACGCGCGGCACTCAGGAAGCCTACACGCGCCTGCAGCAACTCTATCGCTTGCTCGGCGCGGAGGAAAACATCGGCCTCTTCCGGGGACCAACCTATCACGGCTACAGCCCGGAAAACCGCGAAGCGATGTATCGTTGGTTCAATCACGTCACGAAGATTTCCGATGCCAGGACGGAGCCGGCGCTGACCATCGAGAAAGACGAGACGCTTTGGTGCACGCCGCACGGCCAGGTTGCGGAAATGAAACCGCGCACCGTCTTTTCTTTTACCCAGGAACGTTCGCGGGCGCTCAAGCAGAAACGCGGCGCTGTGGACGGTGAGGCCTTGAAAGCCGCCGTGCGCGAAACGCTGCGCCTGCCAGCGCATGAAGGCGCGCCCGACTTTCGCATCCTTCGGCCTTCGAGCGGACGCCACTATCCGAAGAAATTCGCCGCGACCTACGCGGTGGAAACGGAACCCGGAATCCTTGCGCTCGTCTATCGCCTCGATGACGCGTCACTGGTATCGCGCCCACCGCGCGGAGTGAAGCGAGCGATTCTCTATGTCTCGCATCAATCGGCCGATGCCGAGTTGCGCAATGAGCCCCTGATCTCACAACTCATCGCGGCGGAGCCTGAGTCGGCCATCTACGCCTGCGATGTGCGCGGCATCGGCGAATCCCAGCCCGATACCTGTGATCCGAAATCCTTCCTCACGCCGTATGGGAGCGATTATTTTTACGCGATTCATTCCATCATGCTCGATCAGCCTTACCCAGGCCAAAAGACCCACGACGTCTTGCGGCTCATCGATTGGTTGCTGGCCTGCGGTCACGAGGAAGTGCATCTCGTAGGCAGGGGTTGGGGAGCAATTCCCGCTACCTTTGCCGCGCTGCTGGCCGATGGAGTGAAGCAGGTTACGCTGAAGAATGCGCTGACCAGCTACAGCGATCTCGCCGAATCGGAGGAATATCACTGGCCGCTGTCGTGTCTTGTCCCCGGCGTGCTGGCGAAATTCGATCTGCCCGATTGCTATCGCGCGCTCGCCGCGAAACAGCTCCAGCAACTGGAACCATGGGGCGCGCTGGCCGCGGAGGGCTAAGAGAATGTGAAAAAAGTGCCCGCGAATCACGCGAATGACACGAATGGAAAGATTTTTCCATTTGCGTCATTCGCGTGATTTGCGGGCCTATAGCCTCACCGCCGATTTCTTTCACCGTCTTTAAGACCATGTGGCGTGTCCTTTTACTTGTCTGTGTCCTGTCGGTTCGGGCCTTCGCCGAATCCCGCTATGAAGTCGTTCCCCATTGGCCGGTGCTGCCGGAAGGCCGGTCGCTCGGGGTCTGCGCGGGCGTGGGCGTTGATTCCCACGGCAACGTTTTCGTCTTTCATCGCAATGAACGAAATTGGACGGCGGCTTTCCCCGAGGAGCCCATCGCCGAACCGACGATCAGCGTTTTCGATGGCCAGAGCGGCAAGCTGCTCACCGAGTGGGGAGCAGGCGAGTTCATCATGCCGCATGGGTTGACGCTCGATCGTGAGGATAATGTCTGGCTGACGGATGTCGGCCGGCAGCAGGTCTTCAAATACGCCCACGATGGACATCTCCTGCTCACGCTCGGCGAACGTGGCGTGGCCGGCTCGGATCAAACACACTTCAATCTTCCCACCGACGTGGCCGTGCTGCCGGATGGTTCATTCTACGTGAGCGACGGCTACCGCAATACGCGTGTGGTGAAGTTCGACGCCGCGGGACACTATCAATTCGAGTGGGGCGGGAAGGGGACCGAGCCGGGAAAATTCCGTTTGCCGCACGGCGTCGCCGTGGACTCCCACGGGCGGGTTTTCGTCTGCGACCGCACCAACTCGCGCCTGCAAGTCTTCGACCCGAAGGGCAAATTCCTCGCCGAGTGGAAAGGTCCGCAGGTCGGGCGTCCCTATGGCGTGAGCGTGGCCGCGAATGACCACGTCTTCGTCATCGACGGTGGCGACCAATTGCCGAACCAACCCGAGCATGCGAAGGCCGTGGAACTCGATCCCGAGGGAAACGTCGTCCCCCGTTTCGGTTCCTACGGTCGCGACCCTGGGCAGTTTCAACTCGGCCACGACATCGCCGTGGCCCCGGATGGCTCGGTGTACGTCGGCGATGCCAAGGGGAAGCGCGTGCAAAAGTTCGTGCCGGTTCATCCCTGACCTCAGTCGGCACTCGGAGCCTCTCTTTCCGGCGCTCATTGGCTGAATTGGGGAGTCATCACACTTTGTGCGGGAAGCGGACGCTGCGTGCCGTCCATGGAAGCGGTTTGTCGCGATTCTCTGAGCACGCGATGAATCAATTCAAACTCTGGAAAGGGCGACCGAATCCCCCTCGGGGCCACTGTGACCGCCGCTTGGGGTGAATTTCGCCCTCTTCTCGGAGAATGCGACCGGTGTCGAACTCTGTCTGTTCGATGATGTTTCATCGCCCACGGAAACAGTTCGCCTGCCTCTATTCGAGTGCACGAATCACGTCTGGCATTGCCTCGTTCCGGACCTGAAGGAGGGGCAACTTTACGGTTACCGGGTGAATGGCCCGTATGAGCCGTCGCAGGGGCATCGGTTCAATCCGGCGAAACTGTTGCTCGATCCTTATGCGAAGGCGATTACCGGCCTCGTGAACTGGGGGCCGGAGATGTTTGGCTATGTCCAGGATGGCAGCGCCGACGCCGATCTACACCGCGACGCGCACGACAACGCCGCCTGCATGCCCAAGTCGGTGGTCGTGGACAATGCCTTCGACTGGGGCGACGATCATCTCCTCGATATCGCCCAGGCGGAGTCGGTGTATTACGAGGTTCATGTGAAGGGTTTTTCCAAGCTCTGCCCGCATATTCCGGAGGAGATTCGCGGGACGTACGCGGCGCTCGGTCATCCGTTTGCCATCGATTATTTCAAGAAGCTTGGGGTGACGGCCGTCGAACTCCTGCCGGTGCACCATTTTGTGAATGATGAATTCCTCGAGAACAAGGGGCTCACGAATTACTGGGGCTACAATACGATCGGCTTCTTCGCTCCGCATTCCTCCTATTCCAGTAGTGGCGTGGCGGGTGGACAGGTGCAGGAGTTTAAAGAGATGGTGAAAGCGCTGCACGCCGCGGGGATCGAGGTGATTCTCGACGTGGTTTACAATCACACGGGAGAGGGGAATCAACTCGGGCCGATCCTCAGCTTTCGCGGAGTGGACAACGCTTCCTACTACCGGCTCGTGCAGAACGATCGCCGCTACTACATGGATTACACCGGCACGGGGAATACGCTGAACACGCAACACCCCTGCGTGCTCCAGTTGCTGATGGATTCCCTGCGTTACTGGGTCACGGAGATGCATGTGGATGGTTTCCGCTTCGACCTTGCGTCCACCCTGGCGCGCGAGCTGCACGATGTTTCCAAGCTATCGGGCTTCTTCGACTGTATTCACCAGGATCCGATCATCTCCACGGTGAAGCTCATCGCCGAGCCATGGGATGTAGGCGAGGGCGGATATCAGGTCGGAAATTTCCCTGTCCTCTGGCAGGAGTGGAACGGAAAGTACCGCGACTGCCTGCGCGCTTATTGGAAGGGCGACATGGGGTTGCTGGGCGAGGTGGCTTATCGACTGACCGGCTCCGCGGATCTTTTCGAATCGGGCGGGCGTCGTCCCTATTCTTCGGTGAATATTCTCACCGCTCATGACGGCTTCACCCTCTACGACACCGTTTCCTACAATGAGAAGCACAACGAGGCGAACGGGGAGAACAATCAGGATGGCCACAATGACAATCGCTCCTGGAATTGCGGCGCGGAGGGACCGACGGATGACGAAAACATCAACGCCTTGCGCCGCCAGCAACTCCGCAATTTCCTCGCGACGCTGCTGCTTTCCCAAGGCGTGCCGATGATTGTCGGCGGCGATGAATTCGGTCGCACGCAGCAGGGGAACAACAATGCCTATTGCCAGGACAACGAGATCTCCTGGTTCAACTGGGAACACGCCGGCTGGCAGAAGCAACTGATCGCGTTTACCTCGCGGCTCATCGACGAGCGAAAGAAGCATCCCATTTTCCGCCGGCCCAAATACTTCCAGGGCCGGCGTGTGCCCCGGGCCGGTATCAAGGATCTCATGTGGTTCGACACCGATGGCAGCGAGATGAACAGCGAAGACTGGTCCTCGGCCAATCGTTGCCTCGCCATGCTCCTCTGTGGCGATGCGCTCGACGTGCGCAATCCCGAAGGAGAAGCGGTGCTGGACGATACCTTCCTTTTCCTGCTCAACGCCTATCACGAACCGGTCAATTTTGCGCTGCCGGGCAAGGAGCATGTGAATTGGGAAATGTTTCTCAATACGCATGAAGAGAGCGGTTTTCCCGCGGAACCCGCATCGCACAGTTCCGGCGATGAACTCGCGGTCGAGGGACGAACGATGTGCGTCCTTCGCCTGGTGAAGGGCACGCAGGATGACGCCCGCAGCGTGGCCTGGAAGCGCAGCCAGAAACTGGAACCGGTGGCGCCGCCCACTCCGCCGCGGCCTTCCAAACACGAGCCCATCGACCCAACCACGGTTGGACCACGCTTCCGGGCGAGGCACCAGGCGCCGCCGAAAATTTCCGATTTAGCGCAGGGCAAGACTGAGCCCGGAGATCCTCCGGTGAAATAGAGCTTCGTTGCAGATGCAGAATGGAACTCGACCGGCCAACGCGAAGGCAGGACGGGCGTTTCCATTCGACGACCTTCCTGCTAACGTGTCGCCAGTGATACTCTTGAAAATGCCCCTCACTCCCGCCTTCCGGTGAACGGACCGGTTGCGCACAGTTCTATCGCAATTCGCCAGTGGTCGCGTGGTGAGGAGTTGGCGAACAGTATCAGCCACGCGATTGGGTTCGTCGCCGCCGTCGTCGGAACGCCGTTTCTCTTCCTGGCCGCCGCTCACCATCCGAGTGTGCGTTCCTATCTGGGGATGGGAGTTTTCGCGGCGACGACGATGCTCCTCTACCTGAGTTCGGCGGTCCATCACTGGCTGTTGCCGGGGAAGGCGAAGGAGTTCTTTCTGATCATGGATCACGCGGCGATCTTTTTGATGATCGCGGGAAGCTACACGCCGCTTTCTCTCGGTATCCTTTGGGGCCCGTGGGGTTGGCTGCTCATGGCTGTGGTGTGGCCGCTGGCCATCTTTGGCGTGCTGTTGAAATGCCTGCGCGGGGTGCAGCCAAAGTCATTCACGATTTCGCTATATGTGCTGATGGGCTGGGTAGCATTGATCGCGTTCAAGCCGCTGCTCGCGCACATGCCAGAACCGGGGCTCTGGTTGTTGGTGGCGGGGGGCGTGGCGTACACGGGCGGATTGGTGTTCTATGTCGCGCGCCGTTTTCCCTACCATCATCTGGCGTGGCACATCGCCGTCCTTATCGGCACGGTTTTCCATTTCCTGGCGATCTGGCGATATGCTTTTTAGCTAGCTGAGTATTTTAGCGGGATAAATTGCCATCCTTTGGCTGGGTTTTCCCCAGTGTGACGTTGATTATGGAAAAGGTATCCACGTAGGTTTTGAACGGGAACGAGATAAGTTTTTCAGATGGAAAGCGATGATAAGTCGGGAGTTATATGTAGTGGCTCTTGGGATTAATTTGTCGTGGCATGTGTGAGCGGTGGTGTCGTTTTTGGCAGACATACTTTTCGCAAAGAATTATCTTTCCTCTACAGGGGAACGGGTGTGCAATTAGTGTTGTCGCGCATATTTTCAGGGACGTGCGACGTGCAGAATTTCACACTCCCCGTGTATGAAAAGCATGCGGTCTTCTGCCGGCGGATCCGCCACGAGGGGAAAGGTGTTGTCTATCGAGGTCGACGTATCGCTGCGCGCTGATTCGGCAGCGCTTCATCCCAGCGTCGAGTCAGTGCTCCGGAGTTGCGGGTCTTTCTTCAAAATCCATTTGCCGAATCGTAGTTGAGGAAAACGAAACTTATGAAAAGTAGCCTACGCTTTCTTTGCGGAAGTTGCAGTTGGCTTTGCACGATCGCGTTCGGAGTCCTGATCGTGAGCAGTCGAGCGGGAGAGCCGCCGAAGGAATTGCCCGAGAGCCTCGCCGCCCGGGAAGAGGCGCAAGCCTATTTTGAGGATAACCAACCGCGCAAGGCGGCGGCGGCACTGGCCGCGGCGGCAGCGCGCGATCCAGGGAACCGCGTGCTGGGAACGATGCTCTATGCGGCCGTTCGTGATCACGTGTGGAATCTCCCTGAGACGTTGCCGATCAAGCACGGCGGAGCGGTGGAGACGTTGGTCTTCAGTGCGGATGGAAAGAAGATCGCGACGGGCGCGGCGAGCGGAGAAGTCTTCATCTCCAGCACCGAACCGCTGGATGAAGCGGACGCGGCGAAGGAACGCCTGGCCCTGCCGAAGGAAGAAAGCGCCATTGTCGGTCTGTCGTTTACAAAGGACGAAAAGCGGCTGGCGGTGGTGACGAAGGAGGGAGGCCTGCGGATCTGGGATACCGCGGCGAAAAAGCCGGTGTTCGAAGAAGGCAAACCCGCGCAGCCGGTGACGGTGGCGCGGAGATCATCGCGAGGGGGAATCTTCGTCATCGCCACGGCGGGTGGAGTGATTCAGGCGGTGGATATCGAGGCGGGGAAAGTGATCGCGGAGTTTCACATGCAGGGAGGCGCGGTGACCGCACTTGCCATGTCGCGCAGTGGAATGAAGCTGGCCGCCGCGGGGAGCGATCATATGGTGCGGGTGTGGAACCTGGAGACGGCCAAGGAGATCGGGAAAGGCTTGCCGCACCAAGGCGCAGTGATCGCCCTCGATTTTTCCGCGGACGAGCGTTACGTGCTGACCGCCGGTGAGGAAAAGATCGCGCGGCTTTGGAATCCTGAGGAGGGCGTGATGGTGATGCCGGCCATGTCCTGTGGAGAAACGATCACGAAAGCGCGCGTCAGTCCCGATGGCAGCATGATCGGCACGCTGCTCGGCGACGGAAGCGTCCAGTTCTGGGATGCGCTCACGGGAGCGAAATTGCCCGTCTCCCTGCATGAAGAGGCGCCGATGAACGACTTCGTGTGGGCGCGCACCGGAATGCGCGCGGCCACTGCTTCCAGCGATGGGCACGCGACGATCTGGACGACGCGCAACGGCGCGCAGCGCGGCGAACGGATCCTGCACGGTGGGCCGGTGCTGGTCATGACCTTCAGCCCGGACGACAAGGTGCTCGCCACTGGCACAGCGGATGGCGAGGCGCGTCTTTGGCGCACGAATGGCGGCATGCCGCTGACCACGGTGCGGAATCACAATGCCCGGGCGCGCACCGCTTTCTACAGCGCGGACGGGCAACACCTCGTGACCGCTTCCGAAGACCACACGGCGCTGCATTGGATTTCGGGCCACGTCGATCCCTACGGTCCAGCGATGCAACAGCGGGGCAAGGTCACGTGTGCAGTTTTCAATGCGGATGCCTCGCGCATTCTGACCTCCGACACGAGTGGCGACGCGCAGCTGTGGGACGCCAAAAAGGGGAGAGTCGATGGAAAACCGTATCATCACTCTGCCGCGGTGAACTGGGTCGATTTCGCGCCGAACGAAAACCGATTGGTGACTGCGGCGGGGCCGCGCGCCACCGTCTGGAGCTTCACCGATCGCACCAAACCGCTGGCCGTGATCCAGCATCCGGGTAAAAAGAAATCGGAGTTGAAGTGTGCGCGCTTCAGTCCGGATGGGAAATTGCTGGTGACGGTGTCGACCGATGGCACGGCCCGCATTTGGGACGCGAAGACCTGGAGACCGGTGAGTGTGATCAATCGGCACAATGCGCTCTGGTGCGCCCGTTTCAGCCCCGACGGCAGTCGCATGGTGGTGACGGGGGATGACGTCCAGGCGGTGGTCTACGATACGAAAACGTGGAAGCCGGTCGGCACGCCGGTGCTGGCGCCCGGACCGGTCTTCTCCGCGGTTATCACCGAGGACAACCGTTTCCTGGCGATCACCTCATTGTTACTGGAGGCAGTGCAATTTTTCGAGATCGATAGCGGCCGCCCGCTGGGCGAAGGAGTGAACCTGCACACGCAGGCGACGTGCATCGACTATCTGGTGCAGGACAAGGTGGTGGTCGTGGCTTGTGATGATGGCACGGTGCGGGCGATCGAGGCGCCCTTTGTCGCGCAGGATGTGCCGGCATGGATGCCTGCTTTTGCGGAGCGGCTGGTCGGGTTGCATCGGACCGGGCCCGATACTTTTGAGCGCGTGCTCACCCATATGGCGCAACTGCACGCCATGGCGGACGATCCGGCGCTTCCCGCCGAGGCGGACTTCACGAAACTCGCGCGCTGGGAACTCGCCAGCGGCAGCGACCGCCATGGCATGCCGCGGTTTACCAGCACGCTGGCCGATAACATCGTGCATCGGGTGAACGAGCGTTCCCTCGGCGCTCTTTTCGAATGTTACGAGGCGATCTCGGCCGATGCACTCGTTCTGTCGGGAGTGAGTCTCTACCTTCCCAATGCACGTCACGGAGAATTCATTGCGGATATGGTATTGAAAATGCCGGACGCGACGCCCCTCGCGCGTTGCTACGCGGCCAGCACGCTGATCAATGCCGGGCGCGGCGTGGAGGCATTGGCGGTTGTGACCAAGGCCGTCGCCGACGCGCCGGGGGATGCGCGAGTTTTGCGTCGCGCGGCAAAAGTGGAGGCCCGGATGCAAAACATGGCCGAGGCCGTCGCGCTCTTCGACAAATCGCTGGAGATCGAGCCGGACAATTTCGAAACCCGCCGCGCCTACGGTTGGGTGTTGTACTATTTCCAGCGGCCCGCGCAGGCGGCCGTGCAATTCATGGCCGCCCAGGACCTGGCTGGCGAGATGGTGGACGACGTCATCGCCGGGCTTTGCTTGTGCGCGCGGGCTCAGAAAAACGATATGGAGGCGCTGGCCGACTATCACCGGCTGGTCGCTCTCGATCCCGCCTGGAAGGAAGCCAGTTACCTCAGCGACCTCCGTGGCTGGACCCAGGGGCAATTGGAGGAACTCGAGCGCGTGCGCCGCGCTTACGTCGCCAAAAAATAATATGAAAAGCATCGCATTACCCGCGCGCTCGCACGCGACCTTGCGGCAGAAGTTGATCACCGCGCTCATCATCCTGATGGCGAGCGCCCGGGCAATAGGGGGGGCCATCGACCTCGGAACCCCGACTTCGCGGACTCCCTACGATCAATATCTGGGCCCCCTTTGGGATGTATTGCACAGCCTCGGCGGCAATCAGCCCGACATGGGCACGGTGGAGCAACTCGTACGGGAGGGGCGGGCCTTCCGCTACGTCTTTAAAAAAGATCAGCCCTATGTGCCGCAAACACCGGCGGAAACCGAGTCGACCAAGAGCGGCGATTGCAAGGCGAAAGCCCTGTGGCTCGCGTCCAAGATGGGCTCGCGCAATGTCCGGTTCGTCGTCGGCAAAGCGAGCGTCGAGCGGAATGTCAACCATGCCTGGCTGATTTGGGAAGGCCCGCAAGGCTGGCTCATCCTGGACGCCACCATGTTCAGCAAGCCGCTTCAGCCCGACAGACTCTCTCCGTCGGATTACGTACCAAGTTTCTCCTATTCGCCTTCCGGCAGATACGCGCACGCGGTCGCTGCAATCATCGCCGGCAAGAAATACGGCGATCACCTCTAAACAAAACATCTATGAAACTCCAGCTGCCTCTGTCTGACATAGCCGCCCTTCTGGGTGGCGTGCTCGCTGTGGTGTCGTTCGCCGGCTGCGCCAGCTTCGATGCCTCGAACCAGGAATCGATGCTCACCGCCGCCGGCTTCAAGGAGCGGACTCCGCAGACGGCGAAACAAAAGGAACTCTACGCCGGTGCACCCTCCTACAAGGTCGAGCGCGTGGCTGTGAACGGCAAAACTTTCTATGCCTACAAAGACGAAAAGAAGGGGACCGCTTTCATCGGCGGCGAAGCGGAATATCAGCGCTACCAGCAGCTCGCCGTGCAGCAACGCATCGCACGGCAGAACTATGAAGCCGCGCAGATGAACCGCGAGATGGCGACGGGCTGGTACAGCGCCTATGGCCCGTATGCTTTCGGCCCCTATGGCTATGGGCCGCGTGTCCGGATGTGGTGAGGCCTTGCTCTGCGACGAAAATGAAACTCGCTTCGAAATCCGAAGCGAAATGTCGATTCACCCTGGTGCTGGATCAGCGGCGCCAGGTGAGGGGAGCGCGCAGGCGCTTTTCTGACGGAGAAGGGCGAACAAACATCCGGAGCGCCCTTTGCTGCGATACGAGTATACGCGGGGGTGTCCGAAGGCATCTTAACCGCATCACTTATTTACCATGCGCGTCGTTCCAGCCAGCAAGAGCCCCTGAAAATCGCGGAAAATGCCACCATCTCAAAACATCGATGCCGAAGCAGGCCTGCCACCGGCCGATTTCCTGCTTCCCGCCATTATTGATTCTTCCGAAGACGCGATCGTCAGCAAGAATCTCCATTCCATCGTTACGAGCTGGAACAAAAGCGCCGAGCGCATTTTCGGTTTCACGGCCGAAGAGATGATCGGACAGCCGATCAGCCGACTATTTCCACCGGATCGCATGGAGGAGGAGACGCATATTCTCAGCCGCATCACGGCCGGGGAGCGGGTGGAGCATTTTGAAACGATCCGGGTGCGCAAGGATGGAAAAGAGATCGATGTTTCCCTGACGATTTCACCGGTGCGGGACAAAACTGGCAAAATCGTCGGGGCGTCGAAGATCGCGCGTGACATCACCGGACAGAAAGACGCCGCGCGCCGGTTGGCGCAGGCCCACGAGGACCTCAAGCGCGCGGATCGCTTGAAGATCGATTTTTTGGCGACTCTTTCTCACGAACTGCGCACGCCGCTCACGGCCATTCTCGGCTGGATCCAAATCCTGAAAGAAGAGGCGACGCCTGCCGATCTCGCGCAGGGTCTCGAAGTCATCGAACGCAATGTCCGCCTCCAATCGCAGCTTATCGAAGACCTGCTCGACATGAGCCGCATTGAGGCCGGCAAGGTCAGCCTCGACCTGCAGCGCGTCGATCTATCTGCCGTGGTGAACGCGGCCGTCCAGACCGTCCGCCCTACGGCCGACGCCAAGGACATTCGCCTCACCTCGCTGCTCGCCGATGTGGATGGCGTGACCATGGGAGACAAGAATCGCTTGCAGCAGATCGTCTGGAATCTCCTGACCAACGCGATCAAGTTCACTCCGACGCACGGTCGCATTCAGGTCACCATGCACCGCGCCAAATCGAACGTGGAAGTGATTGTGTCGGACAACGGGCAGGGGATTGCCCCCGAGTTTCTCGATCACGTTTTCGACCGCTTTCGGCAGGCGGATGCTTCCACCACGCGCAAGCATGGCGGTTTGGGGATCGGACTGAGCATTGCCCGTCACCTTGCGGAATTGCATGGCGGCCACTTGAAAGTCTCCAGTCTGGGGCTTGGAAAGGGGGCGTCCTTCACGCTGAGTCTGCCGATGTTGTCGGCGCACCATCATACGGAGCCGCCGGGCGGCGAACATCCCAGCGCGACCGCGGAGACGCAGGCTGTCGGCCACCTCCAGGGAGTGAAAGTGCTGGCCGTCGATGACGACACGGATTCGAGAGGAGCGATCGAGCGGATTCTCGAGCGCAATGGCGCGGCGGTGCGCACGGCTTCTTCCATGGAGGAAGCGCTGAGCGAGTTTACGCAATTCTCTCCCGATGTGGTGTTGAGCGATATCGGGATGCCGGGGCACGATGGCTACGAGTTGATCGCGCGCCTGCGGGCGTTGCCAGGCGGGCGCACCGTGCCCGCGGTGGCCCTGACCGCGCTCGCCCGGAGTGAAGATCGCACCCGGGTCCTGCGCGCCGGGTTCCAGATGCATCTTGCCAAGCCGGTGGAATCGCATGAGCTCGTAGCGGTGGTGCAGAATCTCGCGGCGTTGCGAATGCCGCAGAATTGACAACGGAGGTGTCCTACTTGCGCAGCGCAAAGGCGAGCATGAGCACGGAGATTGCCAGGATCCACGAGCCGGCGACACGGATGCCGATCTGCAGCCACTGCTGTTTCTTCTCCGCGGCCAGCGAAGTGTAGAAGGCGAAATTCACCAGGTATACGAGCAGCCCGACCCAGGTGCCGGAGAGCGTTCCGAATACAGTCCACGCAGCGCCCTTTTCCACGCCGGAATCCAGGCCGATGGCAAGCGCGCCTGCGCCGAGCAGGATGGCTGGTACCGCGAACGGGAGTTTCTTTCCGAAGGCCACGATACCGCCGATGGCGAAAGCGATGCCCGAGAGAATGCCCGGATGGACACCGGCGATTCGCCCCGTAGTGGTAAGGGCGAGGCCGATGGCTGAGCAGCCGGCGAAGACTTTCAGCGGCGCCCCGAGCCGCAGGGGGATGTGCTGGCCCACGGCCAATCCCAAGGCGAGAAGGATGATCACGTGAGATGGCGTCAGGAGCGGATGCAGCGCGCCGGTCATGAAGCTGCTCATGCCCTGCACCGTCATATGGGCCTGGGCATGTGCTGGGAGCGCGAGCCCGGCCACGGGCGTGATCAGCCACGCGCGACGGCATGAGCCCGGACTACTCACGCCTTGATCGTTCCGGTAAGAAACAGGCACCCGATCACCGCGATGGCCGCGCCGCTCAGGCGCACCACCACGTGGCCCCAAGGCCAGCGAAGGAGCAGTCCCAGCGCGATACCGCTGAGATGGAGCAGGCCGGTGGCGATGACGAAGCCGATGGCGTAAGTCATCGCGTTTGCCGAGTTGGGCAATTCCGTGCCGTGGGCGTGGCCGTGAAAAATGGCGAAGAAGCCGACGATGGCCGCGGCAACCCATAGCGGAGGCCGGACGGCAAAAGCCACCGCCAACCCCAGCAACAACCCCGAAAGCGCGATGCATGTCTCCACCGCCGGCAGCGGCACGTGAAGCACGCCGAGGGCTCCTCCGAAAGCCATTACCACCGGGAACACGACAGGCAGCAGCCACATTGCCGGAGCGCGCAGATAGGCGCCCCAGAGGCCGACCGCGACCATGGCCACGATGTGATCGAGCCCGGTGAGCGGGTGTCCAAAACCGCTGACAAATCCACCGATGTTTCCCGCCGTGGAGTGCGCGCTGGCGTTGCCCTGCAGGAGCAGCAGGAGCGCGGTGGCGACAACGGCGGGGGCGATGGAGAAAGGCCTGGGCGGCTTCATGCGACGCACCGTATCCTGCCACCGTGCCCGGCGAAAGCGCGGATTCACCGGCCCCGCAAAGCGTCATCCCGACCTCGCAGTCGCGGGATCGGGATGACGGATTCGGGAAATGAGCCAATACGCGGATCGCGCGCCCATCTCCCTGCCGGCTGTGAAACAATATCCAGCCGACCTTTCTGCAAATACCACCGCCGAGCGGTTTATTTGCCGAGCATTTTCGCGACGATGAAAATGAGGATCGCGCCACCAATCCCGCCACCGAAAATCAGATAGAGGAGGGAATAGCCGGCGGCAGCCAACATCGTAGGGAGAATCAGCATAGCCATAAATAAAGAAAGTTAGTGAGTTAGTAGGTCCGGACGGTCGTCGTTTCGGTCGGCACCGCATGGTGGACCGTGGTTTCTTCCGTTGTGGTGGTTGACGTTACCGCTTCGTGGCGGTGATGGTGATGATGGTCGTGGTCCATGTCCTCGTCCTCGCACGCAGAGAAGAGAAGGATGGAAGAGGCGGCAAAGCACAGGATGAGCAGTGTCTTCATAGGGATAAATGTGGTTCACCACAGAATCGCTGACGAAGTGAGGGCTGCGTGTGCGGGCGGTTGGTACTTAATTAGCAATTAGTTAGGTCAGTGCTGGCCAAGGTTACGACCGCATCGATGGAGCAACGCGATTTCGGGGGCAAATCGATTCCTTTGCTGGTTATGATTCACACGCGCGAACGCCTGGCGGTTTTCATTGGTGACGTCTTGCACCGGCAAAACACCTGCCGCGTTTTCTCGCACGTTCTCTTCTCGTGCTGGCCGGTTCCTCCGGAAAAATTGCCGGAGGAAATTGCCAGCTTTGCCGTGGTCCACGGCTGGGAGGTGAGAGTCCACGAGCCGGCGGCGTACGGAGTCGTGGCGGATTTTCAGCGCGCGCAGACGAAGAAAAATTCCGAGGGCGCCGAGGATTGAGAGCGGTTGATATGTAATTTCCAAAAAACCGCCCACTTTTTACAAATCCGCGGTCGCCAAATGGGGCCGGGCTGCACTACTCTCCCGCCGCCATGAAGTTCATTCATTCGTGCCTGTTTGCCGGGTTGATGCTTGGTCTCGCGAGTTGTGCGCAGTATGCCACGGTCTCGGAGAGACGACCCCAATTTCGCCCCATCCGTTCGACGGTAGGCACGCTGGTCAAGGCGGAGCAAGCGATCGCGGTTGGCGTCGCCAAGGAGCGCAGTCATCCGCGGCAGGCTCTGGGTGATTTGCTGACTGCCGCGGACGAAGCGGCGCAGCAACTCGAGCACAATCCGCGCGACGCAGCGGCGCGCGATGCTTATAATTTCGCCGCGTCCCGGGTGTTCGAGACCATCCGCCGGGCCAAGCTCGACCCGTGGACGCAGCCGCTGCGGGTCCCGGCGCCGGGCGGCGATTACCTGCTCACGAATCGTCCGCCAAAGCAGCGGGTGGCCGACCCGAGTCTCTACGATTTCACGCCGGCTGATCAGTTTGATGTCAAGGGCACTTATGTGACCGAGCGTACGGTGAAGCCCGGAGTAGGGGCGCCGCTGGTCGCCGTGGGCAAAGCTCCGCGTCGGGATGCCGCGCAGCAGTTTGCGCCGGAGAGGACTTATTACGGGATCACCGCGGTGCTGCATTTCGAACCCGGACGCGACAAAACCGGAGCGCGCCACGTGGTGGTGGCGTTTGAAGATCCGCTCGCGGTCGAGACGACTTCGCTGGACGGCGGCATTTTTCCGCTGGCGGCGGATTTCACCGTGCCGCTGGCCGTGATGCTGGCGCGCGAGAACCCGAAAAAATTGGAAATCGCCCGGGTGTTATGGCCCGAGAGATACGCGGGCACCGCGCACATCGTCCGCCTGCAGGCTTATGACCCCAACAAGACCGTCGTCATCGTCACGCATGGCCTGATGGATTCACCGGCGACCTGGACGCCGATGATCAACAAGCTGCGCGGCGATCCGTTCATCCGCGCACATTACCAGTTTTGGTTCTACAGTTACCCCAGCGGTTACCCCTATCCGTATTCGGCGGCAATCATGCGCGAGCAGCTCGATGCCGCGGAAA
This sequence comes from Chthoniobacter flavus Ellin428, assembly GCF_000173075.1. Taxonomy (GTDB): domain Bacteria; phylum Verrucomicrobiota; class Verrucomicrobiia; order Chthoniobacterales; family Chthoniobacteraceae; genus Chthoniobacter; species Chthoniobacter flavus. The sequence continues at coordinate 275,660 of NZ_ABVL01000004.1, forward strand.
AGCGCTTTCCGTTGCACAAGAAGATCGTGCTCATTGGCCACAGCATGGGCAGCCTCATCAGCCGGCTGATGATCACGGATAGCGGCGACAAACTCTGGATGGGAACCTTCCGCAAGCCGCCGAGCCAGACGCATTTTTCGCCGCATGCGCAGAAGATGCTGGAGGAGTCGTTGATCTTCAAACATCGGCCGGAAGTCGGCCGTGTTATTTTCATCTCCGGGCCGCATCAGGGCAGCGAAATGGCGACGGGCTGGGTCGGCCGGCTGGCCTCGCGGTTGATCAAGTCGCCGGCGATGCTCATGAAGATCGGCGGGGAAGTGAGGAATGCGATGTTGCAGGATTCCACCATCCTGCGACTGGGCAGCGTACCAAACAGCGTGGACACGCTTGCGCCGAACAATCGCTTCGTGAAGCTGATCAATACCGTGCCGCTGACGCCGGGCATCCCGTACCACTCCATCATGGGCGACCGTGGCAAGGGCGGGAATAAGGACCGCACGCCGCCGGTGAGCACGGATGGCGTCGTGCCGTATTGGAGCAGCCATCTCGATGGAGCGCAGAGCGAGTTGATCGTGCCGTCCAATCACAGCGCGCATCAGAATCCGCAAGCCATCGCCGAAGTGCGCCGCATCCTGCGCCAGAACGCCGGGGCCGCGGGAAACAACTAAAGTAGATTCCGTTGCCAATCCCCCTGGGCTGCCGTTAACTTTCGGCCTGCCCCATGGAAACCAAAACCAAAGAAAGCCCGATCACCCAGCGTACCCTCGACCTTTGCCAGGCGATCGTCGACCAGTCGGATTTTCAAGCGTTGAAGCAGAAGATCGATGATTTCATGAACAACGAGTTGCTGAAATTCGATTACCAGCAGCTCAACGGGCTCGGTGATCTCCTGCGGATGAAGCAAGGGCAGGGGCTCGAGCTGAAACCCGAGGAGATTGCGCAATTCGAGACGCTGCGGGAGAAGTTCATGAACGATCCGGTGGCGCAGGGATTTCTCGATGCGCAGGATCAACTGGCGCAACTCCACGAGACGGTGAGCCGCTTTCTCAACAAGACCTTCGAGCTCGGCCGCCGGCCGGAATACGAGGACGTGCACGATGGTTCGTGCGGCAATTGCAACTGCCACTAGAATTTATTTCTTCTCCTCGGGCAGAATCGGCGAATCCCAACCCGCGAGTTCTTCGGGCTTGATGTCCCTGGCACGTTTGGCGCCGCCGTGCCAGGTGGGGCGATACGGGCCGACGAGGCTGATGTCGTTGTCCGGCTTGATGTCGTTGTCCAGGCCCATGGTCCAGAGACAGGCATTCACCAGCAGACGGCGGAAGCCGTCGTTCACGAGATCGCCGCTGCCGCCGTAGGTAGTAGTGAAGACGCGGCCCATTTTGCCGGAAGCGCTTTTGTATTCGCGCACCCACGCGCCGGGCATGGGCGGCTTCGTTTCGTCGACCGGCGAAGTCGGCTCCATGCCGGTCAGCGGCTGGGCGTTCATGAGCACCTCGCTGCCTTCGATAGGATGAGCGTTGTAGGCGCCGACCTGTGCCCAGGCGTCTTTCACTCCGCGCAGGACGGGGTGGCTGGCATGCTCCGGCACGATCTCGAGGCGGGTGCTGGATTTGTGATTCGGCCCATAGTGACCGACCCAGGTTTCACCGAGGATCTGCCGGCCGAAGCCGTTTTTGAAATCCTCGCCTTTGAACTGGAAGTCAAACTTCGCATACGGACTGTCGGCCGGAATCTTGAAGCCGTGCGTCGCGGTGCGCAGGCCGATGACCGGGCCGCCGCGATCGAGATAATCGACGATGGGTTGCATTTGCTCGGGCGGCAGATTCTGGAAGCGGGTGAAGATAACGAGCAAGTCGGCGGTCTTGAGCGCCTCGGTACCGGGAATGTTGGAGTTGCCGTTTCGGATGTAGCCGGTCTGCGGATCGATGCCAAAGAGGACGGTGCATTTCGCGCCGTAGTGGCGGGCGAGGATGCGGCCAAGTTCCGGGAGGGTCTCTTCGGATTTGTATTCATGGTCGCTGGCGATGAGGACGACCTGCTTGCCCCTGGCGGGGCCATCGGTACCTTCGTAAGTGAGCGGAGCGGCCATGGAGCGCGATGTCATCATGGCGGCCAGGCCGGCGAGAAGTGGCAAAACGGGGAGGAAGAAGCGTTTCATAAGTGGAGAATGTTTTACTGTCCGAGCGCCTGGCGCAGGATCGGTTCGAAGATGGCAGTCTGGCGGACGAAGCCGAGGTCGTTCGGATGCGAACCGTCCGTCGACCCTTCCCCGTCGTCGCCGATCAGGTTATCTCCGGGAATATAATAGAGCTTCTTCACACCTTCCTTCTCCAGCGCCTCGAAGCTGTCGTGCAGCGCCTGGTGATTTTCATCGTGAAACTTCTGCCGCTCCGGGCGAATCCACGTGTTGGCCCAACGCCGGTCCTCGACGAGGATGATGGGCGTTTCCGGGCGCGCGGCGCGCAATTGCTTCACCAGCGGCGGGCATTTTTGCCGGACCTCGGTCGGGCTCATGTTGGGCTCGCAATCGATGACGTAAACCGCGGCGTCGATCTTGGTGAGCAGTTCGCCGACGGCGGCATCCATCTTGCCATTACCGGAGAAGCCGAGATTGATGACCGGGCGCTCGAGGTGCCGGCCGAGGATGGCCGTGTGCACCATGCCCGGGCGCGACGCGGCGGCGCCATGCGTGATGGAGGTGCCGTAGAAGACGATGGGTTTGGCCTCGCGCGGCTTGAGACCTTCGAATTGCGCGCCGGCACTGACGCCCACCTCCAGGGACTCGATGCCATTGTAGAGCGGCAGATAGAGGGCGTATTCGCGGGAGCCGGGAGCGAGACCGTTGATGATCTCGACACGCACTTCCTTCTTGTCCGGCTTGGCCACGCCGACCCAACGCCAGGCGCCGTGTTCATCCCGTGCATAAAGATCCAGGCCGCTGGCGCCGATGGCGGTCATGTTCACCCCGGCGAGGTGATCGGTCCGCAGGACGTAGTGCGCCCAGATGGCCCTGGCGTCGGTCTTGAAGCGGAACATCATTCCCGCGCTGTCGCGACTAAGCGTCCAGACGATGGGGGTGACTTTTCCATCCGCGATGGCGGGCAGGCGATCAAACCACCGCTCGCGTTCCAGGTCGCCCCAGCCGCGGCCTTCGACGCCCCATTTCGTGACGTCATACCAATCGAGCTTGGGCGCGGGTGTGGCCGCGGGGTGGGCGGGAGCAGGTTGGGCGTTCACGGAAGGTGCCGGGTTTTGGGCACGGAGGGCAACGAAAGAGACAGCGAGCCAGGTCGCGAGGAGAACGGGGAACTTCATGGTGATGAACCACCATGATGGGCGGTCTCACGGCGCTTGCCAACGATAGAGCGTCACGACCAATCGGCGGAATCTTCAAAAAAGAGGAATGGAGCAAATTCGACATCCAAGGAAGCTCCGGGGAGGAAGCGCGGAAGGGCTACCGCAGTCCGAGCCGCGGCTATCAACTATCAATTGTCCCCACGGCTCCACGGACTTCTCGCCAAGCCTCGAATATCGACTATCCGCTCTTCACTCGGCCGACGGGCGGAAAAGCAAGCGCGCGTAGCCATAAGCAATGGCTTCGCTAATCACCGACCGGACGCCTGCGCTGGTCTTCCACCAGTGGTCGGGATCGTAGTCGCGATCCGGGATGGCGATCATGCCGACCCTGGTCGCTGATCCGAAGGCCATCTGGTAGAGCAGGCGGCTGCGGCGCGCATGCGGGCCGATCGAGACCACGTTGACCTTGGCGAGGGAGATGCCCTCGGCTTCCAACCGTTTCTTCAAGAACAGCGCCGTGGTGTAGGTGCGGTCCTTGCCGACGAAAGGCGCGGGTACGGCGTGGACACTGCCGGGAGGCGCACCCGCCTGCTGGAGCTTCGCGGCGGTGAAGTCGGCATAGTTTCCGAAGCCGATATAAGGGTTGCCCTCTTCCAGAGGTTCGCCGGTGACGTAGATGCCCTGATAGGGCTGACGACGGAACTCTTCGAGGGTTTGCCGTGCGGCGTAGGCTGGAACCCAGCCCTCGACGACCAGCACACCGCCGGGGACGGAATCTTGAACGCTGAGAAACGCACACAAGCTGCGTCCAAAAACACACACGACGAACGAAGTTAAAACAAGCAACAGCGCCCAGCCACGCCAAGTGGGGACGATTAATGTTCGACTCTGGAGCAATCCGCCCAGCCAGAGGCGCGCAGAGGGGCTTGATTTGTGCTGGGGAGGGGTGATGGTGGTGGTTGAGACGTTGCCAGACGGCATGGGCGGTATCGCCTGTAACACGAATTGACGATGAGTGACGACAAAATCGTTCCCCAACCCCATCCTAAAGATTTAATTAATTTTATTGCGCACGAGGATCAAGCTGTGCGCGAATCCACGCACAATGCTGAGAAACGCCCCCCAGCTATTCCCCCGGCTCCCGCAACTCCCCCTCCGCACAAATCCCTCGCAATGAAGCTTGGTGAACTGTTCTCCGGTCAGTCGAAAACAGCGATCTTCATCGAGTGCCTCCTGTTCGCGATGGCGGTCGGCTATATCGATTTTCTGACGCCGTGGCAGTGGACGATGTCGGTCTTTTACGCGCCGCCCATTCTGCTCGCGGTGTGGTACGGGCCGCGCAAGTCGGGGTTGGTCATCGCCGTCTTGTGCGCCGTGATCTGGTATTTGGCCGGATTGAGGCAACATCCTTACCTGTCACTACATGCTTATGTCTGGGTGGCGTTCAACCGGATGGTTTATTTCCTTTTCGTCGCCATCGGTGGTATGGCCTTGAAAACGCAGCGCGACGAGATTCGTGCCCGCATGGAAGCGATGACCCGCGCGCGGACTCTCGAACAGGAGATCGTCCGCGTCGCGGAACGCGAACAGATGCGCATCGGGCAGGATTTGCACGATGGGCTTTGCCAGGATCTCGCGGCCATTGACTGTGCGGCCGCCTGCCTGAAATCGGATCTCGAGGGCCGGGAGATTCCCGAAGCGGCTGCGGCGGGAACGATCCAGAAACTCTTGCAGGATGCAATCGTCGAAGCGCGCAATCTCGCCCGCGGAATCTCCCCAGTGCACATGGATGCCGAGAATCTGCCCGCCGCGCTTGAAGATCTCGTCGCCTCCGCGAATCGCGCCAATCCGGCGACCATCACTTTCGATGTGCACGGTGAGATTACGATCGGAGATACCCAGACCGCGATTCATCTTTATCGCATCGCTCAGGAAGCATTGCGCAATGCCGTGCGGCATTCCGGGGCCAACCACGTCAGTGTCGAGTTGAACGAAGAAGGCGACCACTACACCCTCGTCGTTCGCGATGATGGCCGCGGGTTCGATGATTCCCCCGTTTCCCCCACCAGCACCAGCATGGGGTTGGGCACGATCCGTTATCGCGCCCGCCTCCTCGGTGCCACTTGCGAAATTGACAGCAAGCCCGATCTCGGAACTGTCGTCCGTTGTTCACTCCCCCTACATCATGCCAGTCAGAGCCCTCTCCAACATGCCGTCTAAAACCAGCCCAAAACCCATTAAAGTCGTCCTTGTCGAAGACCACCTCATGTTTCGTGAATGGTTGGGCGAGATGCTCGGCCGCGAGCCGGGGTTTACGGTCTGTGGCGAGGCGGACAACATTCAGCAAGGCCTGCGCATCATCCAGCAGACCGCGCCGGACATCGCCATCGTCGATATCACGCTGCGCGGTTCGAGCGGACTGGAGTTGGTCAAGGACATCAAGGCTCACGGGCTGTCCGTTCCCGTGCTCGTCCTTTCGATGCATGACGAGGCGCTGTATGCGGAGCGCGTCCTGCGTGCGGGCGCCAAGGGTTACATTTCCAAAAGCGAAGCTTCCGGCACTTTGACTGAAGCGATCCGCCAGGTTCTCGCCGGCAAGATCTATCTCGGCGAAAAAATGACGACCCTGATGCTGGAGAAGATCTCGAACCCGCGTGCCATTGGCACGACTTCGCGGATGGACCTCTTGGCTGACCGCGAGCTCGAGGTCTTCCAACTCATCGGCCGTGGCTATAATGGCCGCGAGATCGCCGAGCAGTTGCACCTCGGCGAAACGACGATCGATACCTACCGCGCGCGCATCAAGGAGAAGCTCCAGCTGCGCAACGCCGCCGAGCTCTACAGCCGCGCTGCCCAATGGGTGCAGGAAAACGGCGGATAGGGCGGATAGCCGCCTACCCATTCCCGCCCGTCCGCAACGCCTTCTCCAGAAAGGTATACGCCGCCGCGCGCGCGTCGTCGGTAAAATCATGCTCACTATCCGGATGCCGCACCACCAGCCCCTCGGGCGCCCCGAGGAGCGCATAGACCGTCCTGGCTGCCGCCGCGATACGATCGACGCTGGGCGGCCTGAAAATTGGCGTCGTGCAAAGGTGCGCTGAGCATCACGGGGCCGCGGGGCGAGGGCGGCAAGCAGTTCGTCGAAATCAAAAGGCATCTCCCTGGACCGTCCCTTAAACGCGGCGAGGCGCGGCATGTAGCGCGTGCTCGTCCAGCCGGTGATATCGCCGCCCTTGTAGTCGGCAAAGGAATCGAGCCCGCAGCTCGAGACGACGGCCTTGATACGGTCGTCAAATAGCGCGGTGTAGACGGAATTGTGACCGCCGAGCGAGTGGCCGATGGCCGCGTAATTGCCGCGCTGGACGAAGGGCAACGCGTCCAGCAAGTCGAGCCCGCGCTTGTTGTCCCAAATCGCTTTCATCGTGCCGCTGACGTAGCCGAGACCGGCGAGATCGGGCTGGTAATCGGCGAGCAGGGGATAAGCCGGCGAGAGCGTCACGTAGCCGCGCTCCGTCAACTCCACCGCGTATTGCCGATGTTCTTTTCCACCGAGACCAACCACTACTTTGCAGCCGATCTTGTTGTCGGTCGGATGCAGGCAGAGGACTGCCGCGGCCTTGGCTCCCGGTTCGTGCAGCACGCGTTTGGGGATTAGCAGATAAGCGGGCACCCGCGAGCCCGGCTCACTCGCGTAGGTGATCGAGCGCCGCACGTAGCTGCCGGCATCGACTTCCTCGCTGACCTGCACGTCGAGTGGGCAATGCTTCTCCGCTCCGGGCAGCGGTCCCATGATGGTCTGCGCCGCCGCCAGAATTGCCACGCGGCGCCGCTCCCAATCCGCGGCCGTTCGCACGGGCAGCCACGCGCCGCTGGCATCGGGATATTCCAGGAGCGGATGACGCGCCGGGCTTTCCGCGCGGGCTAGCGTGGCGCCACAGGTCATCCCCAGCACTTGCAGGAATGTGCGGCGTTTCATTTTTTGGCGGAGGAGAGGAATTCGAGCAGGTCCGCCATGTCCTGGGGAGTGAGGCCGGTTTCGATGCCATCGGGCATGAGCGAACGGCTCGAACGCTCGATCTGCACTACCTCACCGCGCGGAATGTCGCGCGAGAGTCCGCCCGGGGTGTGCAGCGAGATCGTGCTATCCGTGTCCGCCGCGACGATGCCAGCGACGCGCTCGCCGCTCTTCGTCTCGACGATCGCCATGTTGAACCCGGCGGTGATTTCACGCGACGGCTCGAGGATATTGCCCATCAGCTTTTCGCGCCCGGCGGAAGCCGAGGCGTCGAGCTCGGGTCCGACGCTGTTGCCTTCGCCATGGAAACGATGACACACCGTGCAGCGCGCGGTGAAGGTCGCGTGTCCCTTGAGTGGGTCGCCCTTCATGTTCAGTGCCGGACGATACGCCGCCATGACTTGCGTGCGAGAAGCAGCCGGGCCGAAGATTTCCACCGTCCGATCGCGGATCGCTGCCACCCGGCTTTCGCGCAGGGCGGCCAGGTCTTCCGGCGTCAGCTCGGATTTCGCGACCACATTCGCCGCAACGGCGTCCAGCAATGACGGCACCTGCTGCGGGCGGGTGCGCCAGAGCCGGATCGCTGCGCCTCGCGCTTCCGTGGGAATGCCCGGCCACGCGGTGGTGAGCACTTTCCCAAGCGTGGGCGGATTCAAGTGGGTGAGCGCCTCGAGCGCCGGCGTGGCCAGCGAGATCGGCAGGTGTTGCGCCAGCGAAGCGCCGATGAGCTCGACCGACTCCTGGGAACCCGTCACGCCGAGAATCGTGAAGTCCGACGGGCTGATGTTCGCCTGGTGTTTGATGTGATCGGCGGCCGTGCTGATCAGCGGCTGCAGCCTCTTGCCGGTGTCCGCTTTGGCGAGCGACGAGCCGCCGTGCGCGAGTCCGTCGGCCAGCGGTCCGAGCCATTCGGCCGGATGCTCCGAGCTCAGAGCGTAAGTGATCACCGCATCGACGTCCGCCGGTTGTTTGCGGGTGCCGATCGTCGTGGCCAGTTCGCGGGTGAAGGAAGGATCGATCTTCGCTCCGCCCGGCCGCACACAGGCCTGGAAGAGTGCGCCCGCCTCGTTGTTTCCTGCGGCCAGCAAGGCTGTGCGCGCCCAGGTGTCCGTCGCGTCGCGCTGGGCGAGTTGGAGAATGAGCCCCGGCTTGTCCTGCACGTTCAGCGTGCCGAGCGCCCAAGCCAGTTCGTAACGCACGAAACCCGACTCGTCTTTCCCGAGCGCATGCAGCGCCGCATCCACGCTTGCCGGTACCTTGCCGTCGGCGTAATGCGCGGTGGCAGTGTGAATGGCTTGTACTCGCACCTGGACATCCTTGTCCGCGAGCGTCTTGACCAGCACTTCATCGGAGAGATCGTTGTCACCGGCCAGCACGCGCAGCGCGGTGAGACGGCCAAGCGGAGAATCCGAATGCTCCGCGAGATCGAGCAACGCAGGAGTGACGCTGTGATCCTGCCGCTGGTGAAGCAGGCGGGCGGCGGTGTCGCGATGCCAGCCATTCGGATGGGCCAGCAAAGCGACGAGATCCTTGCTCGCCAGGTTGCCGAGCTTCGGCAGCGGACGCGGATTCGTGCCGTCCGGCACCAGCCGATAGAGACGCCCCTTGTCGTTGCCGGAATTCAGATCGAGGTGCGACTTGAGCGGCTCGGGAAGCGACCACGGATGCTCGATGACTTCGCGATACATGTCGCAGAACCACAGGGCGCCGTCGGGCGCATTGGTGAAGAAGACCGGCCGGCTCCAGTTGTCGCGGCTCGCGGCAAATTCGCTCTTCTGTTCGTCCGCCGCGCGCTCGGCGGTGAGGAGCACTTCGCCGTGCATCTTCTTGCGATGAATGAGATTGCTGCCGCAATCGGCGATGAAAGCGTCGCCCAGGTTCGACGGCGGAAACAGATCGCCGCGATAGATCGTGATGCCCGCCGCGCCGGTGAAATAACCGCTCGCACGTCCGCCGCCTTCGACGACGCCGGGCGAGGCCCCGCTGACCCGCCAGGCGGTGCGAATGACCCGCCACGGTTCATCCGGGCTGGTGCGGAAGACCTCCGCCTGCGGTCCATCGACGCCGATGTCCACGGCGGCGGGCGGCAGTGAAATGCCGGGCCGCAGCGCATTGAGGCCGTAGAGCAACTGGATGATGTGCCGGCTGTTGTTGCAGATGAATTTGCGCCCGGCGTTGTCGAAGCTCATGCCCCATTGCCCGCCGCCAACTTCCGCGCGCAGATGCAGGTCGCGCGGATCAAAGGAAAAATCGCGGCCGCGCAATTCGAGCGGCGGGTCGCTCTTGTGGACAAAGCTCGTGATGCGGCTCGCGTTGCCGCCGAGCGCGCCGTGGATGCGCTGGTCGGGGCCCCACTGCATGTAGTTTGGCAACGCCTGGACGTTGAGCCGCTCCACGAGATTGCCAAAGCCCGTCGCGACGAGCGCGTGCACGTCCGCATGGCCGTCGCCCTTGGTGTCCTTGAAATAGAAGAGATCGGGCGAGGCGAGGACGAAGACGCCGCCATCCCAGCACGTCACTGACGTCGCCCATGGGAGATGATCGGCGAAAATCGTCGCCTTGTCGTAGTGGCCGTCGCCCTTCGTGCTCTCGAGGAGCTTGATGCGGCTGAGCTTCTCGTCGCGCCGCTCGGAGTAGTCGATCATCTCGACGACGTAGAGCTTGCCGTTTTCATCGAAGGCCATGGCCACGGGGCTGACGATCGTCGGCTCGGAAGCCATGAGTTCGACGTGAAAACCGGGGCGGACGGTGTAGGTCGATGGGCCTTTTTCCGGCGGGGTCGGGGGAATGCGAGGCAGGTCGCCGGGCTTGATTTCGAGGTCCGCGGCGAGCAGCACGCAGGGGGAGAGAAGGAGCGACAACCAGTAGGGGGAAGGACGCATAAATGGTATTTTACTGCCAAATAAACCGCGAAGCGGAAAGATACTTTGTTGTTATTTATTTAACCTTTTCGCCAATCGTCTAAAGTCGATTCGCCGCACCCCAAAACTCTGTCGCCCTCCAAAACCATGCCTTCTTTCTCCCGCCGGAACTTCCTCTTCACTTCCGCTGCTGCGGCCGTCTGCACCTTGGTTCACGCGGAAAGTGCGCCTGCCGAACCGATTATCGATATTCACCAGCACACCGACTATTCCGGTCGCACCGATGAGCAGATGATCGCCCATCAGCGGACCATGGGCATCACCCACACCGTGCTGCTGCCGGCCGGGCGATTCTATGGACTGGAAGCGGGCGCCAGCGGCAACGATCGCGTCCAGGAAGTCGCGCGCCAGCACCCCGGCGAGTATTTCTTTTTTGCCAATGAAGTGCCGTACTTGAGCGATGCCCGGGACATCATCGTGGCGGCGTTGAAGGCCGGTGCGCACGGCATCGGCGAGCAGAAGTTCATGGTCGACGCGGATTCGCGTGCCGTGGCGATCGTCGCGGAGATCGCCCAGGAATTCAGCGTGCCGGTGCTGGTGCATTTTCAATACGGGCGTTACAACACGAGCTTCGAGCGCTTCCACACCATCCTGGAGAAATATCCGAAGGTGAATTTCATCGGTCATGCGCAGACCTGGTGGGCGAACATCGATGCGAAGGCGGATCAAACGGTGCTCTATCCGAAGGGCCCGGTTACGCCTGGCGGCATCACCGACCGTTTGCTGACCGACTATCCCAATATGTATGGCGACATGAGCGCCGGCTCCGGCCTGAACGCGATTCTGCGCGACGAAGATCACGCCCGCGGATTCTTTGCGCGGCACCAGGACAAGCTCATGTATGGCAGCGATTGTAGCGACTCGGTCGGGACCGGTGCGAAATGCAGCGGCTCGCAAATGCTCGCCACGATCCGCCGTCTCGCGCCGGACAAAGCCGCCGAGCGGAAGATCCTTTTTGAAAACGCGAAGCGTGTGCTGAAGTTGCCGGTGTGATTGAATGCCTCGCATGCAACTCGGCTTTGTCACCGCCATCCTGCCGGAACTTTCGCTCGAGGAAGTCCTGCGCTTCGCCCGCGACGAAGGCTTCGGCTGCATCGAGGTGATGTGCTGGCCATTCGGCAAGGCCGAGCGGCGCTTTGCCGGAGTGACGCATCTCGATGTGACGGGCTTCACCAAGGCTCAGGCGGAAGACACGCTCTCGCTCGCGCAAAAGTATGGCGTGGCGATCTCCGCGCTGGGCTATTATCCGAATCCTCTCGATCCCGACGCCGCGCATTCCAAGCGGGTCGTCGCGCATTTGCGCCAGGTCATTCTCGCCGCGGAAAAACTTGGGCTGAATGTGAATACTTTCGTTGGTCGGGACTGGACGAAATCGGTCGATGACAACTGGCCGCGTTTTCTCAAGGTCTGGCGGCCGATCATCGCGTTCGCCGAAGATCATGGAGTGAAGATCGGCATCGAAAATTGCCCGATGCTCTTCACGCGCCACGAATGGCCTGGCGGGACCAATCTCGCCACCACGCCGGTCATCTGGCGGCGGATGTTTTCCGACATCCCCTCGAAGAATTTCGGGCTCAACTACGATCCGTCGCATTTCATTTTGCAACGCATGGATCCGGTGTCGCCGCTGCGGGAGTTTCGCGACAAGCTATTCCATCTCCACGCCAAGGACATGCGCATCCTGCACGATCGCCTGAACGAAGTCGGCATCTTCGCGCATCCGAAGGAATGGCATCAGCAACGGATTCCCGGCTTCGGCGATGTCGATTGGCCGCACTTCCTCGGTGCGGTCATGGAAGTGGGTTACGACGGACCGGTGTGCATTGAGGTGGAGGACGATACCTTTGGCCAGACCCTCGCCGGTCGCCAGCGTGCGGTGAAAGTCGCGCGCAACGTGCTCGCGCCATTTTTCCCGCGCTGAACGCGCGTCCGACTCCGCTTGCGTTTTGGAGTGCGTGCGCTGCTGCGCCGCTTTCCGAAGCGATTCGCGTTGTCGCCGTCCACCCCGCGTTGCCATACACCCAACGTTGTAGACAGGGCGCCCCATCGCCGTACATCCTCCCAACCCCGCGGAGCGGACACAAAAAGCGGCCGCGCGGCCGCCTCGCAACTCTCAACCCTCAACTCTCAACTTTTGGCCCCATGAAATACAGCTACGTCGAACTCGCCGGCATGATCGATCATGCCTTGTTGCATCCCACGATGACCGATGCCGAGATGCGTGCGGGTTGCGAACTGGCCCGCAGTTACCGCGTAGCCAGCGTTTGCATCAAACCCTATGCGGTGAGTTTGGCCGTCGAAGCCTTGCGCGGCAGTGGCGTCGCCGTTGGCACGGTGATTGGTTTTCCGCATGGCAGTAACACCACCCACATCAAACGCGCCGAGACCGCACAAGCTTGTCGCGAGGGAGCTGCCGAAATCGACGTTGTCATCAACATCGGCAAGGCGCTTAGTGGTGACTGGAGTTATGTCGAGAATGAGTTGCGCGAAATTACGGACGAAACGCGTAGCCACCGTGCCCTGCTCAAGGTGATTTTTGAAACGGACTTTTTGTCGGACGATGCCGCCAAGATTCGGCTTTGCGAAATCTGCGATCGAGTCGGTGCGGATTTTGTGAAGACCTCGACCGGCTTCGGTTTTGTGCGCCAAGCCAGCGGCCAATTCAATACCGTCGGGGCGACGGCGCACGATCTCACGCTGATGCGGGCCAGCACATCCCCGAAGATGCAAATCAAAGCATCCGGCGGCGTGCGCAATCTCGAAGGATTGATCGCTGTCCGCGATCTCGGCGCCACCCGCTGCGGGACGAGCGCGACAGCCCAGATTTTGGACGAATATCGCCGCCAGGATGCGGCGGAAAACGGTGAGAATTTTGCCCCTATTTCCCATTCCGACACGCCCGCTAAGAGTAACTATTAAGTAACCTTACGCACGCGCGATCGTCAGTGCCGGCGGCACAACAATCGCTGCTAACTGTCGACGTGAAAGATCCAGCAAAACTGGTAACACAGGAGGGTGTCTCGTCCGCTTCGACGACGCGGCCGACGATGCGGATTTTGACGCTGGGGTGCATTGTTTTGCTGGGAATGAGTTGCGCCCTGGTCGCTTTCTTCCTGACCCGGAACAGCGAGCGTGAGCGTGCCGAGCAGGAATTTGCGTGGCGCACCCGCCGGCATCTCGAAGCACTGCGCGTCAATCTCGAGCGTTCCGAGGAATGTCTCTATACTTTGCGCGACCTCTTTCAGTCGACGGGTGGAGTGAGCTACTCGGAATTCCAGCGCACCGCGCAGGATTTGCGCCGGCGTCATCAAGGCGTGCAGCAGTTGCAATGGGTGCCGCGAATCAAGGCCGAGGATCGGGCAACGTTCGAAGCCTTTGCGCGCTCCACGGTGTCACCGACCTTCGAGATCATCGAGGGAGATGAAGAGCATCATGTGAACGTGCGCGCCGCACCACGAGCGGAGTATGCCCCGGTCATGTATGTCGACCCCAAGAGCGGCAACGAAGCCTCCTTCGGCATTGACAGTTATCGAGGCACCCACCAGCAGACCATCTTCCACGCCCGCGATACCGGCACGATTGCGGCAACACGCCGCATCTTGTTGCGTGGAAAGACCACCGAATACGGGTGGGCGTGTTTTCTGCCGCTCTATGCCAAAGGGCCGGGACCAACCACGACGGAGGCTCGGCGGGAGCGATTGCTGGGTTATATCGTCGGCACCTTTCGGCTGACCGATTGGATCGCCAGTAGCTTTCCCGAGACGAAGAGTTCGGCCGTCGAAGCCATGATCGTCGACGAAACGCCGGGCACGCCGGAGCGTTTTCTGGTGTCTTTCTCCGGAGGTGTGGCGCGCACTCCGCCGCCGAACGGTGAGGCGGCTTTCGCCACTGGATTGAGGAGCGCGGCCAAACTGAGCGTGGGCGGGCGGGATTGGACCGTGCTGTTTCGAGCATCGCCGGCGTGGCTTTCGGCGCAAGCCACTCCGTACTCGTATGCCGCTCCCTTCGTGGTGCTGCTCATCACCGCGCTGGTCGCTTTTCTCGTGCACCACATCCAGCGTCGGGCGGAGGTCGTCGGCCGTCTCGTGGAAGAGCGGACCGCGGCGTTGCATGCGGTCGAGGAGACTTTGCGCGGAGACATTCGCCGGCGCGAGCTCGTCGAAAGCGCACTGCGCAAAAGCGAGGATCGCTATCGCGCTTTCGTTGGACAAAGCACCGAAGGCATCTGGTGCTTCGAGCATGAAACGCCGATCTCCACCCATTTGCCGGCGGAGGAACAGATCGATCTCATGTATCGCAACGCCCGCCTCACGGAATGCAACGACGTCATGGCGCGGATCTATGGGCATGAACGCTCCGACCAGATCATCGGCGCGCCGTTGGATTCGTTCGCGCCGCGCGAAGATCCGCAGAACATCGCCTTTCTGCGGGCCTTCATCGAGAACCGCTATCGAGTGGTCGAGTGGGAAATGCGCGAGGTCGACAAGGACGGAACCCCGCGATTCTTCCTCAGCAACCAGACGGGGATTATCGAGGACGGTTTGTTGAAGCGAGTGTGGGGCACGCGGCGCGAGATCACCGAACGGAAGCGGGAGGCGGAGTTGCAGGCCCAGCAGGCGACGCGATTGCGTCTCGCGGTGTCGGCGGCCAGCCTGGGGACTTGGGATTGGGATCTCGCCACCCAGCGCGTCCTCTGGTCCCCGGAAACCGAGCGGATGTTCGGTCTCGCCCCGGGCACCTTTGACGGCACGCTGCAGACTTACATGAGCTTCCTCTTTCCCGAGGATCGCGAACGCATTGGCATTATCATCCGCCACGCGCTCGAGACTCCCGGCGAAACGGGGACGGATTACGATCTCCACATTCAGCGCCCCGATGGCACGACGCGGTGGTTGGTGGCCCGCGGCGCGGTGCTCCGCGACGTGACCGGCAAGCCGGTGCGCATGCTCGGGACGGTCATGGACGTCACGCACCAGCGTCTCGCCGAGGAAGAGCGCGTCCGCATGGAGCGCAAATTGCAGGAAGGTCAAAAGCTCGAGAGCCTTGGCGTGCTCGCCGGCGGCATCGCACACGATTTCAACAATCTGCTGACCGGCATTCTCGGCAACGCCAGCTTTGCGCGCATGGATATCCCGGCGAATTCGCCGGCGCAGCCGTCGCTCGAGCAGGTGGAGATCGCGGCGCAACGGGCGGCGGAACTTTGCAAACAGATGCTCGCCTATTCGGGCAAGGGCCGGTTCGTCGTTCAGCGACTTGATCTCAGTTCCCTGGTGCGCGAGACGTCGGATCTCCTGCAGGTTTCGATCAGCAAAAACTGTGTGATGAAATTCGCGCTCGCCGAGGACCTGCCGGCAATCAACGCCGACGCCACGCAGATTCGACAGATCATCATGAATCTCGTCATCAACGCCTCCGAGGCGATCGGGGACCGAAGTGGGTCGATCAGCGTGACCACGGGTGTGATGGATGCTGACCGGGCGTATCTCAGCGAAGCGCATCTCTCGCCGAATATTCCCGAGGGAGAATACGCCTTCCTGGAAGTGAGCGACAATGGCACCGGCATGACTCCCGAGACCCGGGCGAAGATTTTCGATCCATTTTTCACCACCAAATTCACCGGTCGCGGTCTTGGCCTCGCCGCGGTCCTGGGCATCGTTCGCGGCCACAGCGGCGCGCTGAAAGTGAATTCGGAAGTGGGGCGGGGGACTATTTTCAAACTGTTGCTGCCCTGCGCGGATGGCCCATCCGAAAACACTTCCGCGCTGCCGTCACCGCTCATTACCTGGCGTGGCTCAGGCACGATGCTCGTGGTGGATGATGAAGACACCGTGCGCGCGACGATGACGCGCATGCTCGAGCGCGTCGGTTTCGACGTGCTCCAGGCGGCCAACGGCCACCAGGCTCTGGAGATCTTCCATCGCGAGGAAGAGAAGATCGTCGGTGTGCTGTTGGACCTCACCATGCCGTTGCTCGATGGCAATGCCACCTTCACCGAGCTGCGGCGATGCGATCCCGATGTGCGGGTGCTCCTCATGAGCGGCTTCAACGAACAGGACGCCGTCCATCGTTTCGCCGGCAAAGGCCTCGCGGGTTTCATCCAGAAGCCGTTCAAGCCCGAGACGCTCTACAGCAAGCTGCAGTCGATTTTCGAGAACGAGCCCAGTCGCGAAAAGGCCGAGCCCCTGGCGTGAGGTTGGAGGCCTTCGGTCTTAATCCCCCGATCCACTTTCTGGATAAAGGTCAGGTTGGAGACCTGATCTTTATCCAGAAGTTGCGATATCCGACCGCGACTGCCTTGCCAGGCCGCTCTCTCCCCGCGGTCATTCTGAGCGGAGTGCCCCGAGGGCCGGGTGGCGGGGCACGCAGTCGAAGAACCCGGTCGAATAACCAGCGAGACGCCTCTGGAGCTGTGTGGTAAACGCAACCGAATAATCGACGAGTATCGCACGTCAGCGGCGGGGTCCTTCGACTGCGCACTCCCCGCTGGCCCACGAGCGCTTCGCTCAGGATGACACCGGGAAAGGACGCTATCCCTTCCCAAAAACAGAATCGCGCAAGATGTGTATAAAGATCAGCCCAAAGAGCGCCGCTACAGCAGTGAGGCGCTGCGCGAGCGGACCCATCGCGCTCGGAGATCGCGATCCACCATCCGTCCGACCGGGAGCGATCGCCATGGGTCGAGAGCCTTGAACGAACGGGCGGCGGTATCTAGTCTGCCGCCACCCCCAGGATGAACCTCTGCACACGATTGTGTCTCGCCATCGTTTTCGCCGGCGGCTGTCTGCGTTTCGCCAGCGACGCAGCCGCCGAGAGTGCGGTTGAGCCGGGTGGCCTGCCGGTGCTGACCACCACTGCCCAGGTGCACGCGCTTTCTGCGAAAGAAGCCCAGCGGGCCTACCCGGTGCGGGTGCGCGGAGTCATCACCTTTTACGACGAGAAGCATTTCGATACCGGTTTCATCCATGATGACACCGGCAGCATTTCGGTGCTGACCACTGGGAAGAAGTTTCGCCTGACGATCGGAGATGTGGTCGAGGTTCGCGGCGTGAGCGACGCCGGCAGTTTTGCGCCGATGATCAAGGTGCTCGAGGCGGATGTCATCGGGCATGGCGAGGTGCCGGCGGTTCGGAAAGTATCGTACGAAGAACTCATTACCGGCCAGGACGACAGCCAGTGGGTGGAACTCTCCGGCATCGTGCGCTCCGTGACGGAAGACAAAAAAGCGCCCCGGCTCATCATCGATATTGCCACGGGCGGAGGTCGGCTGATGACCCGGGTGCGCGACTATGATCCGACCGTGAATTACGAACACCTTGTCGATTCGGCAGTCCGGGTGCGCGGCGTCTGCAGCCAGCTCTTCAATCAAAAGCGGCAGATGTTCAATGTGCGGCTGTTGGTCCCGGGCCTGGAAGACTTGATCGTCGAGGAACCCGCGCCGGTGGATCCCTTTACCGCGCCGCTGCATTCCATTGTGAGCCTGTTGCAATTCGCGCCCACCGGCATCTACGGACGCCGAGTGCGCGTGCAGGGTATTGTCACGTTTCAGCAGCCCGGCCGCGCTATCTTCATTCGCGACGATACGGAATCACTATTTGTGCAGACGCGGCAGGCGGGAACGCTCGAACCGGGAGATCGCGTGGATGTCATCGGCTTTCCCAGCGCCGGTGAATGGAACCCCATTTTGCAGGACGCCACGTTTCGCAAGATCGGCCACACCGCGCCGGTCGCGCCGCTGGTGATCTCCGCCGGGCAGGCCCTGAGCGGCGCTTACGAAGACGCACTGGTGCAGATCGAAGGCACGATCGTGGATCGCGTGCGGCACTTGAATGAGGAAATACTGGTGCTGACTTCCGGAGGGCGGATTTTCGACGCGGTTTTGGACAATCCCACGCGGCCGGATGCGCTGGCCGACTTTCTGCCAGGCAGCAAAGTGCGGGCGAATGGGGTGTGCGTGGTCGAGGTGGGGGAGGAGCGAAGCCCTCGGGCGTTTCGGATGTTGATCCGCTCGCCGCAGGACATTGCGCTTCTCCAACGGCCACCTTGGTGGACGCTGCCGCGCCTGCTGTGGAGCCTCGGCGGAGTCTCGCTGGCCACGCTCGCGGGCTGGATCTGGGTGGCGGCGCTGGGGCGCCGGGTGCGCCGGCAGACGGAAGTCATTCGCCAGAAGATCCAGCGCGAAGGCGCCCTCGAGGAGCGGGCCCGCCTGGCGCGGGAGTTTCACGATACGCTCGAGCAGCAGTTCACTGGCATCCGCCTGCAACTCGAAGCGGTGAAATCCAAATTCGGCGAGGCACCGGCCGAGGCCGAAGAATACCTCGATGTCGCGAGGTCGCTCATGCGCCATAGTCACGACGAAGCCCGGCGCACCGTCTGGGATTTGCGCGCCGACGTGCTCGAACAGCATGACTTATCGACCGCGCTCGAAAAGACGGTTGCCGGAGCAACGAACGGCACACCACGCGCCCGGGTGGCCGTTTCGGGACAACCGCGACGGCTGCCCGGGTGGATGGAAAATCACCTGCTGCGCATCGGCCAGGAAGCGGTGACCAATGCCATCAAACACGCTCGCGCGAGCGAGGTGCACATCGAGCTCGACTATCGGCCCGATGTGTTGCAATTGCGGGTGCGCGATGATGGCTGCGGTTTTGATGCCAACGACACCTCCGCGAGCGATCGGGGCCACTTCGGGCTGCTCGGCATGAAAGAGCGCGCCGAAAAAATCCGCGGCCGGCTTCAGGTCTTATCGACCCTGGCCGCGGGCACCATGATCGAAGTCACCGTGCCGCTCGACACGCTCGATGCCGAACTCTGCTAGCCATTGCCTATGAAGCCGAAGAAGAAAATCAACGTCATGATCGTCGACGATCACTTCGTCATGCGCATCGGATTCAAGACCACGATCAATATGCAACCCGACATGCAGGTCGTGGCCGAGGCGGGCACCGGCAATGAAGCGCTGGATGTTTATCGCCAGCACCAACCCGATGTCGTCTTGATGGACCTGCGCCTGCCCGGCATGAGCGGATTCGAAGCCATCGCCGCATTAACCAAAGAGTTCCCCAGCGCACAGGCCATCGCGATCTCGACCTACGAAGGAGAGGAGGATATCTACCGCGCCCTGCAATTGGGCGCGCGGACCTATCTGCCGAAATCCGTGCTCGAAAAGGAACTCGCCGAGGCGATCCGCGCGATCCACGGCGGTGGAAGCTATGTGCCGCCGCTCGTCGCGGCGCGATTGGCCGAACGCACGCATCATCGGGAACTCAGCGAACGGGAAATCGAAGTGCTCCAGCGAATCGTCAAAGGCCTTTCGAACAAGGAAATCGCCGGACACCTCTTCATTACCGAGGCGACGGTCAAGCTGCACGTCGGCAATATCCTCACCAAGCTCGGGGTGCAGGACCGCACCCAGGCGAGCACCGTGGCGATCCAGCGCGGGATCGTGCATCTCGACTGACGCTTTAGAAGCTCTTCGTCTCCCCGCCGTCGATATCGATCAGCGAACCCTGGAAGAAACGTCCCTGCGGCGAGACGAGATAAGCGACGAGATGGGCGATTTCCTCCGGCTCCCCGAAGCGTGTCACACCCGCGGCGGAGATCATCTCCCGCTCGGCTTCCGCCGTGGCCAATCCGCGTTCCGCGGCGAGCGCCCCCACGCGCTTGATCAGACGTTCTGTCTTGATCCGTCCCGGATTGATGGCGTTGACCTGAATACCGTCGGCCACGCCTTGATCGGCCAGGGCTTTGGTCAGCGAGAGCAAAGCGGCATTGACCGAACCGCCGATGGTGAACTCGGCTCCGGGGGTCCGCCCGCCAATGCCCGCGATACTGACCACCGAGCCCTGACTCGTCTTCAAATGCGGCCACGCCGCTCGAATCAAGCGGACCGCTCCGAAAAATTTCAGCGCGAAGCCATCCTGCCAATCCGCCTCCGACAACTCCTGGAAGAGTCCGCGTTTGGTGGCACCGGCATTATTCACGACCACATCGAGCCGGCCAAACGCATCCACCGCCCGCGCCACCAGCTCCGCCGCCAGGTTCTGTTCCCGCAAATCACCGGCCAGCTCCAGCACCGTCCCTCCGCTCCCGCGAATTTCCTCGGCCACTTTTCCTAAAAGCACCGCATCCCGTGCCGTGATGACCACGCGCATGCCTGCTGCCGCCAACCGCAGCGCAATGGCTTTTCCGATCCCTCGATTGGCCCCGGTGACGATGGCCACTTTGGCCGGCAAATCCGCGGAAGAAGGAGAAGAGGCAGCAGCAGAAGAAGACGGGGAGTCGATCATCATCGCCCTACTCAACACCCCGCGTCATCGACGAGCAAGACCGCCCGACGCGTCGGAGCCCTTTCGGGCGGGAAGAAAATAGCCCGCACGCCAGTGCTGGGATCACTCCCCCCAAAAAACGAAAGTCCCGCGAGAGAGGAAAGAATTGATTTCTTTTGTGTCCTTTGTGCCTTTTTGTGGCCATCCCTGCTTCCGCTTTGAGGTTGAGCCCAGTTCGGCCGCAGCGTGGAGGGATCCTCGTCGAAACTCAGGCGCTGACGGCCGCGAGTCGCGTCGCCCATTCGGCCATGACGAGCGAGTCGCGACCATTGCGCTCGGTGATCTGCCTTACGTGGCTCCGGTCGCGCAGCCAGGCGAGTTGATCGGCGAAGAATGCGCGCAGGAGTTCGCTGTAGCGACGCATCTTTTCATCCGCGAGGCCGGCCTGAAGTTCGATCCGCTGCGAAAAATCCCATGCCCGGTGCCGGCCGTGAGCCGCGCGATCCGCACCACCGTAGGTCTGGAGCACATCCAGCCGCGCTCCGGGAAAGAGCGTCTCCAGGACCCGCGTTTGCTCTTCATTCACGGCCGCACGGATCCGCGCCCGCACCGGCACCCATTCCTCCAGCAGCAAGTCGCCGTGTTCGAACAGCAGGCGAAATTCCTGGCGATCCAGCCGGCCCGGTTGGGTGAAGCCGTGATGAAAATCGATCAGCGGTCCGCTGGCGTAACGCGCCGTGCATTGCACCTGTTCCTCGATCCCCGAGCCCGGCCGCAAGGTGCGTTGCGCGGCGACAATCTGGCCGGCGCCGAGCCAGCCTTCGAAGAGGTCGAAGAAATGCACGCCGTGCTCAATGAAGATTCCGCCACTCTTCGCCGGGTCCCAAAACCAATGATCCGGCCCGAGTCCCTCGTCGCCCGCGGCGTTGTCGAAAGATCCGCGCAGACAACACCCCAGCGCCCGCGACTCGATCAGCCCGCGGACGGCGTGGAAGAGCGGATTGTAGCGTTGCATGAGATTGGTCACGCAGAGCAGACCGCGCGACGCCGCCAGCGTGAGCAGTTCGTCGGCCTCCGCCACCGTGAGCGCCAGGGGCTTTTCGCAAAGCACATGTTTCCCCGCGAGCAACGCCGCGCGCGCTTGCGGAAAATGCAGAAAAGGCGGTGTGGCGATGTAGACCAGATCGACCTCCGGCCGCGTCAGCAGATTTTCCGGCGTTCCAAAATTCGTCGCGCCGAAACGCTGCGCCATGGCCAGGGCGCCGGGATTGCTGGTCCCGCCGATGCCCGCGAGGCGCGTGCCGGGAACCTGCAAAAACTGCTGAACGGCGAAATGACCGAAACCGCCCGCGCCGATGACTCCGATGGAAAGAGGCTGAGAATTCATCAATGGATTGGGAGAGTGATTAGCGAAGCTGGAGCGACGCCTTTGCGCGGGCGAATTTGGCCGCTGGCCAGGGACCGGGAAGGCGACGGGAAAAGGACCTCGCGAGCAGGGGAGATTTCGCGAAGAGGAAAGGAGGCGGGCTTCATAGGCACGGCGGAGCGATTCGAGATCTCGAACGCCTCACGACGGCAGCGACTGGGCTCAGCCGAAGGTTGAGCAGCCCTGAACGAAACACCGCCACCGTCGTGCCGTTCAAACCCACGGTCAAGCAATGAGCATTGCGGACGGAGTCAATCCGGTCGACACTGCACCATGGCAGTGGAAAAAGACCTCGTTCATTCCCGCAGTGACGAAAACTTTCGCAAGGGAGCTTGTCACGCGGCTCAGTGGTTTTTGCAGACGTGCCGGATGCTGGCCGACGAAGGGCGGACGGCGTCCGAAATCGCGGATCGTCTGTCCGCAATGCGCGATGTGCTCGCTGACTGGCGAAGCCAGACCGGCGAAATGCCGGACGGAAATCCGTGGGATTGGAGCTTCAAGGATCTGGCCAGCGTGATCAAGGAGCGGGAGGAGCCGTAGGCCGCAAGCCCGAGGTTCGGAACATGCCTGCTACGCCGCCTGATGAATATTTTCAGCCTCTCACACCTCCAATATCTGGCCCGCAAACTTCCCGATCCAGCCACTGCGACTCAGCGAGTGATTCGACTGCCCCTCGCAGAATGGGATCGTATCGCCGATGCCGATCATCCCGCGGGCGAATTCGAAGATCACAACAATCCCTACGTCGAATTTGAAGTCGTGCAGTGGAAGAATATCAAAGGCATCAGTTCGCCGCGCTGGGTTTTGCGAGGTTTGGTGGCGATGTAAACCGGGCGGGGGCCACCGGCTTCACGGCGAGGGCAAAAGGCCGATCGTGCTTTCCCGTGCGAGTGTCACAGGTATGATTGACCGTCGTTTAAGATGGTCGGGCTGGCTGGGTGGTGGTTCTGATTGGGGGAAAATTGGTCCAGTTGTCGAAAGAGTCCGAGTAGCGACACGTCAAAGGCGGGATTGAGGCCACGTCCCCGTCCTCCCTGCGGTATCCGCCTCCGGCGAGTTTGGAGGGACGCTCTGCGTTACGCAGTCGAACCCGCGGCAAGAGGCCGCTCGCGCTTTCCCGTGTGGGCGTCGTAAGTACGGTCGACCATCGTTAAGATGGTCGGGCTGGCGGGATTCGAACCCGCGGCCTCTTCGTCCCGAACGAAGCGCTCTACCAAGCTGAGCCACAGCCCGTTTACTGAAGGGGCGGCACACTAGGAGCAGGAAACGAGGGGGTCAAGAGAAAGGTTCAGGTCTTTTACACTACAGGTTTTCTCTCTCGTGGGAGGGTGTTGAAGACTCGTCCGTCCCTTCATTTGGCTTTCCATCGCGCCGAGTACTGCTAGACCGCTTTTCGGCGCTCGGTTTTCCATCTTCGGAAAAAGGTTTCGTACGGTGGTTTACGGAGGCCCGTTACTGAAACCGACCTTTGCCCATGACTCTCCCCTTAAATCTTACCGGTGCCTTTTACCCGACCTACAAAGGCCTCAATCCTACCTTCTCCGCAGACACTTTCGCCTGCGCAGAGCAGACCGTGCGCGAGCTACTGGAAACCGCCACCACCTCGGACCACCCCGGCATGCTCTTGGGTAAAGTCCAGAGCGGCAAGACGCGCACCTTCATCAGCACCCTCGCCCTCGCTTTCGATAATGGCTACGACATCGCCATCGTCTTGAGCAAAAACTCCAAGGCGCTCATTGAGCAGACGGCCAAACGCCTCAATAGCGAATTCGCCCATTTCGTTTCTGACGGCGAACTCGAGATCTACGACATCATGCACGCGCCGGAGAGTTTCGGCGCATTCGAGCTGGATTCGAAACTCATTTTCGTCGCGAAAAAACAGTCCGACAACCTGCGGCGCCTCATTGAGCTCTTCTCGGAAAAGTGCCCGGCCATGGCCCAGCGGCGTGTCCTCATCATTGACGACGAAGCCGACAACGCCTCCATCGGCTACAGCAAAAAGGACGGCCTCATCGAGGCAAAAAAGATCGCTACGCAAATCAGCGACCTGCGTTCCGCCATCAGCCAGACTTCCTTTCTTCAGGTCACCGCCACGCCCTACTCGCTCTATCTCCAGCCCAGCGAGATCGAGGTGGAAAACGTCACCACCTTCAAACCGACCCGGCCGAAATTTACCGCTCTTGTCCCTGTACCCTCGGCCTACGTCGGAGGCGATACCTATTTCGGCGAGGCGGCGCGCAGCCAAGAAGATACCTTGGAAAGCCTCCTCCACCACACCCTGGACCACAACGAATTCACCCGGTTGAAAAAGGAAGATCGGCGCTCTTTCAACAAGGAAGATGTCCTCACCACACCGGCGGTCAAAGGTTTCCGGCATGCCATCGTCACCTTCATTGTCGGCGGCTGCATTCAGCGCATCAATGGCGTGCGCGACGGGCAGAAGGAAAAAAAGCTGCGCTACTCTTTCCTCCTGCATTCCGAAGCAGGCCGTGAAGCGCACGATTGGCAGGAGGTGCTCGCCATTACGCTGAAGAAGAAGCTGATCGAAGCCGCGAAGACCGATGCGCCGATTCTGCGCGAACTCATCCAGGTTTCTTACGACGATCTGCGACGCTCCTTGCAACTCGCTGGTTCATCCGTTCCGTCCTTGGAAGAAGTGTTCGACGCCGCACGCAACGCCATCACCGGCGACCACATCTCTATCACGAAGGTGAATTCCGACGACGATGTGGCTGCCATGCTCGACAATTCCGGCCAACTCAGGCTGCGCAGTCCGCTACATATCTTCATCGGCGGCCAGGTCATCGACCGCGGTGTCACCCTGGCCAGCCTCATCGGCTTCTACTACGGGCGCCGGCCCAATAGATACCAGCAGGACACCGTGCTCCAGCACTCCCGTATGTATGGCTATCGCCGTCCTGATCTGGCCGTCACCCGCTTTTATACCTCGCCGGCCATCCGCCACGCCATGTTTCAGATGGAGGAGTTCGATACCTCGCTGCGAGCCGCCATCGAATCTGGGGGAGACCACGGCGTCCAATTCATTCGCAGCGGCGGAAACGGACAGATCGTCCCCTGCAGTCCCAATAAGATCCTCGTTGCCACCACCCAGACTCTGCGCCCCTTCCGCCGCGTCTTGCCCATTGGCTTCCAATCCGGCTACCGCACCGGCGCCAATGGCATCGGCGCGACCATCGAAGCACTGGATGTGAGCCTCTCCGAACTTTGCGGCTTCAATACCGACGAGCCCACACTCGTCCCACTCGAGACCGCGCTGGACTTACTCTCCCGGACCGAGCCCACTCTGCAGTTCGATGAAGACGACGCCCCGCCCTTTGAGTGGGAAGCGGCCCGTGCCATCCTGCGTCACCTGGCAAATCTCCATTCTGATCCCGACCAACGCGGCCAGGTCTGGCTCTGGGCGGCGCGGGATCGCAATTCCGCCCGCATGGCCAGCGAAAGCTCGCACGCCACCTACATCGAGACCCCCGACTCCGAAAAAACCGAAGGCCGGCTGACCCGGACTCACGCCATCGATCATCCCATCCTCTTCCTCCTCCGCCAGGATGGCACCACGGAGAAAGGCTGGCGCGGCACGCCATTTTACTGGCCACTCATCCGCGCGCAGCGAAATACCCCTACGGCAATTTACACTGCGGAAATCATCAGCTAGTCCTCGTCTCATGGCTCGTCCCTCGTTTTCTTCTCCCGATCCTTCCGGCTCCCTTCCCATCGGAGCGGTCGAAGGGCAAATGTTTGCCGAGCAAGATGTCACTGGTCTGCCGCCGGTGAAAAAGTCCGGCCGTGGCGGGAGTGTGCGCGAAGCCAAGACACCCAAGACTGAAGGCACCCCGGTGACCATTCACCAGTACACCGATTCCACGCGGAAGAATCTACCGCCCGCCGGTCTCGCGGTGTCCGACAAAGGCATTGTCGGCGAAAAGCAGCGCTTTGCCTACGACGCTCATCTCACGCCGGTTCTGCGTTTCGACGAAAGCGGCGCGACCGACGAGTTCACCGACGAAGCACAGGCTCTACTAACCAAGGTCCAGAGTGAGCCACTGACCGCGGAAGAGGCCGCCATCCTCGGCGCCGCGCTGCGTTCGGGCCAGCCCTGGTTGGAGTGGGCGGGCAAACGCGAACAGCCGACCTTCGACGTCGATCCCGTTGCCTTGCACATTCACGAGCGGGTCAGCGCCCAGGCCATCCTGGCCGGGGCACGGCGGGAGGACGTGCAGCGCGATCTCTTTGCCGACCCGAAGCTCGATGCCGCCCAGGCCAGTCAATTTTATCGGCACAATGTGGATTGGTCGAACCGGCTCATTCTCGGCGATAGCCTGCAAGTGATGACTTCCCTGTCGCGGCGGGAAGCGCTCGCCGGTCAGGTGCAGATGATCTATCTCGACCCACCCTACGGCATCAAATTCTCCAGCAACTGGCAGAACGAGGTAGGCAAGCGCGATGTGAAGGAAAAGGACGAAGACCTTTCTCGCGAGCCGGAGATGATCCGGGCTTACCGAGATACCTGGACGCTCGGGGTGCACTCGTACCTTACCTACCTTAAACAGCGGCTCTTGCTCGCTCGCGAACTCTTGACCGACACGGGCTCAATCTTCGTGCAGATCTCGGATGAGAATTTGCATCGAGTCCGCGCGGTAATGGACGAGGTTTTTGGGCCGGAGAACTTTATCGGCCAAATTGGTGTCCAGAAAACCGGCGGGCTTTCGGCGGACTTTTTGATTACCACAGTCGACTATCTCCTGTGGTATGCGAAGGAGCGAACGAGAGCTAAATACCGCCAGCTCTACCTTGCTCGTACAGCAGGTGACACTTCGCTAGACCGTTATGACATGGTAGAGGAGCATTCTGGCGTTCTCCGCCGGATTTCGTCGGAGGAGTCAAGAGCAGAAGAAATTCGGGATGGACGACGGCTGCAACTGACGTCGTTAGAGTCCGCAAATCCTACCACGGAATTTGAATGGTTTGATCGCGTTTTTAAACAGCGCTGGAAAACAAATGCAGAGGGTTTAAAGCGATTGGCGCTGTCCGAACGGATTGCTATTGGAGGAGAAAAGATTCGCTATCGCCGTTATGTGGCTGATTTTCCCGTGATTCCGATCACCGACCATTGGGAGTCGCTGCAAATCGGGACGGAGCTCCTATACGTAGTTCAGACCTCTTCCACAATTCTGCAAAGGTGCATGCTAATGTGCACGGACCCTGGCGACCTCGTTGTCGACCCGACGTGTGGAAGCGGAACTACAGCCTTGGTGGCCGAGCAATGGGGGCGGCGTTGGATTACCATCGACAGTTCCCGCGTCGCGCTAGCTATCGCTCGCCAGCGGCTGCTCACAGCCAGTTTTGATACTTACAAAACCCGCGATCCGCAGGCTGGCGTGGACCCGAACCACCCGCTGAATCCTAAGCACGGTTTTCGCTATAGAAGCGTCCCGCATGTTACCCTCAAAAGCATTGCCCAAAACACCAGCCTTGACCCAATCTTCGCCAAACATGAGCCCATTATCGCCCAGCGCCTAGTCGCATTGAATGCTGTGCTTAACGGCGTGAGCGATGCACTTCGAGAGAAACTCGTCGCCAAGCTCATCGAAAAGCTCCGCACTAAAGGCGCGCGCAATGTAACCGATGCCGACCAGCGGCGCTGGTTGCTGCCGGGCACTGATAAGCAACTCATCCAACAGCAGCGCGGAGGCCCCACGGCTACGCAAGCCCGCGATTTGCGTGACGCAATTCCTCCGAAAGCGGAGTGGCGCGAATGGGAAGTGCCTTTCGATATCGACGCGGATTGGCCCACGACGCTGCAAGACGCGCTGACCGCCTATCGCGAGGCCTGGCGCGCTAAGATGAAGGAGGTGAATGACTGCATCTCTGCCAATGCGGAACAAGAGGAGCTAGTCGACCAGCCTGAGCCATTGCGCGGAGTCGTGCGGGTGAGCGGGCCCTTCACCGTGGAGAGCATTCGCCCGCTGGAAGAGTCCATGGTCGGTCCTGAACACGACCCTTCGCCGATTGGCGGGGCGCCGGAGGAACTGGGCTCCGTCTTCGAAGACCCGGCGGAGGAAGGAACGCGGCGTGACGTGACCAATGCGGCCAATCACATCGATCGCATGATCGCTCTTCTGCGCCACGACGGGGTGCGTTTTCCGAACAACAAACACCTCATCTTCGAGCGACTCGATCCCGTGGATGCGGAGTTCATTCACGCCGAAGGCAGCCCGAAAGATCAGCCGGAGCGGCGGGTGGCCGTGGTCATCGGTCCCGAGCATGGCGCCGTCACCGGCTATCAAGTGGAGCGGGCCAAGATCAGTGCTTACCAACGCGGTTACGACGAGGTGATTTTCGCCGGCTTTGCCTTCGACGCTGCTGCGCAGGATCGCATCCAAGAAGCGGAGGCCATCGCCGAGAGCGGCAGCGGCGGTACCCATTTTCACATGGCCCACATCCGGCCCGACGTGCTCATGGGCGACCTCCTCAAAGGCAACCGTGCGGGCAAGAAAGCGGCGACCGCGCAAGCGAGCCAGCAGATCTTCACCGTCTTCGGTCAGCCGCGCACGCATCTCACCGAGAAGCAGGGCGAGTGGACTATGCATATGGAAGGCGTGGATATCTACGACCCGGTGAAGAATAGCCTGGAAGGTACGAAAGCCGACAAGGTGGCCGCGTGGTTCCTGGATACGGATTACGACGGGCGCACCTTTCACATCTGCCAGGCTTTCTTCCCCGACAAGAGCGCCTGGGAGAAGCTGGCGCGCGCCTTGGGCACGAGTGTGGAGGAAAGCGTGTGGCAGACCTTGAGCGGTACACAGAGCCTGCCCTTCAAAGCTGGCGGGCGGCAACGTGTGGCGGTGAAAGTGATCGATCCACGCGGCAACGAGGTCATGAGCGTGCATCGCCTGGAAAGCTCCCACTAAACGGCCCCGCGAAGTCCC
This sequence comes from Chthoniobacter flavus Ellin428, assembly GCF_000173075.1. Classification (GTDB taxonomy): domain Bacteria; phylum Verrucomicrobiota; class Verrucomicrobiia; order Chthoniobacterales; family Chthoniobacteraceae; genus Chthoniobacter; species Chthoniobacter flavus. The sequence goes on from NZ_ABVL01000004.1 coordinate 304,534, forward strand.
CGTACCTCTATGCCGCGCAAAGCCAAGCCCGCTGCTCCTGTCCCGTCCGAAGCGCCGATCCAGGCCCCGGTCGAACAGCCGATTCTCAATAGCCCGTACTACGAGCCCAAGGAACACTGGGTCTACGACAAAGCGGGCAAAGCCAACCGCATCGGCGGGCGGCGCCCCGCCCGCTATTGGTGGACAACGCAGCGCACCGTCTCCGGGCAGACGGAGCTGGAAGGCATCGGTGCTGATTACGGCAGCGAGCCGCTACCCTTGGTCAATGCGCTGCGTGCCGACGTGGCTCGCTGGCGGGCCGCCAATTACGAAAACGCCACGGCAACGACCAAGGAACTGTTGCGCCACTGGCAATCGAAGGAGCGCAGCCGCCGCCTTTTCTTCTGCCAGATCGAGGCGGTCGAAACGGTCATCTATCTCACGGAGATTTTGGCGCCCAATCGCCGGACGCGCTGGACTCCGGAAGTGACGCACGAGGATTTCCAAAAGATGTTGCACGGCGAAAAGCCGGACCTTGCGCACATGATGAGCGAGGATTTTTTCCCCCGGCTCATCGATGGACCCAACGGGAGCACGAGCAAATCGCTGACCCGGCTGGGCTGCAAGATGGCCACGGGGTCGGGCAAAACGGTGGTGATGGCGATGATCATCGCCTGGGCATTTTGCAATCGCGGCCGCGTGCCGGGCGATACGCGCTTTCCGAATACCGTCCTGGTCTGCTGCCCGAATCTTACCGTGCTGGAGCGGCTGCAAGTGCTCCGGCCGGATAACCCGGGAGGAAACTATTTCGAGCAGTTTGACATCGTGCCCTCGCGGATGCGCGGGCTGCTCCAGCAAGGGAAAGTGCACGTGACCAACTGGCACGCCTTCGCCGCGGAATCACCCCACGCCGAAGGCGGCGCGACCTATGCCGTGGTCAATAAAGGTGAAGAGAGTTCCGATGCCTTTGCCCGCCGCGTGCTGCACGACCTCTACGGCCGTGGATCGATCCTGGTGTTGAACGATGAGGCGCATCACGCCTGGCGTCCGCCACCACCAGGGAAAGCAAAAAGCAACGGCGCCAAGACGGATGAAGACGAGGAGATCGTCGACAAAGTAACCACCGGAGAAGCTACGGAAGCCACCGTGTGGGTGGAGGGCCTGGACAAGCTGAATGAGGCGGTCGGCATCACTGCCTGCGTCGATCTCTCGGCGACGCCCTTTTACCTCAATGGGTCGGGGCACATTCCAGGTTCGCCGTTCCCGTGGTTGATCACCGATTTCGGCTTGGTCGACGCCATCGAGTCGGGCATTACCAAAATCCCGCGACTCCCGGTGTCGGATGAATCGGGCCGGCCCGATCCCAAATTTTTCCGGCTGTGGGACGATATCAAAGCGAACTGCCAACCGGCGGATAAGTATCGCGGCAAGCCGAAGCCCGAGGTCGTGTGGCGCGAGGCGCAGGCGGCGTTTCTCACCCTGGCCTCTGAATGGGAGCAACGATTCAAATATCACCAGGACGCCAAGCCCGGGCAGCAATTCATCCCACCCGTCATCATCGTGGTCTGCGACAATGTGCAGATCGCCCAGGTTTTCCATGAGATGATCTCTGGCGAGACGGAAGAAGAGATCGAAGGGGAAGACGGCAAGCCGCAGAAGGTGAAACGCTACAATCCGGGTGGCGTACCATTTCCTCTACTGGCCAATACGGAGCATAAGCAGGTCACCATCCGCATTGATTCCAAGCTCCTCGACGAAGCCGAAGCGGGCGTCGGCTCGACGAAAAGCAAGGACGCGGAGCGGCTGCGCGAACTCGTGGCCAATGTCGGTCGTAAGGGGACGCCGGGCGAAGATATTCGCTGCGTCGTCTCCGTGCAGATGCTGACCGAAGGATGGGATGCGAGCAACGTCACGCAGATCCTCGGCCTCCGCGCCTTCGGCAGCCAGCTGCTCTGCGAACAAGTCGTCGGCCGTGGTCTGCGCCGCATTGACTATACTCCCGATCCCGAGACCGAGATGCTCAGCCCGGAGTATGTCGATGTCTTCGGCATTCCCTTCTCCGTTATCCCCTTCAAGGGGCGGCAAAAAGACACGCCGGAGCCGGACGACAAGCCCAAGAATTTCGTGCAAGCGCTGGATGAGCGCGCGGCTTATGAAATCCGTTTCCCACACGTCACGGGCTATGTGGTGGATCTCGGTCGACCGGCCATTCGCTGCGACGTGAGCAAGGTCGAGCCGCTCACCATTCAGACCCTGGAAAACCCCACGGAGGTTTTCGTCTCCCCGCAAGTCGGCATCCGCACCGGCGATCTCGGTTCGTTCAGCTTCGAAACCACGAAGCTCGACCGCGAGGAGTTTTACGCCAATCACCATTTCCAGACGATCCTCTTCGAGATCGCCCGACTGATTGTTCATCGACTGACCGACACGGCGGCCTCGGGTTTCCGGATGTTCTCCCGGCAGCAACTGTTTCCCCAGGTGCTCAAAATCGTGCGCGAGTATGCGGATACCCGCATTCAATGGAACGGCGCGGATAAACGCGAGTTGGCGCTGGAAAAGTACGTCCGTCCCTTGGTGGAAAGACTCACCACCGCGATCCGCCCCGACGACGAGCGCGGAGAGCCGCCGATCCTTCCGGTGATCGATCGATTCGAGCCATGGGGCAGTTCTGAGGATGTCGAGTTTGCGACGCAGCGTCAGGTTCATCCTACGATCAAGAGTCACGTGGACCAAGTCGTTCTCGACACCGAGCAATGGGAGCGCTCGGTGGCCTTTCGCCTGGAGAGCAGCGAGGTGGTCGACTTCTACGTTCGTAACGATCACCTCGATTTCTCCATTCCCTATGAATTCATGGGAGTGTCGCATGCCTTTTTTCCAGACTTCATAGTTCGCTTAAAAAACGGCGCCAACCTGGTGTTGGAAGTGAAAGGTTTGCTCGGCGAGAAGGAGAAAGCGAAATTCGAAGCCGCCCGCCGTTGGTGTACTGCGGTGACCAATTGGGGTAAGGCAGGTCGCTGGCAATTTCATGTCAGCAAAGATCCGGAAACACTCAAGCTGGAGCTGAAACACCTTACGGCGGAGAGTGAAGCGTTCGCCACGCGTGGTGGGCAGAAACCAGAGATTCAAGTCATTGACGAGCCAACGCCTTCTCCCATGCCCTCCACACAGCGCTCTTCTTCTCCCACGGTCTTTCTCAGTCACAGCAGCCACGACAAACCATTTGTGCGTCGGTTGCAGCATGACTTTGAAAAAGCCGAGATTCCGGTGTGGCTCGACGAACAGGAAATCGGCCTGGGTGAATCCATTTCTCGCAGCATCGAAGTGGGCTTAGAAAAGTCCGATTATCTTTTACTCGTACATTCGACGCACAGCGCCGGGTCAGAGTGGGTAAAGAGGGAAGTGGAAGCCGCGATCAACATGCAGGTCAATCATAGCGGTATCGCCGTGCTGACGGCGGTGATGGACGATGCCCCGCTGCCGATCTTGCTCAAAGATCGCATCTTCGCGGATTTTCGGAAATCTTACGAAGCAGGGCGTGACTTCCTCATGCGCTTTTTCAAGCGAGAGGCGAGCAGCGTTGTCTGTAATCTGAGTTCGGGCGACGTTCCTCCTGGAACGGTTGGTATGCAGTTACCGGGAGGAGGAGATGACTGTCCCACACGGCTCTCGCGCCTGACGCATCGCGAATTGCGCAAGCGTATGCAGCAAAGACTGAGGCGTAAGGATGTCATCGTCGCATGGTACGATCTCTTCGAAGAGCAAATGGACGATCAACTGCCGGGGAAGCCCATTGACTTATGTTTGATCGAACTTCTCGACCGATGCAAACAGCGTCAGCTGACAAAGGACCTGCTCGAGATCCTCTGTGAAGACTGGCCGCACGTCGACCAGAGCTAGGCTATCGTCAATGCACAGAGCTGCGAATTCCCGTTAGATTCGCTTCGCTCTTCAACTCGCGATTCCGAAGCCGGCCGGCTTCTCCCCAATTCTCAGCAGAAACGACGCGGGCAATTTGTGTCGTCGCTCGGCGAAAGTCGAGTGTGTCGGCCTCCTCTCCGTTGTCCCCACGACATCGGCCCCTGTCGCTTCGCTTCCGTATCCACTTTCCCCGTCCTCTTCGTCGCCGATAGTCGGAAAAAGGACTGCGTAACGAAACATTCGCGCGCTGGCACAGGATTTTCCCTTGCTCGTTCACGGTTCCTCTCGGTATCCCAGTTTCCCCTCGCAACCGAGGCCCAAAACGTATGAGCGAAAAGCATCTCACCGAGTTGGCGTGGAAGACCTTGATCGTCAAACACAAGATCAAGGACACCAAATTGACCAAGGCGCTGGGTGACCTGGCCAAGTGCGCGGAGACCGACGCCGTCGCGCAGATCAAGATTCTCGACGTCATCCACAAGGAAGCGGATGCGCTCAAGAAAGAGCACAAGGCGGACAAAGAGATCGAGACTTACCTGGTCGAGATGCTCAAGGAAGTGGACAAGAGCCACAAGGCGGCGGAACTGCACAAGAACGCTCCCGCTCCGAAAGCACCAGTACCACCACCGGTGAAAGGTCCGGTGGGTAACACCGGCCACGGCAAAGAAGAGGAGGGGAAAGAGAAGGAGAGCGAGGAAGAGGCGAAGAAAAAGCAGGAAGCCGGCGACGCGATGGATCCGAAGGTCGACATCAAGTCGGCCCTGACCACCGGCATGACCCGGGTCAAGGCGCGCAAGCCGGGGGATCCGGCGATGGGCGCGATGATCTGCCAGGTCGGTAGGGACTTCGGCGTGCTGCTCTCCCGCAATGTCGGCTCCGCGCAGGCCAATGTCTTGAAGGAATTGCTGAAGGGCACCGGCCACAAATTTGCCAAGGCGACCTGCGAGTGGAGCAAGGACGACTTCTACACTTTCATCCTCCAGAGCCCGCTCAGCGGCGCCGCTCGTGGGCTGAAGCTCTTTCTCCAAAAGCATACCGGTATCGGCTACAAAATCCGCGTCGGCTCACCGGGTGGAGCCGTGGAAGAGGAGACTGGCGAGGGCGAGACGGAAGGCCAGACGGAAGGTCACCAACCGCCGAAGCCGACCACTCCGACCGGAGGCGTCAAGCCATCGACGGATAAAGCGCCGCCGCGCCCCAGCCAGGATCCGGGCAAGACCGGTGATCACGATGACGACGAACACGAGCCCCCTCCCAACCCGACGCTTACGGCCTACGTCAAGGCCCGGAAAGACTGGCATGGCGCCAAGGCCGCGGCCGAGAAAAGTATCACGACCCTCAAGGAGACGATTCTCCAGCATTGCGACCCTGAGATCGAGACGCTGGTCAAAGCCAGGATCGATGTGTGGGATGGAATCCTCGGCATCGTCGATGACAGTCTCTTCATCCCGCTGATCGAGGAGGCGATCAAGGAAACCGAGCCGGCGAACCATCCCGAGCATCATAAAAAACTGGCCGGCTCCGTCGCCACCATCACTTCGAACCTGGAAAAGCATCAGCTCGCTTCCGTCGCCGACGCCAATCCCTTCGGCAAATTCTACATCCACGGCCCGCTTCATCTCATGCTGGGCAAACTGAAAGAAACTTTCACCGCCTGAGCCGGCATCGCCCCATCTCTCACTGGAAAATCCCATGCCGTACACGCTAGAACAACTGGAATTCCTCGGTCTTCACCTGGGCGTCGTCGTTCCACCGGAGTTTCTCGAGAAGAAACGCAAGGGAGGGACCACGCCGCCTCCACAGCCTCAGCCGTCATCCAAAACGGTCACTCCCGAGCAGACCAAGATCATCGAAAAACGCCGGACCCTGCTCGTGGCCGCGTCGAAGCTCACCGACCCGCCCTTCGCCGCCACGCCGGCCCTCGCCGCGCTCAAGCTCGACCGCGAAGCCGCCACCGGCGCGCTGGCGGACGAATACCCCACGCCGGAGCAATTTGGAACCGCCGAGCGTGCCATTGCGGCCTTTGCCCAAAAGGTCGAAGAGGAAAAACAGCGCGTCATTGCCCAAAAAACTTCGCTCAAAAAGTTCGTGAAGGACTTTGTTGAGCCGGCCACGGCCGAAGACGACGAGAAGAATGCCATCAAGGCGGAGTTGAAAAAGGTCAGCGACGCGCTCAAGGACGAAACGCCCACGCCCGCCCAAATCAAAACCGCGGAAACCGCCATCGCTGCGGTCAAGCGCATGGTCAAGCAGGCGGCGATCACCGGCGTAATCGCTGGTCAAGATCCGACGCAGGCCCGTGAGGCGCGCACCGCCTTTAAGGAATTTGCCAAAGTGCTGGGGAATGAGGAACCGACGCCCGAGGCTATCTCCATCGCGGGCGATGAGGCGAAGGCCGCCGAAAAGGCCGTCGACGACTTGTCCAAGGAGCGGAAAGCACTGGCAAAAGGTCCGTCCGGCGAAACGGAAGAGGCGAAGAAAATCCGGAGAGCGGCGCTGAAAAAGAAGGATGAAGAACTCCGCGTCGCCAAAGAAACGAAAAAGAAGGCCGTCGAACGCGAGAACGCGCTTCTCGGACAAAAATATCTCACCGAAGCGCTCGAACACGGTCCGCTTTCGCTCGAATCCGGCCAGCGGCTCAAATCCGGTTCCTCGGAAATGGTGAAGGCTTTTGTCAAAAACCCACGCCTGGCGAACTCCGCGTTAAAATCCCTTTCCACCGCCCAGCATCCAGAAGTCATTGCCGCAAACATTGGCAAGATCGCGGATCTGGTCGGCGACAATTTCAAGGCGAGCAACGGGAAAAAGTTCATTAATGACAAATTCGCGCGGGAATACGGCGAGAATCTGCTGCGCATGGGGGGCGACGCGGGCCCGGAATTTTTCGACCGGCTGCCCGACTACGTCGCGTCCGGACGGCAATTCGAGCGCGATCCGCTGGGGCCTTCGAAAGGGAAGCCTCATGTGTTGGCGAAACACCGGGGGAATATTGTCGCGGAGAGCATGATTAAGCCGGACGGATCGATCGATCTGAACTCCGACAAGGCGAAGAATGCCATCGGCGATCTGCTCTTCAATCCGCAGGTTCTCAAGAGTCCCACGCCGTCGATGACGGCGCACGTCCTCCAGACCGTAAAATTCCTCGAGGATCCCGTCACCGGTCCCGAAGCCACCAAGGTGCTCAAGGCCACCAGGAAGCCGACCAACTCGGCCGCCCAAAAGCAAATTCGCCGAGCCTTGGGCAAGGGCGACACGGATGAAGTCGATGACAACGCCACTCGGACGGCGGTTCTGTCCGCCATGCTCAAGCCGCTGAATCAGGGCCAAGTGGGCTCTTGTTTTGCCACCGCGCCTTGTCGGCGGTTGCGGGAGACCGAGCCGCTGGATGCCATGAAGGTCTATTCGGAAATTGCGTCGAAGGGCACCTATAAGCCCCCCTTCGGCGAAAGGGTTCCGATCGTTACCAATACTCCCGAAGACGAGGACCCGTTGCAGCGCAGCTTCGAGTACACCCTGGCTACTTCCCATGCGCGGGCTGGGCGACAGCTTCGAGAAAAAGCAGTTGGTCAAAAAAATCTCGGGCGGCGCGGATCAGTTCCGCAAGACCGTCGGCGGTCTCCCGTGGAAATGGAAAAACAAAAAGGCGAAGTTGCTGAACGACGTCAAAGCCGGCTTCACTTTCGTTTATGATCCTGAGTCGAAGGTCACCGACTCCAATGATGGTTCGTCTTCCACCGGCCGCTTCATTACCATCCGCGTTTCCAGCGGGAAGGAGATTCGCACCAAGGAAGAGTTCATCAAGCAAATGGCCGAAGTGGCGTGTCTTTCGTTTGGCTTCGACCCGGCTTCCGACAAGGGGAAAGCGATCAAGGATATCGTCAAGTCCGACGCCTTCATCGACGCGGTCTGTCCGGATGGATACAAGCCTTGGGAGCTCGAAAGCGGCGGCTTTACCGACGAGGCCACCAAGACCCTCCTGGGAGAAGATATGAAGCAGCAGCGGCTTCTCGGGAAAGCGCCGAAGGATCCCCAACCCACCGAGGGCAAGCGCACCGCTCAGGTTCTAAACTCCTTCCTCAATCATTTGGGCGACCGGGACGAGCCCATGGTCACAGTGGCCACGGTTGGCCGGCATGGCTTCAACGCCCTCCCGAATCATCCTTCGCTCGACCGTCTCAAGGGGAAAAACCCCACCGAAACCGCGGAGAACGTGGACAAGTATCTGGTCAAAAAAGGCGAGACCCTGAAAAACACCGAACTCAGCACCGAGCGCGCCGCCTGGCTCTTCGATCAGGAATTGGACAACGCCATCGAGAACTGTGATTCCGAGTTCGAAGCGGATCTGGTCAATGGCGCTAGAACGCATCGTCCTACCGACAAGATGAAACCGGAGGCGGTCAACCGCGCCATCAAGGATGCGATGGCCACCTATTATGACAAGCTGGCCCGAAAGAAAGCGAATGCCTGGAAGGTAAAGGAAGAATCCGAAGGGCGCGCCGTTACGGCGGAGGATCTCAACAAGAAAAAGACGACGCTCGAAGGCGGCTACGTCACCTCCAGGGAGAATCGCGCCAAATCGGCTTTGATCCGCGATATGGGTGCGCCGGAATTTGTCATCGCCGACACCAACTGGGGTGGCCCCGGGGATAAGACTCTGTTTGTCATCGCTCCCGACCCGACCACCGGTGAACCCATCATGTGGAAAAAAACGCTGCCTCCCGGCTCCCTCCGGCCAGCCGGACGCCAATGGGTGGACGATGAGTGGGAGCAGATCTCCTAAAACATTTTCCGATCACCACGAACCAAAACTATGCCTGACGAAATTCCTCCGCTCTCGCTCGGACTCGGTGACAACAACGAGAACCTGGTCCTCCTCGATACCGCCGAAGAGGCCGCCCCGAGCGAGGCCGCCAACATGGCCGAGCTTCTCCGCCTCGTTCCCGGCCTGGCCTCGGACGCGCACGCTGTCGACCTCGCCCGCGCCGTCAACCATTTCAAACACGGCACGGATTATCGCGTCATCGAAAACCCCACCGAATTCGCCAACGCCTATCGCGCCCGGATTGAGCATGAAAATCCCTCCGCCGAATGGCAGGAAGGGGTCGTTCGCCTCCGCGACTACGGCATCCCTGATTTCAGCCAGATCCAGCCGCCCAAATTGACTGGCGGCAAACTCACCTTCTATGCGGCCGACAACTTCCTTGGCGTTCCCTACGAAGTCGAGGCCGAGAATCTCGAAGCCGTGCCGGAGTACAACCCCATGCCCCTCACTCCCTTGCCCCGCTCGCCCGCGCCCGCCGCGGGGAATCCCGAGGAGGAATATGAGGAGAAGCCCAGGGAGAAACCCGAGGACGAATCCGAGGGGGAAGCGGAAGAGGAACCCAACGCAGCTGCGGAAGATTGACCCGCCTCCCAGGATTCCCCCGGAGCCTGGCGTGCCGCTCGCCTCACTCCCAGCTCCGCCGTTACCAAGGAAAAAGCCAACGAAAGCGACGCGGAGTTCCCGCCCGACGAGTAGCGCTGCGGCCGGCCTCAATGAGGCCGGAAACGTCGGTGGATGCCGATCGCCGAGCGGCATAGGAAAAGCCGCCACGCCGGAGGCGTCCATCTGTGGAACGCGCGGTGGCATCTGCAGCCCAAGCATTCTCTCGCTTTCGTCTCTCGTTCCCAAAGTGGGGTGTGGGGAATGCCGATGCGGACGAAACTCCATTTCGGTGGCGGCGCGCGGAGCGATCCGACTTCCGCTGCGATTTGCGATCTGCCATCCACTCTCTCCAACCACCCCGCGGAGCGGACACCAACGCGGCCAAGCGGTGGACTATCAACTATCAACTTTTCCGCCCCCGAAGCAGCTAACATCTCCTCGCGATGCAGCATTGAAGGAGTATCCCCATGAACTTTGCTTCTCTCCTTCGCCTCCTTTTTCTCGGTTTGTTCGCCGTTTCGCTGAGGGCGGAAACGACCCCGCTTCAGCTCACGCTGCCGCCGACTTGGTACGGTGTGCCTGGTGTGCCCATCAGCCTTTATTACGACAATGTCGTGCTCACCGAGCACCCGGAGGCGTATCATTTCGAAGTGAAGTGCGACATCGGCACGGCCGAGGCCAAACGCTGGACGGTGACCCCGGCGGACAAGGACGTCGGCGATCACGCGATGGAAGTGGTGGTGAAGGATGCGAGCGGCAAGGTTCTCGAGCACGCGAAGACGACGCTGCACGTTTCACCGAAAAATGCCGGGGCCGGGCGTGAATTGAAGCTCCTCATCGTGGGGGACAGCCTGACCGCCGCGACGGCCTATCCGAACGAAATCGCCCGCCTGCTCAGCACCGAGGGAAATCCAAAGTGGACGATGCTCAGCGACAACAAGCCGGCCTCCGCCGCGCCGGGCGTCGCGCATGAAGGTTATGGCGGCTGGACGTGGGCGGCGTTTCTGCGGAAGTACGAACCGAAGCCCGAGCGCACGCCCGATGGCAAGGGCTGGAAAACGCGCGGCAGTCCTTTTGTTTACCTCGGCGCGGATGGCAAACCGGCACTCGATATCCCGCGCTATTTCAAGGAAGTTTGCGGCGGTCAATCGCCCGACGTGGTGACGTTTCTGCTCGGGATCAACGACTGTTTTCACACCGACCCCGAGGATGAGAAGGCGGTGGAGACGACGATCAAAACGACGCTGGATAATGCGGACCAGCTCCTCGCGGCCTTTCGTGCCGCGTCGCCCAGGACGGTCTTCGCCGTCGGCCTGACCACGCCGCCGAATTCACGCGAAGAGGGCTTCGAGGCGAACTATCACGGCAAATATCATCGTTGGGGATGGAAACGCATTCAGCATCGACTTGTGCAGCGCATGCTGGAGCGCTTGGAAAATCGGCAGGCGGAAGGAATCTACCTCGTCCCCACCGAGTTGAACCTCGATGCGGTGGACGGGTATCCGGTGAACAACGGCGTGCATCCCAACGGCGTCGGCTACGCACAGATCGGGACGAGCTTCTACGCCTGGCTCAAAATGTGGCTGGCGTCTTCCGCGCATTGAACTGCGGTCCCCGTCCTGATCTTTATACGTTTTTCGACTGGTTCCCTACTGTTTGAATAATCGGTTGTGGGCGCGCGATAGCGTTTCCCTTGGGGAGCGGCGACTTTCCAGTCGCCGACCGAACGAACGCGCATAGCGCCATCTTGTGGGCGTCGCTCCGCGACGCAGGGCGACTGGAAAGTCGCCCCTCCCAGGGGGCGCCCAAGTTCGAAAGCGCGCAGAGGAAGTGTGGGTAATGCTGAGGCTGCTGCGCCGCTTTTTAAGAGCCGTCAGACCCAATTTCAGTCCGCCAGTCCGGCTCCCCGCAAACCGGCTATCAACTATCAATTGTCCCCACGGCACCGCGGACCTGTCGCTTCGCTCCAGTATCAACTCTCTCCAAACGAACTGTCCACTTTCCGAACTAAGAACTTTCCCTAACTTCGGTCCTCCTACTGTAGCCTTTCGTCCTGGCGTTCCCCCCATCTACGACCATGAAACCGGCCCTCTTCCACCCGCCGATGAACCGCCGAACTTTCCTCGCGGCTTCCACCATGGGATTAGCCGGCCTGCGGTTCGCGCCAAGAGGGCGGGGAATGACCGCTCCGGCCCCCGAAGCACCCGCGATTCGGAAACCCGCCAAATCCACGATCCTCTTCTTCCTCTGCGGCGGCGCCTCGCACATCGACATGTGGGACATGAAGCCGGAAGCGCCTCTGGAATATCGCGGCGAATTCCAATCAATCCGCACGACCTCGCCGGACATTCATCTCTGCGAGCACCTGCCGCTGCTCGCCCAACAGGCCCATCGCTTCTCCCTGGTCCATGGTGTGACCGATGGCGGAAAGGCGACGGGGGATCATCACGCCGGCTATTACTACAACCTCACCGGCCACGCCCCGGATCAGACCTTCAAGCAACAAGGTAATGATCGCCGCCCGTATCCGGATGACTGGCCTTTCATGGGTTCGGTCGTCGGCTCGCGCCGTCCGCTCCATCGCAATCTGCCGCAAATCATCACCCTGCCGCACAAACCGAGCAAGCTGCCCTACACGCGACCCGGGCAATTTGCCGGGCGCCTGGGCACCGACCAGGATCCCTTTTATCTTTACGGCAGCTTCGCTGAGCCGCTGAAATTCACCGCGCCCACGTTGACGCTCGAGCGCAGCCTCGGTGCGGGACGCATGGATTCGCGACGGGAATTGTTGCAAGCGATGAACGCGGCGCGCCGTGAACTCGACACCGAGATGCAGGTGCAGAGCTATCTGCGGCAACAGGATCGCGCATTCAGTCTGCTCGCCTCGAGCGGAGCGGAGAGCGCCTTCGATATCGCGTCGGAACCGGAAGCCATCCGCGCCCGCTACGGAAATCACATCAACGGCACCAGCCTGCTCATGGCGCGTCGCCTGGTCGAGGCCGGGGTTCCCTTCATCACCGTGTTTTGGAAAGAGGACGAGAGCACGGCGAAGCAGTGCAAGAGCGCCGGTGGCTGGGATACGCACGCGGACAATTTCAATTGCTTGAAAAAATATCTGCTCCCGAAGTTCGACCAGGCTTTTTCCGCATTGCTCGAAGACCTCGCCCAGCGTGGATTGCTCGACGACACGCTCGTGCTGGTGACCAGCGAGATGGGCCGCAAACCGCGCGTCGGTGATGTCCGTTCCGGTGGCAACGTCGGTGGCGGACGCGATCATTGGACGACCTGCATGAGCGTGCTCATGGCAGGTGGGGGAATCCAAGGCGGCCGGGAAGTCGGCGCCACCGACGCGCGCGCGGAATATCCCAAGGAACATCCGATCGCCCCGGAGGATGTGGTGAAGACCGTGTATCACGCGATGGGGGTGACGGATCTGATGGCGAGGGACATGCTCGGCCGCCCCTACAATCTCCTCGACGAAGGAAAGCCTCTGCTGGAGCTGTTCGGCTGATCGGGTGATCGGGTGATCGGGTGATCGGGTGATCGGGTGATCGGGTGAGGTCCGGCAGTAGAGTTTCGGGGAGCGCGCCCGTCCCGGGTGCTGGCGGAGGCGTCCCCGCCTTCGCGAACTTTTAAAACTTCCGCGCTTCCCTTTTGCTCTATCCAGGAAAGTTCGTCTCGACGGAGCGCCGAAACCAGCTCCGGACCTCCGCTGCCTGGAGCATTTTAAACAAAACTGTAGCCGCGGCTGATTTAAGCGCAGAGAACGCCGAGAATGCAGAGGGCCGCAGAGGGAGAAAAAATGAAGGCGGAAGGGTGAAAAAGCGCGTTACCAGATAGCAAGTGTCGATCTCCAAAAACCGCGTAGCGCCTTCACTTCATCCTTCATCCTTTTGTTTCCTCCTCTGCGGCCCTCCGCGTTCTCGGCGCCCTCTGCGTTTAATCTGCCGCAGTTTCTCGGGACGATGCACGGCTACAGTTTAAGTTAAAATGCTATAACTACCCTCCAACGACCTTGAAATGGCGGACCATCATCCCGAGCCGAATGCCGACAGCCACCGCCAAGGCACCGCCCAATACCAAGGCCACGGCGGTGGGAAAATGCGGAGGGTGTGATTGAAAGTGGTGCCGGTGATCAGGCAGCTTTGCGGTCCTGCCAGAAGGATTCCCATAGTTGGTTGGCGCGGATGATGCGCAGTTGGGCGAGAGCATGCGCGTTGTGGGACAACCAAGCGCTGCCCGGCTTTTTGAGGCGAGCTTGCAGGACGTGTTTGTGTCCGGACTCGATCAAGCCTGAGCCGATCGGTAGTTCGCGAGCCAGCGCTTTCGGGTAATCGAGGTATGGCCGGCGCCTGGAGAGATAGCCATGAGCGCTCCGCACCGGAGCTTCCTCGTCTGGGACGGTGGCCGGCTCGAGGTCGGCGGCCAAAGACGCGAGCACCTTGTCCGCCGCACCCCGGCGCAACCGCTGCTGCTGGGTATGCAGCCACCTCCGCGGGGCCTGGGGGCGGCAGGATTCGGCGGCCGCGGCCAGATATTCACTGACGTGAAAGAAGTCGATGAGCAGCTCGGCTTGATCACCAAACGCCTCCTGGCATTGCCGACGGATCCAGTCCGCACCATCGGCCACCACATGCAGCCGGGCATTCAGCGACCAGCCGGCGTCACGCGCACAATGTCCCCAGCGCCGTCCGGTTTCCTCCACCGTCAGGAATCCCGCCGCATACGTCGTGTCGACACGACCATGGGCTCGCGCTGCGCTCAGGCGCATTTCCTTCCATTCACGCGGACGTGCTTGGGTGCGTTTGCGTCCCTCAGGCACCGTGCAGATCATGGTCCCATCAGCCTGCGCTACGATATACTCCGGCCCCGTCTTGGGCAGCACACGGAAGTTCTCGCGATAGTGAGCTTCCAACTGGGTCACCGCACGCGCCGCCTGTTGCAAGGTCGCGTCGCGCACGGCCGTCGCATTCAATTCGAACCCGTAATGTTCCTTGAGGCGCTGGCCGCATTGCCGAAAGGAATGCTCCGCGCCAAAATCGCTCAAGACCCGCTGTAAACGTCGGGACTTGCCACGGGCCGTGATGGCCGTCCGGCCCAAAAAGGGTCGCAGATAGCTCTGCCCTGGAGCCTGCCAAATCCGCTCCTGCAGGCAGACCGCTCCAAAGCTGCACCACCAACTCAGGGTCTTTTTTTTCGCACTCTCGCCCTTGGCGTCTTTTGCCGAAGATCCTCCGCCGCTTGCTCTTCGGCGCTCTGCGCCCAAGCCTGCATCGCCTTGTTCCCCAAGCGCCGCACTTCGGCGACCAACCACTCCTCAATCTGGTCCGCCGTGCCGCTCGGGGATTCCGTCAGGTCCAGAATCGCTTCAAATCGCTCCAGCAATTCAGGGTGACTGCGCAGTTTCTCCAACAATTGTTTCTCCCGCTGGGGATCGGACGACTGGCCATGAGTTGTTTGCATGGACGATCACATTTAAGCACCTGCACGCAAAAGTACACATCATTGTCAGGATGCCCAACCAGCTGGCACCACTTTCAATCACACCCAAATGCGGAGGAGTCAGCTGATTGGCATACACCACCAGCAGGTGCAGGATGAGCATGAACACGGCTTCCAGGCAGGCGACCCACAAGCAAAAATGGAACAAGATGGCGTCCACTTCGCCGCGACGTTCCGGGGTCAGCCAATAGTCGCGATTGGGGATCTTGAACGTCACCCGGGTGGCGGGCAGGAAGCGCACGACGTAGCCGATGGCGATGAGAAAACAAAAGGCCAGGCCCCACGCCAATGGAGGGAGTGAAACCAGCAGGTAGCGATGAGGGTGACATCCAGGCGTCGGGCCCGCCCCGTGAATATCGAAGTGGCTGGCCACGCGTTGTTGCGCGAGAAAGGCGTTTACGATGAGGGCCGCCGCGATCGCCATCTTCAAGCCGGTCATTTTGACCGTTCCTTTTGCGACGGCCAGGGTGGATGTCGCGGCGAGCGCCCCTTTGGCCAGGGCCGCGGCGGTGACGGTTTGCGCGAGAGTGGCCGGGGCGGCTTGCGCGGCGTTCGTGGAAATTGCCACGATGAGCGCTGTTGCGGAAAGAGCGACGCCGCGCCGGGTGAAAAACGAGCGTAGTTTTTCTACTGCGCGGGTCACGCGTTTCTTGGCTGCATCTTCGCTCGCGCCCAAGGCAGCACCCACTTGTTGCATACTGCATCCATCGAAAAAGCGCAGCACGATCGCGTCGCGATCCGTTGTCCCCAGTCCCGCCATCGCTTCATCCAACATTGGTTCGATCCTGGGCCAGGCGTCGGGTTCCGGTTCATTCAATCGTGTTTGCATATGAGCTTCCTGTTCCCGGTGGGCGCGCCGGATTTCGCTGCGGACCAAGGTCGTGGCCATCAGTCGCGCCGTTTGATACAGCCAGCCGGAGAGGATGACGTTTTTCCCCATGGTCGGGGATTTTTGCGCAAGGAGGACGAACACCGTCTGCGTGATTTCCTCGGCGTGATGCGGATTGCGCGTGTGGCGCAACGCCACGGAGTAGACCTTGTTGACATGTCGCGCGACGAGTTGGGCAAAGGCTTCCTCGGAATGGTGCTGGACGTATTCGTCGAGCAGGGCGTGGTCATCTGGATCTTGCATTTGCAGGTAAATGTCGCCGAACCCCGGAAGGGGACATTTTTTTAACGAGTCGTGCCGATCGAGGGAAGCCCGTGGATGCACACTGACGGAACACGGGAAGAGCGAACTGACTTTCAGGTGAAGCAGGATTTTCGTGCGCCGCGTCGCGCATTTGATATGCATGCGGGCTCATTTCCTCCCATCCATGACCCCATCCCCCATCTCCCGTCGTTTGTTTCTGAAAGCTTCCGCCGTGCTTACGGGTGGCCTGGCATCGGTGCTGAAGGTGTCGGCGAACGCTGCCGCCGCCAAGGCGCCGCTCATCGCTTACGTCGGCACGTACAGCTCTCCGCTGCCGATCATTCGCCCCGGACAGGTCGACCTGCCGGCAGGGAATGGCAAAGGCATCCATTGGTTCACCGTGAATCGCGAGACGGGCGCCATGGCGCCGCTCGGCGTGTTCGAATCGCAGACGAGCCCGAACTGTCTCGCCATCAGTGCCGATGGGACTCGTTTGTACGCCGGCAACGAAACGGAGAAGCTGCAGGACAACGAAGCGGGCTCGGTCAGTTCCTTTGCCATCGATCGGGCAACGGGCAATCTGACTTTGCTGAATACCGTCAGTTCCGGCGGGGCGGGTCCGGCGCACATTAGCATTCATCCCTCCGGCAAGTTCCTGCTGGTCGCCAATTACTTCGGCGGCTCCGTCGCGGTGCTACCGATTTTGCCGGACGGCAAGCTTGGTCCGGCGAGCGACTTCAAGCAGGACGAGGGAACGCCCGGGCCGAAGAAGGCCACGAGTGCGCCTCCCGGCAGTTTTGCGGTCAGCGGTCACGATCAAGTCCACGCGCACATGATCATCGGCGATCCGTCCGGTCGGTTCGTCGTCTCGTCGGATTTGGGATTGGACCAACTCCTCATTTGGAAATTCGACGATAAGGCGGGCAAGCTCACCGCGAACGATCCCGCCTCGATCTCCTTGCCGCCCGGCGATGGCCCGCGCCACTTCGGATTCCATCCCAAGAAGAATTGGTTCTATTGCGTTCAGGAGGAGGGCTCGACCGTCGTCTTTTTCGAATACGACCCGGAAAAGGGGCGGCTCACTGCGAAGCAGACCATCCCCAGCGTGCCGGCGGGTTTTGCCGGCAGTAATTTCACTTCCGAACTGATGGTGTCGCCCGATGGGCGCTTCGTCTACGTGCAGAACCGACTGCACGACACCACTGCTTGTTTCGCCATCAACCAGAAAACCGGCCAGCTCACCTTCGTTGCCGAGGAATGGACGCGCGGGGACTATCCGCGCAGTTTCAATTTCGACCCGACCGGGAATTTCCTCTACTCCTGCAACCAGCGCGGCGACGCGGTGGCCGTCTTCCGCATCGATCACAAAACCGGCAAGCTGAGCTTTACCGGCTACATTACGCCGGTCGGCAATCCTTCGAGCATCGTCTTCACCGATCTAGCCAAGCCGAAATAAACTCGCGCTTGAAACGCCGGCGTCCGCGGGTACGGATGCGCTGCAATGCAAGTCATGTCCCAATCCGCAACGCCCAGGCCTTTCCTCCTGCGGTTCGGCGAATTCATTCGCTTCAGCCATACCATCTTCGCGCTCCCCTTTGCCCTGGTCGCGATGCTGGTCGCGGGGCAGGGACATGTGCCGTGGCGGATCTTCGGCTGGATCCTCGTCTGCATGATCACCGCGCGCACGGCGGCGATGTGCTTCAATCGCCTTGTGGATTGGGAGATCGACAAGGAGAACCCACGCACCAAAGCGCGGCACACGCTCATCGGGAAATCGACCGGATGGCTGATCTTTGGTCTCTCGGTCGCCGTTCTCCTTTTCGCGACGTGGAAGCTGAATCCACTCTGCTTCTACCTGAGCCCGGTGATGCTGGTGATCATTCATTTCTATTCGCTGACCAAACGCTTCTCCGCCTACTCGCATTTCTTCCTTGGCCTCGCTTTGTCGGTGGCGCCGATGGGAGCCTGGGCCGCGGTGCAGGGGACCTTGCTGACGTTCACGCCCTACGTTCTCGCGGCGGCGGTGCTGTGCTGGGTTTTCGGGTTCGATCTCATCTACGCGACGCTCGACGTGGATTTCGATCGCCGGAAGGGCTTGTTCAGCTTCCCCGCACGGTACGGCGTGGCCGCGTCGTTGCGCACGGCGAAGATCCTGCACATCGTCGCCGCGCTGGCCTTTTTCGTCTTCGGTTGGCTGGGAAATCTCGGGCCGTTTTATTGGGCGGCCTGGGCCATCGTCCTGATTGCCCTGGTCTGGGAGCATCGTCTGGCCAACCCCGATAATCCTGCGTCGATCAATGCGGCCTTTTTCAATGTGAATGCTGTGGTCAGCATGTGCCTGCTGGCGGGGGTGTTGCTTAATTATTACGCGGGCGTGAGACTCGGATGAATCCGTTTCCCCTATGAGAATCCTCATCGTCGAAGATGATCGAAAAGTGGGCCAGTTCATCGAGCGCGGCCTCTCGGAGGTCGCGTATTCCGGCACCCTCGTGCGCACCTGCGCGGAGGCCCGGGATACGCTGGCGGACAGCCCGTACGACGCGATCGTCCTCGATCTCGGTTTACCGGATGGCGACGGCTTGCAACTGCTGCGCGATTGGCGGTCATCCGGATTCAATGAGCCGGTCTTGATCCTCAGCGCGCGCGATGCCTTGCAGGACAAGGTCAAGGGACTGAACCTCGGGGCCGATGACTATCTCGCCAAGCCGTTCAGTCTCGAGGAATTGATCGCGCGCATCCGCTCCCTGCTTCGCCGCCAGGGCGGCAAGAAAACCACCGTCTTCGAGCATCGGGCAATCAAGCTCGACCTGCTCGCCCGCACGGTGGAAGTGGAGGGCAAACGCATCGATCTCACGGCCCGGGAATTCTCTCTTCTCGAGTTGTTCATGCAGAATCAAGGGCGTGTGCTGACCCGCACGATGATCGCGGAGAAGGTGTGGGATTCGCACTCGGACCTGGATACGAATCTCCTCGATGTTTACATGCGGCGCCTGCGCAAAAAACTGGAGTCCACCCCGGACAAGCAGTACTTCAAGACCCTGCGCGGAGTCGGTTACGAGATGATATGATGCGGTCGCTCGGTTCCCGGCTCACCTATTGGTATGTCCTGGTGGTTTCGGTGACGGTCATCGTCGCCCTGCTCGTGGGTTGGTGGATGCTGCGGCGGCAGTTGATCCACGGCATGGACCTGCTGAACGCCGCGGAATTCGAAGAGCTTTCCAATCGTCTCGTCGGAAAGAACAAACACGATCCGGATGCCGAGGGAATGCGCCGGATCGCGGCCCATTCCAAGATCGATGCCCCGCTCTATTTCTTCCAGCTTAGCAAGAGCGGGGGAGAGGTGATCTTTCGTTCCGCAAATATGGGGGAGGCAGTGCTCCCGCCGAATCCGCCGGGGGTCGTGAATGTGAGCCGAAACGTGCCGCTTTTGAAGGATATGCGGATCAGCGAATTCCCGCTCGGGAAGATGCGCATGCAAATCGCCGCGAGCATGCGCGATGAGCGCCATCTGCTGGGCGGCTATTTTCAGGTGAGCCTCGGGATGTTGGGCGTCGTCATCGTGCTGAGCGTCTTCTTCGGCTACCGCCTCAGCCGTCTGGCGCTCGATCCGGTCCGGCGTATTCAGCGGACCGCGCGGAGGATCAGCGCCGAAAACATGGCCGAGCGCATTTCAGCGGATCCCGGCAAGGATGAAATTGCCGACTTGTCGCGTCTGCTGAATGAAATGTTCGATCGGCTGGAAGTCTCCTTCGACCGGCTCTGGAGATTTGCCGCCGACGCCTCGCACGAGCTGAAGACACCATTGTCGCTCATCAGGCTGCAATCGGAAAAGCTGCTTCTGCAGGGCAATCTTTCGGGGGCGCAGCAGGAGGCGGTGCAACAGCAACTCGAGAGCATCACGCACCTGGATTCCATCATCGAGAAGCTGCTCTTCCTGGCGAAGTCGGAAGTCGGCGCCATCACGCTCAATCTCAAACGCCAGAGCACGCTGGCGTTGCTCAACTCGGTGATCGAGGATGCGCAAGCGCTCTGCGACGAGGCGCGCGTGGAATTCCAATCGGGCGAGCTGCAGGACTGCCAGGCGAACTTCGATGCCACCCTGCTGCGCCAGGTGATTTTGAATCTGCTGACCAATGCGTTGAACGTTGCGCCGCCCGGCGGGCAGATCCGGATTTCTTCGACCGCCGCAGACGGTCGCTGGCGGGTGGCCATCGAAGACACGGGCCCGGGTCTTCCCGCCGATCGGATTGAAGATGTCTTTCAGCCCTTCGTGCGTGTGGCCCACGGGGGCACGGGCGACGCGCCCAAAGGGACCGGGCTCGGCCTCGCGATTTGCCGAAGCATCATCGATCTCCACAAAGGCACGATCCGCGCCGAGAATCGCTCCCCCGGCTTGCGGGTCGTTTTCGAAATCAACCTCGCCGAAGCGGCGTTGGAGAAGGCCGTCGCGTAGAGAAGGTTTACGAATCGCCTGTGGCGAAGTGTTTGGTGACAGCGTCTTGATGTGGCAGCCCTTTCTAAGCATTACCCACATCATGGAGCTATGTTCGGATATCGATACGGATAGTGCCCTGGGAGCGGCGACCTTTCCAGTCGCCGACCGAATCCAACGCGCGTAGCGCCATTTTTTGGGGCGTCGCTCCGCGACGCAGGGCGACTGGAAAGTCGCCCCCTCCCCCAGTGGGCCATGGTCGAACTCCTCGCTGTTCCTAAAACGGACAAAGAGATGTGGGTAACGTTTGGGTTGTGTTTACGAATGGAGCTGAGCGACGCGTCACGCAAGGGTCCTTGGTCTGTCCCCTTAAAACCGCGCGCTATTTGGCGGCGTACTCCGCCGGCAGGATGAAGGTGAAACGATAACTCGTCTTCACGTTCGTTCCTACCGTTAGGAAAGCCTGGCGGATTTGTGGGAGACCGTATTTGAGTGTGTCCAGGACCGTGTTCCCGCTGACGATGAGCCGGTCCTTTTCGCGCCAGCCTTGAGCCGTGCCGGCGACCGCCTGTTTGACGCCGTTGAGCGTGAGCGTGCCCGCCACCTGAAATCTCGCCGGGTGGGCGGCGTCCGCCTTTTGTCCGTCCCCTTCGATCGGTTTCACGCTTTCCAACGTGAAGGTGGCCTCTGGATGCGCATCGATCTTCAGCCATTCCCACATCTTCTTGTCGCGATCGTTATTGAACGTCGTTAGCGCCGCGGTTTTGAAGTGCAGCGTGGCCCTCTGCACCGGAGGGTTCGCGCCGGACTCGAGCGTGGCGCTCCCGGTGAAATTGCGCGCTTCACCGTGAAAGCTGTGCATGAACGCATCTCCGACAAAGGCCAGGCTGCTCGCCCTGGCATCCAGTGGCAACGTCTGGCCGGCGGCGAGCGATGTCGCGCTGCAGCCAAGCAGGACGCCGCAAACGATCGTGAGCAGAAAATGACGAAACGAAGAAGGAGACGCGGGCATATTGGGGACGAGCTCCTGGTAATGGGGTTGGTGCCTGATTCGAAACAGTAATGAAATCCGGTCGCGTCCATCATTTAGTTGGAAGGCGCGGGCAACCACTCTTTGCATTTCGCCCGAAGCACGGGCATTGTCGCGCGCCCTCTGCGGGTGCCAACCCTTCCCATTCATGTCCGCCGATCCGAGCATCACTCTTCCGCCGCTCTCTCCCTCCCCAGAGATTCCGCCATTGCCGGAGAAGAGCCCGGTTTCCCGTTCTCGCTGGGCCGTGCATCTGGTCATCATGGCGTCGCTGCCGATCATTGCCGGCTTTGCGGGCAAGGCCAGCAGAGGGGAAGGGCCGGCACTGACGGATAACGTGCGCGGCCTGCTCTTCGTGACCGGTTACGAGGTGCTTTTCTTCGCGGTGATCTTTGGGCTGGCGTGGTTGTTTTCCCGGGCCACGCGCGACGATCTCCTGCTGCGCTGGCGGCCGGGCTACTGGGTGGTGCCGCTCGGGGCTCTCTACTCGGTGGCGATTCGCCTGGCCGTCGGGGTCATCGCCCTCATCGCTGCTTCCATCTTCATGGTCATCACCCGGCCCTCGATGTCCGCCGTCCAGAACTTTGCGCAGGCCAACCGGCCGAAAGTGGAAGCATTGGTCGACTTCAACGCGCTCTCGCATAATCCGGTTTATTTCTGGCTCACCCTGGCTCTCGTCAGCCCGGTGGTCGGCGGCTTGCGGGAGGAACTCTGGCGCTCCTCTTTCCTCGCGGGCCTGCGGTCGATCTGGCCGCGGACGTTTGCATCGGAGCGGGGAGGCTATTTCGGTGCGGCGGTGGCTGCGCTCTTTTTCGGTCTCGGTCACTACCCGCAGGGCTGGCTCGCCATGGGCATGATCACCATCGTGGGCTTTCTTCTGGGCGTGATCATGACCGTGCATCGTTCCATCTGGCCGGCCGCCGTGGCTCACGGTTTGTTCGATGCGACCAGTGTCGCGATGCTGCCTTTTGCTCTGCACCAGATGAAATAGGCCACCGCGGATCGAGCGCCTCAGCGGCGAGGTGCACCCGAAAGCTGCAATCCACAACTCAGGGAAGCTGTGACGTTGAATAGACCTGTCATGGCACACGCTACGCACCCCGTGGGCTGCGAAACCGCATAAATTGGGCATCCGCCGTCGATTGAACATTGACCGTTAGTTCACGCGCGTTAACCTCGACCGTTCCATGAGTTCGCTGAACAAAAAGTTCCCGCGCTTGTTGCCCGAGCCGATTCGCAAGGGCATGAAAGTCGCGGACCTGATCGACACGTCTTTCAAAGCATACAACGGCGGACGCCTCGCCGAAGCCTGCCGCCTTTTCACTCAAAAGATGATCGCCGGTAACGGCACCGTGGGCATGTCGCTCACCGGCGCGCTCACCCCGGCTGGTCTCGGCCGCGCGGCGATCGTGCCGCTGATGAAGGCGGGCTTTGTCGACTGGATCATCTCCACCGGCGCGAATCTCTACCACGACCTGCACTACGGGCTGGGCATGCATCTCTACGCCGGCTCGCCGTTTCTCAACGACGTAGACCTCCGTCGCGACGGCGTCATTCGGATCTACGACGTGCTTTTCGACTACGATGTGCTGCTCGATACCGACGCCTTCGTCCGCCAGGTCATCCAGGGATCGGAGTTCCAGCACACCATGGCCACGGATGAATTTCACTACCTGCTCGGCAAGTATGTCTACGAGCGGGAGAAAAAATTGAAGATCAAGGAGACCAGCGTGCTGAGTGCTGCGTATCAATATGGCGTGCCCATTTTCACCAGCTCTCCCGGCGACAGTTCCATCGGCATGAATGTGGCCGCGATGGCCTTGCGCGACTCGAAGCTGCTCATCGACGTGAACCGCGATGTCAACCAGACGGCGGCCATCGTCTATGCCGCGAAGTCGAGCGGTTCGACTTCGAGCGTCTTCATCCTCGGCGGCGGCTCACCGAAAAATTTCATGCTCCAGACCGAGCCGCAGATCCAGGAAGTCATGGGCATCGAGGAACGCGGCCACGATTACTTCCTGCAGTGCACCGATGCGCGGCCCGATACCGGCGGCCTCAGCGGTGCCACCCCTGGCGAAGCGGTCAGTTGGGGCAAGATCGATCCGGAGAATCTGCCGGATTGCGTGGTCTGCTACGCGGACTCGACGATCACCCTGCCGCTCATCACCGCCTATGCGCTCAGCAAGGCCGCGCCGCGCAAGCTCAAGCGGCTTTACACGAAGCGCGACGCCCTCTACGCCGACCTGCGCGCCCAGTATTTCAAGCATGGAAAGGTGGAGAAGATCGAACACCGCACCGATCTCAGCAAGCCGAAGCGCGGCCGCTCCGGCCGATCGGTGGTAGGAACCTCTCGCAATGGCAAGACGACCTGACGCACGCGCGCTCCTCTTCGAAAAAATCCGCACATCCCCGAAGAAGTTTGTGCATGTGCGGGGTGTGCCTTACACCGTCGCCGTCGAGGAGAACGAAGACCCGCTCAAGGTCGACCACGTTTATCTCAATGTGGAAGTGCCGCCCTTTGGCCGGTTGCGCGTAGCGATCAATACCTGTTCGCGCCTGTGCCGGGAAGCGGGCTTCGACCCGCGGGTGCGGGTGGGGATCATTCGCTCGACTTACACGGAAAAACCCATGCCCAGCCTGGAGGAATGTGCAGGGCTCGATTACGCGAAGCAGGAGGAAAAGCATGGGGTGCAATATGAGATCTACGAGAAGGAGGCCTTGCAGGAGATGCTCGTGACGAAAATGAAAGCCGCCATTCGCGCGGAAATCTGGGGCGAACTTTACGCCCGCGACCACTTGGGCATTCACCAGATCCATGCCCGCAGTGCGAGCAAGGCCGTCCCCGAGGGCGTGCCGAATCGTGACGGTGCACTGAAGCTTTACTACCCGCAGGACAGCGCCACCGAGGCATTCCTCTTCAAGTTCGACGGGCAGGCGTAGACGAGGGCAACGCCTCGTTAGCAGATACCTAATGAATTAGTGACACGAGCGGTTGATGAGGGAAGATGCCGCGCCCGTGAGAAGCAGCTTTGCAAAATCCGCGCGGCGTCACTAGAACTTTCCCCCAAGTCTATGCGCACCCTCCGCCACAACAGTCCCGGCTTCAAATCGTCCCTCAATTCGCTGAAACGCAGCGCCGAGGCGCATCCCCAGGTCCGCAAGACCGTGCAGGACGTCCTCGAGGCGATCCGGACGGAAGGGGATTCCGCGCTCCTGGAATTCACCGAACGTTTCGGCGGCCCGCGTCTGACGGCCAAACAATTGCGCGTGACCGGCAAGCCAAAGGTCGATGCCGAGACGAAGGAAGCCGTCGCCACGGCGCACGCCAACGTGCTCGCCTTCGCCCGCAAGAGCTTGCGTGAAAACTGGACGATGAAGAACGCGCAAGGTGGCCTCGTGGGCGAGCGCTTCGATCCCTTTAAGCGCGTCGGAATTTATGTCCCGGGCGGCACCGCACCCCTCGTCTCCACCGCGGTCATGACCGTGACCCCTCGCCGCTGCCGCCGGCGTGCCGGAGATCGTGGTCACCACGCCGTCCGATGGGGAAGGCAAGGTGAATGAAGCGCTGCACTTTGCGCTCGAGCACTGCGGCGCCACGGAGATTTATCGCGTGGGCGGCGCGCAGGCCATTGGCGTCCTCGCCCATGGCACCGAGACGGTCAAGCCGGTGCAGAAAATCTTCGGTCCTGGTAACGCCTACGTCGTCGAGGCCAAGCGCCAGGTCTTCGGCCACGTCGCCATCGATCTCCTTCCCGGGCCGAGCGAGATCCTCGTTCTCGCCGATGCCAGCGCCGAAGCCGCGTGGGTCGCCGCCGATCTCCTCGCGCAAGCCGAGCACGGCAAAGGCAGCTCGATCCTCTTCGTCACGAATTCGTCCAAGCTCCTCAAGGACGTGGAAAAGAAAATCGAACAGCAGCTCCAGACGCTGAGCCGGCAGGAGCACCTCGCCGGAGTGCTGGAAAACGGTTGCACGCTCATCCTCGTCAAGTCGCTGCAGGATGGCATCGAGATCGCGAATGATTTTGCACCCGAGCACATCGCAATCATCGCCAAGGACGAGGACAAAATCGCCGCGCGGATTCACACTGCGGGTGCCATCTTCCTCGGCGGTTACTCGCCCGTGGCCGCGGGCGATTTCCTCGCCGGTCCGAGCCATACGCTGCCCACCGGCGGCGCGGGCAAGGCGTTCCCCGGCCTCACCGTCGATATGTTCCAGCGCCGCACCAGCCTGGTGAATTTCGACGCGAAGTCGCTCAAGAAATCGCTCCAGACCATCGCCAAATTCAGCGAGATCGAAGGCCTCGATGCTCACGGCCGTTCGGCCGCGATCCGCTTCGAGTAAGAATTCGTTTCATCGATCTTCGGATGCACAAGGCGATCCTGCCTCTCATCGCCCTGCTTTGCTGCCTGGCGGGATGCGTGACGGAGTCAAGTTCCTCGGCGCCGGAGGCGTGGCATGTTGATTTGCGCTACGCCTTCGATCACGAGCGCGTGGTGGTGTCGGCCAATGGCCGGCAGGTCTTCTCCGGTAGCGTCACGACCAATGACGGCACCGGCCTCGCGAAAGGCATCTCGATTCGCAATCAATGGGACCTCCTTCATCTTCGGATTGAGGTCCCGTCGACCGGCATCGTGCTCGAGAGAACCCTCGATGCGCGGCAGGGGCGGTTTGTCGGCGTCACCAAGCAATTCGACGGAGAGCTTTCCATGGATCAGCAGACGACGGATTTCTCGCGCAATTGAGCGCGGTGCGGTGCGGTGAGCGAGCGTTGATCCTATCGGAAAAAGTGTGCTCCGGCGGCATTTCGTGTATGCAGCTCCGCGGAATCCCCGAACATGAACTTCCCGTCTCTCCTTCGGTATGTCGTCATCATTGCGCTCCTTTGCGGATGCGATGTCCGCAGTCTCCATCCCAGCCTTCAGGGCGACGGCATTGGCAAAACGGATTATCGGCAGATTTCGAACTTTACCGAGGTGGAGATCGATGGCGCCTACCAGGTGCAATGGGCGAGCGGCCCGGCCTCGCTGACCATCACCGGCGACGAGAATCTTCTTCCGAACATCAAGAGCGAGGTGATGGGCAGTACCTTGAAGATTCGTTCGGAGAGTTCGTTCCAGTCGAGGCATGGCATCAAAATCGCGCTCCACAGCAGCGCGCTCGTCCGCGTTCAACTCCACGGCGCAGTGAACCTCACAGCCCAGCGAATCTCCGCGACCAACTTCGCTGTCGTGTCGGAAGGCGCATCCACCGTCCAGGTCGATGGCAACGTGACGAACCTCATCGTGGAGTTCAACGGCGCCAGCCGCTTCAACGCTCCTGCTTTGAATTCCAAATCGGCCGACATCACCCTCACCGGAGCCTCGAACGCCGACATCGCGGTCAAGGATACGTTAAAAGCCACCATCTCCGGCGCCGCCACGCTCACCTATTCGGGCCTGCCAACGACTGTGGAAAAGCAAACCAGCGGCGTCAGCAGTATCCACCATAAATAGACAGACGCTTTCTCTTTCACGGCCATCAGCATGTGAACTTCGAGAGCACCGTCGGCGGCACGCGAGTGATCGGGACCTATGGGCACCGCTTCTTCGTCATCCCCGATTAACCTGTTGCGTCGAGTTGCGAGCACCCTGGCCAGGCATGGAGCCGCGCGAGGTTTCCCCGTGCAGTCCGCGAAAATCCCCATACGCTGAATGATTGCCGGAAGACCGGGAAGGCATTACCTTCCCGCCCGGTTAATTGCCCCACAAGATGCCGCAATCGGAGAAATTTGAGCATTACGAGCTCCTGAAAAACCAGGACGGTTCTTTCGCGGAATTGGGCCATGGAGCCATGGGGGTGACGTACAAGGCCTTCGATACCAGCCTGCGTTGCACTGTCGCCTTGAAGGTCATCAGCGCGGCGCATCTCGATGATCCGACGGCGCACGAACGTTTCCTGCGCGAGGCGCGCGGCGCGGCGCAGTTACGGCACCGCAATGTGGCCTCGGTGTTTCATCTCGGAACCTCCGGCGACTCCTTTTTCTACGCGATGGAATTCATCGAGGGCGAAACAGTGGATGCACGGGTAAAGCGGGAAGGACCGCTCCCGGCATTAGTCGCGCTCGATATCGCCAGCCAGGTGGCCGCAGCCCTCATCGCGGCGGCAAAGCAGGGACTCATTCATCGCGACATCAAGCCCTCGAATATCATGTTGGTGCTCGAGGATGACGGCGAGTTGATCGCCAAGGTCATCGACTTCGGCCTCGTGAAAAGTGCGCTCGTCAGCTCCTCAGCCGGCGCGCTCACCTCCAGCGGCTTCGTCGGCACACCGTACTTTGCCAGTCCCGAGCAGCTCGACCAGCGCTCGGAGGATATCCGGTCGGACATCTATTCCCTCGGCGTTACGCTTTGGTTCATGCTCACGGGCAAGCCGACGTTCATGGGTTCCGTGGCCAGCGTCATCGCCCAGCATCTCGACAAGCCGCCGGCTTTCGAAACGCTTGCCGTGCTGCCGACTCCGGCGGTGAATGTCCTGCGCAAGATGCTGGAGAAAGACGTGGACGCGCGCATCCAGTCGCCGCAGGAACTGCGGGCGGAGCTCAAGCGCGCGATCGAAATCATGCAGGATGTCGGGCGTGCGCCCGAGCAACAGCCGGCGACGATGACCTTCGACGAGGCGTCGAAGACTCTCGGCCTGACCACGCCCCCCGCAGCACAGCCACAGCCGCATGCGGGATCGGTCTTGAGCTCGCGGTATCAATTGATCGACGACCTCGACCCCGCACATCCCGGCCGCAATTTCCACGCGGAGGACATCACGCAAAAACGGCGCGTGCGGGTAAAGATCGTCCAATGCCAGGCCGCGGCGTTTTCCGCGATGCGTGAGCAGGCCGCACAGGTGGAAGGTACGGTGCATCCCAATTTCATTTCTGTGCTCGCCGTCGAGCGCACCGGTTCGCTGGGCTATGTCGTCTCGGAATGGCTCGAGGGCTTTTCCTTGTGCGACCTGTTGCGCGCGCGGCGCGAACTGACCCTCCGGGAAACGCTCTCGCTGCTCAGCCAGATCGCGCCGGCGGTCGATGCGGCTCGGGACCTCGGCGTCCGCCTTGCGCTGGAGTTGCGCGATGTGCTGATTCATTTTCCCGAAGGCTTCGAGGAGCCCAACGAACAGGTGATCCTGCGCTGCCCGATCGCCGAGTGGCCGGTCTTCGTCGTGAAGCTCGATCCCCTCGGCGGGCTCGACGAAATCGACGAACTCAATGGCAGCGCCGAGCGCACCATGATCGGTGCACGTGATTCGATGCGCCCGATGGCGATCGCTCAACTGGCCTCCATTGCCTATGAATTGCTCGGCGGCAAGCCGGGCGCCTCGGGCCCACTGGCCAATGTCTCCGAGGAGGGTAATCTGGTTTTGCGTGCCGCCTTGAGCCGGTACGATCACTTTACCTCGGCGCACGATTTCGTCTCGCAGATCAGCGCGACGACGGACCACACGATGCGCGCGACGCAACCCATGGCGCCGCTGGATCCGGCGAGCGCCGCGGCCGCGGTGCCGGTCCCACGTTCGGCCCCGCCGGTGGAAAAAACTTTGCCGCCCGTTCCGGCTCGTTCCGGCCCGCCCTCGAGCCGCGTCAAGCCCCCGGTCCGCCTCAGCGAGGCCGATACCGCCCGCCCGCGTCCGTCGACAAACTATTGGCCGGTGATCGGCGGTGTCGGTGGGTTGGTTGCCGTGCTGGTGGGCGGCGCGTTCTTTTTCTCCAACGGTAAAAATGCATCGCAGAACCCTTCAGCGACGCCAGCATTGACGCCGACGAACAGTCCGGCGGCCATCGCGCCGCGCCAGCCGCCGCAGCCGGGTCGCCCTTGGAAAAACGGTCTCGGCATGACTTACGTGCCGCTTGGTCCCATCTGGTTCGCCGCGACCGAGACCCGCGTGCGCGACTTTGCGGCCTTCGTCCAGGAGACGAATTATGATGCTGTCGGCGGCATGGATTCGCTCCAAAAGGATGGCTACAAAGATCACGGTCATAGCTGGAAGGATCCTGGCTTCAAGCAATCGCCCGAGCATCCGGTCGTTGGCATCTCGCGTGAGGACGCGAACTTTTTCTGCAAGTGGCTCACTGACAAAGAGCGCTCGGCTGGCGCCCTCACCGCGGCGCAATTCTATCGTCTGCCCACCGATCGTGAATGGAGCGAGGCGGTCGGGTTGCCTGCTGAGACGGGAGCGACGCCCGAGGAGCGCAGCGGCAGGATCAAGAACCTCTATCCGTGGGGCCACATGTTTCCGCCGCCGGAAGATGCCGGCAACTACGCAGGCTCCGAGTCGACGGCCGGAGCGCCGTCGAAGTGGCCGGTCATTCCAAACTATCACGATCCATTTCCGCGGACCGGGCCGGTGCCCGTGTCGGCGGCCAATGAGCGCGGCATCTACGACCTGGGCGGCAACGTCTGGCAATGGTGCGGAGATTCCTTCGGGAAGAGCAATCCGCGCTGGGGCGTATTGCGCGGCGGTTCTTGGTCTACTTCGCGCCCCGAAGAAATGCTCTCATCGTATCGCAAGGATCTGGACCCAACCTTCCGGGAGGATAATGTCGGCTTCCGCTGCGTGATTGCGACCGACGCTGGTATTCGCTGAGTTATGAAATTGCTGAAATTCAACTTTGTCTTTCTTCCGCTCCTCGCCCTCGTGCTCGGCGGTGTGGCCTATGTCTCGCGGGACCTCATTGAGGCCAACGCCCGCGCTCAGGTGCTGGAAGTCGCGCGGCTCATCATGGCCACGGCGAATTCGAGCCGCCTCTACACCACGAAGCAGGTCGCGCCGCTGCTCGGCCACAAAAACTTCAAGCTGCAGACGGCGATCAGCGAATTCCAAAAGACGCTGAACGATCTGCCCCGGGAAGTGGATGCGAGCATCCCCAAGGACGTGCATTACAACAGCGCGAAGAAGGCATACCTGCTCGGCCAGCAAAAGGTGCTCGATGCGCAGAAGGAACTCGTGGATTCGGTGAAGAACAAACCCGAGGATTTGCTCGATGAGGAGTTTCACCCGGAATCCGTGCCAGCCTTCGCGGCCACGACGATCTTTCACAATCTGCCCGAAGATCCGTATCGAAATTATTCCTATAAGGAAGCCACGCTCAACCCGACGAACCCGGAGCACCGTTGCACCGACTGGGAAGCGGACATCGTGAATAACTTTCGGAAGAATCGCGATCAACCGGAGTATCGCGGCTCGCGCGCCACGGCCGATGGCGCGGCGCTCATTCTCGCCCGGCCGTTGAAGGTTGGCAATGTGAGCTGTCTCACCTGCCACAGCACGCCGGACAAGGCCCCGCCCGAGATGCTCAAGGTCTATGGCTCGGCCAACGGCTTCGGCTGGAAGCTGGATGACATCATCGGCGCGCAAGTGGTGACCGTGCCGCTGTCCGTGGCGGTGAAGGATGCCGACCGGACGTGGAATCAGCTCACCAACTGGCTGGGCTTCGCGTTCCTCGGGATTGCCATCGTCGGTAACGTTGCCATGGCCTTCGTTTTCTGGCGCCGGGGCTGAGGGCTTTTTATCGCTTTACTCCGCCACGCCGATGATCGGTCCCAAATCCATGTGGAAGTCGTGTCGGTTGAGCGTTTTCGAGTAGAGGCTCGAGATCGTGCCGTCGAGAAAGAGGGCATTCGGGCAGTGCAATTGGTCGCGGAAGAGCGTGGCAAATTCGTAGAAGTTCACCGGCACCTCGCTGATCACGAAAATTGCCGTGTCCGGCGAAGGCACACCGACGCCATTGCGGATGAGGCGCGATTCGGACTCGGCGCGAATGGCGGGATGCAGCTTCCCGGAGTGCACCAGCAGTGGGCCGGATTGCGTGGCGAGGATCACCCGGCCGCCGAGCTTGGGATATTCCGAGGATTCGACCACGTGCGCGCCACTTTCGGTGAGAGCGAAAACGCCATTGGGCTTGAGGAAGAAGTTGCCGTTGCCATTGGCGGTATTGAGCGGCACGAGTTCCCGCCCGCCGGAGACAAAAAGACCGACGGCGGAAAAGTCCGGATGATACATGCCGGCATTCATCGCGAAGACGAGTGTCCGATGCTGCGGCTCGAGCCATGCGAGGAGGTGATCGAAACGTTTGAAGGGCTCGCCGTGCTCGTCACGATGAAAGAGATCGAGATGCTCCTTGCGCACATCGACGCGGCAGACAGTGAAGGTCTTGCCGGCGAATTCGACGGTGCTGAATTCCACCGCCTCTGCGCGATGAACAGCGGTAGCGATGGCCAGGATCGCTATTGCCCACCAGACCTTCATCCAGCCGAGCCTAGGCAGACTTTTGTTGCCCCCCAGTGGACGCCTGCCAGACGGAGGCGATTTCCTGCGGCGTCAGCACTCCGCAAAAGGGGCTGCAGCGCCGAAGTTCACGGCTCTCGATGGTATCGGAAACCAGGAAATCGGCGATCTCCTCCGGGTTCCAGGCCATGAGGATGAGTTTCCAGCGCCGGAGCATGATTTTCATTTCCGGAGTCGCGGTGCGTTTCCAAATCCGCAGGTTATAGAGCGGGATGCCGAGCAAAGCGGAATCCTCGCGCAATTTCGCCGCGATCAGGACATGCAGCTCCCGCGACAGGATATCGATCCAGTCGGCTTCTCGATGATGAGCGAAGTCGATGAGCTTCTGCGAAATCACACGTAAAGCGTCTCACGGAACCGGGAATTTGCCAAGTCGCGCGATGAGGACCACTTACAGACAGGTGATGGTGCGAAAAGTAAGATTGATGCGTGGGGCGGTGACTTTCTTCGATTTCGGGAGGCTGTGCAGCCAGTGGGTCTGGGTTGTGCCCCGCATGACGAGCAATGCGCCGTGTTCCAGCGTGACCGAGGTCGTCGCGGAGGTGCGCTTGTGCTTGAAGGAAAACTTGCGTTCGGCGCCGAGGGAGAGCGAGGCAATGGCGGCGTCGCGTGCCAGTTCCTTTTCGTCGTCGCTGTGCCACGACATGCCTTCGCTGCCATCGTGGTAAAGATTGAGCAGGCAGGAATTGTAAATCGCGCCGCTGGTTTGCTCGATCAATTGCTTGAGCGCGCGCAATTCGGCATTCCACGGGAGCGCGTGCCGGGTCGTACCGGAATAGGTGTAGCCATACGCGGAGTCGCCGAACCACGCGACTTTTCGTGCGGTCTCGATGCGTTTGCCGAAGATCACAACCTCATCGCTTTTCCACGGGACGTCGGCGAGCAGCGCGGCGAAGTAACGATCGGCGTCTTTCACGCTCAGGATCGGTCCGTAATAATTGACGATGCCGTCGCCGGGCAGGAGGTTGGCGGTTGGATCGGGACCGAAGAGCTCGCTACCTGGAGGCGCGTCGGTATCAGGAAAGGGCGTCATGGAAGATGATGCCGAGGGTGTGGCGCTGGCCGGTGTGCACTTCGCTCACGCCATGCCGCATGCCGGCGCGATAAAATCCGCGCGTGCCTTTCACCGGCCGGAAATTCGTCGTGAAGAGCAGCATGTCGCCGCCGCGTGGACGGAGCACCATGGCCTTCGATTGCGCGCGCGGCGTTTGCTGAATGAGGACAAATTCGCCTCCGGTGTAATCCGCGTCCGGCTCGTTGAGAAAGAGCACCAACTGGATCGGGAAGAAGATATCGCCATACAAATCCTGGTGCATGGTGTTGTGCCCGCCTTCGCCGTAGCGAAGGATCAGCACGGTGGGCTTGTCCTGTCCGGCTTGGTGACACAATGCCTGCAATTCCGCGAGCGCAGCGGGAAAGCGCCGTTCCAGCCCCAGCCATTCCATCCATTGATTCGCGATCGGCGCGAGGTGCGGATAGAGCGTCTCGCGAATGGTCTGCAGGATCTCCGGCAGCGGATAGGTGAAGTATTTGTATTCGCCGAGCCCGAAGCGGTAACGCTCCATGGTGATGGTCTTGCGATAAAGCTGCGGGTCGTCGTAGGCGGCGATCAATTGCCGGCAGGCCTCGGCGGTGAGCACGCCGGGGATATGGGCGTGACCCTTGGCGTGCATGTCTTCGGTGACACGCGGCCAATCGATTTGCGAGAGGGTCTGATGGATGATTGTCATGCCGTCGTAGGGATGCGGATTCATCCTACATACGAACTGAGGTGCCTGCTATCGCGCCTTTCGGTCGACCCGCTACAGAGCTGCCTTATTCGGCGGCTGCCGTGCGTAAACGGCGCACGAAAGCAAAAGCCAGTGCAGCGAAAGTGAGGCCCATCGCCACGATGCTCAACCAGTTGCCGTGCCGCGTGTAGAAAGTGAGGCGCGCGTGCACCGGAACTTGCACCTCGCGCGCGACAAAGCCCTGTTGAAACGGCGGCAGCCACGCATCGACCTGCCCCGAGGGCAGGATCTCCGCGGTCACACCAGTATTGGTGCAGCGAATCAGCGGCCGGCGATTCTCGACCGCGCGGAACATGGCATTGGCGATGTGCTGGTCAGCCGCCGCGGTTTTCGCGAACCAGCCGTCGTTGGTGATGTTCACCAGCATTTGCGCGCCATTCTGCACAAAGTGCCGCGTCAACTCGCCCAGCGTGTCCTCGAAACAGACCAGCGCACCAAGTTCCGTCGGCGGATCGGGTAGATGGAGCAGCGTGTATTCGCGGCCGGGCGTGAAATCGCCGGGCACGAGCGCCCCGAGGAAATGGCCGAAGATCGGGCGCAGCGGCAGGTATTCGCCGAACGGCACGAGATGCATCTTGCGATAGCTTTGTTGCCCGGTGCCGTGGCCGGTGAGGAGCAGCGCCGTGTTGTAGTCCTCCTGTTTGGTGGGATCGAAATCGACACTGCCGAGGAGCAACGAGAAGTCACCCTGCTGGGCGATATCCATGACGAAATGGAAATTCTCCTCGCTGGCAAACATCCCGGCGGGCACGGCGGATTCCGGCCAGACCACGAGTTGGGGCGCCGGTTTGCCGAGGACGGCGAGCTCGGTGAGCTGGCCGATCTGCTCCATCACGCGCTGGTCGGCTTCCCGATCGAATTTGTCCGTCTGCGGAATATTCGGTTGCACGGCGACGACGCGCAGAGGAACGGTCTCCGCCGGCTCCGGATGCAGCAGGCGGCGAATGCCGAATGCGAAGACCAGCGCGATGAGCGCCATGGTGAGGCTGAATTCCCAACGGATGCGCCGCGAGAAATTCGGGCCAAGCTCACCGACGATGCGGCGCACGATGATCACGCCCATGAGATTGGCGAAGGCGACCAGCCACGACAGACCCGGCGTGCCGGTGATCTCCGCGATCTGGATCATGGCGAGATCGTGATGCAGCGCAACGCCGAGCGGGTTCCAGCCGAAGCCGCCGAAGAGCCACTCGCGCATCCATTCGTGGGCGACCCAGGCGCTGGCGCCGAGGGCGCCGAGGGCGAGATTGCGCAGCGAGCGATTGAACGTGCGATCCGGATCGAGCGCCGCGAGAACCTCGCCGAGAAACCATGTCCAAAAGCCAAAGTAGAGGCCCATGTAGAGCGCGAGTAACAGCGGGAGCGTGAGCAGCCACGGATTGCGATAGAGATCGGCCAGCGAACTCAGCCACCAAAATACGCTGGCGAAGAAAATGAAGCCCGCGACATAACCCAGCACCGCGCGCCGCCAGCGGCTCCCCGGTGCGAAGGCGGCGCCGATGAGGGGCATGAGGGCGATCCACGCCATCCAGCCTTGATCGTACGGCGGAAAGCAGAGCGTGAGGAGGACACCGCTGGACACCGCGGCCAGCCAGGGCCAGAGGCGGGAGAATGCGGGATGCGGATTGGGAAGGTCGGATGAAGTCACGCGCAGCAGGAGCGCGAGGTGCTAATCCAAATTTCGCGCGGACGCCAGAAATTCAGCAACTGGCAGACATTCCGCACGACGCCTTCCACCTTCCGCATTTGCCTTATTCGCGGCGCACGCGCTTGCTCTTCGGTTTTTCCGTTTGGGGATTGAGCGCGTCTTTCAGGTCCTTGGCGTAGCCGGAATTGATCCGGAAATAAATCGGACCGAGATCCTCCACGCTGTAGAAACCCGACTTGTCGGCGTCCACGTAACCCATCGCCATGAGTCCCTTGATCGTGTCGATCACCTCCGCCGCCGCGAGATCGATCGAAACCTTCTCGATCAGGTCCCTTCCCATCGTTTCGCTGCTGCTGCTGCCGAGCGCTTTGAGGATGGAAATTTCGCCGCCGTCGAGGTTGATGTCTCTGCTGCTCATGTTTTGGGAAGGGGCAAAAGGGGTAGGGGACGACCAGTATACACCCCGAATCGCCCTTCGCGACCGTTAGTTAGCAAAAAAAGGTGCCTGAATGCGCCGTCAGGCACCTCCATTAGTTACCGAAGACGCTGGTCGACATCCGCCTGCACCCAGGTCCAGAGGCGTTCGAGCGATGCCTTCACCTCGGCCTTGATCGATGCGAGTTCCGCGCTGGTGAATGCCTGGCCGGCCGCCGGTGACCGCCGGGCATACATGTAGAACTTGATCTTCGGCTCGGTGCCGGAAGGACGCACGGCCACGCGCCGGCCGTCGGCGAGGTCGATCATCAGCATCTTTTCCTTCGGAATGGTGTCGCCTTCCACGTCCTTGAAAGTCTCCGTGGCGAAATTGCGCGTGCCAGTCACCGCGCTGCCATCGGCGTTGGCCGGCGGTTGCCCGGCGTAAGATTCCACGAGACGCTGGATCTTCGCCGCGCCATCCGCGCCTTCGAAGGTCAGCGAGCCATTCTTTTCGAGATAGAAGCCGTAGGTCGAATACACCTCGTCGAGCAGATCGACGAGCGTGAGCCCGCGCGATTTCGCATACGCGGCGACTTCAGCGAAGACGACCGTCGCGCCGTTGCCATCCTTGTCGCGCACGAAATCCGCCGCGCTATAGCCGTAGCTTTCCTCGCCGCCGCACACGTAATAGCTGCTGTGCGTGAGGCGCAGGTTGCGCGTCTCGAGCTCGGAGAGGTCGCGATACTTCACACGCTCCGACGCCGGCAGCGCGGCTTCATATTTGCCGAGCTTTTCGCCGATGTATTTGAAACCGGTGAGCGTCTCGACACAGCGCAGCCCGTGCTTTTCCGCGATGGCCTTTTGCAGGTCGGTCGTCACGAGCGTTTTCACGATCACGCAACGGCTGGCGTTGGCCGGGGTGATGACGCCGTTGGCGAGCAGCTTTTGCACGCGATAGTAGGCCATGAGCGAACCGATCTGGTTGCCGGTGAGCAATTCCATCTGGCCGCTGCTGTTGCGTGCGGCCACGCCCATGCGGTCGCAATCCGGATCGGTCGCGATGACGAGATCGGCCGATTCCTTCTCCGCCAGCGCGGTCGCCTGGGCGAGCGCTTCGGCATTCTCGGGGTTTGGCGATTTCACCGTCGGGAAACGGCCATCCTCCACTTCCTGCTCTGCGACGGTGAGGTAACGGAAACCGAGGCGATCGAGCATCGGCTTGATGATGATGCCGCCGGTGCCGTGGATCGAGGTGAAAACGATCTTCAAGCCGCTGCGCGCGGCGTCGGCAACCATCGGGCGATCCAGCACCAGCGTCTCGAGCCGCGCCATGTAGGCATCATCGGCCTCCTTGCCGAGTACGGTGATCTGGCCCTGCTGATCCGCGGCGACCGGTTGATAGACGTCGCTCTCCACGGCATTGACCTTGGCGATGATCCCGCTGGCGTGCGGTTCCACGACCTGCGCGCCGTCGCTGAAGTAAACCTTGTAGCCGTTGTCGTGCGGCGGATTGTGGCTGGCAGTGATGACGATGCCGGCGCTGGCCTTCACCATACGCACGGTGAAGCTGAGCTGCGGCGTGGAGCGCGGCCCGGCGAAAATGAAGACGTCCACGCCATTTTCCGCGGCCACCTTGGCGGTGAGTTCCGTGAAGTCCTTGGAAAAGTGCCGCGTGTCGTGTGCGATGACGATGCTCGGCCGGCCCGGCAGGTTGTTCTTCGCGAACCATTCCTTCGCATACGCGATCAGCCCCTGTGTGGCGCGGCTGATGTTGTAGTAGTTCATCGCGTTCGTGCCTACGCACGGGCGCTGCGGACGGCCGAGCGGCTGCGGTTCGCCCTGCTCGGCGGCGGTCACGATCTTGCCGATGGTCCGTCCACGCAGGCCGCCGGTACCAAAGGCCAGCGTCTTGAAAAAGCGGTCGTTGAGCTCCTCCCACGCGCCCTTTGTGACCAGTTCCTCCACGCTCTGCGCATAGGTTGGCGAACTGCCCCGGGCGAGGAGTTGCTCGATGTTTTTGGCGCTGCTGGCCAAAAGGCTACCGGCGGAAACTGCTTGGGAAAGTCGAAGGCTGAGATCGCTCATGCGGGGAGTTTAACGAGGGCCGTCGAAAGACGGGAAGCCTCATCTTCTTCTCTTAATCGTAATCTTACTCTTAATCTTAATCCCGCTCTCCAGCCGTCAGAGGGATTAAGAGTAAGATTACGATTAAGATTAAGAGCTCCGCCTCCTTGAGCCTTTCCGCTTGAGAGCCAGCGCGAGCGCTTTACACTCCCGCTCCTTTTCCTCATGGCAAAAAAGCGCAAACGCATCGTGATCAAGTTCGGCTCCGGCATCCTGGCGAATGCCCAGGGCACGTCGCTGGACGCGCCCCAGTTTCGCCGGCTCTGTGCGGAAATTGCCGCGCTCGTTGAGGCGGGGCATGAAGTGATCGTCGTCTCGAGCGGCGCCGTTGCCGCGGGGCTCGCGGAACTCGGCCTAAGGGAACGGCCGGAGGATTTGCCTGGTAAACAAGCCTGCGCGGCCATCGGCCAGTCGAAGCTCATGCAGCTCTACGGCAAGATGTTTGTGAAGCACAAGCTGGTCGTCGCCCAGTTGCTTCTCACCTACCGCGACCTCGACAGCCGGGTGAGCCACGCCAATGCGCGCAACACTTTCACCCGCCTTTTCCAGCAGCGAGGTGTGGTCCCGATCGTCAATGAAAACGACTCCGTGGCGGTTGATGAGTTCGGCAAATTTGGCGACAACGACAAGCTCTCGGCCGAAGTCGCCGTGCTGGTCGAGGCGGACATGCTCATCCTCATGACCAGCGTGGATGGCCTGCTCGACGCGAAGGGCGAGACCGTGCGCGCGGTGAAGGACATCGAGAAAGTCTTCGAGCTCGTGAAGCCCGAGAAAGGCAAGTTTTCCGTGGGCGGCATGGCCTCCAAGCTTCAGGCGGTGAAGGTTGCGGTGGAAGCCGGGATCACCACTTATATCGCTGGAGGGCGCTGCCCGGGGCGTATCCCGGAAATCGCCGCCGGCAAGGCCGTTGGCACGCGCTTCGTTGCCAAAGCCCGAACCTTGTAGGAGATTCCCGACTCACATGACGGACCTGAAATCGCAGATCGAAGACTTTGGCCGCCGCGCTCGTGCCGCGGCGCGTGTCCTCGCGCGTACCAGCGCGGAGCAGAAGAATCAAGGCCTGCTGGCCATGGCGGATGAAATCGTCGCCGCGGCGCCGTCGATTCTCGAGGCCAATGCGAAGGACGTCGCCAAGGCCACGGCCGAAGGCCTTTCCAAGGCGATGATCGACCGCCTGACGCTCGATACCAAGCGTCTCGAAGCCATGGCCGACGGCATTCGCCAGGTGGCCGCGCTGCCCGATCCCGTGGGTGAGCAGATCCGCGACTGGACGCGCCCCAATGGCCTGCGCATCTCGAAAGTCCGCGTGCCGATCGGCGTGGTGGGCATCATCTACGAATCCCGTCCGAACGTGACCAGCGACGCCGCCGTGCTTTGTACGAAGACCGGCAACGCCACCATTTTGCGCGGCGGTAGCGAATCGATCCATTCGAATGTCGCCATCGCCGCCGCCCTCAGTCGCGGCGCGGCCAAAGCCGGCCTGCCCGAGGATAGCGTGCTGCTCATCCCCACCACCGATCGCGAAGCGGTGAAGCATCTCTGCGCGATGGACAAGTATCTCGACGTCATCGTGCCGCGCGGCGGCAAGGGGCTCATCGAGACCGTGGTCAGCCACGCGCGCATGCCGGTCATCAAGCACTACGACGGCATCTGCATCATCTACGTCGACAAGGAAGCCGACCTCGCCATGGCGGAGAACATCGTGCTCAACGCCAAGTGCCAGCGCCCCGGTGTGTGCAACGCCATCGAGACGGTGCTCGTGCATCGTGACATCGCGGACCAATTTTTCGCCACCACCGGCAAGGCGCTGCTCGAGCGCAATGTGGAGATTCGCGGCGACGATGCCACGCGCGCCGCGCTCGGCGACAAGGCGAAAGCGGCGACGCCCGAAGATTACCGCACGGAATTTCTCGACCTGATCATCGCCTCGAAAGTCGTGGGCGGCGTGGGCGAGGCGATCGATCACATCGAGCTCAACGGCTCGCATCACAGCGATGGCATCGTCACGGCCAATGAGCAAACCGCCGAACGGTTCCTCGCCGAGGTGGACAGCGCCACAGTGTATTGGAACGCGTCCACGCGTTTCACTGATGGCGGTGAATTCGGCTTCGGCGCGGAGATCGGCATCTCGACTGATAAACTGCACGCGCGCGGGCCGATGGCCCTGGAAGAACTGACCACGTATAAATACCTACTGCGCGGCACCGGGCAGATCCGCAATTAGCCTGCGCAGAGGATAGTCCGTCACTTCGAGGCTGGCCAAACAAGGCGCTACCTGTAGACTGGTTGCCACTCCCCCAGCGCATGAGCCAGCCAGATCCACATCAAGGTTCATTCGATGCTCTTTTGTGGCGGGCGTTGGTCTTCGATCACATTTACGAAGCGCTCGTGGTGACGGCGGAGGATGACACGATTCTCGACTGGAATGCCGGCGCCGAGCGGTCTTTCGGGTGGTCGCGCGGAGAGGTGCTTGGCCAGCCTTTGCACGCGGTGCATCGGCCGATGGCGGCTTCGGGGACGGATGGCACGCTCGGGGCAATCGTGCAGCAAGTGGGCCGGTGGAATGGCACCGTGCAGTTTGTTCGCAAGGACGGCACGGCCGCCATGTGTGAGGTCGTCGGCATTCCACTGCTCGATTCGGATGGAAATACCCGCGGCACCCTTTTCCTGCATGCGGAACCGGTCGCGCCCGAATCCGCCGCGGTGGAGGAGGAACCGATTCTCGAGGCGACCCCGACGACGCTGGCGGTGAACCAGCAATTGCGCGACGAGCGGTTCCTGCTGCGCAAGTTGATCGATGCCGTGCCCGATCCGATTTTCTGCAAGGACCGCGAAGGCCGCTACCTGCTGCGCAACGCCGCGGACCTCAAGATGTTCGAGGTTCCAAATCAAGGGCCGGCGATCGGTCACGATGTTTTCGAATTACCCGGCCTGAAAGCGCACGCGGACATCTATTACGCGGACGACATGGAGGTGGTGAAGACGGGCAAGGCGGTCATCAATCGCGAGGAACCGTTCGAGACCCCGATGGGGGAACGCGGCTGGTTTCTGACCTCGAAGTTTCCGCTGCAGGATGAATCGGGCGAGGTGATCGGACTCGTGGGGATCGCGCGCAACGTCACCGACGTGAAGCGTGCTACCGAGGAGTTGCGCGCCGCCCAGTTGCGCCTCATCGATCACGTGGAGAATTCGCCGCTGGCCGTCGTGGAGTGGGGGCCGGATTTTCGCGTCACGCGTTGGGCTGGGCAGGCGGAGCACATGTTTGGCTGGCGGGCGGATGAAGTCGTGGGCAAGCACCTCGGCGATTGGCCGTTCGTCTATCCGGATGAAATGGAGCGCGTTGGAGAGATCGTGCAGCGCCTGCTCGATGGCACCGACTACCGCAATACCTGCCAGTATCGCAACCTCACCAAGCTCGGGCGCATCCTGCACTGCTCGTGGCAAAACTCCGTGCTGCACGATGTCGCCGGCAAGACGGTCTCCATCCTTTCGCTCGTCCAGGATGTGACGGATCGCGTGCTCGCGGAGCAATTGAACAAGAAAGCGACGACAGAAAAGCAATTGCTCGAACGGAAGCTCCAGGAATCGCAAAAGCTGGAGAGCCTCGGCGTGCTCGCCGGCGGTATTGCTCACGATTTCAACAACCTGCTCACCGGCGTGCTCGGCAACGCCAGCCTGGCGCGCATGGATCTGCCGGAGGATTCGCCGGTGCAGCCGTATCTGCAGCAGATCGAGGCCGCGGCGGCGCGCGCGGCGGATCTGTGCAAGCAGATGCTGGCTTACTCCGGGAAGGGGCGATTCGTCGTCAATCGCCTCGATATCAATGCGCTCATCGAGGACACGACGCGGCTGCTCCAGGTCTCGATCAGCAAACGCGCGGTGATGAAGTTCAACCTCTCGCCCGGCCTGCCCGTGGTGCTGGGCGACGCGACACAATTGCGCCAGGTAGTGATGAATCTGGTGATCAACGCCTCCGAGGCAATCAGCGACAAGAGCGGTTTCATCGGCATCACCACCGGCCTCACGCGGGCCGATCGTGCTTATCTCTCCGGGGCCTTCTTCGCGCGCGATTTGCCGGAGGGCGATTACGTCTCGCTGGAGATCAGCGACAACGGCGGCGGCATGTCGCAGGAAGTACTGGAGAAGATTTTCGATCCGTTTTTCACGACCAAGTTTACGGGCCGCGGTCTGGGTCTCGCCGCCGTGCTCGGCATCGTGCGCGGGCACAATGGTGCGCTGAAAGTCTTCAGCGAAGAAGGGTGGGGGACGACGTTTAAAATCCTGCTGCCGTGCGCCGAGGGTGTGGCCGAGGAACTGACCGCGGCGATGCCGGGGACGGAGGGTTGGACGGGTTCCGGCCGCGTGCTGGTGGTGGATGACGAAGAAACCGTGCGCGTGACTACCGCGCGCATGCTCGAAGCGTGTGGTTTCACCACGAAGCTCGCGGATCACGGGCGGACGGGCGTCGAGGAATTCAGCGCCGATCCCGATGGGTATACGCTCATCATGCTCGACCTCACCATGCCGCACATGGATGGCGACGAAGCGTTCCGGCTCATCCGCGAATTGCGGCCGAGCGCCCGGGTGCTCTTGATGAGCGGCTTCAACGAGCAGGAGGCGATCGCGCGTTTTACCGGCAAAGGGCTGGCGGGGTTCATTCAAAAGCCGTTCACCTTCCCGACGCTGCGCGAGAAATTGCAGGAGATCTTCCCGGCGCAGCCGGCGGCGGTGTAGGGCGCGTGGTTCACGTGCGGGAAGGGGGCGGCGCTGTAGCGGCGGTCTGTGCTCTGTGGAGGGAGAGAGATGGGAGGAAGGAGCTTCTTAATCTTACTCGTAATCTTAATCTTAATCCCTCTGCGCCCGCGTCAGGATTAAGATTACGAGTAAGATTAAGATTAAGACTCAGCCGCAATCTGCAGGCTTGAGCCTCGCCCGCAAACCGCGAACACTCCCGCCCCATGAAATTCCCCTCTCTCGCTAGCGCTGTTGGTGTTCTCGCACTTTTTGCCTCGACTGGTTTGGCGACGGAGGACTTTTACGTCGGCACCTACACGAAATTCTTCGGCAGCAAGGGCATCTACCGTTTTCAATTCGACGAAAAGAGCGGTGCGGTCTCGCCGGGGCAGCTCGCGGTGAAAACGGTGAGTCCTTCGTGGGTCATCATTCACCCGAATCGGCGCTGGGTTTATTCGGTGAACGAGGGGCCGGAGGGGAAGGTAAGCGCATTCCGCATTGCGCCGGACGGTCAGTTGCAACTGCTCAGCCAGCAAAGCGCGAAGGGGGCGGACCCGTGCCATCTTTCGCTGGATCAGACGCATCGCTTCCTCTTCGTTGCGAATTACACCTCCGGTTCCGTTGCGTCCCTGCCCGTGCAGCGCAATGGCGCGCTCGCTCCCGTCGCGAGTTTCCAGCAGCAGCACGGCGGCGGGGTGAATAAGGACCGGCAGGAAGGCCCGCATGCGCACAGTATTTATCCCGGTCCGGCAAACAACTTCATCTATTCCTGCGACCTGGGGAACGACCACATCGAGCGCTACCGCTTCAATGAGGAAAAAGGCACGCTCACGCCAGTCAAGACACCGGCCGCGAAGATCGCGCCGGGCTCTGGTCCGCGGCATCTCGTATTGGACCCGCGTGGTTTCGCCTATCTCGTCAATGAAATGGGTAACACCGTGACGGTGCTCCGCTGGGACAAAGAGGGCGGGACGATGCACACGATCCAGACCGTGCCCACGCTGCCCAAGGACTTCTCGGGACAAAACACCACGGCCGAGATCGCCCTGCATCCGAATGGCCATTTCCTCTACGCCTCCAATCGCGGACACAACAGCATTGCGGTCTTTGCCGTCGGTGAAAACGGCCGCCTCTCGTTCGTCGAGCACGCGTCCACGAAGGGTAAGACCCCGCGCAATTTTGCCTTCGATCCGACCGGTCGCTGGCTGCTCGCCGCGAACCAGGATTCCAACGATATCTTCGTCTACCGCGTGAACAGCTACACCGGCAAACTCACCCCGACCGCCCAGCGTGTCCGCGTCGGCGCCCCGGTGTGCGTGGCGTTCGTGCAGGGGAAATAATCCTCCACAGGCGCGAAGCGCGACTCTTCCTTAATCCTTAATCTTTGATCGTTAATCCTTAATCTCCTCCCGGCCGGAAAAGGATTAAGGATAAAAGAGCACCCTCTTTCCTTACGCCGGCTTGACGTAAATCCCAATCACCGGCCGCGGGTAGGCCGAGGGCGAAACGAAATCGCTCACGAAACCGCTTTCCGTGCGAATCTCGACGTGGCCAGCATCCGGTCCGCCGTAAACGATGACTGCGCCGACCGGAGCCTTGTAAGGGTTCTTGATGGAAAGCTCCTTGAAACCGTAGTTGCGAGTGAGTTCGTCACCGGCTTCACGCGCCCAGGCGCTGGTCGGGCGGCTTTTGATGACATCGGCGGCCACCAGCGCGTCCTTCACGTAGGCCCAGCAATGCCACGTCATGTGCGGATGCGCGCGCTGCCGGGCGATCTGCGCGGCGCGGATCATGCGCGGGTCGTAGTGCAGCCCGTGCGATTTCGGCCCAAACATCCCCTGTTCCCCAGTCGACAGTTCGCGCGTCTT
The DNA here is from genome assembly GCF_000173075.1 of Chthoniobacter flavus Ellin428. Classification (GTDB taxonomy): domain Bacteria; phylum Verrucomicrobiota; class Verrucomicrobiia; order Chthoniobacterales; family Chthoniobacteraceae; genus Chthoniobacter; species Chthoniobacter flavus. The sequence continues at coordinate 348,848 of NZ_ABVL01000004.1, forward strand.
CGATTTGTCCAAGAGCGATTCGTCAGCGGAAGCGACGGCCGCGGTGGAAAGCAAAACGGCCAACAGGATAGGCAGGTGGAATTTCATCATGGATTCGGCGAAGGCGAAGGGCGGACATTAGCCGCAGGTTTCTTCACGTCAAATTAGCAGTGTGCATTCCAAAACCGGGCGGATAAGCCGCCATTTTCGAAGGGAGTAGTCCGTAGAGGCACACTGGTGGAATTATGTAGTGGAAGCGTTACACTCTCTTCACGGCGCTCAGAAGGACCCGCAAAGGCGGCGGCCACGTATTTCACAGAGTCCTTATGACCGAATGATTGTTTGACGCTCCGCGGAGTGCTCGTTTTAGTGTCCTGCGGTTTTTTCCGAATTCGCACTACAAACCACCACCAAGAAAATATGATCAAAATCGGTATTAATGGCTTTGGCCGCATCGGGCGGCTCGTTTTTCGCGCTATTTGCGACCAGGGCCTCCTGGGCAAAGAAATCGAAGTCGTCGCTGTGAACGACCTCGTGCCCGCGGACAATCTCGCTTATCTCGTGAAATATGACTCTACGCAGGGTCGTGCGAAGGAGGAAGTCTACAGCAAAAAATCCAAGCCGGAACTCGCCGAAGACGATATCCTCGTGGTCGACGGACACGAGATCAAGTGCCTCGCGGTGAAAGAAGGCCCGGCCGCGTTGCCCTGGAAGGAACTCGGCGTGGAAATCGTCATTGAATCGACCGGTCTCTTCACCGACGCCGAGAAGGCCAAGGGCCACCTTGCCGCTGGCGCCAAGAAGGTCATCATCAGCGCCCCGGCGAAGAATGAAGACATCACCGTGGTCATGGGCGTGAACCACGAGAAGTATGATGCTTCCAAGCACCACATCATTTCGAACGCCAGCTGCACCACGAACTGCCTCGCGCCGGTCGTGCACGTGCTCCTGAAGGAAGGCTTCGGCGTGGAAGAAGGTCTCATGACCACCGTCCACAGCTACACCGCCACCCAGAAGACCGTGGACGGTCCGTCGAAGAAGGACTGGAAGGGCGGCCGCAGCGCGGCGATCAACATCATCCCATCGACCACCGGCGCCGCCAAGGCCGTGGGTCTGGCGATTCCGGAAGTGAAGGGCAAGCTCACCGGCATGTCCTTCCGCGTGCCGACGCCGACCGTCTCGGTGGTCGACCTCACGGTGAAGACCGTGAAGGAGACCAGCTACGACGAAATCAAGGCCGCGATGAAGAAAGCCAGCGAGACGTATCTGAAGGGCATCCTCGCCTATACCGAAGACGAAGTTGTCTCGAGCGACTTCATCCACGATCCCGCCAGCTCGATCTTCGACGCCGGCAGCGGCATCGCCTTAAACAACCGCTTCTTCAAGCTTGTGAGCTGGTACGACAACGAGTGGGGCTACAGCAATCGCTGCGTGGACCTCGTGAAGTACATCGTCGGCAAGTAACCCGGCCCGCTCCCCAAGAGCAGCTTTTCACGCCCGTCATCGGTTTCTCCGGTGGCGGGCGTGTTGCTTTTAGAGAGGGGGGCGGTCTCTAATCTGGCTATTATCCATTTTGCGTTGCGCCAGGATGGCGATGCAGATGCGCTCCTCAAGAAACTTTCATCAGCATTTCGGCGTCACCGTGGACGAGTAACGCAGTGTGCATCTATTTTCTTTTCCGCCCGATACCTAGAAGATCAAGAAGGTAGAAGGAAAGGCCGCACACGATCCAGCACAGCGGCATGCCGAGCAGCATGCCGAGCAACACACCCGCCCACCATGGGAGCGACGTAAAACGATGCAGCAACGTCATCGTTGCGAAGATTCCAACAATCTGGAGGGGGACCATGACGACGTCCGTAATATCCCATCCTTTACTTTTGGGTCTTGCGTTCATGATCGGGCAATCTGGCTGGGATCATACGGCAGCGTCCCAGAAACTGGCAAGATGCGCGAGTGATGAGGACGGAAGGCGAGAAGTGGAAAGAGCCAGTGCCGGTCGACAGTTTCCGAGTTTGTGTGATGCAAAGGTGATCCCGGGATACGCTGTGGAACACTCGCCGTGGTAGGCCGGCAAAACATGCAAAATCCTTCCCGGCGGCCTTTTCCTCTCGCCCCCGGCAAAGTGCTTGTCTTTTCGCACTGCAAGGCGCTTCATTTCGCCCCTCACTTTTATGGCCAAACTCTCTGTTCGCGATCTCGATCTAGCTGGCAAACGCGTCTTTGTGCGCGTCGACTTTAATGTCCCGCAGGACAAAAAGACCGGCGAAATCACCAACACGGCCCGCATCAGCGCGGCCCTGCCGACCATTCAGTACATTCTCGACCAGGGTGGGTCCGTCGTCCTGGCCAGCCACCTCGGCCGCCCGGGTGGCCAGCGCGTGGAAAAGCTTTCGCTCAAGCCGGTGGCTGACAAGCTCGCCGAACTGCTCGGCAAGCCGGTGAAATTCCTGCCCGACTGCGTCGGCGCGGAAGTGGAAGCGGCGGCCGCGGCGCTCAAGCCCGGTGAAGTGATTCTGCTCGAGAACCTGCGCTTCCACATCGAGGAAGAGGGGAAGGTGAAGCGCGAGGACGGGACGAAGGAAACGGCCGATCCGGCGAAGGTCGCGGCCTTCCGCGCCAGCCTTTCGAAGCTCGGCGATATCTATGTGAATGACGCTTTTGGCACCGCACACCGTGCGCACTCGTCGGTGGTCGGCGTCGATCTGCCGATCAAGGCAGCCGGCTTTCTCATGCAGAAGGAGCTCGAGGCCTTTGCCGCGGTGCTCGACAATCCGCAGCGCCCGGTGCTCGCCATCCTCGGCGGCGCGAAGATCGCGGATAAGATCCCGCTGATCAACAACCTCCTCGACCGGGCCAACGAGATCATCATCGGCGGCGGCATGGCTTTCACCTTCAAGAAGGTGCTCGAAGGCATGGAGATCGGAAACAGCCTCTTCGACCCGAAGGGTGCGGAGATCGCCAGGGAGCTTTTTGACAAGGCGGCCACGAAGGGCGTGAAGATTCATCTGCCCACGGATTTCATCTGCGGCGACAAATTTGGTCCGGATGCCAATACCAAGACGGCGACGGATAAGGAAGGCATTCCCGCGGGCTGGGAAGGCATGGACGGCGGCCCGGCGACCCGCAAGGCGTTCTCCGAGGTGATCGCCCGTGCGAAGACGATCATCTGGAATGGACCTCCCGGGGTATTCGAATTTGAACCGTTCATGGGTGGCACCAAGGCCATGGCCGAGGCCATCGCGGCGGCGACGGCGAAGGGCGCGGTCACCGTGGTCGGAGGTGGCGATACCGCGACCGCGGCGAAGAAGTGCGGGATCATCGACAAGGTCACCCACGCCTCGACCGGCGGCGGCGCCTCGCTCGAACTGCTCGAAGGCAAAACCCTGCCCGGCGTGGCCGCGCTGAACGATAAATAACGCTCTACTGCCATGCGTAAGAAAATCATTGCCGCCAACTGGAAGATGAACCAGACGATCGCCGACGCGGCGTCTTATCTGGACAGTTTCCTCCTCGAAGTCGCCGACGAAAAGCGGATCGACATCGTCATCGTCCCGCCCTTCACCGCGCTTGCTTATGTCTCCGAAAGGCTGAGCAAAGTGCAGCACGTGAAATCCGGGGCGCAGAACATGCATTGGGAAAAGAACGGCGCCTTCACCGGTGAGATCAGCGCGGGGATGATTCGCGAGTTGTTCGCGCGCTATGTCGTGCTCGGTCACAGTGAGCGCCGCACGCTCTTCGGCGAGACCGACGAGATCGTGAACAAGAAGACCAAGGCGGCGATCGCGGCGACGTTGACCCCGATCGTGTGCATTGGTGAGACGCTTGCTGAGCGCGATGCTGGCCAGGTCGAGCAGGTGCTCCACACGCAGCTGACCGGCAGCCTCGCCGGCATTCCGGCGAAGGAGCTCGCTGACGTCGTTCTCGCTTATGAGCCCGTGTGGGCCATCGGCACCGGCCGCACGGCGACTCCCGAACAGGCGCAGGAAGCGCACGCTTACATTCGCAAGGTGCTCGCGGAGATTTCCGATGCGGCGACGGCGGAGAAGGTGCGCATTCAGTACGGCGGCAGCGTGAAGCCCGGCAACACCGGCGCGCTCATGGGCCAGCCGGACATCGACGGCGCGCTCGTCGGTGGCGCCAGCCTGGTTGCCCGGGACTTTGCCGAGATCGTGAAGATCTCGGCGGCGTTGTAGTCGCTAAGATTCAAGTGCTTAGTACTTAGTGCTCAGTTCTTAGTAGAGATCACGCGTTCACGCGTTGCGGTTCTCCTACTAAGCACTTAAGCACTAAAACTCAGCGACCTCGGTGGTCGTGCAACTTCAAAGCCGCACGGTCCGCCCTGTCCTGGCCGACTCGTAGATCGCCAGCACCAACTGCACCGCCCGTCGCGCTTCGCCGCCGGGGATCATCGGTGGCCGGCCTTCGAGAAGGGCGCGACTGAGGTCGCCGACGAGCACGCGGTGGCCGTCCCAGCTCATGCCACGGGGATCGCCGCTGCCGACCTTGAGCGTGCCTTGGGAGAGCTCGGCGCGGATGCTCTCATCCTCGGGTTGAGGATCGGCGAAGACCCAGCGCACCAGTCGGTCATTGATCAATGTCGCTGAGCCGCGGTCGCCGACGATCTCGATCCGCACATCATCGCCCGGCCAGGCAGAGGTTGCCGCTTCGATTACGCCGAGTCCGCCGTGCGCATAGCGCAGGGTGGCGGCGACGGTGTCCTCGGCTTCGATCATCGTGTGAGAAAGTTTGGCAGCGAAGGCGCTGACTTCCTCCGGCAACCCGGCAATCCACTGCAACAGATCCACCGCATGAATGCCTTGATTGATGAGTGCACCACCGCCGTCGAGCTTGTAGGAACCTTTCCACGAGGAGGACGAGTAGTATTCGTCCGAGCGCCACCACTTGATGTAAGCACTGCACGAAACGAGCCGGCCGAAGCGTCCTGTCTCCACGGCCTGCTTCACCGTCTGCGCGGCGCGCTGCAGTCGCATTTGGAAAACACCGGCGAGCGTGCCACCACCGCGTTCGGCAGCAGCGACGATGCGATCGACGGCGTCGAGCGAAACTTCCAATGGCTTCTCACAGAGCACCGCTTTGCCCGCTTCGAGGAAAGGCACGGCGACGTCGGCATGAGCGCCGCTCGGTGTGGCAATCGTGACCGCGCGGATTTCCGGATCGGCAATCAGCGACTCGAGGCTCTCCGCGGAGCGGCAGCCAAACTTCGCGGCGAACGCGTTCCGGTTTTCGGCCGAGCGGGTCCACACGGCGACGAGCCGCGCTTCCGGCGTTTCCTTGATGGCTTGCGCATGCACCTCGGCAATCATGCCGGTGCCGATGACGGCAAAGCCGATCGGAGAAATATTCATTCAGCGTTTACCGTCCAGATGGCTCCAAAAAAGAGCCCGCGAATCACGCAGATGACGCGAATCAAGCCAACTTCATTCGCGTCCATCTGTGTCATTCGCGGGCAAAACCGAAACAAGGCCGACTTAGTTCTCCGTCTTTCAGCGTTCGGCAATCGGGACGACCTTCTTGCCGACCGGGGCGCCGGCGTATTCGCTCAGCGGGCGGAAGAGGCGGTTGTCGCCGTACTGCTCGAGGACGTGCGCCGTCCAGCCGCTCATGCGAGAGATGGCGAAGATCGGGGTGAAGAGATCGGTCGGGACGCCGAGCGAGTAGTAAACCGTGGCCGAGTAGAAATCGACGTTGGCGTTGAGGCCCTTGCGTTCCTTCATGATCGTCGCGATACGCTCGCTCATCTGAATCCACTTCGCATCGCCCAGTTCTTCGCTGAGCTTGATGGCCATGGCCTTGAGGTGCGGGGCGCGCGGGTCGAGTACCTTGTAGACGCGGTGGCCGATGCCCATGATCTTCTTCTTCTGCGCCAGCGCTTCTTCGATCCACGCATCGACTTTGTCGAGCGAGCCGATTTCCTGGAGCATGTGGATGACGCCCTCATTGGCGCCGCCGTGCAGTGGGCCCTTGAGTGCGCCGATTGCGGCGCTGATCGCGGAATACATGTCGCTGAGCGTGGAGGCGACGACGCGGCTGGTGAAAGTGCTGGCATTGAAGCCGTGCTCGGCGTGCAGCACATAAGCAACGTCGAGCGTCTGGGTCGCTTCGGAGCCCGGTTCCTTGCCGGTCATGAGCCACAGGAAGTGCGCGGCTTCGCCGAGGTCCTTGCGAATTGGCGGAAGATCCTGGCCGGTCCGGTAACGATGGAAATAGGCGGCGACGATGCCGATCTGCGCTACGAGCTTGATGGCGATGGCGTGGCTCTCCGGCATGTCGAGATCATGGCGGACCGTGGGGTAGCACCCGAGCATGCTCACCGCGGTGCGCATGATATCGATGGGCGCGGCGGTCTTCGGCGCGCTCGTGATCCAGTCGATCACGCCTTGGGGCAATTCGCGTTCGGCCCGCAGCGCGGTGGTAAGGGCGTCGAGTTCCTTTTGAGTCGGCAGCCGATTGTGCCAGAGGAGGTGGACGATTTCTTCGTAACTGACCTTGCCGGCAAGTTCATTGATGTCGTAGCCGCAGTAGATGAGTTGGCCGACGTCCCCGCGCACGTCTCCGATGCGGGTTTCCGCGGCGATGATCCCTTCAAGCCCTCGTGAAATGACTGCCATAGTGGTGATACGATTTAATTGGTTGGAAAACTGTCACGCTTTGCGTCGGGCAATCGTTGCCGTCCTGCGGACGAAAATAGATTCTCTGCCCCATGCTCCCGCTTCAAGTGCTAACGCGCGAAATCTCAAATTGATCCGATCCAGCGCAGACCGAGTTGCAGCCAGAAAGGAATGGTGAGCAGACCAAGAACGGACGTGAAGAGAACCGAGCGCATGGCCAGCGATGGGTCGCCATTGTAGTGCTTGGCGAGAATGACCGGGATCATCGCGCAAGGCATCGCCGCTTGAATGACGATGACGCGGCGCAACTCGATGGGACAGGGCAGCCAGATGGCGAGCGCGAGCATGAGCACGGGCAGAAGACCAAGGCGTAGCGCGCATGCGCCGATGCTGGTCATGATGCGACCGCCGGCGGAGAGATTGCGCATGTGGTCGGCAAACGTCGCACCGGTCAGGAGCACGCCGAGCGGAATAGCGGTGGCACCGAGTCGGTGAACGGCGTCCATCACCACGGAAGGCATCCACCAACGTGCGCCGGCAAAATGGAGAGCGCCCGCGCCGAGGATGGCGATGAACGGGCCATTGATCACGTGACGCCAGCCGCCGCGATGCACCACGCCGGAGATGACCATGATTCCGATGGTCCACAGGGCGATTTCCACGCCGACATTGTGGATGAAGAGCACCGCGCTCGTGTCCTTGCCGAAACGCGTCTGCGCGATCGGCAACGCGAGATAGCCGTAATTGTAGATGCCGGTGGTAAACGCGAAGGTCCGGCGCGCGCGCGGCTCATGGGCATCGAAGAGCGGCGCGGCAAACCAGCAAATGGCGTAACCGAGAACGACGGTGCCAAAACCGACGACCGGCGCGAGGAGCACGTTGCCGGCTTTCTCCAGCGCGGGATTCCCGAGGACCGTGTCGATGATGAGGCACGGGTAGAGCAGGTTAACGATGACCCGCAGCAGCGTCGCATCCGCCTCTTCGTTCAGCCAACCAATGCGCCGGATGATCCAACCCGCCGCAATGATGATGAAGACCGGGGCGACGGCGCCAAGGAGAGGAAGATATTCGGACACGAATCGAGTGCTGGATACTGCAGAATGCGGCGACCGCGATCAATCCAGATGGATCGCGGTTCGTCGCTCAGGATAGGGCGTTTGAGCTTAAGATTCGGGAGAAGCCGGATGCTCTTCGGAAGGCGTCTCCTTTTTCTTCTTCTTGTTCTTGCTCTGGCCGAGCACGGGGAACTCTTTGGTGAGGAAAGAGATCTCGAGTTCAGTCAGACCGTAAGGAATCGTGATGACGCCATCGCTGATTTGCTTGTCGATGACCATATCGATGACCTTGCGCGTGTGCTTCTGGGTGCTGAGCATCGCGACTACGGAGCTGCCCCGCCGGGAACCGCTGAACGTGTCGAGGCTGATCCGCCCGTCTTCATCGAGCTTGAATGAGCAACCCCAGGTGCCGTTGGCGGCTTGGAAAGGGTAGATCGCGCGAATCATGCGCTCGTTGATGACCGGAATCTTTTCGATGAAGGCGTCGCGTGGCGGATTCTCAAGATGGACCGGACTGGAGAAAGTCTCGGTGTCCTGACGATTGCCCTCCACGTAAAAGCGGATGGCCACGGGAGGCTTGCCGCCCATGCCCAAGGTGAAGAGGCCGAGCAAAACGCACAGGAGAGAGGTCTTCATTTTCGTCGACGAGGAAAGGGTGGGGGCAAGGGAAGCCATTTGCCAACCATGCAGCGTCCAGCTAAAGGAGGGCGATGAAATTCCGCGTCTCGATCCTCCTTCTCTCTACGGCTTTGCCTTTGGCCCTCCTTGCTGCGGATGATCGTCCGGCCGTCACGCCCACGCCGACGCCGAAGCCGACCATCCTGAAACGCTGGATGAAGACCTTTGGCCTGGCGAAGGATCAGCTCCCAAATACGAGCGCAACGGGATTCATGGGGCTGGATATGGGAGTAGTGGCCGAGCCGGCCCACGTCGTCCTGCCCGAGACCAAGCAGGTGAAGGTGACCGTGACGCTGGCCAACGAGGGGAGAAAGATCAGGCAGCTCGAGTTCCCGACCTCACAGCGGATCGAGGTGCTGGTGAAATCGAAGGAGGGCAAGACCATCGAGCAGTGGTCGGAAGATCAGGCTTTCAACAACGAGCCGACGGTGGTGACGATCAATCCCCAGGAGCGGCTGGAATACAAGGCCACGATCCAGACCCGTGACATGGTGGTGGGCCAGACCTACACGATCGAGGCGTTCTTCCCGAATTTTGAGCAGTTGCGGAAATCGGTGACGATCACGGCCAGCAATACGCTTCCGGCCGCTACCCCGGATCCCAAAACTGGCATCATGCCGGCGGCGACACCCGCGGGCAAACATAAGAAGCTGTAGGTCGGAGTGCGTCTCCGCATCGGAGCCGGCGGGAGTGCTCCGTTGGCGCCGCAGCGGGAGGGCCTCATGCGGCACCTCCAGCTGCGCATCAGGCAGCGGTTACGATTTACCCTGCGCGAGGTGTGCCGCGACAGCGTTTCGGAGTGCGGCGCCGCTGCGCCGCTTTTAGACAATAGCGTTCAATTCAGAGCGTGCGCCCTCATTGCCGGCACGTTCAAAAGCGGCGCAGCAGCGCCGCACTCCAAAACGCAAGCGTCAGTCCGCCAGCCATTTCCAATTCGTTAAGTAGCGGTGATGGGCGAGACGAGCACGCCCATCGCCGTGGAATTCCTGGCAAAACCTACAGCGTGGTGCTGGGTTCCGCGGAGTGCTCGGGCTCCGCCGCGGGCGCCGGGTGCTGCACCGTCGACATGGATTCCGGCGGCGGTTCGCAGGCCTCGATCGGTGCGGATGGCACTTCAATCGTCTCGGTAGAAACGGATTCCGACGAAATGGGTTCAGCCGGGACGGAAGCGTGGACTTCGGCGGAAGCGTCGGAATGCGCCTCGGACGAGGGTTCCGGTTCCGCTTCAGCGGCCAAATCGGGCTCAGATTCACCGGCTTCCGTGATGGAAGATTCATCCTCACCGCTCACCGCGCTTTCGCTCGAGACTGGTTTGGCCGCACCCGCCGGCGCATTCGCATTCTTATCGTGCGGTGCCAGCGGCAGTTCCAGCATGCCATTCGAGAATTCGATGACGTGACCGGAATGAATCAAGTAGTGCAGGTCGCTGGCCAGTTGCTCCTTCCGCGCCGCGGCTTCCGGGGCGTCGTGCAGGTCGCCGAGAATTTTCACGGCCAGATCGGGGCGCTTGAGACGTGGCGTGGCTTCGACGGTCTTCAGGATCGACGAGATGCCATCGGAGAAAACCTGTCCGATCGGATGCCGCACCGGCTTCGTGGCAGAGACGTAGAGCACGCGCTTGCGGTGTTTGAAGAAGTGCAGCCCGGCTTCCATGAAGTAGGGGCGCAATCCATTGACGATCTGCTGCGGGAAGTGGCTTTCCTTTTCCCCACGCGGCGCGCACGGCGCCGGGCGACAAAGCGGTCCGCGGCTGAGCGGCTCGCCTGTCCGCTGCATTCCAGCGTCTGCCCCGCTCTTCACGATCTGCGGGAGGTAGTGTTTGCGGAAATGCTGTTCGGTGTCGAAGGCCGTCTTGAAGGTGACCGGCTCCGCTTCCTTGGTGGTGGTGAAGGTGGTGCTGGTGCGCGCCTGTTCCTTCCAGTCGGCGACAGCCTGTTCATCGCTCACGATTTCAATCTCGTACTGTTGGAATTCCGGGAACGGCATGCGGCGGCTGAAGCGCTCTTCATAGAGCTTGCGCAGCGCAGGTTGATAGCCGTGGTAGTTCGTCGGTCCGAGCAGGGCGCCGGTGGTGCGGACCCGGGCGACATTGGAGAAATTGCCCTTGATGGGTTCGCCTTGCACCGTTTCCTCGGTGTAATACTCGGTCTTCGCGCCGAAGAAGGCATTGCGCTCCACCGAAGCGCGATCGAAGGAGATCGGGCCATCGCCGATCTGGAAAAGCGGAACCGCCGGGTCGGAGGAGGTCACCCGCACGCGATGGCGCTCGGGACGCTCGAGGAAGAGCTTGCTGGTGCTGAAGACGGCGTAGGCTCGGCCGCTGGCCTTGATCTGCTTGGCGATGCCGCTGCCCGCATTCGGCTCCGGAATGAATTCGATCTTCAGCTGCGCTGGCGCCGGGCGCGGTGCCTCGCGGGGCGGGCGGGCGTCGTCGCGTGGGCCGTAGCCTTGGGGTTTGCCACCGGGGCGCCGTTCGGAACGGCCGTCGCGCGGCCGGTCTCCACCGGGACGCGGTCCACGTCCGCGATTATCTCCGGGTCGATCGCTCCGCGGTCCGCGGCGGTCGTCATCCCGTCGCGGAGCACCGGGTCCGCGCCCTCCGGGGCGGGGGCCGCGAGGGCCGCGGTCGTCGCGCGAACGCGGGAAGCGGCCCTCCGCTTCGCCTTGATAATCGGCATAGCGATTGGTCGCTGGGGCTTCTTTGACCCAGTCAGGTAGAAATTTCAAATCGAGTTCCAGTGGCGAATCGCTCATGTGGTCGTTACTTAACGGTGCCAGCGTATAGACGCCAGCGTTGATTTTTGACGATTGAATTACGTCGGAAAAAAGTCGGAATTAGTTGTTGCCAATCCTCTGAGCCGTCCTTAAAGCATGCCCCGAATACAACCCAACCAACCGCAAGCACTATCCCTTTTATGGCAGACAAAACGATCGAAGAAAAAGTGAAGGACATCATCGTCGAACAACTCGGCGTGAATCCTGAACAAGTCACCCCGAGCGCGTCTTTCATCGAAGATCTCGGCGCCGATTCCCTGGATACTGTCGAGCTGGTCATGGCGTTCGAGGAGGAGTTCTCCGTGGAAGTGCCCGACGAGGACGCAGAAAAGCTCCAGACGGTCGGTGACGTGGTGAAATACATCGAGGAGAAAACCGCGAAGTAATCATCGCAATAGTCGAATTCTTGAAGAAAAGGACACGGTCGCAAGCCGTGTCCTCTTTCTTTTTTAAGGAGAGACCTCGTGAAATCGCGAAGTTGCCCGGCCGGTTTCTTTAAACAAACGCGCAACTCTGTGTCGGGGCAGGGGTTCCTGTGCCACAATGAAAAAGCATCTCGCTGTTCTCTCCCTTGCCGTGGCCAGTCTCTGCGCTGTGCCGTCCCTCCTCCGGGCGGATGATGCCGCCGTTCCACCCAAGCCACCGGGCGGCGACAAAGCGCCCGCCGATAGCTCCAAGGCCCCTGCCGCTGGCAAAGGAGGCGGTGCCCGCATGACTCCTGAGGAGCGCCTGAAGCGCATGACCGAAGAGCTGGGCCTCTCGCAGGAGCAGCAGGACAAGATCAAGGCGATCTATGAAAAAGACGCCCCGCAGATGAAAGAACTCATGGCCAAGGGTCGCGAGAACCTGACGGACGACGACAAAGCCAAATTCCGCGAACTGATCAAAAACCAGATGGAAGAGATCGTCGCGGTGCTGACGCCCGACCAGAAGGCGAAATTCCAGGAGATGATGGAGAAGCGTCGCGCTGCCCGTGGCAACGGTAATGGCGCCGGGGCTCCGAAGTAGGCCACGAAGCATCCATTGCCTTTAGCAACCGGGCGGTGTGTCACGGGACATGCCGCCCGGTTCTGCTTTGGTGAAACTCTACTTCGCCGGCCCGGGGACTTTTAAAAAGCGGAACCGCTCGTCGTATTGCCCGCGATTGTGCCGGCGGCAACAATCGAGGCACGCCGTCTTGCGACCGAAAGGTCGCACGCGCTTGATCTCCTGAGTGCATGCGGGGCAGCGATAGAAATGCCGGGCGGCCAGTTCCCGGCGGGGCAGGGCGAGCGTATGGCAGCGCTTCTCATCGTGCAGGCCAAGATCGCGGCAGGCCTGCTGCCACTCGGGACCGTGGGGATCGATGTGCCGGCGTCCCGCGCGATGATGCGCGAGCAAATGCGCGAGTTCGTGCCGCAGCGTGCGGTCCACTTCGACTTCACCAAATGCCCGGAGACGCGGGTTGAGCGTGATCAATGACTTCGACACCAGCGCCGTGCCCGCGGTGCTGCGCATGCGCGGATTCCAGCGCACGATCACCCGCTGCGAGAGCGTCGGGCAATCTACATCCCGTAATAATTCGCGGGCTTTGGCTTCCATCGCGGCATCACGGTTCGGTGTCGCTGGTAGCTCAGGTTGTTTTTCTAGGGGGAGAGGCTTCTTGTGCCGGGTCGAGATTAAACGGGTGAGATAGTCGAATTGGCGTCCAAGACTCATGCGGTGGCAGTTTGCAGGCGGGAGAAGATCGCTGGCAGGCGGGCGATCGTAGTAGTGATTTCGTTTGTGGTGTTTTCCTTGCCGAGTGAAAAGCGAACGGTCGAGCGCGCGAGTTCCGGCGCCACACCCATGGCGCAGCAGCACGTGCGAGGGCATGATCGAGCCGACCATGCAGGCGGAGCCGCTCGAGGCGCAGATGCCTGCGAGATCGAGATTGATGAGCAACCCCTCGCCGTCGAGACCGGGGAAGCTCACGTTCAAAGTATTGGCGAGGCAGTGCTCGGGATCGCCGTTGCGCACCGCCGTCGGCAACGCCTCGCGAATGCCGTCCCAAAGCTGATCGCGCAGCGCCGCCTGCCGCGGACGTTCGCTCTCCATCGTGGCCAGCGCGAGTTCCGCCGCGCGCGTCATGCCGACGATCGCCGCGGTATTCTCCGTGCCGGGCCGGCGCTCGTTTTCATGCGAGCCGCCGTGTTGCAATCGTTCGATTGACAAGCCGGTGCGCAGATACAATGCGCCCGCACCCTTGGGGCCGTAAAACTTATGCGCGGCGAGTGAGAGTGCATCGAACTCGCGCGTATCGAGCGGTTCCTTGCCGAAAGATTGAATCGCGTCGCTGTGCAAAAGGACACCGCGCTCGCGGCAGATCGCGCTGATCTCGCGGATCGGCTGGGTGGTACCGGTTTCGTTGTTCGCCGTCATGATGGACACGAGCGTCGTCTCGGGCGTGATCGCATCCGCCACGTCCTGCGGACGCACGCGACCACCCGCGTCGACCGGCAGCCACGTTATGCGAAAGCCTTCCTTCTTTTGCAAATGCTCACACGCGTGCAGCACCGCGTGATGCTCGGTCGTGCAGGAAATCACATGCCTGCCGCGCGAGGCCTGCGCTCGCGCCAGACCGATCACCGCGAGATTATCCGCCTCCGTGCCGCCGCCGGTGAAAATGATTTCGTGCGGCTTCGCGCCGAGCAATCGTGCCAGACGATCACGCGCATCATCGATCGCCGCGCGCGCCTCGCGTCCCGCCGCATGAATGCTCGATGGATTGCCAAAGTGTCGCTCGAGATACGGACGCATCTCCGCCAGCGCTTCGGGCGCGAGCGGTGTCGTTGCGTTGTAATCGAGATAGATCATGCGGAAATTTGCGGCGGGTTTCTTTATTCGTACCAAGCGCTGATGCAAGCAACCGAACAATTCACGGAAAATTTTCGTCCGCGACTTGCGTTTCCTTTATTTTACGCGGCGTTTGCATCTCACTCCATCGCAGCCTCACGCCGGAAAATCTCCGTCGGGTTGGTAGCAAAGGCCGGCGACGCCACTGCGGAAAACCATTCGTCGAGTTTTCTGCAGCCGATCAAGTACGCCGGCATCGCCGCGATGAAGGGTTTCCAACCATCCATGTCCTCGTCCAATTCGAGGCAGCGACCGTCCTGAAATTCGATACTCAAGCAGATCAAATCGACCGCGAACAAGTCGCGCTTAAAAACGATGAGGCGCTCAATTTCAGACCACTTGATGTTTATCGGCCGGGGGTGCGAAATGCGGTGATTAACGATGCTGATCCGCTCAGCATCGAAGCGGATCGAATATCGTTTTTCATCATTCCTCTTTCGCGTTTCCATCCGGTCGGACAAGCGTTTGAAGAAAGGAATTCCCGCCCAGATTCCTAGGCGGAGCGCGAGACAGGCGCAAAACACGATGGCAATGGCGGTGGCCGCAATTAACCTCAGCACGTCCAAGAAAATGGAGTGAGAATCAAATCACCCAATCTCCGACAAATTCCGCCGCTTTCTTGTCCTTGTCGAAAATGCGGAGCTGATTCTCTTCGTAGAAGACGAGTGAGCGCGGCGGGACGCTGTGGGTGAGAAAGACATTCGCGCCGATCGTCGAACCTTCGCCGATCACGGTATCGCCGCCGATGATCGTCGTGCCGGCGTAGATGGTGACGTGATCCTCGACGGTGGGATGCCGTTTCTTGCCTTTCAGCGCCTGGCCGCCGGAGAGCGAGCGCGCGACGAGCGACACACCTTGATACATCTTCACGTGATGGCCGATGACCGAGGTCTCGCCGATGACCACGCCGGTGCCGTGGTCGATGAAGAAGTGCGACTTGATATGCGCGCCGGGATGAATGTCGATGCCGGTGCGCGAGTGCGCCCACTCCGTCATCATGCGCGGGATGAGCGGAAGCTGGTGGCAATAGAGCAAGTGCGCGCAACGCTGGATGGCGATGGCCTCCAGGTAGGGATACGAGAGAATGATCTCATCGTAGCTCAAGGCCGCGGGATCACCGGAATACGCCGCTTCGATATCCGTCTGCAATTGCTGCCGAGCGAAGGGAAGCGTGTTCAGGAAATCGGCGACCATCGCTTCGGCGCGAGCTTTCGGGCATTCCGGTTCGCTGAGCCGCAGGCTCTTGCACACCTCCTCGCCCAGACGCTCGGCGATGGAGTAGATGCGGTGGCCGGTCACCCGGCGCAGGTCGCGCGAGTGGATCGGCTCCTGGTCGTGAAACCCGGGGAAGAGGAGCTGGAGCAAGTCTTCGCAGATCGTGGCCAGGGCGCGCTTCGAGGGCAGATTCGAGCCGTCGATATTGTTCATGCCCGCGCCCGCCTGGTAGGAGGCGAGGATTTTCTCGGTAATGCTGGCCAGGTCGTGATCCATCGCTTTCTGAACTATCGCTCTTTGAATAAAGGCGCAATGCACGAGTCCAAGATGGTGTCCATTTGAACGCCCTCGTAATTCCCGTGCGACCACTTTTTCGCTGGCTTGCGATGAACGCAAGAAGCCACCCCTCCTTATGGCGCTGCCCTTTCTCTTTCGTGCATTTGCAGACGAAGACTTGAAAGTTGCTACAGAACCGGGCCACTATATCGGCGTGCCGAAGTCGAAAGCCTCTGCCCACCCCCCTAAAGAACACATGAATCTTACCGCCCCCCCTGTCCCTACGCGTTTCTCCGGTGCGAAGAAGTCGCCGGTCGATGAACACGTGGCGCATCGGTATACCGCACGGGGAGCGTGGATTTGTCATACCGGTCGCGTGCGCCGGGTGAATGAAGATTCCCTGCTAGCCGGGAGCAAATTTTTTGGCGGCAGCACCGAAGCGCCGGCGAAGATCGACATCGCCACCGGGCCGTGGATCGTGGCGGTATCCGATGGCATTGGCGGCCATCGCGGCGGCGCCGAAGCCAGCAAGGAAGTTGTGGAAGCGCTGGCCCAATGCTCCCGCGTCACGCCCGTTTCCGTGGCCGATACGTTGCGCAAGTTGAACCGGGATTTTTGTGAACGTGGCCAGACGGTGAGCGAACTTGCCGCCATGGGCGCCACGGTGGCCGGCATTGGTTGCGGAGGTCGCGGACTTTTCGCTTTCAACGTCGGTGACTCGCGGGTCTACCGGCAGGATGGCGAGAAGCTGGTGCAAATCACCCGCGACGATTCCGAGGCCGAGGACCTCATCGATGTCGGTTTGCTCCAGCCCTACGACGGCCCGCGTCCCGGGTTTTTGCATGCGCTCACTCAGGCCATCGGTGGCCGCGAGGAAGTGATCGAGATTCACACGCATATCCATCAGCTCCATATCGAAGAGAAGGCCCGCTTCCTCATCTGCAGCGACGGGCTGACGGACATGCTGCACAGCCCGGAGATCCTCGAGGTTCTCTGTGATGAGAAGCGCGCCGAACGTGCCGCGACATCGCTCTTCCAACGCGCGATGAACGCTGGCGGCGTGGATAATATTACGCTGGCAGTGGTAGAGATTGAGCGTTCTTAATCGTTAATCCTTGATCGTTAATCTTTAATCCCTCTTCGTTGCTTGGGGTTTGCGGAGAGATTAACGATTAAGGATTAAAGAATAAGGATTAAGAGTCGCGCTGCTTCTCAATTCCGATGCGCCTTGTGACAGACGGCGCAAGCCTCCGTCACGTGTTGAAAGGCGGCGTCGCGTGTGGGGCCGTCCTGCGTCGCATCGGCTAGAACGGTACGCAAGGCATCCGCCGCTTTCTCACCTTCGGCCAGTTTCGCCAGGTAATCTTCGCCGCGCTGCTTCGTCTCCGGATCGCGCGCCAGTTCGCGGAAGAGTTCCCACATGAGGACCGCGGTTTGCGCGGGGGCCTCGCCGGGATGCCCGGGCACCTGGCTCCAGCCGGCCTTCTGCGCGGCCTTGAGCGCATCGCAGTGCTGGTCGATCGCCACCATCGTATCCACCATCGGCGGCGTCTTCGCGATCTCGGGAAAATCGGCGCGCATGCCCGCCAGTTCTGCCGCGGCCGGTGGACGGAACGCCTTTACGTCCCGATACAGTCCCGCGTAATCCGGCGCCGTTCCCGCCTGGTGGAGAAAGTCGATCGCCTTCTCCTTGCTCCAGCCGTCGAGAGCCTCGCACACCACCGCGGCCGCAGTCGGCGCGCGGTGCTTTCCGTGGTGGCAATGCAAGTAGACCGGTCCTTCCGCTTCCGCGACCTGCACCGCTTTCGCGAGTTCCACGCCGCGCTTCTGCGGCAGGCCATCGTAACCGAAAGGCAGGTGCACGTAACGCATGCCATAGCGATGCGCGAGTGCGACGTTCGGCTTCGTCCCATCCACAGTCACGATCGTCTTGATCCCCAGCTTCGCCAGTTCGCGAAACCCTGCATCATCCTCCGGCGCATTTCCGGAGTAGAGTTCCGTATCGAGCTTGAAGACATTGTGCAGCGCTTGCGTCTCCACCGGTTGCCCGGGATCGGCGGCGCAGGCGGACACCGCGACACCGGCAATGAGAAGAAAAGCGACGAAGCGCGGGAACATCGGGCGACTGTAGAATCGCCCCGTCGCCGTGCAAGCTCGCCTACTCTGGGTAAGCGGTCTCGCCAGAGGTAAATGACGATTGGTCAAAGGGTGAGCCGCGGCGCGGGTTCTGCTTTGCGGAGAGCGGCGTGTTCATATAATGCACGCTTCGTCGGGACCGGAAGTGGCCAGCCACTCCGGTCCGCGCTCTTTCGCAA
Source organism: Chthoniobacter flavus Ellin428 (assembly GCF_000173075.1). Taxonomy (GTDB): domain Bacteria; phylum Verrucomicrobiota; class Verrucomicrobiia; order Chthoniobacterales; family Chthoniobacteraceae; genus Chthoniobacter; species Chthoniobacter flavus. The sequence continues at coordinate 366,647 of NZ_ABVL01000004.1, forward strand.
CGCAATGTTTAACCCAATTTTAATAGGAGTGCAGTCATGGTAATCCGACAGTTTCATCCGGCCGATGAACTGGCGGTCATCCAGCTTTGGATGCATTGCGGGCTGATCGTGCCGCAAAACAATCCGCGCGCCGACATCGAACGCAAATTGTGGGTCTCGCCCGAGTTGTTCCTGGTCGGCACCGTGGGCGAGGAAATCGTCGCCTCGGTCATGGCGGGCTACGATGGGCATCGCGGGAGTATCAACTATCTGGCGGTGGCGCCGGAGTATCAGCACAATGGCTACGGGCGGGCGCTCGTCGAGCATGTCGAAGCCATCCTGCACGATTGCGGTTGCCCGAAGATCAATCTCTGCGTGCGGACTTCCAACCAATCCGTCATCGCCTTCTATCAGCGGCTCGGTTTCGTCTGCGATCCGGTGATCACGATGAGCAGGCGTCTGGTGGCCGATCAGCCGTTTGAGCTGGTCGTCGAGTACGAAGAGGACGTGACCAATTCGCACTGAGCGTTCGCTTACGCCTTCCGCACCCGTACCGCGAAGCACTTATACGCTTGCTGGCCGGAGAGGTTGTCGAAGTAGCGGTCGTCGAGGAGCGTGTTGGCGGTTTCGTAACGTGGGAGGCCGAATTCATCGCCCATGGCTTGCGCCGGGCCGAAGCTATTCGGAATGAAGATGGTGTCTTCGCGGATGCCTTCCCAGAGCGTGGCGGTGCCGGTGATGGCGCCGCGCGGGCTTTCGATGACGATCTTGTCGCCCTGCGCAACGCCGGATTTCTCCGCGGTGCGCGGATGGATCTGCACGAGGCGCACGCCGTTCATCTGCTTGCCGAAGTAGGTCCACTGCGTGACGCCGGCGAAGTGTACGACGCTGGCTCGGCCGCACATCCCCATGAGCGGGAATTGCTCATGCACCTTGCCGTCGCTGAGACCGCCGAGTGTCACATTCGGCGTGACACTGCCGGGATTGATCGCGTTCGGTACGAGTTCCTCTTCGTAGACGATGCTCGGATTCTGTCCCGTGACCTCCGGGTGCGTATAGAAAATTGGCAGCGCCGAATGGCCCGCGCCGACGAGCTTCTGATCGAGCTCCGCGGTGAAGATTTCCACCTTGCCGCTCCCGGTGAGGAAACGCTTGCCTTTGTTCTTCGGGTCGAGCGCCTCGGCGGCCTGATACCAGGAGGCATGATCGAGATAGAGCGTGGAGACGCCCGGGGTCTTCTCGCTGGCGCAAGGCCAGCGGAGCGGTTCGGCGCGCTTTTCCATGCGGGTCTGGCTCATGCCGCCCACGCCGGGCGTGCGGGCCACGAATTCCGCCCAGAGCTTCCCGAAATCCTTCCACTCGGCGCGCAGGTTGCCGGTCCAATACTCCGGTTTGTTCTTCGTATCGAGCTTCGCCATGGCCGCGGCGAGATCGATCCAGATTTCGATATCCGTCTTCGATTCGCCCACGCGCGCCACCGCGGCGTGCTGCCAGCGGATCGCGCGGTCATCGCGCCGCATATAGACGCCGTCCATCTCGAAGCCACTCGCCACCGGCAAGATCACGTCCGCGTAATACGCGGCCTCTTCCATGAAGAGCCCGGTGAAGACGTAAAACTCCAGCTTCTTGAAGGCTTCCTGCACCTTCTTCGAATTCGCGCTGCCGATGAGCGGGTTGCCCTCGGTGACGATGGCCTTGAGCTGATACGGGCGCGAATGGAGGATCGACTCCGCAAACCAATCCGGGCCGACCGGCAGCTCGCCATCTTTCTTCGGCGTCTCGCCCATGACCGGTAGCAGGTTCAGCCCGCCCGGCCAGGTGTTGTGCATGAAATTGCAGCCGCCCCCGTGCACGCCGATGTTGCCAGTGATCGCCGCGAGAAACGCCAGCGTGCGATAGGTATCGAACGCGCCGAGTTGATGCGAGATGCCCGCGTTGCAGAAGATCGCCGCGGGCCTGGCCTTCGCGTAACCCTCCGCGATCGCCTTGATCTTCGTCGCCGGCACACCAGTGATCTTCTCCGCCCATTCCGGCGTGTAGTCGTGATCGGCCAGATGCTTCTTCAGTTGGTCGAAGCCGAGCACCCACTTCGCGACAAGCTTTGCATCGTAGAGCTTCTGCGCGATGATGTGCTGGAGAAACGCCAGCACCAGGGCGAGATCGGTGTGCGGCTTCGGCGCGATCCATTCATCCGCCTGCGCACCCGTGGGCGTGAGGCGCGGATCGATCACGATGAGTTTGGCCTTCGTCTTCAGGCGCTCACGCAGCAGGTAGGCAAACGTCATCGGCTGCGTCTCCGCCTGGTTTGTGCCGAGGAAGAGGAAGAACCTGGCGCTGCCGAGGTCTTCCTTGCCGGTGTTCTCGTCCTTGCCGTAGCCGTTGGTGAAATTGCCCAGGCCGAAGGTCGTGCCGAGCGCGTCGCCGCCGGCGTCGTTGCAGACGGGGCCCACGTCGGTGTCGTTTGGCGAACCGAGCAGGGTGAAGAAGCGGCCGATGATCGAACCCGTGCCGCGCTGGAGACGGCCCGAGGTCTTGTTGGCGATTGCCTTCGCATCGCCTGCATCGCGCAGGGTGAGGAATTTCTTCGCGATGATCTCGAGCGCTTCCTCCCACGAGCACGGCTCGAATTTCGAATCCATCGAGCCCTTCTCGCCGCCCACGCGCTTCAGTGGCCTGGTCAGCCGGAAGCGGTTGTAGACGAGCTGGGTCATCATCTCCGCTTTTACACACAGGCCGCCGGCCTGTACCGGGTCGGCGTCCTCGCCGAGCACGTCAATGACCCGCCCGTCCTTGACGTGCACCTTCAGCCGGCAGTTGCAATTGCAGAATTGACAGGCGCTATCAACGATCTTGTCCGGCTGGAGCTGGCCGGAACCCTTGGTGAAATCGAATCCCGTCGGCGGCGGCGCCGTCTTCGAGTATTCGCCGTCGTGTCCTGCCAGCGTTTCCGCGGTGCGGAGCCCGAAGGTCGAGGCCGCGGCCGCGCCGAGCGCGCCACCGCGGAGAAAACTGCGCCGGGAAAGGTGCTGCGAGGATTCGTTGCTCATGGAGCGGGGGAGGTTGGAAGGTGAAGACGAAGTTGCCCTGATCGTCCAGGAAACGCTCTGACCGGGAACGAAGGCTCGGGTGAGTTGGGTTGGGATTTGGGATGGATGCGCAGAAGGAAATGGCCGGATCATCGCCTTATTGCTTATATGCACATCTAGGCATATTAGATGAATCGTTTTGGTGTAAAAGAATTTGGTGAATTGCTTTTCGGGACGAATTTTTTTTTGATCACCTCTCCCGAAGTTATCCTTCCGGAACTGACTGGGCGCGAGGTGGGTTCTGGCGGCAGGGATGGCGGGCGGACCTTCGAAAAAGTTAGACTGAACGAAAATTCAGTTAGTCGCGGAGTAGGATGCCCCGGCGTTCCCGCGCAAGCGTTTGGCCTGAATAAATATTCAGTTTTCAGAAAATAGGTGACATTTTTCATCGAGGAAACTTGCGGCCTCGTGCACATTTCGCGCATGCCGAAAACGGATCCGCCGAAGACGGACTGCGTCGATATTCTCAAAGCCCTTTCTGATCGCTCCCGCATGCGGATCGTGAAAGCCCTGCTGCCCAAGGAGCACGGGGTCAATGACCTCGCCGACGAACTCAGTCTCTCGCAATACAACGTCTCGAAGCACCTGCGTGTGTTGAAGCAGGCGGGCATCGTGGACATGCACCCCGAAGGCACCCGCCGCGAATACTTCATCGTGAAGGAATTCCGCGAGCGCCTGAAGAAGGAGAATCACGTGCTCGATTTCGGCTGCTGCAGCTTCCGCTTCGATCAGTTGCCGGATTAGCGGGATGCGGTGGGAAGTTCGCGGAAGTAGTGGAATAGATCGCAGCCCTGCAAAGCGATATGATGCCTGGGTGGATTCAGTTTTCACGTGACACATACGGTCATGCATATATATGCATGACCGTATGCGTCAGCCCTCGTCCACCCGCCTGCGGGAACTTCCGCCGATCTTCAAGGCACTTTCCGATCCCACCCGGCTGCGCCTGTTGAGCTTGCTCTCCGAGGGCGAGGTGTGCGTTTGCTTTCTCAGCGATGTGCTGAAACTGGTGCAGCCCAAAGTTTCCCGGCATCTCGCCTACTTGAAGCGCGCCGGCCTGGTGGCGGCGCGTCGCGAGGGTAAATGGATGCACTACGCCTGGGCGGAGTTGGGCGATCCCATTTCCCGCAATGTGATGAACGGTCTCCGGGATTGGATGGCCAAGGACGAAATCCTGCGCCGTGAACGGGCGGCGCTGAAGCGGGTGTGCTGCTGATTTTTATGAAAGCCTGTTTTGCCGAAGCGGTGGGCACGTTCTGCCTCGTCTTTGCTGGGACGGGGGCCATCGTCATCGATGCCGCTTCGCATGGCTCCATCACCCATGTGGGCGTGGCGTTTACCTTTGGGCTCATCGTCCTGGCGATGATCTATACGGTGGGCGATGTCTCGGGCGCGCATCTCAACCCGGCGGTGACAATCGGCTTTGCCGTGGCCCGTCGCTTTCCTGTGAGCGGCGTGTTGCCCTACGTCGCGAGCCAATGTGTGGGCGCGCTTGCTGCCAGCGGCTTGTTGCGGGTGCTTTTTCCCGCCGATCCGACTCTCGGGACCACGCTGCCCGCCGGTTCGGCGATGCAATCGTTCATCCTGGAAATCGTCCTCACGGCTATTCTCATGTTCGTGATCCTGTGCGTATCTACCGGGGCGAAGGAGAAAGGCATCACCGCGGGGATCGCCGTGGGTTCGGTGATTGCGCTGGAGGCGATGTTTGCCGGTCCCATCTCCGGCGCATCCATGAATCCCGCCCGATCGCTGGCGCCCGCGCTGGTCAGCGGTCATCTCGAGCATCTTTGGGTCTATCTTCTCGCACCCATTCTCGGCGCGCTCATTGCCGTGCCGACGTGCTGCGCCGTGCAAACCGGGGAGTGCTGCCAATCCGCCATCAAACCATCGAACCCATGAAATTATCCGAGTTCAAATCCCACCTGCAACGCACGCCCAATGACCAGTTGCGCTTCGCGCTGCCGGATGGCGGCGCGATCGAGGCGCATGCTCACATCACCGAGGTGGGGCGGGTTGACAAAGCTTTTGTCGACTGCGGCGGCACCGTGCGCCGCACCGCTCATTGCTCCCTGCAGGCCTGGGTGGCGGATGACACGGACCATCGCCTCCTGCCCGGCAAACTTGCGGCGATCATCGAAAAGGCGGCGCCCATTCTTGGAGACGAAGACCTCGACGTGGAAATCGAATATCAGGACGGACTCATCTCCCAGTTTCCGGTGGAAGCGGCGAGCAGCGCCGGGGGCGCACTCATCTTCCATCTCAGCACCAAGAACACCGACTGCCTTGCGAAGGAGTTTTGCCTGCCCAATGCGAACCAGGAGAGCAGTTGCTGTGGTACCGGAGGCTGCTGCTGAACGCGCGATCATTTCCCAAACACCTATGACCAAACCAAAAGTCCTCTTCGTCTGCATTCATAACAGTGCCCGGAGCCAAATGGCCGAGGCCCTGCTCAACCATCTCTGCGGAAATCAATTGGAAGCTCAGAGCGCGGGGCTGGAACCGGGAAAGCTAAACCCGCTGGCCGTGGAAGCGATGAAGCTCATGGGCGTCGATATTTCCCAGGCGGAAACCAAGAGCGTTTTTGAAAAGTTCAAGAATGCCGAGCATTTCGCCTATGTCATCACGGTCTGCGATGAAACCAGTGGCGAGCGTTGCCCGATCTTTCCGAGCGCGGCCAAACGCATCCACTGGAGTTTTCCGGACCCGAGCAGCTTCACGGGAAGTTGGGAGGAGCGCGTCCTGCGCACGGTCGAAGTGCGCAATTTGATCGCCAACCAAATCCGCGAGTGGTGTCCGGCCGTCTGCTCGCAGCCCGATCTCTGCGAAAGCGTCGCGTAATCATCTTTGAGACCTCCAAGAGGAGAGAGGCTCTCTTCCGTGAAATCAGCCTAAGTCGGCTCCGCAGAACGGTAGCGATCCGTCCATCCGAGCCAGTATTCAATGTCGCATGGCCGATCTTCCGGAGGACGCAGCGCCGTAAGAATCGGGTGCGTCAGGGCGTGCTGGACAAACTCCTCGGGTAGCATGACGTCGTGACACTCGACGTAGTGGGATAATCCCTCGGGCCAGGCCCACACGCCGTCCCAATACTCGCGATGTCCCACGTCGCCGCAATCGAAGCGGCAACATGAAAGTCCTCGATAAACCTCAAACTCAGGCGAAGATCGCAGATAGTGGAGTAAGGCGATCTTCTCGTCAGGACTGATCCAGTTGGGTCTTATGAGGATGCGAGGATGTGGAAACTGCCGGTCGTAATCCGTGAAGCCGTTAAACCAATAGCCAATAAGCCGTGGAGCTGGCGTGGTCGCTTCGTTTGGAGTTCCGCGATGATCTGGTGGATGCGTTCCCATAGGGCATCGAGAGCGGTGGAAAGTTCCGGAAGCGTGACGTTTTCCAGAGGAAACCGCACTCCTTTTAGACCGGGCTTCACAGTTTGCATCGGCGCGGGAAAGATCGTGAGCCCAATGGAGACAAGGTGATGGGCATCGATCGCCGGCGCTACATAAATGAGATAACTATTCCCAACGTCGTCCGTGATCGGGATGTTCCGGTCCAAGGCGAACGCATCTCGGAACCGAACGCTGAGACCCTTGCCGGTAACCCATGGCTGCAGGATGGCGTCGATTGTGATTTGCGATTGCATGGTGTCGTCAGAAAGAAAGAGATAGACGAGGAAAGCCGTCAACCCCGTGCCGCCTTTTTAGACGCTGACGAAGCAGCGCTCTCCGGTTGATTACCGGAGGATTTCCCCCTTGGTCACATCGCCCGGCACATCCAGCGATTGCACCTGGTTGATCGTCTTGAAATGTGCGTGGTCGGCGAATTCCCACACGACCTTTTTGTCCCGCGTGACTTCGATGACCATCGGCTGCTCGCCGATGTGGCCGTGGCCGAGATAGACGCAGAAGAGGGTGTTGCCATTGGGCAGGCGCTGGCAGCCCGCCATGAGCCGGAGCGGATTGCCGGGCAGATCGTTTTCGTTGAGCTCCCACACGACTTTGTCGCTCGGGTCGACTTCCTCGACCTTGTGTCCGTCGCCGCAATCGATGAGCCAGTTCTTGTTCGGCAGGAGGACGACTTCATGCGGGTCGCCCGGCACTTTCACCTCGCGCAGCACCTTGCCGTCGCCGTCGAGCTCCACGACTTTGCCCTCGCCCTTGAAGCACACCAGATAGTGGCCCTCCGGCGTCTTGCGCGTGCCGCGGAATTGATTGTGCATCTTCTCCGTCGTGGTCGTGAGCTTGATCTCCTTGGCGATTTTCCCCTGGCGGTCGACCTCGATGATCCGGCTCGTGCCGCCTTCCACGATGAGCACATTGCCATTCGGCAACGGTTGCGCGGCATGGCACTCGATTTTTTCCGGCGCCTTGTATTCCCACACCACCTGCTTGTCCTTGGTCATCTCTTTCGCCCCATTGAGATAGGCAAAGAGGACGTTTCCATTCGGCAGCATCCAGCAGTCCTGCGGATTCTTGGCGTCGACCTGCCACTCGATCGAGCCATCGGCGGCGACGATGCTCACGTGCCCGCCGTTGTAATCGCAGTTGAGAAAACGCGGCCCGGCGAAGGCGGCGGAGGCGAGGGAGAAAGCGGCGAAGAAGAGGGTGAGGCGGAGTTTCATGGAAGGGAGGGGGACAGGCGGAAAACTTGGGGGCGGGTTGTTGTGATGAAAACCACGGAGGGCGTCCAGTCTTGGGAAATGAAAGTTAAAGTCTACCATGCGGTCGAAGGGTCCGGCTGCTTTACCGGATTCCGTCGCTGGTAAAGCCGCCGGTTTCTTCGACTGCGTGCTCCGCCAACTGACCACCGGAGCAATCCGCTCAGCACTTTTCCAACAACCAAGAATGACCGCGAGGAGAAAATGGCGCATCGATTCGCCGCCTTCTAAGAATTTGCGCGAAGGCTGATTTTCATATACAGAAAGCTTTTCGCCTATGAAAATCCCCTCCCAGAAGCGCCCCAAGACCGAGCCAGCGGTCGGCGACAATGCCCTGCAAGTGCCCGCCCTGCAACGGGGGCTTTCGATGCTGGAATTTCTCGCCGGACTGCCCGATGGCGCGACGCTTTCCGAACTGGGAGCCCAACTCGACATCTCCATTGCCTCGGTGTTCCGCCTTGCCGGCGCGCTGGAGGAACTCGGCTACATCCGCCGCGACGAGAAGACCAAGCGCTACGCCGTGACGCAAAAGCTCCTGCTCCTCGGTCAACCGCATTCCGGCAGCCGCAGCCTCGTGGAATGTGCGATCGAGCCCATGCGCCGCATCCTCGCCGCGACGGGCGAGACGACCCAGCTCTGCTGCCTGGCGGAAGCGGATTGCGTGATGATCGAGCAACTGCCCTCGCTCCATCCTTTCAAATACATCGTCGACCTCGGTTCACGCGTGCCGATTCACTGTTGCGCGCCGGGCAAGGCGATCCTCGCCTTCCTGCCTGACGACGTGCTCGACGCCGTGCTGCCGCAGTTGAAATTCGAGAAGCACACCGAGCGCACGATCCTCAGCCGCGAGGCGCTGCTCGTGGAACTGGAGCGGGTGCGCGCCGGCGGTTACGCGCTCGATTGTGGCGAGCACTTCGATGGCATTCATTGCGTCGCGGCGCCGCTGCTCGATCGCCACGGCCAGACCATCGCTGCAATCACCATCGCCGGTCCCGCCACGCGGATCCCTGCGACGCGGTTCGAGGAGATCGGCCATTTGATCATCAAGGAAGCCAGCGCCGCGGCCCGGCGGTTTGAGGAATAGCGTATGCGTCCACACGAAACCTTCAGTGCCAGGAGCCAGGAGCCAAGAGCCAAGTGGCGACACCATCTGCGTTGGGCAGCGGGACACTTGGCTCTCTTTACCTGGCTCCTGGCACTGTCCTGCCACGCCGCCGACGCTCCCATCACACCGGAGGGCCGCGAATTTTTCGAAAACAAAATCCGTCCCATCCTCTCGGCGGAATGCAACGAGTGCCACAACGCCATCAAACACAAGGGCGGTCTGCGGCTCGACTATCGTGGCGGCTGGCAAAAGGGCGGCGACAATGGCGATGACATCGTCCCCGGCGATGCGGCGAAGAGCCTGCTGATCAAATCAATCCGCCATGAGGATCCCGATCTCAAGATGCCGGCGAAATCGCCGAAGCTCGACTCGAAGGTAATCGCCGATTTCGAGAAGTGGGTGAACATGGGCGCGCCCGATCCGCGCGACGAACCGCCCAAGGAAGTGGCCGGCAAACCGAAGTGGGCCGAATTGCTGGCCGCGCGCCGCACGTGGTGGTCGCTGCAGCCGGTGCAGAAGCCCGTGGTGCCGGCGGTGAAAGATGCCGCGTGGTCGTCCAATCCCGTCGATCGATTTCTCCTCGCGAAGATGGAGGAGCACGATCTCACGCCGGCGAAGGATGCCGATCCGCGCACGTTCATTCGCCGCCTTACGTTCGCTCTTACCGGCCTGCCGCCGACTCCGGAGGAAGTGGAGGCCTTTGTGGGCGAAGCCTCCAGCGACCGAATGGCGGCGATCCGCAAAGCCACCGATCGCCTGCTGGCTTCGCCGCACTTTGGCGAGCATTGGGCGCGGCATTGGCTCGACCTGGTGCGCTACGCGGAGACGCACGGCAGCGAGGGCGACCCGGAAATTCGCGAGGCGTGGCGCTATCGTGATTACATGATCAGCGCGCTGAATCAGGATGTGCCGGTCGATCAACTCATTCGCGAAAACCTGGCGGGCGATCTGCTCGCGCATCCGCGGATCAGCCCCGATGGCATCAATCAATCGATGCTCGGGATCGCCCAATATCGTCTCGTCGAGCACGGCTTCCAGCCGGTCGACACACTCGACGATGAAGTCAAGGTGGTGGACAACCAGATCGACGTGGTGAGCAAGGCTTTCCAGGGGCTCACCGTGGCGTGTGCGCGTTGCCACGATCACAAGTTCGACGCCATCAGCCAGCACGACTATTACGCGCTCTTTGGCATCTTCGCGAGCTGCCGTCCGGCGCAGGTCACCATTGATTCACCCGCGGTGCAGGCGACGAATCGCGACGCCCTCGAGCATGTGCACGCGGAGATCAAATCCGCGCTGGCCGATGCCTGGCTCAAGTCTGCCGATCAAGTGGCATCGCGGTTGCGCGATGCCTCGGCGCAGGCGGAGAAGTCGCGCGCGGTGGCCGGAAAGATTCGCGATCTCGAACAGCAGGTCGCCGATCTCGAATGGAGTGCGCGACAGGCGCTCAACCATCGTGGCGCGTCGCCGGCCAAGGCGGAGAAATTGCCCTCGCCGTTTGCGGCCTGGAGTTTTGAGAACGGCGCAAACGATACTTTCGGTCGTCTCAACGGGCACCTCGAAGGCGGCGCGGAGATTCGCAATGGCCGACTCATCCTCGATGGCAAGGGCGCCTATTTCCGCACCGACCAACTGCCGATGAACCTCGAGGCGAAGACGCTCGAGGCCTGGGTCTCGCCAGCGACGCTGGATCAGCGCGGCGGCGGCGTGGTCAGTGTCGAGAGTACCGATGTGCACGGCTTTGACTCCATCGTTTTCGCGGAGCGCGAACCGCGGCGCTGGTATCCCGGCAGCAACTTCGGCCTGCGTAGTGAAAATGTCGGCGGTACCGAGGAGACGGCGAAGCCCGGCGAGTTGGTCCACATGGCGCTCGTCTACGGCGCGGACAATAGTATCGCGATGTATCGCAATGGCGTGCCTTACGGGCACAGCTACACGAAAGCGGAGATGAAGAAATTCGAAGCGGGCAACGCAAGAGTCCTGCTCGGCCTGCGGCACAAGGGTGCGGGCAGTGGATTCTTCGCCGGGGAGATCGAGGAAGCGCGGTTGTATGATCGCGCCCTGACGGCGGAAGAAGTGGCCGCTTCCTACCATGCGGGCGCGGGCCCAGTGATCACGCCGGAGCAAATCACCGCGGCGCTTTCTCCCGAGCAACGCCAGCAACGTGCCTCGCTCACCGCGCAAATCGAAAAATTGCGCGCGGAATCGACCGCCAATCCCGCTGCCCAAATCTGGGCTCAGGCGATGGCGGACGCGGCGACGAATGCCAGCAACCCGCTGCATCTCTGGGCGAAACTGGAGAATGTGCGCGATGCCGACCTGCCGGCCGTCTGGCAGAAGCTGACCGATCCGTTGCGCGCGAAACTCGCGGAAGCGCGCAAAACGAATCGCGAGCAATTCAAAACCGCCTGGAATCTCGCTGGGGCGGATTATGCGAAGTGGTTTCCATACGGCCCCGGCCTCACCCCGAAGCCGCTGGCCGCCGGTGAATTCTCAATCGAACCGAGCGGGGATCGTGTGCTCGCCGGCCTCGAGCCCGGCGGCGCGTTCACTGATCGCTTGTCGGAAAAGCACACCGGCATTCTCACTTCGCCGCGCTTCAAGATCGAGAGCGATAGCATCAGTGTGCGCGCTTTCGGCGCTGGCGGCGCAATGGTCCGCGTGATCGTCGATAACTATCCGCTGCCGAATAATCCGATCTTCCCCAAGGCCATCCTCGAAAAGAGCGAGCCGGGCTGGGTGCGGTTGGACACGGCTTATCGCAAGGGCAGCTATGCCTACATCGAGTTCGCCACGCACGAAGACCTCACGCGTCCGCTGACCGACAAGAAAGAGAAGCCGAACTCGCGGCAAGACGAGCCATCTTCTTTCGGCGTGGATCAAGTCGTTTTTAACGATGGCAAAAGCGTCCCGCAGGAAGAGGACTCCGCGCTGGCTCCGCTACTCGATGGCCCCGCGCCAAAATCCGCGACCGAGCTCGCCCAGACCTACAGCCGGGCCATTGCCGAGGCTGTTCAGGCCTGGCGCAACGATCAACTCACCGAAGCGCAGCGCCTGTTCCTCGATGGACTTGTGCATCGTGGCGTGCTGCCGACCACGCTCACCGAGCTCGCTGCCGTCCGTCCGCTCGTGACGCAGTATCGCCAACTCGATGCCGGCGTGCCGCAATTGCACCATGCCCCCGGCGTCCTCGAGACCGCCGCTTACGACGCGCCTTTCCTGCCCCGAGGCGATCATCTCAAGCCCGGCGAACCCGTGCCGCGCCGCTACCTCGAAGTCTTCGGCGGCCAGCCGTATCACACCTCGCTCAGCGGCCGCCGCGAGCTCGCTGATGCCATCGCCAATCCGCAGAATCCGCTGACTGCGCGGGTGATGGTCAACCGCATCTGGCACTGGCTCTACGGCCGCGGCATCGTCGCGACAGTCGATAACTTCGGTCGCCTCGGCGAAAAGCCCACGCACCCCGAATTGCTCGACTATCTCGCCGCGCGTTTCGTCGAGCATGGCTGGTCGATGAAAGACATGATCCGCTATCTCGTGACCACGCGCGCCTTCGGCATGGACAGCGAGCCTTCCGCCAAGGCGCTGGCCAGCGATCCCTCGAATGACTGGCTCTCGCACATGCGGGTGCGCCGAATCGAGGCCGAGTCCATTCGCGACTCGCTCCTCGTTGATGCCGGGGTGCTCGATGACAAAATGTTCGGCAAGCCCGCCGACATCAACTCGTCGCGCCGCAGCATCTATCTGCCGGTCCGCCGCACGTTTCTGAATCCCTTCCTGCAAGTCTTCGATGCACCGCGGCCCTTCACCACGCTCGGTCGCCGCGACGCGACCAACGTGCCCGCGCAATCGCTGACCATGCTCAATTCGCCTTTCGTCATCGCCCAGGCCAAGCGCTGGGCGACCGCTCTCGTGCAGGACAGTAGCGACTGCGCCACCACGCGCATCAATCGTATGTTCATCGCCGCCTTTGCCCGCCCCGCGGATGACCACGAGCTCGCCGCCGCCACCGAATATCTCAACGAACTCGTCGTCGATCACAAGATCCGCCCGGAGGAACTGCTCGGCAGCGCCCCTGTGTGGGAGGACTTCGCGCAGTCGCTCTTCAATCTCAAGGAATTCATCTACCTCCGCTGAACCGCCATGAACCCCTCACCCTACTTCCGTACGCCGCTGACCCGCCGCGCCATGCTCCAGCGTTGCTCGCTCGGTTTCGGTTCCATCGCCCTCTCCGGTCTTCTCGCTGACCAGGGTTACGGCGCGATCTCGCCCGACGCGAAACCGCCGGGGCCGCACTTCAAGCCGCGGGCCAAGCGGGTCATCTTTTGCTACATGAGCGGCGGCGTGTCGCACGTCGATTCCTTCGACCCGAAGCCCGAACTCGCCAAGCGCAACGGCCAGCCGATGCCCGTGCCGGTGAAGCCGACGATGGTTCAATAACAACGGCAACATCATGGCCTCGCCGTGGGAGTTCAAGCCTCGCGGACAGAGCGGCCTGGAGATCAGCGAACTCTTCCCGCACATCGCGCAGCACGCAGATAGCCTGGCGGTGATTCGTTCGATGACCAGCAAGGTCAACGAGCACGCGCAGGGCAATTACTTCGCGCACACCGGTTTTTCCTTCATGGGACACCCGAGCGCCGGCGCGTGGATCAGCTACGGCCTCGGCACCGAGAATAAAGACCTGCCCGGCTTCATCGTCCTCCAGAGCGGCGCGGCGGTCCCACCGCACGGCGGCGTCGGTGTTTTCAGTAATGGTTATCTTCCCGGCCAGTATCAGGCTTCGATTCTGAAAGCGGATGGCGACGAGGCGCTGCCCAACATCAAGCCGCACGAGACCGATGCGACCCAACGTCAGCGGCTGAGTTTCATCAAAAGCATGGACGATCGATTCCTGCGCGAGGCCGCGGAGCCGCAAGTCGAAGCGGCGATCAAAAATTACGAGACGGCTTACCGCATGCAGACTGCGGTGCCGGAACTTTGCGACATCCGCGGCGAGAGCGAGGCGACGAAGAAAATGTATGGGCTGGGTTCCGGCGATCCGCTGATGGAGTCTTACGGGCGGCAGGCTCTCGTGGCGCGCCGGTTGATCGAGCGCGGCGTGCGCTTCGTGGAATTGAGTTGCATCAGTTCGGGGATCGGCGCCGGTGGTCCGCCGAACCCGTGGGACCAACACGGGAAAATCCTGGAAGGCCACGGGGCGATGGCCCGGCAGGTTGATCAACCGATCGCCGCGCTCATGACCGATCTCAAGCAGCGCGGGCTTTTCGAAGACACGCTCATCCTCTTTACCGGAGAGTTCGGCCGCACGCCCTTCTCGCAAGGCAGCGACGGCCGCGACCACAATCCTTTCGGCTTCAGCGCGTGGATCGCCGGCGGCGGCGTGCGCGGCGGCACCGCCTTCGGTGCGACTGACGATCTCGGCTATTATGCCGTCGAGAAAATCTCCTCGTTCTACGACTACTACGCCACGGTGCTGTATCTGCTCGGCATCGATCACGAGAAGCTCACCTACCGTTTCGGCGGCCGGGACTTCCGGCTTACCGATGTGCACGGGAATGTGCTCAAAGAGATTGTGACGTAGCTCGAGGCTAAGCATTTCCTCCCCGCAGAATCATTCCCTCCACATGAAAGTCTCCCGTTCCCCAATCATCCTTGCCGCGCTGCTGGGCGCCCTCTTCCCGTCACTGGTCTTGCACGCGGAGCCGCAGTGGATCTGGAGCCAGCAAAGGGCCTACGACAAGGAGAAGGAGATCTTTCGCAAGAAATTCACGATCACCGGCGAGATCAAATCAGCCACCCTCGCCCTAACCTGCGACAACGCGGCGACGGCCACGCTCAATGGAAAGACTGTACTGGAGAATCTCGATTGGAACGAGCCGGTGCGTGGCAATGTGGCGAAGAATTTGCATCCGGGAGAAAACGAACTCGTCATCGAAGGCCGCAACCGCGAAGGCGCCGCGGCGTTGCTCGCCTCGCTGACCATCGAGACGGCGGATGGCAAAAAGCAACTGGTCGAGACCGGACCTGACTGGGAGACCGCCAAGCCGGGGACCACGGATTTTCACCCAGTCCTCGTCATTGCCAAGTACGGCGCCAAGCCGTGGGGCGCGATCTTCGATCGCACGCCGAAAACGGCCATAGCCGACCCAGCGTCGCTGACCGTGGCACCTGGCTTCAAGGTCGAGCTGCTTTACACCGTGCCGAAGGAAGAGCAGGGCTCGTGGGTCGCGCTGACGGTCGATCCCAAGGGGCGGCTCCTGGCCAGCGATCAATACGGCGGAATTTACCGCATCACCCCGCCGCCGATCGGACAAAGCGGGGAAGCGAAGGTCGAACCGCTCGCGACGCAGATCGGCGGCGCGCACGGACTGCTCTTCGCCAACAACGCTCTCTACGTGATGGTCAACGAGACGAAGGCGTCGAACTCGCATGAGGCCGGTCTCTATCGTTTGAAATACAACGCGGCGGCCGATGCCTTTGAGACGCCGGAATTGCTGCGTCACATTCAAGGCGGCGGCGAGCATGGCCCGCACTCGATCGTCCTCGGCCCGGATGGCAAATCGATCTACATCTGCGCCGGCAATTTCACCAAGTTCCCCGAGGGCGGCGAAACGACGCGGCCCGTGGCCTGGCAGGAGGATAACTTGCTGCCGCGCCTGTGGGACGCCAACGGCTTCGGCAAAGCCCTGCTCGCGCCGGGCGGCTACACCTGCAAGCTCGATTTCGATGGCAAGAACGCCGAGATCATTGCCTTCGGGTTCCGCAATCACTTCGACATGGCCTTCGACACGAATGGCGAGCTCTTCACCTACGACTCCGACATGGAGTGGGACATGGGTTCGCCGTGGTATGTGCCGACGCGCATCAACCACATCGTCAGCGGCGGCGACTTCGGCTGGCGCAGCGGAGCTAATCGAATGCCGGCTTATTATGAGGACTCGCTGCCCGCGGTGCTCGACATCGGTCCCGGTTCGCCGACGGGCATGGTCTTTGGCACCGGCGCGAAATTCCCGGCGAAATATCAGCGCGCCATGTTCGCGCTCGACTGGACCTACGGCACGCTCTACGCGATCCATTACATTCCGGATGGTGCGACTTTCCGCGCGGAGAAGGAGGAGTTCGTCGCTGGCAAACCGCTGCCGCTGACGGACGTGGTCATCCGCCCGCAGGATGGCGCGCTCTATTTCACGGTCGGCGGACGCAAGACGCAGTCGGCCCTGTTCCGGGTGACTTACACCGGCAGTGAAAGCACCGCGCCGGTCCTCGCGTTGCCGCCGACGCCGGAGGCGAAGACGCGGCGGGAGCTCGAGAAGTTGCACGTGGAGGGTGTCGGTCCGGAAGCGATCGACAAAGCATGGCCGCATCTCGCGAGTCCGGATCGTTACATTCGCTGGGCGGCGCGCGTCGCCATCGAGCATCAACCCGTGGCGAAGTGGAAGGACCGCGCGTTGGCTGAGCGTGATCCGTGGGGCTCGATCGAGGCGCTGATCGCGCTCTCCCGCATGGGCTGCAGCAAACACGCAACGGAACTCGAGACCGAGGAGGCGCTGAAGAAAGGTACGTCGTCCGGTCCCGTGGTCGCGACCTTGCCCGAGGACGCCGCCTTGCAAAAGAGCGTGCTCGAAGCGCTCGGGCGCCTTGATTTCAAGAAGCTCGACAAAGCCCAGCAGATGGCGCTCTTGCGCGCTTACGAGTTGTGCTTCACGCGCCTCGGCAAACCCGGCCCGGACATCTGCGCGCCGCTGGCCGCGAAGTTCGACCCGCTCTTTCCGCAGACCGATGCGCTGATGAATCGGGAACTGGTTTCGCTGCTCGTCTTCCTCGACTCCACGAGTGTCGTAGCCAAGACGGTGCCGCTGCTCGACACCACGCCGGATTACGGCGGCGCCATCGCCACCGAAGGCCTGCTTGCCCGCAATGAAGGCTACGCTCACGGCGTCAATGCTGTCGGCGACAGCCGTCCGAACCGCCAGGCGATCGCCTACGTCTATGCACTGCGCGATGCGCATGTCGGCTGGACCCCGGCGCTACGCAAGGCCTACTTCACCTGGTTCTCGCGGACGCGCGGTTGGCATGGCGGCAACAGCTTCACGAAGTTCCTCGAGAACATGCGCACCGAGTCGCTGGCGAACTTCGTCCCCGATGCCGAGCACGCTTCGCTCGATGCGCTCTCGAAGCAGGCGCCGCCCGCGCCCCCGGCGAATATCGTGATGCCCAAGGGCCCCGGTCGCAATTACTCCGTCGACGAAGCCGTCGCGTTCGCCCAAGGCGGCCTGCACGGCCGCAACTTCGAGCAGGGCAAGGCGATGTTCACCTCCACGCTGTGCATCCGCTGCCATCACTTCAATGGTGAAGGCGGCAACATCGGTCCCGATATCTCCGGCGCGGGTAATCGCTACACGCTGCGTGATCTGCTCGAGAACATCATCGAGCCGTCGAAAGTCATCAGCGATCAATACGGCACCGACCAGCTCGAGTTGAAGGATGGCAGCACCGTCATCGGCCGCGTGGTCGTCGAGGAGAACGAGAAACTCTTCGTCATGACCAGCGCGCTCGCCCCGGAAACCCTCACGCCGGTGAATGCCAGGGACGTCAAGGCGCGCAAGCCGTATCCCGTCTCGATGATGCCCGTCGGCCTCATCAACGGCCTCAACAAGGACGAACTGCTCGACCTGCTCGCCTACATCCAGTCCGGCGGCAACCCGAACGACAAGGCTTTCGCCAGGTAAGGCGCTCCTTAGATCCGGAATTCTATAACTCCTATTCTTCCCATCTGTCCTATTGCCTCGGATGGGAGGAATAGGACGAATAGGAATTATAGGAGAAGCCTCGACAGCAAAGCGCCACACCCTTTCGGATGTGGCGCCCATGAGCGAAATTACGAGTGAGACCGCGGGGCGGTTACTTGTTCTTCTTGCCGCCGCTGTGGGCCGCGACCCACTGCTCGAGCGTGATCGAGCCGGTGTTGTCCTTGTCGATCTTCTGGAAATAGGCCTTGGCCTTGTCCGGGTCCTTCTTGCCCTGCGGGCCGGCCAGGAATTCTTCGAGGGTCAGCTTTCCGTCCCCGTTCGTGTCGAGCTTTTTGAAGCTTTCGGCCGGGTCGCGCTTCGGCTTGGCGGGCGTCGTCGTGGCGTCAGCGCTGCCAGCCGCGGGGGCTGCCGGTTTGTCGTCCGCCAGAGCGAGGGTGCTGCCGATCGCAAGAACGGCCAGGAGAGGCATGATTGATTTCATGTGGTTACGTGGATTTGTGGTTGTTTGTTTTGGTTATCCTCAGCCGACTCATTTCGTCGTGTGGCCAAAGCTGGGGAAGTGCTTTAACAGTGGGTTTCGACGGGAGTTGCGCGGAGAAATTTGGACCTCACGGATTTAGGCGAAAATGCCCTTCGCCACCGCGCCGTGCACGTCGGTGAGGCGGAAGTCGCGACCGGCATAGCGATACGTAAGTTTCTCGTGATCAAGCCCTAGCAGCGCGAGTAACGTGGCGTGCAGGTCGTGCACGTGAATCGGATTCTCCACCGCCCGATAGCCGTAATCATCCGTCGCCCCGTAGCTCAGGCCGCCCTTCACTCCGCCACCGGCCAGCCACATCGTGTAACCCTTCGCATTGTGATCGCGCCCGTCCGGCTTTCGGCTGTCCGGGGTGCGGCCAAATTCGCCGCCCCACATGACGATCGTATCCTTCAACAGCCCACGCTGTTTCAGGTCCGTGAGCAGCGCCGCGATCGGTTGATCCGTCGCCCCCGCGCTGCCCACCATCCGGGTGTGCAGATTGGTGTGGTGGTCCCATCCGCCGTGGCAGACCTCGATAAACCGCACGCCCGCCTCCGCGAGCCGCCGCGCCATGAGACATTGCCGGCCGAAATCATTCGTCGGCCCGGCGCCGATGCCATACATCGCCAACGTCGCCGGCGATTCCTTCGAGAGGTCCATTACCTTCGGCAATTCGCCCTGCATGCGAAACGCCAGTTCGTACGACTCGATCACGCCCTCGACCTCGGGATTCGACGTCGAGTTCAGCAGTTCGCGATTCATCGCCTGCACGAGATCGAGTTGCTTGCGTTGCAGGTCCGTCGGCAGATCCGGATTCCGCAAATTGCCAATCGCCGCCGTCGTTCCTTCCTCGCGCTGGGCGCCGATGCGCGTGCCCTGAAATACCGCCGGCAAAAACGAACTGCCGTAATTCACCGCGCCGAATTGCAGCGGGGGGCTCACCGTGACAAAGCCTGGGAGATTTTCATTCTCGGTGCCGAGGCCATAGAGCATCCACGCCCCCATGCTCGGCCGCACAAATTGCGCGCTGCCGGTGTGCAACTCCACGAAGGCCTGCGCGTGATTTGGAATGTCGGTGTGCATCCCGCGGAGCAGACACAAGTCATCCGCGTGCTCCGCGACTTTCGAGAACAGCTCCGAAATCGCCAGCCCGCTCTGCCCGTGCTGATCGAATTTGAACGGCGAACCGAAGAGATGCGAGCCCCCGCCTTTCGCCACGCCGGGCCGTCCGTTGTCCGCATTGAGCTTCGGCTTGTAGTCGAAGGTATCCATGTGCGCTGGCCCGCCCTGCATGCAGAGGAAAATCACGCGCTTGGCCCGCGGGGGGAAGTTTGGCTCCTTTTTCGCCAGGGGATTGGTGCTGCTCTCCGCCGCGCCCGCCATCATGCCTTTCAAGGCAAGCCAACCAAAGCCAGCGGAAACGGTGCGGAGCAAATCGCGCCGGGTCATCATTCGCGGCATGACGCCACGGCAGTCATAGGGAAGTGCGGAATGTGGAGTGCGGAATGCGGAATGAGTCCTCATAGCGGGGATGGGTTGGTTTGCGTGGATGTTTAATTCCGGTGCGACGAAAATGTGGAATTCGGATTGTGGATTGCGGAATGGCTTTTCATCGCGCGGCGCGGCTGGATTTGCTGGGCGATTTAGGTCCGTTGCGGCGGGACGTCTTGATCGACGAGACGACGATCGCGGTGAGTTCATTGGCCTCGGCGAGCAGAGCATCGCACCGCTTCGCCTTTACCAATCCTGCCTCGATGAGCATTTCGATCCAGTATGCGGACTCGTCGGACTCTTCTTCGACAATGCCGAGTTTTGCCTGAAACTCGGCAGCACTCCGTCCACGACATGCCGCTCGATAATTCGCGCCGACCGAAGTCGCCGAACGCAAAAGCTGTCTACCGATGACATCGGCCTCCCGATTTTTAGGAAGACTTTGCGTCAACCGAATTACACGAAGACCGAATTGTTTTGTACGTTGCTTAAGATCATTCATATTCCGAGATAGTATCTCGCCAATCCCGAATTCCGATTGCCGAATGGACTTTCGCCGCGAACCATTCCGCATTCCGAACTCCGAATTCCGCATTCATCTATTTGAGATAGCGAAACTCCGCACAGGCAAACAGCGCCTGGCAGAACGTACTCCACGAAAGCAACGCCGCGTCGTCGGCTTTGCCGCCTTTGACCGGCAACAGTCCGCGGCCTTCGCTGAGCAGATATTTCTCCGCACGCGCGATTTCCGCGGCATTCGGCGGACGACCGAGCGCGTATTCATAGGCGAGCGTGATGCGCTGCTCGTACGATACCGGTTGCGCGAGGACGCGTTTCGCCATCGCCGCCGCCTGATCGCGAACGAAGCCGTTATTCAGCAGATACAGCGCTTGCGCGGGAACGTTGGTTACGTCGCGCGCGGCCACCACCAGGCTCGGTTCGGCGAAGTCGAAGATATCCAGCACCTCCGGCACGAAATCGCGCACCACCGGCAGATACACACTGCGGTAATTCGCCGTGATCTGCGTGAAGCGCTCCGGCTGGATGCCCTTGCCGACGTAACCTTTTCCCGCCGTCTGCACCGCCGAGCCGTGCGGCGGCTGAAATTGCAATTGCCCGCTGGCCGTAAGCAGCGCATCGCGGATGGCCTCCGCATCGAGCCGCCGCGGCGACGCGCGCCACAGCAAGCGATTGTCGGGATCCTTCTCGCTGTCCACCGAATCGTGCGCGCTGCTGAGTTGATAGGTGTGACTCAGCACCAGCGAACGCACCAGTTTTTTGACCGACCACCCATCGTGCATGAACTGCACCGCCAGCGCATCGAGCAGCTCGGGATTGCTCGGCTTCTCGCCCGTGGCGCCAAAGTTATCCGCCGTCCGCACCAGCCCCTGGCCGAAGAGATACGACCAAACGCGATTCGCCTCCACGCGCGCGGTGAGCGGATTTGTCGGCGACGTCATCCACTCGGCGAGCTCGAGCCGTCCGCTGTGATCCGTTGGAATGGCCGGCACGTCGCCCGGCGAGAGCACCGTGAGCATGCCGCGCGGCACGATGTCGCCCGGTTGCGCTACCTCGCCGCGGACCAGCAGTCGGGCATTGCCCGGCTTGCCTTCTTCCACGCCCATCACCGCGCCATCCAGCGGCACATTCACCGTGGCCGGCGTATTCTGCTGGGCCTTTTTCTTGTTCTTCTTTTTCCCGCCTTCCTTGCGATTTGGCATCGTCACCGCCGGTTCCGGTGGCGGCGCGTCCGTGGAGGCGAGCATCTCCGTCGGCGGCGGCAGCGGAATCAGCGTCGAGGCATTGCGATTTTTGATGCCCGTGCCGCCCGTGCCGTAAAAAGTCTCCGTGCTGCGGAAGATGCCGGCCATCGCGTAGTATTCCTTCTGCGGCACGGGATCGAATTTGTGATCGTGGCAGCGCGCGCAGGCCACGGTGAGGCCGAGCACCGCGCGCGACGTCGTATCGATCTGCTCATCGATCTGATCCATGCGGAATTGCTCGGCGTTTTTCTCCTGCAAGCTTTTCGGCCCGATGGCGAGAAAACCGGTCGCCGTCAAATGCGCGGCGTGTTCCGCGCCATTCTTCGCCGGCAAAAGATCGCCCGCGATCTGCTCCCGGATGAACTGGTCGTAGGGCACATCGGCATTCGCCGCCGAGATCACCCAGTCGCGATACCGCCAGGCCTCCTGGAAGGTGAAGTTGCGCTCCTTGCCCGTGCTCTCCGCATAGCGCGCCACGTCCAGCCAATGGCGCCCCCAGCGTTCGCCGAATTGCGGCGAGGCGAGCAGAATATCCACCAGCTTGGCGTAAGCGTCGGGCGATTTGTTTTGCACGAAATCCTCCACCTGCTGCGGTGTGGGCGGCAGCCCGATGAGATCGAAATACAGGCGGCGAATCAGCGACCGGCGATCCGCATCGCCCACCGGATGCAGCCCCTGCGCTTCCTGGGCCGCGAGGATGAAGCGGTCCACCTCCGTGTGCGGCCACGCGGTGTCCTTCACCTCGGGGAGCGGCGCCGCCTTGGGCGTCTGAAAGGCCCAGAGCGTGGCTTTGGCCTCCTTCGGATCGAGGATCTTCCGCGCCACCACCTTGGCCTCGCCATCGCGCGGATCCGGCGCGCCGATGATGATCCACTTCTCGAAATCGGCGATGACGTTGTCCGGCAGCTTGCCGCCATCCTTCTCTGGTGGCATTTGCAAATCCTTGTCCTGCCAGTGCAGCGCCGTCACCAGCAGGCTTTCCTTGAGATTCCCCGGGACCACCGCATGCCCGCTATCGCCCCCCATGCGAATGCCCTCGCGGGTATCCAGCACCAGCCCGCCCTTCACCTTCTCGGATTGTGCGGAGTGGCATTTGTAACACTTGTCCGCCAGCACGGGCCGGATGTTCTTTTCGAAAAAGGCGAGCTGATCGGCCGTGGGTTGGGCCGCATCGGGCGCCAGCGCGGCCAGGCCGGAAGCCGAGACCGCAAAGAGCGCAGTCCACGCGAGGGAAAGTGAACGGAAAGACATGGCGGGGAGGGGCATCACAGAGGTAACAGCGTGAACCACGGGAATTGGGACAGAGTTTCTGGTGAATTCTTGGCGTCCCGTGGAGGATGGGCGTGGGTTTAAAACGCAGAGACGCGGAGACGCAGAGGTCGCAGAGTTTCGGAACCTGGAAGCGTGGTGACTGTGGAAAGGAGCCGTGCGGGCTCACTCACGCCTCGTGCCCAAGCTCCAGTTTGGGCATGCACCTGTCTGCGAAGCTCGAGCTTCGTCCGTGTCGGCTAAAGAAGCTGGAGCTTCCGAGACCAGTGCGCTCCCAAGCTGGAGCTTGGGAGCGAGGAAAGCTCGCCGCCATTCTCAGAGTTCTTCCTTGCCGTAATTGAAAACGGGGCTGACATCAGCTAATGCCAAATATGGGCGAGACAGTTCAAATGAGGGACGGAGATTGCATCCTGGTTATGGTCAAGGATGGCAGGGTCATCCATTGGACTTGGAACATGGCATTACCGCACGTCGAGTTCGTCCGCCGTGCCACGGGAACTCGTCCCGAGAGAGCTTGGGTTGGCACGGTATCGAAACTCGACGGCGAGGTGATGGGAATCACCTCCAAATACTTTTACGATTACCAGCTTCCGGCACCGCCAGATGTGAATGCGGCGATCAAGGAACTTTTCAAATAAACCACCTAGCATTGAGTTCGCGCGGGTCAGCCTGACTGAAGCATATGTTCGGGAAGATCGATCTGGTCCCATGGGGAAAGCTGAAACACGCTTACGGCGATGCGGTGGACGCGCCCAAATGGATACGCGCCTTCGATTCTGTGGAAGAAGAGGATCGGATGGAGGCGATTAACTATTTCCTACTGAGTTGTGCGTTTCACCAATACACGCTCTATACCGTCACTCCCTTTGTTATCCCTTTTGTTATCGAGGCGCTTGAATCCGCGACGCTCGGAGAGCGGAGCACAGGAATGTGCTCTTCCATGAAACTCGAGCTAATTCACTTTCTTCGCCTTTGCGCTCAATGCGGGCAGCGTGCGATGTATGGACACCCTTCTCCACAAGCTCCCACGGTCGAGGATTCGATTTTCGCCGGCGAGGAGCTTTATCAACGTTGTGTGGAAGATTCCGACGAGCGGGTCCGTTCAGATGCTCTCTGGCTTCTCGATTTTTGCCGTGCCGGAAAAGCAGTCAGAAATCGTTCCAAACTCCCGTTTCAGAACTAAGAGTTCCGCACTTTCCATTACCGCGCCGCCTTCCGATACTGACCCGGCGTAACTCCGGCATGCCTTCGGAAGAGTTGGGTGAAGGAGCTTTGATCGGCGAAGCCGCAGTCGGTGGCGATGTCGCTTAATGCGCGGGCGGTGGTGCGCAGGAGGTGGCAGGCGGCGGCGACGCGGGTTTTGATGAGGAATTCCTGCGGGGTGAGACCGAAGACGCGTTGGAACTGGCGCTGCATGGCGCGCAGGGAGAGGCCGCATTCGCTGGCGACGGTTTCGATGGTCAGGCGTCCGCCGAAGCCCTGGCGCATGCGGAGCACGGCTTGGGAGAGGACGTTGAAGGCGGGGAATTGGCGCTCGCGGGCGTCGGGCGGGCGCAGGACGCCCATGACGCCGATGACGCGGCCGCGGGTGTCCTTGAGGGGGAGCTTGGTGACGTGCGCCCAATCGGGCAGGCCCTGGCGGTCGAACCACAACTCGAGCCGCTCGATGACCTGCGCCTGGCCGGAGAGCAGTCGCTCGTCGTCGCCGGTGTAGGAGCGGGCCATGCTGTCGGGGTTCAAGTCGAAATCGGTGAGGCCGATAAGGTCGTGGTCGTCGCTCAGCCCATAGAGCTCATAGATGCGGCGGCTGGCGACCATGAGGCGGCCACGGGCGTCCTTGGCGAAGAAGGTGAGGTCGGGCAGGTAGTCGAAGATGCGATGGAAGAGGGATTCGGGAGCGAGGCGGCGGACCCAGGTGGCACGCTCGCGGGCGAGGGTGGGTAGATGACGCTTCGGTAATGCGCGCGGCTGGCGGGTGGGGCGGAGTGGTGTCGCATTTCGCATAAAGATTGCCGCGGACAAGCAAGACGCGCCGGGCGTTTCGTGCAAGACTGTTTGTGCTCCTGGCGGTTCTGAGCGCCGCCTTCGTAATCCTTATTCGTTAATCCTTAATCCTTAATCCCTCCGTACCGAAGCGGGATTAAGGATTAACGAATAAGATTAAGGATTAAGAATTCTCCCACCCACTAAGCGGTGGCGGGGTAGATTGACTGAAGCTTCCGACACGCCCACAATTCCGATTTTCCATGACCGACCGTAATCCACAGCTTCCCGCCCAAGGATGACGACTCCCCATTTTCTGGCCATCGAAATAGGCGGCACGAAGCTGCAGCTTTGCGTCGGGACCGAGGGCGGGGAGATCGTGGATCGGGTGCGCTTCAGTGTGGACAGGGCGCGCGGGGCGGAGGGGATTCGCGAGCAGATTGCCAGGGGCGTGCCGGAGTTGATTGCCAAGTGGCAGCCGTCGGCGATTGGCGTGGGCTACGGCGGGCCGGTGGATTGGCGTACGGGGCGCATCTGGAAGTCGTATCACATCGCCGGCTGGTCGGATTTTCCCATGGCCGATTGGTTGCGGGAGCAGACTTCGCTGCCGGTCTTCGTGGAGAATGACAGCAATCTGGCTACGCTCGGCGAGGCGATCTGCGGCGCGGGCAAGGGGATGAATCCGGTTTTCTATACGAACATGGGCAGCGGGGTCGGCGGGGGGCTCGCGGTGGATGGGCGCATTTATCACGGCGCGCCTCCGGGGGAGATGGAGTTTGGCCATCTGCGGCTGCATGGGCCGGAACGCATTTTGGAAGACGACTGTTCGGGCTGGAGCCTGGATTGTGCGATTCGCGTGGCGGTCGAGAACGCGCCGGAATCCACCCTGGCGCAACTGGTCAAGGAGAACCCGGGCAGCGGCGGTGAGGCGCGGCATCTGGTGAAGGCGCTGGAAGCCGGCGACGCGCTGGCGACCTCGCTGGTGGAGACCCTGGCCGGCCATTTCACCAATGCGCTCGGCGTGGTCGTGCAGCTTTTGCATCCGGAAGTGATCGTGATCGGCGGCGGCGTGTCGCTGATCGGCGAGCCGCTGCGCGCGGCGGTGGCCGAGCGGCTGCCGAGCTTCATCATGGATGTCTTTCATCCCGGCCCGCAGGTGCGCCTCGCGGGCTTGCGCGAGGATTCCGTGCCGGTCGGCGCGCTGCTCATGGCGGCGGACCGGTTCAATAGTTCCAAAACCACACCCCTATTATGAAAGACTGGCTTCAAAGCTACATTGCTGCTCAACACCGTGCCGTGGATTCCGTACCGCTCGACGCGGTCGCCAAGGCGACGGAAACCGTCCGCACCGCCTGGGAAAACGACCGGCAAATTTTCGCCATCGGCAACGGCGGCAGTGCGGCGAATGCTTCGCACTTTGCCACCGACCTTGGCAAGGGTTCCTCGGATGCCGTGGGCAAGCGCTTCCGTGTGCAATCGCTGACCGACAATCTCGCATGGATCACCGCGCTGGGAAATGATTACAGCTACGACGATATCTTCCTGCGCCAGCTGCAGAATTTCGCCCGTTCGGGCGATGTGCTGATCACCGCGAGCGTGAGCGGCAGTTCGCCGAACCTGGTGAAGGCGTTCACCTGGGCGAAGGAGAATGGGCTGCACACCATCGCCATGGTGGGTGCGAAGCGCGGCAAGCTGGCGGACATCGCCGGGCAGGTGATCGTCGTCGACGACACGCACTACGGCCGCGTCGAAGACGTGCACATGCACATCTTCCACATGATCTGCTACGCCTTCATGGAGAAGACCGCGTGAAGAGCGCTGCTGCCCGTCCTCTGCCCCGATTCACCGGCGACGTCGAGGTGCGTCCAAGCCTGGTACCGCGTCCCGGCATCTCGCATGTGGTGTTCGATTTCGATGGCACGCTTTCGTGGGTGCGCCATGGCTGGCCGGAGATTATGTTCGGCGTTTTCGGGCGCCATTTGCCGGTGCAGGATGGAGAGAGCGCCGCTGACCGGACCGCGCTGTTCAACAGTATCGTCTTTGGTTTGAATGGGCGGCCGACGATTATGCAGATGCAACGCTTTGCCGAGGTGGTGAAGGAGCGCACGGGAGAAGAACTGGTGCCTGAGGATCTGCGCCGGGAGTTTCAGGATGAGCTCGATGCGGAGATCGCGGCGCGGTTGCTGTCGATTCGCAGCCGGGCGGTGCCGCATGATGCCTTTGTCGTGCATGCGGCGCGGGCACTTCTGGAGCGTCTGCGCGAGCTGGGCATCAAGCCGATCGTGCTCAGCAGCACCATCGAGCATCGCGTGCGCGAAGAAGCGGAGGCGCTGGATCTCGCGCAGTATTTCGGCGAGCACATTTACGGCAGTCCCGCCGACCCGACCTCCTTTTCGAAGATGGCGGTGTTTCAGCGGTTGCTGAAGGAAGAAGGGATTCAGGGCGAACACCTGTTGTCCTTCGGCGATGGGCCGGTGGAGCTTTCGTCGACGAAAGAACTCGGTGGCCTGGCGATCGCGGTGTGCAGCGATGAAGATCACAACGGCTCTGGGGTGATGGATGCATTCAAGCGGCGGCAGTTGCTCGACGCCGGCGCGGACGCGGCGCTCCCGGATTTCCGCGATGCGGTCGCGCTGGTCGACTATCTCCTGCAAAAATGAAAACGGTGCAGCAGCTCGATCTGTCGAAACTGAAAGTATTTCCGCTGGCCGAGCGGAAGAGCCTGACCCGCGCGGAGGATATCCTGATTCCGCCGGACTCTGCACCGAAGCCGGTGTCGGAGGAATTGGCGCGGCAGATTCAAGGGGCGGCGGAGCACATTCGCGCGGCGAAGCAACGTGGGGCGAGCGTGATGCTGCTCTACGGCGCGCATCTCCTGCGCAACGGCACGGCGTTGATTCTCGACCGGCTCATGGAGCAGGGATGGGATCACGCATCTGGCGACGAATGGCGCGGGAACGATTCACGATTGGGAATACGCCTGGTTTGGCGCCTCCACCGAGAGTGTGGAGATGAATGTGGCCAGCGGGACGTTTGGCACGTGGCACGAGACGGCGACGAATATTCACCTCGCGCTGATGGCCGGGGCGCTGGATGGGCTCGGCTATGGGCGTTCACTCGGGCGTTATATTGCGGAGGACGGGGCGAATGTGCCGGGCGCGGAAGCGCTGGCGCAGAGCATCGCAGCGGAGCCGGGGCATCCGCTGACCGCGGCTCGGGCGGACCTGCTGCAGGCCTTGCGCGAAGGACGCGTGTCCTCGGGGCGCGTGGCGATCGAGCATCGTTGGAAACAGGCTTCGATCCTGGCTTCGGCCTGGAAGCATGGCGTGCCGATGACGGTGCATCCGGGGATCGGCTACGACATCATTTCCAATCATCCGATTTTCAGCGGCTCGGTGATCGGGCGTGCGGGGGAGCTGGATTTCAAATTATTCGGCGGCTCGGTGGAAGGGCTCGATGGCGGCGTCGTATTGTCGGTTGGGTCGGCGATCATGGGGCCGCAGGTCTTCGAGAAATCGCTGAGTTGCGTGAACAACATGCGCCTGCAGTCGGGGCGGCAGATCGTGCAGGGGCACCACATTTACGTGGTTGATTTGCAGGACGGTGGCGGATGGGATTGGACGAAGGGCGAACCGCCGAAGACGAACGCCGCTTACTACCTTCGCTTTTGCAAAAGCTTCTCCCGCATGGGCGCGCCGATGCATTACCTGCAAAGCGACAACGCCGCTTTCGTGCATCATCTTGCGCACGCTCTCCAGAACGCATGACCCCGGATCGCCTTTCAGAAATCGCCAGCCGTTACTCGAAACTGCGCATCGCCGTCGTCGGCGATCTTTGCCTCGACCGCTACCTGGAGATCGATCCGTCGCGGGCGGAGGTTTCGATCGAGACGGGATTGCCGGTTTACAATGTCGCCCGCGTGCGTTCGCAGCCCGGGGCTGCGGGGACGATTCTGAACAACCTCGTGGCGCTCGGCGTGGGGCAGATTTTTCCCGTCGGGTTCTGCGGTGAGGATGGGGAGGGGTATGAATTGCTGCGGGCGCTCGGAGCGCTGCCGGGCGTGGATACGGCGCACTTTTTTCAGACGTCGGCGCGGCGCACGTTTACCTATTGCAAGCCGTTGATCATGGAACCGGGGCAGCCGCCGCGGGAGCTCAATCGGCTGGATTCCAAGAACTGGACGCCAACGCCGGCGGAGGTCGCCGATCGGATCGCGGACTCCGTGGAGAAGCTGCGCGGGGCAGTCGATGCAGTGATCTTGATGGACCAGGTCGATGTCGAGGAAACGGGTGTAGTGACGAAGTCCGTGCTGGCGCGCGTGGAAGCGCTGGAAAAGAAAGCGGCGCCGATTCCCGTGCTGGCGGATAGCCGTCGTGGATTGCGCGGGTTTTCCTCGGTGATTTTCAAGATGAACGCGGCGGAGCTTTCCGCGCTGACCGGGATGCCGGCGCAATCGTCGCTGGAGGAGGTCCGCAGTGCGGCGGTGGAACTGGCGCAGCAGAATCAACGCGCGGTGTTTGTCACCATGGCCGAGCGTGGGTTGGTCGGCGCATTGCCCGATGGGCGCAGCGAGCATGTGCCGGCGTTGGCGTTGCGTGGGACGATCGACGTCGTGGGGGCGGGGGATTCGGTGACGGCGAATCTCGCGGCGGCACTCGCAGGGGGCGCGGAATTGCGCGAGGCTTTGAGTGTCGCGGCGCTGGCTTCTTCGATTGTCATCCACCAGTTAGGGACATCGGGAAGCGCGTCGGTGGCGCAGATGAAGGGGCTGTTGGGTTAAAACGCAGAGGCGCAGAGACGCAGAGGTCGCAGAGGAAAAGCGCAAGCGCCCTCCCAAAAAGCCGTCATCCTGAGCGAACGGGGAATCATGGGCGGAGTCGAAGGATCTCCAATATCCCGGGCGAAGGCGGTGGGAGAAATGAGGCCGTGGACACAGTGCTGCACGTGGGGCTCCGCGCGAAAACCCACGAAAATTGGAGGTCCTTCGACTCCGCCCATGCTACCCCGCTCCGCTCAGGATGACTGGCTTTTTTTTGGAGCGCTTCGCGCGTCTTTGCCAAACGCTTACCGATGGCATTGCCGCTCCTTATGAGGAAATTTTTCTTGGACGATTCTCAGCAAAGGGGAAGGGCGAAGAAAGGGAAGCATCCAAGATCCAACGATCAACACCCAATGGCACAAGCGTGTGCGGTGGCGCCTCTTCCATTGGATGTTGGATGTTTTGCCTTTGTCGGGCGTTCTGTATGCTCAACGCGCCCCTTCCCAGTCGAGTTCCTCGGAGGTATGTTTTTCCGGGCCGCGGAAGTAGAGGCGCAGGTGCTCCCAGAAGAGGTAGATGACCGGCGTGGTGTAGAGGGTGAGGATTTGCGAGACGATGAGGCCGCCGACGACGGCGATGCCGAGCGGTTGACGCAATTCCGCGCCGACGCCCATGCCGATGGCCAGCGGGACGGCGCCGAGGAGGGCAGCCATGGTGGTCATCATGATCGGGCGGAAGCGGATGATGCAGGCTTTGAAGATGGCTTCTTCCGGGCCCATGTTTTGATGGCGCTCCGCCTCGAGGGCGAAGTCGATCATCATGATGGCGTTTTTCTTCACGATGCCCATGAGCAGGATGATGGCGATGAAGGAGACGAGCGAGAGCTCGGAGTGGAAGAGCATCAACGCGAGGAGCGCACCGAGACCGGCGCTGGGCAGCGTGGAGAGAATGGTGATCGGGTGAATGAGGCTCTCGTAGAGCATGCCGAGCACGATGTAGACGGTGATGAGCGCGGCGAGGATGAGGATGGGCAGACTGGAGAGTGATTGCTGGAAGACCTGCGCGGTGCCCTGGAAACTGCCGTTGATCGAGGACGGCATATTCAGCTCGTGCTTGGTTTGCTCGACGATTTCGGTCGCCTGTCCGAGCGAGATGCCCGGCGCGAGATTGAAGGAAATCGTCGCGCAGGGGAATTGACCCTGGTGGCTGACGGTGAGATACGCGTTGCTTGTTTGGAACTTGGAGACCGAGGAGAGCGGCACCAGAGCCCCGGTGGTGGATTTGACGTAGATCTGATTGAGATATTTCGGATCGGTCTGGAATTTCGGATCGACCTCGAGAATCACGTGATGCTGGTTGTATTGCTCGTAGAGCGTCGAGACCTGCCGCTGACCGAAGGCATCGTAGAGCGTGTTGTCGACATCGATGGGAGACACCCCGAGGCGGGAGGCCGCATCGCGGTCCACCACGACCGTGGTCTGCAGACCGCGGGTCTGCAGATCGCTATCGATATCCTTGATCTCCGGATGCTTGGCGAGTGCCGCCATGAGCTTCGGCGTCCATTGGTTGAGGTCTTCGAGATCGCCGCTCTGCAGCGCGTATTGATACTGTCCTTTGCTGCCGCCACGGCTGCCCACGCGAATGTCCTGGTCGGGGCTGAGGATGAGCCGGATGCCTTCGATGCCCGCGGTTTTTTTGCGGATGCGCGCAATGACTTCATCCGCGCTGAGCTTGCGCTCGGATTTCGGTTTGAGGCTGAGGAAGAAGCTGCCGTTGTTCACGCTGCTGCTGCGATAGCCGCTGCCGATGAAGGAGCTGAAAGTATCGATGGCCGGATCTTCCAACAGAATCTGCGAGATGCGCCCCTGAA
Organism: Chthoniobacter flavus Ellin428; assembly: GCF_000173075.1. Lineage (GTDB taxonomy): Bacteria > Verrucomicrobiota > Verrucomicrobiia > Chthoniobacterales > Chthoniobacteraceae > Chthoniobacter > Chthoniobacter flavus. The sequence goes on from NZ_ABVL01000004.1 coordinate 397,882, forward strand.
GCTTGACCATCTGCGGGAAGGAAACGTCCTGACCGGCGACCGTCGTGCCGTGCATCTGGCCGGTGTCCTGTTGCGGGAAAAAGCCCTTCGGCACCACCCCGTAAAGCCAGATGGTCATGACGATCGTCATCAGGGTGATGAGGAGCATGGGGAGCTGATGGCGCAGAACCCATTTCAGGCTGCTCTCGTAATGGCTGACCATCCAGTTCAAGCCCGCTTCGCTCCAGCGCTGGATGAAATTCATCTTCTTCGGATGCGCGGCTTCGGCCTTGAGGAAGCGCGAGCACATCATCGGCGTGAGGGTCAGGGAAATGACGCCGGAGACGACAATCGCCGCGCTGAGCGTGACGGCGAATTCGTGGAAGAGACGTCCGATCAAGCCGCCCATGAAAAGCAGCGGACCGAACACGGCGATGAGCGACAGGCTGATCGAGATAATGGTGAAGCCGATTTGTCGCGCGCCCTTGAGTGCGGCCTCCATCGGCTTTTCGCCTTCTTCGACAAAACGAAAGACGTTCTCGATGACGACGATCGCGTCGTCGACCACGAAGCCCACGGAGATGGTTACCGCCATGAGCGAAATGTTGTCGAGGCTGTAGTGCAGCAGGTACATGACGCCGAATGTGCCGGCGAGCGAGAGCGGCACGGTGACACTGGCGATGAAGGTGGGCCAAAAGCGCCGCAGGAAGAGGAAGATGACCATGACCACCAGGGCGATGCTCGCCATGAGCGAGAACTGCACTTCCTCCACCGAGGCGCGGATGGTGATGGTGCGATCGCTGATCACATCGAGGTGCACGCTGGGCGGGAGCCACTTTTCCGTCGTGGGCAGAGCGGCCTTCACGAGATCCGTCGTGGCAATGACGTTGGCGTCGGGTTGCTTGAAGACGATGACCAGCACGGCCGGCTTGGTGCCGGCCCACCCGCCGAGACGGGAGTTCTCGACGCCGTTCACGACGTTGGCCACCGAGCTCAGTTTGATGGGCGTGCCGTTCTTGGTGGCAAGGATGAGATTGCGATACTCGCCGGCTTCGAGGAGTTGGTCGTTGCTGTAGATCGCGTAGGAGGCTTTGTCGCCATCGACGCTGCCTTTCGGCATGTCCACATTCACCTGCTGGAGATAATTGCGGACGTCTTCGAGACTGATCTGGCTGGAAGCCAGAGCCGCGGGATTGACCTGCACCCGCACGGCCGATTTTTCCGCGCCGCTGATGACTACCTGGCCGACGCCCTTCAGCTGCGCGAGTTGCTGGCCGACGATTTCGTCGGCGTACTGGAAGACCTGCGTCGGTTCCCGGGTCTCGCTGGTCATCGCGAGAATGAGGATCGGCGCGTCCGCCGGATTTTGTTTCCGCCAGGAGGGCAGGGTGGGGATGTTGATCGGCAGATCGGCGGCGGCTTCATCAATGGCGCGCTGGACGTCGCGGGCCGCGCCGTCGACCGCGCGATCGAGGTCGAATTGAATGGAGATGCCGGTGGCACCGAGCGAACTGGTAGAGGTCATCTCCGTGATGCCGGAAATTTCACCGAGGCGCCGCTCGAGCGGTGCGGCCAGCGAGGAGGCCACGGTCTGGGGGTCGGCGCCGGGCAAGGACGCGTTAACCGAGATCATCGGGAAATCGACGTGCGGCAACGGGGCGACCGGCAGGAAGTGATAGGCGACGATGCCTAGGAAGAAGAGGCCTCCCGCGAGCAGGAATGTCCCCGCTGGCCGGCGAATGAATGGCTCGGAGATATTCATGTCTACACGCCGACTTCCGGGCGCCGGTTCACGGCCGGCAGGGTCTCTTCATGCAGACCGGGCAGGCCCTTCCGCGCACGCCACTGGCGGACACGGAGGCCCATGCGGTCGAGATAGAGATAGATGACCGGAGTGGTGTAAAGGGTGAGGAATTGCGAGAGCAACAACCCGCCGACGATGGCGATGCCGAGCGGCTTGCGGAGTTCGGAGCCGGTGCCGTTCTCCAGGGCGAGCGGCAGGGCGCCGAGCAACGCGGCGAAGGTGGTCATCATGATCGGGCGGAAACGGAGCAGGCACGCCTGGTAGATGGATTGCTCGGGCGGCAGGCCTTCGTTGCGCTCGGCGTCGAGCGCGAAGTCGATCATCATGATCGCGTTCTTCTTCACGATGCCGATGAGGAGGATGATGCCGATGAGCGCGATGAGCGACATATCGATGTGGAAAATGATGAGCGCGAGCAGCGCACCCACGCCGGCGGAAGGCAACGAGGAGAGAATGGTGATCGGGTGGATGTAGCTCTCATAGAGCACCCCCAGCACGATATAGATGACGACGATGGCCGCGAGGATGAGGAAGGGCTCGCTGGCCAGCGAAGAGCGGAATTCAGCCGCGCTGCCGGAGAAGGAGGTCACCACCGTGTCGGGCAACCCGATTTCCTGCTGGGCTTTCTGGATCGCTTCGATGGCGGCGCCAAGCGAGCTGTTCGGGCTCAGGTTGAAGGAAAGCGTGACGGCGGGGAACTGGCCCTCATGGAGGATGGAGAGCGGCGCGGTGACCGTCTTGAGCGAAGCGAAGGCGCTCAACGGGACCATCTGCCCGGTGGAGCTCTTCACATAGATCTTGGTCAGCGATTCCGGCGTGAGCTGGAAGTGCGGCTCGACCTCGAGGATGACGCGATACTGGTTCAGCTGCGTGAAGATGATCGAGACCTGGCGCTGGCCAAAGGCGTCGTAAAGCGTGTCGTCGATCGCCTGGGTGAGGACGTTGTAGCGCGAGGCCTGCTCGCGATCGATGTCCACGCTGATCTGCAAGCCGTCCGACTGCTGGTCGCTCGCCGCGTCCGAGAGCTCGGGCAGGGTGCGGAATTTGGCGAGAAGCTTCGGCGCCCACTCGGCGAGTTCTTCTTCATCCGCATCCTCGAGCGTATACTGGTATTGGGTGCGGCTAAGGCGGCTGTCGATCTGCACGTCCTGCACCGCTTGCATGTAGAGGGAAATGCCTTCGACGTTCCTGGTCGCTTCGCGGAGGCGGTTGATGATGGCGCTGGCGTCTTCCTTGCGCTCCTCGCGCGGCTTGAGCTGGATATTCATGCGGCCGCTATTGACCGTGGCATTGACCGCCCCACCGCCGACGAAGGAGCTGACGCTGCGCACATCCGGATCCTGGCGGACGATTTCCGCGATGGCGCGCTGTTTCTCCGCCATGGCCTTGAAGGAGATCGACTGCGCGGAATCCGTGACGCCGAGAATGAGGCCGGTGTCCTGCTGGGGCAGCAGGCCCTTGGGCACGATGATGTAGAGATAGATCGTGGCGACGAGCGTGCCGATGGCCACCATGAGGGTGAAGAATTGATGGGCCATGACCCACTTCAAGCCGGTCTCATAGAGATTGAGCATCGACTGGAACATCTTCTCCGTGGCGTGGTAGAAGCGGCCCTGGTCCTCCTCGCGCTCCGGCTTGAGGAGGCGGGCGCACATCATGGGTGTGAGCGTGAGCGAGACGAAAGCGGAGGCGACGACCGCGATACTGAGTGTGATGGCGAATTCGCGGAACAGGCGGCCGACGATGCCAGTCATGAAGAGCAGCGGGATGAAGACGGCGATGAGCGAGACGGAAAGCGAGATGACGGTGAAGCCGATCTGCTTCGCACCCTTGAGCGCGGCTTCCATGGGCGGATCGCCCATTTCGATGAAGCGCACGATGTTCTCGATCATGACGATGGCGTCATCGACGACGAAGCCGGTCGAGATGGTCAGCGCCATGAGCGAGAGGTTATCAAGGCTGAAACCGATGAGCTTCATGACCCCGAAGGTGCCGATGATCGCGAGCGGCAGGGCGACCGAGGGAATGACCGTTGCCCAGAATTTGCGCAGGAAGACGAAGATCACCGCGACGACGAGGACGACGGTGAGGATGAGCGTGAACTGCACGTCCTTCACCGAAGCGCGGATGGTCTCGGTGCGGTCGGCCAGGATCTCCAGCTTGATCGTCGGCGGCAGCATGGAGCGCAGCTTCGGCAGCAGCGCTTTGATGCGGTCGGCGGTCTCGATGATATTCGCGCCGGGCTGGCGCTGGACATCGAGAATGACCGCGGGAGTGCCATTCACCCAACCAGCGAGACGCACGTTTTCCACGCCATCGACGACCTGGCCGATGTCGCGCAGGCGGACGGGCGCGCCGTTTTTGTAAGCGACGATGACTTCACCGTATTCCTTGGCGGTGAAGATCTGGTCGTTGGCGCCGATCGCGTAGGATTGCTTTGGACCGTCGAAGTTGCCCTTGGGTTGATTGGTATTGTTGTTGGTCAGTGCGGTCCGGATGTCCTCGAGACCCGTGCCGAGCGAGGCGATGGCGGCGGGATTGATGCGCACGCGGACGGCCGGTTTCTGGTTGCCCTCGATGGTGACGAGACCGACGCCGCTGACCTCGCTGAGCTTTTGCGCGAGGATGGTGTCTGCCTTGTCGTTGACCTGCTCGAGAGGCAGCGTATCCGAGGTGAGGACAAGGCTGATGATGGCGGTATCCGCGGGGTTGACCTTGCTGTAGGTGGGGGGATTCGGCATGCCCTTGGGCAACACGCCGGAGGCGGTATTGATCGCGGCCTGCACGTCCTGCGCGGCGCCGTCGATATCGCGGTCGAGGACGAACTGCAGGGTGATGGTGGTGTTCCCGAAGGAGCTGACCGAGGTCATGCTCGAGAGACCGCTGATCTGGCCGAAATTGCGTTCCAGCGGCGTGGTTACCGACGAGGCCATGACGTCCGGGCTGGCGCCGGGATATTGCGCGACCACCTGAATGGTCGGGAAATCGACCGGAGGCAGCGCGGAGATGGGCAGGAGGAAGTACCCCAGCATGCCCATGATGATGACGCCAACCATCAGCAATGTGGTGGCGATGGGCCTCCGGATGAAGGGCTCGGAAATATTCATCGATACACGGCGCGGTGGGCGCCGATCATTTCAATTCACTGCTCTTCTTGTGCCCGCTCTGTCCGTGGCTGCCGGGCTTGGTGCCGGCCGCGGGCGCGCCCGCCGGGCCAGCTCCGCCTCCGTGGGAGACGACGATCTTGGAAACCGTTTTGCAATTTGTACTGGCCATCGACGACGACCTTTTCGCCCTCGGCGAGACCGCTCTCGATCAGCGCTTCGCCATCCTCGGTCTGGGCCATGTCGCCGTTTTCCTTGCGGGTGACTTTGACCTCGCGAATCTGGACCGTCTGGTCATCCTGGACGACGAAGACGTAAGTGCCATTCGGGCCGTGCTGGATGACGCTGGCCGGAACGACGAGGCCATCCTTCTGCGTGCTGAGATGCAGGTGCGCATTGATGAATTCGCCGGGCCAGAGCATGAGGTCCTTGTTCTCGAAGGTCGCCTTGAGCTTGATCGTGCCGGTCGTGATATCGATCTGGTTGTCGATGACGGAGAGCTTGCCGGTGTCGAGCTTGGTCTTGTCGTCGCGGTCCATGGCGAGGACGGCCAGTTCCTTGCCGTCGGCCGTTTCCTTGTGAATGGCGGTGAGCGACTGCTCGGGCAGAGTGAAGATCAGCGAAATGGGATGGAGCTGGGTGATGACGACCAGGCCGGTGGTGTCGGCGGCATGGACGATATTGCCCTGGTCGACGAGGCGAATGCCGGTGCGGCCATCGAGCGGAGAAACGATGGTGGTGTAGTTGAGGTTCACCTTGGCGCTTTCCACTGCGGCGGTGTCGTTGGCCACGGTGCCTTCAAACTGGGCGACGAGCGCTTTCTGGGTGTCGTACTGCTGGGAAGAAATGACCTTCTTGGCGACGAGATCGGCGTAACGATCGTAGTCCAGCTTGGCGTTGTTGAGTTGGGCCTGGTCCTGTTTCAGTTTGGCTTGGGCCTGCTCGACCGCGGCCTTGTAGGGCGCCTGGTCGATGATGGCGAGGACGTCACCGGCCTTCACGTCCTGGCCTTCCTCAAATGCCACCTTTTCCAATTGGCCATCCACCCGCGTGCGGACGGTGACGGTATTCAAAGCCTGGATGGTGCCGATGCCCTCGAGATAGATTGGCACATCCTTTTTGGTGACTGCGCCGACAACGACGGGCACAGGACCACCCGCGCCGCGGCCTTTCCCGCCCGAGCCTGTGGTAGCGGTGGATGCGGGGCGATGGGTGTAAAACCAGATTCCTCCGAGGACGAGGGCGAGCAGGATCACCCAAATCAGCCAGCCACCTTTCTTCGGTTCGGGTTGTTGGAGATTGGGCCGGGGCTTGGCAGGCGTGGGCTCCAGTTCGATGTAATTGGCCATGGGACGGATGAGGATGGAGGTGAAAACTAGTTTTGGAGACTGCCGGCGCTCGCCTTCAGGAGACGGGCCGCATTGGTTTCCGGGGGAACGTCGGAGAAGATGCCGCGAAGGATCCGCATGGAATCGGCGATGCACGCCCGGTCCTCGAGTGGGACTTCCGCGACACGCTCCGTAAGAAAATCGGCGGTGGCCTCCCGGACGGCGGCAAACTTCTCTTTTCCGGCGGGGCTGAGCTTCAGGACGACCTTGCGGCGGTCCTCGAGGTCGTTTTCCCGCGAGACCAGGTCGGCGTTGACGAGGGCGTCCACCAGTTTGGAGGTCGCGGAGAGGGTGAGGACGAGGAAATTGGCCACGTCGCCGAGCATGGCTCCTTCATTGCGTCCAAGGAAAGCGAGAGCGCGAAATTGGGGCATCGAGAGCTCTGGACTGCTGTTGGAGCGGACCTTGGAGCGGATGACGCGCATCATGAGAGGGACGACGTCGAGCAGTTCAGCAGCGCAATCTCGAGGAGGAAGGTTCATTGATTGAGTCTGGTATTAATGTCGCAATTCAACTATTGAACTACTCAACTATCGAATTGTTGCTTTCTTTGGATGTGAATTTTGCTTTTTTTATTCGCGACCCAGTAACGCAGCGCGAGACGTCAGGAGGGAATCCAGAAGCACCGCCCAGCTTATGCCTTTTTTGTGGCGCGACACCTAGACATCAATCGTAGTGATTATCGCTACATTAGCCAGTTTTTGTCAGTTTTTGGAAAATTGGGGATAAACCAACGGAGCGGTCTTGCCCTCCAACACGGCGATCGCGTGGGTCAGGATCCGGTTGGTATAAAAGGGATAGCTTTTGGCGTCGGTGTTTCCGGCGACCTTTTCCTGGACCTGCTTCATGATGGGCAGCGAAGGGCGGGCGATTTCGCCGAGGCGATCGAGGACGTTGCCCGCTTGGAGCGCAAACTGCGGGGTGTCGAGGGCTTGCAGCCGCTTCTCCAAGGTCGGGAGTGCTTCCTTGACCTGGCCCATACGGGCGAGCGCTTCGGCGGCGGCGACTTGCACGGCGCCGGAGTCGTCGTTGAGGTGTTTGCGCAAGGCGGGTGCGGCGGAGGACGCCTTGTCGCCGAGCATCGTGCACCCCTGTGCCGCCCACCAGCGCATGGGTTCGCTGCTGTCCTCGAGCGCTTCGAGGAGAGCGGGAAGATTGGCGAGGTCGCGCTCGGAAGCCTTGGTGGCCAGGGCGTAGACGTTCTCCACGGGCCACGCGCCTTCCTTGTGCGATGCCTCATAGCCTTCGAGCACGGAGCCCTCGGGGAGGAAGCCGTTGTCCTTGTTTTGCAGGACGACGCGTTTCAATTCCGCACGCATTCGTGCCATCACGTCATGATATTTGGAGTCCTTGGCAAGATTGTGGACGCTATCCGGGTCGGTGCTCATCTCGTACAATTCCTCGGTCGGTTTCTCGCCCCAGAATTGCGCGGTGTCCTTTGTTAATTTGCCTTCCGCGGCGACCCGCGCCCATGACTGATAGCCGCGTGCCTTGAACTGATATTCGAGCGGTTGCACGAAGGGCAGGTCGGGCCGGTAATTGTGGACGTAGATGTAATGGCCGTCGGAGATGGAGCGCATCATGTCGTAACGCTCGTCCATGCGGTCGCGGGTGATGTGCACGTATTGAATCGCCGGTGCCTTGGCATTTCCGGCAAAGGCGTGGCCCTGCATGTAATCGGGGATCTTCACGCCTGCGAGCGAGAGCACGGTCTCGGAGAAATCGAGGAAACTTACGGGATCGGAGATGCGCGAGCCCGGGGCCGCGGGTGCGAGGTGGCGCCACTTCGGTGGAAAATAAACGATCAGCGGCACGCTCACGCCGCTTTGCTCGAGGAAGCGTTTGCTGCGGGGCAGCACTCCGCCGTTGTCGCCGTAGTAAAAGATGATGGTGTCATCGGCGAGACCGTCATCGGCGAGCATTTTCAGTTTCGCGGCGATCTGCTCGTCGAGCACGGTCATGTGGTTGTAGTAGCGCGCCCAGTCGGCTCGGATCTCCGGCGTGTCCGGTTGGTAAGCTGGAATGCGCACCTTCGCCGGGTCCATTGGCGGAAAATCGAGGGGCAGCTCTTTCTCGGGAAAGAGGCAGCTCTCGTGGGTGACTTCATGATTGAAGACGCTGAAGAAAGGCTGCTTGGGATCGGGGCGATTGCGCCAGTGGGCTTTCTTCCCCTGGTCCACCCATGCTTCCGGAATGCTGATCGGCGAATTGTAGTCGGTCTTCGCGTTATTCGAGGTGAAGTAGCCAGCCTGGCGGAGATAAGTGGGAAAGCCGTGCAGCCAATCGGGAATCTTGCCGTTGGCGCGCATGTGCTCCGCCGGACCGCAGGTGGTGGGATACATCCCGGTGATCAAGGTGAAACGTGAGGGCGCACACACCGGCCAGGCATAGCAGCGCTCGTAGAGCACGCCTTCCTTGGCGAGTTTATCCAGCGTCGGTGTGTGGGCTAGCGGGTCGCCGTAACATCCGAGGAAGGGATTGTTGTCCTCGCTCACGACCCAAAGGATGTTCGGGCGATCCGCGGCGAAGGCAAGGTTGGCGGTTAAGGCCAGCGCGAGGAGGAGTTTGCCGAGAAGTTTCATGGGAAATGGGATAGGAGGGATGAGGTAGTCGGCTATTTTTTGAGCGTGAGAAAGACGAGGCGCACGTCCATCACGCTCTTGCCCGGAATTTGCGGGGCGCGCAGCGTCAATTCACCGCGGCCCTTGGTGAGTTCGATATCTCCCAGCTTGAGCGGTTTGAAATCTTTCACAAATGACTCCTGGTCGCGCGGCGCGCGGTCGCGTTCCATGCCGTGCAAGGGCGGATCGTTGGCCTCCGTCACCTTGCTCTCGAGACGCTTGCCCTGAAAGGAAAGCTCCACGGTGGAGCCAGCATCTGCCGCGGGCACCGTGTAGTAAACGACTGCTTCGTATTTGCCGGTCGTGCCGACGTCGATGTCCCATGTGATGCTATCCTCCGGACTGGTCCAGTGGGTGAAATAGGAACAGTTCGGCGCCCTGGAACTGCGTTGGATGCCGCCGTGGGGGATGCCATCGCGCGCGGGCAATTGGGTAAAGGGGTAAGCGGTATAGCCGACGGTAAACGGCCGGTCGTCTTTGGCCAGGTAAGGCAACTTCATTTCCTTTTTCCAAGCTTGCATCGCTTGGGAGAGACGCGCGGTTTCCTCGGGATGTTCGGCGGCGACGTTATGATCCTGCACGGGATCGGCCTCCATGTCGAAAAGCGCATTGGCCGAGTCCAGGCGGTAGCGCTGGGTACGCACACTCGTTTTGCCCGCCCAATGCGAGAAGATCATGCGATCGGGCCAGTCTTTGACGTCGCTGGTGAGGAGCGGTTTGAGGCTCACGCCATCGAGCGGCTTGGTGCTGACCGACTGAACGCCGGTAAGCTCCGTGAGGGTGGGAAGCAGGTCGATTGCGCCGGAGATTTGCGGGATGCGTTTGCCTGCTGGGATGTGACCTGGCCAGCGAATGAGAAATGGCACCCGCACTCCGCCTTCGTCGGTCGTGCCCTTCTTTCCTTTCATCTCGCCGTTCCATCGCCACAACGCCGGCCCGTTGTCGCTGAAGTAGATGACGATCGTGTCGTTCTCCAGGTGCAGCTTGTCGAGTTGGGCGAGCAGGCGGCCTACGTTCCAGTCGATATTCTCGCACATGGCGAGGATGGCACGCGTGTCGGCGATTTTCTCCTGCTGTGGATTCCGGGCGCGCAGCTTGAGGTCCATGTTGGAGAACTTGTCGAACCACCGATCCGGGACCTGCAGCGGGGTGTGCGGCGTATTGAACGGAACGTAGCAGAAGAAGGGGCGGTCTTTGTTCTGCTCGATGAAGTCCATCGCGTGCTGGGTAAAGTCGTCGATCAGGAAGCCGTGACTTTGCACGATCTGCCCATTGTGCTCGATCGGGGCATCGAAGTAATCGCCCCAATGTCCGGAGCAGAAGCCGTAGTATTCGTCAAAGCCGCGGGCGTTGGGATGATAGGGATACTGCATGCCATTGTGCCATTTTCCGAAGGCGCCGGTGGCGTAACCGGCCGCCTTGAACGCCTCGGCAATCGTGCGCTCGTCGAGATTCAAGCGTTCGCCGCCCGAAGACACCCCATGCACACCGCCGCGCAGATGATAGCGCCCGGTGAGAAACTCGGCGCGCGTGGGCGAACAGACCGGGCAGACGAAGAAGTGATCGAGGAGCGCGCCAGTGGTGGCCAGCGAGTCGATATTCGGCGTGGAGAGGTTGGTATTGCCATTGATGCTGAGGTCTCCCCATGCCTGGTCATCTGCCAACACAATGAGGACATTGGGTTTCTTTTGGTCCGCGGCTTGCGAGCCGACGGCGAGGGAGAGCGACAGCAGGATGGCGAGTAGACGGATCGTGCGCATGGAAAGTGAACGGGGTGAGACGAATTATTGAGCGGTGCTGGTGGGCGCTTTATCGAAGCCCATCTGCTTGAGCTCTTCCGGCGTCGGCCCGCCGCCGAATTGTTTCCAGTAGAGGACCTTGAACGGATTCATTCCGGAATAGTGGGCGTGCTCGTTGACCATCATCGGCACCACCGACGCCCACCAGCGATCGTATTCCGCATCGAGGCGCGTGACGACATCCGGGTGCTCCGCCACCACGTCGTGGTCCTCGCCGATATCCTTCGAGACATCGAACAGCTTCCAGCCTTTTTCGCGTGGTTTGCCGGGAGGCCCATCGCTGACCAAATGCCACTGACCACTGCGCACCGAGCAAGCGGCGTATTTGTAAGCCTGCACATCCGCGCCCTTCGGCCAGCGGCCTACATGGGTGAAGAGCACCCGCTCCGGCCACGGCGCATTCCCATCCCGCAGCAGGGGAAGGAGGCTGCGTCCATCCACTTGCTTCTGTGCTTTCTCATTGGGCGTCGCTCCGGCGAGTTCCGCGAGCGTGGGAAAGAAATCGATATTCGACGCCAGCCCCGCCGCGTCGTGTGGGGCGAAGGTGTCGGACCACCGCCAAAGCGACACGGCGCGCGTGCCGCCCAGCCAGGCGCTGCCTTTGCTGCCGCGCATGCCGGCGTTGAAGACCTTGCAAGCGGGTCCGTGGCCGCCGTTGTCGTTCATGAAGACGACCAGCGTATCCTTGGCGATGCCCCATTCATCGAGCTTCGCCAGCACGCGGCCGACGTTCTCGTCGATGTTGGCGACCATCCCGAAGTAAGTCGCGAGATGATCGTCGACCTTGCCCTCGTACGGCTTCTTGTATTCGTCGGGGCAGGAGACTGGGACGTGTGCCGCGTTGTAAGGAATGTAGCAGAAGAATGGCTGCTTACCTTTCACCGACTCCATCCAATGGATCGCCTGGTTCGTGAAAATATCCGTGCAAAAGCCCTGGGTCTTTTCAAAGCTTCCGTTGTGCAGGATCGCCGGGTTGAAATAGGTATTGCCCGGCGCATCGCCGCATGAGCCCGGATAAGTCTGTCCGATCCCGCCGCCGCCGTGGATGAAGACTTCATCGAAGCCACGCTGGCCAGGTTGATGATCCGGCTCATCGCCGAGATGCCACTTGCCGAAAATGCCGGTGGTGTAACCCGCGCTCTTGAGGACCTGCGCGATTGTGATGGCATCGGGATTCAAGCGCTCGCGTTCCAGGATGGTGTGCGTGACGCCGTTTTTGAATTCGTGCCGGCCGGTCATCAGCGCTGAACGCGTCGGCGAGCAGGTCGGCGAGACGTGGAAATCGGTGAACCGCACCGCGGCGTTGTAGAGTTTGTCGAGGTGCGGCGTCTTGAGGATCGGGTTGCCCGTCGCGGAAAGATCGCCGTAACCCGTGTCGTCGGCGAGGATGAAGACGATGTTTGGCTTGGATGGAGCTCCCTGCGCAGTCGCGACGACCGCCAGGCAACAGCACAGTACGAGAGAGAAAAGGCGGGGAAACGCGTTCATGGGGAGGATGGGGGTAAAAACTGCCGGGAAGCAGGATCGTTGCGGAGTTTTTGGGGTACGAGACCCAACCCGGCTTCGAGCCCCTTTCTTAATCTTAATCTTTGATCGTTAATCCTTAATCCCCAGACTGGCTGGAGGACTAAGGATTAACGATTAACGATTAAAGATTAAGGATTAAGGATTAAGAATTGCGATTCAGAGGTCCATCTGGTCGCCGCGCTATTGGGATTGAAAACCGCGTAATGCCTGAAACAATCGCCGCCCTTTCCGATTCCTTCCCCAACCCCCGTCATGAAAAGCTCTCCCATTAAACTCCTCTGCTTCTTCGCCTTTGCGCTCCTCTCCGTGGTCTCCTCCGGCTGGGCGGAAAATCCCTTCATCGGACGCTGGGCACTGACGATCCCCGGCGGCGCCGCCGGGTGGCTCGGAGTGGAGGAGAAAGATGGCCAGTTGCACGCGAGCATTCTCTGGGGCGGCGGCAGCGTGGTGCCGGCGGAGGGGGCGAAGGTGGATGGCAATACCTTGACGGTCACCCGGCTTTCCAAGGGCAAAACCGGCCCGGTCACCGAAACGATCACCGCCAATGTGTCCGGCGATGACCTGAAACTCACCACGGTCAAAACGAAAGGCGATGGCCAGGAATTCGGCCGCGCGGATTTCACCGGCAAGCGCATTCCGCCCGTGCCGCCGACGCCCGACCTGTCCAAGGTGAAATACGGCGAGCCGATCACGCTCTTCAACGGCAAGGACCTGACCGGCTGGCGCCTGGTGAATCCGAAATCGGACAACGGCTGGACCGTCGTGGACGGCGTGCTCATGAACCGCATTGAGGCGGGCAAGCATTTCGGCAACCTGCGCACCGATCGCGAATTCGAGGACTTCAACCTCACGCTCGAGACGCGCACCCAGGCGAACAGCAACAGCGGCATTTATCTGCGCGGCATCTACGAAATCCAGGTCGCGGAGACCTACGGCAAGCCGCTCGATCCGCATAACATGGGCGCGCTCTACAGCCGTATCACCCCGAGCGTGGCCGCGGAAAAGCCGATCGGTGAATGGCAGACCTTCGACATCACCCTCGTGGATCGCCACGTCACGGTCATCCTCAATGGCCAGAAGATCATCGACAATCAGCCGGTGCTCGGTTGCACCGGCGGCGCGCTGACCAGCGACGAATCCAAGCCCGGCCCGCTGATGTTGCAGGGCGATCACACCAGTATCGACTACCGCAACATCGTCATCCGCCCGGTGGTGAAGTAAGCGCGGGTCTTAATTTCCAATCAGTGCGCATTGGTTCGGCGCCAAGGTGACGCCGACGGTGCCGCTGCCGATGCTCACGGACTGTGTGGTTCCGCTGGCGTCCACCCACGCATTCGGCGTGGGCGCTTGCCAGGGAACCCAAATCGTTTGCGCGCTGCTGGATGAATTGAATACCGCGGCGGTCTGACGGCCGGATTCCCAAGTCGCCACCCAGCCCGTGTCATTCGGCAGTAAGCTAATGCTTTCCGGCGGCGTGGCAGAAGTGGGGCCAACCCAAACGGCATAGACATAGTTGGCGCCGCTCGCCAGGCCGGACAACGATCCGCTACTCATGATCAGTGCCGGCCAATTAGGGGAGACGTCGTCTTCGTTGTTCATTTCCCGATCTCCCGTGCTCAGCGTGCCGAAGCCTTGCAAGACTTTCACGCGCAGGGAGCCGCTGCGCCATTGGTTGTTTCCTTCCGCCACCAGCACGTTCGGCCCGAGAAGAATCTTGCCCGTCACGGCCGAGGCGGTACTAACCGCGGCGGTGGTGCGCAGACTGACGAGCCCGATACTGCCTTCTCCCGCGGCTCGCCACACCTGCGTCACTTGCATGGCGGTAGCCGGAGTGGATGGGGTGGGAATGCCATTGATATACGTCGGCTGCAGCGTGTAACGCACGCCCAGCCCACCTCCGGTTCCGGGTTCCATCGCGAGCCCTACTTGATCGGAGGCTTGCGAGAGCGACCAGGCAAAGGGATTGCTGCTCGTCTCCACGGCGATTTCCGCGCCACGGAAGGTGTCGGTGAGCGGCGGAAAATTCGTCGCACTCGTCATCAGCCCGCCAGTGAAGGTATTCCGCAGTCCGTGTCCCTGACAGACTCCGAAGTACCATTGGTCTGCACGCCCGCGAATGCCGACGATATTCTTGTCCTGCACCACGAAGTTATTCGCGATGGGGGTGCCTGCGCCGGTGCCACTCCAGTAAGAGGCGGCGTAGATGCCGAGCATGCCGAGATCGTGCGAGGGAGTTCGGGCCAGATTTTGCCAGAGGAGCCATTGGTTTTCCGGATCGCCCGTCCCTCCCGCAGCGATGGCGATACCTGCCAGAATTTCATCGTTCGGCGCGGGATACCAGTAGTCCTTCCACCAGGCATCGCTCCAGTAATCCATCTGCCCCTCGGCCGTCATGGTGAGCGGGAAGTAATTCACCGTCGCTCGCAGAATCGCGGTGGCGGTCGGGTCGTTGGTCAGATAAGCGTAACGGGCGATGATGAAGAGATCGGTCGCATGATAAACGGGTGATTCGTTTTCCTGTCCGATATAGTGAATGCCGCCATCTGGGAGCAGATTGCTTTGCACCTCCATCATCAGTTGCTTGGCGCTATTCAGGTCGCTCGAGTTATTGAAGAGCAACGAATCGGAGGAGAGTGCCAGGATGAGGGCGACATAGACGTCCTGGTTCGCGTAGTGACCCGCGGTGGGAGCGCCATACCCACTGCGCTGATAGGCGACGGCAGCGCCGAGCTTGGTGGACCAACTCGGCCAAAGGTTATCCACGGTCTGGTTATGCAAATGGCGCAGCAGATACATGGAATCGAGGAGCGGCCCGAGAGTGAATCGATTGACATTGGCATCGCCGTCCAACGGAGAGCCTTGTTCCCACCACCAGCCGCCGGCGTTGCATTGGACGAGCAGCCATTGGATGCAAGCGGTGCAGTAATTCAGCAGATCGGTCCGGACATTTGCGGGGACCGTGGTGTAATAAGGCGAACGCGGATCCGCGACCGCATAAGCGACCGGCAATAGACCTTCCGCGACGGAGCGGTACTGCCAGGTGGTTGTGACCGTGGGAGCTTGAAAGGCGGCCAGGGTGGTCGCGTAGGTGGTTTTGTTCCATTCGAGGAAGGGATTGTTCAGTGAGGTCTGCGCCTTGGCCTTCCAGTTATTCGTATTGGTCGTCAGCCACGGTGCCGATGGAGGAGTCGGGAGCGCCGTGCCGGAAACATGCAAGGTCGGCGGCGTCAGAGTTCCTTCGCGCGCTCCGAAGCTGCTGTTCAGCGACCAGTTATTTGTATTCCGCGCCAGCATGATGGTGACTTTTCCGTTGGTATCGTCGGCCAGGAAGTTGAGCAGTTCCGGACTGGAGAATCGCACTGTCTCGCCATTGCCCGTCTCGGAGGTGAAATTGAAACTCCCGAGGTAAACCGCGGCGTTCGGGTCGAAGGAGGCGAGCGGTTCGTTGGCGGGGGCGTTGTTCCATGTGATGCCACCGGAACCGCTCTCGATCCACCCGGGGGAATCTCCGGTGACGCCATCGCGCAGCCCATAGACATCGAAACGCAGGGGCGCGGCGGTGCTCCATCCCGCTGTGGTCAAAGTGAGGCTGGCATCCGTCATTCCGGGATCGGTGAAGAGGCTCGTATCGAAGCGCAGATACGCCTTGCGGTTCCCATTGTCATTCGCCGTGCCGGCGGTCTTCACCGGTAGCACGGAGAGGGTGCCGTAGTTGGTATCGGCATTCGTGCCATCGTTGACATAGGTATCCGCACCGCCGCCCGATCCCGTTGAGAGTGCGAACGCGTGCCCGTTCGCTACCGGCACGGCGTCCAGGAGAAGAGTGGGCGGTGTGCTGCTCTCGGCCGAAGCGAAGCCGGAGTTCAACGAACCATTTGAAGTGTCCCGCGCGATCATGAGGGTCACTTGCTTGTTCGCGTCTTCCTTCAGGAAATCGATCAAGTCCGGCGACGAGAAACAGATTTTTTCTCCGCTGCCCGCGGTGGAGGTGAAGGTAAAGCTGCCGAGGAAGCGGGCGTCGCTGGTGAAGGGGATGGGCCCTGGAGCGGGCCCAGCAGGCTGGGGCGTATTCGCCGGCGCGTTGTTCCACGTTAGCGTGGACGCCGTCCAGCCATTGTTCGCATCACCGGCCGTGCCGTCGCGAAGACCATAAACGCTGAAGGTCATCGGACTGCCCGTGGTGAAACCGCTCGTGCGGAGCACCAGTCCGGCGTAGTCGAAGGTTACGGGCTGAGTGAGGCTGCTGAGATCGAATCGGAGATACGCTTTGCGATTCAGTCCGACATTCGGGACGCCACTTTTCACCAGCAGATAGCCGGCTCCGTCGTAAGCGATGTCCGGGTTCGTGTCCCAAACGAAGCTGTCGCCGGCCACTCCGGAACCCGTGCCAGTGCTGAACGCTTGGGTGGCACTGGCGTCGATGGTCAACGTTGGCCCAGACCCACTTTCGTGGGAGTTGAAGGAGGTATTGTCGGCCGCGTTCGTGTCCACACGGCTCAGGCACAACGTCACCAACTTGTTGGTGTCATTGTTCAGAAAGGTAATGAGCTCCGGACTGGTAAAGCTCACCACCTGGGCGCTCGCCGAGCCGATGACGGTGAATGTCCCAAGTGGAATTGCATCGCTCAAAAAGCCATCCGGGCTCGCGGTGTCGTTGGCCGGGGCGTTGTTCCAGGTAATCGAGCTTTCATCCCAACCGCCGCCGACATCGCCAGCCGAGAGATCACGAAGGCCGTAGACCGAGAAGGTGACGGCTGTGCCCACGGGCCAGCCCGTCGTCGCGGTTAACTTGAAGCTGGCCGAGGTAAACCCTCCGGTGGGAGCGCTACCAAGGTTGAAGCGGATGTACGTCTTGCGATCGAGGCCGTTGACCGTAGGGCCGCCCTGCTTGACCGCGAGGACGGATTGCGTCCCGTAGTTGGTATCCGCACTAGTCCCGCTGGCTTGGACATACGCATCGGCAGCAGCCGTGATCGGAGATTGCGCCTGCACGACTGGGGTGAGGAAGAACAGCGCCAGTACTCCGCAAGCCAGGCGGATGAGTGCGCGTTGAAAAAGGGGACGGGCGCTGAGTGGGGGGAAGCATCGCATGGGAGCAAGCTTGCTCCTATTGCGAAAGGGGCATCTTGTATGGTCATGGCGCGGTTGTGTAAAATCCGCTCATGCCTCATCCGGTCACGAAAGCGGCTTTCCGTAGGGAACCAGTGCCCGACACTGGGCTCTGCGCTATGCGATCAAGTCCCTGATCACCTTTCCGCCGAACTGGCTGAGCTGTTTGAAGCGGCCGGCGTGGTAGTAAGTGAGCTTGTTATCATCGAGCCCGAGCAGGCGCAGTAGCGTGACATGAAAATCGCGCACGTGCGCGACACCTTCCACGGCTTCCATGCCGAGTTCATCGGTGGCGCCGATGGTGTGGCCGGCATGGCAACCGCCGCCGGCCAGCCAGATGGTCATCGCCTTCGGATTGTGATCGCGGCCGTAAGTCGTCCCCATGCGCACGCCATTGTCCGGGGTGCGGCCAAATTCCCCGCACCACACGATGAGCGTGCTCTCAAGCAACCCGCGTTGCTTGAGATCGCTGATCAGCGCGGCGATCGGTTGGTCGACGCTGCGGATGAGATTGCCGTGTGCGCGCTCGATATAGTCGTGGCTGTCCCACGAGCCGTTGTAGAGCTGTACAAAGCGCACGCCTTTCTCCACGAGCTTGCGCGCGAGCAGACACTTGCGGCCAAAGGAATCCGTCGCGTCCCGGCCGATGCCATAGAGCTCCTTCGTCTTCGCATCTTCCTGGGAAAGATCGAGCACCTCGGGCACCTGCGCCTGCATGCGAAAGGCCAGTTCGTAATTATCCATGCGCGCCGCAAGTTCATCCTGCCAGGGATGCCGCGCCTGCTGCATCTGATTCAATTGCGCGATGAGATCGAGATTTACGCGTTCTCGTTCCATATTGACGCCCGCGGGCGGATCGATATCGAGGATCGGCGAGCCCTTCGGCCGCAACGGTGTGCCTTGGAAATGCGCGGGGAGAAAGCCGTTGCTCCAATTCGCCGCGCCGCCCTGCGGATAGCTCACCTCCGGCAGGACGATGAAGCCGGGCAAATTCTGATTCAGCGAACCGATGCCATAAGTGACCCATGCGCCGATGGCGGGGTCTCCACCAAAGCGGTTGCCGCAGTTCATCTGATACATCGCCGTCGGATGATTCACGCTGTCGACCTGACAGCCCCGGAAGAAACAGAGGTCATCCGCGACACCGGCGAGATGCTCCCAATTTTCCGCCATGTCCGCGCCGCTCTGTCCGCATTTGTGAAAGGCGAAGGGGCTGCGGACGTAGTAACGTTTGCCGCTTTCCATCGCGGATTTCTGTTTCCCCTGGCGCACGAATTCCTGGAGATGCAATTCGGCGAGCTTTGGTTTGGGATCGAAGGTGTCGATGTGCGAAGGTCCGCCTTCCATCATGAGGAAGATGCAGTTCTTCGCCTTGGCCGGAAAATGGCCCGGGTGCGGCGCGAGCGGATTCGGCTTCTCCTCCGCGCGCAGCAACGAAGTGAAGGCGAGGCCGCCAATGCTGGCGCCGAGACCGTAGAGAAATTCGCGCCGGGTCGGCGCATGCAAAGCGCGGGCGCCGGCGCAGGGGAAGAAGGGCCTAGTAGGCATAAGCGAAGTCGTTGGTGTTGAAGATCGCGAGGCAGACATCGGCGAGGGCGCGAGTGCGCGCGTCCACGTCGCTGGGTTGCAGGTCGGGGACGTAATCGGCGGAGTCGTAGAGTTTTTCCGCGAAGGCAAAATTCTCCCCGGTGTTTTCCTCGATCGCTTCGCGGCGGACTTCCAGCGGTGGCCTGGCAAAGACGAGAGGTGTTGGCGATTGGGCCCGCACTTTTTGCCAATGCGCCAGGCAGGCGGTGAACTCGCGGTCATCGGGCAGGCGCCCGCAGGCCAATCGGAAACAGCGCTCGATGGCCGCGCGATCCGATGTGGTCTCGTGGGTTGCGCGGGCGGCGAGCGCGAGCGCGCGGGCGTAGCTGGCCTTGCTGTTGAAGAGACTGAAGACCTGCGGCGTCACGGTCGAAGCTTCACGGCGCTCACAGGAAAAGTCCGGGGCGGGGGAATTGAAGACCTCCATTGCGGGATCCACGAGACCGCGCAGCTTGAGCGCGTAGAGCGAACGGCGGTTCCGCTGCTGTGGAAATGGATTGGGCGTCCACGCTGCCGCGAAGGTGCCCATGACCTGGCGAGGTTGCAGCGCTGCCTCGAGATTGATTTCCGGCCGATTGGGAATGCCGCCCATCGTGAGATTGAGTTCACCTGTTGCGGAGAGCATGGCGTCGCGCAGTTCCTCGGCAGTCAACCGCCGCGGGCGGAACACGGCATACGAAGAGCCGTCCGGATCCTTCTCTGCCAGTCGCTTCCGGTCGGGGTGCTCGGCGCTGCGGCGATACGCTTCCGAATTCATGATCAACCGGTGCATTGCTTTGCACGACCAGCCCTTCTCGACCAAGGTCGCGGCCAGCCAGTCGAGCAATTCCGGATGCGTGGGCTTTTTCCCCGTGCTGCCGAAGTTGTTGGGATTGCCGGCGATGGCCTGGCCGAAGTGCCAGAGCCAGATGCGATTGACGATGGCGCGTGTGGTCAGGGGGTTATTCTGGCTCGCCACCCATTCGGCGAAAGCTTTGCGCCGGCCTTCGATGCCGTCCGGGATCGGTGTCGTTTGGATGTCGCCCAGCACGCTGAGCACACATGGCGACACGGCTGGTCCTTTGGAGAAGGGATCGCCGCCGAGATGGATGCACGGCTCTTCGAGTTCCCCGGCGGTCAGGCGATTCGGCATCATCCGCTGCGGACGAAACACGGCTGTGACCTGTGGAGTGCGCCCATCGTAAACCGTGAGGGCAAAGGGTTCGTAACGCTCCAGTTCCCACGCGAGCCGCTCGAGGCCTTTGTTGGCGATGCGTTCCAGTCCGAACTCCTCGCGGGTGAGAGCGAGTTGGCGCGGCGGAAATTGATCTTCCGGGACGCCTTGTTTCAACAGCAGGTCGCGGGCGGTGTTGAAGAGCGAGCCGCGCTGCAGCTTCGGCATGTGCCGTGCACGTTCCAGGGCGGCGTTCCATTGGGAGGGGTCGATTTTCTTTTCTGCCAGCCAAGCGTCCGCGGCCTTCAGCGATTTTTCATCGAGGCGGGTGAGCGTGGCGCGATGATCGGCGAGACTTTCCTCGAGATACCGTTTTTCTTCGAAGCCGTTCGTATTTTCGTCAGGCAGAAAGGCGGCGGCGCGCTCGGCGAGTTGGGTCGTGGCGAAGACAGCCTGGATGCCGTAGTAGTCGCGTGTGGGGACGGGATCGAATTTGTGATCGTGGCAGCGCGCGCATTGCAACGAGTGGGCGAGGAAGGTTTCGCCGACGCTATTGGTGACGTCATCGAGAAAACGCTGGCGTGCGACTTTGGCCACTTCCATCGAAGTCAGTTCCCACGGGCCCATGCGCAGGAAGCCGGTGGCGATGAGCATCTCGGGATTCGCCGGATCGATTTCGTCGCCGGCGATCTGTTCGCGGACGAACTGGTCGTACGGCTTATCCTCGTTGAACGCGCGCACGACGTAATCGCGATAGCGCCAGGCGTTGCCGCGCACGTAGTCGTTGGAGAAACCGGAGGAATCGGCGTAGCGCACGACATCGAGCCAGTGTTGCGCCATGCGTTCGCCGTAGTGTGGCGAAGCCAGCAGGCGGTCGACGACTTTGGCAAACGCCTCGGCATCGGACAGGGAATCGTGGACAAAGGTATCGATTTCCTCGGGTGTCGGAGGCAGGCCGGTGAGGTCGAACGTGGCCCGGCGGATGAGCGTGACCCGATCCGCCGGCGGCGCGACCGGAAGGTCGGCAGGCAAACGCGCACGGATGAGTTCGTCAATGGCAGCCGGGCCGTCGCCCGTGGTCGCTGGCTTCTTTACTGGTTGATAAGCCCACAGGTTCTCCGGCTTGTATTTGCGATTGGTCCACTCCGGGCTCAGGCCGCCGGAGGTCTTGACCGGTGCGCCATCTTCCGCCGCCCACTTCGTGGCATTCGCTTTCGCTATTTCCTCGGCCCGCCCTTTGTCCGGCCACGGCGCTCCGCCGGCGATCCATTCTTTGATCCACTCGACCTGTTGGGCGTAAAGCTTGTCCGCCTCCTTCGGGGGCATCGGCTTCCAATCCGGTTCGTGCTGGCGCGTGGCGGCGAGGTAGAGCGGGCTTTCCTCGGGCTTCCCCGGATTGATCGCCGCCTCCTCGCTGTCGCCGCCGCGCAGGACCGATTCGAGCGAACGCATGTCGAGGCCGCCTTTGATTTTGTGCACGTCGTTGCCGTGGCAGGAGAGACACTTTTCGGAGAAGAGCGGTGCGATGCGGCGCACATAGAGCAACTCGGCGGGGTCATCGGCGCGGAGAGTTTGCATCGATACGAAGAGGCCGAAGGCGGTGATGGTCCCGCGCAGCGGGAACAAATGGAAGGGGAGCTTCATTCCGGTTTACCGATTTCAAATAGTTCGTGAATTTCCGTCGGGGACAGCGCCGCCTGGTAGATGAGGAATTCGTCGATGCGTCCGTTGAAATTACGGATGGGGAACTGGTGGCCTTGCGTGGGCAGCCCCCAATTGCCGATCTCGCAGGGGCCGAACTGGATGGGGCGGCCGGGTTGATGCATGGGGCTGACCTCGCGGCTGATTTCCTGGCCATCGAGATACTGCACGGCCTCGCCGCTTTGGTTGTCGTAGGTCACCGCCACGTGATGCCAGCGACGCTGATTGGTGAGGTCGAAGACGCGCGGAGAAAAATAGATCTGGTTGTTCTTTTTGTTCACGCGCTGGTCGGCCGGCGCGAGATAGGCGATCGAGAACATGAGGCGGCCATCCTCGTAGATCTGCCAATGCGGATTGCCCGGATCGTAACCGTCTGTAAGCAGCAGCGCGTTGTATTTGCGATCGAGGCCGTCCACGCGGACCCATGCGGCGAGGGTGATCGCGGAATAGATGTCCTTGCCGAGATTCACGCGTACGCGATCGCCGGGACTCTTGAACTCCAACGCGTCCTTCATCGGCCAGCGGCCCTCGGTCCAGCGCACCCCGACCGCACCGCCGGAGCGGGACGGCACGCGTGGTTCGGCGACATTCTCGACCAGCCGATCCCAGCGGTCGTCCGGGCCGTGGCGGAAGAGATAACACGCGAGGAGACGCGGATCGGTTTTCGCCTTTTGCATGTGCTGCCACCAGGAGTCGTAGCGCTCCTTCGCATGGGTGGAACTGATGGCGTTCAACTTCTCGATGCTCGGGAAATCCTCCGGTCGGGTATTGCCGGGCGACAGGGTGTGATCTTCCGCGCGGCGCAGACTCTGCCCGGTGCTGAGCAATTGCATAGCGGCATTTTCGGGATGTGCTTCCACCTTGCCTTCGAAAACGTGCACCTCGGTTGCGCCGCCGGCATCCGCGTTCACGCCAAATTCCGTGCCCAAGTCGACGAGATCCATGCCCGCCGTGCGCAGCTTGAATCCCTGCGCGGGTGGCGGCACGCGTACGGTGACTTTGCCGGTGTGGCAGACCGCTTCCCAAGGGGAAACCAATTCCAGCGACGCGCCCGCCTCGAGGATCATCGAGGCGCCGCTGAAAAATTCGATCTGCGCTACGCCGCGGGTGAGCCGCAGTGCGCCTGGGCGAATTGTGTCGCCGACGCGCAATCCTTTGGTGTCCGCAAATTCCGCATCGGTGGAGCGGGTGAGAATGGCGCAGCCAGTATTGGTCTGTTCGGGCGCCTGGCTTGTCAAAGAGCGTGCGGTAGTATGCTGGCGATCGTGCAGCCAGAGGGCGGAAAGACTGAGGAGAGCGATGAACGAGGCTGCGGCGGCCATCCAGCCGAGCATGCGGAAACGCACGGCGGGAGCGGGCAACGGCACGACGTTTTTGGGCAGGGCGGCTTCCGCACTTTGGTCCACTTGCTCGCGCAAGGCCGCGTCGAGTTGCGTCCAGCGGCGAAATTCACTCCGTGCCGCCGCTGAGGTGCGCAGCATGTCTTGCAGCGCCGCCGAATTTTCCTCGGTGATCCGTCCATCCAGCCACGCGGCGATCAGCGGGTGGAGTTGCTCGTCGTTCATACGAGTCCCTCCTGCGCCATGGTGCGCGAAATGCATTCCAGCAGGGCGGCGCGGAGGCGTTGCATCGTCTTGTAAAAGGCCTGCTCGCTGCTCCCGGCTTGCTGGGCGATTTCCTTGAGATGGGCGCCGGGCGCGTAGGCCTTGAGCACCAGTTCACGCTGGTTGGGTGGCAGTTTTCCGAGGCATCGCTCCAGCGCCTCACGACGCACAGAACCGCTGTCCGCCGCGCTCTCGGCTTCGTTGGCTAGCGATTCCCAAACGTCGTCGGAAAAGACCAGTGGGCTGCGGGCGACATTACGGCGATGCTTGAGCGCCTCGAAGCGCGCGATGGTCAGCAGCCACCCGGCGAAATTGGTTTCCTTTTCAAAGTCCGCGAACTTTCGCCACGCGACGAGGCTGGCATTTTGCATGACCTCCTCCACGTCCGGCCACGTGGGCAACAGCCCGCGCAGATAGGCGCGCATCCGCGGTTCGTGCTCGACCAGCAGGCGAACGAAAGCCTCATAGCCGGCGTCCGGACGTCCGGCGGTCGGAATGCGTTCTGGGGTGTCGTCGGTCATGCAAGGAATCACTCCCGATGCCGGCGATTCTGGACAAAGAATTTGTGTGAGGCAGCAATTTAAAGCGGCCGCGGCCTCCAAACGTGACCGGCTGTTTTATACGTTTGTATACATATGGACACGTAGGTGTTTTCCTTACTATTCTGGACACCCATTCGCCGCATTCGCGGTCGTTCTTCCGCTCAATGTCTTCCACTCAACTCGTTTCCGAACGTGACGCTTTGCGCCAGGCGGTCGAATTGGCCCGAAAAGAAAGCGGCCGATGCTCAATCGGGCATTGAAGCACGCGCAAGTGAGAATCACGATCATGGAATCCCGAGTCCGCGCGCTGAAGACCAAGCTGGAAGCGATGTATCACCGCTTGGAAAAACAGTCCGGACGACATCGGCATCACATCGAGGAGGCGCACCGCATCAGCGTCCTCGAGTCGCAATACGAGCAGTGCCTCCTCGAGAATCGCACATTAAGAACGCGACTTCTGGATACGGCTTCGAAACGGTCCGCAGCGATTCGCGGCCCGATACGGTGGCCCGCATAGGCGCCTTGGTCCGTCAGTTGTAGCCCAACGGGATCAGCCTGGCGTGCGGAGGTTTGTTTTGCGTAAATTTACGCTGTGAAATGTTGACGCTTTCGTGTCACATTGGCACAAAATCGGCTGCATTCTGTCGGCGACATCACAGAATCACCCATCCCCCAAAACATGGCCAAGAATCTGATCGCGGAGCGCGATGCATTGCTGAAGGCGCTGGAACTCGCGCATCGGCGAATCAACGAAGCCCAGAAATCCCAAAAACAAGCGGAGCAAGAGATCCATACTCTGGAAGCGCAAGCCCGAGCCTTGGAGATTCAGCTGGAATCCATGCATCGCCAGTTTGAAAAACGAGCCGGCGAAATCGCCGCGTGCCATGGTCACGGCGAGGAGCACATCCGAATGCTCGAACACAAGATCGGTCAAGGCGTGGCAGAGAGTCAGCGGCTCAAAGCCCTCCTCATCGAAGCCGAATCTGAACATAGCACGAATCATGTCCCCGCCCCCAGACGCGGCGTGCATTACGAACCCAACTCTCTCCACGTCGATGCCGACGTTGAAATCGAAGCCTCTCCCCCCCATCTGCGCCGGCATCGATCGTAGCCGGAAGGAAGTTCTTTACCGGCATCCTGCGCGGTCGTAATCCGCAAATTGATGGGGAGAGATGTTCTGAAAGTGGCAGCGGTCGCCGCCCATGGCGGTACCTCTTTGCGTTTGGGAGATCAGCAACAGTATGTTGCTGCCACTTACTCTCAAGCCAGCGCCGGAACCGGCGGGGGGATCTTGACGGAGATTCGCCCCAAGGCCTTGCGCAGCATGGCAAAATCGACCGGCTTGATAAGGTGCTCGTTGAAGCCCGCGGAAAAGCTTCGCTCCAAATCCTCGGGCATGCCGAAGCCACTGAGCGCGATGCCAGCGATGGGACGGTTGCCGGCGGCGGCGACAAATTTCGGCATGAGTTCCAGGCCGCTGCCATCGGGCAGTCCGATGTCGCTCACGAGCAGATCGAATTCGCCTTCTTCCACGTGCCGCAGGGCGCTGGCGACGTCCGTGGCCGTTTGCACGACATAGCCGGAATTGACGAGGAGACGCTGGAGGGTTGCGGCGGTATCCACGTGGTCCTCGACGAGCAGCACGCGCAGGCCCTTGGGCGCTGCCTGCACCGGCGTGGCCGATGTGACCTGCTGGCTGGGCTGGACTTCACGGACGGTCGGCAACGTGACGACGAACAGGGAACCCCGGCTGGCGCCGCCGCTGCGCGCTTCGATGCGGCCGCCGTGCAGCGTGACCAGCGCGCGGCAAATGGCGAGACCCAGCCCCAGGCCACCGGAGCGCCCGCTGTTGGCCTGTTCAAAGGCGTCGAAGATGCTTTCGAGCCGGGCCGATTCAATGCCGATGCCCGAGTCCGTGAACTCGACGCGCAGCGAGCCCGTGCGTTCGTCGTCCTCGGTGCGAAGGGAGATTGCGCCGCCGGGGGGCGTGTACTTCACGGCGTTGCTGATCAGGTTCCAGAAAATCTGCTGAATGCGCGCCGGATCGGCCTCCAGCGAATGCCGCTTCGCATGCAGATCGACCGTGAGCTGGAGTTGGCGTGTTTCGATATCCGGCCGGCAAATGTCCACGGCGCGAGCGAGAAGGTCATGCGCATCCACCGGTTCGGGTTGGAGCTGGAGCTTGCCGTTGCGGATGCGCGCGAGGTCGAGCAGGTCGTCGATGAGGCGCGCTTCGAGTTGCACGTTGCGGCGGATGGTCGCGATCGTGCTGCGCATCGGTTCGGGACAGTCTGCCTCTTCCAGTAAAGTGGTGGCGTGCAAGACCGGCGAGAGCGGTGTGCGCAACTCGTGCGAGAGCATGGCAAGGAAGCGATCCTTGGCGGTGTTGGCGGCCTCGGCGGCTTCACGCGCTTGCTTCGACTCCGCGTAGAGCCGGCTGTTGTCGAGCGCCATGCCGGCGCGCTCCGCCAGTTCGATGGCCAGCGAAAGATCCGCGTCGTTGTAGCGGCGCTCCGTCATACTCGCAAAGCAGAGGCCACCCAGGGTGCGGCCGCGGGCCCGCATCGCGACCACGATATACGACTGGATTTCGAGAGGGCGCAGTGCCGCTTCTTCCTCGGGGCTGCGGGCAAAAGCAGCCATCTGCTTTTCGCCAAATTGCTTGCACAGGACGGGGATGCCGCCCTTGAGGGCCGCGGCCACTCCCCTGCCATCTTCGAGGCGAGCCGGGAAGGCGCGGCGAAATTCGTTGATCTGCTGCTCGAGGGCCTTGTCCTTATGTGCCACGACGAGCGGCTTGAGCGTGCCGTCTTCCTGCACGAGGTCGACGATGCAGCAGTCGGCGAAATTCGGGATCAAGAGCTGCGCGAGCCCGGTGAACATCTCGCCATAGTCGAACGACGAGGCGAGAACACTGCTCGCTTCCGCGAGGAAACTGGAGCGCTCCCGCGCGGCGTCAGCTTCCGCCTTGGCGGCCTCGGCGCGCATCCG
This sequence comes from Chthoniobacter flavus Ellin428, assembly GCF_000173075.1. Taxonomy (GTDB): domain Bacteria; phylum Verrucomicrobiota; class Verrucomicrobiia; order Chthoniobacterales; family Chthoniobacteraceae; genus Chthoniobacter; species Chthoniobacter flavus. Next base: position 424,791 of record NZ_ABVL01000004.1, read on the forward strand.
TCGCACCCGGTCCTCGGCCTGGCGGCGCAACTCGGCGTTCTTCGCTTCCAGTTCGGCATTCGCCGCGCGCAACGCCGCCTCGGCGCGCTTGCGTTCCGTGATGTCGACGAACGAAGCCAGCTTGAAGATGCCGTCCGAAGATTGGAACTGGCTGAGCCCCACCTCGAGTGGAATCGTCGTGCCGTTCTTGCGTTTGCCGATCAACTCGCGGGGGACGCGCGAGGTTTCGAAATCGTGCAGCCCATCCTCCGCGATCAACACGCTGATCGACTGGCAGATGAGTTCGTCGCGGTCGTAACCGAAGAGCGATTCGGTGCGCGAATTGACGAGAATGATCTGCCCGTCCGCCGCGATCATCACCATGGCATTCGGCGCGGTCTCGACCACCATACGGAAACGCTCTTCGGCCTGCTGCCGCTCGGCCATCTCCGCTTCCATGGCGCGATTCACCTCGGCGAGCGCGGTCGTTTTGCGGAAGAGATCGATGAATACGCCGATCTTCGAGCGCAGCACCGCGGGGTTCACCGGCTTGGTGATGTAGTCGACCGCACCGGCGCCATAGCCGAGCACTACATGCTCATCCTCCTGGTAATAGGCGGTGAGAAAGAGGATCGGGACGTGCTGCGTTTTCTTGCGCTGCTTGATGAGCCGGGCCAGATCGAGCCCGCTCATGTCGGGCATCTGCACATCCAGCACGATGGCGGCAAACTCCTCATTCATCAGCGCCAGGAGCGCTTCATCCGCCGTGGACGCATTGACCAGCCGATACTCCGGAGAGTTCAGGATGGTCTCGAGAACCATCAGGTTCTTCGGGTCATCATCGACGAGGAGAATGGAGATGAGTTTATCCATGCAGAGTTGACTTACCGATGCAGCCAGACGCGGAGGAGGGAGAGGAGTTGGTCGGTGTTCACGGGCTTGGCGATGTAATCGCTGGCCCCGGCTTCGAGACACTTTTCACGGTCGCCTTTCATCGCTTTTGCGGTGAGGGCAAGGATGGGCAGCGAACGGAAGCGCGCATTGTTGCGAATGCGCCGCATCGTTTCGTAGCCATCCATTTCCGGCATCATGATGTCCATGAGCACCATGGAGAGATCGGGCGTGTTCTCGATTAACTCGATGGCCTGGCGACCGTTGGTGGCGCTGATGATGTTCATCTCTTGATTCTCGAGGACGATCGAGAGGGCGAAGATGTTGCGGGCGTCGTCATCGACGATGAGTACCTTCCGTCCGCGCAAAGCCTCGTTCGAGCGATGCAGCGTCTCGAGCATGTTGCGCTTGGCCTCCGGCAAGTCGCCGATGATGCGGTGCAGGAAGAGCGCCGTCTCGTCGAGCAAACGCTCGGGCGAGCGCACGTCCTTGAGCACGATGCTCTTGGCTACGGTCTTGAGGTGGCTTTCCTCCTCGCGGGAGAGTTCCTTGCCGGTGAAGACGACGATCGGGACATCGCGCAAGTTCGATTCCGCCTGGATGCGATCGAGCAGCTCGAAGCCGCTCATATCCGGCAGGCGCAGATCGAGCACGCCGCAGTCGAAAGGCTTGTCGAGCAGCTCTTGGAGCGCTTCCGACCCGGTGCCCACGGTGGTGATCTCGATGTCGTCGTGGCCGAGCAATTCGACGATGCTCTGCCGTTCGAGGTCGTTGTCTTCCACGACCAGCAGGCGCTTCTTGCGCGGGGCGGCGAAGGTCTTGATGCGCTCGAAGGCGACGTCGAGATCTTCCGTCGTCGCGGGCTTCACCATGTAAGAGAACGCGCCGTGCGAGAGCCCATGCTGGCGCTCTTCGTCGAGCGAGATGATCTGCACGGGAATGTGCCGCGTGTTCGGATCGAGCTTGAGATTATTCAGCACTGTCCAGCCGAGCATGTCGGGCAGGAAGATGTCGAGGGTGATGGCAGTCGGCAGGAATTGCCGCGCCAGCGTGAGAGCATGCTGACCGCGCATGGCGACGAGACCCTTGAAGCCCTTGTCGCGCGCCAGGCCGAGCAGGACCCGCGCATAGTGGGGATCATCCTCCACGATGAGGAGAGCTGTGTCGCCGGGGCGGATTGCTTCGCGGTCATCGAGCACCTCCTCGTCGCGGGCGACGGGGAGCACGGGCAACGACGCCCCGCTGGGCAGACTCGCGGCGGCGCTGGAGACACGAATGGTCGCTGCGGCCGGTCCGGTGTAATTCAGCGGCAGGTAGAGGGTGAAGGTGCTGCCTTCACCGGGCACACTGTTCAGGCGGATTTCGCCGCCGAGCAGGGTCGCCAGTTCACGGGAGATGGCGAGGCCGAGACCGGTGCCGCCGTATTTGCGCGACGTGCCGGCGTCCGCTTGCTGGAATGCTTCGAAGATGAGGCGCTGCTTTTCCGGTGCGATGCCGATGCCGGTATCGCGGATGGAAAGAGCAATCACATTTGGCGCCCGTTTCAACACCGGGTGATCCACTGTCCAGCCTTCCGTGGCCGCCTCCGCTTTCATGCTCACCTGGCCTTGCGAGGTGAACTTGAAGGCGTTGGAGAGCAGGTTCTTGATGATCTGCTGCAGGCGCTTCGAGTCGGTGCTGAATTGCCGCGGCAGCGCCGGGTCGAAATCGACGTAGAACGGCAGATTCTTGTTGTCGGCGATGTGACGGAAATTGCGTTCCACCGACTCGCGCAACGAGGCGAAGGTGATGTCCTCGGCTTCCACCGCGACGGTGCCGGACTCGATCTTGGAAAGGTCGAGAATGTCGTTGATCAGGTTCAGGAGGTCTGCGCCCGCCGAGTGAATGTTGCGGGCGAAATCGACCTGCTTCTCGCTGAGGTTGCCCGCGCCGTTTTCCGCGAGCTGCTGACCGAGGATGAGGATGGAATTGAGAGGTGTGCGCAGCTCGTGCGACATGTTGGCAAGGAATTCTGACTTATACTTCGAAGTTAACGCCAATTCGGCCGCCTTCTCCTCCAGCGCGCTGCGGGCTTGCTCGATTTCCTTGTTCTTGCGCTCCACCTCGGCGTTTTGCTCGGCGAGCTGTCGGGCCTTTTGTTCGAGCTCTTCGTTTGTCTGCTGCAATTCCTTTTGGCCGGATTGCAATTCCGCGGTGAGCTGCTGGCTTTGCTGCAGCAGGCCTTCCGTGCGCATCGTGGCCTCGATCGTATTCAGCACCACGCCGATGGATTGGGTGAGCTGCTCGAGGAAGTTGAGATGCCCGTCGGTGAAGGCGTGCAAGGAAGCGAGTTCGATCACGGCTTTGGTTTCCCCTTCAAAGAGCACAGGCAATACCACAATGCTGGCCGGAAGTGCTTCACCGAGGCTGGAATGCACCGGGGTGTAGGAAGCGGGGATATTCGAGAGGAGAATGCGCTGCTTTTCCCGCGCGCATTGGCCGACGAGGCCATCGCCCACGCCGAGACGCTCGGCCTGGTCGGGTCGCGTGGCATAAGCGGCGAGCAGACGCAGGAGGGGATCGCCATTGTCGCCGACGGTCATCTGATAGACGGTGCCTTGTTGGGCGAAAATGAGCGGGGCCAGTTCGGAGAGCAGCATCTGGCCGACGGTGAAGAGGTCGCGCTGGCCCTGGAGCATGCGGGTGAACTTGGCGAGGTTGGTCTTCAGCCAGTCCTGCTCCTGGTTGCGCTCCGTCGTCACGCGGAGGTTGTCGATCATCGTGTTGATGTTGTCCTTGAGCTCCGCGACTTCGCCGCGGGTCTCCACCTGGATGGAGCGGGTCAGATCGCCCTTGGTCACCGCGGTGGCCACCTCCGCGATCGCGCGCACCTGGGTGGTGAGATTGGCGGCGAGGAGATTGACGTTACCGGTGAGGTCCTTCCACGTGCCGGCGGCGCCGGGGACGTTGGCCTGGCCACCGAGCCGGCCTTCCACGCCGACTTCGCGCGCGACGTTCGTCACCTGGTCGGCGAAGGTCGCCAGCGTGTCGGTCATGTTATTGATCGTTTCCGCGAGTGCGGCTACTTCGCCCTTGGCCTGCACGGTGAGGCGCTGGCGCAGATTGCCGTCGGCGACGGCGGTCACCACTTTGACGATGCCGCGCACCTGGTCGGTGAGATTGGCGGCCATGACGTTGACCGAGTCGGTGAGATCCTTCCAAGTGCCAGCGACGCCGGGCACCTGGGCCTGGCCGCCGAGCTTGCCTTCGGTGCCGACTTCGCGGGCCACGCGGGTCACCTCCGCGGCGAAGGCGTTGAGCTGGTCGACCATGGTGTTGATCGTGTTCTTCAACTCGAGAATTTCACCTTTCACGTCGACCGTGATCTTGCGCGAGAGGTCGCCACGCGCGACTGCGGTGGTGACTTCGGCGATGTTGCGGACCTGGGCAGTCAGGTTCGAGCCCATGGCGTTGACCGAGTCGGTGAGATCTTTCCAGGTGCCGGCCACACCGGGCACCACCGCTTGCACGCCGAGGCGGCCTTCGGTGCCAACTTCGCGGGCGACGCGGGTCACTTCCGAAGCGAAGGAGCGCAACTGTTCGACCATGGTGTTGATCGTTTCCTTGAGTTGCAGAATCTCGCCGCGGACGTCCACGGTGATCTTGCGGGAAAGGTCGCCATTGGCCACGGCGATGGTCACTTCGGCAATGTTGCGGACCTGGCCGGTGAGATTCGAGGCCATGGAGTTCACGTTGTCGGTGAGATCCTTCCACGTGCCGGCCACACCGGAGACTTGGGCCTGACCGCCGAGCTTGCCCTCAGTGCCAACTTCGCGGGCCACGCGGCTGACTTCCGAGGCGAAGGCGTTGAGCTGATCGACCATCGTGTTGATGGTGTTCTTGAGCTCGAGAATTTCACCGCGCACGTCGACGGTGATCTTGCGCGAGAGGTCGCCTCGCGCGACCGCGGTGGTCACTTCGGCGATGTTGCGAACTTGCGCGGTGAGGTTCGTCGCCATGGCGTTGACCGAGTCGGTGAGGTCTTTCCAAGTGCCAGCCACGCCGGGGACGAGCGCCTGGCCGCCGAGCTTGCCTTCGGTGCCGACTTCGCGGGCGACGCGGGTCACTTCCGAAGCGAAGGAGCGCAACTGATCGACCATGGTATTGATCGTTTCCTTGAGCTGCAGAATCTCGCCCCGGACGTCGACGGTGATCTTTTTGGAAAGGTCGCCATTGGCCACGGCGATGGTCACATCGGCAATGTTGCGAACCTGGCCGGTGAGATTCGAGGCCATCGAATTCACGTTGTCCGTGAGATCCTTCCAGGTGCCGGCTACGCCGGAGACTTGCGCCTGTCCACCGAGCTTGCCTTCGGTGCCGACTTCACGGGCCACGCGGGTCACTTCGGAAGCAAAGGCGCTGAGCTGATCGACCATGGTGTTGATCGTTTCCTTGAGCTGCAGAATCTCGCCCTTCACGTCGACCGTGATCTTGCGGGAGAGATCACCACGGGCGATGGCGGTGGCCACGTCGGCGATGTTGCGGACCTGGCCGGTGAGATTCGAGGCCATCGAATTGACGTTGTCGGTAAGGTCCTTCCACGTGCCGGCCACGCCGGGCACTTGTGCCTGGCCGCCAAGCTTGCCTTCGGTGCCGACCTCGCGGGCGACGCGGGTCACCTCGGCCGCGAAGGAACGCAACTGATCGACCATGGTGTTGATCGTTTCCTTGAGCTCCAGGATTTCTCCACGGACGTCGACGGTGATCTTCTTGGAAAGGTCACCATTGGCCACGGCGATGGTCACTTCGGCGATGTTGCGCACCTGCGAGGTGAGGTTCGAAGCCATCGAGTTGACGTTGTCGGTGAGATCCTTCCAGGTGCCGGCGACGCCGCCCACTTCCGCCTGGCCGCCGAGTTTGCCTTCGGTGCCGACTTCCCGGGCCACGCGGCTGACTTCCGAAGCGAAGGCATTGAGCTGATCGACCATCGTGTTGATGGTGTTCTTCAACTCGAGAATTTCGCCTTTCACGTCGACGGTGATTTTGCGGGAGAGGTCACCACGGGCGACCGCCGTGGTCACTTCGGCAATGTTTCGGACCTGACCGGTGAGATTGTCCGCCATCGAGTTGACGTTGTCGGTGAGATCCTTCCAAGTGCCGGCCACACCTTGCACTTCGGCCTGACCGCCGAGTTTGCCTTCGGTGCCGACTTCGCGGGCCACACGCGTGACCTCGGAGGAGAAAGCGTTGAGCTGGTCCACCATGGTGTTCATGGTTTCTTTGAGCTGCAAAATCTCGCCCTTCACGTCGACGGTGATTTTGCGCGAGAGGTCGCCCTTGGCGATGGCAGTCGCGACGTCGGCGATGTTGCGGACCTGACCGGTGAGGTTCGAGGCCATGGAGTTCACGTTATCGGTGAGATCCTTCCACGTGCCGGCCACGCCGCGCACCTGGGCCTGACCGCCGAGCTTGCCTTCAGTGCCGACTTCGCGGGCCACGCGGGTTACTTCCGAGGCGAAGCCGTTGAGTTGGTCGACCATGGTGTTGATCGTTTCCTTCAACTCCAAAATTTCACCCTTCACGTCGACGGTGATCTTGCGCGAGAGGTCGCCACGAGCCACGGCCGTGGCCACGTCGGCGATGTTGCGCACCTGCGCCGTGAGGTTCGACGCCATCGAGTTGACGTTGTCCGTGAGATCTTTCCAGGTACCGGCGACGCCGCCCACTTCCGCCTGGCCGCCGAGTTTGCCTTCCGTGCCGACTTCGCGAGCCACGCGGCTCACTTCCGAAGCGAAGGCGTTGAGCCGATCGACCATGGTATTCATGGTTTCCTTGAGCTGCAAAATCTCGCCCTTCACGTCGACAGTGATCTTGCGCGAAAGGTCGCCCTAGGCGATGGCCGTGGCCACGTCGGCGATGTTGCGGACCTGCGCGGTGAGGTTATTCGCCATGAAGTTCACGTTATCCATGAGGTCCTTCCAGGTGCCGGCCACGCCTTGCACTTCGGCCTGGCCGCAGAGATAGCCTTCGGTGCCCACTTCACGGGCCACGCGGGTCACTTCCGCGGCGAAGGCGTTGAGCTGGTCGACCATCGTGTTGATGGTGTTCTTGAGCTCGAGAATTTCGCCCTTCACCTCCACGGTGATCTTCGAAGAAAGGTCACCTTTCGCGATGGCGGTCGCCACGTCGGCGATGTTGCGGACTTGCCCCGTGAGGTTCGAGGCCATGGAGTTCACGTTGTCCGTGAGGTCTTTCCACGTGCCACCGACACCGGGCACAATCGCCTGGCCGCCGAGTTTGCCCTCGGTGCCAACTTCGCGGGCCACGCGGGTCACTTCCGAGGCGAAGGCGTTGAGCTGGTCAACCATCGTGTTGATGGTGTTTTTCAGCTCGAGAATTTCACCTTTCACGTCCACGGTGATCTTGCGGGAAAGGTCACCACGCGCGATGGCCGTCGCCACGTCGGCGATGTTGCGGACCTGGCCGGTGAGGTTCGACGCCATGGAGTTGACGTTGTCGGTGAGATCCTTCCAAGTACCAGCGACTCCCGAGACCTGTGCCTGACCACCGAGCTTGCCTTCGGTGCCGACTTCGCGGGCCACCCGCGTCACTTCCGCGGCGAAACCGTTGAGCTGGTCGACCATGGTGTTGATCGTTTCCTTAAGCTCGAGAATTTCGCCTTTCACCTCCACGGTGATCTTGCGGGAGAGATCGCCGCGGGCCACAGCCGTGGTCACCGCCGCGATATTACGCACCTGCGCCGTCAGGTTCGAGGCCATGGCGTTCACCGAGTCGGTAAGATCTTTCCAAGTGCCCGCCACGCCGGGCACCACCGCCTGGCCACCAAGACGGCCTTCGGTGCCCACCTCGCGGGCCACGCGCGTCACTTCCGACGCGAACGAACGGAGCTGGTCGACCATGGTGTTGATCGCCTCCTTGAGCTGCAAAATTTCACCCCGCACGTCCACGGTGATCTTCTTGGAAAGGTCACCGTTGGCCACGGCGATGGTCACGTCCACGATGTTGCGGACCTGGGCGGTGAGGTTCACCGCCATGAGGTTCACGCTCTCGGTGAGTTCCTTCCAGGCGCCGGACACATTCTTGACCTGGGCCTGGCCGCCGAGCTTGCCTTCGGTGCCGACTTCGCGGGCCACGCGCGTCACTTCCGAGGTGAAGACGGAAAGCTGGTCGATCATTCGGTTCACCAGCTTCGCGGAGTGGAGGAACTCGCCTTCCAGTCGGCGACCGTCGACATCCAGAGCCATGGATTCGCTCAAGTCGCCTTTCGCCACCGCGCCGATGGTCCGCGTCACTTCCGTGACCGGCCAGACCAAGTCGTCCACGAGGCCGTTGAGCATCTCGACTTCATCGCCCCATCCGCCGACCAGACCCGGCACCCGCATACGCTGCTTCAGCTTGCCTTCCTTGCCTACCACGCGGCAAACGCGCGTCGCTTCCTCCGAGCGCCGCTTGTTCATCGTGGCGACGTCGTTGAAAGCGTCGGCGATCTTGCCAAAGACGCCGGTCCAGCCGGAAGGGAGCCGCGTGGCAAAATTGCCGCTGCGCAGGGCCAGCATGGCCTCGAGAATTTCCAACGCCCGATCCCGCTCATCCGGCGAATGATTGCTGCCGTTGCTTTGCGGAAGGTTCCCGGTCGCTTTAGGTGAATCTTCGGAGCCTTCGGGCTTCGTCGGGAGGACGGTGGGTGATCCTGGCGTATCCATAATACTAATGAGGGTGAACGAAATGGTGTCGGGGAAACGATGCAGTTTCAAGACGGCGCTCGCCAGCGGAAGGCTCGGAACGACTGTCGGGGGTGCCCATTATTATCCTATCGGGGAAAATCCGTGCCTTGGATGCGTCATGGTTCCGTAATTTCTCGAACTACCAAAATGGCTGACCTTGATATTTTGTCGGTTTGCTGCAGACCCGCAATACTTTCGGAGGGCTCTGACCATGAGTACTGCTGGTAGTGGTTTTCGCTACATTTTCTGACACGCGACCGGTTCATGTTTTGGTTTCGAAAAGGCCTGTCGCATGGCCGAACCAAAAAATCCCATTTACGACGCGCTCCAGACCAAACCGGAGCCCTACCGGGCCGTGCGGCTCTTTTTTGCCGATGGCAGCCGCCAAGGAGGGATTTGGACCGGCAAAGTCTGGTGGTCGGAGGGTGGTGCGGTTCATCCCGATCAGTGGCAGCCGTTGCCTCCGCCGGAACCTGATCAGGAGTGAACGAGGGGAAATTTTTTGGCGAGGCATGCGGCTAGGCCTTGGACAGGAGCGCCGCCGCCGGGAAATCTGACAGAATTCTGGCAAGCGGTAAGGAAGAGTTGCTCGGAAATTTTTGGCCGGAGATGAGGTCGCACCAATCGCGCGACACCGACGGCTCGACGGCGGTGTCTTCCCAGCGATCGCCCAGCGGCGGGAAGCCGAGCTGCGAGACGAGGCGAGGGACGACGACGAGCAAAGTCATTCCCGAAAACTGGCGTTCGAAAGCGACGACACAATCGGCCAACGCGCCTGAAACAGAGATGGGCCGGTAGCTGCCCTCGGCGAAGAGTTGTGGATGGTCGCGGCGGAAATGCAGGAGAGTGCGGATGAGGTAGCTCTTGATGCGCCCATCCCGCCAATGCTCGAGGAGGGATCGCGGGGAGACTTCACCCGAGATCGCGGTCAAGGCCGTGCGGCATTGCTCGTAATCCACGGGTCGGCGGTTGTCGGGATCGACCAGGCTGAAATCCCACAGTTCCGAACCCTGATAGAAATCCGGCATTCCTGGGACGGTCAGCTTGAGCAGCGTCTGGCTCAGCGAATTGATGGCACCGGCGGCGGCCAGCCGCTCGGCGAAAGGCTGGAAGGTACTGAGGAAACGGTTGCCGGAATGCGGGGCAAGGACCTTCGCCACAAAGTCGCACACCGCTTTGTCCCACTCTACGTTGGGCTCGACCCAACTGCTGTTCACCTTTGCTTCGTGCAGGGCTTTTACCATGTAGTCCTGGATGCGCTTCACGTAGACCGGACGCGTCTGGGCGTTGAGCGGCTCCAGCGGCCATGAGCCCAGCAGCGTTTGGTAAAGCAGCGTCTCCTCGTTGTGATCCGGCGCCCATTCGTTGTCGATCTTGCCGCGGAATTTTCGGTTCACGGTGTGCCAGCGGCGCAGGGCGCGTCCCCATTCCTTGGGCATCTCGGAGAGCACGGTGAGACGCGCTCGCACGTCTTCGCTCCGCTTCGTGTCGTGCGTGGAGGTAGCGAGCATCGAGTGCGGAAATTCCGCGAGTCGCGCGGCGTTCTGCCGATGGAACGTCTCGACGGTCGCGCCGAATTCGCCGGGTTCGCCGCCGACTTCATTCAGGGCGATGAGCCGATGGTATTGATAGAAAGCGGTGTCCTCCACACCCTTGGCCGCGATGGGGCTGGTGCATTGCTGGAACTTGAGCACGAACTCGCGACGCAACGTTTCATCGAGTTGATGCGGGTTCGGATCCGGCGGAAGCAGCACGGCGCGGAGAAATTCGAAAACGGTGCGTTCCAATGCCGGATTGCGCCGCCGCGCCTCGGCCAGAGCGCGGTAAATGATGCGCACGCAGGCTTCGGCCGGTGTCTCCCCGGGCACGAGATAGGTGCGATAGACCCGGAAGCAGGCGATCGTTTCCCGCACCGCGGCGGTGAGCGCATTGACGGTGAAATCGCGATACCAACGATGGCTTTCGGAAAGCCGATTGAGCAGGTGACCAAGGACATTGACCTCGCTGGCCATCGACACCTGCATGACCAGTTTCTTGCTCCGGTAGACGAGCTCCTGGAAGCCCAGCTGGCGACCGACGAATCGATTGTAAGTATCCGTCATCGTGCGTTCCGCCGTCCGGTCGACGAGCAGTTCAGTCACTTGATTGGCGAATTCATAACCCGTGGTGCCGTGCACCGGCCAATCTGCCCGCAGCTTTTCGCCGGAGCCGAGGATTTTTTCCACCAGGAGGTAAATGGCATGCTTCTCTGCGGGGACGCCGAGGGTGCCGCTGGCGCCGGTCTGCAGGGTGCGCAGATACTCGCGCGGATCTGCCAGACCATCGATGTGATCGATGCGCACGCCGTCCACCGCATGGCTGCCGATCAATTGGAACAGGAGCTTGTGCGTGGCGTCGAAGACTTCCGGCAGCTCCATGCGGATGGCCGCGAGGGAATTGACGTCGAAAAAGCGGCGATAGTTGATTTCCTCGGCGGCGACCTTCCACGAGCTCAGGCGGTACGGTTGATTGCTGATCAAGGCGTCGAGACGATCGAAGCTGGTGGGGTCGCTGGCGTCCTGCAATTCCGTCAGCGCGCGTTTGATCGCGTCGAGGACGGCGGGAGTTTCTTCGCAGAGGCGATTCAACCGGTTGCGAATGACGTCCTTCTCCCGCATGCGTTCCACCACTTTGTCGTGATCCGTCTCCGTGCTCGCCGGCAGATGCTCGATGGCGGTCAGAATGCTCATCAATTCCACGGGCGGCTCCGCCAGCAATTCCGCGGCACGCTTGAGCAGCGGCCGCGTCGAGCGCGGGCCGAGCGGCAGGCGCAACGCGTAGTAGTCCAGCCAGAAACGCCCGCCCTCGAAACGCACTTTCAGGTCACCTTGTTCGAGCACGCGCCCATACTGGTCGCCGAGCACCGGCAGCAGGACTTTGTTTTCGAGCTCACGTTTGAGTGGCACCCAGTCGATGTCGAAGAACCGCGCGTAAGGCGACGCGGGGCCATTCTCGAGCACATCCATCCACCAATGGTTTTGCGTCTCGGCGATGCCCATGTGGTTTGGGACGAAATCGACGATCAAGCCCAGCTTCAGGCGGTGCAGTTCCGCGATCAGCGCATCGAAATCTTCGCGGGTGCCGATCTCCGGATTGAGCGCGTTGTGATCGCAGATGTCGTAGCCGTGCATGCTCCCGGGCATCGCCCGGAAAATGGGGGACGCATAGACATGGCTGATGCCCAGATCGTGCAGGTACGGCACCAGCGCGCGGGCATCGCGGAAGGTGAATTCCTTGTTGAACTGAAAGCGGTAGGTCGCGGTGGGAATGGAAGCGGGCATATCACTCGGCTCGCAGCAGGAGCACCTCGGGATGGGAAAATGCAAGGCGGCCGGTCTGCGGATCGTAGCTTCCACGGCTGGAGCCGCCAAATTGGGGGGCGTTACTCGAGAAGGCGACCTGCCAGGTCCGTCCTGGCTCGAGCTGGCAAAAAGTTTCCTGGCTTAGGTCACCGGAGTGACCGCCGCGCAAATCTCCCAGGAGCAGCCAGTCTTCCGCTTCGGCTTGATAGCGGATGGCGAGCACCTCGCAGGAAAGCGCCGCTACTTTCGTGTGCTGGCGATCGACGGGACGGAAAGCCGCGTATTTCCGGCGCAGCCGCAGCGCTTCGCGATAGAGTTTCAAACAGGCTCCGTGACCGGCCATGGTCGTTTCTTTCCATTGCAGTTTCGACTGCGCGAATGTTTCCCGCGCTTGTGGTGACGGAAAATCGCGTTCCGACAATTCCTTCACGAAGATGGGAAATTTTTGCAGATCCTTCCTTCGTCCTTCCGAGACCAGACGGCCGAGTTCCGCATGGTGATCCGTGAAATACAGGAATGGCGTCGAGGCGCCCCATTCCTGGCCCATGAAAAGCAGCGGCGTGTACGGAGCGAGGCAGAGCAGGGCGCTGGCCGCGCGATAGCCTTCGGGCGTCACGAAATGATTCAGTCGTTCGCCGAAAGCGCGGTTGCCGCACTGGTCGTGATTCGAAATGCAAAAGACAAATCGCTCCGGCGGCAGATGCGAACCGGCGGTATTGTAGCGCGGCTGGCCGGCCGGCCATGGTGGGGGATAAACCCAGCCGTTTTGCAGAATGTTGACCAGCTCCGGCAATTGCCCCTGAAAGGTGCCCGCGTACATGGAGCTCCGAATGAGCCCCACCTCCACGCTGTGGTGAAAATCGTCCGCCCAAACGGCGTTCACATCGGAGCCGTCTTCGTTTAGCGGCGAGATGAGCTTCGCGAGGTTCCGCTCATCTTCGGCGATGATGTAGCAGCCGCGGTCGTGAGCGACCTCGCCAAGTTCCGCGAGAATGTGCCGCTTCGAGTCATCGAAAATCGCGTGGGTGGCATCGAGTCGAAAGCCGTCGAAATGAAACTCGTCGTGCCAGTAGCGAATATTATCGCCGTAGTAAGCGCGCACCTCCGGGCTGCTGCTGAAGTTAATCGCCTCGCCCCACGGCGTATGATGCCGGCTCTCGAAATAATCCGGCGAAAACTCGCGCAGATAATTTCCGTCGGGTCCGAAGTGGTTGTAGACGACGTCCAGAATCACCGCCAGGCCGTGGGCATGCGCGGCGTCCACCAAAGCGCGCAAATCGTCCGGGGCCCCGTATCCGCGTGCCGGCGCGTAAAGCCGCACGCCGTCGTAACCCCAGTTATGCCTGCCGGGAAAATCCGCCAATGGCATGAGTTCAATCGCATTGACGCCCAAGTCCCGCAGATACGATAGACGCTCGATCACGCCGCGATAAGTTCCTTCCGGCGTAAATGTCCCAACGTGCAGTTCGTAAATGATCAGGTCGCGAAATGCTGGCCGGGACCAGGTTTCATCGGTCCATCGGAAATCCCCTGGATCGACGACCATCGCCGGACCGGAGACGTCATCCGGTTGGTAGCGCGAAACGGGGCAGGGGAGGAGCTTTCCCGTGCCGAGATCATAAAGATACCGGTCACCGGCCCGTCCGGAAGCGTCGAGACCACTGTGATAACCATTTCCTTCCCCCGCGAGCTCCAGCTTGCGCGTTTCGCCGCCCTCAGTCGTGACCGCCACGGAGACGCGCTCCGCCTTCGGGGCCCAAACACGGTAGTGAACCCCGTCGCGGCCGATCTCGGCTCCCTGTGAATATTTTCTCCCTGACATCGCCAACGCAATCGCACGAACAAGCGTATTCGGTTGTCCCATGCGCGCAAACCGGGGACGTGTCGCGTAACAGTAGGAGATGTCAGACCCACTCTGGTTCAAGAGCGCCGTCATCTACGAGCTGCACGTCAAGACCTTCATGGATAGCGATGGGGATGGTCTTGGTGATTTCCGCGGACTGATCGAACGGCTCGATTATTTCACCGAACTCGGGGTCACCGCCCTGTGGCTGTTGCCCTTCTATCCGTCGCCCCTCAAAGACGACGGTTATGATATTGCCGACTATTTTGCCGTGCACCCCAGTTACGGCACGCTGGACGATTTTCGAACCTTTCTCGATCTCGCCCATGAGCGTGGCCTGCGGGTCATCACCGAACTCGTCCTCAACCACACCTCCGACCAAAACGCCTGGTTCCAACGGGCCCGGCGTGCGCCCAAAGGCTCACCGGAGCGGGATTTCTACGTCTGGACTGATGATCCGCGAAAATACAAGGAAGCCCGGATTATTTTCAAGGACTTCGAGCCGTCGAACTGGACCTGGGATCCCGTGGCGAAAGCCTATTTCTGGCATCGCTTCTATGCCCACCAGCCGGATCTGAACTTCGACAATCCGCTCGTCCATGCGGAACTCTTCCGGGCCATCGATTTCTGGATGGCCATGGGGGTCGATGGTCTTCGGCTCGATGCCATCCCCTATCTCTATGAGCGGGAAGGGACCAACTGCGAAAATCTCGATGAAACGCACGATTTTATCCGCAAATTGCGCGCGCACATCGATACGAAATTCCCCAATCGCATGCTGCTCGCCGAAGCCAATCAATGGCCTGAGGATGCCGTGGAGTATTTCGGCAACGGCGACGAATGCCATATGGAATTTCACTTTCCGCTCATGCCGCGCATGTTCATGGCGATACAGATGGAGGACCGCTTCCCGATTCTCGACATCCTCGACCAGACGCCGACCATTCCGGAAAACTGTCAGTGGGCGATCTTTCTCCGCAACCACGATGAGCTGACGCTCGAGATGGTCACCGATGAAGAGCGCGACTATATGTATCGGGTCTACGCCGAGGATACACGCGCGCGGATTAATCTGGGCATTCGCCGCCGGCTCGCACCGTTACTCGGTAACAACCGGCGCAAGATCGAACTGATCAATTCGCTGCTCTTCTCCCTGCCGGGTACGCCCATTATCTATTACGGCGACGAGATCGGGATGGGCGATAACTTCTATCTCGGTGATCGCAACGGCGTGCGCACGCCGATGCAATGGTCGCCGGATCGCAATGCCGGCTTTTCGAAGGCGAATCCGCAGCAGCTTTATCTGCCGACCATCATTGATCCCGAGTACCACTACGAATCGATCAATGTGGAAAACCAGCAGCGAAACCTTTCGTCGCTGTTTTGGTGGATGCGGCGGATGCTGGGGGTCCGCGAGAAGATCAAGGCGTTTTCCCACGGGACCATCGAGTTCCTGCAACCGGACAATGCCAAGGTCCTGGTGTATGTGCGCCGGTTCGAAAACGAGGCCGTGCTGGTTATCGCCAATCTCTCCCGTTTTTCCCAAGTCGTGGAACTCGATCTTGCGGCCTATGCCGGCATGGTTCCCGAGGAGCTCTTCGGACACGCCAATTTCCCGGAGATCAAGCAAACGCCGTGGGTTCTCACGCTGGGCCCACATGGCTTTTACTGGCTCGCCCTGCGCCCGCCGCCGGTCGTCGCCGCGGTGGAGGCGGTGTGGGCGCCGCCGGAGCTGAAAGTGCCGGCCACCTGGGGCAACGGCCTCATCAAACATCTCGAGCGCGAGGTATTGCCTGCCTATATCCCGACCCGCCGCTGGTACGGCGGCAAGGAGCGGGTGCTCCGTGAGATGAAGATCGTGCAAAAGGTTCCCTTCGGCGGAGAGGGGGCGGCGGCGCAGCTTTTCGTCGTCGAGGTCTCATTTACCGACGGCCTGCCGGAAAGTTATCTGCTGCCCGTGGCTTTTGCGGATGAAAATACGACGACGCGTCTGGCCGCGGAGGCTCCCCAGGCGATCATCGCGCGTCTCGACGGACAGCAATCCCTCTGCGATGCGCTGCATCTTCCGGAGGCCCGGGCGGAACTGCTCCGTCTCATTGCCGGGCAGACGGCCGCCTCCGGGCGCACACGATTGGTCGGGACAAAACTGGCCGCATTCGATCCCGCAGCCTTCGAACGTTCGCTGGCCAATTCGCGCCTGGTGAGCGTCGATCAGTCGAACACGTCGATCGCTTTTGGCGACACCTGGCTCCTGAAAATCCTGCGCAAGTTCGAGCGTGGCGCTCACCCGGATACGGAGATCACCCGTTTCTTGAACGAGGATGTGCGCCTGCCTTGCGTGCCGCCTTATCTCGGTTCGCTCAGCTTGGCCGATCGGGCGGGCGATGCGTCGATTGGGATGTTGTTTGGTTTTGTCGTCAACCAGGGCGACGGCTGGACCTATACCCTCGATGCGCTGGCACGCTACTTTGATCGCGTCCTCGAAGCTCGCCGCGATTTCGATAGCACCGCGGCTCCGGATCTCATCGGTGCCATCTATCGTGAACGCGCCCGCCAGCTCGGTCAGCGGACCGCCGAGATGCACCGGGCGCTGGCCTCCGTCGAGGAGCGCGCGGATTTTGCGCCTGAGCCATTTAGCACGCTGTATCAGCGCTCGCTCTATCAAGGCATGCGTGGCTCGGCCGGCTATATCCTGCGGCGGCTGAAACGCCAGCTCCCACGCCTGCCCGAGGACGCTCGCGCCGATGCCGCCAGCTTGCTCGCCAGTCACGCGCCGCTTCTCACCATCTATGCGCGGCTGCTCACCCATCGCATCGATGCTTCGCGGATTCGCATCCACGGCGATTTTCACCTCGCGCAGGTGCTCAACACCGGCAAGGACTTCGTCATCATCGATTTCGAGGGCGAGCCACGCCTGCCCTTGAGCGAACGGCGGCTCAAACGATCCGCCCTGCGCGACGTGGCGGGCATGCTGCGATCCTTCGATTACGCGGTAACGACCACCTTGCGCAATGAGCGTGCGGACGATGTGCAACGACTGGCCCCTTGGGCGCAGGCCTGGGCGGAGACGATTCGCGATAGCTATCTCACCGCTTATCTCGAGGCCGCGGCAGGCGCGTCGTTCCTGCCCACGTCCGCCGAGGATACGCAGCTCCTCCTCGAGGCCTACCAACTCGACAAAGCACTCTACGAAGTGGCCTACGACTTGAGCTATCGTCCCGGTTGGGTGGCGACCCCATTGCGTGCAGTGAAGACCATGCTGGCTCAATTCAACGGGCATTAAGAGACCCTAAAAAGTGCCCGCAAATTACGCGGATGACACGGATGGGATACCTTCATTCGTGTTGTCTGTGTGATTCGCGGGCCAACGCTCGTGGTGAACTTTCTTGTTGATTGCCGCGTGGGTTTGCGCTCTCCGTGTGTTGTGGCGAAAGCACTCCGCAATTCATCGATCAGCCGCTGCCTTGTCGTGGCTGTCATGCTGCTTTCGTGGCTCGTCGTCACCAACCACTGCGCGCTCGCCCAGCTTGAGGGGCGGAATATGCGGCACGCCCATTGCCATGCGTCGAAGGACGACGCGGGCAAGCAGACTCCGGCGGATGGCATGCGTGAATGCTGCAAGGCGATCAAAGCGAATCTGACCGGCAAGCAGGAGATCAAATTCGAACTCTCGTGGATCGAAGTGCAAAGCTACGCGTTGCCGCAAACGCTGTTGGCGCCGGTGGCGATTCCGGCATCCGATTTTCTGCAGGACCACGGACCTCCGCGGGTCGTTTCGTTCGCGGAAAATGTTCTCCAAAGGAGCCTGCTCAGCCACGCTCCGCCGGCTTTCGTCTAGCGATGCGGCGCCCGCCAGCGGCGGGAGGTTCTGCCGCATCGCCACGCTGACCTGAACTCGTGTGAGTTCAGCGTCTTCGCGTGCTTTTTCCACACCGTCGTGTCGTGCCCTCCCGCCTGCCCGTATGCCACGACGATTCCACCCAACTGGGGCGGGTCACTCCAAAACGAAATCAAGAACATGAAATCCAAATTCACCCTCGCCATCCTCATCGCTACCCTCCTGGGGAGCACCTTCGCCTTCGCGGACACCGCGACTGTGCCGAAAAATTATCCGCTCAAAAAATGCGTGGTCTCCGGCGACACCCTCGGCAAGCACGGAAAAGCCGTGAAAGTCTCCTATCACGGCACGGACGTGTATCTGTGCTGCAACGATTGCATAGGCGACTTCAACAAGCACCCGGCCAAGTATGTGAAAATGGTCAAGGACGCCGAGGCGAAGAAGTAGCCTTCCCGATGATGCGAATTCCTGCCCTTTGCGCGGCGGTGTTGCTCACCGGATGCGCGACCACGCCTCCACCGCTGACCCCGGCTTCGCCGGCCAGTCCCGATGCTCCCGAGGGAGCGCGAACACCGCGTAAAACTTCGCTCGGTGCTGACGCGGCGACACGGAAGACCGCTGCGCTGCTTTCCGCCGCGCAAAAGGAGCAGGCCCACTGGGATGCCTACGGCCCGGTCTCCGGCAATCCCGACGAAGAACCCAAGGCCGACGCCAAACCGGAGATGAAACATGACCATCCCTAGGAGAACGATCACGCTGGCGGTCCTCGCCTCTGGCCTTCTTTCCGGTCCTGCGTGGCCAAAGGATCCGCCGTTGCACGCGGTCGAAAAAGCCGTGACGGATCGCACCGGGTTCGCCGTGCGCTGGCAACAAAATGCCCAGGCCCGGGAAGAGGCGCTCACGCAAGTGCGTGCTCTGTTGAAGAAGCCGCTAAACGTCGACCGTGCCGTGCAAGTCGCGCTGCTCAACAATCGCGATTTGCTCGCCACCCTGGAAGACGTGGGCGTCTCCGCGGCGGACCTGCGCGAGGCGGGTTTGTGGAAAAATCCGAGTATCAACTTGAGCCTGCGCTTTCCCGATCGGCCACCATCGGCGACGGATGCGGAGGAAGGTGTGGCCTTCGACCTGCTCGACTTGCTCATGATTCCATTGCGCAAGCGCGTCGCCGCCGATCACCTCGTTGCCGCGCAGTTGCGCGTGGCCGATGAAGCGCTACGCCTCGTGGCTGAGG
Organism: Chthoniobacter flavus Ellin428; assembly: GCF_000173075.1. Classification (GTDB taxonomy): domain Bacteria; phylum Verrucomicrobiota; class Verrucomicrobiia; order Chthoniobacterales; family Chthoniobacteraceae; genus Chthoniobacter; species Chthoniobacter flavus. Next base: position 443,638 of record NZ_ABVL01000004.1, read on the forward strand.
TGAAGGCAGAGATCTATTGGCTGCAAGGCGATGCGGCGATGCTGGCTCATCGGAAAACCATCGTGGACGTCAATGCTACCGCGGTGGACCTGGCGCAGCGTCAGCACGAGGCCGGCAATATCACCGACCTCGCGCTCAACCAGCAGCAGGCTACTTACAATGCCGCTCGTCTGGCCCTCGCCGCTGCGGAAAACGAGCAGCGCGAACATCGCGAAAAGCTCAACCGTCTGCTCAGCCTGTGGGGACCGGACACGGCTTGGAAACTCACCGAAGGGTTGCCCGCACTGCCGGAGGGGAATGTGCCCCTTCGCGGGCTGGAATCGCTGGCCGTGGCTCAGCGCCTCGATCTCGCTGCGGCGCGTGCGGAATTGGAAAGCGTGGTGCGTGCGCTCGGGCTCACGAAAAGCTACCGCTATATCGGGGCGCTGGAATTTGGCGTAGATACCGAGCACAACCCGGATCACAGCAACGTGACCGGTCCCACGTTACGTTTGGAACTGCCGTTGTTTAATCAGGGACAGGCGCGGGTCGCCAAGAGCGAGGCGGAATTGCGCCAGGCGGAGCGCAAGCTCGAAGGACTGGCCATCGACATCCGCTCCAATGTGCGGGCGTTGCACGACAAGCTCGCCGCCCTGCGGGAAACGGTCCAGTTTTACCAAAAGGAAATCGTGCCGACCCAGCAGGCGGTCGCGACCGGGACGCTGCTGCGTTACAATGGCATGCTCTTGGGCAACTACGACGTCTTTGCCACCCGGGCCGAGGCAGCCGATGCGGAACAGAAATCCATCGAAGCGCTCCGCGACTATTGGATCACGCGCACGGAACTGGAACGCGTGGTCGGCGGAAATCTTCACCCGCAACGGCCCGCCAAGACAGCGGATTACAAAACCAACTGACATTTTCGTATGATCACTCGACGTGAACTTTTCACCGGTGCCGCCGCTCTGGCGGGAGCCGCGGCCATTCCGCAAGTCGCACGCGCGCAAAATCCGCCGCCTCCGGGCGATCCCTTTACCCAGTCGCGAACTCCGGACGGCAAGATCGTGCCGCCGAGTTGGACGCGGCCGCCCCATCCGGAGCCCGGGGAACCGGGCAAGCACTACACCCCGAGCGTGACGCTCAACGGCTTTACGCTGCCATGGAAGCTCGTGGACGGGGTGAAAGTCTTTCACCTCACCGCCGAGGAAGTGCCGAACCATGAATTCGCGCCCGGATTGAAAGCGCATTGCTGGGGCTACAACGGACAGGTGCATGGACCGACTATCGAAGTCGTCGAGGGAGACCGTGTGCGCGTTTATGTGACCAACAAGTTGCCCGAAGCCACTGCCGTGCATTGGCATGGTATTATCGGGCCGAATGGGATGGATGGTGTTGGTGGGCTCACGCAACGTTCCATTGCGCCGAACGAAACGTTCAAATACGAATTCACTCTCTGGCAGCATGGCACGTTCATGTATCACGCCCATCACGACGAGATGACGCAGATGGCGCTGGGGCTCATGGGCATGATCGTCATTCATCCGCGTGAGCCACGCGGCCCGAGGCCCGATCGCGATTTTGTCTTTCTGCTCAGTGAATGGAAAATCGTCGCCGGCACGATGCGGCCGGATCCGAATGAGATGACCGAGTTCAACGTGCTCACGCTGAATGCCCGGTGTTATCCCGGCACCGCGCCGCTCATCATCAAAACGGGCGATCGCGTGCGCATTCGTTTCGGCAATCTCTCCGCGATGGATCATCACCCCATGCATTTCCACGGGCACTATTGGTGGGTGACCGCGACCGATGGCGGCGAGATTCCCGAGAGCGCCCGCGTGCCCGAGGTGACGACGATCGTTCCCGTGGGCAGCACGCGCACCATGGAATTCGTAGCTAACAACCCGGGGGATTGGGCCATGCACTGCCACATGTCCCATCACGTGATGAATCAGATGGGGCACGGCCTGCCGAATCTCATCGGGGTCAATACGCGCGGTCTCGATCAGCAAGCGCGCCAATCCCTGCCCGGTTACATGACCATGGGCGACACCGGCATGGCCGAGATGGGCCAGATGGGAATGCGCGTCCCGCGCAATAGCCTGCCCATGATTGGCAGCAAAGGGCCACACGACTACATCACCATGGGCGGCATGTACACGAACATCAAAGTTCGTGATCATCTCGAGAGCTACGACAAAGACCCGGGTTGGTACGAAGCGCCGCCCGGCACCCGAGCCGATGTCGCTAGCATCGATGAAATGCAACGCGACCTCGGCTTCATCCCCGGCGCCACTCCCAAGCCCGAAGGCGAGCACATGCATCACCACGGCTGATTGCGTGTCTCTCCGCGGGCGAAAGCCTCCTATTGGGTCGACGTCGGATGATAGGGCTCGAGAGCGATGCTCCGTCCGTTGATGTGCGCGGTGGTTTTGCGATCGGCTTCGACGGCCACGACCTTCTTGTCGCGGAGTTGCAGGACAAACTGGCAGGTGGTATCGAAGGTCACATCCGGCTTTCCGTCGCCATCGAGATCGATGGCGTTGCCTTCGCCACCGGCAGAGGTGCGGCCGATGTAGAGCGTGCCGTGGACGGCGCCGAGACTCGACTGGAAGCCGTCGTCGGTGACGCGCAAACTTGCGCGCACCTTTTCGGCCGCGGGATCGCTCGGGCTGCGCGGATAGACGAATGTCTGGTTCAATCCATCGGTCGCCAAAGCGCGGACAGGAAGCAGCCAGCCGTAAGTGCTCCGCAAGTGCTCGTCGTTTTCCGGGGTCACGGCGCCGGTGCTGATGGCTAAGAATGCCTCTTCATCCGCGCCATCGCCGTAGCTTGTCGTCGCGCTGTGGTCGCCAATCTTGGTTCTCAGCGGTGCTCCATCGTTTTCCAGCAATGGCCACGTGACGCCAAAATCCGTTGTGCCTTTCGCATGGGTGGTGACCAGCACGCCATCCGGTGTCAGGACGAAATCCTGGCGGAAGGAAGGTCCGCTCCCTTTGAATGGCGCGTAGTCGATGGCGCACCGGACGAGGAGCGGGTGGGCAAATTGCACGCTGAATTTACCGCGATAGCGATCCGGCACATCGGCCATGCGCACCCAGTGGCCGTCTTCCGTCCAGGTCGGTGCGAAGGTGATGCCGCGCCCCGTTTTACTTTCCCGCTCGCCGTCCGACGGACCCAGCCGTGAATCCCAACCGGCGCGGGCGAAACGGACGACGCCGAGCGCGGACCAATATTTATCGTAGACTTTGTAGGTATCGCTGCGGACATCGGCAAATATCTGCATGCCACCCGCATTGGCGACGACGCTGGCAAACTTACCGTCCATGGCCGCCGCATAGCCGCCGATCTCGGTGGGCGCGGGTTGCTCGGGGATTTCGGTCTTCCGCGAGAGCCACGACTCCGCGAGATGCATCATCACCGCGCCATTGTAGTTTCCGTAGTTGCTGGCCGGTTGATAGCCCACGCGTTCCGCGGGATCGAAGTGGTTCTTCGTGACGTAATAGGAACCCGCCCAAGGGGCGTCCTGCCGACGCCAGCGGGCGATGCTTTGGAAGCTGAGCATGGCTGCGTGACGGTATTCGCCGGCGAGAAGGTCGTCCCCCGCAGCATGCGCGCGTTCCGCCATGACGTCGAAGGCGAGCTGATACAGCACATCATTGAAAACGTGATCGTCGGTGCGGCCGTTGGGTGGACATTGGCCCGACGGATCTTGCAAGAGCAACGTCGTCGCCGTGCCGCGTTCGACCGCCTGGCGGATTTCCCCGCTCGATGGACCATCGTAGCCCGATTCGACAAGCGCCAGCAGGTTGCCTCGGCCCACGGCTTCCACCGCGTGCGGTTCGGGATTCGTCGTGTGATCCTGGTAGAGGTTCCATTTGTCGCCCACGATGCGATCGCGCTGCTGGCCGTGCAGCCAACTGTCCTCGATGAAGGCCACGGCGCTGTCATGTTCCACGAGACCCATTTTGGCGCGCAGCCATTCGCCCTTCATCCCGTAGGTGCGCCAGTTATTCAGGCCGCCGTGGACGAGTTGCTCGCGCGGGGTTTTCAGGCGATCGCGCCAGAGTACGATCTTTTCCGCAGGCACGTGATCGCGGTAGAGCTCCAGCGCGCCGGGCAGGCAGGCGAGAAAGAACTCTCCGTGTGCATCGGGGATTTTCGCGTCACCCTTGGCGAAACATTCGGTGGCGCGATCCATCGCTCGGACGCCGTTGTCGAGGAGGTCCGCAGCCCGCCCGGCGTGGATGAGAGTGCCGACGGCGAAGGCGAAATAGGGCGTGGAATACTGGTGCTCCCGATGCAGGAACGGATCGATGACCGCGCCGTGCGCGTCCTGATGCTGGACGGTGAATCGGCAAATCCCCTCGATGGCATCCAGATATTGATCGCGCGAGATTCTCAACGGCTGCCAGGGCCGGGCCGTGAGATGGAACTGCAACTGAGGTAGCGTCGCCGGCAAATCCTGGGCATGGAGTGCCGTGACCAGGGATGTGGCAACGAAAAGGGATTTGAAGCGGGGCATGTTCGAGGGGGAGAGGGATCGCGGCGCAACCGGTTACTTCGCGGGCGAGACCAGGAGCTTCTCCAAAAGGAAGCTGAAAATGTCGGGATGCTTTACCCCCGTCGCGCCCGTGTAATTGAACTCATATTCCACGCCGAGCGTCTTCAATTTCTCCACCAAGGCCGCCCCGAAATTCGCCGAGTGCGGCGGATCCTTCCACGGCTCGCCGAGGGCGACCGGTGAATCGTAATAAAGATAGACCGGTGGGGCAGCCTTGGTGGCCAGTTCGTAAGGCGAGAATTGCCGAATCCACGGCATCAGTTCGTCGCGCTTATCGAGAAATGTCTGGTAACTCGGCAGCGAGAACGCGTGCCCGCCATATTGGTTGTTGGGAATCCACGCGGTCATCTGTTTCGGGTCCAGCGAAGTCTGCGGGACAAAGGTCACCGCACAGCGCAACCGGGTGGATTCGCGGGCGACGGGATCGGCACTTTTCGGATCCGCGAAGTCGGCGTGAAAAGCGAGATACAGCGTATTGAATCCGCCCGCCGACCCGCCACAGCCGGCGATGCGTTCCTTGTCGATGTTCCACTCCTTCGCCTTGCTGCGCACGAATTGGAGCGCGCGAACGCTATCATCCAGGCAGGCTTTCACCGGCGGATTGACGCCATCTTTGACGGCATCGGGCAGGAGGCGATATTCGATCGAAACGACGGAGATTCCCGACTTGAGACAAGGGACCAGGAAGTCAGGTGTGTTCTTGTCCCCTGACATCCAGCCACCACCGTGAATGTAAAAGAGCAACGGCGTCGGTTGGCTGGCTTCCGCCTTGTAAAAATCGAGCACCTGCCGTGCGTGGTGACCATACGGCACGTTGGCCAGCGTGGGTTTTGGCGAGGCTGGCACTTCGGCCTGCAGATTCGCGGAGGCCACCGCGACGATGGTGAGAATGGCGGCAAGAATGGGGCGGAAATGTTTCATTGGCGAATCGGAGCGAAATCGGAAACCGACTGTCCCAATTGCCCATGCCAAACGTCAACTCTGGCCACGAGGGAAGCGGATGGCAGGGCCGCGGTCGAATTGCGGCTCGCTGAGGCGTTTCGATTTTGATGTTCGTCCGGCTGGGTAAGTGGTGCATCCTCGGCCTGTCATTTTTCCCCTTCGAGTTCGCGCATTGCTATGAAACGGTTTCGGTTGTCCCAGAAAGGCGAGTGGATCATCAATGAATTGAGCATGCTTTCTGGCAAATGGCTGGGGCGGTCGAGGGGAGTCTTGCCGTTGCTGCGCGCACTGCGAGAACTGGGCGAACCCGCCGCGATACTGCAATTGCTGGATCTCTTATTCGACAGTGACGAAGCCATCGCGCAGGAGACGGCAATCACCGTGCGAGAACTGCTCAAGGCAGTTCCAATGGGATTTTACCCGATGCTCGACGAGCGCCTGCGCCGGGGTGGAAGTTATCGACCTGCGCAAGAGCGCTGGAACTTGCTCGATGTGGAGGCGCTACGCATAATTTCCGGCCGACCGGATGCCATCCTGTTGCTCGAGTTGGCCTCCAGTCACGGCAATGGTCACGTGCGCGAGACAGCGCTGGGGTTACTCGATCAAAAAGTGAAATCCGGTGAAGAAATCCCGTTTATTCTTCTCCGCTTGGACGATTGGGTGGAGGTGGTGAGCACTTGGGCGGAAGATGCCATCCTCGAGCGCTTGGTGGAATCGAACCGACCTGCCTTTCTCCGTTGTCTCCCGCTCGTGATGCGCTTGAGCGCTCGTTCGCGAGCCAGGGCGTCCGCGGTGCTGGGACGCGTGGTGGCATTTTTCCAGGAGGACATTTCCGCCCTGGCGATTGCGGCCATGGAAATCGAGGACGGCGGCGCTCGACACTACGGCCTCTCCCTCGCGTGGCGGATCGCTATGAGGAAAGGAGAGGAGGCGCAACGTGCGCTCATTGAGACCGCGACGAAGAGCAAAAATCCGGCGGTCCGCTTGGTGGCTGCCCTCTGGTTGACGAAGACCGGAGTAACGCCGGCTTTGACTAGGTCGTATTTGGCGGACCTTCTGCGCGACCGTGTGATCAATGTGCGTTACGTGGCCTTGAGCTGGTGTGTGGTCCACGAGCCACAATCCTTTCGCGAGGAGCTTCGAGCGGCTCTGTTGGATTCCAATGCATCTTTGCGCTCCCTGGCGCAATTCTATTTGCCGAGACTGGAACCCATGGATGTGCGGGGTTTCTATCGCGACATGGTGGCCGCCGGCGACTCGGCCTTTTTGACGCCGGCTCTCGGCGGCCTCGGCGAAACCGGAAAAGCGGAGGACGCGACTCTGGTCTTTCCTTTGCTCGAAGGAGGGAAAATCAGCGTTCGCAAAGCGGCATTGGCGGCGCTGGCCCGACTGGCGCCAGGATCACACCTGGAGTTATTCGTTCGCGCGCTGCAGGATCGCAGCCCCGGTGTGAGCAAGCAGGCACGTATCGTTTTGGAATCGCGAGTGGGTGAAATTGGTGATGAGCGCCTTGAGGCAATTATTAAGAGCGACACCTATCCTCACGTGCGCAGACAAACGCTGGTTCTCATCAACCGACTTCCCAAATGGAAAAAACTGCCGTTGCTGATTCAAGTTGGCGGAAACCCGGACGATTCGTTGCAACCGCTTGCTTCCGTCTTTCTGCAGGTGTGTCTTCTCACCTACAATCGGACCCATTTTTTGCAGCCTACCCAAAGCGAGGTGGCCCGCTTACGGGCGGCGTTCGAAACCAACGAGGAGCGATTGGAATATCGAATTCGGCAGGAGCTAAAGGGACTCGTTGAAATCATCGTTTGAAATTCCGGGCTCTGCGTAATTCACCGTTTGATCGGATTCCCTGTCTGCACGCCAGCGGTATGGCGCGGAAGATCGCGCGTATGTCCGGCGTTGCGCTCGACGTTCAATGCGGCTTCCAGTTCCTTCACGATTTCCGGATGCTGCTCGCTCACGTCCTTCGACTCGGTCGGATCCTCCGCCAGATTGTAGAGCTGGCGCTGGAATTCCGCTGCGTGCGCTTTGCGAAGGCCGGGGCTGATCTGTTTCACCGGCACGCCTTCGATCCACTTCCACGGTCCTTTGCGAATGGCGAAGACGCCGTCGTTGCTATGTTCGACCATATCTGAGCGCAGGGGCTGGTCGTATTTCTCCCCGAGTAGTGCGGGCAGGATGTTGCAGCTATCCTCCGCCGCTTTCTCGGCTGACGGGAGTTTTTCGCCGACAATCGCGGCAGTCGTGGCCAGGACGTCGACGAGACTGATCATCTCGCGGCTTTCCGTGCCGGCGGGAATCTTCCCCGGCCAGCGCGCGATGAATGGCACATTGAAGCCGCCCTGGAAGACATGCGTCTTGCCGCCGCGCCATTGGCCATTCACGGCCAACCCGGCGTGGACGGCGTCCATCTCGGGACGCTTTTGAGTGGGCTCGTAAATTCCGCCGTTGTCACTCGTGAAGATGACGAGGGTGTTCTGGGCGAATCCCTGCTTTTCGAGAGTCTCGAGCACGCGTCCGACGGTGCGATCGAGTTCGTGAATCCAGTCGCCGAACCGACCGGCCTGACTGGTGCCTCGCGTATCGCGTGACGGCGTCACCGGTTCGTGCACGGCGACCGGCGCGAAGTAGAGGAAGAACGGTGTCCCGGCCTTTTGCTGTTCGATCCAGTGGGCGGCCTGATCGGTCAACTCCGGCATCACGCGATCGTCCACCCGCCGCGGCGCATCGATCTCCATCGGTGTGTGCCCGTGGCCCTGCTGCGATTCGCTGTTGTAGGTCGGCGCGAAGTTTTCATCGTCTGGCACCGGTGCGGGCAATTTCAGATCGGCAGGAATTTTTCCCGAGCGCAATCCGTAGACGTAATGATTTTCCACATAGACGCCCGTGACGTCGCCGTGGTTTTGGGGGACGGCGAAGTGATAATCGAAGCCGAGCTCATTCGGTCCCGGAGCCAGCTCCGCAGTGTAGTCCACCCGGTATTTCGGATCCTTCTTCCCATCGCCGTAGCCGAGATGCCACTTGCCGATGGCCGCCGTGTGATAGCCATGCGCCTTGAGCATCGACGCCATATTGTAACGCGTGGGCTCGATGAGCATCGGGGCAAAGGTGTTGAGCGTTTCGTATTTGAGCGAGGTCCGCCAGCAATAGCGCCCGGTGAGCAGTGAGTAGCGCGTGGGCGTGCAGACCGAAGAGGTCGTATTCGCATCGGTAAACCGTCGTCCTTCATGCGCGAGGCGGTCGATATTCGGCGTGCGCACCAGCTTCCCATCCGCGCCGAAACATCCCACGCTGCCGTAGCCGAGATCATCGGCGAGGATGATGACGATATTGGGTGTCGACGTCGTTTCCGCTGCCGGAGCGAAGACGCCGAGACCAAAAAGAAAGAGAGTGAGGAAAGCTGAGAATTTCACGCGAATGAAAGAAATGGGACGGGATGATGGTTTCCCTATCTATTCGTCTTCCTTCCTTTCCTTGGGAGGAAGACGCGCCGTCCAGATTACGGAATGGCGTAGCCTCCAACGCCGCGAAAACTCAGGAGCCTATCGTACTTTTCCCAGAGCTGCCCGAACGGCGACATTTGTCACGATTGCGGAAAATTCTCTTTTGCGAAGTAGCGGCTTGCCTCGGTGCGCGGGTCAGCTTTTGCTGCCCGGGAAATGGTTGCAGTTCTCCCATGCAAATTCTGACCACGGAGCAAGTGCTGGCGCTGGCTCCCGACGCGGCATCGGTCAAAGCCGGGCAAGGGTTGTCCAATCCGGGAAAATGGGTTTCGCTCGGCCGCGATGATCGCGCGGTTTGGGGGGAATGCCAGGGCAGCGGCAAGGATCCCTATCGCGCCCAGGCGGACCTCACCGGTCCAGCTTTTCACTGCTCCTGCCCAAGCCGGAAATTTCCCTGCAAGCACGGCCTCGGATTGCTCCTGCTGCTGGCGGCCAACCCGGCCCGCGTGTCGGAGACCACGGCGCCTGCGTGGGTCACCGAATGGCTCACCAAGCGCCAGGCCAATGCCGAAAAGAAAGCGGCCAAGGCCGAAGCGGAGACCGCTCCGGTCGATCCGGAAACCGCGGCGAAACGAGAGGCCGACCGAACGAAGCGCGCTGCCAAACGCGAAGACCGCGTCCGGGCCGGATTGACCGACCTGGAAACCTGGCTCGGCGATTTGGCGCGGCAAGGTCTCGCGCATGCCAAACAACAACCCGCGCAGTATTTCGATACGATGGCCGCGCGCATGGTCGATGCGCAGGCGCCGGGGATTGCCCGCCGGTTGCGGGAATGGCCGGGGGTCTTTGCGTCCGGCGATGGCTGGGCGGATCGCGCATTGGCGGAAGCGGGGACGCTGCGCTGGCTGCTGCACGGCTTTTCCCGGCTCGATACACTGCCGGAAGGTTTGTGCGCCAGTGTGCGACAGGCCATCGGATGGACCACGGCGGAGCAGGAATTACAAGGAGCGGAATTGCAGCGGGACCGCTGGCAGGTCATCGGCCAGATCGTGGAAGAGGAAGACCGATTGCGTGTGCAGCGGACCTGGTTGATCGGCGAGGAAACTCAGCGTCCGGCCCTGTGCCTGAGCTTTGCCGCGACGAATCAAGCGCTCGATGTGAGCCTGCTGGCCGGTACGGTCATCGAGGCCAGCGTCGCCTATTATCCATCCGGTGCTCCGCTGCGGGCACTCGTTCGCGAGAGGCACGGTGAGCCGAAGCCGCTGGTGAATGGTATGGGCTGCGAGACTTTCGCCGAAGCCTTGCAAGGCACGGCGGAATTGCTGGCCGGCGATCCCTGGTTGGAGAAGACGCCGTGGCTGGTGCGGGAATGTCTGCCGCTGCGCAGGGAGGATACGTGGTGGCTGTGCGATCGGGACGGGGCCATCGTCCCGCTGGCCCGCCAGTTTCCGCATGCCTGGCCATTGCTGGCCCTGAGCGGTGGCAAGCCCGTGACCGTATTCGGCGAATGGGATGGTCATGCCCTTCATCCGCTCTCCGCGATCGCCGAGGAAAAGTTCATCGCGTTGGGAGGGGCGTTGTCATGAGCGCGTGGAAAGATTACGTCACGGCGGCTTTGCTCGGTTCCGGAAAATCCGCGCTGCCGGCACTGCCATCCTCTTTGCAGGCCGCGCTGGGCGATACCGAAACGATGGATGCGGAGTCGCGCTTTTTGACCCACGCTGGCGCGATCGCTCTGTGGCGCCGCGCGGGATGGAAGCCGCTGCATCATGAGACCGCGGTCGTTGCCGCCGAGTCTGAATCGACCGCGCCTTTGAGCCGCGCGAGCATGGGCCATCTGCGCGCGATGCTGGCCGGACGTTGTCTTTCGGCGCTGCCGGAGTGGCTTGGAGAAGTGGCCCGTTCACGTCGCCACGTGCCGCCGGAATTGCTTCCCGCATTGCTCGACCGTGCCCGACAGGAGCGAGTCCTGCGTTCGCTGGTGATTTCTGCCGGTGGACAACGCGCGTTATGGTTGGCGGCACAGAATCCGTTGTGGAGCTTTGGTGAAAGTGCGTTGCCGGAATCGTGGGAGACGGGCGGCCGTGACCAGCGGTTGGCCATTCTCCGCTGTTGGCGCGCGGAGACACCCGCCATGGCACGGGCGAAGGTCGAAGAGGTGTGGGCTGCGGAACCCGCGGACATCCGCACCGCGCTCGTTGCGGAATTGGCGACCAATCTTTCGGAAGAGGACACTCCTTTTCTCGAGCGTCTGCTCGACGATCGGAGCAAGGAAGCGCGACGGGCGGTCATCGATCTTCTCGCGCGTTTGCCCGCTTCTCCCTTCGTCGCGCGCATGACCGCGCGAGTCACGCCGCTGTTGCATTTTACCAAAGGCGGCCTGCTCTCCCGCGCCACGCTGGAAGTGACGTTGCCTGGGGATCCCGACGCGGCGGCGACGCGGGACGGCCTCGATCCGAAAGCCTTCGGTCAGCAAAAGATCCTCGGCGAAAAGGCGGTGCTGCTCGTGCTGATGCTTTCCGCGGTGCCCCTGCGTCATTGGACGGAAGCTTTTCAACAAACGCCCGAAGCGCTTCTCAAGGCGGTGCAGAAAAGTGAATTCGCGCGGGCCCTGGCCACCGGTTGGGCCTGGGCGGCGCTGCGTCAGCGGGATGCGACCTGGGCGGAAGCCCTGCTCGACGGTGGCGTTGCCCCGCACGGTGAGTTTCTGCCCGCCAAACCATTGCTTATCGTGCTACCTGATGCTGCGCGAGCGGTGCGTCTGGCCGCCTTGTTGCGCGAAGGCGCACTGACGAAAAAGGACACCACCCGCTGGCAGGAGTTCACCGATCTGCTTTCCACTTTGCCCGGCCATTTACCACCGGCGCTGGCCCGCGATCTCCTCGCGGTGCTGCGGAAGGAATGCGCCGACGGCCTGCCGTGGCATCTCCGCTCCCTGGCCGAATCCTTTCTCCTGCGACTGCCGCCGGCCATGCTCGGCGAAGCCGCTCAAGGCTGGCCGATCGACCAGGAAGGCGTCGCGCCGCTGGTCGAAATTCTCTCCTTCCGTCACGACGCTCTCACCGCTCTTACCCCATCCTGATATGTCCACGCCCGCCCTTCGCGCACACGCCGAACAGCAATTCGCCGACGAACTCGCCGCGCTCGTCCGTCACGACGACAAACCGAAACCGCCGAATTGGAAGCTCTCTCCATGGGCGGTTGCCACCTATCTGCTCGGTGGCGAATTGGGCGGTGAGAAAATCTCCGCGAAATACATCGGCCAGCGCCGGGTCATCGAAATCGCCATCGCCACCCTGGCCACTGATCGCGCGCTGCTCCTGCTCGGCGTTCCCGGCACGGCGAAGTCCTGGGTCTCCGAGCATCTTTCCGCGGCGATCAGCGGCGATTCCACACTCCTCGTGCAAGGCACTGCCGGCACGCCCGAGGAAGCGGTGCGTTATGGTTGGAACTACGCGCAGCTCCTGGCCAAAGGGCCGTCGTTGGAGGCCCTCGTGCCGAGTCCGGTCATGCGCGGGATGCGCGAGGGCCGTATCACCCGGGTGGAAGAGCTCACCCGCATTCCGGCGGACGTGCAGGATTCGCTCATCACGATTCTTTCCGAAAAAGCGCTGCCCATTCCCGAGCTCGGTGACGAAGTGCAGGCCCGTAAAGGTTTCAATGTCATCGCCACCGCCAACGATCGCGACAAGGGTGTGAACGATCTTTCCAGTGCGCTCAAGCGTCGCTTCAACACCGTCGTGCTTCCCTTGCCGGAAAGCGTGGACGAGGAGGTCGAGATCGTGCGCACGCGCGTGGCCAGCCTTGGCAAAGCACTGGAAATTCCCGCGGAACCGCCGGCTCTCGAGGAGATCCGCCGCTTGGTCACCATCTTCCGCGAGCTGCGCGCCGGCGCCACTGCCGATGGCAAAACCAAGCTCAAGTCACCCAGCGGCACCTTGAGCACGGCGGAAGCGATCTCCGTCGTCAATCAAGGCCTGAGCCTCGCCGCGCATTTCGGCGATGGTTCCCTGCGCGCGGCGGACCTTGCCGGCGGGGTGCTCGGCGCCGTCGTGAAGGATCCGGTGCAGGACAAAGTCGTCTGGCAGGAATATCTCGAGACCGTGGTGAAAGAGCGTGACGGCTGGAAGGATTTGTATCGGGCCTGCCGTGAACTCAGCTAGCCGCCATTGCCATGCAAGACGCCGCCTCTCTTCATGCCCGTCGCGTGGCGCAGCTCGCTGCGACTCTCGCCGCGCGGATTCCGCTGCAGTATCTGCGCGATCCGCTGTCGCTCGATCACATCGCCGCCCGCTGGTGTGAGCGGCAGCGGGTTTGGCACGGGCCGGAGCATCTGCTCGCGCTACTCGATGAGATCGACACGCTGCCGGCCGGCGTGGACCGCGATATCCTCCTGCTCGTTGCGCTGTATCACGACGCCATCTACGATCCCCGCGCGGCGAATAACGAAGAAGCCAGCGCTGCCTTGTTGCTGGCTCACGCCGTCGAGCCGCAGGATACGATCATCGTGCAAGCGGCGGAGATCATCGTCGCTTCCAAATGGTCGCAACCACCCACGACGCCATTGGCGCAGCGGTTCTTTGCCATGGACGCGCGCCAGCTCGGCGACGAATGCCCGTTGCAGGAACGTCTCGCCTACGAGCGGGCGATTTTCTGCGAATACCAGTGGGCCGATTGGACGACCTATCGCACGAAGCGGCGCGAGTTCCTGCAAGGTTGGGCGCGGATGTTTCCCCAGCATCAGCGCGGTGTCGCGGAATGTTACGAACTGCTCGCCGGTCTGCGTCCACGCGTGGCGGTTTACCCCGGTAGCTTCGCACCGTTTCATCTCGGGCATCTTTCCATCCTGCGCCAGGCGGAGTCGGTCTTCGACAAAGTCATCATTGCCGTGGGCGTGAATCGGCAGAAGTCCGGAGCGGTGGAGACGGCCCAGGCGCGTTCGATGGAACTGCAGGCGCGGCTGCGCTATCATGAGGTGGCGTCCTTCACTGGTTTGCTCACGAGTTTCGTCGAACAGATGGAGGTGCCCGGTCACCGTGGTGCGAGGTGTTCGCGACGGCACGGATCTCGAGGCAGAGCTGCGCTTCGTCCGTTTCCTCAACGAGCTGCGCGCCGGAACCGGCGTAGTTTGGATCAGTTGCGAAGCGGAATACCAACATCTTAGCTCCAGCGCCATCCGTGAACTGGAAGCCATTGAACCAGGAGCGGGAGAACGTTATGTGCCCGCGACGGCGACGATCTACGACCTCGTCGATCAGAAACAGCCGGGCGTCGCGCGATGAGCACTGAGACGCATATCCTTGGCATTCGTCATCACGGCCCCGGCTCGGCCCGGAGTGTGGTCGCCGCGTTGGACGCGATTCGCCCGCAGGTACTCCTCGTCGAGGGACCGCCGGATGCCGATGAGCTCCTTCCACTGGTCGCCCACGTGGAGATGCGGCCGCCGGTCGCGCTGCTCATCTATCGTCCCGATGATCCGAAGCGCGCGGTGTTTTATCCGTTTGCGGCGTTTTCACCGGAATGGCAGGCGATCCGCTGGGCGTTGGTGAATCAGGTGCCGGTGCGCTTCATGGACCTGCCGCAGCGGCATCGCCTCGCCCTCGATGCCGAGGAGCGGGAGAGCACTGCGTTGAACGACCCGGATCGCCGGGTGCGGCGCGATCCCTTTACCCTCATTGCCGAGGCGGCGGGCTTCTCCGATAGCGAGCGCTGGTGGGAGGAGCAGTTCGAAAAGCGTCATGCCGGCCCTGAAATCTTCAAAGTGGTGCTCGAACTCATGACTGCACTGCGCGAGGAGCAGCCGATCGAATCTTTGGATCTGCGGCGCGAAGCGTGGATGCGGCAAACCATGCGCGAGGCGCAGAAGGAAGGCCACGAGCGAGTTGCAGTGGTCTGTGGCGCATGGCACGCGCCTGCGTTGGCGACTATGCCTACGGCGAAGAGCGATACGGAGGTATTGCGCGGACTGCCCAAAGTCACTGTGGCCGCGACCTGGCTGCCGTGGACACATCGGCGATTGACCTTCGCCAGCGGATACGGCGCGGGCATTCACTCGCCGGGCTACTACGAGCATCTCTGGGCGCTGGGGCATGACGGCCAGTTGGCGACTCGGTGGATGACCCGGGTCGCGCATTTGCTCCGGGCGGAAGATTTGGAGAGCTCGACCGCAAGTATCATCGAAGCCACGCGTCTGGCGGAAACGGCGGCCGTGTTGCGCGGTTGTGTGGTGCCAGGGCTCGCGGAATTCAACGATGCGGCCCAGGCGGTGTTCTGTTTTGGCGATGCCGCGCCGATGGCGCTCATTCGCGAGCGTCTCATCGTCGGCGAAGTGTTGGGTGGCGTTCCGACGGAAGCTCCCCAAGTGCCGCTGCAGCGCGATTTCCAAAAGGAGACCAAGCGTCTGCGCCTGCCGCCGGAGGCCTTGGATCGCAAGCTGGAACTCGACTTGCGCAAGCCCAACGATCTCGATCGCAGCCAGTTGCTGCATCGGTTGCGCTTGCTTCGGGTCGCTTGGGGCAAACCGGAGACGGCGCGAGGGAAGGGGACTTTCAAGGAGGCCTGGACGCTGCGCTGGGAGCCGGAGCTGGAAGTAGCGCTCATCGAAAGTGCGCCGTGGGGAAATACCATCGCCGAGGCGGCGACACGTTTTACCATCGAGCGCGCGACGCAATGTGAAACATTGCCGGAGCTGACGGCGCTGGTCGAAATCCTCCTGCTGGCCGAGTTGCCTGAAGCTGTGGAGAGCGTGATGCAGCAGCTGGAGAATCAGGCGGCGCTGACGAGTGATGTGGGCCACTTGATGGATGCCCTGCCGCCACTCACCGCCGTGCTGCGCTACGGCAATGTCCGCCAGACCGATGCTACCATGGTGAGTCATGTGGTGTCGGGGCTGGTGGCCCGCATTTGCGTGGGGCTGCCGCCGGCGTGTTCCGCCCTGAACGATGACGCCGCCGCGGAAATGCAAACGCGAGTGAATGCCACGCAGAGCGCGCTGTCCACGCTGGCGGACGAAAGTCTACGCACGGCGTGGAGCGCGACGCTGCGCCAATTGGTGGAGGACGACGCGCTTCATGGCCTGATCACCGGACGCTGCACGAGGCTGCTTCTCGACGACGGAGTGCTCGCAGCGGGCGAGGTGGCGGCCCGTCTTTCCCGCCACCTTTCGCGGGCGAATCCGCCCAACCAGACTGCGGCGTGGATCGAGGGTTTCCTCGCTGGAAGCGGCCTGGTGTTGCTGCACCAGATGCCGCTTTGGAATCTGCTCGATGGCTGGCTGAGTTCCTTGACGCCGGATCATTTTACCGAAGTGCTGCCGCTGTTGCGCCGCACTTTTTCCACCTTTGCTCCACCGGAACGGCGGCAGATGGGAGAACTTGCCAAAAGCGGCATTGGTTCCGTGACCACCCTGACGGCGGCGCCGAGCGAAGAAGATATCGACGAAGAGCGCGCCAACCGGCTCCTGCCGACATTCTCGCTGCTCCTCGGAAACCCACCGGAGACCAGATCATGAACACTCCTTCCACGGAAGAACGTCTCCATCGCTGGCGCCTGGTCCTGGGCGCCGCGGAAAAGAGCGACGGCACCGGCTGTGCCTTGTCCGCCGACGAATTGCGTCTCGATGCCGCTCTTTCAGCGCTCTACGACGCGCAGGGTTTCGGCGGCCAGGGTGGCGGAAAGCGTAGTGCCGATTTAAGCGCCTCCTCGCCGAACGTGACTCGCTGGCTGGGCGACATTCGCCAATTCTTTCCGAAGTCCATCGTCCAGGTGATGCAGAAGGACGCCATGGAGCGGCTTAATCTCAAGCGCCTGCTGCTCGAGCCGGAGATGCTCGAGACGGTGGAACCAGATATCCATCTCGTCGGCACGCTGCTCTCGCTCAATTCAGTGATTCCAGAAAAGACCAAGGCTACCGCCCGGTTGGTCGTTCGTCGGGTGGTCGAGGAACTGGAGCGTCGGCTGGCCAGCCCGTTGCGCCAGGCGATCACCGGCAGCCTCAACCGCTCCGCGCGCAACCGCCGGCCGCGCCACAACGAGATCGATTGGCACCGCACCATCCGGGCGAACTTAAAGCACTACCAGCCTGAATACCGCACCATCGTCCCGGAGACGCGGATCGGTTTCGGTCGCAAGACCGCCGCCCTGCGCGATATCATTCTCTGCGTGGACCAGAGCGGTTCGATGGCCGGTTCGATCGTCTATTCCGGAGTCATGGCCGCGGTGATGGCGTCCCTGCGGGCGGTGCGGACGTCCCTCGTTTTCTTCGATACCGCGGTAGTCGATATGACGGAAAAGCTGGCTGATCCGGTCGATGTGCTCTTCGGTGCGCAATTGGGCGGTGGCACGGACATTCATCGCGCGGTGACTTACTGCCAGAGTCTCATCGCGCGTCCCGCGGAAACCATCTTTGTCCTCATCAGCGATCTCATCGAGGGCGGAAACAAGGAGCAGCTCTACCAGCGCGTCGCCTCGATCGCCGCCAGCGGCGTGAATATGATCACGCTGCTCGCCCTCGATGATTCCGGAGCACCCTGCTTCGATCACGAAGTCGCGGGCACGTTTACCTCCCTCGGGGTTCCATCGTTTACCTGCACGCCAGATCTTTTTCCGGACCTGATGGCGAACGCTATTCAGCGACGCGATATCAGCCAATGGGCGGCGACCCAGGGGATCAAAGTCGAGCGCGGTGAAAAGCCAGCCACCAAAAAGTGAATGGCATAACGGATTGACCGAACACTAAGTGTGTAGTAGACACTAAGTATGCAAACACCCCAACCTCCTCATCGCCGGTGCTCGGCTCTCCTGACCGATCTCTATCAGCTCACCATGGCTTACAGCTATTGGAAGGCGGGGGTGCAGTCGAAAGAGGCGGTCTTCCATCTCTTCTTCCGCACGCATCCTTTCAAAAGTGGTTTCAGCATCGCCTGCGGCCTCGGCGATGCGATCGAATATCTGCGTACCCTGGCCTTCCGCGACGAGGAACTCGCCTATCTCGGGACGCTGACCGGCGACGACGGAAAGCCGTTGTTCGAGCCGGCTTTTCTCGAATATCTGCGCACGATGGAATGGTGCTGCGATGTGGATGGCATCCCGGAAGGCACCGTAGTCTTTTCGCACGAGCCGTTGTTGCGCATCCGCGGACCGTTGCTGCAGTGCCAGATCGTCGAGACGGCGCTGCTCAATCTCCTGAACTTCCAAACGCTCATCGCGACGAAAGCGGCGCGGGTCTGTCTTGCGGCTCAAGATGATCCGGTATTGGAATTTGGCCTGCGCCGGGCCCAGGGCGTGGATGGCGCGCTCGCTGCCAGTCGGGCAGCTTACATCGGTGGTTGCGCGGCGACCTCGAATGTCGAGGCCGGCTACCTGTTTGGCATCCCGGTTCGCGGGACTCATGCCCACAGCTGGGTGATGTCGTTCGACACGGAGGAAGAAGCATTCCGCGCTTACGCGGAAGCGATGCCGAACAACACCATCTTCCTCGTGGATACCTACGACACGCTGACCGGCGTGCAGCGGGCTATCGAGACAGGACGCTGGCTGCGTGAACGCGGGCATGAACTCGGTGGCGTGCGTCTGGATTCGGGGGACCTGGCCTGGCTCAGCATCGAAACGCGGCGGATGCTCGATGAAGCCGGCTTTCCCAAGGCGCAGATTGTCGCCAGCAACGACCTCGACGAGCAGACGATATCGAGTCTCAAGCAACAGGGCGCGCGGATCAGCATCTGGGGCGTCGGCACGCGCCTGGTCACCGCCTACGATCAACCCGCGCTCGGCGGCGTTTACAAGCTCTCGGCGGTGCGGGAAAACGGCGGCCCGTGGCGTCATAAGATCAAGCTCTCGGAACAAACGGCGAAGATATCGACGCCGGGCCTGCAGCAGGTGCGCCGCTTTCGCGCGAATGGCTTCTTTCTTGGGGACATGATTTACGATCTCGACGCGCCCGCGGAAACGAGCCGGGTGATCGTGGATCGCGTGGACCTGACCCGACGCAAACAGATCCCCGAGAATGCCACGGCGGAGGATCTGCTCGTGCCGATCTTCCGGCGTGGACGATCGGTTTATGAGATGCCCCCGATTACGGCGATCCGCGACCGGGCGCAGGCCCAACTCGCCGGCTTCCATGAAGGTCACAAGCGATTCCTGAATCCACACGAGTATCCGGTGGGTCTCTCGCCTGCGCTGCACGATCTGCGTACCCGACTGATTCTGGCCGCCCGTGAAGGGCGCGAGACGGGCCCGCGAGGGGAGACGCTGTGAAATTACTGCATGTCGCCGCCGCGACGCTGAACCAGACGCCGCTCGACTGGGAAGGGAACAAGCGGAACATCCTCGCGGCCATCGCCGAGGCGCGGGTGAGGGGAGTCAGCGTCCTCTGCCTGCCGGAACTGTGTATCACCGGCTATGGATGTGAGGACGCTTTTCACTCGGCGGCGACCCACGCCACGGCCTGGGAGGTCTTGCAAGAGATCCTCCCTGCTACGCGGGGAATGATTGTCTCGCTGGGGTTGCCGATCTTTCATCGCAATGCGCTTTTCAATACGGCCGGTCTGGTGGTTGACGGACGCATCGTTGGTTTTGTCGGCAAACAGTTTCTTGCCGGAGACGGGATTCACTACGAGCCGCGATGGTTCAAGCCGTGGCCGTCGGGATTGCAGAGCACGATCGAGCGCAATGGACGCAGTTGTCCAATCGGCGATCTGTGTTTCGACTGTGGTGATATCCGAATTGGCTTCGAGATCTGCGAAGATGCCTGGGTCGCCGCTCGGCCGGGGGCGAATCTCGCCCGCCAGAGCGTGGACCTGCTCCTGAATCCCAGTGCCAGCCATTTTGCGTTTGGCAAAATCGAGGTGCGCCGCCGTTTTGTCGCGGAGGGATCGCGCGCCTTTGGGCTGACTTATGTTTACGCGAACATGGTTGGCAACGAGTCGGGACGGGCGATCTTCGATGGCGGCGCACTGATCGCCACCGGTGGGCGGCTCGTGGCTGAAGGGAATCGGTTTTCGTTCGCCGATTGTGAGGTGACTTCCGCCGTGGTGGACCTGGAGCGGACGCGCATGGGGCAGGCACGCACCGGAAGTTTTCAGCCGGACCTTCAGAGCTCGGAGAGCGGCTGTGTGCGCTGCGATTTCGATTTTCCCGTGCCGGCCATTGCGGATAACGGCGCCTCACGAGCGGCGTGGGAGGAGAGCCCTCAGATCAAGGAAGAAGAATTCACTCGGGCGATCGTGCTCGGGCTCTTCGACTATTTGCGCAAAAGCCGCTCGCACGGATTCGTCGTCTCTTTGAGCGGCGGAGCGGATTCGGCAGCGGTTACGATCCTGGCAGCGTTGACGGCCAGACTCGGCCTCGTGTCCTTGGGGCGCGAGGGCTTTTTGGCCAAGCTTGGCTACCGGCACGATCTGAGTGAATTACCCGAAGCGAAACTGGTCGGCGCATTGGTGACGACGGTATACCAAGGCACGGCCAATAGCTCGGAGACGACACGCCACGCGGCGCGGGTGGTCGCCGAAGCCGTCGGAGTGACTCATTGCGAATGGGAGGTCGACGGCCTCGTTGCCGAATATACCCGCCTTGTTTCGACCGCGATCGGCCGGTCGCTGACCTGGTCGACGGATGATATTCCCCTGCAGAATATCCAGGCCCGTGTCCGTGCGCCCGGCGCATGGATGCTGGCCAATCTCCGGAATGCGCTGCTATTGGCGACCAGCAACCGTTCCGAGGCGGCCGTCGGCTACGCCACCATGGATGGGGACACCTGTGGCGGCTTGAGCCCGATCGCGGGAATCGACAAAGCGTTCCTGCGCCAATGGCTGGCCTGGATGGAACAGCATGGCCCGGCGGAAACTGGCGCGATTCCCGAGTTGCACGTCATCAATGCGCAGGCGCCGACGGCCGAATTGCGGCCGCAGGAATATCACCAGACGGACGAAGAGGACTTGATGCCTTACCCGATCCTCGACGCGATCGAGCGGGCGGCGATTCGCGACAAGCAGAAGCCGATGGACGTCTATCTGCTCATGCGAAATCGATTTCCCGCTTATCCAGCCGGGCAAATGGCCGTATGGGTGGAGCGTTTCTTCACGCTTTGGAGTCGCAACCAATGGAAGCGTGAGCGTTATGCGCCCTCCTTCCACGTCGACGACGAGAACCTCGATCCGAAGACGTGGTGCCGCTTCCCGATCCTGTCGGGTGGCTTTGTCCGGGAATTGGCGGAACTGCGGGCGTACGTTCAGGGCGAGAGTTTCCGGTAGGGCGTTACGGGTTTTCCGGGCGTGGTTTTCATTCGAAAAAGACGCGCCATAAAGTTTCTCATTGACTTAGTGTCCATACAACACGAATACTTCGTGTAAGAAAAACATGAACTGTCTCGTCCTCGTTGATATCCAAAATGACTTTGTGCCCGGTGGGGCGCTAGCGGTGCCGCAGGGCGACCGGATCGTGCCCATCGTGAACCGCCTCCTGCCGTCCTTCGACCTGGTGGTCGCCACCCAGGATTGGCACCCGATCACCCACGGTAGCTTCGCGGTCAATCATTCGGGACATCAACCGGGCGACCGAATTGATCTCCATGGCCTGCCCCAGATCCTTTGGCCGACCCATTGCGTGCAGGGAACCCCCGGAGCCGAGTTCGTCCCTGGACTGGATCCGGAACGCTGCAACCAGATTTTTGTCAAAGGCATGGATCCCACGGTCGATAGCTATAGCGGCTTCTACGACAACGGCCGTCGGCAAGCCACCGGCTTGGGCGACTATCTGCAGGGCAAAGGGGTGACCGATGTGTATGTGGCCGGCCTGGCCACCGACTACTGCGTAAAATTCACCGTGCTCGATGCGCTGCAACTCGGTTTCAACACCTACCTCATCGAAGACGCCTGCCGCGGCGTGAATCTCCAAGCAGGCGACGTGACGCACGCCGTCCAGGACATGCGGGCTGCCGGAGCGCAGGTCATCACCAGCGAGGAAACCCTTAAACACTTGGGAGCCGCCCACTGATTTATCCATCCAACACCCAACCCATTGTGAACATGAACACGGTTATTTCAGTACAAGATCGTATCCACGGAGCGCTTTGGGGCGCTCTGGTGGGAGATGCGTTGGGCGTTCCGGTCGAGTTTCAAAGCCGCCAGGCGTTGCGGGAAAATCCTGTGACGGCGATGAGAGGCTTTGGAACACATGGCCAGCCGTCTGGCACCTGGTCGGATGACTCGTCGCTTTTGCTCTGCACGGTGGACAGTTTCACGACCTGTGGAAAATTGAATGTCCACGATCTCGCCAGTCGATTTGTCCGTTGGGGCGTAGATGGGTACTGCACGCCTCATGGCGGGATTTTCGACGTCGGGATCGCCACTTCAGAAGCGCTTTCAAATCTCCAAAACGGAGTGCCGCCAGAGGAAGCGGGTCGCGCCGATGAATACAGCAACGGCAATGGTTCGCTCATGCGGATCCTCCCGGTGGCCCTGTGGTTTCTTGGCGCGACGCCGGAGGAACTGATGGTTTCCGCTCAACGCGCTTCCACGCTCACTCACCGGCACCCGCGTTCGCAGATGGCGTGTGCGTTGTATTGTTTGTTGGTCCGCGCTTTGGTTCAGAGAGTGCCACCGGACAAGGCGTGGTCTCAAGCCGTAGATGCTTTTGCCGCTTACTACGAGCGTCCGCCCTATATCGCGGAGCGATTGCATTTTCGCCTGATTGAATCGGGCAATCTGGCAAATCAGACGGAGCGGGATATCGATTCCACCGGGTATGTGATGCATACGCTGGCCGCGGCCGTGTGGTGTCTACTGACTTCCCGTTCTTTTGAAGAGACCGTCCTCAAGGCGGTGAACCTGGGAGGCGACACCGACACGACTGGTTGTGTGGCCGGCGGACTCGCCGGTGCATGTTATGGAATGGCAAGCATTCCGCCCGATTGGAAGAGCGTTTTGGCTCGTCACGACGATGTCCAATCGATGTTGGCGAGATTTCTCGATCGGTTGCCGGCGCCGAGCGCCATTTCGCAATGAAAACGACGACCCTATTCCGACGGAAATGAATCGGCACCTCGTCGGCCTGATCGAAGTCATCGCCGAATACCAAACTGAATCCAGCATCATCCATTAATTCCCAATCATCCCATGCCTCATACTTACGAATATCCGCGCGCTGCGCTCACGGTGGACTGTGTTGTCTTCGGTTTCGACGAAGCGGAGTTGAAGGTGCTGCTCATTCGCCGTGGCCTGGCGCCGTTCAAGGGGAAATGGGCCTTGCCGGGCGGGTTCGTTCGCCTGGAAGAAACGGTCGATGAAGCGGCCCGCCGGGAACTCTCGGAGGAGACCGGCTTGAAAGACGTCTTTCTCGAGCAACTCTACACTTTCGGCGCGATCGATCGCGATCCGCGTGAGCGGGTGGTGAGCGTGGCCTATTATGCTCTCGTCAAACTTGCGGAACATCCGGCGACCGGCGCGAGCGACGCCAGCGATGCCCAGTGGTTCACCGTGGCGGAATTGCCCGCGCTCGCTTTCGATCACGCGGATATTTTGCGCACGGCCCTGGAACGCCTGCGCGGCAAGGTCCGTTACGAACCCATCGGCTTCGAGTTGTTGCCGCAGAAGTTCACCCTCTCCGAGTTGCAGCACCTCTACGAGGCCGTACTCCAGGCGAATTTGGACAAGCGCAACTTCCGCAAAAAGATCCTCAGCATGGGCTTGCTCCTTCCGCTCAAGGAGCAGGCCCGCACCGGGGCACATCGACCGGCCCAGCTTTTCCGGTTTGATGCGAAGAAATACTCCGCGCTGAAAAAGCGGGGCTTCAATTTTGAGTTATGAACGCAGTCATCGAGGAACCGGTTGCGACTTTGACCCAGCTATCCCAACGCAGGCGCGATGCACTCGCTGGAACGCTGATCGGCACGGCGGTGGGGGATGCCTTGGGGTTGCCTATGGAGGGACTTAGTGCGCGACGGCAGCAAAAGTTGTTTCCGCGACCGCTGAGGCACCGCTTTCTTGGCCGATACGGGATGGTGAGCGACGATACCGAACACGCCTTCATGGTGGGCCAGGCACTACTGGAGTCGTCTGATGATATCCTGGTCTTTCAGCGCGGTCTTGCGCGGCGTTTACGGTGGTGGCTAATCGCGCTGCCGGCGGGCGTCGGTTACGCTACTTTGCGAGCCATCCTCAAGCTCTGGTTGGGCCTTTCACCCGCTCGCAGCGGGGTGGTGTCTGCGGGAAATGGCCCTGCGATGCGTAGCGCGTTGCTCGGCGTGTATTACGCAAGTGATCCTGTGCGCCGGCACCAGTTTGTGCGAGCCAGCGCAGAGATTACGCATCGCGACGTCCGTGCGGAAGTGGCCGCGTTGGCGGTGGCGGAAGTCGGCGCATGGATGGCAAAGCGAGCGGAAGATCTCGATGCATTGTGGAAATCACTTGCTGAGCTATCGACGGTGACAATCTGGACCGACATGGTTGCTACGTTGCGCGGTGCAATGACGAATCAAATGAGCGTGGCGGAATTTGCCCGGCGAGTGGGGGCGAAGGACGGAGTTTCCGGCTACGCGTTGCAGAGTGTGCCGGTGGCCATTTATTCGGCCTTGTCGCATCGCAATGATTTTGCAAAGGCGATGGAAGAAGCCATCGCCTGCGGCGGCGATACAGACACCGTTGGAGCCATCACGGGTGCATTGGTGGGAGCACGTGTTGGCCCAACCGGCATTCCGCATACCTGGCGCCAGGGGATCGCCGAATACCCGTGTTCTCCCGCGATGCTCGGTCGGGTCGCCGAAAAGCTGGCCCAGCATGCCGAAGGAGAATCGGCGTCCGGCTCCCTCCGTTACCTTTGGCCGATAAGCCTTCTGCGAAACCTGGTCTTCCTGTTCGTGGTTCTCGCGCACGCGTTGCGGCGTTCGTTGCCCCCTTACTGATTTTTGGAATTATGAATGAAAAAGAAAGAACCCGGACGAGTAAATTTCTGAGCCTCGTCCTGCGGCACGAGCCCGAGAAGGTTGGCCTGGAGTTGGATTCGGCCGGTTGGGTAGAAGTGGAAATGTTGCTGGCGGCTTGCCGTCAACATGGCGTGGCGATCGAACGTGCCGAACTGGAAGAGATCGTCGTCACGAATGAAAAGAAGCGCTTCGCGTTCAGTGACGATGGCCGGCGGATTCGCGCCAACCAAGGGCATTCCATCGAGGTGTCACTCGGTTATACACCGCAGGTGCCGCCGGCGCGGCTGTTCCATGGGACGGCCACGCGCTTCCTCGATTCGATCCGGAGTGATGGTCTGAAAAAGATGGAGCGTCATCATGTTCATCTCAGCGCCGATGAGGAGACCGCTCACAAAGTCGGGCAGCGGCATGGCAAACCTTTGATTCTGCTCATCAAGGCGGATGCGATGCATGCCGCGAATCACTCCTTCTTCCTTTCGGAGAATGGCGTGTGGCTGACTGATGCCGTGCCGGTGGCATTCATCGAATTCCCGGAAGACAAAACCCTACGGAACTAAAATGAAACGTTCAACGAGAGCAGAGATGGCGGTGGAGACCGTCGCGATCTGCGAAGAAGGTCGGTACGTGACGGCGGCAGGTGTCACCGTCGATATCGAGACCGCGGTTCGGGAGGCAGTTGCGGAAACCCGGCTTTGTGTTCCGGGTGCGCTCCACCGTCCTGCGCCGAAAAGTTCCCCGTTGGCGACGCAGTTTGCCGTGACCGGTGAGACGACGATTGCGGCCATGCGAAGACTTTCCGCAAGTGGACAAGGGGCACTGGCCTGCCTGAATTTCGCTTCGGCGAAAAATCCGGGTGGAGGCTTCCTCCGCGGTTCCGAGGCGCAAGAAGAATCATTGGCCCGCTCCTCTGCTCTGTATCGGTGCCTGCTGGCGGCACCGGAATATTACGAGCGCAATCGCGCCGCCAACACCGCGCTCTATCTCGACCTGGCAATCTGGTCGCCAGAGGTGCCGTTTTTCCGGGATGACGAGGGTGCTCTGCTGGAGAAACCCTACCTGGCATCTGTCATCACCGCGCCCGCGCCGAATGCGGGAGCCGTCGCCGTGAATGAGCCGACGCGATCGAGCGAAGTGGAACCTACGCTGCGCCGTCGTACGGCTTTCGTATTAAACATTGCCGCAGCGATGGAGATACAGCGCCTGGTTCTGGGTGCGTGGGGCTGCGGGGTGTTTCGTAATGACCCGCAATTGGTCGCGCTCATTTTCCGCGAATTGTTAGGCGAAGGTGGCGAGTTTGGCGGCGTATTCGAGGAGGTCGTCTTCGCAATCTATGATCGGTCGGCGGACCAGGGTGTCCTTCGGGCCTTTGAAAAGGAGTTTCCGTGAACTTGCCCGACAATCACACCGAGCGGTTGGAACGTGCACGGTTGTCTCTGGAGGGACTGGCGATTGGTGACGCCTTCGGTGAAATGCTCGCCTATCAAGGTGCTTCGGCGCGGGAGCGGGTTGAGCGCGGACTGATGGCTGGGCCGTGGTTTTACACGGACGACACCGCGATGGCGCTGGGAGTTTTCGAAGTGCTGCGGTTGCGGGGGAGTATTGATCCCAACGAACTGGCGCTCCAATTTGCCGAGCGGTTTCGGCGGGAGCCGGAACGCGGCTACGGTACGATGGCGCGGGTCATTTTGCGCAGGATTCTGGCTGGGGAGAGTTGGCAGCGTGCGGCGGGTTCGGCATTCGGCGGCACGGGGTCCATGGGAAATGGAGCCGCCATGCGAGTGGCGCCGTTGGGAGCGTATTTCGCGGAAGATCTCGACACGTGTTTGCGGGCGGAGGCGGTGCTCTCGGCCGGAGTGACGCATGCGCATCGCGAAGGGATATCGGGAGCGATCGCCATCGCCACGGCCGCGGCCATGGCCTGGCGGTTGCGAGGTATGCCGAAAGCGCAGGCGGCGATCGAATTGTTGCAGACGGTCTATGATCGCACACCGGATGGCGAGACGCGCATCGGCATTGCTCGCGCGCAGAAGCTGCCTTTCTTCACCGCACCAGCAATTGCTGCCCGGGTGCTCGGGAATGGCAGTGCGGTGACAGCACCCGATACCGTTCCCTTTGTCCTGTGGTCGGCAGCGAAACACCTCGATGATTATCGCGAGGCGCTGATCGATACCGTCATAGCCGACGGCGATTGCGATACGAACTGTGCGATGGTCGGCGGAATCGTGGCGCTCTATGCGGGACGCGAATCGATTCCGGAAGACTGGCAGGCGGCGCGTGAGCGTTTCGATTGGGAGGAAAAGCCATGAGCATCTGTCCTCGCACTGGCCGTCACATTCACGTCTCGAGGATTCCCACACGCGTTTCTTTTCAACCTCAACCCCAAACTCATATCTCTATGTTCGGTATTCGTTTCATCAAGACACCACCCACGACTTATCTGCTGCAATTTCGCAATGGGCGCATCGTGCGCGAAGGCACGGGATTGTCGTTCTTTTACTATGCGCCCACGGCTTCCCTGGTGGCGATTCCGGTGGGGAGCAGCGATGAGCCATTCATCTTCGAAGAAACGACAGCGGATCATCAGACGATCACGCTGCAAGGGCAGGTGACCTATCGTGTGGCCGAGCCGCGGAAGTTGGCGGGGCTGATGAATTTCACCCTGGCGCCAAATGGACGTTATCTCTCGGAAGATCCCGAGAAGTTGCCGCAGCGGGTCATCAACCTCGTGCATGTGCTGGCCCGCGGGGAGTTGGAGAAGCTGCCGTTGCGCGACGCCATGCGGTCGGCGGAGATGATCGTGGGCAATGTGCGCAAGGCGCTGGAGACTTCCCCGGAGATCAGCGCGCTCGGGATTCAGGTCATTGGCCTCTCGATCCTGGCCATCAAGCCGACGCCGGATACGGCGCGGGCCTTGGAAGCGGAGACGCGCGAGCAACTCCTGCTGAAGGCGGATGAGGCGATTTACCTGCGTCGCAATGCTGCCGTGGAGCAGGAACGGGCGATCAAGGAAAACGAACTCAACACCGAGATCGCGGTGGAGAATAAGAAGCGCCAGATCCGGGAGACCCAGATGGATGCGGAACGCGCGGTGCAGGAGAAGAAGCACCTGCTGGAGGATGAAGCGTTGGAGGCGGGCATTACGCTGGAGGAAAAGCGCAAGGGGTTGGTCACGCTCTCGGCAGAGAATGCCAGGACGGAAGCCGACGCGCGGGCCTATGGAATGTCGGCGACCATGCAGGCGCTGGGTTCGGCGGATCCGCGGATTCTGCAGGCGCTGGCGAACAATGGCATGAAGCCCGAGCAACTCATCGCCGTGGCCTTCCAGGAAATTGCCGGCAGGGCGGATAAAATCGGTCAGCTCAATATCTCGCCGGATCTCCTGCGCGAGTTGTTGCGGACCGAGAATGGACATGCCGCATGAACCGGCTCACGGAAAACAAGATCGTGCTGGTCGTGCGGGCGACGCGACTGGCCGACTTGAAGGCACGCTTCGCGACGAAGCAACAGGCGCGTTTCTATGTCCGCCGATTGGGTGCCGATTTCTCCGACTACGAACGCGAGGACGGAACCTATCAGGAAGCGATTCGGGAAACGCAGCGCATTCTTTCCGAACTCGGCCGGGTGTACACCGTCCAGCGCGCCATGTTGCCGAACTTTGTTTTCGGCCCGAAAGATGTCGTTGTGGCTTTGGGACAGGACGGGCTGGTGGCGAACATCCTGAAATATCTCGATGGCCAGCCGCTCATCGGCGTGAATCCAGATCCGCGACGTTACGATGGGCAACTCCTGCCGTTTCGCGTTCGTGATTTGCCGCGGTTGCTCCCCGAGGTCTTTGCCCGCCGGCGCGCGCTCCGTCAGGTAAGCATGGCCGTGGCGAAATTGAATACCGGTCTCGCGCTGCATGCGGTGAATGACTTGTTCATCGGCCCGCGCAGCCATGGCTCCGCGCGTTATACGATGCACATCGGGAAAAAGAAGGAAGCGCACTCCAGCAGCGGTGTCGTTGTGTCGACCGGGCTCGGTTCCACGGGATGGTTGAAGAGCCTCATCGCCGGCGCCACGGGCGTCGCCGATCTCGTGAAAGAGGAATTTGGCCGTCCGATAGCGGGTCGGGGATCCGCGATCGATCCCACTTTTCCGTGCGACGCCCGTCACCTCTTCTTCACGGTGCGCGAGCCTTTCCCCACGCAGTCGACTGGTGCGACGCTCCTTTTCGGTCGCCTGACTGCGGAGCAACCACTGGTGATCGAAAGCCAGATGAGCGAAAACGGCGTGATCTTCAGCGACGGCATCGAGGCCGATTTTCTCGATTTCAATTCCGGCACCCGCGCCACGATCACGCTGGCGGAGAAGCGCGGTTGCCTTGTCGAGTGAGAGTTACGAGTCCGTATTCAGCGAACGATCGAGTGCATAGGCCGCGCTGATGAGACCGAGATGAGTGAAGGCTTGAGGGAAGTTACCCAGTTGTTCGCCCGTCATTCCGGTTTCTTCACCGAAAAGGCCGAGGTGATTGCCGTAGCCGAGCATCTTCTCGAAGACATACCGGGCCTGCTGCGGATCGCCGCCGCGGGCAAGACACTCCACATACCAGAAGGTGCACATATTGAAGGTGCCCTCGCGCGATGCTTCGGCAAAGGCCGTGCCGTCCCCGCGGTCGTAGCGATGGACGAGCGAATCGTCGACGAGCCGCTCGCGGATTAATTTCAACGTTGATAGCCACTGCGGATCGGTTGGACCGATGAATTTGATCAACGGCATGAGCAGGGTGGAGGCGTCGACCGTGGTCGAGCCCGCGCGCTGCACGAAGGCCTGCAGATCCTTGTTCCAAAACGCCGTATGGACCTCTTTGAAGATGTGATCCCGCACCTCGATCCATTTCGCCAGGGGAGCTGGGAAGGAGCGGTGGCGCGCCATGCGAATGCCGCGGTCCAGTGCCACCCAGCACATGAAACGGGAGTACAGAAATTTCTGCGCTCCTTCACGTGTTTCCCAGATGCCTTCGTCCGGCTCCTGCCAATGGTCGCAGACCCAATCGAGCAACGGGCACAAGCTGCGCCAGAGCGCGTGGCTGATCGGCTCACCCCATTTATCGTAGAGATAAATCGAGTCCATGAGCTCGCCGAGGATGTCGAGTTGGAGCTGATCGTAAGCACCATTGCCGATGCGCACCGGGCGTGCGCCGCCATAGCCCGAGAAATGGTCGAGTGTCTGCTCCGTGAGATCGTGCCGGCCATCGATACCGTACATGATTTGCAGCGACGCTCCCTCGGTGACTTCATGGCAGCGTTGCTCGACCCAGCGATTGAAAGCACCTGCTTCCTCGGTGTAGCCGAGTCGCATGAGGGCATAGATGGTGAACGCCGCGTCGCGAATCCAGGTGTAGCGATAGTCCCAATTGCGGCTGCCACCGGGAACCTCCGGCAGGCCGAAAGTCGGCGCGGCCACGAGCGAGCCGTGGGGCTGGGAGACGAGGAGCTTCAAGGTCAACGCCGAGCGCATGACGATTTCCTGCCAGCGCCCCTTGTATTTGCAGTGGCCAATCCAGCGGCGCCAGTAGTTCAGCGTTTGCTTGAAGCTTTCCGAAACGAAATCGTGAGCATTGCACCCCTGACACTGCGCGCCGTCCTCCAGGACGAAGGAGGCGTTTTCATTCACGTGCAAATGAAACTCCGCGATGGCGTCGCCGTTCTCCACTCTCAAGGGGACCGAGGAATGCAGGCGCAGCACTGTGTGATCCGGGCCTTCCGAGGTGAAAATCACATCGTTGCCCTGCCGTTCGCAGCGGTGCTTCGAGCGCGCGTAGTTAAATCGCGGCGCGCACTCCATACGGAAGTTGATGTCGCCACGCACGCTCTTCACCCGGCGCACGAGATTGTGCGCATTCGTCGCTTCCTCCACGGGCATGAAATCGGAGATCTCCGCGACGCCTTCCGAGGAGAGAATCCGTGTCAGCAGCACATTCGAGTTCGGCAGATAGAGTTGCCGATGCTTGGAACCATTGAGTTCCGGAGAGATGCGAAAGTGCCCCCCGCGTTCCTGGTCGAGCAGCGCGGCAAAGACGCTCGGTGAGTCAAAGCGCGGAAAGCAAAAGAAATCGACCGTACCATCGAGCGCCACCAGCGCGATGGTATGTAAATCCCCCACGATGCCATGGTTCTCGATCGGTTCGGGTTTGGCCACGGGAACGGTTGTTCATACGACGAATCGCATCCCATTGGCCATCCGGCGGCATCTCTTTGCGGGAGAAGCGCCCACGGAGTTGGTCGTGATGTTACGCGACCTGTCGCTGCGTCGGCTGCGCGTATTTCGCCAGCACCAAGCGGAGGTGGTCTAGCAATTCCGCCGGTCGGAAAGGTTTCCCCAGAATGGCGTCAAAGAGCCAGGTCCGCACCACCGCGCCCGTGAATCCGGTGATGAGCACGATCGGTGTTTTCGGCGCGACGCGGCGAATCTCCGCAGCCACCTCTTCGCCGTTCATTTCAGGCATCGAACGATCGAGGGTAACCAAATCCCACTGCCCCTGTTGAAAAGTCTGCCAACCTTCACGTCCGGATTGGGCAGTGTGCACCTCGTAACCCGCGTGCTCGAGGATGCGTTTCAGTGTGAACAAGATCGTCGGCTCGTCATCCACGACCAGTACTTTGAGACGTCCGCCATGTTCGGAATTCGTATTCATCAAGATCTGATTCGCAGCACAGCGCGCACCGGAGCTTCTCTTTATCCGTTTCTGGAAAGCATACTTTACGTGACGGCGCGTAACGCGATCTCTGAACCAGTGTGGCGAGGAAATTTTTAGTAATTCGTTTGATGTATGACGGGGTTCGCGCCCATTGGTTTTCACGAATGAGAATTCGTTTTCAGTTGAGAAGGTTTGGTCGCCGTTCTTCCGACTGAATTTCCTACGACGATTGTTTCAATAATCGAATGGCGTTGTAGGTAGTGTTGAGTATGAGTTCCTCCCCGGATTGCGGAAGACGTTGTGGCGCATGGTGTCTTGCGCTTTTCGTGAGTGTGGTGGGTTTGACCGCGCAGGCGGCGAGCCCGCGGTTCATGCCGTTTCTCGCGCGCGATGCGGTGGTCCGCGAATCCGCGGATAAAACCGCGATCCTCGAGGCGGGCCGCCCGGTCGCGATTATCGTGGGCAAGGATACGCCGGGCCCGCGGCAGGGAATTGAAAATGGGCAGATCCGCAAGGCCGCGGAAGTGCTCGCCGATTATCTCCACAAGATATCCGGCGTGGACGCAACGGTTGTGGAATCTGCCCAAAAAGCTCCGGCGGGCGCGCATCGTATCTGGGTCGGCGCGGAAGCCGATCCGCTGGAGGCATTTCCCGAACTGCGACGCGCGGATGTGCAGGGCTTTGTGATCACGACGAAACCGGCCGACGGTCAGGCCGAATTGCATCTCGTCGGCGCGTCCGGCGTGGGCACGCAAAACGCCGTGTGGTTTTTCCTCATGAACTATGCGGACGTTCGCAATGTGCTGCCCGGCACGATCGGCGAGATCGTTCCGCATGCCGATCACCTGGATATCCCGCGCGATCTGTATTTGCTCAATCCCGCGCCGGATTACCTCCTGCG
The DNA here is from genome assembly GCF_000173075.1 of Chthoniobacter flavus Ellin428. Lineage (GTDB taxonomy): Bacteria > Verrucomicrobiota > Verrucomicrobiia > Chthoniobacterales > Chthoniobacteraceae > Chthoniobacter > Chthoniobacter flavus. The sequence goes on from NZ_ABVL01000004.1 coordinate 476,068, forward strand.
CACCTGGAGCGGCAATGCCGGCTTCAACACTGCAATGTGGCTGGCGGATACGCGCGACTCCGAGCGTCTGCAGTATCATCACAACTGTTACCAGATCTTCCCGCCCGGCGAGTTAGGCGCGACCCACCCGGAGTATTTCCCGGTGAAGGCGGGCAAACCTTACGTGCCGCCGAAGGACCAGACCGAAGGCTGGCAGCCGACGTTCTCCAATCCCGCCTCCGCGCAACGCGCTATCGATTATGCCGGCGAGCTTTTTGCGAAACAGCCGAACCTCAAGTCGATGTCGCTTACGGTGAACGATGGCCTCGGTTATTCCGAAACGGACATGAAGCTCGGCAAGCTCCTGCCCGACGGCAACATCAGCATCGCCGATCCCTACGGGCGGTATGTGAATGCTGTGGCTGAAGGCATCGAGAAGCGCTGGCCGGGTAAATACGTCGCCTTTCTGCCGTACAATCTTACCAAGTGGGCGCCGTCGTTTTCGCTGGCGGACAATGTGATCGTCTTTCTTTTCAAGGAACCGAACAAGGCCTACGAGGAATGGCAGGGTAAGACGAAACACGTGGGGCTGTATCTGTGGCTCTACGGAATGGGTTACGTCATTCCGAACCATTGGCCGCATGCCATGCAGGATGCGCTCCGTTGGACGCGCGAGCACGGTGGCGTGGCCTTCAAGGGCGAGGCCTATGCAGCGTGGATGAACGACGGGCCGAAGATGTGGGTGCTGAACAATCTTCTCTGGAATACCGATCTCGATGTGGATGCGCTGCTCCGCGACTATTACGAGCACGCTTACGGCCGCGAGGCCGCGCCGGCGGTGGCGCGTTACTTTGCGCAGGCGGAGAAAATCTACGAGCGCCATCACACGCCGGAGGAGTATCACTTCACGGCGCTACGTCCCGGCGAAGAGCAATTCTCCGATGTGACGGCCGAGGATTTCCAGGCGATGCGCGCCGCTCTCGACGACGCCAAGCGGGTGGTCGTCGGCGATGGCAACCGCCAGCGCCTGGATTTGCTCGAGAGCACTTTCCATTGGGCCGAACTCTACTGGCAACAGTACGCCGTGATGCAAGCCATGCTCCAGGCCCAGGTGCACAGCGACGCCGAGGCGACGAAGTTGCTCGACTCCTTTGCCGAGTTCCAGCGCCTCGGCGATCAAGCGGCTGAGCACTTCGAAAAGCAGATCAAGCCCCACGCTGAATTGTGCGTCTATGCGCCGGCGCCCGATCGGATCGATTTCCGCGCGGATGCGCAGTTCAAATGGGCTCAACTCGATGCGGCCCGCGACGCTGCCTGCGCCGCCATCTCCAAACATCTCGTTGAGGATAACCACCTGTCACCCCAGGACGCCGCGGCCTGGTGGGATCGTCTCGGCCACGAGCGTGCCGAAGTGCGGCCCTACGCGCAGACCCAGCGCCTCGCCTTGCTGCATCCAGGCGCCGCGCTCAAGAATTTGCTCACCAATGGCTCTTTCGAGGAGCCGCCCGCCACGGTGGCCGATGGCAAACCGCAGGTCGCCCGCGATTGGCCGATCTATCAAAGCCGCATGGTGAACGCGACCGTAACGCTGGATCACCATATTCACCACGGCGGCAATGCGAGCCTCACCGCGCACGGCCTCACCGACGCTTCCGGCACCCATCGTTTTATAACCGCGCAAAATCACGCGCGCTATCGCCTTACTTTTTGGTATCGCACCTCGCCGGAGACACAGCAGATCCAGTCCGTCGTTTTCCTCAACAAGCCCGTCACCACGCACTACCCGCCGGTCGATGAATGGACGCGCGTCCAGCAGGACTTCATTCTCGACAAGCCCGGCGGCGACACCACGACCTTCGCGCTCAATCTTACCCTGCGTCATGGCGGCTCGGAAAAGAGCCAGGCGTGGTTTGATGACGTGAAGCTCGAGCTCCTCGCACCGGAAGGCGCGGAGTAACTCGATGTCGGGGGGAGATTACCCGCGAAGTGATTCCGTCTGTGCGCGTAGTCTCTCGGTTTAATGGAAATATAACTCGGCGAACCGAGTCTGTTGTATCGCTGCTTTGGTTCGCTACAAAGCCATCGCGATGTAGCGAAAAAACTGGTCCGAGAAAGCTCCGGATTCTCACAAAGATTCGTCGCAGGAGCTGGTTTCCTGGCTAACGTTCGCGCCCGTCTAAATACGGACATCGCTGCGATTTCCTCTGGGGGCTTTGACGCTCCGCGGGTGGAGCCTGGCATCCATGCGCCGTTTTTTTCCGACTCATCGACCCCTCCATGCCCTCTGATTTTCCCGCCGCACGCGTTTCACATCGTCCCTTTTCCAAAAAGAATCTTCGGCGTTCATCCGCTGAACATGTGCTGACTCCCTGGTTGGTGCGTCGTCTGTCGTCCTGGTTGATCTTATCCACCGTCCTCACGGTCGGTGTCGCGCAGATCGCTCAAGCAGCGACCCGCACTTTCGACGGTGGCACGACTGGAACGGGCAACGCGCTCGATACCGCGACGAACTGGGTTGGCGATACGCTGCCGGGCTCCGCCGACGAGGCGCTCCTCGACAACAGCGTCATTACCCTGCCGAGTACGTTTTCGGTGGGGGCAAACCTCACCTTTGGCGATTTGATTTGGAATGCCAATAGCACCGCTTCCATTGCCGCCAGCGGGTCGTCAAATCGCGTCATCACCCTGAGCGAGGGCGGTGGCGGTACGGCCGCGGTGGCAGCTGGGGGAGCGGCCACCGACGTACTGGTGATGGGGAGTTCCGCGACAAGCAACACGCTGACCATCGGTGGGGGCAGTGGTACTGGTCAACTTTCCATCTCGATCACCAAGGCGGGTAACATCGATGTGGTGAGCGCGGGAGCAACATTGACCCTCACCGCCGCCGTCTCCGGAGCGGTGGGATTGACCAAGACCGGCTTGGGCACGCTTGTGCTTGCGGGCGTCAACACCTTCGGCGGCACGGCGAACAATTTTACGATCAGCACGGGCACCGTGCAGATGTCTGGCGCCGGCACGCTGGGGTCGCAATTCACCGACCTGGTGGTCAATGCCAACCTCGATCTCAACGGCACGACCCAGAATGTCGATGCCCTTTCCGGCAACAGCGCCGGCAGCATTTACAACAACGCCAACGGCACGGCTGCCACGCTCACCATCGGCAACGACAACGGCGGAGGCACTTTCAGCGGCGTCATTTCCGATAATACCAACAGCGGCACCGGTACGCTGGCGCTCACGAAGATCGGAACGGCAACGGAGACGATCAATTCCACGCAGACCTATTCCGGCGCGACGACGATCAATGTCGGCTACATCGGCAATATCAGCGGCGCGGGGAGCCTTTCGCTGTCGAACAACACGGGGCGGTTGCTCAATTCGGATGTGACGGTCAATGGCGCGACCTTTGCGGTGACGAGCAACGCGGCGGGCACGATCACCCGCGCGAAGAGTCTCACGCTGAACGACGCGACCTTCAACATTACCGGTAACAGCGCTGGCAACGCGGTCGAGTCGGTTACGAATGCGCTCACTCTGGGTGGTGGACGCTCCACCGTGACCCTGGCGCCCAATTCCGCACGCAATGTGCAATTCACCGCCGCCAGTCTGGCGCGCAGCCCGGGGGCGACAATCCTCGTCCGTGGAACGAGTTTCGGCGTGAACTCCATCGCCAGCACGACGATCAACGCGGGGAATATCACTTTCACCACAGCGCCGACGCTGAGCGGCAGCGGGTCTGTCGGCACGCCGACGGTCGGAATCATCCCCTGGGCTTACGGCGATAACAGCAACAGCGGCACCGGCACGGATTTCCTCACTTACGACAGCACGAATGGCCTGCGACGCCTGACCAGCAGCGAATACGTCACGACCTTTGCCAATGGCAACAGCTCGCTGGTGAATGCGAAGATCACCAACGTCATTGGCGCGATCAATGGCGCAACGTCACTAAACTCCCTCACGCTTGGCACGCTCGGCCGCATCAATGGTACCGGCACGCTCAGTATCAGCAGCGGCGGCATTCTCGCCCTGGATAACGTCAGCATCGGTACGATCGAGGCGGGGACCGTGGATTTCGGCACGGCCGACGGCATTCTTTTGCCAATCGCGGGCAAGACGCTCAGCATTGGCAGCGCTATCACTGGCAGTGGCGGCCTCACCGCGGGTGGTGCGGGCACCGCGGTGCTCACCGGCGTGAATAGCTACAGCGGTGGCACGAACCTTTCCGGTGGGGTCCTCAATATCAATGGCGACGCAGCGCTCGGCGCGGTCCCCGGTGCTCCGGCGACGAATCTCACCTTTAGCGGCGGCACTCTCCAGGCCAGCGCGGTCAGCGTGGCGCTCAGCAGTAATCGTAACGTCGCCACCACCGTGGCCAATGTGAATGCGGGCTTCGACACCAATGGCAACAGCATGTCCGTGGCCGGCAGTATTAATGGCATCGGCGGCATCAATAAGCTCGGAAATGGCGTTCTCACCCTCCAGCGGGACGAATGGCTATACCGGCCAGACTTTCGCCCACGCGCGGAACGTTGAATGTTACCGGTTCGCTCACCAGCACGAGCAGCCTCGTTCTCGTCGGCGGCGGTGTCACGCTCGACTTCTCGGGCGCGAATGCACCGGCGACGAATATCGTCAACAGTGCCGCCAGCCTGGCTCTCAACATCGGCGCCACCAGTCAAGCCGGCGTCAATACCCTCACCATTCAGGGCAAGGACAACGCGGGCAGCGCGCAGACTTTCAGCAGCACGACTTTCGCGAACTTCGCCTCGCACATCAATCTCACCCCGGGCGCGGGCACGGGGACCCTGACGGTCAATCTCGGTCCCATCCTGCGCGCCACTCCCACGACGAATGCGACGACCGCGTCCAACCCCGTGGGCGCCACGCTGGACATCACCATCCCCACTGGCGTGACGGTTACGGGTAGCGCTAGCACGACGAATAACATGATCGTGGGCGTGACCGTAAATGGAAATACTTGGGCGACCGTTTCCAGCGGTAAGATTGTGGGTTACACAGCCTACAGCTCCAGCTTCAGCACGTCGGGCGCCAACCTGGATGTCACGACCAGTGGCACTCTTACCGCCGATGCGGGTACGCTGCGCTTCAATACGGCGGCAGCGAACACGGTGACGCTGGGCGGCACGAATGGAGTGCGCGATCTCGGTGGTGGTGGCGTGCTCGTTACCAGCGCAGTCGGGACGAATCTCTCGACCATCACCGGAGGCGTCCTGCAGGGACTTGGCCGCCGCGACATCATCTTCATCCAAAACAACACCGCCGGGGATCTGGAGGTCGATTCCGTCATCACCGACAATGGCGGCCTTGGCAACGAAGGTATCACCAAGAGCGGCGCCGGGCGTCTCATCCTCACGGCGAGCAATTCGAACAATGGCCCGACGGTGATCAACGAAGGCACTATCGTGGTGACGGGTAACTATGTCCCTTCGGTGAGCCTGACGGGAAGCATGGCTAGTGGCAGCAACCAGATTACCGGTATTGCCGACACCTCCGCTCTCTTCATCGGAGAGAAGGTCACCTCCAGCGTGACGAACAGTTCGACCGTGATACGACCTGGGGTGGTGACCGCGATTGATTCGGTTAACGGAACCGTGACCTTGTCGAGCAACGGCACTGGCGCTCTGGCCGGTGGCACCTTCTCCTTTTCGGGTGGGAGTGGCCTGGGCGCGGCCACCAGCGGAAACACCGTTTCCGTGGCCCAAGGCGCGACCTTGCAAATCGGTAATGGGACCGCGAACGGAAACTTGTTCCTCAACCAAGTCATCAGCAGCAGCGGCTCGGTGATCTTCGATCGCTCGGATGCCTTCTCCTACGGCAATGTCATCTCCGGCACCGGTTCGGTGACCCAGGAAGGCAGCGGCCCGCTGACTTTGACCGCCACCAATACTTACACCGGTGCAACTGTCGTCGGGCCGAACAGCACCTTGATCGCGGGCAGCACCGGCGCGTTCGGTGCCAATTCAGCGGCGAACGTGGCTGCCACCGGCACCCTGGAGTTCAACGGCAAGAGCATGACGCTCGGCTCCCTGACCGGCGGCGGCAACATCGAGAACGATAACGCTACCACGGCGATCACCCTCACCATCGGGAGCGACAATATCTCGACCAATTTCAGTGGCGCCTTGAACGATGGTGCGGGCAGCAGTGCGATGGCGGTGACGAAGATCGGCACCGGCACGCAGACGCTCTCCGGCACAAATACCTTTACCGGGAACTTTTTGGTCAATGGCGGGACGGCGAATATCTCCGGTGCTCTGGCCGCGCCGCTCTTTGCCGGTGGCGGGGCGAGCGTCACAGGTATCGTGAACATTCTGCCGGGCGCATCGATCAATGCGAACGTGACCAGCTTGCTTCCCAGCATCGGCGTCGCCACGGGCACATCGAGCACGGGCGCCATCTACCAATCTGGCGGCGATGTCACTTTCAATGCCGAATTCATTCTCGCGAGTAATACGAACGCCTACGGCTTCTACGATATGAGTGGCGGCACGCTCAGCGCTCCCTCGAACTCGACTGTCGGTCCTAATGAACGCTTTCGCTTGGGTGGCGCCTCAAACAATTCGTTCGCGGTATTCTACCAGTCCGGCGGCACCATTACCCTGCCGACCACCGGTTCGGCGAATTTCGAGGTGGGTGGAAATGCCGGTGGCCCTGTAACCGGCGCGGTGGGCGTGGGTTATTTCACCGGCGGCTCACTGGTCACTGGTCTGGCGAATCACATCGGCGTCGACGGCAGCACGGGGGCGATTCGCGGTGAAGAAACCATCGCCGGCACGGCGCAGGTCACGGTCAATGGCGTGGCGACTCTCGGCCAGACGGCGGGCGACGTCGGCATCCTGAACCTCATCGGCGGCACCTATAGCGTAAAGCAGATTGTCAAGGGGACGAACGGCACCGGTTGGGTAAACTTCAATGGCGGCACTTTGAAGGCGGCCAGTGGGGCGAACAGCGGCTCCTTCTTCAATGGACTCAGCAGCGTCAACGTCTTCTCCGGCGGCGGCACGATCGATACCAACGGACAGGCCATCACGATCGGGCAGCCGTTGCTCGCTCCCAATGGAAGTGGCGTGACGACGATCCCGGTCAGCTATGGCGGTGTTGGCTACATCGGTGCGCCATATATCTCGATCACCGGTGGCGGTGGCACGGGCGCGACGGCGGTGGCGAACATGGTCGATGATGGCTCCGGTAATGGCACCTTCAAGATCGCCAGCATCACCATTACCAATCCCGGCGTCGGTTACACTGGTGCTCCGACGGTGGCGGTGAATGGCGGCGGCGGCAGCGGCGCGATTCTCGGCACGCCGGTCACCACGGTCAATACCTCCGGTGGCATCACCAAGCAGGGTGCCGGCACGCTCACTTTGAACGGCAACAATACTTATACGGGGATAACTCAGGTGACGCAGGGGACACTGCTCGTCACGGGTTCGCTCACCGGCAGTGTGGACGCGAAGAACGGCACCGCCATCGGCGGCACTGGAACGATCTTCGGAGCGACGATCGAAAGCGGCGCCACCCTGCTGGGCGGCAATGGAACTACCGCGACGGGCACGCTCACCTCTTCCAGCGATGTCTCGCTGGCCAGTAATTCGATCATCCAACTCACGCTCGGAGGTTCCGGCGCGCATTCCTCCCTGGCCCGCACCGGCGGTAACTGGGTCTTCGACAGCAACCAGGAATTCAGCTTCACCCTCGCAGGCGCCAACACCGGGACTTACGATAACATCATCACCGGGCTGACTGGCACCGAAGCCGGTCTGAGTAACATCGCCAACTGGACCATTGTGACGCCCGGTGTGGTGGGCACCTTCAGCCTGGACGCCTCGGACAATGTCGATCTCACGATCAGCGCGATTCCCGAGCCGAGCGCCTTCGTCAGCCTCCTCGCGAGCTTTGGTACACTGGCCGGCATGCAACGCCTGCGCCGCCGCCGGTCGTAATCGGGCTCACATGGATTGGAGAAATAATGGAAGCGGCATCCTGCCGCTTTTTGGACGATCAACGGCAGGAAGCCGCTGCCACACATTCCTACTGCCTAGCCGTCTGCGATCGAAAGATTCCCGGCGGGACGCCTGTCATGCGTCGAAAATGGCGCGTGAAAGCGCTTTGATCGCAGAAGCCGGTTTCCAGCGCGATGTCGCTCAAGGAGGAGTCCGTCGTGGCGAGCAGATGCAACGCTTCATCGAGGCGAACCTTCATGGCGAGTTGGCGTGGAGTGAGGTGAAAGACGCGCTGGACGAGTCGCGTAAAGCGCACGGTCGAGAGTCCGCAAAGCTCCGCGAGCTCCGCCATCTCGGGTGGATCCTGCAGTCGTGTTTGCAGCACCTCGATGGCTTGGGCGAGTTCCGGCAAGCCATGGCTGGCCGCGCGACTGGCGGAATCTTCCACATCGCGCGAGATGCCCATGAGGGCGGCGATCTTTCCCGTCCGACGGTCGAGTACCGGATACTTGCTGGTCAGACACCAACCCCGGCCGCGGTTCGGGTAGAGGTGCAATTCGAGTTGGTCGAGCACCGGCTTGCCGCTTTCGAGCACGCGCCGGTCCTGCCGCTCGTAACGTTCGGCCAGGGCGGTGGGAAAAAAATCGGAAGGACGTTTGCCCACCAGCCGTGCTTTTTCCGCGAGAGCGCAGCGCTCCATGAGCGCCCGGTTCACCGCCAGATAGCGGCCCGCGCGGTCCTTGATGAAAAAGACCACGTTCGGCAAATCGTCGAAGACGCGCTCGAGCGGCAGGACGAGCGAAAGTCCGTCCATCTCGAGCAGCGACGTGAGGCCTTTCATGCCGCGCAGCTTATTCACGCGTAGCGGTCGACGTCGAGCAGCCCGAGGTCGAAGCGGGGCGGTTCCCGGTCGACCAACTGGCCGACTAGTTCGCCGGTGATCGGGGCGAGGCTCAGCCCCATCATGGCGTGTCCGGTCGCGACCACGAGATTCGTCGCGGCCCGCGTGCGGCCGAGATAGGGCAGGCCATCCGGCGAGCACGGGCGCAGGCCACACCACGGTTGCAGCCCCGCGAAATGCTCGCGACGGAAATGGGGAAAATAGTGCGGCACCGCGCGCAGAATGCCCTCCACGCGCCGTGGGTTGATGCGTTCGTTCGTGCCGGCGATTTCCATCGTGCCGCCGAAGCGCAGTGCATTACCCATCGGCGTCACCGCTATCCGCGCTTCGGTGAAGATCGAACAGAGCTGAGGTTGCTCGATCGGCTCTGGCAACGTGACGCTGTAGCCTTTGCCCGCCTGCATCGGCAGCCGCAGACCGAGCTCCGGAGACCATGCGCCGCCGGCGAGGATGAATTCGTCGGCGGCAATTTCGCCGCGCGTGGTGCGGGCGGCGACGAAACGATCGCCCTCTCGTCGCCATCCGATGACGTTCCCATCGTAAAGCAGTTCCGCGCCGGTCGCCCGCAAGCGACGTTCGAGCGTAGCGACATAACGCGCCGGGTCGAGATGGCAGTCCTTCTCGAAATAGACCGCTCCGGCAATGTCCATTGTCACGCTGGGATCGCGCGCGGCGGTTTGCGGCGCATCGAGCACTTTGGCCGGGATGTCCAGCGTCTGCGCCTTCGCGGCGGTTCGCGCTTCTTCCTCCAACGCGCGTTCGGTTTTGCACAGCATGAGCAGGCCCTTCTTCACCAACCCGAAGTCCTCCTCCTCGGCCAATCGCGCGTAGAGTTCGCGGCTGGCGAGATGCAAGTCGCGCAGCAGCGGTGCCACTCGCTGGACGCGCTCCGGAGTGCTGGCCCGCCAAAAGCGGATGGCCCAGGCAAGCAGATCCCAGTCGAGCCGCGGCTGGATGTAAAACGGCGATTCCGGATTCCACATCCATTTCAACCCGAGCCCGATCATCCCCGGCGCGGCCAGGGGAACGAAGTGACTGGGGACGATCATCCCTGCGTTGCCCAGCGAAGCGCCCCGGCGTGCGGGCGCGCGCTCGATGACGGTCACGCGATGCCCGCGCCGAGCGCACTCCAGCGCGGCGCTGAGCCCGATCACGCCTCCGCCGACGATCGCGACGTGTTTCATCGCCTCACGGATGCCGCGGCTTCACGTCGAGCAAATGCCGCACGAAGAAGTCCATCCGCCGCCGGACGCCGTAGGGCGTCTCCGCCGCACCGTGATTGGTGTTGGTCATCACCAGGAGCTCGAAATCCTTGTCCGCCTTTTCCAGCGCATTCACGACCTGCATGGTCGAGGAAGGGTCGACGTTGTGATCCAACTCGCCCACGCAGAGCATCAGCGCGCCTTGCACCTTGGCCGCGTCCACGACATTGGAATTGCGCACATACGAATCGTCCAGCGGCCAGCCCAGCCATTGTTCATTCCACCAGATCTTGTCCATGCGGTTGTCGTGGCATCCGCAATCCGCAAAAGCCGCCTTGTAGAAATCCGCATGATCGATGAGCGCCCGCATCGCGCTCTGTCCACCCGCGGAGCCGCCATAAATGCCGACGTGGTCGAGGTCCATCCACGGTCGGGTGGCCGCCGCGCTGCGGATCCACGCGATGCGGTCCGGGAAACCGGCGTCCTTGAGATTCTTCCAGGCCACGTCATGGAAGGCCTTGCCGCGAAAATTCGTCCCCATGCCATCCGCCTGCACCACGATGAAACCCAACTCCGCGAGCATGTGCTGGCGCAGGAGCCGCCCGAACGTCTTCGGCGCGAAAGCGCCATGCGGCCCGGCATATACTTCCTCCAGCACCGGATACTTTCGCGCTGGATCGAAGTTCGATGGCTTGATGATCACGCCGTAGATATCGGTCTGGCCGTCGCGTCCTTTCGCGGTGAATCGCTCGGGCCACGTCCAGCCCGCGCCGAGTAACGCCTGGACTTCGGCATGCTCCAACTCACAGACCTGTGCGCCGCTATCGCTGCGGCGCAATTCGGTGGTGGGCGCCAGATCGGCACGGGACCAGCGATCGACGAAATAGCGACCATCCGGCGAAAAGGTCACCTCGTGATTGCCATCGCCCTGGGTGAGTTGCGCGAAGCCAGTGCCATCGAAATTCACCCGGCAGAGATGCTGATGGTAAGGATCTTCATTGGCCCGCAAGCCGCTGGCCAGATACCACACCTCGCGTTTCTCTTCGTCGACCTTTTCGACGTTCCTCACGACGCCTTGCCCCGGCGTGACCAGCGCCTTTTGCGTCCCCGTCGCGACATCATAGAGATACAAGCGGCACCAACCATCGCGCTCGCTCATCCACAGCAACTCACCGGTCTTATCCAGCCACTGCCGCCACGTTTTCTTCGTATAGTCGATGAAGGTCGCGCTCTTTTCCTCCACTACCGCGCGCGTCGTTCCAGTCGCGGCTTTGACGCCGATGATGCGGTACAACTGGTGGCCGCGCTGATTGTAATCGAAGAAAAACTCGTCGCTCCGCGGGGCCCAGCGGCCGTCGACCTCCAATCGGTCCGTGAACGGCGTGGGGAAGAGCGCATTGTCGATGGGCGTCACGCTGCGATCCGCCAGGCGCACGAGCAGCGGTTGCGGATTGGGAAGAGGATCGCCGGGTTTGGCGTACGGATAAGTGAGGACCTTTGGCTGCAATCGATCTGGCGGCGAGGACTGCACGAGCGTTACTTCGCGCGTAGTGATTTTTCCCGCGCGGCTAATGACAAAGCTCTGCGAGTCCGGAGCCCACTGCGCCCGGCCGTGATAAGCATTCTCTTCCGTCCCGTCCCTGGTCAGCATCGTTACTGCTTCATCGGCGATGTGGTGAAGCGCGACATTGTGATTCTCGATACGCACCTCCCATTGTCCATCGGGCGAGGTGCTGCGGACCGCGGGACGCTTTTCCCTTTCGCGGATGTCGCGCATCGTTCCCTTGCCATCGATGACGATTTCCATCGGCTCGTCCGTCGCCTCGAGGACCGCGATCGTTCCGCCCATCGAGTCGGAGAGCAGCCAGGTGTGCCCGACGAACGTGTGCTGGGCAAATTCTCCCGTGGGCTTGATGTGCCCGTAGAGTTTGTTCTTCCCCTCAGTATCGATCCACGAGACATCGACCGGCTCCGCCATGTGATTGACGAAGCGGAAGGTCGTCGGGGTGTTCGATTTTCGAGAAGGCCGCGGCTTGAGCGAACCGTTCGCCGAGGTGGTGACCGTCTGCTTCGGCAAGTCCAATCCGTCGAGGTCCGGCGCGCGCTGAATCTTTCCCGTCTCCGCATCGACGGCGACGTATTCCCAAGTCTCCGGCCCGGTTTGCACGCGATACCAAAGGCGCTGGTTTCCTGGCAGCCAATGCACGTCGAACCTGGCGCGAAACACCGTGTTTTCCGTGCGCTTGGGCAGGCTGAGCGCGCGGTCGTAATCGGCAGCTGAGCCACCGGCGAGCAGCGGTGTCGAGGTCACGGTCGCAGCGCAGAAATGAAGGAGGAGGAAACGGAGGATTTTATTCATCGGATGCCGGTGCGGAAGGGATCGTCGGGGTCGAGAAGGAGAGTGGCTTCGGAAGTGATGAAGGCGGAGCCGGTAATGGTGGGAGCGATGAGACCCTTTTCCTGATCAAGCCAGCGGAAGCTTCCGCGGAATTTGCTGCCGATGAAGCTTTCCTGCACCCATTCGACGCCTTCCGGCAACATGCCGTCCGCAGCCAGACAGGCGAGTTTGGCGCTGGTGCCTGTGCCGCAAGGCGAGCGGTCATAAGCCCGGCCGGGGCAGAGGACAAAATTGCGAGAGTCACCGCCACACTGTGGGTCGCCATAAAATTCGACGTGGTCCACTTCGGGAAAGCCGCTGGTATTGAGGATCTTCCGGATCCGCCAGGCGATATCGGTGAGCCGTTCCACGTCGTTGAGCACCAGCGGACCGGTGTTGCTTTTGGTCAGGAAAAACCAGTTGCCTCCCCAAGCCACGTCGCCCACCACCACACCCAGACCGGGAACATCAAGCCGGATATCCTTGGCCAGGCGATAGCTCGGCACATTGGCACATGACGCACGCCCTTTCCCATGCCAGGTGGCATCAATGATCCCCACCGGAGTCTCGATGCGCAATTGGCCGTCGCCGATTTTGCCCAGGTGCGCGAGCGTCGCCACGACACCGATCGTCCCGTGACCGCACATCCCGAGGTAGCCGATGTTGTTGAAGAAGATGATGCCCACCGAGCAGGACGGATCGCTGGGCTCGCAAAGCAGCGCACCCACGAGCACCTCCGAGCCGCGCGGCTCATTCACCACAGCCGCACGAAAGCCATCGAAGTGCTCGCGCAGGAGCGCGAGGCGCCCGCTAATCGGCCCATCGCCGAGATCCGGCCCGCCGGAGATCACGACCCGGGTCGGCTCGCCGCCCGTGTGTGAGTCGATGACGTGGATGCGGTCCATGGCGATCGCTCAGCGGCGCGCGCGGGCCTTTTTGGTTTTCCCTGCCATCAGGGCTTCGATCTCCCCGGCTTCCATCGGGATGTCGGCCATGAGGCTCTGTGGGCCATCCTTGGTCACGAGCACGGTGTCCTCGAGTCGAATGCCGAGGTTTTCCTCGGGAATATAAATGCCCGGCTCGCAAGTCATCACCCAGCCGGCCTCAATCGGCGCGCCGATGACGGAGACATCGTGCACATCGAGTCCGATCGGATGGCCGATGCCGTGCATGAAATATTTCCGCACGGCTTTCTTTTCCGCTCCTTGTTTCCGCACCTCCGCGGCCTTGATCAATTTCAAGTCGACGAGCTCTTTCGCCATCGCTTCATCGGCCACCTCACGCCATTCCTTCGGCGTGATGCCGGGCTCCAGCGCCGCTTCGCACACGCGATAGACGCGCAACACGGCGTCGTAGATCTGGCGCTGGCGCCGGGTGAAACGGCCATTCACCGGCAGGGTCCGCGTGAGATCGGCATTGTAGTTGGCGCAACACGCCGCGACATCAAGTAACAGCAGGTCACCATCGCGGCACGGACCGTCGTTTTGGATGTAATGCAATGCGCACGCATTCGCGCCCGAGCCGATGATCGGCGAATAGGCAAACTTCGCACCCCGCGAGATGAACTCGTGCGCGAATTCGGCTTCCACCTCGTTCTCGGTCACACCCGGCTTCAAGAAACGGGCGACGCGACGAAAGCCATCGCCGGTGATGGCGCACGCCTGGCGCAGGAGAGCCACCTCGGCGTCCGACTTCACCGAGCGCAAGGCGTGGAGCAGGGGAGCGAGCCGATGATAACGGTGCAGCGGAAACGCCCGATGGGTCTCGTGCACGAATCGCGCCTCGCGAGTCTCGACCGTCACCACGGCGCGGGGATGTTCGTTGTTGTTGAGATAGACGTTCTCCGCCTCGCACATCAGAGCGCGAAAAAGCACGGGAAATTCCGACAGCCATTCCACGCGCGCGATGCCGGAAACGGTTTTCGCTTCCTCCTTCGAGAGGCGCTTGCCTTCCCACGTCTCGATGAGCGGCGAAGTCTCGCGCACGAAAAGGATTTCGCGGTTCCGCTCGTCGCTGGCCTCGGAAAGAGCAGGAGAATCGATTCCTCCTGCGCGACTCCGCTGAGATAGAAGAGGTCGGCATTCGGATGGAGGATGAGCGAGCCGTCGGCATTCGTCGGCAGCACGTCGTTGTTGTTTAAAGCGACGAACGACTTCGGCGGCAGCAGCGACGCAGGCGTGTGCGATTCTCGACGAAGAGTTGGGCGGGGATGGGGGCGTGGCGCATGACGCTATTTCTTCGGCACCTTGGGCGCGGCGGCAATCCCATCGTGGATGATCTTGAGCACGGCTTTGCGTTCGGCGCCCTTGAGCGGCAGTCGCGGCGCGCGCGTCCATTCGCGGCCGAGTCCACACTCCTGGGTGCAGAGTTTGATGTATTGCACGAACTTCACGTGGGTATCGAGGTGCAGCAGCGGCGTGAACCAACGGTAAATCTCCCGCGCCTTCGCCCAATCACCGGCCAGGATCAATTCCCAGAAGTATTGATTCTGCGCCGGAAAGGCGATGCCGGTGCCGGCCACCCAGCCGTCGATGCCGAGCACCGCCGATTCGAGGACGAGATCATCCACGCCGGTAAAAATCGCATAGCGATCGCCGACCGTGTTGCGCAGATCTGTGATGCGGCGCGTATTCCCAGAGCTCTCCTTGAGCGCTACGAAATTCGGGACACTCGCCAGCTGAGCAAACATTTCTGGAGTCAGGTCGTTTCCGTAGGAAATCGGGTTATTGTAGATCATGATCGGCAACCCCGTGGCCTTCGCCACCGTGCGAAAATGGGCCAGGGTCTCGACCGGATCGGGCGTCTTGTAAACCATCGGAGGCAGCAGCATCACGCCATCCGCGCCGAGCGCTTCGCAATCGCGCGTGTAGCGGCAGGCCTCGGCCGTGCTGGTCTCCGCGACCCCGCTCAACACCGGAATGCGCCCGCTGATTGCGCGGACCATCTCGCGCACCATGAGCCGTTTCTCCTCTCCGGTGAGCATCTGATTCTCCCCGAGCGAGCCAAGGATCACCACGCCGGTGATGCCACTTTCGATCAGCACCTCGATGTGCCGCGCGGTGGCCTCGAGATCGAGCGACCCATCCTTGTGCATTTGGGTGGTGACGGCGGGGAACACTCCCTGCCAGCGATTCGACTTGGGTTTCCGGGGAGGGGCTTTCATGAGATTCAGACGAGACTAGCGAAACCGTGCGAAAAGCTCTTGTTCGGAATCACACCGGGTGCTCGCGAATATAGACAAGCGGTGCCTCTAAGAGACTGTGAAATAAATAAATCGCTTTCCCCCCGCGTGTCATTCTTGGAGCGGAGTGGAGGGAGTGTAACGACCGGAACGCAGTCGAAGAATCCCGTGGGACAACCACCGATGATCTCTGGTAAAGCGACGGGGTTCTTCGACTCCGTGCCCCGCCACTTTACCGCTCGGGGCACTCCGCTCAGAATGACCGCGAGGAGGGTGGTTTATTTATTTCACCGTCCCAACGACCCTGCCGTCGGCGAGACGGAAGATTACGTCGGCCAGCAGGTCGGCCTCGGCGCGGGAATGCGTTATGTGGAGCGCGGTTACGCCGTGCTCGCGTTGCACCCGCCGTAGGAGCGCGGCGAGGTCGTCGCGGAGTTCTTCGTCGATGGCGCTGAGCGGTTCGTCGAGCAGAAGAACCTTGGGCTGGGCGGCGAGGGCGCGGCCCAGCGCCACGCGCTGACGTTCGCCGCCGGAGAGATGATGGGGAAGGCGATCGAGCAACGCGGTGAGGCCGAGCTCGGTGGCCAGTTGATCGACGCGTTGCGCGATTTCCGCCGCCGCACGCCGCCGCACCTGCAGCGCGAAGCCCAGTTGCTCCCGCACGGTCATCGTGGGAAAGAGCGCGCCATCCTGCGGCACATAACCGATGCCGCGCATCGCCGGCGGATCTTCGGTGACATCGCGATCTCCGATCCGCACGCGCCCCGCCGATGGACGGCGCAGCCCGCAGATGATCTCCAACAGCGTCGTCTTTCCACTCCCGGTGCGCCCCATGAGGACGCCATAGCTTCCGGTGGGAATGGAAAAGCCGATGTCCTCCAGGCGAAAATTTCCGGCATGCCAGGTGATGGACTCGAGCTGGATCACAGGCGTTCTCCCAGGATGCGCACCGCCACGAGTACCACGAGGGCTAGGGCGACCAGCAGCAGGCTCACCGCGATGGCGGCTTCGAGATGGCCGGCACCGAGTTCGATGAAAATGCTGGTCGGCAATACCTCGGTTTTCAGGCGGGTGAGGCCGGCGAAGATGAGGATGGGGCCGAATTCGCCGAGGCTGCGCGCCCACGCGACGCTAAACGCGGTCAGCATTCCGCGCCGCGCGGCGGGCAGTGTCACCAGCCACGCGGCCTGCCCGCGCGAGCAACCCAGAGTCATGGCCACATCTTCCGGACGAGAGGAAAGATGATCGAAGACATTGCGCATGGTGCGTACGGCGAAGGCGGCGCCGATGACAAATTGCGCGAGGACAATGCCGGGAACGGCATAGGTGAATGGGATCGCGCGCTCGATTACCTTGCCCACCGGTGTCTGGAAAAACGTGAGCAGGCACATGCCCACGACCATCGGCGGCAGCACGATGGGAATATCCAGCGCGGCATCGAGCCACGATTTGCCCCGGAACTGCGCGCGCGAGAGCAAATAGCCCACTGGCACCGCGAGCAGCAGCGCGAGCAGGGCCGAGGTGGTGGCGCTCACCAGGCTCAGGCCAGTCGAGTAGCGAATTTCTCGCGAGCCCAGCGCCGCCCACAAATGCGCCGGGGTGGTGTAGGTGGCCAGCGAGCCGAGCATCGCGAGCAGGAAGAGCAGATACAGGGCGGTGGCCAGCGTGAGGCCGCTCCAGAATGGCGAAAGGCGTGTGGCACGGTTGGTCATTGCCCCGCCCATTTTTCTCCACCGGCCGGGGTGAAGCCATTCGCCTGGAAGACGGCGCCGCCCTTGTCCGGCGCGGTGAGATAGTGCGCGAAGCGCAGCGCCGCGTCCGGTTGCGTGGAAAAGGCGAGCACGCAGGCCGAGGCATTTTCGTGGATGCCGGAAAGTTCGGGCACTTCGATCGCTTGCGTGTCCTTGAATTGCGCAGTCACGGTGTCCCAGATGATCCCGGCATCGACGGTGCCGAGATTCACGTCCGCGGCGACTTCGGTGACCGTCGGTTTCATCACGGTGGCGTGCGCGGCGAGCTGGTTCCATTTTTCGCCGAGGGTCTTGCGCGACACGCGCGAGATGCTGGCGGCTTCGGGGTTGGCCAGCGCGGTTTTCACGTCGGCGCGCAGGAGATCATCGAGGGTGTGGATACCTTTCGGGTTACTCAGGCGCACGGCGATGACCGGACGTTGAACGGCGATGGCGAAGACTTCGCGCACGACCCCGGCCTGGCGGGCGTCGTTCACCGAACCTTCATCCACCGGCAGGTAGAGGTCGCCCTGTTTGGCCACGCGCAAACTGCTCAAGAGCGTGCCGCTGCCGCCAAATTGCAGGCGCACTTCCGTCCCGGTGTCCTGACGATATTGTTCGACGATCGTCTCCAGCGATTTCTTGAGGCTCGCCGCGCAATAGACCGTGAGCGGCGCCGCAGTTCCGCCGCTGGATGTCGAAGCGCGATGCTGGTAAAAAGCCACGCCCGCCAGCAGGGCGGCGAGAAGCAGGATGAGCGCGGCGAGTTTTTTCATGGCAGGCGCCACATTGTGCGCGGCGGAGAGGCAGAGCCAAGCACAAGCGACAGCGTCGCTACCGATGGGCTGCCAGCCGCCTGGCTGCGCCTATTCCTTCAGCAGGGTCGGCTCTTTCTTGCCGCGCTTGAAAACGCTGCGGGCGTCTTTGAGCGAAACGCCTTCGATGAAATACGAGACGGCGGCGTGGCCGATGGAATACGTGCCCGCGCCGGCGACGGCGCCGGAGATGGCGTTGCCCCAGCCGGGGAGGAACTTCACCGCGGCGCGCGCGCCTTCGCGCAGGGCGAGGCCGAGGCCGACATTGGCGCCGACTGCGGTCATGAATTCCGCGGCGAGCCTGGCGCTCATTTCGCGTCCGCTGATGTGCATGATGCCGGCGACCATAGTGGCCTGCAGCGAGGTGAGAATCGGGAAATCGGCGAGCGGGATCGGCTGTGCGCCGATGGCGGTGCAGATGGCGGTGACGGATTTGATGACGACCTGCGCGATTTGCTTTTGCAGGGCGCGATTGCTGGAAAGCCGCGCCATCTCGAGTTGCGCTGCCGGTGGAAGTTCAATGGCGATCAGCTCCGCGAGCCGCTGTCCCACGGGATCACCGAATAGCGCCAGCGTGCCGGCCATGCGGGCGCTCAATTCCGGGCGCGTGTGGAGGACGGCGTGGAGTTCCTGGCGGGCGGCTTCGATCTCGCCGCCGTCGCCTGGCAGAAGCAGCCCCATGAGTTTGGGCACCGCGCCTTCGCGCGGCGTGACGACGGGGAGAAGCTGCACAGCGTGATCGAGATCGGCGCTGAGCGAATCGCCGATCGGGCCGGCGGAGCGTGCGAAGATGAAGAGGTCGGGCGGTTCCTGGGTGAGCACTTCGCGCAGCAGGGGCAGCGAGGCGGGGCGGCGCGCATCGAGCAGACGCAGGCTGCCGCGGCCGGTGCGGTCGATCGTCTGCCAATGGCCATCGCTGAGATTTTCCTCGCCGGGCCGGAACACTTCGTCGCCAAAGAGTGTGGCCAGCAGTTCCGCTTTGCCCGCGCCATTCGGTCCCACGAGCACGAGGCGCGGCGGGCGCTGCATGAGGAAGAGTGTCTTGATCGGCGTGATCTCACGCAGGATCGGCTGCTGCAGTCCCGCGGGAAGCTTGTTCACCAGCGCTTCAAGTTTTTCGTAGAGTGGCAGGAATGAGGAAGGCTTCATCGAGGCGGGCGCTGTTTTAACCGTTGTGTTTCACCATGGCGTATCCTCCATCATTCCGCCAGTTCGGACGGCGAGGATTCTCCTACAGAAACGTTTGGGCGTCGATTTTGCGTGTTCGCGCGCGACTTTTTTCGCGCGGTTTGTTTGGCTCACCGGCTCGATGTCCGATCAGTCCTCTCCCTCCGCTTCCTCTGCGATTGCCTTGCGCATCGCAACCGTGACCATGCTCGTGGTTCTCGCGATCGCGGCAATCCTGCTCGTGCCGAAACATGAACCTTGGTTCGACGAAGTGCAGGCGTGGTTTCTCGCCCGCGATGCCAGCGTTTGGGATATCCTGTGGAAGTATGCGCGCTATGAGGGGAGCACTTCGCTGTGGCATTTGCTGCTGACCATTCCCGCGAAGGCGGGCGCACCGGCCATGACGCTCAATTTCGTCTCGGCGGCGCTGGCGGTCATCGGTGGGGCGCTGCTGCTTTTCCGGAGTCCATTTCCGCCGCTGCTGCGGCTGCTGCTGCCGGTGACGTATTTCTTTTTCTATCAGTACGGCATCGTCGCGCGAAATTACGCGCTGCTCATGCCGCTGCTCTGGCTGGTCGCGGTGGTGTATCCGGCACGATTCACGCACCCGTGGCGTTATGTGGTGATGCTCATCATCGTGACCCAGGTGAGCCTGCACGCCGCGTGGATGGGCGGCTCGCTCATGGTGTGTTTCTTGTGGGAGGCGTGGCATCGCATGAGGTGGTCGATATCGCGTCTGCGGCCGTTCACACTGGCCTTTGCCGTCGATACGGCGCTGATCGTCGCGCAGCTCTGGCCGCCGGCGGATATCTTTGGTCCGCCGTGGGAAAAGATGAATCAGGAGCGGATCACCACCGCGTTGAGCGAAGTGCTGCTCGGGACGGTGCTGCCGTGGCCGGCGATTTCCGCTCTGGTGCTGCTTTGCGCCGTTTGCTTTTTCTACACGCGCGGAGTGTTGCTCTCGTATCTGCTCTCGGTGGCCGGGTTGCTGGGCCTTGTTCATCTTCCGCTTTTACAGCGTCTGGCACGGCGGAATGATTTTTGCCCTGCTGATCCTGCACACGTGGCTCGCTTTGGTGAGCCCGGTACGGCGGCCGATCGGTCACATTGCTGACCGCTGGTGGCCGTTGCTAACGACGGGTGCGCTGACCTGCGTCGCGATCGTGCAGGTCTATTGGTCGGCGATGGCGAGCTGGCATGATTGGGAATTCCCGTATTCCGGCAGTCGCGAAGCCGCGCAGTATCTGCGTGAGCACGGCATCGACAAACAGCGCATCCATGCTTTCAAGTTCGCCACCTGCGCGGTGTTGATTGGTCTGGATCACAATCCGTTCACCAACATCGCGCCGTACATGCCAGGGTCGTTCTGGGTGTGGACGAAAGAGATTTTTGCCGGGCAAAATCCCAAGGCGTTGGTGCAGGGCAATCCGGAT
Source organism: Chthoniobacter flavus Ellin428 (assembly GCF_000173075.1). Classification (GTDB taxonomy): domain Bacteria; phylum Verrucomicrobiota; class Verrucomicrobiia; order Chthoniobacterales; family Chthoniobacteraceae; genus Chthoniobacter; species Chthoniobacter flavus. The sequence goes on from NZ_ABVL01000004.1 coordinate 496,820, forward strand.
TGGATTTTGGCGGGCGCGCAATTGCGTCCGCCGGTGGATGTCGTGCCGCCGCCGTTACCGGGGTACGCGCTCGATCACGTGTTCTCTGGGCGGATTATTTGGAAGGACGGGTTCTATCGGACGGATTCGTATTACCTCTATAAGCGCGTGAGGTAGGGCGCACTGGCTACAACTCTCTGACGGTCTGGGCGGACAGCATCAAGGCAACGCCGCCAAAATCACATCCACATGCTCCTCCGGCTTCACCTTGCGAAAGACGGCGTGGATCTTTCCCTCCGGATTGACGATGAAGGTACTACGCTCGGTGCCCATGTATTTGCGGCCGTACATGCTCTTCTCCACCCACACGCCGTAGGACTCGACGATCTTCTTTTCCTCGTCGCTGATTAGCGGGAAGGGGAGCGAGTATTTGGTGACGAACTTGGTGTGGCTCTTCGCAGAGTCGATGCTGATGCCGAAGACCACGGCGCGGCCGGTGAATTCCTTCCACGCATCGCGCAAAGCACAGGCCTGTTTCGTGCAGCCCGGCGTATCGTCTTTCGGATAGAAATAAAGGACGACGGTCTGGCCTTTGAAGTTGGTGAGTTTGACGGTTTCGCCCCAGCCGTAAGTGCCGCCGACAGCGGTGGCGGTGAAGGTGGGGGCTTTGTCGCCGGGTTGCAGTTCTTTGCTCATGTTGCGGTAAAAGAAAAAGGGAAGGGGAAGATAGGCCGGGTGCCTGCTACTTGCTCTTCATTTCGTAGACGCCGTCCCACGGTCCGGTGGGTGGATGCGCCTGCAATTCCACGCAGCGCGCGATGAAGGTCTCGGCCAGTCCGTCGCCCGGTGCCTGCGCGAGCACTTCGCGCCAGATCTTTTCCGCGGCGGTGAATTCACCGGCGCGATACAGGCGCACCGCTTCCTCGTGGCGGGGAAGCCATGCGGGTTCGGGTGCGCCGCGCCGGCTGAGCACGGTGAAGATTTCCACCGGCTGGGTCTTCCCTTTGACGATGATGAGATCGACCGAGCGCAGGACAAATTTATCGCGGACCAACCCGGCGACATTTTCGCCGACACAGGAATCGATGTGATATTGCTTCGTCGCTCCTTCGAGCCGGGAACCAAGATTCACCGCGTCGCCGATGGTCGAGACTTCCATCTTCGCTTCGCAGCCGAGGTTGCCGACGATGGCCTCGCCCTGATTTACGCCGAAGCCGACCTGAATGGCGCCGATCCCACGCTTGACCCATTCCGCATTCAGCTTTGCGGTCCTTGCCCGCATGTCGAGCATGGCAGAGACGGCGCTCTCCGTATCGGTGACCGGACCGTTGCTGATGATGCTGCCCCAATGCGCCATCACGCAATCGCCGATGAACTTATCGAGCGTGCCGCGGTGCGCGTAGACGATGGCGACCATTGCCTCGAAGTATTCGTTGAGCTGCGAGACGAGCGCCTGCGGATCGGCCGTCTCGGTGCGCGTGGTGAAGCCGCGGATGTCGGAGAAGATGATGGTGATCTGTTTGCGCTCGCCGTGCAGCGTATTGAGGAAGCTGGCCGGGTTGTCGAGCACCTCGCGGGCGACATCCTTGCCGACATAACGGTCGAGCGCCTTGCGCGTGCGCTGTTTCTCGATGCGGTCGAGCACTTGCTCCCACGCGGCCCAGACGATGCCGCTGGCGATCAGCGTGATCAGCGGGCTCAGAAGCGAGGGAATGAGGTTGTAGTTATTCGCCAGGTTCTGCGCGATCTCGTAGTAGGCCAGAATGGCGAGGGCGAGGGACGAAGAGACGCAGGAGCGGCCGCCGCACCCAGGCGCCGAGCAGCCACGCCATGATCCCCCCAAGCACAACGAGGGGCGAGATTCGCTTGCGTGGAAAGATCGGTGAGAAAGTCGCCTTTGAGCGCGGAGTTAAGGGCGTTGAGGTGAATGTTGACGCCGGAGGTGATGCCATAAGGCGTCTGCACGCGATCTTCGGAGGCCTGCTCCGTGTTGCCGATGACGACGATCTTGTCGCGGAAGAGTTCGCCGTGGTTGTAGGGAGGCGCGTTCCATTGTGCATCGACGAAGATCTCGTGGAGCGAATGCGGGACGACGTCTTCCGAATAGCGGAAGATCACCGGGCGATGCCCGGGGGGCAATCGATCGACCAAACCGGCCTTTTCCAAGCCGCGCGCCGCGAGTGAAAAAATCTCTCGCGTGTGATCGCTGGCGGGGATGCCGAAGTATTCCTCCACGCTGGTGCGGTAATAGATGTGGCGCACCAAGCCATCCGCATCGGCGCGGATATTCACGAAGCCAATCCACGAGGGGCCATCGGGAGGGGGTTGCAATGTCTCCGCGGGGAGAATGTAGCGCTTGTCGATGAGATTGGAGCCGATGACGACTTTGTCGCGATGGCGGAGCAGGGCCGCGCGGAAGACGTCGTCGCCCGGTTTTTCCGCGGGGAAGACGATATCGAAAATGATGGCGCTGGCCCCAGCGTCGGCGAGGCGATCGACGATCGCGGCGTAGACCTCGCGCTTCCACGGGAAGCCCTCTTTCATGAGCCGCAAGGTCGGGGATTTTTCGAGATCGTCGCTAAATACCGCATCGAGCGAGCGCGTGGCTTCATCGATGCCGAGCAGGACGATGCGCGGATCGGCGGGCAAGCGACGAGCGGCGGTATTCGTGAGCAACCAGTCGCGGCTGGTGCGCTCGGCGTCGCCGTAAAACCAGCCCTGGACATAAAGAACGGCGACAGCGGCAGTGCACAGGAGGCAGATCATCGTCAAGGTGCGATGATGGGGAGGAAGCCTCGGTGTCATGGCGCAGGTAAATAGCGGCTGGCGGGCTCGGAACAAAGCGGGATTTGACCGGATATTGCGGCTTGACGTCGATTAGCGGTCGGGACAGCCTGCGGCGTCGTGATCGTAATCCGTTCCCTCTCGTTCACCAGGAAGGTGATTGTCGTTACTGCGCTGATGGCGCTCGGAGTTTTGCATGCCGCGGAAGTCCCGCCGCTGACTTCCGCCACCGTCACTCGTGTGGAGAATCATGTGAGTTATGGCAAGGTGATCGGCGATAAGAGCGAGACCCGTCCGGCGGTGCCGAACGATATCATCAAGGCGAATAACTTCCTGATGTCCGAGACGGATTCGCGCGCGGAACTGAAATACGAGGACGGCACGCTGGTGCGCATCGGGCAGAACACGATCTTTTCCTTCGACGCGGCCACGCGGACGCTGAACCTGAAGAAGGGGACGTTCGTTTTCTATATGCCGAAGGGCAAGGGTGGCGGCACGATCAAGACCCCGAGTTTCACCGCGGCGATCACCGGCACAGTGGGCAAGGTCTCGAACAACATCATCGCGATCATCGAAGGAGAGATCACGCTCCTGCCTTCGGGACGCAAAGTGCCGGCGGGCTTTTTTGCGCGGATCAATGCGGACGGGTCGATTGATATTCTGCCGTTCGACATGACCAAGGCGTTCGACGGCAAGCTGATGACTTTCAACGGCCCGTTGGTCTCGCTGCCGGAGACGGCTTTCGGCTCGATGCTCAATTACTTCCAGAGCCTCGGACGCGACTATACCGACGTGAACAACCTGCCCTCCAGCGTGAATCACTTTAATCCGAACCAACCGACGCCGACGCGGACTCCGACCGTCCATCACGCGACGCCCGCGCCTACGCCCGTCCCGCAGACTCCCACGCCACCGCCTACGACTCCGTCGTCGTCTCCGCAGTTCCAATTTTCTCCTCCGTAGCACGATGGAACCCCCGGCATCTTCGATGAAAGCGCGTTTTGTACCCCCCACGCTCCTGCTGCTGCTTGGCATTTGCGGCTCCCTGCTCGCGCAGGACGGCAAGACTTACACTTATCACACCCAAGGTTCCCTCGCGCAGAGTTCGAAGCAGAGCGCGCAGGAGGTCGAGGATATCGGTCAGATCGACGAAGAAGGCGGGAGCACGACGCTGCGGGACAAGCTGCGTTTCAACATCAACTTCCAGACCGCCTATACGACGAATGCGCTGCTCCAGGGGAACCACGGCAGTGGCGACGTGCTCTTCCTGCCGTCGTTGGACGTGGGCTTTCACACGGCGCTGAGCAAGCATTTCAACTTCGATCTCGATACGAAGGTGGACTCGGTCATCTACTCGCGGTTCCAGGATCGTGGCATCGTCGGCTACAGCGCGCAGGCCACGCTCGACTATCATATCAAGCAGGGGTTGCCGCGGTTTTACGCCACACTCGAGCCGTATCGTTACGAGAGCTTCGACACCGGGCAATTACAGACCGAGGCCATTGGGTTCACCGGGGGCACGGATTGGGGCGTCCCGTTCAATGGCGGGCGCACGCTGGGTTTCGTGGGCTATAGCTTCACAGAGTATTTAGCCGATCCGGACATCGACACCCGCATGGTGCACCGCGCGGTGGTGGGCCTGGCGCACCAGATCCGCACGAATCTCACGTTGCAGCTCTACTACGTCTATCAATTCAGCGATTACACCGATTTCGACCGTAGCGATTCCAAGCACACGATCTCCGGCAACCTGATCTATCAATTCAACGACCACTGGTACGGCAGCTTCACGACGAGCTTCATTAATAACGGCTCGACGCAGGAACACGCGGCCTACCAGAGCTTCAGTACCTCACTGGGGCTGTCGTTGCATTTCTAATCCGCCTTCGCGCTCGCGGAGAATTGCTTTCCCTCGCTGCGCAAATCCCATGCGGCGGCGACGATCGCCGGCCAGTCCTCCAGGAGTCGGCCGTAGCTGGCGATGAGCTTTTGCATGAGGATGCGGTTTTCCTCATTCGTGCGGCCGGCTTTTAATTCATACGGGATGTCGAAGTCCTCATGTTGCATCCGGTCGCGGGAGTGATCGAGAAAGTCCCGAATGTCGCGCCGCCAGAATTCCGGGGCATCGATTTCGGTGAAGAGTGCGTGTTCGAGCGCCATGATCTTTTGGCTCTCATGGGTCAGCACGATACGGTGCAAGGCTTCACGGAAATCGAGCGTCGGCTGAGCGGCGAATTCGCAAATATAGCGGCCGAGCTTCTGCATGCGAGCCGTGGTGTCGGCCTGGGTGGCCGGTTGATGGCCCGCCATGATCGCCCGCAGGATTTGTGAGAATTCAAATACGGAACCCTGTCGCGCGCGATTGATCTCCCCGGGATGCAGCGGTGCGTTGTCGCCGTTGGTTTCGTGGCGAAGACAGAGCGGCAGATGCCCGGAGAGCGCGCCGGGACAGCAAGCCCCCATCGTGGCCCCGAAAACGAGGTCCTCCGCGGGCAGCACTGGAAAGAAAGGCGGCAGCAACTCGCGATGATCGAGCCCGATCGCCATGCCGGGTGAGACCGTGCCGTCACCCACCGAAGGCGTCGCGAGGCGAGCGAGGGCTCCGCGACTGGCGAAGCTGGCGCGATAGCGTATTTCCGCCTCGGCCGCGAGTTCCCGCTCGGTGCCCTTGTGCGGAGCGTAGAAACTGGATGTCGGAATAGCGGGATTGCCCGCGTGCCCGAGGTGCGTCGTGCGAATGCGCGCCGCGCCGGAATCCAGCAGGTGGAGAAACGTGAGGCCGAGTTTGCGCACATTCACCTCATTCACCGGCACACCAGCGAGCAGGTCGCCCAGGTTGCGGCCGAGGAGCTTTTCCTGTTCGGCGAGATAATCGCGGGGCTCGAAGCTGACCGCCTCCAGCGCGTCGGCGCGGTCGGCGAAGACCCAGCGATCATAGGGATCGGTATCGGAGAAGAGCGCGAGCTTGAAGTCGCCCGAGTCCGTGGAAGCGAGTTCGCAGAGGACATCGTCAGCCACCGCGGCGAGGACGCTGCCGGCTTCGTGCAACATCAGCGCATTGCGATTCGCTCCGCCGGCCGACCCTGCGCCGAAAGGATCGAAGAGCGCAAACTCGACCGCTTCCGGCCGGCATTGGCTGCGCCGGATGAGTTCGGTGGCGAAAAGCCGCTTTTCCTGCTCACCGAGATAGCGCAGCGTCACGCCGAGGTCGGCCGCACGTTCACCGGCCAGCCCGCGCAGGCGTCCTCGGTGTCCGGCATCCACGGCACTGTCGGCGACGAGAAAATCCACGGCGCGGCCATGCGTTTGCACATTTTCCGCGAAACTGCCGAGGGCGCGCAGCAGGAGGTCGGCGCGATCTCCAGCCGTGGAAAAGCCAATGACGCCAATCTTCGCCGGTGTCGCGTTTGATTCGCGAATCGCCGCGGCCCGCGTGTAGAGCTCGGTGCGCGAGATGAAAAGCCCGGCGCGCACCAGCTTGCGTTGCCAGGAGCGGAGAGCTTCGATTTCCGCGCTCCCCCAGGCCTGCGATTCGGCATAGCGCGCAATGTGCCCAGGCAGCGAGCGAAACTCCGTGCACCGCAATGCGAAATCTACCACGAAGGACGGCATCAGCACCGGCAGATGGTCGCGCACATAAACCGCCCGTGTGTCCTCCCCGGCGACGAACGCCGTGAAAGGTGTATGGCGCCACAGTTCCGGGGATGGTTCCGGGCCGGAGCCGTCGTCGGTTGTGTCGAAGTCGTGGATGGAGTTGTCGAAGTCGTTGGGGGCCATTGTGCGCCGCTAAAGGCCTGCGCGGTTGCCTTCCAGCCGCAATTCCCGTTCCATGTTTGGGTTCCATGACCACAGCGAACAAAATCACCATCACCCGGATTCTGCTGATTCCCGTTTTCGTGATGATGGCGATCTACTACGGCCGGAGTGTGCAAAGGGGGGCGCCTATCGAATGGCAGCGCTGGGCGGCCATTGCCGTCTTCACCGTCGCCGCGGCGAGCGATGGCATCGACGGCTACATCGCCCGCCGCTTCAACCAGCGCACCCGCCTCGGTGTGGTGCTCGACCCGATTGCCGACAAGGGATTGCTCCTCACCGGGATCATCACGCTCAGCGTTTCGAATTGGGCCTACGAATTCCCGGCCTGGTTCGCGGTCCTCGTGGTGGCACGCGACGCGGTCATCGTCATCGGCACCCTCACCCTGCATTTCCTCAATGGCAGCGTGCACGTGCGTCCGACCTGGATGGGCAAGACGGCCACCGCGCTGCAGATGGTCGCCATCGGCGTCTACATGCTGCAGTACAACCCCTTCCAGGAAAACCTCGTCGTCGGCCGCTGGAATCTCGACGTGGCTTTTCTCGATATCCCGGTCTGGCTGGCCGGCATCTTCACCCTGCTTTCCGGCATGGGCTACCTCGCGCAAGGCGTCGCGCAGATGCATCATCACGGGCACCCGGATCCGAAGGACCAGAATGAGATCTGAAGGGGAGAAGTTGATAGTTGAGAGTTGATGGTTGATAGCCGCCGGTGGTCTGCGGGACGCATTCACAGGGCTGCGCATTGAAGCAAAACTTGCGCAGGTGGTTTCCTGACATACCCTACGAGCCGTTTTCCCAGCGATGACCTGAGTCGAGAAAGCGGCTATCAACCATCCACTCTCAACTATCCACTAATCCCCAGTGTCCCCGCACCGTAGCCATCGTCGGCCGGCCGAATGTCGGCAAATCCGCTCTTTTCAATCGTCTCGCCGGACGGAAGATTTCCATCGTGCACGACATGCCGGGCGTGACGCGCGATCGCATCACCTCGCAGTGTAAGCTGGGGAACTATCCATTTGAGATCATCGACACCGGTGGTATCGGCGCCAATGTCGATGCCAGCTTCACCGAACAGGTGCGTGCGGAAGTGGAGATCGCCCTCGGCTCGGCGGACGTGTTGCTTTTCGTGGTCGATGGCCAGGACGGTCTGACCCCGCTCGACCAGGAACTCGCCCGGCTCATGCGTCGCACCGCCAAACCGCTGCTCCTCGCGATCAATAAGATCGACGTGGATCAACACGGCCCGCGTGCCGCGGAGTTCTCGCAGCTCGGCTTCTCGGAATCCATCGCCATCAGTGCAGAGCACAATCGCGGCATCCTCCCACTCGTCGCGTGGCTGGAGCGCATGCTCCCCGCGCCGATCTTTGACGAGGCAGGCCCCGGCTCCGATCCCGCGTCGCCGATCAAGATCGCCATTGTTGGCCGGCCCAACGTCGGCAAATCCTCGCTGACCAACGCGATCCTGAACGACGACCGGACCCTCGTTTCGCCGATCAGCGGGACGACGCGCGACGCTATCGACATTCCCTATGAGCGGCACGGGCAGCACTATGTGCTCATCGACACCGCCGGCATCCGTCCGCGAGGGAAGGTGGATAACTCAGTCGAAGTCTTCAGCGTGATGCGCAGCGAGACGAGCATTCGCCGGGCGGATATTTGCTGCCTGGTCATCGACGCCGAACAGGGTGTGACCGCTCAGGACAAAAGGATCGCCGGCATGATCCAGGAGGAAAACAAGCCGTGCATCGTGGCCTTCAATAAATGGGATTTGATCAAGGACCGCACGGACTCGAAGGAGGAACTGAAGGAGGTGCTCGATGGATTGCGCGAGGAGCTGTTTTTCATCCCCTACGCGCCCAGCATGCTGGTCAGCGCCAAAACTGGTGCGGAACTCACGCGTCTTTTCAAGACGATCGAACGCATTCGCAGCGAATCGCAATTCCGAATCGGCACTGGCGTTCTCAATCGTCTGCTCGCGGAGGCGGTGGCCTTGCATCCGCCGGCCATGAAGAGCGGCAAGCGCCTGAAAGTGCTCTTTGGCACGCAGCCCGACCGGCCCCACGGTAAGGTTATCCCGATTCCGGAGTTCGTCCTTTTCGTCAATGATGACGGCTTGCTCGACCAGAGCTACCACCGCTATCTGGATTCCAAGTTGCGCGAGAAAGCGCCCTACACCGGTCTGCCAATTCTCCTTCACCTCCGCGCCCGTGCGGCGCGGGACAAGAGCAACGATACGCGCGGTCAAAAGTTCGGTCGTAATCCCGAGACCGGTGGGCGTCCTCCCTCGGGGCCTCGCAAACGGACGAACAAGAAAGCCGACAAACCGCGCCGGCGATTGGGCGGGTGAGCGGTCGGCGTTGCCATCGCGTATGACCACCATTTCCGAAATTAAATCCGCTATCGCGAGCCTCTCTCGCGAGGAAGCGGAAGAGGTGAAGGAATGGTTGGAGCAGCGGTTGGAAGATCAGCAGGAAATGAGGCTCGACTTTGTGGCTTCCATCGAACGAGGCAAGAACGACATCACCGCCGGAAAAGTTCGTGCTGTATGGGAGAGACGACGGGCATGAGAGGGACGGAAGAATAGGCCTTCCCATCCTTCCTATTTTTCCTATTCCTCCCATTCGACGGTTCTAGACCGACGCAACAGGGCCCAGGCGGCCGCTAAATTTTCCCTCAACTTTGTCTTGCAAAGTAATACTTTGCAAGACAAAGTCACTCGCATGCCCACTGCCGCTGAAGCCGAGGAACACCTGCGCGTCATTCGTTCGCTCATGGAAAAGGCAACGATTTATCGGGCGGTGTCTGCGCCCACGGCGCTCGCGGGCGGCATCGCTGCGGTGATCGTGGCTTCGCCGCCAGTGCAGCGGCTTTTCGATCAGTGGTTCCCGGTGAACTCGTTTCATTTTCGCTGGCTGATCGCGCTGGCTGTCACGATGGTCATCAATGGATTGCTGATCTACCGGGAGGCGCGCCGACGCGGCGATCCGCTGGTGTCGCCCGGCATGCGGGCCCGCTTTTCAGGCGTTGCTCCCACCCATGCTCAGCGGCGGCGTATTTTTTTGTTTGTTTGGTCCGAAGCTCGTCTCGGCCTTGCTCGCGATCTTTTATGGACTCGCTCTGCTGGCCACGGCCCATTTCGCGCCGCGGTCGATGATGTGGCTTGGCTGGAGCTTTCTGGTTGCCGGGTTGGGCATCTTTACGCTGGGCGCCCTCGACGACTTCGGCCCCAAACTGAACCCGGATGTGATCATGGTCGCGACCTTTGGCGGCTTTCACTTCATCTACGCTGCCTCCACCTGGCCGCGCCGGGTGCCCGCTGCGGCCATCGGCGCTACGCCGCGACCCGATGTTTGATTTCGATAAACTCGACAAGATCATCCATGAGAAAGGCCGGCTCGGAATTATGACGCTGCTAGCGACGAGACCGAGCTGGTCCTTCCAGGATCTGAAAGCCGAGCTGGAACTCAGCGACGGCAATCTCATCACGCACCTGCGCACCTTGCACGAGCACGGCTATGTGGCCGTGACCAAGGAAGTGCGCGACCGCCCGCAGACCAGTTACTCGCTCACCGATAAGGGGCGCCAATCGTTTCAAGACTACCTGACGATCCTCGAGCAAATCGTCAAAGCCGGCCGGCGGTAAAAAATTTTGCCCTTAAACTTTGTCGCACAAAGTAAGTCGAAAACACCTACTGAAAAATCGATCATGAAAATCCAACTTGCAGAACATTACGGCCTTTGCTTTGGCGTGCGCGATGCCATTGCCCAAGCGGAAGAACTGGCCACCCGCGGTCCGCTGACCATCCTCGGCGAGCTTGTTCACAACCCCGTCGTGCGGGAGCGCCTGGCGCGGCACGGTGTCCGCGAAGGCGCGTTGGACGATCGGGATTCCGCACAGTCGACGCAGGTGATGATCACCGCCCACGGCGCTTCGGACAAAGCGCGCGGCGAATGGCGCAACGCGGGCTTTGGCGTGGCCGATGGGACGTGCCCGCTGGTGCTGCAGGCGCATGAGAAATTGCGCGCACTGGTGGAGCAGGGATTCGTGCCGGTGGTGATCGGCAAGCGCGGACATGTGGAGGTGAATGGACTCACGGGTGATTTCCCCGACGCCTGCATCATCGAATCCGCGGAAGATCTCGCGAATCTGCCAACCGCCGCGCGTCTCGGCGTGATTTCCCAGACGACGCAGCCGTCGGAAAAGGTCCTCGCGCTGGTCGATGCTATCCGCATCGCGCGGCCGGCCAGCGAGGTGCGTTTCTGCGACACCGTCTGTCAGCCGACAAAAAACCGGCAGAGCGCGCTGCGCAAACTCATCGAGGAATGCGACACGCTGGTCGTGGTCGGCGGACGCAACAGCAACAACACGCTGCAGCTCGTCGCTGCCGCTACCGTGGCGGGCCGTGCCGTGCACCACGTCGAGCGCGCCGAGGAACTGCGCCCGGATTGGTTCCGCGCGGCGCGCGTCGTCGGCATCACCGCCGGCACCAGCACGCTCAAGGAGACCGTCGCCACTGTTCGGATCCGGCTCGAAGCCATCGCTACCGAACTTTCCCTCGCCGCTCACTGACCCACATGAACTCATCTGCCGTCCCACCCGCAATTCCGATTGCCTCCGCTGCCGTCCCCGCCCAATTCACCGGGCGCCTTTGGCCCGCCCTCACCATTGGTCCGATCCTCGTCTGGCTGGCCGATTTTCTTTTCTGGCGCCAGACACCGGGATTCACCTTGGGCCTCTATTTCTGCACCGTGGCCCTGGTCGTGTTCGCGCTGCATGCTCGGCCGGGGCAGCGCTGGCGCGCGGGTATCGCCTGCGGCCTCATGGGCGGCGCGGCCATGGCGACCGCCTTCGAAACTTCGTTCACCAACACGCTCGTGTTGATCGGCCTGCTCGCGGTGGTCGTGGGCGAGAGCTGCTATCGCGAAATCGCCGGCACGGCTTGGGCGCGTTGGTCGGAAGCGCTGCTCTCGTGGGTTTGCGCGCCGGGGCGTTGGCCCTGGTTTTTCGGCCGGCTGGGCTCGAATGCGCTGGTCAGCGTAGGGATGAGCAAAGCCAGCGGCGACGTGATCGCCCGGGCCTTGCAAGCGATCGCGCCCGCCGCCTGCCTGGGGTTGGTCTTCCTCATCGTCTTCCAGCTTGGCAACGCCGTCTTCAAGGAGCTTTGCAATCGCGTCTACACCGGCGTGATCGATTGGCTGCAGAATTTCGATCTCTCCTTCGATCATCTCCTTTTCTGGTTTGCCCTGAGCACGTTGATGCTGGCGTTCCTGCAGCCGCGCAAAGGCACAGAGAAGCCGCGCATCTGGACGCGGCAATGGTCCCGCGTCGGGCGTTCGGACCGCACCGTCGCGATCTGGCAGAGCCGCTCGATCCTCTTCGTCATCAACGCGCTCTTCTTCGCGGTCAATACCATCGACGTCTCGTACCTGTGGTGGCACGCGGAGTTGCCCAAAGGCGTGACCCACAGCGAATTCCTCCACAGCGGCGTGGCCAGTCTCACCTTCGCCGCGCTGCTTTCCGCGGTAGTGCTGGCGACGTTGTTCCAGCAATCCACCGAGATCACTCGGGCCCGCGGCATCAAGGCGCTCGCGCTGTTTTGGATCGTCCAGAATCTCGTGCTCATTGCCGGGGTCTTTCTGCGGCTGAAACTTTACGTCGAGGCCTACGAGCTCTCGACGGCTCGCGTGTATGTCGGGTGCTTCCTGCTGCTCGTGACCGCTGGCTTCGTCCTGCTCGCGCTGCATGTCGTGCGCGAAGGCAGTCTGAATCGTCTCATCTGGCACAATGCGCTCGCCGTCTTCGTCCTCTTTTACATCCTGCAATTTCCGGACGTGGGCGGCTTGGTGGCGCAATTCAATGTGGACCAGTGGCGCAAGGACCGCTCGCGCACGCTCGATTTTGAGTATCTCGAAAACCTCGGGCCGAGTGGCTGGCCGGCGCTGTGCTCCGTTGCCACGACGGAGGATCGCAGGCGAGGGGACGTGATCGCAGTCCGCCAAATCGTCCTGAAGATCGCCCGGGCCGAACACGAACGCCTGGCGCATGCCGACTGGCGCTCCTTCGAGATCCGCCGGCGCGCCGCCTCTCAGGCGGTGACGAAGGCTGCGGATCAAATTGCCGCACCGCTTTGACAAGCAACCGGAAACCATCGCCAAACCATGAACTACCAACACTGGATCCAACACTTTCACGCCAACCGCCTCGATCGTCCGGAACCCGATTGGGAGGCGCCGTTCACCATGCCCGAGGAAAAACGACGACTGCTGGCGCTTTCGCTCGCGGAGTATCAACTCGGCGACGGCGGAGGAGAGTGTTGCCTCGTCGCCGTGGATGCCGAGAGCTATCGCGGCTCGACGGAGGACGCTCGCCAGGTCGTCGACCTGTGGTTTGCCGAAGAGCACGAGCACTCGCGGCTCCTAGGGCGGGCGGTCGAGCGCGTGGGCGGAACGTTCGTCACCACGACCTTCGGTTTTGAGCTGTTTTATGCGATCCGCCGGCGGCTCGGCGTGCAGTTTGAGATGCTCGTGCTGCTCGTCGTCGAGATCGCAAGCACGGGATACTATCGTGTGATTCGACGGCACGTGGGAGATCAGCCGCTTGCCGATATGTGCAAGCTCATCCTGCGGGATGAAGCTCGGCATATCGACTTTCACCGGGATCGCCTGGCGTTTCGTTATCCGCGTGGTGTGGGGTGGGTTTGGAAGTGGCAGATGCACCTGCTGGCCGAGGCGTGTGGCTGGTTTCTCTGGCACGGACACGGCCGCGCGCTGGGGGCCTTGGGCGGAACGCGCCCGGAACTCTTCGGGCATATCCGCAGTGGCGTGGTCAACTTTCTCGCCGAACTGGAGCAATGCCGGGCGAAGGCGGGACGACCGGCGCGTGAGCCTCACGCCAAACAATGGCTTCAAGCGACCTCCTGATCGGCCCCTTCACTCGATTCGCGACAACCACTTTTCGAAATCTCATCTCCATGAATTCCACCACCTGGCTGCATTACTATCAACAAAACCGACTCAATCGCCCGGAACCGCAATGGGATCTCCCGTTGAATGAACACCCGGCCATTGTCGCGGAACTGGCACGCTCACTTTCCCACTTTCAGCTCGGCGAAAGCGGGGAGGGGACCCATCTCCTGCGCGAGGCGCGGCGGACTCACGCCGACGATCCGGCTTATCAGGAAGCGCTGGTCCTGTTCATCGCGGAAGAACAGGAACACGCGCGTCTTTTGCAAAAGCTGGTCGAGCGTTACCGCGGACGCTTGGTGAGCCGGCATTGGACGCACACGCTCTTTCGCCTTTTCCGCCGGGCCTTGGGCATGGGCTTCGAGCTTCAGGTGCTGGTCATCGCCGAACTCATCGGCACGGCGTATTACCGGTTGCTGGAAAATCGCTCGAACGACCCGGTGCTCCGGGAGGTGTGTGAGTTGGTCCTACGGGATGAAGCGAAGCACATCGCGTTTCACGCCGAGCGGTTTGGCGCGTCGCAGACGACGTGGCTGCCCGTTGAAAGGGCACTTTGGCTGGCCCAGTTTCAGGCGCTCTTTCTCGCGGCCTTGCAAGTAGCGTGGACGGATCACCACCGGACCTTGCGCACCCTCCGGATCGGCCGCGGCGAATTCCAACGCGAGGCGCGACACGAGTGTGTGCAATTCCTCGCCAGCTTCGCCGGGGTAATAACCTCGCGCGGATCCGTTCCTTCGCCGGTGGCTTGAGACCTTTAAATCACGGAACCTTCGCGCCCTTGCTCCAGTTCAGGGCGTCGAGTTCGGGTTCGGGTTTGGTTTCGTCCGGCCAGGTGAAATGGCAGGACTCACAATAGTATTCCCGCGCGATCACGCCGGTCGCAGCCAGAGCTGCCGGCAGGGCTCCCATGATGGTGCGGCGGGAGAACTGCGGAAATTCGATTCGGGAAGAGCCACATTCCGGGCAGCGAATGATCTGGCTGAGCGCCGGTTCGGTGCCTTTCCACTCCTCGAGCAGGGTCAGGGCGCGGCTTTCCTCGGCGGAATGCACCCGGACGCGCATGTGGGCCCGGGGATTCAGGTTCCAGAGCTTCCACTTCTGCTCCTGGGATTCGTCGTAGACTTCAGCGGCGAGTCCGGTCTCACGCAGGCGGGTGGCGATTTTGTCGGCGGGGGCGCGTTCATTGAACGTGGCGACGGTAATGAGCTGTTCCATAAGTATTCGGTAGAAATTCGGATGTGCTCGCCCTGATGTCCGTATGAAAAATGGACACCCGTTTGGCCTTTTTCGCAAGTGATTCCCGACCGGCGTCTCTCCCCGGTTTGGAGATTGTAGCGAAAATTGGACAAAAGGGATTCCTCCCTTTGGCCCACTCTGAAGACTGTGTCTCTAAGCTTGCGCGACCAAGTGGGGTTGTGAATGGTGCCAAGTCTTCCCCAGAGCAAGTGTCCCCTATCCCCACTCCATGAATTATTCGTATCGATCCTCCCGTCGTTCCTTCCTCAAAGGACTCACCGCCACCACCGCTGGTGGCATTATCCTCCCGAATATCCTCATCCACGCCGATGACACGCCCGCGAGCCGCAAGCTGGCCGTGGCGGCGATCGGCTGCGGTGGCAAGGGCGCTTCGGACCTGGAGGGATCTTCCAAAGGGAACGAAGTGGTGGCGCTGTGCGACGTCGACGAGAACAATCTCAAGAAAGCCGCGGCGAAATACCCGAACGCCAAGCTCTTCCGCGACTTCCGCAAGATGTTCGACGAGGTGAAAGAGATCGAAGCCGTCACCGTGTCGATTCCCGACCACGCCCACTATCCGGCGGCCATGCACGCCATCGGCCTCGGCAAGCACGTCTGCGTCCAGAAGCCGCTCGTGAACACCCTCTGGGAAGCCCGCGAATTGCACAAGGCGGCCAAGAAAAAGGGCGTCATCACCCAGATGGGCAACCAAGGCCATACCTACGACGACAACCGCGTGGTCAAGGAATGGATCGCCGCCGGGGTCATCGGCAAGGTCAAGGAAGTCCACGTGTGGACGAACCGCCCGATCTGGCCGCAGGGCAAAGCCGTTTCCTTCCAGCCCGGCGAAGTGCCGGCCACGCTCGATTGGGAACAGTGGCTCGCCGCGACGCCCGATCATCCGTATTCCCCGGGCATTCATCCCTTCAAGTGGCGCGGCTTCCTCGAGTGGGGCGCCGGCGCCTTTGGCGACATGGGCTGCCACCTCATCGATGCCGCCTCGTGGGCGCTCGATCTCGGCGTGCCGCGTTACGCCACGGCGACGCAGGTCGATGACCTCACCGATATCGCCTGGCCGACGGGCTCGATCGTGAAGATGGAATTCCCGAATGTGAAGGGCCACGGCGACGTGACGCTGACCTGGTACGAAGGCAAGAAGCCCGATGGCACCCCGTATGTGCCGGAATTCCCGTCGCAGATCGACCTCGCCGAGGCCTTTGCCGACAAGGATCCGAAGAAGAATGGCAAGACCTCGCCCGGCGGCTGGTTCATCGTTGGCAGCGAAGGCATCATCTTCAACAAGAACGACCAGGCCAAGGATCCGCAGATCTGGCCGAAGTCCCGCCGCGAAGCCATCATGGCCAGCCCGGTGCCGAAGACCCTCGAGCGCAGCCCGAAGGCCGGCAACCCGCAGGAAGAATGGACGTTGGCGATCAAGAACGGGAAGCCGTTCCCGTTCATGTCGCAGTTCGACTATTCCGTGCCGCTCACCGAGCTCACGCTCGTCGGCGGGCTTTCCATGCATTTCGCCGGCAAGCGGATCGAGTGGGACCAGAAGAAGCTCGAAGTGGTCGGCATGCCCGAGGCGCAGAAGTTCATCAAGCGCGCTGCTTATCGCAAGGGCTGGGAGTACTCCGCCGACAAGATCTAGGGGAAAGGGGCTTTCCGCCCCTGCCTCGTATCCTCTCTCCTATTCTTTCCCATTCCTCCTATACGAGGAATGGGAAAGATGAGAGTAGTGAGGCCGATTCAAGTCCACGACCATGTCCAGAGCCTCCAACGTTCTCGGCCAGCCGCTGCAGCCCTGCAGCTTCGATCCGCTTACCGGTTTTTATCGCGATGGCTGCTGCCATACGGGGCCCGGTGATCATGGATTGCACACCGTGTGCACGGTCATGAATGAGGAGTTCCTCGAGTTCTCCCAGGCTGCCGGGAACGATCTCTCCACGCCGGTGCCGGAGTATGGTTTCCCCGGCTTGAAGCCCGGCGATCGCTGGTGCCTGTGCGTGACGCGTTGGTCGGAAGCCTTCGAGGCTGGCTGCGCTCCGCAAGTCGTGTTGGCCTCCACGCACATTTCCGCGCTGGAGTTTGTGTCGCTGGAGGATCTGCAGCGCTACGCGGTGGATTCGGCGGTGTAGGGCGCTTTTGGGGAAGAATTTTCGAATCAGAGTTGGAGGGCACCGCTCTGTCGGTGCCTTGTCCCGGAGGGACAAAGGACATTAGCCGGGGGTAAAGCGAGCTTGCGAGCGACACCCCCGGATATAGTCCCTAACACGGATGCGCCCCGGAGGTGGCGCCGGAGTTCTACGTCAGCGGGAGGTCCACCGCCCCTCCGGGGCGAGCCCGTGAGGGGATGGAGATCCGGTGGCTACGCTCGTTCGCCAAAGGCTCACGGGCTTGCACACCGGCTAAAATCCGTTGTCCCTTCGGGACAAGGCACCGACGGAGCGGTGCCCTCCAGGGTCTTATCTGTTTTCCGAGGCTTTCTCGTGCGATGCCCCTACTGGCAAGCCTCGCACGTCCCACCGTTGCGCATGGCTTCGATGGAACACGACTGCTTTTCCTCGGCGCTGTATTCGCGCTTCGGTTCGGGAGCAGTGGTGGCGCGGCGGTCCCGGTTCGAGCTGTCGATGGCGCTCTTGTTCAGCGTGCGGAGATAATACGTCGTCTTGAGACCGCGCTCCCATGCTTCGCGATACATGAAACTCGCGGTGCGGGCGTCGCTCTCGGCCAGCCAGAGGTTCGTGCTCTGCGCCTGGTCGATCCACTTCTGCCGGGCGGCGGCGCATTGCAGAATCCAGGTCGGCGCGATTTCGAAGGCCGTCTTGTAGAGCCGCTTGAGCTCGGCGGGCACGCGATCGATCTGCTGCACACTGCCGTCGAAGTACTTCAGGTCGGCGAGCATCTCTTCATCCCACAGCCCACGATTCTGCAGCTCGCGCAGCAGGTGATCGTTGGTGCGGATGAACTCGCCGCTCATGTTCGACTTCGTGTGGATGTGCTTGTAGGTCGGCTCGATGCACGGCGTGCACCGAGGATATTCGAAATCGTGGCCGTGGGCGCGATGGCCAGGCAGTTCGAATTGCGCATGCCCTGCTGGGCGATCTTTTGGCGCAGCGCGGTCCAATCGAGTCGGGAAGTGCGATCGACCATGAGCGGCACGCCACGCTGCTGCTCCAGGTGCGCCAGCGTATCGAGCGGCATGAGCCCGCGATCCCACTTCGAGCCCGCGTAGGTCTGGTAACGGCCCCGTTCCGCCGCGAGATCGCTGCTCGCTTCGTAAGCGTAATAAGCGATGGCCTCGAGCGCTTCGTCGTTGAAGGCCACGGCCTCCGGCGTGTCGAAGGCAATGCCCTTGTCATAGAGCGCATCCTGCAGGCCCATGAGCCCGAGCCCCACCGGACGATGCCGCAGGTTGGCATTCGCCGCTGCATCGACCGGGTAGAAATTGATGTCGATGACGTTATCGAGCATGCGCATGAGCACCGTAATGGTGGCGCGCAGGCGATCGTGATCGAGCGCCCCGTCCTCGCGCAGATGCGCGGCGAGATTGATCGAAGCGAGGTTGCACACCGCCACTTCGTCGCTGCTCGTGTTGAGGGTGATCTCGGTGCAGAGATTCGAGTTATGAATCACCCCGGTGTGATCCTGCGGGCTGCGCAGATTGCACGGGTCCTTGAAGGTCATCCACGGATGCCCCGTTTCGAAGAGCATCTCCAGCATGCGCTTCCAGAGGGCAAGCACGCGCACCTTGCGCGACCACAGCTTGCCCTCGGCAGCGAGCGCCTCGTACTGCAGGTAGCGCTCCTCGAAGGCGCGCCCGCTCAGCTCCGGCAGATCGGGCGTTTCACTCGTGCGGAAGAGCGACCACGTGGCCTCCTTGGTCAGCGTGCCGTCGGAGATCGCCTTGAGGCGCTTCATGAACAGATCGGGAATCCAGTGCGCCGTGTTCATGTTGTGCGTGCGGCGGCGGTCGTCGCCGGTTTCCTTGCGCAGGTCGAGGAAGTCCTCGATATCCGCGTGCCAGAGTTCCAGGTAGCTGCAGAGCGCTCCGGGACGCTTGCCGCCCTGGTTCACCGCGATGGCGATGTCGTTGCTGACCTTGAGGAAGGGGATCACGCCCGAGCTCTCGCCGTTCGTGCCGTGAATGTGCGCACCCGCTCCGCGGATCGCCGTCCACGAGCAACCAAGCCCGCCCGCCCATTTCGAGAGATGCGAGAAGCGGCGCCAGGTCTCGGTGATCTCCTCGATGGAGTCGCCGCAGTAGAGCAGGTAGCAGCTCGAGAGCTGCGGGTGCATCGTGCCGGCATTGAAGAGCGTGGGCGTGGACGAGCACGCCCGGCGCGATTTGTAGATGCCGTAGAATTGCCCGGCGCGTTCTTCGCGTTCCGGCTCCTGCACGGAAAGGCCCATGGCCACGCGCATCCAGAAAACCTGCGGCGCTTCCATGCGCTGCTTGCGGCCAGTCACGGAATCGTGGGTGTGGATGAGGTAGCGATCGTACAGCGTCTGGATGCCGAGGAAGTCGAACTGCAGATCGGCAAAGGGATCGAGCGCCGTGGCCAGTTTCTTGAGATCGAATTCCGCGAGGCGTGGCTCGAGGCGGCCCAGGGCGATGCCGCGCGGGATGTATTCGAGGAAGGCCTTGCGATGCGCTTCCTTCAAGGCTTGCGGGCCATCGGCCACTTTCCACGGCAACGTCTCTTCGTAGATGTAGCTGAGCAAAATGCGCGCGGCGAAAAAGCGGGCGTCGGCGTCGACATCGAGCAGCGACTTCGCATTGAGCACGATGGTATCGCGGCGTTCCACCGGGGTGAGGCTGATCGACGTGCTGCGTAGCAGGCGCGCCAGCAGGTCGTCGTCGTTGAGCGTCACCTTCAGGCCGATCTTGGCGAAGGAAATGCGCGCACGGATGTCGCCGAGTTGCTCGCGCGTGGCGAGTTCGAGCTGCTGGCCATCGTCCTCGATGACCGGGCCGATGCCGTGCTCGCGTTCCGCGGCGCGGCGCGCGCGATACTTGCCGTAGACCAGAGCCACCTTCGCGTGGCCGAGATCGATGAGCGTCTCCTCGACCATATCCTGCAGTTGCTCGATATGGACAAAGCTCGGACGTTCACGGCGCAGGCGATATTCGATCTCTGCCTGCACCTGCACGCCGATCTGGTCATCCTGTCCTTCGACAAAGCAGGCCGCGGAGACCGCCTTGGCGATTTTGTGTCCGAGCCACGGCACCACGCGCGGTTTGCCCGAGGTGTCGCCGGGTAAATCACGACGGATCACTTGCGGGAACTCCGGGGTGCTGACCGCGGGCAAATCGTTGCGCAGGACGAAAGGAGCGTTGCTGGTGTTCATGGCGTGGGTTTCTAGCTGGGCGATGACGAAGAAGTTCCCGCAGGTGGCCTGCCTGAGTCCAAAAGGACGAGGCTGGCCGCGCACGGGAGGGGATTATACGTTAGGGGGGAGCTGGGGTGGCAATGCGGTTTGCGGACGAAATTTGCATATGGAACGCCCAAAGAGCGTTCCACGGCGCGCGCCCTCAACAGGGCGCTCGGGACTCAGGAAACCCGCGGTCGCGAAGCGTAAACTGGTGGATGGCTGAAGCGCGGCTCGCCCGTCCTCCGACCACCGCGAGTCCCTTCCGCCGCCTTGGCTATCCCCGCCAATTGAAGCTGTGCGCACGGCGGTCATTTACATCCTCGGAACGGTGATCCCGCGTTGCGATTGATACTTGCCGCTGCGTTCCCGGTAGCTCGTTTCGCACGGCTCGGCGGCCGCGAGGAAGACGACTTGCGCGAGGCCTTCGCCGGCGTATATGCGGGCGGGCAGGGGAGTGGTGTTCGAAATCTCCAGCGTCACGTGACCTTCCCATTCGGGCTCGAAGGGGGTGACGTTCACGATGATGCCGCAGCGGGCGTAGGTGCTCTTGCCCACGCAGAGGGTGAGCACGTCGCGCGGGATGCGGAAATATTCCACGCTGCGCGCCAGGGCGAAGGAATTCGGCGGCACCAGGCAGGACTCGCCCTGGATGTCGACGAACGAGCGAGCGTCGAAGGCCTTCGGGTCGACGACGGCGTTGTAGACGTTGGTGAAGACCTTGAACTCATCAGCCACGCGCAGGTCATAGCCGTAGCTCGAGAGGCCGTAGCTGATGATCGGGGCTCCGTTGTCTTTCTTCCGCACGAGTGATTCCTCGAAGGGTTCGATCATCCCGTGCTCTTTCGCCATGCGGCGAATCCAGTGGTCGGCGTGCACGCTCATTTCAGCTCAGGGCAAGGAAAGCCATGGATGACGCATTTGCCCCGCGGTGGCGCGGGTGATTGAGACGGAAGATGATACGCATGAGTGATGGGATTTTTCCCCGGAGGGAATTGGAAATGGACAAAAAAGCCCCCGGCACAGCCTCACACAGGATGAGGAAAACCGAGGGCGGCAGGGCGCATGAATCGCAGAGCGATGGAGTGCGTCTTGAAGCGATCAGGATCTCATCCGGTCGTTTGGCGCGACCGTTGGTTTCGGCCCGTGATGAGCGGGCGGGATGAGGGTGAAAAAGCAGGTCTTCTGGCTTCGAGGTTGTCCTACTCGCCCCGCCTTTCCGCGTCTCTACGCAGTGGCTCTACATGGGGCTTTCGTCGCTCGTTACAGCGGCGCTAACCGTTCGGGATTTACACCCGATTCCCTATTCTCCCGAGGCCGTGACCGCGGGCACTTTTTCACTAAGCTACCACTATATGTTGTGGTGGTATTTCAAAGAACTACCCCATATTGGGTCTGAAGACGGACTCAGGTCAAGAGTTTTTCCGGCTAATTTTCCCTCAGGAAAGCGGTTCGATTCCTTTTAGCGTGGAAAAGCTGACCGCGCGCATGATGCGCAGGAATTCCTCCATGTAAGCCATTCTCGAGGCGGCTTGGGTAGTGGCCGCGTAGAGCCGGCTCTGCAGCCCGCTTTTCCCCACTGGTTTCCACACCACATAGTGGCGATCGAGATAAGGCTGCACGGCCCATCCCGGCAGCGCCGCGATGCCGCGTCCACTGGCGACCAATTGAAGAATGGCCACGGTCATTTGCGTCGTGCGCCGGACCGGATTCACTTTGGCCGGGAGCAAGACCTCACGCACCAGGTCGAGCCGGTCATCGGGAATCGGATAAGTGACGAGCGTTTCGGACTTGAAATCGCGAGCCGTGAGATAGGGTTTGCGCGTCAGGGGATGATGACGGGAGAGCAGCCCGAGCACTTCGTAGGCAAAGAGCGGATGAAAGACGACATTGGGCCGCTTGAGGGCGTGGGAAACGATGACCAGATCCGCGCGGTTTTCGCCGAGCAGTCCGAGAGGATCCGCATGAAAACCGGAGACCAAATCCAGCTCCACCTGCGGCCAGTGTTCGCGGAAAGCGTCCATGGCCGGCATCAGCCAGTCGAAACACGAGTGGCACTCCACGGCGATGCGCAGCTGCCCGGCCTGGCCTTGGGCGATTCGGGCGAGGTCGCGCTCGCCATCCTGCACGCATCGGGTCACCTGATAGGCGAGCTCGACGAAACGCTCCCCTGCCGCGGTCAAGCGCAAGGGAACGCTCTTTCGTTCGAAGAGTTCGATCTCGTAGTGCTGTTCCACGGCGCGAATCTGATGCGACACCGCCGGCTGGGAGAGATGCACTCGTTTGGCGGCCTTGGAGAGGTTCCCGGTTTCGGCCAGGGCGACGATGGTTTTTAAATGGCGGATCTCGAGCATGGCGCGAAGGGCATTGAATCTAGGAGCACGGAAGAACGCGGCGTTCGTCCTCCGGAGGCGCTTTCGTAGGTGCTCACCGGCGGCTACGCTAATGGCGGAGGCGCTTCGGGCAAGCTTCGTTGTCTGGAGCATCATCATCAACGCCATGAATGATCACTCTCAAAACGTCGCGTTTTGAGAATGAAGCGAATCGCCGGAAACTGGCTGGAATGAACGAAGTCCTCCTCACTCACAACCTCGGTTTCCCCCGCATCGGCGCACAGCGCGAACTCAAGCGCGCCACGGAGGCCTACTGGAAAGGCCAGCTCTCGGAAGAAGAACTCTTCAAGACGGGCGCGGAGTTGCGTCGCGCCCACTGGCTGAGCCAAAAGGCGGCGGGCATCGACCTGATCCCGTCGAACGACTTCAGCTTTTACGATCAGATGCTCGACATGAGCTGCCTGTTGGGCAACGTGCCGTCGCGATTCGGCTGGGAGGGTGGAAACGTCGACTTGGCCTTGCGCTTCCAGATCGCGCGCGGCGTCGCGAGCACCCACGAGGCTGGCTGCGCCTGCGGCCACCAGGCAACGACGGCGAGCGAGATGACCAAGTGGTTCGACACGAACTATCATTACATCGTGCCGGAGTTCCGGCCGGATACGGCTTTCCAACTCAGCTCGACCAAGCCGTTCGATGAGTTTGCGGAAGCGCGCGCGCTCGGCATCACGACGAAGCCTGTACTCGTCGGACCGCTGACCTATCTTTTCCTCGGCAAAGGCCAGGAGGAAGGATTCGATCGGCTGGCTTTGCTGGAGCGCTTGCTGCCCATCTATGGCGAGATTCTGAGGCGATTGCGCGAGCAGGGTGCGGAGTGGATTCAACTGGATGAACCCTTCCTCGCGCTCGATCTCAGTGCCGAATGGCAGGCCGCGTTCCTTCCAGCCTATCGTCAACTGCGCCAGGCGGCGCCCGGCGTGAAGCTGCTCCTCGCCACCTACTTCGGCGAGCTTCGGGAGCACATCGGCCTGGCGGCGGGTCTACCAGTCGACGCGCTGCATATCGATGCGACCCGCGCCGGGCACGAACTCGATCAAGTTGCCGCGCAACTTCCGAGCCCGATGATCCTTTCCGTGGGCGTGGTCGATGGCCGCAACATTTGGAAAAACGACTTCGATCAATCGCAGCGCCTCCTCGACCGGGCGAGGGCCGGGCTGGGAGCTTCGCGCGTGTGGGTCGCGCCTTCTTGTTCCTTGCTGCACAGCCCGGTTTCCTTGCGACGGGAAACGTCGCTGGACCTCGAGTTGAAGAGTTGGCTGTCCTTCGCCGAGGAGAAGCTGGCCGAGGTGGCGACCCTCGCCCGGCTCGGCACCCGTGAGGGCAATCCCATGGCCCTGCACCACAATCAGCTCGCCGTGCAATCGCGTCGGATCAGCCGGCGCATTCATCGCCCGGAAGTGAAAGCCCGCGCCGCGGCCGTGACGGCCGCGGAGAGCCGGCGGCAATCCCCTTTCGCCGAGCGGCAGCCAAAGCAGCACGCGGCCTTGCAGCAGCCGCTCTTCCCAACCACCACGATTGGCTCCTTCCCGCAGACGACGGAGGTGCGCAACGCCCGCGCCCGTTGGAAAAAAGGCGAGCTTTCCGAAGTGGATTACACCGCCTTTCTCCGGCAGAAGACCGTAGAGTGCGTGCGCTTTCAGGAGGCAGCGGGCCTGGACGTGCTGGTGCACGGCGAGTTTGAACGCAACGACATGGTGGAATACTTCGGCGAACAACTGGATGGCTTCGCCTTCACCACCCATGGCTGGGTACAGAGCTACGGTTCGCGTTGTGTGAAGCCGCCGATCATTTTCGGCGACGTCCATCGCGCGCATCCGATGACGGTGGAATGGTCCCGCTTCGCGCAAATGCTGACCGCTCGCCCGATGAAGGGCATGCTCACCGGGCCGATCACCATCCTCCAGTGGAGCTTCGTGCGCGACGACCAGCCGCGTAGCGCCACCGCACGCCAGATCGGCCTTGCCGTGCGTGACGAGGTGCTCGATCTCGAGGCGGCTGGGATTCGGGTGATCCAGATCGACGAGCCGGCCTTGCGCGAGGGGCTGCCGTTGCGACGGGGCGATTGGCGGGAGTACCTCGCCTGGGCCACCGAAGCATTCCGCATTTCCGCGGCCGGCGTCCGCGATGAGACGCAGATCCACACGCACATGTGTTACTGCGAGTTCAATGACATCATCGCATCCATAGCCGCGCTCGATGCGGACGTGATTTCCATCGAGACCTCGCGCTCGAACATGGAATTGCTCGAGGCCTTCACCCACTTCCGTTACCCGAATGAAGTCGGGCCCGGCGTATGGGATATTCATTCCCCGCGCGTGCCCTCCGTGGAAGAAATGACCGCGCTGCTGGAGAAAGCCGCCGCCGTTTTGCCGGTGCGGAATCTGTGGGTAAATCCCGACTGCGGTCTCAAAACCCGCGGCTGGGAGGAAACGAAGGCGGCGTTGAAAAACATGATCGAGGCCGCCCGCCAGCTGCGGACTCGAGCCGGCGCGCCCCAGTCGGCGCCGCGCTGACCACCCAACGCTAATGCACATTCAGGATATCCTCGCGAGGAACAAGACCTCCATCTCGCTCGAATTTTTCCCTCCGCGAACTCCGGAAAGCAGCGAACGCCTTTTCCAAACCATCGCGGAACTCGCGCCATTTGCGCCTTCGTTTGCCAGCGTGACGTATGGTGCCGGCGGCGCCACGCGGGAACTCACGCATGATCTCGTGGTCAGGCTTCGCCGAACGACCGCCCTTGATCCGATTCCGCACCTGACTTGCGTGGGGCATACGGCGGAAGACATTCACGCGGTGCTCGCACGATACGCCGCCGCCGGAGTGAGCAACCTCCTCGCGTTACGCGGTGATTTGCCCCAGGGCTCAGCCGCCAGCGCGAGCTCCTTTGCCCAAGCCGCCGATTTGGTCGGTGCCATTCGGGCATTCAAACATCCGCACGAGACCCGCGGCTTTGGCATCGGGGTCGCCGGTTTTCCGGACGGGCACCCGCTCACCCCGAATCGGCTGAGAGAGATGGATCACCTCAAGGCGAAAGTCGACGCCGGCGCCGACTACATTTGCACCCAACTCTTTTTCGACAATCACAGCTTCCACGACTTCCGCGAGCGTTGCGAACTCGGGGGAATTCGTGCGCCGATTCTCGCCGGCGTCATGCCAGTCACGACCCTCTCCGGCCTGCAGCGCATGGCGGAGCTGGCGGCTGGTGTCCGCATTCCGGCGAAGCTTCTCAAGCGGCTGGCGGCTTCGGGAAACGACCCTCACGCGGTGGCGGAGATCGGCATCCAATACGCCATCGAACAATGCGCGGACTTGCTACGCCATGGCGTTTCGGGAATCCACCTCTACACGCTCAATCAATCGGCGGCTTCCGTCCGCATCCTGCGCAGCCTGGAGCGCCCCTAACCCAAGTTCGACAGTCGTTAGGGATAAAAAGCTTTTTCCGTGAGGGGATGTTGGGTTGGCTTCTGGAGAGGCGGTTGGTTGTCAGGGATTGGATGTTGTAGTGGAGACCGCCGCCTTGCTGGAGCAGAGAGGAAAGGGGCAAGCTGGGGCATGTTTTTGCGGCGCAATCGCAGACAGAAGAACGGTCAACAATACGAGTATTGGACTTTGGTGGAGAGTCACCGCACGGAGCGCGGGCCGCGGCAGCGGGTGGTGGCGACGCTAGGCAAACTGCCCGGACTCGACGAAGAGGAACGGGCCGGCTGGGAGGAGATAGCGCGTTTACTGGATGGGGATGGGGCGCCTGCGGAGCCCACGCCGCCGGGAGATCTTTTTGGATCGCCGGCCGCGCCACCGTCCCTACCGCCGCCGCAGTGGGCGCAGGTGGATCTTTCTCGCGTGCGCGTGGAACGGTTGCGGCAGTTTGGCCAGGTCTATTTAGCCTTGGCGCTTTGGCGGCGCTTGGGATTGCACGATTTTTTCTTCGCGCATCTACGGCGCGGGCGCGAGGAAATCGATTGGGCGACGGTGGCCGCCATTCTTTGTATCGGCCGGTTTTGCGCGCAGGCTTCCGAACTGGCGCTGAGCGAGCGATGGTATGGGCAGACCGCTCTCGACGACCTGCTGGGCGTTGGTGTCGAAGCGGTTTATGACAACCGGCTCTACCGCGGCCTCGATGCGCTTCTACCTTTGCGCCAGGCCCTCTTTGGTCATCTCAAGGAGCGCTACGAAAGCCTCTCTTGGCCAGCGCTTCGAGTTCCTGTTGTATGACATCACCAGCACTTACTTTGAAGGCCAGTGTGCGGGCAACCCTCAA
>NZ_ABVL01000003.1 GCF_000173075.1 Chthoniobacter flavus Ellin428
TCCATAGCTGATACTCGCACCATCCGCTCCGTTCACGTGGGTGAATGCCCCGGCAAATGCCTCCGTGTCCACCGTCGAGCCCGCAGGACCGGTCCCCGATCCCGTCGGCAGGAAACTCTCGTCCACATTGAGCGCGGTCGCCGTCCCCACCGCCGTAATGCTCGGGCCATCGTCATGAATGCTCACGTGCGAGCCCAGATCGATGCTCGCCGCCTGATGATCGCCGTCCGCATCCGTGATCGTTGCCGTCAAGGTGACCAAACCGGAGGTCAGCGAGACCGCTTCGTTGCTGTCGACCGGCGAGTCCGCAGAACTTTGATGCACCGAACGGTCCAACGTAGCCGTCAAATTGCCGGCGCCATCCACCGACAAGGTGAACTCAATCGGCCCGGTCGCCGCGGTTACCGACGTCGTGCCCTCGCGCGCCACCACCGCACCACTTTCCAGGAACAGGAACACGTGGTTACCACTCAGCGAGTCAATCAACCCACTGTCCACTCCACTCGCACTGACTGACAGCCCGTAGCTGACGCTCGCTCCATCCGCTCCGTTCACATGGGTGAACGCCCCGGCAAATGCCTCCGTGTCCACGGTCGAACCCGCGGGGCCCGTCCCCGATCCCGTCGGCAGGAAACTTTCGTCCACGTTGAGCGCGGTCGCCGTCCCCACCGCCGTGATACTCGGGCCATCGTCATGGATGCTCACATGCGAGCCCAGATCGATGCTCGCCGCCTGATGATCGCCGTCCGCATCCGTGATCGTCGCCGTCAATGTGACCAAACCGGAGGTCAGCGAGACCGCTTCGTTGCTGTCGACCGGCGAATCCGCAGAACCTTGATGTACCGAGCGATCCAACGTTGCCGTCACGTTGCCCGATCCATCCACCGACAAGGTGAACTCAATCGGTCCCGTCGCCGCGGTTACAGAGGTCGTCCCTTCGCGCGCCACCACCGCACCGCTCTCCAGGAACAGGAAGACATGATTGCCGGTCAACGAGTCAATCAAGCCGCTGTCTACCCCACTCGAACTTACCGACAGCCCATAGCTGACGCTCGCTCCATCGGCTCCGTTCACGTGGGTGAACGCGCCGGCAAATGCCTCCGTGTCCACCGTCGAGCCGGCAGGGCCCGTCCCCGATCCCGCCGGTAGGAAGCTTTCGTCGACATTGAGCGCGGTGGCAGTCCCCACCGCCGTGATGCTCGGACCGTCATCATGGATGCTCACATGTGAGCCCAGGTCGATGCTCGCCGCCTGATGATCCCCATCCGCATCGGTGATCGTTGCCGTCAAGGTGACGAGACCGGAGGTCAGCGAGACCGCTTCGTTGCTGTCGACCGGCGAATCCGCAGAACTTTGATGTACCGAGCGATCCAGCGTCGCGGTCACATTACCCGATCCATCCACCGACAAGGTGAACTCAACCGGCCCGGTCGCCGCGGTTACCGAGGTAGTGCCCTCGCGGGCTACGACCGCACCGCTCTCCAGGAACAGGAATACATGGTTGCCACTCAGCGAGTCGATCAATCCGCTGTCCACTCCACTCGAACTCACCGACAGTCCATAGCTGACGCTCGCACCATCCGCTCCGTTCACGTGGGTGAACGCCCCGGCAAACGCCTCCGTGTCCACCGTCGAGCCGGCAGGCCCGGTCCCCGATCCCGTCGGCAGGAAACTCTCGTCCACGTTCAGCGCCGTCGCTGTCCCCACCGCCGTGATGCTCGGACCGTCGTCATGGATGCTCACATGCGAGCCCAAATCGATGCTCGCCGCCTGATGATCACCATCTGCATCTGTGATCGTTGCTGTCAAGGTGACCAGACCGGAGGTCAGCGAGACCGCTTCGTTGCTGTCGACCGGTGAATCCGCCGAAACTCTGATGCACCGAGCGATCCAGCGTCGCGGTCACGTTGCCTGATCCATCCACCGACAAGGTAAACTCAATCGGTCCCGTTGCCGCGGTTACCGAGGTCGTCCCTTCGCGCGCCACCACCGCGCCACTCTCCAGGAACAGGAAGACATGATTGCCGGTCAGCGAGTCAATCAATCCGCTGTCTACTCCGCTCGCACTCACCGATAACCCGTAGCTGACGCTCGCTCCGTCCGCTCCGTTCACGTGAGTGAACGCTCCGGCAAAAGCTTCCGTGTCCACCGTCGAACCCGCCGGGCCCGTCCCCGATCCCGTCGGCAGGAAGCTCTCATCCACATTGAGCGCCGTCGCCGTCCCCACCGCCGTGATGCTCGGACCATCGTCATGGATGCTCACATGCGAGCCGAGATCGATGCTCGCCGCCTGATGATCACCGTCCGCATCCGTGATCGTCGCCGTCAGCGTGACGAGACCGGAGGTCAGCGACACCGCTTCGTTGCTATCCACCGGCGAGTCCGCCGAACTTTGATGCACCGAGCGGTCCAGCGTCGCGGTCACATTGCCCGATCCATCCACCGACAAGGTAAACTCAACCGGTCCGGTCGTCGCCGTCGCCGAAGTCGTCCCTTCACGCGCCACCACCGCACCACTCTCCAGGAACAGAAACACGTGGTTACCCGTCAACGAGTCGATCAATCCGCTGTCCACTCCACTCGAACTCACCGACAGCCCATAGCTGACGCTCGCTCCATCCGCTCCGTTCACATGCGTGAACGCCCCGGCAAACGCCTTCCGTGTCCCACCGTCGAGCCGGCAGGCCCGGTCCCCGATCCCGTCGGCAGGAAACTCTCGTCCACGTTCAGCGCCGTCGCTGTCCCCACCGCCGTGATGCTCGGGCCATCGTCATGGATGCTCACATGCGAGCCCAAATCGATGCTCGCCGCTTGATGATCTCCGTCCGCATCGGTGATCGTCGCCGTCAAGGTGACCAAACCGGAAGTCAGCGACACGGCTTCGTTGCTGTCCACCGGCGAGTCCGCCGAACCTTGATGCACCGAGCGATCCAGCGTCGCGGTCACGTTGCCCGATCCATCCACCGACAAGGTAAACTCAATCGGTCCGGTCGCCGCGGTTACCGAGGTCGTCCCTTCGCGGGCTACGACCGAACCACTCTCCAGGAACAGGAACACATGATTGCCCGTCAGCGAGTCGATCAACCCGCTGTCTACTCCGCTCGCACTCACTGACAGCCCGTAGCTGACGCTCGCTCCGTCGGCTCCGTTCACATGGGTGAACGCTCCAGCAAACGCTTCCGTATCGGTCGTCGAGCCGGCAGGACCGGTCCCCGATCCCGTCGGCAGGAAGCTCTCGTCGACATTCAGCGCCGTCGCCGTCCCCACCGCCGTGATGCTCGGACCATCGTCATGTATGCTCACATGCGAGCCCAGATCGATGCTCGCCGCTTGATGATCACCGTCCGCATCCGTGATCGTTGCCGTCAGCGTGACCAATCCCGAGGTCAGCGAGACTGCCTCGTTGCTGTCCACCGGCGAGTCCGCCGAACCTTGATGTACCGAACGGTCGAGGGTTGCCGTCACGTTGCCTGATCCATCCACCGACAAGGTGAACTCAACCGGCCCGGTCGCCGCGGTGCCTGAGGTCGTGCCCTCGCGCGCCACCACCGCACCACTCTCCAGGAACAGGAACACATGGTTACCGGTCAACGAGTCGATCAATCCGCTGTCCACTCCACTCGCACTCACCGACAGCCCATAACTGACGCTCGCTCCATCGGCTCCGTTCACATGGGTGAACGCGCCAGCAAACGCTTCCGTGTCCACCGTCGAACCCGCAGGGCCGGTCCCCGATCCCGTCGGCAGAAAGCTTTCATCGACGTTGAGCGCCGTCGCTGTCCCTACCGCCGTAATGCTCGGACCATCATCACGGATGCTTACATGCGAGCCCAGGTCGATGCTCGCCGCTTGATGATCACCGTCCGCATCCGTGATCGTCGCCGTCAAGGTGACCAATCCCGAGGTCAGCGAGACCGCTTCGTTACTGTCCACCGGCGAGTCCGCCGAACCTTGATGCACCGAACGGTCGAGGGTCGCGGTCACATTGCCGGTTCCATCCACCGACAAGGTGAACTCGATCGGTCCCGTCGCCGCGGTTACCGAAGTAGTACCTTCGCGCGCCACCACCACACCGCTCTCCAGGAACAGAAACACATGATTGCCGGTCAACGAGTCGATCAACCCGCTGTCTACTCCACTCGCACTCACCGACAGCCCGTAGCTGACGCTCGCTCCATCGGCTCCGTTCACGTGCGTGAATGCTCCGGCAAACGCCTCCGTGTCCACCGTCGAACCCGCAGGACCAGTGCCTGAACCGGTCGAGAGGAAGCTCTCGTCCACGTTCAGCGCCGTCGCTGTACCCACGGCCGTGATGCTCGGGCCATCGTCATGGATGCTCACATGCGAGCCGAGATCGATGCTCGCCGCTTGATGATCGCCGTCCGCATCCGTAATCGTCGCCGTCAAGGTCACCAACCCCGAGGTCAGCGAGACCGCTTCGTTGCTATCCACCGGCGAGTCCGCCGAACTTTGGTGCACCGAGCGATCCAGCGTCGCGGTCACGTTGCCCGATCCATCCACCGACAAGGTGAACTCGATCGGTCCCGTCGCCGCGGTTGCCGAGGTCGTGCCTTCGCGCGCCACCACCGCACCGCTCTCCAGGAACAGGAACACATGGTTACCGGTCAACGAGTCGATCAACCCGCTGTCCACTCCACTCGCGCTGACCGACAGTCCATAGCTGACGCTTGCTCCATCCGCTCCGTTCACGTGGGTGAATGCCCCGGCAAACGCCTCCGTGTCCACCGTCGAGCCGACAGGACCAGTCCCCGACCCCGTCGGCAGGAAGCTTTCATCCACATTGAAGCTTGGGCCTGAACCTGCAGCGGAAATCGATGGGCCGTCGTCGAGGAAAGTGAGTTCCGGACCGAGATCTACCGTCGCCGATGCATGATTGCCCAAAGTATCCGTGATGGTGGCCGTCAAGGTCACCAGCCCGCTCCCCAACGCCACCCCTTCGTTGCTATCCACCGGTGAGTCCGGCGAACCTTGAATAATACCCCGATCAATGGTGAGCGTAGTGATGCCGGTATTCGGATCGATTGTGACCGTGAATGCCAACACCCCGCCGACTGTGCCCACGTGGCCTTCGATCGTGTTGCCATTGAGCACGAGCATATCGTGCTGCCCGGTTATGGAATCAATCAGGCCGGAATCCGCACCGTTACCGCCGGGGAGGCTCATTGCGTAGGACACCGTTGCCGGTGCGCTGCCCGGTGTCGCGGTGAAGACCTTGCTGAAGTCCTCCGTCGACGACGCGGATCCCGCCGGGCCGGTTCCCGAACCAATGCCAGGGATGAAGCTCTCATCGACGACTATCGGAGACGGGTTACCGGTGAGGCTGATCATCGGCGGAACCACTGGCGCAACGACAGGCGTTGTTTCGACCGGCGTGACCAGCAAAGGCGATGACACGGTCGGCGAAGTCGTAGTCTCGGTGGGGAGCAACTTGCCGATGAGTGTCTCGGTAGTCGGTAGCCCACGTCCATAGGGCCCAAGTGGGGCGAAAGGCAGGTGGATTATCCGAATGGCCGCCCACCCACTCGAGATAATCCGGCACCGCTCCTTCGCTGTCGCCCGAGGAGGGACCCGGCAGCGATTTCGGGAAGATGTGCATCAAAAAGGGCACTGTTGATGCTCACCTGCCTCGGCCCCTCGCCCACCGGAGGGAGATCGGGCGTCAGCACCACATAAAACCCATCCTCCCAAGTAGCGACGAACCCGTCATCGGTTTGCTGGATATCCGACGGTGGTTCATCTCCCCTGTAAAGCTCGACACTTTTCGTTGGGTCAAATGGCACGCGCTCCCCAGGTGTCAGATCGCCAACATCAATATTCGTTTTGGGCGCAGGATTTTCCGGAACGGGATTCGGCTGAGGACTCGGCTTCATATCATCAGAACGGGTTGAGGTGGCGGCTAAACACGGGAAGGAAAGGCAGTCGTTGGCCAATGCCGGACGAGGCATTCACACGCCCTGGGCCGACGGCGTATTGTTACGAAAAACTCGATGAGCGATTTAAAGGATCGCGATGCTCTCGAAGCCTCGAGGCAAGTCCGGAAAACCACGGTGTTGTCGAGCAGCGGCATGCCCATTTCCGAAACTCTCAGCGCAAAGAAAATTTTGCATCCAAACATCCATCCAAACCCGATTCCTCGTTCAGCCCCCCTCTCGCGCGGATAATTCCCCTCCCTTCCACCGTTGAGCACTGGTATACTCAGCGGGGCTCGCGTCACCGCAATATTTGCGTCGTTGAACACGGAACCCTCTCGATCTGTCGACGATTGAAGACGAAAGCTGCGAATCAGGCAACAACTTTTTTCAAATTTGAGAGGCATGTTTCGTGCCATCACGTCAAAAAACGAAACACACGGTCGAATCCCGGATTAAAAACCCGTTTTCGCCTTCCCGCTTTCTGTGCCGCTCCCAGTAACCACCAAGATAGGGTTTGTTTATCCCCGTCCGCACAATGCCGGCTAACTCCCCGGTGAATCGAGGACCATCGTCGACATCAAAGGTCGCATCCCATATCTCGCTCCTCCCCTGGCAGAGGTAGACCATAGACTACTTCGATAACTTACGGGCGGTCTTTCCCGAGTCCCGAGTAACATCGAGTGTCGAGTAACAATATCGAACCGGCATTTGATTCTCTAAATGACAAGTTAGTATAAGTACGGATCCAATAACTCGGGATCGATGCGTCTGGTTTGGCCTGGACCTCTGGCGAACATGTGGCGACAGAAACGGCCGTGCCGCAGCGCTCGGTGGACTTAACGCTCCGTGTAACCCCAACGAAGAACGCGGCACATTCGGGAAGAAGGAGCACCATCAAGCCCAGGCCACCGCCGCATTCGATAAGCCACCAATTCGTCTTTTTCGGTGGCCGAGAAGCAGGTGTCGGGGGCCGCATCGACATGGATGAAGGCGTCGTGTTACGATATGCACCTTCATGAAAACGGCGCTGCCTGCTCACAAACGAAGATCGTGGCCACGATCGGTCCCGCATCGGAATCGCCCGAAATGCTCGAACGGCTCATCCGCGCGGGCGTGAATATTACCCGGCTGAATTTCTCGCATGGAGATTTTGCCCATCACGGTGAAGTCGTCAGTCGTATCCGGGCAGCCGCCAGGGCGGTGGGTCGTCGGGTGGCCATCATGGCCGATCTGCCCGGGCCGAAGATGCGGCTCGGCAAAATCGATCCCGAACCGATTCAGCTCCTGCCCGGCGAGCACTTCACGCTGACCAACGAAGACGTCGTCGGCAACAAAGAGCGCGTCTCGATGAGTTTCGAGCCGCTGCCCCGCGTGGTGAAACCGGGGAACCGGCTCTTTCTCAATGACGGTTTGGTGCAGCTCGTCGTCGAGAGCGTGGTGGGCAACGATGTCCGCTGTGTCGTCGCCGTGGGTGGCGAATTGCGCTCGCGCAAAGGATTGAATCTGCCGGGGATCGATCTCGGCATCGGTGCGTTCACCGAGCACGACCGTGCCTGCCTGGAGTTTGCCCTGGGTGCTGGGGTCGATGCGGTCAGCCAGTCGTTCGTCGAACGGGCGGCCGATATCGCCGCGTTGCGCGCCGCGGCGGCGCAGCTCGGCCGGCAGCCGTTTGTCATCGCGAAGATCGAGCGGGCCGACGCCCTCGCTCACTATGACGAGATTCTCGCCGCGGCCGATGGCATCATGGTCGCACGCGGCGACCTCGGCGTGGAGGTGCCGATCGAGGAAATCGCGCACACCCAAAAGGGCCTCATCGCCCGGGCGAACCTCGCGGGCAAACCCGTAATCACCGCCACGCAGATGCTCGAGTCCATGACGACCAGCCGACTGCCCACCCGAGCCGAAGCGACGGATGTGGCCAACGCCATCCTCGATGGCACGGATTGCGTGATGCTCTCCGGTGAATCCGCCATGGGCCGGTTTCCCGAGGAAGCGGTGGCGATGCTCGCGAAAATTGCCACCTTCACGGAATCGCACCGTCCGCCGGGCGCTCTCGCTTCCCGACGGGAATTCCTGCAAAAGCCCGCGGGCACGACGCCGAGCGACCGGATCGCTTCGCTCGTCGAGTACGCTCTCGAAACGGTGCCTAGCGATTTGGTGCTCGTCCCGACCCGCGGCGGGACGACGGCCCGGCTCATTTCGCGCAACAAACCTTCCGTTTGGGTGGTGGCGCCGAACAACAATCCCACGGTCTGCCAGGGGCTGGCCTTCTCTTACGGGATCCATCCGGTGGATCTTCCGGAGGGGCATGTCGAATGGAGCACCTTCGCCAGTCAATGGTTGAGCGAACATGGAATTCCCGCCGATCGAGTCCTGCTCGTCGCCGGTCCTTCGCGGCAGAATCCGACAGCCAATCATCGTCTCGAATTGATCCGTCTCGATGCGGCGGATCACTGAAAATAAACCGCCCTCCTCGCGGTCATTCTTGAGCGGAGCGTCCCGATGGTGAGGTGGCGGGACGCGGAGTCGAAAGCCGATCCCGCTTGCGGGAGAGACGCCTATGGGACTGCGGGGCAAACCCCGCCGCTTGACCAGAGATCATCGCTGGTTGTTCCGCCGGGTTTGCCATGCAGTTCCATAGGCGTCTCGCTGGTTATTCCACGGGGTTCTTCGACTGCGTTCCGGTCGTTACACTCCCTCCACTTCGCTCAGAATGACACGCGGGGAGGGCAGTTTATTTCTTTCACACTCCCTGCGATTTTCTGTTCCAGCCGCGCAGGGTAAATGCAAAAAAACGGGGGCGCAGACGGGACAACTCCTCCAGTGAACACCCGTAGGACCAAGGTCTTATCGACGGTCATTCCTGCTCGGAGGCAGGCTCTCCGTGCATGAAGAAACGGCTCCCCCCGTTGACAGTTTCCCCTCTCTCTCCCCCTTGTTCATCCTCACCGGCCACCCCTCGCTGGCTGGGTATCAGCATCGCCGTGTGCCTTGCCAGTGTTCCTTGCGTGGTCACGGCGCAGTCTCCCGAGATGGATGCCTTTCGCAAACAGATCGAAGGCGAGTTGGCCACCATGAAGGCGAACTACGAATCGCACATCCAACAGCTCGAATCGCGCATCAGCACCCTCGAGAACGATAATGCGCGCCTGCAACGACAAGCGAAAGCCGCGCCGGCACCGGCGCCATCATCCTCGGAAATCGCCTCGCTGCAGCGACGCGTCAGCGAACTCGAACTCACCACCGAGGAACATTCCGCGACCACCGGGACGACCTCGCGACAGACCGCCGCCAACGCGGACGCGATCAAGAACATCGAACTCAAGCTCGAGGCCGACGCGACGGAGACGCGTGATATTTACCGCGACGAGGGTTTCCCCTTCGATGTCCGCAAATTCTACGACTTGCCGCAACCGTTCGAGTTTCACGGTTATCTGCGCTCCGGGTTCGGCATGAATGGCGAAGGAGGAAAGATGGAAGCCTTCCAGGCGCCGGGCGCCGGCGCGAAATTCCGGCTCGGCAACGAGGCGGACACCTACGGCGAACTCACCCTCGTGCACAATTGGCTGCGCCTGGATGACCCGACCGCCTCCCCCTTTGTGCGCACCACGGCGACGTTGTCTTACAGCACCGGCGAAAACTTCAGCTTCGACTCGCTGAACAACCAGGCGCAGGGCAATGATTTCGCCTTGCGCCAGGCCTATGTCGAAGCGGGAAATGTGCTCCAGAGCGCACCCGACTTCCGTTTCTGGGTTGGCCAGCGCTACTATCAGCGGCACGACATTCACCTCGACGACTTCTACTACCTCGACATGAGCGGCTACGGCGGCGGCGTGGAGGATGTGCCGATCGGCAAGTTCGCCAAGCTCTCGCTCGCCTGGCTCGGGGGCAGCGTCGACCATTATGTGACGCACAACGGCGACGTCGCGAAGCAAAACATCGACCTGCGGCTCTCCGACATCAAAGCGCCCTTCGGCAAAGTCACGCTCTGGTTCGATTGGGCGTCGACCAAGGGCGGCGAGGTGCGGAATGTTTTCAATCCCGATGGCAGCCCATTGCGCATCGAGAGTTCCGCCGGCTGGGCCGTGGGCCTGATCCACCGCACCGAGGATGAGAAACTTCTCGGCGGCTACAACGAATTCAGCGTCCAGTATGGCCAGGGCGCGGCCTATAACTTCGCCAGCACGCTGGACTTCTCCGGACCGGACCTCGGCGACGCCCACCGCTTCCGGGTCACCGATAACTTCGTCATCCAGCCCTCACCGCATTTTGCCGTGCAGGCGGTCGGTATCTACGAGGACACCGATTTCGGTGGACCCAATTCGCGCAATCGCTGGGCCTCGCTCGGTGCCCGGCCGGTCTATTTCTTCAACGACCGCTTCAGCATCGCGCTGGAGGCCGGCGTCGATTGGACCAAGACCGATTCGCTCGGCACCGACGGGCACCTTTGGAAAATCACCCTCGCGCCACAGATTTCGCGCGGCGGGAAATACTTCAGCCGGCCGGTCCTGCGCGCCTTCGTCACCTATGCCGCGTGGAGCGACGGCTTCAAAGGGCACGTCGGCGGCGACGCATACGAGAACACCACGAGCGGTTTGTCCTACGGCCTCCAGGCCGAAGCCTGGTGGTAACCGCGACGCATCCCTCCCCTGCTCCTTTCATGTCCAAGATCCTTTCCCTCACCGCGCCCCTCTCCGGCGTGATCTATCCTCTCGAGCGGGTGCCGGATCCGGTATTCGCCCAAAAACTCGTGGGCGACGGCATCTCCATCGATCCCACCGATGCCTGCCTGTGCGCGCCCTGTGCGGGCGAGGTGATGCATCTGCATCCGGCATTGCACGCCGTGACCCTGCGCGCGGAGGGCGGCGTGGAGGTGCTCATGCATATCGGCATCGATACGGTGGGCCTCAAAGGCAAAGGGTTCTCGCCACGGGTCAAGGTAGGCGACCACGTGGAGCCGGGCGCACCGCTCATCGAATTCGACCTCGACGAAATCGCCACGCACGCCAAGAGCCTGCTGACCGAGATCATCATCACCAATGGTGAGACCGTGCAGGCCATCGAACGCGCCTCGGGCACGGTGAAAGCCGGGTCCGACATGCTGCTCAAGCTCACTCTTGCCAAT
This sequence comes from Chthoniobacter flavus Ellin428, assembly GCF_000173075.1. Lineage (GTDB taxonomy): Bacteria > Verrucomicrobiota > Verrucomicrobiia > Chthoniobacterales > Chthoniobacteraceae > Chthoniobacter > Chthoniobacter flavus. The sequence continues at coordinate 11,059 of NZ_ABVL01000003.1, forward strand.
GGCGCCGGCGCGCCGCAAGGCGGTGAAGGCGCCACCGTCACTTCGGACGCCATCCTCATCCCCAACCGCACCGGCCTGCACGCCCGCCCAGCCGCCGTCCTGGCGAACGTGGCCAAGAGCTTCCAGAGCGAAATCAAACTGCAACTGGGCGACCGAACGGCGAATGCGCGCAGCATCACCTCGCTCATGGCTCTCGAAGTGCAGCACGGGGACAAGGTGGTCGTCGTGGCCAAGGGGGCGGATGCGAAACCGGCGGTCGAGAAACTGGCCAAACTCATCGCCGAAGGTCTCGGCGACGAAGGCTGCGCGCCCGCGCCGGCTCCCGCCACCACCGTCGTAGCGAAGATCGCCCAGCCAGCACCACGCCCGCGCAGCAGTGATCCCAACCTCCTCCTGGGCGTGGCCGCCTCACCCGGCATCGCCGTCGGTAAGATATTTCAGGTTCGTCGTGAGGATATCGCCGTCGAAGAGGAGGGGCACGGCGTCGAGGGTGAGAAGGCGAAACTCACCGAAGCGATCGGCAAGGCGCGGGCCCAACTCGAAGCCCTGCGGGCGCAGTTGCACGCCCGGACCGATCCCGCCAAGGCGGCCATCTTTGCCGCTCACGCGGAGTTGCTCGATGATCCCGACTTTCTCGACATCGCCACCTCGGCGATCGCCAAGGGAAAGAGCGCGGCCTTCGCGTGGAAGACCGCCGCGAAGCTCCACGCGGAACGCCTGGCCGCACTGCGCAACGAACTGCTCGCCCAGCGCGCCAACGACGTCCGCGACGTGGGCTGGCGGGTGCTCGAACTGCTGACCGGGGTGAGCCGCCACGCACCCAATTACCCCAATGGCTCCGTCCTGATCGCCGAGGATCTCACTCCTTCCGACACCGCGACGATGGAGCGTGGGCGGGTGGTCGGCTTCGCCACGATCCGCGGCGGCGCCACCTCACACGTCGCCATCCTGGCACGGTCGCTGGACATTCCCGCCATCGCCGGCATCGAACCCGCCGCCCTGGATGTTCCTGATGGGACGCCGGTCATTCTCGACGCGGGCAAAGCCTCGCTCCGGCTCAATCCACCGCCGGCGGAAATCGAGCGCATCCAGCAACTCCAGACCCGGCACGAAGCGCGTCGCCGGGAAGACATCGCCCACGCGCACGAACCCGCCACCACCGGTGACGGCCAGCACGTGTCGGTGTTCGCGAACATTGGCGGCGTCAAGGATGCCAGCCAGGTGATCGGAGTCGGCGGAGAGGGCGTCGGCCTGGTCCGTTCCGAATTTCTTTTCATGGATCGCTCCGCCGCCCCCAGCGAAGACGAGCAAACCGAGAGCTATGCGACGATCCTCCAGGCGCTGGGACCGGATCACCACGTGATCATCCGCACCCTCGATGTCGGCGGGGACAAGCCCCTGCCCTATCTGCCCATTCCCCGCGAGGACAATCCTTTCCTCGGCGAACGCGGCATTCGCGTCGGCCTGGATCGCCCCGAGGTGTTGCGCACCCAACTCCGCGCCCTGCTCCGCGCTTCCGCCGGATACCATTTGCAGGTGATGTTTCCGATGATCGCCACCGTGCAGGAACTGCGCGACGCCAAGGCCATGCTCGCGGAGGAATCGGCCGCTCTCGGCATCGCGCCATTCCCCTGCGGGATCATGGTGGAGGTGCCCGCGGTGGCCGTCATGGCGCACGCCTTTGCCGCGGAAGCGGACTTCTTTTCCATCGGCACCAATGACCTGACGCAATACACGCTGGCCATGGACCGTGGCCATCCGAAGCTCGCTCCGAAGGTCGACGCGCTGAACCCCGCGGTGCTGCGACTCATCGCGCAAACGATCGAGGGCGCGCACGCCCACCAAAGATTGGTCGGCATCTGCGGCGGCATCGCCGGCGATCCGCATGCGGTGCCGATCCTGGTTGGCCTCGGCATCGATGAACTCAGCGTCAGCCTGCCGGTCATTCCGACCGTGAAAGCGCAGATCCGCCGCCTGAACGCCGCCACCTGCCGCGACCTCGCCCAGCGCGCGCTGACCTGTGCGACCGCCGAGGAGGTCCGCGCCCTTGTCCCGGAAATCGAAGACTAAGCACTATGTTCAATTTCAAAAACGCCTTCTCCCTGCTGCAGAAGATCGGCAAATGCATGATGCTCCCGGTCTCGGTGCTGCCCGTCGCCGGCATCCTGCTCGGGGTGGGCAGCGCCAACTTCACCTGGCTCCCGGAAAGCGTCTCGCTCATCATGGCGAAATCCGGCGACGCCATCTTCGCCAATCTGCCGCTGCTCTTCGCCATCGGCGTCGCCATCGGGCTCACCGAAAATGACGGCGTGGCCGCGCTCGCCGGCACGACCGGTTATGTCGTCTTCCTCGGTTCGTTGGGCGTGTGCGCCAACCTGCGCGGGATCGAGACGAAAGCGATCATGGGCATCCCGTCGATCGAGACCGGTGTCTTCGGCGGCATCATTGTCGGCATGGTCGCCGCGGGATGTTTCAACCGCTTCTACAAGGTCAAGCTCCCATCCTATCTTGGCTTCTTCGCCGGCAAACGATCCGTCCCGATCATCACGTCGTTTGCCGTGATTCTGGTCGGCGCGATCCTCAGCTTCATCTGGCCGCCGATCGGCGGGGCCATCGACAGCTTCTCGCATTGGGCGGTGCACGGGCGCCCGGCGCTCGCCTTCACCATCTACGGCATCGTCGAGCGCGCGTTGATTCCCTTCGGCCTGCACCACGTCTGGAATGTCCCCTTCTTTTTCCAGGCCGGCAGCTACACCGACCCGGCCACGGGAACAGTCGTTCATGGCGAGATTGCGCGTTTCATCGCCGGCGATCCCACCGCGGGAAATATGACCGGCGGCTATCTTTTCAAGATGTGGGGCCTGCCCGCCGCCGCCATCGCCATGTGGCGCGCCGCCCGTCCCGAAAATCGCGTGAAGGTCGGCGGAATCATGATCTCGGCGGCGCTCACCGCCTTTCTCACTGGCATCACCGAACCGATCGAATTTTCGTTCCTCTTCGTCGCCCCGGTGCTCTACGCCATCCACGCCCTGCTCGCGGGCCTGTCGTATTATGTCTGCATCGCGCTCGGCATCAAACACGGCTTCACTTTTTCGCACGGTCTCATCGATTACGTCGTGCTGTTTCCGAAGTCGCACCGCGCGCTCTGGCTGTTCGTCCTCGGACCGATCTGGGCCGGCGTTTACTACGGCGTCTTCAGCTTTGCCATTCGCCGGTTCAACCTCGCCACTCCGGGGCGCGAAGTGGAAGACGAAGCCGCCAAAGCGGCGCGCAGCGCCAGCGGAGACAGCTTCGCCTTGCAACTGGTGCGCGCCTTCGGTGGACGCAGCAACATCGCCAGTCTCGACGCCTGCATCACCCGCCTGCGCGTGAAGTTGAATGACGTCACCAAAGCCAGCGCCGACAAACTCAAGGCGCTTGGCGCCGCCGGGGTCGTGGTCGTGGGCGATGGCGTGCAGGCCATCTTCGGCACGCAGAGTGAGAATTTGAAAACCGAGATGGAGGAGTATCTCAAGACCGCCGGACCGGAAGCCGACGAAGTCGAAGCGCCTTCCCCCGTTCACGCCCCACCGGCCGCCGGCGTGATGGTCAAACTGCGCGACCCCGACGCCGCCCGCAAGGCCGCTGCCTGGCTGGCCGCTCTCGGCGGCGCGGAGAATGTCGAGCGCGTGGACGCCTGCGCGGAGACGCGCTTGCGCGTGGTGCTGCGGGATGGCGCCAAGGCCAGCGAATCCGCGCTCCTCGCCGCCGGCATCGAAGCGGTCGTCCGCTTTCCCGGGGAAACGCTGCATCTCCTCGCCGGCCTCAATGCCGACCAATATGCAGCGGAAATGCGCGGCCAACTGGCCATGCCGCGCGCGGCCTAAAGGCTCGCCATAAGACCAAGGTCCGATAGGCGGGGAGAAATCCGGCGAGTAATCCAGGACCCATCACCGCTCCAAGGCCCTGCGCCGCCGGAAATGAAATCGAAACCGCTGCCCCATCCCATCGCTCCACAAAGCAAACTGACGATCGCCCTGGCCAGCGGGATCGCCGTGGTGATCGGGGTCGCCGCGGGCCTCGGCGTTTTCACCTTCACCTATGCCAAGGGTGGATCCTATTTGCGCGATGACCCCGCCGCCTGCGCGAACTGCCACATCATGCAGGACCATCTCGATGCCTGGGCCAAATCCAGCCATCACGCCGTCGCGACCTGCAACGATTGCCATACTCCCGCCGGACTCGTTCCCAAATATTTCACCAAGGCGGAGCACGGCTTCTTCCACTCGCTCGCCTTTACCACCGATCACTTTCACGAACCGATCCAGATCAAGGACCGCAGCCGGCGCGTCACCGAGGAAGCCTGCCGCAAGTGCCATCGGGACGTGGTGCACGACATCGACACCGCCACTTCCTCGACCAACGACACGCTGTCCTGCATTCGCTGCCACTCGAGTGTCGGCCACCTGAACTGAAGCCTTATGAGCACCCAACCCCTCCGCGATCGCTTTCTCAACTTCTACCGCGAGCGACCGCTCACCATGTTCATCCTGCTCGTCGGTGTGGCGGCCGCCGGAGCGATCATCGCCACGGTGGTGCTCGTCTCCATCTTCCAAAGGAAACAGGAGGCGAAAAATCCCTTCTTTCGGGTCGTCGAACTCAAGGAAGACACACAGGACCCGGCGGTGTGGGGCCAGGATTTTCCCCAGCAATACGATGGCTACCGCCGCACTTCGGACCAGATTCGCACCCGTTATGGCGGAAGCGAAGCCGAGCCTCATACGCCGACTCATGCCGATCCCCGGTCCGTCGTCGCCCAATCGCGACTCGAGGAAGATCCGCGGCTGAAAATCATGTGGGCCGGCTATGCCTTCGCCAAAGATTTCCGGGAGGAACGCGGACACGCCTTCATGCTCGACGACCAGACCTACACCGAGCGCCAGCAAGTGACCAAACAACCGGGGACCTGTCTGCAATGCCACGCCTCCACGGTCGTGCCGTACAAAAAAGCGGGCGATGGCGACACGATCAAGGGCTTCGAGAAGATCAACCAGATGCCCTTTGCCGAGGCGCGCAAACTGGTCACCTTCCCCATCGCCTGCATCGATTGCCACGATCCAAAGACGCTGCAGCTACGCGTCACCAAGCCGGGCTTCATCGAAGGAATCCGCGCGCTCAAAGCCAGCCAGGGCGTCAAGGATTACGACGTCAACCGCGACGCCACCCGCCAGGAGATGCGCAGCTTTGTCTGCGGCCAATGCCACGTGGAGTATTACTTCAAAGGACCGGAAAAGCGCCTGACTTATCCGTGGGTCAATGGGTTGAAGGTCGAACAGATTCTCGCGCATTACGATGAGAGCGGATTCAAGGATTGGACGCACGCCGACACCGGCGCGCCCGTCCTCAAGGCCCAGCATCCGGAGTTCGAGTTATGGAACCAGGGCATTCATGCGCGGTCCGGCGTGTCCTGCGCCGATTGTCACATGCCCTACAAGCGCGAAGGCGCCCTGAAGATCAGTGACCATCATGTGCGCAGCCCCGTCTTGAATATCAATGAAGCCTGCCAGACGTGCCACAAATGGCCGGAAGCGGAATTGAAGGACCGCATCGAATTGATCCAGGAGCGCACCTACAAAATGCGCAACCAGGCGATGGATGCGCTCGTGGATTTGATCACCGATCTCAAATCGGCCCGGGCCGCCAACGCACCGGCCGCTCAAATCACCAGCGCCCAGGACTACCAGCGCAAAGCGCAATTCTACCTCGACTTCATCGAGGCCGAAAATTCCACGGGATTTCACGCGCCGGAAGAAGCCCTGCGAGTCCTCGGTGAATCGATCAATTTCGCCCGGAAAGGCCAACTCGCCCTTCGACCGCCAGCCGAAGCGGCGAAATAGCCGCGGTTAACGCCCGACCGCCTGGCGGACCGCTCGTGTATGCTGCCTTTACTGCAATCGCTGGAGAAAGTTTCGGTATTCGTTTTTCTGGTGAGCAGCATGGCAGCGGTGGGTTTGAACCTGACGCCGCACGCTATTTTTCAGCCCTTGCGGAACGGGAAAATGGTGGCGCTTGCCCTGGCCTTGAACTTCGTCTTCGCGCCCGCGTTCGCCTGGCTCCTCACCGTGCTCATTCCGTTGCAGCACGAACACGCCGTGGGTCTGATCTTGCTCAGCGGCGCGGCGGGAGCGCCGTTTCTCCCCAAGCTCACCGAAACGGCGCACGGCGACCTGCCTCTCGCTGTCGCCCTCATGGCCCTGCTCACCATCGGCACCATCCTCTTTCTGCCACTGGCGCTTCCCCTGCTGATTCCCGGCCTGCAAGCGGACCCCTGGAGTATCGCCCGCCCCTTGATCCTCCTCATCGTTCTGCCGCTCCTGGCCGGAATGCTCATCAAAAATCGAGCCGCATCCCTCGCCGCCCGGGCCGCCCCGCTTCTCGGCAAAGTCGGAAACCTCAGTCTGCTCGTTCTCTTTGTCCTGCTCGTGGTCCTCAATCTTCACGCCGTGCTCGGTGTCGTGGGCAGCGGCGCGATCCTGGCCGCTGCTCTCTATATCCTCGGCCTATTCATCGCCGGCTGGGTTCTGGGAGGAGCCGGGCCCGAGACGCGCGGCGTCCTTGGTCTGGCCACCTCCGCCCGCAACTTCGGCGCCGCACTCGTCCCGGCCACCAGCAGCCTCCATGATCCGAAAGTGACGACGATGCTCATCGTCAGTGCGATTGTCTGTCTCGTCGTGACTTTCCTCGCGGCGAGCTGGGTGCGCCGTAGAACTGCAGCCTTGGGCTAAGAGACTGTGAAAAAAGTGCCCGCGAATCACGCGAATGACACGGATGGGGTATCTTTCATTCGCGTTATCTGGGTGATTCGCGGGCCTAAAACCTCACTGCCGATTTCTTTCACAGTCTCCAAGGTCGAAAACCCGTAGGACCAAAGTCCGATAGGCGGTGATTTCAACGGCCGGCAGACTCGCCCAGCAAAACCCAATGACTCGCGGTCACGAGTCTCGATTGGCCGCCGCTCACCCATTCATGAAACCGCTCGTCGCGTTCCCCACCCTAACCGCCTTCGTCTTCATCGCCACCCTCTCGCCCGCACTCGCGGAAAGCGACAGCCAGATGGAGGAAATGAGAGCCACCATTCGCGAAATGAAGCACGCCATGGCCGCGCAAAACGCCCGCATCGCCTCGCTCGAAAAGCAGCTGCAGCAGCGCGCGCCGTCGGCTCCCGCGCCCGCCTCCGCGTCGACCTCCCGGCCCGTCGCTCCGGCCAGCGGGCGCTCCGTCACGGTCGTCGGCCTGAATATGCCGGTCAGCGAACTGCCCGCCAATGCGGTTCCCAAGGAACGCAGCGTCATCCGGGATGCCGATGATTTCAACGATCTGCAACAAGCCGCACCTCGGCTCAATAACGCCCCACTCGACCCCTCGCTCAAGGGATTCGTCCCGATCCCGGGCACGGACACCATGTTCAAGATCGGTGGCTCCGCGCGCATCGATTCGATCGTGGACTTTGCCAATAACGGGAACCCGAACCTCTTCATTCCCTCCAGCATCCCCGTCCCCGGCGAGCAAGGAGCGAAAGGCGGCGAGCGCACGACGATGGAAACCAAAGGCACCCGCCTCTCCCTCGAACTCCGCCGGCCGGTGCCCTTCGACAGCACCCTGCGGATCTACACGGAGTACGATTTCTTCGACGACTCGACATCGAACACGATGAAGCTCCGCGTGCGGCACTTTTACGGACAGGCGTGGAATTTCCTCATCGGCCAGACCTTCTCCGCCTTCATGGACCCAGACGCGTTTCCCGACGTCGTCGACTATCAAGGCCCCAACTCCATCCTCAATCGCCGCCAACCGCAGATCCGTTACACGCAGCCGATTTACAATGGCGCGAGCAAGGTCAATCTCTTCGCCAGCATCGAGCAACCGGACGGTAACATCGACACCAGCAACGATGAATTCGCGTCGGGATCGACCGTGGTCAATCACACCCCGGATGGCGTTCTCGGCTTTCGCTGGGAAGGCATTCGTGGCCACATCCAAGGCTCGGGCCTTTTCCGGGAACTGTCGTTCGAGTCCGATCACGGGCCGCGCCAGAATGTCTTCGGCTGGGGCACGAGTCTCTCTGGAGCGCTCAATCTCTTCGAAAAAGACAAGCTCACCGGGCAGGTCACCTACGGCGAAGGCGACGCACGCTATATCAACGACACCAGCGGCAACGGCCTCGACGCCGCACTCGACCACGGGCAACTCAGGGCCATTCCCGTCTTCGCCGCCATGGCCGGTTACACCCACCATTGGAGCGAGCATTGGCGCTCGACGATTTCCGGGGGCTACGTGCACGTCGAGGCTCCGGAATCGCTGGGCGCATTCGCGACCGACAAAACCATTTACGCCAGCGCCAACCTCATGTGGCATCCGACCGCGAGCTTCCGCATGGGTATCGAATACCTCTACGGCCGCAACGAAACCCTCGACCACTCCGAGCGCGATGCCCACCGCCTCGATTTCGTCCTGCGTTACGATCTCGTCCGTTGATTGGCGCTTCCCATGGACATCAAGCTCATCCTCGAATTCCTGGTCATCCTCGGAGCGCTCGCCATGGGCGCCCGCGCCGGCGGTGTCGGTCTCGGCCTGTGGGGCGCAGTCGGTTTGCTCGTGCTGGTTCTCGGCTTCGGTATCGCCCCCGCTTCCATACCGGGCGAAGTGCTGCTCATCGTCCTCACAGTGATCATGGCGGCCTCGGCGATGGAGGTCGCCGGCGGCATCGATTTTCTCGTCCGCGTGGCCGAGAAGATCATCCGTAGCAATCCGAAACAGGTCACGATCGTCGCGCCCCTGGTCACCTATGGATTTACGTTCGCGGCCGGAACCGGCCACATCGTGTATCCCCTGCTCCCGGTCATCTACGAGGTGGCTTACGAGAATGGAATCCGGCCCGAGCGACCGATGGCGGTGGCCACGATCGCCTCCCAGCAAGCCATCACCGCCAGTCCCGTCTCCGCCGCCACCGCGGCCATGATCGGCCTGCTCGCCGCGCACCACATCGGGCTCGTGCAGATCCTGATCATTTGCGTTCCCTCCACTCTGCTCGCCGTGCTGATTTCCGCGTTCGTGCAATTGCACGTCGGCAAGGAATTGAAAGACGATCCGGAATACCAGCGCCTGCTGGCCTCCGGCAAACTGCACCCCCCGGGCAAAACGTCCGGCGCGACACCTCCGCCGCTGAAAAACGGCGCGAAGTCCAGCGCGTTCATTTTCCTCGCGGGCGTCTCCCTGGTCGTGCTGGCTGGTATCTTCCCAGTGCTGCGCACGGTCGACGCTTCCAGTGCGAAGCCCACGGTGCTGTCGATGCCCATCGCCATCGCGATCGTCATGCTCGCCGTCGCGGCCGTGATCCTCACCGTGACCAAAGCGCCCGTGGAGGAAGTTCCGAAATGCAAGACCTGCCAGTCCGGCGTCACGGCGATCATCGGCATTCTCGGTCTCGCCTGGCTGGGAGACACCTTCATCAACGCCAACCGCGAGACGATCATCGGCGGACTGAGTAGCATGGCGAAAGCCGCGCCGTGGACCTTTGCCATCGGGCTCTTTCTCGCCTCCATGTTGCTTTACAGCCAGGCCGCGACCACCCGCGCGCTCATGCCGCTCGGCCTTTCCCTCGGCATTCCGGCGCCCTTCCTCATCGGCATGTTTCCGGCGGTCAATGGCTACTTCTTTATTCCCAATTACGGCACGCTCATCGCCGCCATGCAATTCGATCGCACCCACACCACCCACATCGGCAAGTATCTGCTCAATCACTCCTTCATGTTACCCGGCCTTGTCTCGACCATCGGCGGGGTCTCCATCGGGCTGCTCATCGCTTCGTTCATGCCCAGGTAACCCTCATTTCCTATGACCTTCGACACTGACACCATCACCGCGGCCGCCCAACGGATCGGCATCTCCACCGAGGATCTCAATGCGGTCATTCAATCAGGCAGTTCCGTCACCTATCAAGCGGGTGACTATCTCTTTCACGAAAGCACACCGCGCCTCTGGCTCGGCATCGTGCAGGAAGGCCAGGTCGAAATCATGCGCGGAACGCACGCGCGACAGGTCGATCTCGTCACCCTTTCCTCGGGCGCGGTGATCAGTGAAGGCGTGGTCCTCGACGAGTCGCCGCACGCCACGAGCGCGGTGACACGCCAAGGCGCCACCGTGTGGCAAATCCCGCGCGCCGCCCTGGAAAAGGTGCGGGCGGAAAAGCCCGAGGTCTTTTGCCGCCTCGCCGGTCGCATCGCGGCGCGGTTGAGCGAGCGTCTGAATCACGCCGCTGGCCGCATCGCCGGTGAAAAAGTGGAGACGCTGATTTCCTCGGTGCGCAACGAACACGATTCGCTCGGCGAGCGCGAAGTGCCCAATCACGCTTACTATGGAGTGCAAACGCTGCGCGGCGTGGAGAATTTTCCGCTCTCCGGCATCCGGCTCTATCACTTCGAACATTTCATCCGCGCCTTCGCCTATGTGAAGAAAGCGGCCGCTCTGGCCAATTGCGAATTGGGCGTGCTCGATTCGATGAAGGCCCAGGCGATCGTGAAAGCGTGCGACGAGATCGCCGCGGGTAAACTCCACGATCAATTCGTCATCGATATGTTTCAGGGCGGCGCCGGTACCTCGACGAACATGAACGCGAACGAGGTCATCGCCAACCGCGCCCTGGAGATCCTCGGCCATCGCAAGGGTGACTATCAGCACTTGCACCCCAACGATCACGTCAACTGCTCGCAGTCGACGAACGATGCCTATCCCACCGCGATCAAACTCGGCGTGATCCTCACCCTGCGCGACACCCTTTCCGCCTGGCGCGAATTGCGCGTCGCCCTGGATGCCAAGGCCAGCGAGTTTGCCGATGTCTTGAAGATGGGCCGCACGGAAAACCAGGATGCCGTGCCCATGACGCTTGGCCAGGAGTTCAGCGCCTATGCGGTGATGATCGGGGAAGGCATTCGCCACCTCACGCGGGCGGGCGAGGAGTTCCTCGCGATCAACATGGGCGCCACCGCGATCGGCACGGGTCTCAACAGCCCCGTCGGCTACGCGAGCCTCTGCACCCAGCGTCTCGCCGAAGCCAGCGGCATCCCCGTGACCCTGGCGGACAATCTCGTCGAGGCCACGCAGGACTCCGGGGAGTTTTCCCTCATGAGCGGGACGATGAAAACGGCCGCGGTCCAACTCTCGAAAATCTGCAACGACCTGCGCTGGATGTCCTCCGGACCGCGCTGCGGGCTCTATGAAATTCGCCTGCCGTCGATGCAACCAGGCTCGTCGATCATGCCGGGCAAAGTGAATCCGGTGGTCCCGGAAGCGGTCAGCCAGATCTGTTTCCAAATCATCGGTGCGGATGTCACCGTCTCCATGGCCGCCGAGGCCAGCGAACTGGAGCTGAACATGGCGGAGCCAGTCATCGCTTTCAATTTGTTCTTCGGTCTCACCCTGCTGCGCAATGCGGCCATCATCCTGAACAGTCGCTGCATTGCCGGCATCGAGGCGAACCGCGAGCGTTGCCTGGAGTACGTGCGCAACTCGATCGGTCTCGTCACGGCGCTCAATCCCGTGCTCGGTTACGAAAAGAGCGCGGCCATCGCCAAGGAAGCGCTCAAGACCGGAGGCAGTGTCTACGATCTCGTCTTGCAGAAAGGCTGGCTGACCAAGGAACGGCTCGATGACTTGCTGCGGCCGGAAAACATGACTCACCCGCGAAAGCTCTCCTGATCATGAATCCCGAAGACCTGGCTTTTCTCAAATCCAACGTCCCGCTGCTGGCGTGTTTCACGGACGCCCAACGCGAGGAAATGACGAATGGTTCCAACATCGCCGTCTACGCTCCCGGAGAGACAATCGTGTATGCGGGTGATGAGATCCATTTTCTCGGAGTGATCCTCGAGGGTAAAGTCGCCGCCTCGGCCCCGATAGCCGACGGTGGCCAGGAACCGCTGGGTCGTCTGGATGCGGGTGAGACCTTCGGCGATATGGCGCTGATGACCGGGGACCCGATGGTCGCGGATCTCGTCGCGGAAACGCGCACGCGGATCCTCTTCCTGCCTCTCACCTTGTTCCAGTCCCACATCATGGCCGAACCGCGTGCGGTCCAACAGATTTCGCGGACCATCGGCGCGCGCCTCCAGGCGGTGATGCGCGACCCCGCAAAAGCGACGGCCGTGATGTGCAAGGAAGACACCGCCGGTTCGCTCGAACTCAAGGCCGAACGCCCGGAATGCATTCTTGTCCTCAACTGCGGCTCGTCATCTCTGAAATACAGCTTCTTCGATACGTCCCACCCGGAAAACGTGGTGCATGGACACATCGAACGCATCGGTCTCACCGGCACTCGCCTGGTGCAGGATGGCGCCAAGGGCGAGATCGTTCGCGAACTCCCGCAAAGCGGCCATGCGGAAGCGTTTGATGCCATGCTGGGGGCCTTGGTGGATAAAGGCGCCGGCGTCATACCCGACGCATCGGCTATCAGTGCGGTCGGCCATCGCGTTGTGCACGGAGGCGAGAAATTCACCAATTCTGTCCTGATCGAAGATACCGTGCTCGCCGAGATCGAAGCCCTCAACCCGCTGGCCCCGCTGCACAATCCAGTGAACGTCCTCGGCATTCGTGAAGCGCGACGCATCTTTGCCGCGGTCCCGCATGTCGCGGTCTTCGACACGGCTTTTCACGCAACCCTCCCAAGCCATGCCTATCTCTACGGCCTACCGCACGAATACCACGAAAAGAAAGGCGTGCGACGCTATGGCTTCCACGGCTCCTCCCACCACTATGTCGCCCTGGCCGCCGCGCAGTTCCTGCTCAAACGCCCGCGCGAATTGAAGATCGTGAGTTGCCATCTCGGCAACGGCGCTTCGCTGTGCGCCATCGATCACGGACGATCCATCGATACCAGCATGGGCTTCACGCCGGGTGAGGGGCTCATCATGGGCACACGCTGTGGAGACATCGACGCGGGCGTCGTTTCCTTCCTCGAGCGAACCGAGCATCTGACCGCCGCGCAACTCGACGAAATCCTCAACAAGAAAAGTGGCCTGCTCGGACTTTCAGCGATCTCGAACGATATGCGCGAGGTCGAACACGCTGCGGACGACGGCGATCTGCGTGCCCTCACCGCGCTCAAAACTTTTTGCTACCGGGTTCGCAAATACATCGGCGCCTATGTCGCCGCGATGGGTGGTCTCGACGTGCTCATCTTCACCGCCGGCATCGGCCAGGGGAGTGCCGGCGTGCGCGCCACCGCGCTGCAGGGTCTGCAATGTATGGGCATCCACCTCCATGAGCAGCGCAACCGGGAAGCGTGCGATGGCCGGAAGATCTCCCGCATTTCCACCGACGACTCGCCCGTGACGGTGCTGGTCGTGCCGACCGACGAGGAACGCATGATCGCCCGCGAGACTTTGCGCACGCTCAGTCGCGATTATCTCGTCCACGCCAGCGCGGCCTGCCAGCGGGAACCGGTGCCGATCGAGGTTTCCGCGCATCACATTCACCTCGCGCAAAAAGAAGTCGAAGCTTTGTTCGGCGCCGGCCATCAACTCACGAAACACGCCGATCTTTCACAACCGGGCCAATACGCGTGCAAGGAGCAGCTCACCATCGTCGGGCCGAAGGGGCGTATCGAGCGCGTTCGGGTCCTCGGCCCGACGCGCAAAGCCACGCAAGTCGAGATCGCCATGACCGAGCAGTTCAAGCTCGGCATTCAGCCGCCCATCCGCGAGTCGGGGGATATCGAAGGTTCACCTGGTTGCGTGCTCGAGGGACCCGCGGGCAGCGTGACGATCGATCGAGGGGTCATCTGCGCCCTGCGCCATGTCCACATGACACCCGCTGACGCCCTGCGCTACGGCTTGAAGGATAAATGCACGGTGCGCGTTCGCGTGCCTGGAAATCGCGAGATGGTCCTCGGCGACGTGCGCATCCGCGTGGATCCGAGCTTCGCGCTCGCCATGCATATCGACACCGACGAAGCCAACGCCGCCAACCTGCGCACCGGCGCCCAGGGTTTCATCGACGGCATCCAGCACGAAGACTGACCACGCGCTCTTCTGGGACTAAAGCCGAACGGCCAGTTCTACGCTATTTGTGTTCGTTCGTATTCGGAAGTGGATCGGCGAAGCATCAGGCTTACAAGTGATCGCCGTATTTCTTTCCTGCGCCCGCGGCGGCGACGGCGTGGATGTACTTCCCGCCTGGAGCATATGAATAGTTGGGAACATATTCGGCCGGTGACATTCGGTCCGGCTGGAGCGGCCGGGAAAACATCGTGGCATCGAGAATGAGCCATCCGTCCGGCCCCTCCCAAATTAGCCAGGCATGGCTCATGGTCGACTCCGCCCGTGCCTTGCCAACGACGAAACGAATCTTGCCAGTATCCATCTTGGAAGCCAGCCATAAGGCCTTGGCTTTACAGTCGCCGCTGTGGGTCGACTCGGTTTCCGCAGGGGTCTGCGGCACGTACGGCTGATCTTTCTTGAACACGTAGCGAAAGGCCCGATCTTCGGCGACGAGCTTGTTCACTGTGGCCATGTCAGGCTGGGCGCCACCCAGATGATGCAGCACTTCCCACAGGGGGCCGAGATAGGCGTCGTAGGGGGTCCGGCTGGTGGGCGTACCGAGGTCCAGTGCGCCCGCTTGCGCGCCGCTCAACATTCCGATGATTCCAAGGACCGCCAGCCGCCAGGCGGCGGAACGCCCCGCGCGGCAAATGAGTAAGTCTCTCTTCATTTGATTTTCTTTCCTTTCACGAAGGCCTCTCGCACCAACTCGAGTTGCTCGATCTGGTCCTGAGTCCAACCCCGGAGATCGCTGAAATACCTCGCCTCGCGCCATTCCGGATCCAAGGCCACCAGCCGGCCATAGTCGTTGAGCGCTTCGGTCATATTTTTCTGGGCCGCCGCACAGAGGCACAACCCCGCGATGACATCTTCGATCATCTCGCCCTGGAGTTCTTGCGCCTTGCGAAACTGCACCGCGGCCTGCGTCGGACGCCGGAAAAAAAAGAGCACCCAACCATACGCCCGCCGGGTCTCGTAATCATCGGGATTCAAGGCCAGCGATTTGTCGAACAAAGCGATCGCCCCATCCACATCCATCACGCGGGCATGCACCTTCCCCGCCCGGCGCAAGACGCGCGCGTCCGCCGGTGCGGCGGCCACCTCTTTATCGACAATTGCCAGGGCTTCGGTGCTCCTTCCGTAGTTCGTCAGTGTGCTCGCCGCGTAGCACCGCGCCAGTGGCGGCGCGTCCGGAATTTTCAGCACGACATCGGCGATGAATTCTCCCTGCCGCGCGTTGGGCATGTAGAGGCTGAGCGCGGCCAGGCCGAGCGGATCGTTGGAGACCGCTCCGAAACACTCGTAGAGCGCCTGGAGGGATCGCTCATTGACCCGATGCACAATATTGATGCCAAGGGTGCTGGTAAATCGCGGCATGCCGTTGCGGTCGCTGCCCGTGGTCAGGATCCAGCGCGCGAGCCGCGGAAAATCTTCGTTTCCCGCCCGCGCCGGGTCGGCAGGGTCACCACGCAGTTGGCCGAAAGTGGAAACGACGCGCTCGAAAGTATCCGGCCCGGTCTGATGCAAACCCACCAACCGTTCCGCAAAGGTTTGCACCCACGGTGGCACATCCTGGGTGACAAATGGGGCCTCGATGGCGCGCACCGTCCCGTCATCGCATGCCACCACGACGACGTTGTCCTGCTGCAAATAGTCCACGCAACTCGGCTGCGTATGCAGATTCACTCCATCGCCCAGCGGACGACCGCTTGCGATTTCATGAAATTGCACCGCATCGACCAATACGGTGGCAACCGCCAGGAATCGATTGTCATTGGTGATGACCGCCGAAATGATCGGCCCGGGTCCCAACACCGGCGTGCCAACCTGCTTCCATGTACGCGTCTCGTACACGATGGCACGGGCGTCATCGCCGGTCACCACCAGGAGGCTGCTGTCCGGACTGAAGCGCGCGCACCAAAGCGGGTCGTGACGATCGATGGAGGCCACGGATTGGTACGTCGCCCCATCCCAAATCCGCGCCGTCCCGTCGGCCGACGCCGTGACGATCCACTTCCCATCGGGACTGAAACGCGCGCAGCGGATCTCGGACTTCTTTTTGCCGGGACTGTGCAACACCGCCAGGGCTTTGGCTCGATCCCGCAAACTCCAGATGGTGGCATTAGGCCCGGAAGCGGTCAGAAGGCGAGTGCCATCTGGCGCGAAATCCACCCAATTCACGGCGGAGGCGTGGCGAAAAGCCCGTCCCTCGGCTTGCCCGTTGGAGGCCCTCCACAACCACGCCGCCCCGGTGCTGTCTCCCGTGGCGATCAGGGAGGCATCGGCGTTGAACACCCCACAATTGACCTTTCCAGCGTGCCGCATGGCCGGACCAAACGGGTCCACATGGCCCGAGATCCATTGCAAGGCAGTGTGATCCTCCGAAGTGGTGATCAGGTGTTGCCCATCGGCGCTGTAGAAAGCGCTCCGCGCACGCGCATTGTGGTCGCGTACGGTGGTCAATGGCATCCCCCCATCGGTCCGCCAGAGTCTCGCCTCACCGTCTTCGGTTCCCACGGCGATCGTCTTCAAATCCGGGCTGAACGTGATGACATTGACCGGGCCGCCATGGAGGAGGCGTTCCCCTCGCCGGGCACCGTTATGCATCGTCCAAAGGCTTACGTGTCCGTCGCTGGAAGCGGTCGCCCCGCGCATGCCGGTATAGGCCCAGATGAAGTCACGCATGGGCGCCTCCTCGCGCAGGACTACCGGCAATTTCGCGGCGGTCAGCGCATCCCAGAGTTGCACGCTGCCGTCGTCGAGCATCGTCGCAATTTGGCTCCCGTCGGGACTCACCTTGACCTTCACGATTTTTTCACCACACGACATCGCGGGCATGACCAGCATGACTTCCTCCGGATTCCAGAGCCGCGCCACTTTATCGTCTCCACCGGTGAGCACATATCGTTCATCCGAGGAAAAATCGATGCTGCGGACGATTCCTGGGTGAGGGAGACCCGCGCCGATCTCTCCCCCGGACTCCAGATTCCACACGTGCACCACATGATCGCCACCGGCCGCCCCCACTATCCGGCCGCTGCTGGAAATAGCCAGGGCACTGACGCCGCCACCACCGACCTGAAATTGCCCCACCACCTTTCCACCGTCGACATCGACGACCTGGATCACGCCCCCTTCCGTCCCAAAGGCGATGAGTCCGCCCTGCATGGAATATCGCGCCATCGCAACGGCCGCCGCCGGCTTGCCCACCTCGAAGACAACCTTCTTTTCCGCCACATCCCAGATTTGCACGCCGCTGTCTCGAGCCACCACGGCAAGTCTCGCTCCATCCCTGGAAAAACTCAGACCGACAATCGCACTCTCCGCCTTCGGCAGGCTAACGTGCCCCGCCGCGGCGCCCGCTTCGTCCAACGAATCGGTGGATGAAATTGAAACTTCGCCATCCGCCGCACCACTCGCGAGCTTGCTGCCATCCCGGTTGAAGACCAGCACATTCACCGCCCCGCCATGCTTGATCGGCGGAGCAACCGGAAAATGCCAGAGATGATCGCGAAGGCCGGCGTAAAGCATGGCGGCCAGCACCCGGTTTTGCGGATCGTGCGTGGCTGCCGCCGCCAAAATCGCCACGGCTTTCCGCGGCTGATCGTCTTCGAAATACGCTTGTGCCTGCTCGCGCGCCGCGACGCTTTCCGGTGCCTCCTTGACGGCATCTTCCGCCCACAAACAGGCGCCTGCGCAGAGGATCGAATGCCCCACCATGGCCACTAGGAGCTTGCGCACCACGGCCGCGCGGAAACGGAGCGGAATTGGAAGGAAGCTCACGGACGGCAAAGTAATCGCGCGCCGCGAAACGGCTCCATACGACTTTAGTCCTAGTCTGTTTTTAGAGGCAACCTGCCGCCAGCACGAGTGACGAGGTGAGCAGGATTGAGACTCTGCGGGACGGACAAGTTCAGCGCTGCGCGGTAGCTTGTGCGGCCAGCCAGGCCACACGGGTTTCGCGAAGGAGAGCGATCGCTTCCTCGATCGAATTGACGCAGTGCGGAATGGAAAAGTCGGCCGCGCTGGCCAGTTCGCTGCCTTCGTCGAGCATGCATCCCTTGCCCCAATCCACCAGGTCGGCCCACATCTTCCCCACCAGGATGAGTGGCGTGTTATAGAGCTTGCGGACCTGCAGGAGCTGCCAGGCCATTGACATTTCGAGGAGCGTCCCGATCCCGCCGGGGACCACCACAAAGGCATCCGAGGCGATCATGAAATGGTGCAGCCGGGAAAAGAAGGTCCGATGCCCATAGGCCTGACTGACGAATGGATTGACCTCCTGCTCAAATGGCAGTTCCACGTTGATCCCGATGGACCGATTGAGCCCCGTGGCATCGACGGAATACGCCCCTTCGTTGGCCGCCTGCATCAATCCCGGCCCACCGCCGGTGAGGATGTCGCAGCCCAATCCCACCAGCTCCGCGGCGAGCTTTTTCACGCCTTCGTAGGCCGGCGTCCCCGGCTTGATCCGGGCGGAGCCAAAGATAGTCACGCGAAAGTTCTGCCGCGTCGTGCGACGAAAGCGGGTGAGGTCGTTGACCACCTCCCAAAGTCCCGTCACCGCGCGTTCGAGCAGAGCCGCGGCCGCGTCTTCATCGCTGAGCAGAACGACGTCGGCTTGTCCGTAGGGAGTTTTTTTTGGATTCATTGTCCTATCGAGTGGTGCGAACGCCATCGCGCGTGGAGGGCCTGCCGGGGCCTTCCTGGTGCTGAAGTTCGACGAGTTGCTTGGTAATGCCCGCGCTCAAAATCGCGTCGATGAATGACGCCAGTCGTCCGGCGGTAGCCAGATCCCCGGGCTCCAGGACTTGGGCGTGGGCAAGATGATTGCGCAGCTTTTCCACATTACCGGTGAAGCGCTCCACTTCGCGCCGGGAAGCCAGACCGAGCAAGGTGAGGGTCGCCGGTTCACGCGCCAGGATGTCAGCCTTGTCTTTGATTTGGAGGCAATCGACCATCCGGCATTCGGTGCCATGCCGCTGACGTTCCGCGTAAAGCACCGATGCCTTTTCCCAGCGTCCTTTCGAAATTTGGTCCCGCCATGAATCGCCGGGGTACAATTCCTCGATGGCCCAGCTCATGTTCGTATCGAGCACCGTGATCGCGCCAAAGAGCCACATGCGCAGGGGCGGCTTTTGCAAATCGCGGCGCGTAATGACCGCGGTAATTTCGCCGAGCCATTCGAGAAAGACGTGTTCTGTCTCGGACAGCGCACTCAAAATCGCCACCAGGCCGGCGTGGTCGCTGAATACCTCCTGTTCCTGGAATTCGTGCAGGCAATCGCCCAGCGTGCCGCCGCCGAGATCATCCAACCGAACCCACCCCGCCATCGCTCCAGCGCGTCGCACCCCCAGGACGCCAACACCACGGGCCCGCAGCAAATCGGCACCGGCAGCCGCTGGCTGGTTGTCATCGAGCGAAAGCAACGGCTCGGCCAGGTCCACCGCGGACAGGCTCTGGGAAAACGTCCGGCTCAAGCGAGCGACACGCTTCGGTTCTCGAATGAGAGTCCGGGTAAAGGCAATCATCAACCTGCATTGTCCATTCTCCGCCGACCGCTTCCAATAGGACCTAAGGCTTATCCACGGCGGGGCCGCCAAATTACTAACTTGGGAAGATGTTCGCCGCGCTTCTCGACAAGATAGTTGCCCATTCTCCTCGCGGCAGGAGAGCGCTGGGCTGGTTGCGGGGACACCGGAAAACCCGCCGCGCGCTGATCATCGGGCTTTGCCATGTGATCGGCGCGTGGACCTCGGTCCACGCGGTGCTCCACGTGCGGACCTCGCAGGGTGCCATCGCCTGGGTGGTGTCGTTGAACACGTTTCCCTATATCGCCGTCCCCGCGTATTGGGTTTTTGGGCGCTCGAATTTCGCGGGCTACGTCTCTCTGCGGCGCCATAACAAAGCCGAGCTGAATGACGCGGAACGCAAGGTGGCGCACGATCTCTTCGCCATGCGCCCAGCGCCGGCGGACGAACCGGCGGCGGCGGCCCTCTTGGAAAAGCTGGCCAAACTGCCCGCCACGCGAGGCAATCACACCGAGTTACTGATCGACGGTGAGGCGACCTTCCGTTCGATCTTCGCGGCGATCCAGGAGGCGCACGATTACGTTCTCGTGCAGTTCTACATTCTGCACGACGACGGCCTGGGACAGCGCCTGAAGGAGGCGCTCATCGCCCGGCAACGCGAGGGCATTCGCTGCTACGTGCTCTACGATGAGATCGGCAGTCACGATCTTCCCAAGTCTTACGTGAACGAATTGCGTGCTGCCGGCGTGGATATCCGGAGCTTCAACACCCGCAAAGGCGATGCGAACCGCTTTCAGATCAATTTCCGCAACCATCGCAAGATCGTGATCGTCGATGGCCGCACGGCGTTCGTCGGCGGACACAACGTGGGTGACGAGTATCTCGGCAAAGATCCTAAAATCGGCCCCTGGCGGGACACTCACGTGAAGGTGCAGGGCCCCGTGGTGCTCTGCGTGCAAATCGCCTGGCTCGAAGACTGGAACTGGGCCACCGGCGATCGGCCGGCTCTCAATTGGACTCCGGTGGCTTCCAACGGAGAAGATGGAATTGCCTTCTGCCTGCCCTCGGGTCCGGCGGATGAATTCGAGACCTGCACACTCTTCTTCCTGCACGCCATCGCGAGCGCGAAGAAGCGCGTCTGGATCGCCAGTCCTTACTTTGTCCCCGACGAGCAATTCATCTCCGTGCTGCAACTCGCCGCGCTCCGCGGGGTGGACGTCCGCATCCTGGTCCCAGAGCATGCCGATAATCAATTGGTCTATCTCTCGGGTTTCACCTTTCTGCCCGAGTTGGAAAAGGCGGGCGTCCAGACGTGGCGCTACCAGGCCGGCTTTCTCCACGAAAAGGCCATCCTGGTGGATGACTATTGCGGCATCGGCACCGCCAATTTCGACAATCGCAGCTTCCGCTTGAATTTCGAAATCACCCTCCTCTTCTCCGAGCCTGCCACGGTGCAAGCGGTCGAGTCCATGTTTGCGACGGATTTCGCCCGCAGCCGCCGGGCGACCGCCGCCGATTTCACCGATCGCTCGTGGGGATTTCGCTTTGCCGCGCGACTATCGCGACTCATGGCACCCGTTCAATGAATCCATCGCTGTTCGAGACCGTCACCCGGCCCTGGAGATGGGCCAAAGAAAAATTGGTGCGAGGGATGTTCGACTCACCGCCGCGGGCGCCATTTAGCGTCAATGGCCGCCTCGTTTTCTTCGGCTTCGTCGTCTTTGGCGGACTGGGCGCTCTCCTCGCCAAGCTCTACTACGAGCAAATCGTCCGCCACGAGTATTGGGCGAGTCGGATCAGCAAAGGCTCGGAAGTGTCGGTGCGCATCCCTGCGGTGCGCGGTGAAATCCGCGATCGCAACGGCCACGTGTTCGCCGAAAACCGCGCCAGTTACGTCATCGAGTTCTATCTGCCCGATATCGTGCGCAGCTACCGCGAGACCCATAAGAAGGTGCCCACCCTGGAATACCTGGGCACCGTCAAGCAGATGAAGAAGGCGCTCAAGGAGCCGGACATCGTGCAGATCGTGAACGAGAGCGTCATGCCCCGCCTCCAGGAGCTGGGGCTCGCGGTCGACTACAATTCCGTGAATCTCCAGCGGCACTTTCGCAACAAACGCGAAGTGCCGTATGTCTATCGCGAGAACATCGATTTCCTGACCATTGCCAAATATACGCAGACGGGCACCGGGCTGCCCGGTGTCGACCTGGTGCAGCGCCCGGAACGCATCTATCCCTATGGAGCACTGGGCGCCCATCTGTTCGGTTACGTCGGCGCGGTCAAGAACCTGGAACACGAAGTCGATATCGACGATTTCACCTATTACGATCCGGATCTCGAAGGCAAAGCGCAGGTCGAACGTTACTATGACAAATGGCTCCGCGGCACACCCGGCGCGCGGATCATGCAACGCAATCCCAAAGGCGTGATCGTGGGCGAAGAAGAACGTCGCGAGCCGCAACGGGGCAGCAATGTCTACCTCACCATCGACATCCGGGTGCAATTCATCGTCGAGACGGCCTTGCGCGAGGCCGGCATCGGCCGCGGCGCCGTCGTGGTAGTCGATCCCAACAACGGAGAAATCCTCGCCCTGGCATCCGTCCCCTCCTACGACCCGAATCTCTTCATTCCATCGATCGCCTCCGGGGATTGGAAGAATCTCACCGGCGACGCCACGGATCCGCTGACCGATCGAGCCCTGCAAGGCTACGCGCCCGGTTCCATTTACAAAACCGTGACGGCCCTCGCCGGGTTGCGTGCCGGCATTCCGGCGACGCGCGCCTTCACTTGCAGCGGCGGGGTCCAATACGGCGACAAATACATGAAGTGCTGGATCGCGGGACGCGGCGCGCACGGCGCCATCACCTTGCCCGATGCGCTGAAGAACTCCTGCAACGCTTTCTTTTACCAATGGGGCAACGCCGCGGGGATCAATCAAATCGACGCGATCGGCGAAGCGCTCGGGCTGGGGAAGAAGACCGGCGTGCCGCTCTCAGGCGAAAGCGCTGGGGTATTGCCGGGCCCGAACTGGTTGCAGAGCAATCATCCCAGCGAGCGGTGGTCCGACGGCCACACCGCCAACGCCTCGATCGGCCAGGGATACGTGCTCGCCTCGCCGCTGCAGATGGCCATGGTCACCGCGACGATCGCCAATCGTGGCCTCGCTTACGAACCGCGCCTCGTGCTGAAAGTGCTCGACCAGGACGGCCACGACGTGCGCGATCCTGACACGGGCCGACCGGTAGTGCCCCACGGCGCGAAGGTCCACGCCGATCTGCGCCGTGCAGGCATCGACCATGCGCAAATGGAAACCGTGCGCGAAGGCATGCGCCGGGTCGTCGCCGAGGGCACCGGCAAACGCGGGCAAATTCCCGGCGTGAATGTCGCGGGCAAAACAGGCACCGCCCAATTCTGGCGCGGCGACATTCCGGACAATCATGCCTGGTTCACGGCTTTCGCGCCTTATGAAGCACCGCGCTACGCGATCTGCGTCCTGGTGCAGGGAGCGAAATCGGGCGGCGGTGTGGCTGCGCCGATTGCCCAACGAATCCTGGAACGCTGCCTGGAATTGGATTCCACGCCGCAGGCGACCTTCGCCGCCTTGCCTCCGGCCCGGGGAAGTTTCACTCCCATCGATAAGGTGGACTACAATCGGCCGCCGAGTTCGCCTGGCACGACGGCGGCGACGGGCCCTTTCACCAGCAGAACCAGTCGAGTATCGGAGATGGATGATCCGGAAACGTGGGAGAGCACCGACGCTCCCCCGCGCGCCATCCCGGTGGAGCCGCGACATCTGCGTGTCCCGGACATTCGCGCGGCGGCAGATCCGCGCGGCCGCGCGTGGGATAATCCGGGAACCTCGCCGCGGCCATTTACGCCGGACCGGAGCGATGTCTTAAAACCCTTTTTCAATTCTCCGCGATAGATCGCGATTCCTCGGACACCGGATGCTCCGAACCGATCAAGAGAGTAAAGTGAAAGGTCGCGCCCCGGCCGAGTTCGCTTTCCGCCCAAAGATGACCGCCATGGGCTTTGATGATCGCGCGGCAGATCGAGAGACCCATGCCCAGGCCGTTGGATTTCGTGGAATAGAAAGGATCGAAGATCCGCTCGAGCTTATCCGGTTCAATACCCGGACCCGAATCGGCCACGGAGACCCGGACCAGGCCGGCGCCGTCACGCCTGGTCGAAACCACGATGCTCCGCGCCTCCGGGTCAGCGGACCGCATGGCGTCGCCGCTATTGACGATGAGATTGAGGAGCACCTGCTGCAACTGAATGTGATCGCCCCTCACCGATGGCAGGTCCGGCTGGAGCTCGGTGGTGACCACGACCTGCCGTGTCACCAGATCGCTGTGCAGAAGCGCGAGCACGCCCTCGATGTCCAGGTTGATATCGCGCGGTTCCAGCTGCGCCTCCCCCTTCTTCATCATCGAACGCATATGCCGAATGATCTCGCTGGCCCGCTGATCCGACGCCGCAATATCGCGCAAACAGGCTCGCGTTTCCGCGACGTCGGCCGGTTCGTCTTCGAGAAATCTCAGGGCCGCCTGCGCATTGCTCAAGATGGCCGCGAGAGGCTGACTCAATTCGTGGGCGAGCGAAGCGGAAAGCTCACCGAGCAGGGAAACCCGGCCCACCCGAGCCAGCTCCGCGTCCTGCAGGCGGGCACGCTCGATCTCGGCGATCTGGCGAAGGTGACGGCGGTGCATGGACCACCACACCAAGGCAGCGCCAATGAAGATGAACAATGCAACGACCGTCACTTGAAACCCGAGCCGCTGGACCAGAAATGGCTGCACCGTCAGCGCGAGCGCCACACCGGGTTCACTCCACTTTCCGCCATTGCCCGAG
This sequence comes from Chthoniobacter flavus Ellin428, assembly GCF_000173075.1. GTDB lineage: Bacteria > Verrucomicrobiota > Verrucomicrobiia > Chthoniobacterales > Chthoniobacteraceae > Chthoniobacter > Chthoniobacter flavus. Next base: position 35,516 of record NZ_ABVL01000003.1, read on the forward strand.
GCTTCGACGCGGAAGACATAGTGGCCTGGGCGCAGGCCATCATACGAAGCCAAGCGGTCTCGATCATCCGTGATCCAGTCTCTGTCGAGTCCATCGAGCCGATAACGGAACTGCCCCCAGTTACCATCTCCCAGCACGGGTGCGGTAAAGTGCAGGTCCAGACGATGATAACCCGGCGGCACGACCAAAGCCGCACCCGGCGCACGATCCTGGCCATCGATTTGGACGCCGTCGATTGAGGCCTGCGGCGAGACAGGTTTGCGGTTCTGCAACTGGGCGGGGTCGATCTCGGCGATACCGGTGACCGTCGGAAAGAGCAGGCGGCCATCCTTCGTCTTGCACACCGTGGGCGAATGCCCGCCCGTACATTGTTCCTTCACCATGCCTTCATTTCGGCCGAAACACAGCGGATGCAGTTCGGAAAGTTTGCCGCTGGCCAGAGCGTCGATTTCTTTCCGCTCCAGGCGCATCAAACCACGATTACATCCCAGCCAAAGATGATCCATATCGTCGGCGACAATTTGGGAGATCACGTCGTCGACCAGTCCCTGCTGCGAAGTGACATTGAAAATGCGCCCGTCCTTGAGGCGGGCCAGTCCACCCCCTCGCGTCCCAATCCACATCGTGCCGTCCGGATCGCGGAGCAAGGCGAGGACGTTCGCCGTGAGGAGACCGTCCTGAGTTCCCCAAGTCCGGACGATGTGTCCCTGCCGCCAGCGGTGCAATCCACCCGCACTGCCGATCCAGATCGTGTCCGCCTCTTCGCTCACGATACTGGTGATATCTCCGCCAAAGGATCCGCGCGGCGCGGCCACCTGCACGGTGGTGCCGTCGCATTTGAGAAGCGTGGAGTAGTAAGTACCCATCCAGAGCGTTGTCTTATCCGCACACAGCGCCCGAATGGCTTCACCGCGAATGGGAGAATCTAAAAATGCCCTGGTCGGTTGGCCGCTCTGAAAGTGATACAGACAACTCTCCCCCGCTGCCCAGATGCTGCCGTCAGGAGCGCTGGCCGTGCAGTAGGTCCGATGAGTCTGGGCAGATACTCCAGAATCCTGAAGCCGGCTGAATTGACCACCTTCGAGGTGGTAGATGCCCTTGCTTCCGGCGCCAATCCACAAGGCTCCCGCCCCGTCTTGCGCGATGGACATCACGGGAGCCTGATCCCATCCGGCATTCGCCCCCCAATAGTAAAGCTCGCGCCGCGAGAGCCGGTTCAAACCGCCATTTCGAGTCCCTACCCAAATGCAACCCTCACAATCCGCGGCAACGACTCCGGCGAATGGATCGGATAACTCCCCTTTGCCTGCCACCGGTTCGAATTGTTCTGCGCGACTCCGATACAGGCCGTGATCATCCGCACAAATCCAGAGGGTCCCGGCACTATCCACTGCCAGGCTCATGAAGCTCGCCAGAGGCAATCCATTGGTGCGATCGAAGCGCTTCCACTCACCACCCTGCCAACGCCACAGAAGGCCATTACCCGCTCCACCCCAAACCACACCGTCAACGCCGGTGGCCAAACTGTACAAGTAATCTGGGAAGACCCCTGATCCCTTCACTAACGTGAAGTGGCCACCCTCCGAGCGGAAAACACCTCCGGGTAACACCGACACCCACAGCGAGCCGTTCGAATCCTGGGTCAGGGCCCGGATCTGTTCGTGGGGCAATCCCTGGGCTTCGCCAATCACCGTGAAAACTCCATCGTGCCACTTCACCAATCCTTCGGAAGTGCCGATCCAGATGGAACCATCCCGATCTGAAGTCATCGACACTACATCCGCGTTCGAGGGAAATCCTTCTGTGCTCCCAAATGAATCGAAACGGCCGCCCATCCGTCGGCTCACCCCACCTCCGGTCGTACCAATCCAAAGTCCTCCCTGCTTGTCCTCCGCCAGCGTCGAGATGCGCACGGAACGCAATCCGTCCGTCAGACCAAACTTCCGAAATCTCACCCCATCAAACCGCGCGAGTCCCGCGCTCGTTCCCACCCAGAGAAACCCGTCGCGAGTTTGTAAGATGGCATTGACGGTATTTTGTGGAAGGCCATCCTCCGTCTGCCAGGATTGCGTCACCCATTCGGATCTCAGTGCGGGGGTCACTTCCGCCCCGGCCCACGAACCCGTGGCCAGGAAAGCAATCACCGCCAAAAAGCCGATGATGAAAACTTGCTTCATCGAACGGCATAGACCGATACCGGCTCAAAAACTCGAAGGCCAGCGCAAAAGTTGCGCGTGAACTCATTTACCCGCCGGTCGATCGCCATCATCCCGGCGGGCCGCAATCTCGAGCGCGACCAACCGGGAGATGAGAATGGCGAGATAGAGTTGTCCGGTCAGCGCCTCGGCATTCGCCAGGGAACGTGCGGTCGAATGCACGGGCGTGATATCTCCATAACCCACGGTCGTTAAGGTCACGAAACTGAAATAAATCCATGACGAGCTATGAGCCTCACTCGCTCCGTTAAAAGCATGCGGATGGACCAGTGCGGTCCACTCGTAGGCATTGGCCCAAATGAAACCCAGGAGCAGATAAACGGCGACGGCCCCCTGAATGCGATACTTCGTAACCGTCCCCCGGTGCAGGACCTTGCCGAGAACCACCAGGGCAAACGACGATAACCCGATGATATCTGCCGCGGCATTCCAACTCGACATGTCGACATTGCCAAAGTGATCCAGCCAGCGAATGATCAATGCACCGGCCGTAGCGGTCGCCACCAGGCAAAAAACCAAAGGACGTTCCGAGGCGGCCGCGGCAATCCCGCAGACGAACAGCAGGGAGAAAAAGCCGTCACTCAAAATCGTGGGACGGACGCTGTCCGCAGCTACCGAAGGAAGGACAAATTCAAAAATGATCAGCGCGATCAACAATCCCGAGAGACTGCGATCCGTCTTCCAATACCGGATCCAAAATCGTCGGAAGCTGGCCATGGTTTTCAGGTGAATTGGAGCTTCTTCCCTCTCACGGCGAAGCGTGTGTCTTGAGAATGTGCAACACCTCCGCGATGGCTTGCGGATTCTGATGAGCCGTGTGGCTCGAAGGAACAATGTCTTCGAGCTCCGCGCCATCCATGTGCGAACTCCAATAAGGCACCACGCCATCGCTCGAGTTGGGCGAATCGTGGCGCCCGCGATCGCCGATGATGGTGTCGTAGGGAATGCCGGGCGTGACCGGAATGGTATTGATCGCGTTCACGAAACGACTCTTGGGGGAAAGGGTATCCACGCTGTTGGCGCGACGCTTGGGCTTCAGTTCGTTTTCCCGGATGCTCGTCAGGCGTAACATTTCCCTGCTGGCCTGCGACGCCAGCCTGGCCGGGCGGATGAGACTGGCCGCCAGGCGGCCCAACCATCCGCTCGCCAGATCGCTGCCACGCAAGGGCGCCGCGATGAAGATGACCCGTCCGATTTCCGCGCGATGATGAAAGAAGAGCTCTTCCTCGAAATACTCGCGGGTATGCACCGAAAGCGGCACCTGTTCCGGCCGCCGGCCGAAAATCGTCATCCAAAGCCGGTCTCCACTATCGGTGATCAACAACCGGCTGATGCAGCCTCCCATGCTATGCCCGACGACGACCATCGGTTTGCGGGCGGGAAAACGCTTTTCGACCGCATCGAGTTCGTCGCGCAAAATCGCCGCGGAATAGGGATAGGGATAACCACTCGGGTAACTGTAAAACCAGAACTGGTAATGTTTGCGGATGTCAGGATCGCCGCGCAGCGTATTGATCATCGGTATCCATGTGGCCTGTGAGTCCATGAGGCCGTGAATCACGAGAACGACGGTCTTGTTTGGATCGTAAGGCTGGAGCCGTTCGATCGCCGCGGTGTGGGCAAATTTTTCCGGGTTCAGCAACCGGGACAACTCGTGCTTTTTCGGATCGGTCATTTTCAGCATGACCGCGAGCGGCGCCGTGAAGTCCGCGGCCAGCGGATAAGTGTGGCCATCGAGCTGGGTCGTCTCGTGGGCCAAAGGATCTTCCAAAGCCAGCACACAGCGCCGGCCCTGGAGGTGCGCGACGCCAGTCAGCCCATAGAATAGGCGCGATGGAGCGAAGGTTTGGCGCGCCTGCCGGTTGATGTCGCGCTCAATAGTGACCAGAGGGGCGCCGATCCCGTCACGAGTCACGCGCCGCGAGACATAGAGGCCGCGCACGTCAAACTGATCAGCCGGCGTGAAATCGCACCGCGCGGGATTCCATTCCGCATGCGGATCGGCGGCGTAGGCAAGCTCGAAGCCCCCACCCGGCCCCGGCATGTGAAGTGGCTGGGTCCACGGATTCAGCCGGGCCTCATGGATGATCTCGAAGACCCGCCCCAGCGCGAAATTGTAATCGCGCCGCGCGGTCGCGTTTGCGGGATTCTTTCGCAACGCACGAAGCGCGATGTCCATTGCGCCAAGACAGTCGCCGAGCGCCTGGAGAGGGTTAACGTGGTCCCGGTGCAACGCCTTCCCGATCGCCTGCTCCGCGTCAGCCAGTGGGCCGGGGCCGGACTTCGCTGGGAGCGATGGTTGCTTTTCCGTGATATCTGCGTAAGGCGCACAGGCCGCGAGCAGAAAGGCGGTGCCGAGCAGACACGGGAGCGCGCGCATATCACGCGATCGTCAATTCGCCAGAATCGAAGCGTCCCGGACCACTTTGCGCACCTCCGGTTGGTCCGTGACAAAGACCGTCGTGCCCGGCGCGATCGTCGCGTAGAGCTTGGTCGCAAATTCCGGATTCATGTGCAGCCGGGAAGCGAGACGCTCGGGATTGGCGCGAGGGCCACTCACTTCGCTGGGCACTTCCATCCATCTTCCCGCGGACCGCTCCGGGGCAAACTGGCTGGGTTTCCCAGTCGTCCCTTCGAGCAGGGTAAAAACGTGCCCACCGAGTGCCCCACGACCGGAAATATCCAGCGCTGCGCGTCCGATGGGATTCCCATTCCGGTAGACGTAGAGTGCGTGATCCGCAGAGCTGACGACGATGGTCACGGGCCCGCTGGAACTCCGCTCCGGCTGCCAGTCGTAGGCCCCGTGTTCCAGCGGGTGGAGCATGCCGGAGCTGAAGTCCTTGGGCGCCAGCAGCAGGCCGGGGCTCGAGGCGAGATGCGGTGTCGGTGTCTTCCCATCGCCCACGACGACCGTCCCACCCTTCGCCGTCGTCTTGAAAAGCAGTTGCGAAAAATCGTAGGGCAGGCGGACACAACCGTGACTCGCGGCATAACCCGGCAACGCGCCGGAATGCATGGCGATGCCGCTCCAGGTGAGCCGCTGCATGTTCGGCATCGGCGCATTGTCGTATTTCTTCGAGTAGTGGGTCTCCTTCTTCTCGAGAATGGTAAAGACACCGCCGGGAGTGGCGTTGCTTTTCGACCCCGAGCTCACCGTCGAGCGCCCGATGAGGATGCCGTTGCGGTAGACGTACATGATCTGTTGCGGAAGACTCACCAGGATCACTACGGGCCCAGCCGGCGAGAGTTGGGGAGCCCACCAGTATTCCCCCGGCTTGAGCGGTCCGGTCGGCTTGCCTGTCGCCATGCCTTTGGTGTGAAAAGATGGCCGGTCCATGGCCAGCGTGGTGGAGAGAAGAGCAGCGGAGACGGCAAGGGTGAGCAGGGATTTCATGAATTAGTTCAATACGGCCTCGCGGCTGGCCCGGAAGCGCTCGTCACGCGCTTGTTGTCGAGTCTCGCGCTCGTCAATCATGTTGTGGTGCCAGCCGGTAATCGTATCTTGCCGCCTGGCAACGTCGTGGGAGGAACAGGCGCTGAGGCCCAGGATCGCACCGGCGAGGAGCAGGCAGTTGAGAACAGTACGCAAGGATTGGCGAATAACGGATTTCATTAGTGGGGTGGTGGTTGGGTAGATACTCGCGAGGACCTGCCGGCGGCGTAAGGATGGAGCCGTTTCACTTTCCTGTTTTAGGCGGCGCCTTGGTCAGCGGCGGTGGCTTGTGGTCGATCGGTGGAATGGCCTTCTGTTGACCGGATTCCGCGGGTTCCGGCATGCGGACGAGCAGCCACGTCTGCGTGCGCGTTTTTCCAAAGTGCACGGCAATCGGCGAAACATCCTTGGTGAGGTTGGCCAGGCTGGTCACGAAGATCGTCTCGTCGTTGTCGCCGATCCGCCAGGCGACACGTTGCGTGGCTTTGTCGACCTGGCCCGCGATGGGACGCTGGTCATCGGTGAGGGTACTGTCATAGGCGCCGCTGATGAGACCCGCGCGACTCACCGAGATCTGGAAAAACAAGACGGGATCACCCTTCTCTTCCTGGGCCAGGGCGAAAACGCCCAGCGGCAGCCATTCCTCGGCCGGCGCAGCGGCGGCAGGTTTGCCTTCCGCCGCGGGAGGCGGCGCGGGCAGCGGTGGCGGCGGTTGCTCGACGTTCACCGCGAGATCGATCATCGGCTGCGAATACTGATCCGCAGGGATCGGTTGATCGTCCACATACACCGTCTGGCCTTCGTAGATCACGTTCATGCCGTAATCGATGTAAACGGGATCGGGCGTGATCGCGTCGACAAACGTAGCGACACCACCCCACGCCACCGGCCGCCACCACCACCACGGATTTACGGGATAATGACCAGCCCAACCGACGCCCCAGCCACATGCACCCCACCAGCGATCGTCGAAAACGTCGTCGTAAAAATTGCGCGCATTATCCCAGATCTCCTCGGCCCGATCACCGCGGTAGTTCCACAAATCTTCGCGGTGATTCTGCCAGTCTTCGCGATTCTCGTTGCGCCAGTTCTGGCGGTCGTCGCGCGCCGTTTCGAGTTTGTTCCAGCGCTCGTCGCGGTTTTGTTGGAAGTCGTTCTGCCGTTGCTGGCGGTTGTCCGCTCGCTGGTTCCAGGCATCGTTCCGATTGTCCACGCGCTGTTGCCAGTTGTCGTTGCGATTCTGCGACCAGTCACCCCAGTTCGGCCGCTCTTCCGGGCGTTGCGGACGCTCGCCCATGCCGGGACGTTCACCGAGTCCGGGGCGTTCCGCAGGGAGTTGCGAAGGACGATTGCCGAGCGCATTGCCGAGCGCGCTGCCCGCGGCGGCGCCACCGGCAATCCCGAGGAAATTGCCGACATCCCCCGCATTGGGACGCCCGCCCGGTTGGGTGCTGGGACGATTCGCCACGCCACTGCCGGGCTTGTTCGGAAGCTGCGAAGGGCGATTCGCCGTCCCACCGCCCGGGCGTTCTCCAGTCCCGGCTCCCGGACGCGCAGGTTGCTGCGATGGTTTATTAGCGACGCCGCCACCGGGGCGTGAGTCAGGGCGACTCGGTTGTTGCGAAGGACGATTGCCCGCCGTGGGACGGCCGCTGGAAGGAAGCTGCGAGGCGCTTCCTCCACCGATGTTGGGACGATCGCCCCCCGAGGGCCGCTGCGCGGGAGCGGAAGGAACCCGCCCCCCGCTGGGCCTGGAAGGCTGTTGTGCCGGTCGCGAGGCACCACCCGAGGGCCGCGAAACGTTTCCACCGCCTCCGGAGGGACGGTTATCGACGGAAGGCCGTGAGCCCCCCGAAGGTCGTGAGCCACCCGACGGACGAGAGACGTTGCCGCCCGAGGGCCGTGAGCCGCCCGAGGGACGGGAGACGTTGCCGCCAGAGGGTCGTGAACCACCCGATGGCCGTGAGCCACCGCCAGAGGGTCGCGAAAAGCTGCCGCCGCCACCGCCACCACCACCGCCCCGGGAACCGCCGCCCCCACCACCCCCACGCCCTCCTCCTCCACCCCCTCCCCCTCTGCCACCACCACCACCACGTCCTTCGGAAATCGTGACACTGGCCAGGAAGATGGCGAGCACCGTCGCCACCACAAACCGGGATGGAAGTCGGCGTAACATGGCGTTAGTTCCGTTTGGCTCGATTGATTTCGATGCGGCCGATATTCGGCCGTGGGTCGCCGTCGAGCGTCCGATTGGTCGATTCCCACGTGAACCGGTCTTTGTTGACCTTGCTGATCGTACTGTCCGCCGTGGTGCGGCCGCCCTCCGGGGTCACGCCGGATTCACGCAACAGCCAGCGGTCACCATCACGAGTAATGTAACCGTCGGCGAAACCTCCTTCGCCGTCGAATGTCCAGAAACGCAGCCGTTCTTCAATCGGATCCCAGCCGATGATCTGCCAGCCCTCGAGAGTCACCTCCCCGCCATGCTTTACCGTGATGCTGCGGGTGAGGAAATTGCCGCCACGCGACCACGCGTACAAGCTGCGCACGGAGAGATCAGTCGTTTTGTCCGCCTCTTCCCAGTCGCCGATCAGCCAGGCCAGTTCTTCCAATCGATCGCGCGGGGTGAGCGCGGCAATGGGGGATTCGATCAGTTGATTGATCTTCCACTTACCGTCCTTCTTCACGTGGATCACGGTATAGAGCGAGCTGCTGGCCTCACCGCTCTTGGAGGTCACTGTCGTCGAACCCTTTTCGAGAACGCTTTCCGGCCCGAGCACGCGCACCGTGTCCACGGTGATCGCCAGCTTCGAGCCGCGATTGGCCATCAAACCTGCGCGGATCGCATCCGTGATCTCCGCGCGCCCACTATAGGTGCGGCCTTCCTCCGTCGTGTAGTCCGCATCGTCGCTAAAGAAATCCGCCAGCGCTTTTACGTCGGCCTTGGCGTAAGCTGCTTCGTAGGCCCGGTCGTTGGCGACCACGGCGGCCTTTTCCGGGGAATTATCAGCCGACGTTTGGGCAAATGCGGCGCCCAAAATCGCCGTGTGGAGGAGGGTAATGAGGACGAGGGATTTCATACGGCATGAGTTTTGAAAAACTCCCGCAGTCTCTCCCCTCAGCGCGGGTGGGTCTATAAGACCAAGGTCTCATTCCCGCCGGGACACAATCCTTGCTTAGCCTGTGTGGATTTTTATGAAACATCGCCCCATCTGTTATCTCCTGGTTAGTCTTTGTCTGGTGTCGTCAGCCCCGGCGCAAAACACCGGTCCGACCGCTGCCCAACTGGAATCCATGGTCACCATCCGTCGGCAACGCGTGGACCTGGTGCGTGAGGAGATGCGTCAAACGGATGCGCATATCGAATCGCGACTCGACACCCTCATCCGGACTCTGACTTCCATCACTGACTCAAAAGACTCCCGGACCAAAGTGGCGCGAATGAAAGAGGACACGATGAAGGGCCTGTCCAGGACGATCGGGTACTACGACCAAAAGCGGGCCAAATTTATCCAGGATCTCCGCAATCCACAGACCCAGCTCGACACTGCGGAAAAGGAGAAAGCCATCGCCTACTTCGACGCGCAAATTCAAAAGCGCATCGAGCAGATCCTGGCGCTCAAGAAATCGATGCCCGCCCACAAGGATTATGAACAGTACGTGGCTACCGGGGGAGGCTGGTACGGCACGGAATATCGACGCAATCAGGATTACGAACAGAACCAGCGCATGGTCTCGCATGTCGATTCCCAACGGGACGCAATCGGGAAGCAACTGGACGCCAGCATCGCGCGCCTGGACCGCATGGGCCGCGACCTGCGCTCGCGCCGAAGCGCGATCAGCGATCCGGCGCAGGCTCGGGAATGGGATGCGGCGATCGCCCGGAACGACACCTTGATCACCGAGCGCCGCCAGCAAAAGCTCGAGGTCCTGCAATCTTCCAATACCGCCCAACGGGGCGTCGCGCTCAAAGAGGCGATGGATCTCGATAAGACCATGAAAATGGAAACCGACGCCTTGCGTCGCGATATGACCACGCTGTTCCAGCGCTACACGACGTTCGTCCAGGAACTCACCGCACTCCACGCCACCGAGAAGTCCGTGGCCGCCCTGCAACGACACCCCTAAGAGACTGTGGAAAAAGTGCCCGCGAATGACACGAATGGAGCATTTTTTCATCCGCGTCATCTGTGTGATTCGCGGGTCAAACGATCTCCCTGCCGGCTTATTTCACAGTCTCTAAGCCGCCGGGCCCCGCGTTTCCTTAATTCGTGATCCTTCGCACCGCCCGGTCACCTCGGATGTCTGTCGGGAGTAAGACCAAAGTCCGATAGGCGCACTCCGGCGCTTCTGAAAGGGTGCGGACCGTTCAACCAATGTCTGCCGTCCTCGCCCAAATTTACATCATCGACGATGAAGCGTCGGTCTGCACCGCGTATGCCCGGCTCATCCGCTCGGCGAAGATGCATCCCCAGATGTTTGCCTCGGTGGAGGATTTTCTGCGGTCGGAATTCACCGACGAAAACGCCTGCGTCATTTCCGATATTCAAATGCCGGGAATCAGCGGGATCGAACTGCCCGCCCTGCTCCTCAAGGCAGGACACAAGCTGCCCGTCATCTTCGTCACCGCGCACGACACGCCGGAAGCGCGCGAGCTCGCGCAGACGGCCGGTGGCGCCGCCTACTTCCGCAAGCCGGTCGATTCCCAAGCGCTGCTCGACGCGATCGAGTGGTCCCTCCGCGGCCAGCGCCACTCCTGAATGGCACTCCACATGCCGAACCCCTACTCGCTTTCAACACAAAAGCCGCCGGAATCCGGACGATTCGTCGTCTTGAGCTTTCCCGATGAAAGCTCGGCGTTTGCGTTGCGCGATCTGCTTTGCGATTTGGAAGACGAAGGCGTGCTCGAAGTCGGCGACGCCGTGATTGCCACGCGTAAGGCCAACGGCAAGGTGCGCCTGCATCAATCGCTGCCGTTGGTTTCCGCCCGGACGCTGGTCGGCAGTTTTAGCGGACTGGTGATGGGGATGATGCTGCTCGATCCGCTCTTTGGGACATTGGCCGGCGCCGCGGCAGGCGTCCTTTCCGGCGTGTTAGGCGACGTCGGCATCGAGGACGCCTTCATGAAAGACCTCGCAGCAACATTGCAGCCCGGCACCTCGGCTCTGTTTCTCATCGTGCATAACACCCAGCGCGAACCATTGCTCGAGCGACTCCGTCCGTTCGCCGGCCGGTGCAAGGTGCTGCAAAACACGATGACTCCGGAGAATGAATCGGCGCTTCGTCACCTGCTCGAAGGACAGCTTTCCAAGCCTGCTCCCCCGCCCTCCGACGCGGGCGCCCCAACTTCCCAACCCACCTCATGAAAGCTCCACCGCTCCACCGACGATTCCTCTCGCTCCGCGGCTCCGTGCCGATGGCTCTATTATTCGCAGGCCTCGCCCTCCATCCCACCTCCGCCCATGCCTCCTTCCTCCACGGCGATGCCCTCGACTCCCTGGCCAACGGCATCGCCTGGGTGGCCATCATCATCGCGCCCCTCATTGGCATCGTCGCCTTTTGGTTGGTGCACATCCTTCCTGAAAAGATCGCCGAGAAGAGGAAGCACCCGCAAGCCGGCGCCATTCAGTGCTTGTGCCTGCTTTCGCTAGCTTTTGGCGGGTTACTTTGGCCGATCGCCTGGCTGTGGGCTTACTCGAAGCCGGTCTTTTACCGGATGGCCTACGGCACCGATGTCGCCGAGCCACACGGGCACGCTCCCAGTGAAGAGAAACCCGCTTCGGAATCGGAACAGCTTCGCACCCGGATCGCGGAACTCGAAGCGGAAATCAAGAAAGGAAAGGCCTAATGGAAATCATCCTTCTCATCATCTACTCGATCATCGTCTGGTTGATCTTCTTCAAGTTCAAGCTGCTGCCGTGGAACATCACCAGCCAGGTCATCGTCGTCACCATCCCGATCTTCGCGCTCACCGCCCTGATCCTCTTCATGAACATCGTGGCGCCGTCCTCGCACGACGTGCGGGCCATGAATTACGTCATCCCCATCGTGCCGCGGGTCACCGGGCAAGTGACGGAAGTACCCATCGAGCCGAATCGCCCCATCAAAAAAGGCGACGTCCTTTTCAAAATGGATCCGGAGCCATTTGCCCTGGCAGTGAAAGCGGCGGAGGCCAAGCTGGCGTCGGATAAAGCAAAACTCGTCACCGCCGAAGCGAGCGAACGCGGCCTGCAGGATCAACTGCGCAACGCCAGCGCCAAAAAAGCTGCGCTCACCCCGCGAATCGACCTCGCGAAAAAGCGCGTGGAGCAGTTCACCCAACTGGCTTCGACCGGTGCGGGCAAGCGGGCCGACCTCGAGCAGGCGCAAGCCGACCTCGGCAATCTCGAAAGTGAATTCCTCGCGGCTGACGCCACCGAATCGCAGGTGAAGCAAAAGCTCTCCGCACGCGTGGAGGGCGGCGAGCTCGATGAGGTCGCGCAGGCCAAGGCACAGATCGCGAAATCGGAAGCCGATCTCGGGAGCGCCAAATACGACCTCTCCGGCACCGTCCATCTCGCTCCCGCGGATGGGCGTGTGGTCAACCTCGCCTTGCGTCCCGGCGTCCGCGCCACGCAGTTTGCCACCATGCCGGTGATGAGTTTCGTCGAGGAGGATAATCCGTGGGTGCTCGCCTTCTACCACCAGAACGAGTTGCGTTACGTGGAGCCCGGCGATGAGGCGGAGATCTTCGTCGAGATGTATCCGGACCGCATCATCAAATGCAAAGTGGACTCGATCCTCTGGGCCACCGCCCAGGGACAGATGCCGATCAGCGGGAACCTGCCAAACACCCAACCCATGGCCGCTCCCGAGCAACGCATCGCGGTGCGGCTCTTGTTGGAACCGCGCGACCGCGACCTCTTCCTCGCCGCCGGCGCACGTGGGGCGGGCGCCATTTACACCGACCACGGAAAGATCATTCACATCGTGCGCAAGGTCTTCCTGCGCGTCTCCACCAAGATGGACTGGTTTGTCTTCAAACTCCACTAAACGCATCCGATGATCACTCGCACTCTTTCCACTTCCGCGGCGTGTCTGGTTCTCGCGGGTTGCGCGATCAAGACACCGCCCACCGGCGCGAATATCATGGCGCCCGAAGTGCGGCACCAGATTCCCGGTTCGTGGAGCGGTCCGCATGCCCGCGGCGCAGTCGCGCCGAACTGGATCCGTAACTTCCACGATCCCGAGCTCACTGCGCTGGTCGAGGACGCCATTGCCCGCAACCCCGACCTGAAGGCCGCCGCGGCCAATGTCGAAGCTTCGCGGGCGGCCATCCGCATCGCCGCGTCCTCGCTCTACCCACGCATCGCCTTGAAAGGATTGGGCGAACGGCAGGGACGCGAATTGCGCGGGGATCTCGGCGTGGGCGTCGACCCGCCCGATCTGGGTTCGTTGGGCGTCGACTCCAGCGGCGGCTCGGGTGACACCCGCACCACCGATTCCTCCTCCCAACGCTGGGTCTATGGCCTCGGCGTCGGCGCATCATGGGAGCTGGATGTCTGGGGCCGCATCCGTTCCAAAAAAGCGGCGGCCACGGCCGAAAGCGGGGCCCTCGAAGCGGATTACGAATACGCCCGGGAATCGCTCGCGGCGGCGGTGGCGCGCGCCTATTTCACCACCATCGAGGCGGCGCAACAGGAAGCCAACGCAAAGGAAACGCTCGATCTCTACCAGCAGTATTCCAAACTGACCGAGCAGCAAAAACAGCAGGGACACGCCAGCGATTACGACGTGGCGCAAATCCGTTCACGCACCGCGGGGGCCAACGATACCTATATCGCCGCGCAAGCGGCGCGCGCGCAGACCATTCGCGCGATCGAGGTCGTGACCAGCCACTATCCCGCTGGCAAGCTCGCCACGCGGCGGGATTTTCCGGGACAACCAAAGTCCGTTCCGTCCGGCCTGCCGGCCCAACTGCTCGAGCGCCGGCCGGATATCATCGCCGCCGAACGCCGGTTCGCAGCCACGGTCCATCGCACGAATGAAGCGCGAACCGCGCGCCTGCCGCGCTTTTCCCTCAGCGCCAGTTCCGGCCTGGGCACCGCGCAACTCGACGGTGTCGGCGTAGTCGAAGCCCTCAGCTGGAGCCTCGCGGCAGGTGTGGTGCAACCCATCTTCTTCGGCGGCGAACTCAAGGCGCAGCAAGACATCCGCACCGCGGAGCAAAAGGCCGCGGCTGCGACTTACGTCAGCGTCTCCCTGCGCGCCTTTGAAGACGTGGAAGACGCGCTGTCCAATGACTACTACCTCCACAAGCGCGAAGGCACCCTCGGAGAAATGGTCTCGGCCAGCAGCGATGCCGTGAAGCTGGGTCGCCAGCAATACGACCAGGGCCATGCCGACATGTTCACCATCCTCCGTCTCGGGGGCGAAAACCTCGCCGCCCGGGTGGAGTTGACCAAAGTCCGCGCCTCCCGGCTGCGGGAACGCGTGAACCTTTACCTCGCCCTCGGCGGCGATTTCCAAGGCACCGGCGCTCCAACGAAGTAGCGCCGATCTCACGAATTCGAATCGGCGGACATGGACGCTTGCGTTTTGGAGTGCGGCGCTGCTGCCTAAGCATTACCCACATCTCAAAAAGACTGCGGATGGGGCCCGCGAATCACGCAGATAACGCGAATGGGGAGGATTTTATTCGCGTGATTTGCGTGATTCGCAGGCACTTCTTCTCTCCGCGGGACCTTCAAAAAAGATGTGGGTAATGGTTAGGCAGCAGCACCGCTTTTTAACAGGCGCAAATGGATCCAGACATCCCGCCCTCTCTCTGCGACTCGTCCGCCTGCGTAACGCCATGCCCGCATCGCTCCGCGATTTCCAAAAGCGGCGCAGCAGCACCGCACTCCAAAACGCAAGCGTGACGCGTCGCTCAGCTCACTCCGCCAACACGACCTAGTCCTGCCGGTGGTTCTCCGGCCGGAAGGTGGCGCCGCCGTCCGCCCGCACCAGGAACCACCAGATGCCGACGACGATCAATGCCGGCAGAAACGAAAAGAGAGCGGCCGCGACATACTGCCCGAAGAAAATCAGAAACGCCGCCGTCACCGCAAATGGCAATAGCACCGCCCCGTGAAGCAGAATCGCGAGAGAGTAGTGTTTCATGGGATGATCGCTTCCTGCAGCGGAGTTCTCCCTTAACAGGCAATACGTCCGCGGCGCATCCCCTAGAAACGCCGCGGACGTGTTTACCTCCCAACTGAATCCGGCCGACCACAGACCGATCGGCTATGACGGATTCGCGATGGAATTCGGACTGCTGCTTGGAAAGAGAATGACGCTGGCCAGTTCCGCCTTATTTCGCGCGCCGGCGGCGGCGCCAGGCGACAAGGATTCCGAGTCCGCCGAAAAGCGACGCCACGGCGCTCGGCTCGGGAATGGCCGTGAAGGAGAGCTGATAGTCGCTGCCTACTTGGGTGAAATTGGCGGTGAAGTCTGCCGTGTCGTAACCGGTGATGCCGGCGAGGTTGAAGCCACTGGTCGTGACGTTGTGGAAGACGGTGTAAGTGTTCCCGTAGTCGGCGGCGGTAATGCCGCTGAGGCTGAGCGTCAGATTGCCACTACCGAGCAGCCAGTCGCCACTCGAGGCAAAGGCGACCTGGTCGGAGTTGGTGCCGCTGATGTCCAGGGCCAGCGTCGAACCCGAGGCGAAACTCAGTTGTCCGCCCGCACCGGGCGCCAGGGTCAAGATGCCCACGGTGCCAAGGTCTCCCGGGGCCAGCGCGCCAGTGACGGAGATACTCCCCATTCGTCGCGGTGGTGATCGATCCCGTCGCGCCCGAGGCCAGCGTTGCGCCGGAAGCCACGTTCACATTGAGCGTACCGTTGAGCGAGCCGCTGACCACCAGTGTTCCACCGTTGACGTTCGTCGCCCCGGTATAGGTGTTATTCGTTCCGGAGAGAGTCAATTTGCCCGCACTGATTTTGGTGAGGGAACCAGTCTGGCTGCTCACGTTGGCGATGTTTTGCGTGATGGTGGTGGAGAATCCGTTGGTATCGATGACTCCACCTCCGGTTCCGAGGTTGAAATTCAAAGTGCTGCCGGTAGTCGTCGCGAGTGTCGCGATGTTAGCAGACAAGCGGAGTGTACCACCGCCAGACAAAATGATATTCGCAGCCCCCGAGCCGGTGTTGGTTGAAACCCCGTCGGCAATGCCTTTCCCAGTTACAAAGGTGCCCCCCGCTACGTTCAGAGTTGCGCTGCCTGAATTGTTGCCGCTGGGATTAAGAGGAATCGTCGATGCGCCGTTGTAGGTGAATGTGCCGCCCGTGTTCACGGTCATGTTGGCGGAGCCAAACGTGCTCGAAGTGGTAGCGATGGTCATCGTGCCGTTCTGGGTCCAGTTGCCGCCGTTATTGATATTTACGGCGCTCTGACGCCCGTCCGACAAGCTGCCGTTGTTCGTCACGGTCCCGGCCACATTGAGGGTCATGATTTGACCAGAGCTATCACCGGTAGTAAGCGAGACGGTTTTGCCGCTGACTACCACGACTGTGGAACCCGCTTGGAAATTCACGATCGGGGATCCGGACGCCGCAGGGAAACCGTTATCAGAAATGGTCCATCCGCCAGTCGCGGCGGATTGGTCATTTTGGACGTTGACGGTCCCGTTGGTGACGAGGGTGACGCCGGTGTAGGTGTTGGCTCCCGAGAGCACTAGCGCGTTGGTGCCAAGCTTCGTAAGACCGATCGCACCGCCGCCAGTGCCAGTGGAGTCTCCAATGATATTCGCAACGGTGAATGTGCCACCACTAGCGTTGGTGGTGCTGAACCCGATCGAGGCTCCCGCTTTCAAACCGTTGCTGGAGACCGTCGAGAGGTTAGTCAGCAAGGTGGTGACATCGGCCGACGTAAATTCGCCGGTTCCACCCACACTGAAGGCTGCGGTGCCCCCACTGTTGACGATGAGGTTGGCAGCCGTCCAGTTGGCCGTGTTGTCGTTGTAGAGCGAGACCTCTTTGGTAAACAACAGCATTCCGGATATCGTGGTGGCGCCGGTGTAGGTGTTGGTTCCCGAAAGCGTGATCGTGCCGGATCCCGAACTTCTGGTCACAGCCACGTTGCCTCCGCCCAAGCCATCGCTAATATTGCCGCTCACCACGACGCTGCCGCTCCCGTTCGTATTGGCCAGGGTGATGGTCTGCGTGCCCGCGGTCGCATTCCCGGCGACATTCCCGATAGTGAAGGTCCCCGTCGAGGTATTCGAAAAGCTCAGGGCTGTCGCAGCGCTATCCATGGTGATGGGCGTGGAAACCGTCTTGTTGCCCGCGCCGGTCACAAAGATGCCCGAACCCGCCGTCGCGCTCCCCAGATCGATCGACGTTCCTCCGCTGAGGGTGATGGCCACCGCATCACTGATCGTAATCTTATGGGCCGCTTGAGCGCCGCTGACCGTGACCGTTCCTGTCGTGCCATTGGTGCCGGCGGAGAAAAAGACATCATCCCCATTGGCCGGGAGGGTGCCCGTCGTGGCGCTGCTGCCCGTCGAGTCCGTCGACCAGAACGCGCTACTACCCCATGTTCCGGTGGCCGCGCCGGAACCAGCGGTGGTGCCATTGGTATCCCAATAAAGCGATGCGCCCCTGGCCAACCCCATGCCAACGGCAAAGAAAGCAAAGGTCGGAACAAAACGCCTGGCATACTGCAACGCGAATCTACGGAGGGCGCGATTAGTGATGACGACGTTCGATTTCTTAAAGCTGGGGTGTGCTTCCATACCCAGCGAGCATTACCTACGAACACGTATCCGTTATATAGCGAGTACTCACTATAGACCGCTATCGACTGCCCTGCGCGCTATTCCGCGAGCCCCCGATACTTCGCCACGGCCTGGCCGCGCGAGCGGACCTGCAACTTTTCGTAAATGTGCCGGTTATGGCTGTTCACCGTGTGGGTCGATATGCCCATGATTTCACCGATCTCCTTGTAGAGGTAGCCCTGCGCGAGAAGATCGAGCACTTCCCGTTCGCGGTCCGTGAGCCCTTCACCGCTCTGCGCGGCCGGCGGAGGCACTGGCTGTTTCTGAAAGAAGCTGACCACGCGCCGGGCAATCAGGGGCGTCATCGGCGAGCCACCGGCCTTCGCTTCTTCGATCGCCGCCACGATTTCGTGGGGCGGCGTTTCCTTGAGCAGATAGCCGCAGGCCCCCGCCTTGAGCGCATCAAAAATGAGCGGAGTTTCTTCGTACATGGTCAGCATGAGGCAGAGGATGCCCGGGCAGCGCTGCACGATCTGCCCGACGAACTCGATCCCGTTCATTTTCGGCAGGTTGATGTCCACCAACAAAAGCTCGGGAGCGAGTTTGGGAATTCTCCGCAAAGCCTCTTCCGCATTGGGAAAGACGGCTTCGCAGGTGATGGCGGGAGCCAGCGCAAAGTACTGTTGCAGAGCGAGGGCAACCGGCTGGTCGTCTTCGACGAGGGCGATACGGATGGGCATAATGAGAGAGGGCTTAAACCGGCAGGCGAAATTCGACTCTCGTGCCGCCTTCGGCCCGAGTTTGCGTGATACAGCTTCCGCCTACGACGTCGAGGCGGGTGCGCATGTTTTCGAGGCCGTCTTTTTCCGGGCCGATAGCGTCCGGCGGCAGTCCGCAGCCATCGTCATCGAGGCAAATGATCAGCACGGGATCTTCCCAACGGAGGGTGAGGGTGACGAGGTTCGCGCCCGCATGCTTGACAATGTTTTGCAGTGCTTCCTTGAAAGCGAGCAGAAGTTGGTGCCGCTTTTGCGCACCGACTTCGTGCTCCGGCCACTCCTCCGGTGCGTGCTGCCGGAGGCGGATATCGAGCGGACGGAGATAGCGGCTCGCGGCGTGGCAAAGATACTCGGCGAGATTTTGCAGGGTGTCGTTCCGCGGATTGATGGCCCAGACGGCTTCGTCGAGTGAGCGGACCGCATCGCGCGCCGTGGTGGTCAATTCCTGGAGCCGTTCGCGAATTTTCCCGGGCAGCGTTTCCTGCGCGGCGAAAAGCTCGTGCATCACGGTAAGTTGCGTCAGCCGGGAGCCGACCACGTCGTGCATGTCGCGGGCGATGCGGCGGCGTTCCCGGGAAAGTTCCTCGCCGCGCTCCAACTCGGCCACCCGCCAGGCGACACGACGACGGGAGATGTGCCAGGTCAGCAGCCCGACAAGACCGGCGGCGGCGACTGCCACAACCAATTGTGCCCACGGGTTCTTCCACCACGGCACCAGGACCATGAACGGCAACCGCAGGGAAGTGTTGTTCCATTCCCCGTCGGTGTGCCGCAATTGCGCCTCGAAAATATATTCTCCCGGGGGCAATCCGCGGGTTTCGATGGTCCCGAGCGAATTCACCGGCACCCAGGCGTCGCCTGCCCCTACGATCCGCCACCGCCCTCCGAGTCTCAAGCCATCGCGCAAGGGCGGCTGTTGGACGGCGAAGGCGAGCCAGTTCGCGCCGGCGGGGATGCGGACTGTTTTCCGGCCGGCTACCGGCCGGTCATCGGCCCGCACTTGAATACCGGAAGGAACCATGGGCTCATAGATTTCCACCTCCGCGATTTGCGGTGAATAGGGTATGTTGCTCGTGCTGAAAATTCGCAAATAGCGGCCACGAAATGTCCCCCGGCCATCCGCGCTGCGCACCACCATCGCCGTCCCGGGCTCCGCTTCGGGCGGTGTCTTCCGGACATCTCCCTGCCACACGGGCACCGTGTCCGAATTCGGTTCTTCATCGAAAAGCTGCAGGTGCAAATGAGCAAAGCGGTCGATCATACCGGCTTGTGCAACGCCGCGTAGAGAGATGTGATCGAAATCCCGCGTCCGACGCAGATCGATTTCGAAATAAAAATCCGGACTGGAGTGAGGATCCGCGGGATGAGCGAAGGTGCCGGCAAGCCCGTCGGTGAGGAACTCGGCATATTGTTTCTCCGGGAGTTCGTGACTGGCCGTCACCGGACATCCCAGGGCGATGTTCGTCGTGGCGAGCGGCATTCGTTCCATGCGTAGTTCGGTCAAAACCGCGTTACCGACCGGTCCCCTCGTTGAGGGCCACACCTCGACGCGAATTCCGGTAACGCCATCGTCCGGCAAGACACCCCCGACCAGCACTTCCGACTGGCGCGGAAGTTCCCGGAAATGGAGGTGCGGGTAGGCCCGCTCGATCCAGCCTTGATCGGCATTAAAAGAGCTTGGAAAAACCGTTTGCCAGTGGCTGGCTAACGAAGGATTCGGGTCAGTCGTTGCGGAAATGGAAAACTCGCCAAAGCAGGAATCCTTCTGGCCGCTATGGAAGACCAACGAGAACCGAACCCGCCCTGCTGCCATCGGCGGAACACAACGAAAGATGCCGCTTTGCGGTGTGGACTGCGGCACTACCCAGCCATTTCCCGCGGTTTCCACTCCATCCACCGCTTCCACGAATCGGGAATCCGCGCCCGTCGTTGCGGCGACCGGTTCCAGTTTGATCGGCTCCGCAACAAGTGCGCCAATGCCAAAAGCGCAGAAGGCAACCAGCAGATGACGGAGGGGAAACAGCATCAGCAATAGGCAGGACGCTATCCTATCACACACCAGGGCCGTTTTTATAGCGAGTTCTCGTCACGTGACTGAGTGCGACTACTGACCTATCATCCATGATGAATCTGGTCTCCCCCGACAACCCTTTCGTGAAACCCCAGCGGACCGATAGCACCCGCGTGGTTCACCTCTCCTTCGCGGCCGCTGCCAATCAGGCCTACCGCATCGAGCGCAGCCTCGATGGGTGGCAATGGGCGGCGATCGGACTCGTGCCCGCCGGCGAAGCGAGAATGGTGGAGATCGCCTCTTCTCCCAGTGGCGGCCGGCGTTTCTATCGCGCTGTCCCGACCGCACCTGCGCATCTCCTTCAGTCTGGAATCGGCTACCCTCGATGAGGAAAAGCGGATGCCAGACGAACGCGAACGCCACCGGCATCCCATGTGCAGGACACGTCCTAATTTGGACCCATCCGCACTCATTCGCACTATTCGGTTTGGCATCAGGAGTTCAGCGCCTGTGAGCGCAGGAATTCCAGGTGTTCCTTTCCCATCAGCAATTCAGGAGGGAGGGCGGTACTCTCCAACGAGGATGAGCTCGCCGGCAACGGCATATTCAGAGGGTAGCGAAGCTGGGCTCGGTCCCATGTCACCCTCTCAGCGCCCGCCGTTTCCAGGTACATTTCTGCCCGGCGAATGGCCGCGCGGTGAGGCAGAATTCCCAACATACTGCTGTCGCTGAGAACATCGGTCGCGGTCTGCTGGATGTTCCGCGCCACTCGCACTGCGAGCTCGGGATTGTAACCGTCTTTCGTTTCCGCAGAGATGGCGATGAGGCCGCCGGCATTGGCCACGATATCGGGCACATAGAGAATGCCACGATCGTGAAGCGCCTGGCCGTCGCGCTCCTCATCGAGAAGTGGATTATCCGCCGCGCCCGCCACGATGGAGCAGCGCAGTTGCGGAATCGTGGTCGGGTTGAGAATCGCGCTCGTAGCGCATGGTGCGTAGACGTCTACCATCAGCGATTGGAGGGCGCTGAGAGGGACGACCCGTGCTCCGGCGAACACGGCGGCCCGGAGTGCAGAGTCACGGATGTCGCAAGTATAGACCGTGGCCCCCGCCTGGCAGAGCTGCCGGACGAGAGGGAGACCCACACGACCGACGCCCTGCACGAGGACCCTGTGGCCGAACAGATCTTCGCTTCCAGTGACGCGCTTCATCGCCGCCACGATGCCGAGGAAGACGCTGTAGGCGGTGAAGGATGAAGGATCGCAGTAGCCATAAAGACTGGCGACGTGGGGAGTGACTCCACGGATGATTGCGAGGTCAGCCGCCTCTATCCCCCGGCCCTCAGTTACCAGGAACTTTCCGCCGAGGTCGTCGACGAGGCGGGCGAAACTGTGCAGCATCGCCGGGGTCTTTTGGGTGCGGCAATCGCCGATGAGGACAGCAGCGCCACCGCCAAATGGCAGCCCCGCCAGGGCAGCCCTGAAAGTCGCACGGCGAGACTGACGAAGGACCTCGGAGAGTGCCTCCTGTTCAGACTTGCAGGGCAGCATGCTCACCCCACCCAGAGCCGGTCCCAACTTGGTGCTGTGCACCGCGACAATGGCATGCAATCCGGTCGCCTCGTCGCGGCAAATTTGGATCCGTTCGTAATCTGCGTTGGTAATCTGGGTCAGGACATTCACACGGGCGTTCGTCGCGGAATTTTCTCGGGGCAGGAGGATGAGGAAGGCGCTTTGAGCGAACTTGTCGCCCGGTGCGCCGGATTGTCATGTGGCGAGAACTCGCTATAGACGCCGGCCTTGCCGCCCCATTTTAGGATGCCACCAAAACGGAGGCTGGCATGAGGCCGGCAGCGCCGGCGCCGGTGAGGTCCTGCTTCTTCATGGCACCACCGTGACGTTGTCGAAGACCGTCGTGTTCAAGGTCGCCGGGTCACCGCTGGCATTCACCAGGCCGACATAGACGTTGGTGCCCATGGCTATGGGGGCGCTGTCGACAATCGTCCAGGTTACCCCGTCCGTGGACTCATAGCCGTAAAGCTTGCCGCCAGTGCGAACCACGCGCACCCAGATGTTAGGCGGGGTGCCAGTGCCTTTGGTATAGGAAGCGGTACCGCCGCCGGTCGAACTGCGGCGCCGCCAGGTGAAAGTATTGCTTCCATCGACCCCCATGAAGGCAAACTCCGCGCCAGTCGTGAGCGTGTCGCGGACCATGACTCCGACTCGCGTGTTAGTGCCGGTGTTTTGCGGCACCGTGATCCGCGCCGTGATCTGTCCGTCCCCGCTCATCGTCTGATAGACAAATCGGCAGATGTCCGCGGTGCCGCTCAGGTTGCCCGCGCCTTTGACCGCGAAGACGGAGTTGAAATACTCCGCGCTGCCTTGCACCCCCGGCGTGCCGATATCAACGGTCTGCCACGGCGCCGGGAAGGGTGTCACGGTCAGATTGTCGAAGGTCGCGGTGCCCATTTGCGTATTATCGTGACTGGTCACGGCCAACCCCGCATTGATGCTCGAGGCCATGCTAATGACCGCCGTGCCGACTTGCGTCCACGTCGCGCCGTCCGCCGAGACATAGCCCGTGATCAACGTGCCGCTGCGCGTCAGGCGCACCCAATTGTTCGGCGCGGCGTTCAAGGCTGGTCCCGGCACGGAGGCACTCGATCCGCCGGTGGTGGCGCGATACTGGAAACTGAAGCCATTTCCCGGAGTGATCGCCATCATGGCCTCGGTCGAACCGGCGGCCGTGGTTTCGCGCAGCATCACCCCCGCTTTTGCCCAGGCGTTCGTATTCGTCTGCGAAACGACACGGGCACGAATTTCACCATCCCCACTCAGCGTCTGGGACACGAACTGGAATGCGTCTGCTGAGTTCCAGATGTCAGCTCCGGAGCCGTTCACGGTATAGGTTCCCCCGCTCTGCCCGGCGCTGCCCGGCAGCCCAACGCTGCCGATGTCCGTCGAACTCGAGCCCGCCGGAACCACGCCGTTGACGAAGACATTCAAGGTCGCCGTGGCCGTAGCACCCTGGCTATCCGTCACCCGGACTGTCCACGAGTTGATCCCCACATCCGTGCTAGCCGGCGTGCCGGAAAGCGTGCCATTGGCCGCCACGCTCAGCCAGGCGGGCCCACTCACTTTGGAATAAGTCTGCGTATCCCCCACATCGTGATCGGCCGCCGTGCCAGCCAGCGTTTGCGAATAGGCGCTGCCTTGCATAGCGTTGGGTTGGTTGATCGGGCTGACCATGAAATACGGCGGGTGATTCACCGGCGTCACAGTGACGGTGACGGTCGCCGACGCGGTGGCCCCCACATTGTTGGCGATCGTGTAAGTGAAGCTATCCGTGCCATTCCAATACCTCGCGGGCGTGTAAATCACATTGGATCCGGAGATCGCTACCGTGCCATTCGCGCCTTGAGTCACGGATTGCAGGGTGAGCGCACTGCCGCCCGGGTCGCTATCATTGGCCAGCACCGGAATGGTCACTGCGGTATCTCCCGGCGTGGTCGCGGTATCGGCCACTGCCACCGGCGCGTCACTGAGCAGATGCACATGCACAGCAAACCCATGCTGGGTCGTGACGCGCACGGTCGTGCTCGTCGCCGTCGCCGCGACGATGCTCATGTTCGTATCTGACGAGTCGAGAATCCAAGGTCCGTTGACGGTAATGTCGAGCGTGCGCGCCACACTGGCGTCCGGCGGCAAATTGTAGCCCGATTGGGAGTTGGTAAAATTCAGGTCGGGATCGACCACGCTCATCCAGGCGTCGTTATTGGTGCCAGGCTGCGTCATGACGAGGCAGGGGCGCTGGACGGCGCTGAGCAAGCCGGCGCTTTGGGTGTCGGCGGGCAATGCGGTGGTAGAGAAGACGGCGTAGCCGACCTGGCCGGTCGCATTCCATTTCACCACATGCGCAGTACTATCCTGCTCGATGACCTGGTAAGGCTTGGTCGACGGATTGCCATGCTGGCTGGCCGCGGAAGCCATGGCCGTGGCATTTGTGCTTGGGAAGACGGAGTATTCATAGCTGGCCCCGCTCGGTGCCATCCCGTGGTTGAGCCAGACCTTGGCGAAGTTGCCGGTGGTCAGCGTGCCATTGCCCGATTGATCCTGAGAATTTTGGGTGGCGCGGCTGATGTTGATATCCGCACCCGGTTGCGTGATGTAGCCGGTGCCATAGGCGTCCAACAGCCAGTGCGCATTCGCCCCGCTGGCCGTGCTGCTGTAGGGGAAGGCGGTCAGCGCATTGCCATCGAGCGTGACGGCCGTGGATTGCGAGGCCAACGCGCCCTGGAACAGCGTGGTGACGGTTGGGTCGGAGGTGTCGTTGTCGGCGATGTTCGAGCCGAGGCAGACGATTTCGGAACCAAAGGCAAACCATGACTTGCGCCACATGAATGTGGTATTGGAATTCGCGTCATCATTGCTCTCCTGGAAATTGGCGGCGTAGAGGCCGCTCTGCCCGTCGTGGAAGGCAAGGGCGCCGGAGAAGTTGAGCTGCGAGTAGATGTATTCGTCCGCCGAGTAATATGTAAGCAGAGCGGCTAGCTTGCTGTCCGGCAGCGCGATGGTGGTGGTGCCGGGCGGTTGATTCCAATCCCAGCCATTGATCTGCTCCCCGCTGTTGGCCATGCCGCCATTGTAGAGGATTTCCAGCGCGCCGTAGGATTGATACCGGCCGTAGATGTTGGCGCCGGCGTTCGGGGGGCCAAAGACTTCCGAGGACCAGAAGTAGTGCTCCGGTGCACGCATGGATGCCACCCAGTTGGCGCGCCGGAAGATACCCAACGGGCTGTAGTTATATTGATAGAATCCGTCCGGGGTATTCTCCACGCCATAGGGAACGAAGGTTGAGTAACTATTGGAACCACTCGTCCCGAAGCGGCGGTTGTAATAGCGGGCCACGACCGGATCGGCGCTTTGTCCGTAGAACACTCCACCGAGGACACCGAGCGGTTGCATGTCCCACATGGAAACCGAAACTCCGGTGGAGAATGTCTTCCGTCCGGAGAGCGCGTTGGCGTAGTAGCCCGTGTTGGTTCCCGTATCGTCGGCGGACATGCGCAGCATGGCGAATACGGCCGTCCGCAGACTCTCATAACTGGGCTGATCGATTTGATACCCGGTGCCGCGCAGGTCATAGAGTGCGCTGATCAGCGGCTTGTAGGCGTACATATACCCATTGTAATGGGAGTTGTGGTGGAAGCTGACGCCATCGGGCTTGATAACACCGGCGCAGCCTTGCGTGGGAACGAGCCAGCGCTCCAACCAGCGCTGAAGTCCCTTGAGTTGGCGAACGGCTTCGGTGTCGTTGGGCGTGAGGAACAGGATCGCGCCCAACATGGAATTGATCCCACAGTAGACGTCGTCGGAGTTTGGATCCCAATTCGTGGTCCAGAATTCCCCCGTCGTATAAAAATTCCAGCGAAAATAATCCCAAAGCCGCGCCTTGGTGGCCGGGTCATACGCGGGTGCCGTCAGGATCAGCGCCGTGGGAATATTGACGTAGTTATACCAGATACCAGGAACAAGGTTACTGTTCGCCGCGAACCCCTGATCCATGAAGTGCTGGGCGAGCAGCACCACATCATTGCCGCTCGTCGTTCCGGTGGACGTGCCCCAAACGTAGTCTTTCGCCAGCGTAACCGGCCAGCCAGCGGCATCGATCGACGTGGGATCGTTGACGACCTGGCCTCGGATGCCGTTGGCGTCCTGGACAATATTCATTGCGGCGAAGGAACTCTGGGCCGAGGTCACCGATGAGGCGCTCGGAGCGGAGCCACCCTTGGCGGAGGCCAGCCAGCGACTGCGCAAAGTGGCGAGATCGGAAAGCTCGACCGCGGTGGGCGAGTCGGTCGCGATGTCCGGCGCGTTGCCGTACATGGAATACCAGAGGGAACTCGAATTGTAGCCGGTGGTATCCACGTTCTGCGCATCTTGAACTCGCTGAATACCGCTCCCCACCCAGGTCACCGCATCGAGGTACACGGTACCGCTTCCCGAAGCCGGCGCAGAGATCTGCACGGAGGTGAAAGTCGTCGAGGCATTGGCGATGTGCCCCATGTCATACCGGTAGCTACGCAGCGCACGCCGCCAACCGGTGTAGTTGACATAGAAATCGAACCAATACTGCGCGACGTTACCGTTCATGAACGCGACGTGCAGTTTACCGCCCGGAATGGGCGTGCCGTTCCAGACCCAGAAGTTGCAGGTGTTCTGACCCCAGGCCAGGACGTTCGCGGCGTTGATACCGGGGTTACTGACGGTAATGACATCGCCGCCTGTCCAGTTCCAACGCAGCGACTGCGAACCCATCTTGTAATGGTTGGAAGAAATGGAGAGCGTGCCTGTGCTGGCTGCCCAATTTGCCGGAACCGTGTTTTCCAGATCCTGCTGGGCGTGAAGCAATCCTCCGCCCCCCAAAACCAAAACAAACAGGATCGCAAATACGCGGAGAATCGCACTGCATCGTTTCACCTTGGCGACGCATGGATGCCCTCCTCCTTCTGGGGCGGAAATCGCGGAGAGCGGGCGATCGGCAGCAGGGCCGCGGCCGAATATCGCGAATGCTACGAAAGTAGACGATGCGCGGGAACGCAGTTGGAGGACGAGGGGGAGCTGTTGCATAGTTCTGGGGGCATTGCACTCGACTGGTGTCGGGCTATTCCGCCCGTCGGGCCGAATGGGGGTGGGGAGAATCTGCAGTCATTCCACGTAAAAATGCCCAATCCGTATATAGCGTAAACTCGCCATGCTCCCTCACTTGACTTCAGCCCCATTCGTCACCTCCGTGCGAGGCGCCGTTCCGCGTATAGCGAGTTTTGGCTACAGGCAGAAATCCCGAATTTCCGCCATGATTGGAGTCGATGCCTCCCTCGTCTTCGCCTTCACGCTCCCAGCAGAGATCCATATCCCGCCGCGGCCGGTCGACGGTGGTTGCCTTGCTCGCCAGTGGATTTGCGCTCTTCGTCGGGCAAGCGAATAGCTCCGGCGAGGCGGTCAGCGGGAATCCTGAGCCTGAGTCGCCAGGCATCAACGCCGCCGAAGCGGCGCATTGGCGACTCGTCTGGCGCGATGAATTCGACGGCACTGCGCTCGACGAGACGAAATGGACTGCGCAAGCCACGCCACGCAAAGACACCCAAAACACGCCGGATGCCGTGAGCGTGCGCGACGGTATCATGACGATCACGACCTGGACCGAGGAAGGGAAGCACCGCACCGGTTTCCTGAATTCCCGGGGGAAGTTTGAGACGACCTACGGCTGCTTCGAGGCGCGTATCCGGTTTCACAATTCACCCGGCCAATGGGGAGCTTTCTGGCTCTCCTCGCCATCCCTCGGCAACCCGCTCGGCGACGTGGCCAAGGCCGGCGCGGAGATCGACATCGTAGAGCATCGCGCGGTCTATGGCCTCGGCACCGGTGCCGGCAACGACGCGACCAATCTGCAAGGGATGGCGTTGCACTGGGACGGCTACGGGGAGCACCACCAATCCACGGGCCACCCCGGCCACCCCGCACCCGGGGCGCCGTCTCTGCAGGACAACTGGCATACCTATGCGGTGCTCTGGACGCCCGAGAAATATGTCTTCTACCTCGACGGCCACGAGCAGTGGACCACGGACAAGGCCGTCTCGCAGCGGCCGGAGTTTCTCCTGTTCACCTGCGAAGTGGCGGACCGCGGCTGGGCTGGTGCTGTCCCGGAGGGTGGCTTTGGGAGTCGCCAAAAGAGCCAGACGAAAATGGAAGTCGATTGGGTGCGCGTCTGGCAAAAATCCTCGGAACCGCAGGGGTCACCGGTGTCTGTTTCGTCGCAGCCGCAGGCCCCCGAACTTTATCCGGGGGCTGAATAGGAGACAGACCGATGGAAGACCCAATCCGAGAACAACCCCCTGTCACAGAATAGAGATTTCACCTGGGCTCGGCCCGGAACGTGTGCCTCCAAGCAAGCGCGATTTACCGATGGGGACTTCCGCCCTATCCGTCTGAAAGCCAGCCGGCCAAAAGG
This sequence comes from Chthoniobacter flavus Ellin428, assembly GCF_000173075.1. Lineage (GTDB taxonomy): Bacteria > Verrucomicrobiota > Verrucomicrobiia > Chthoniobacterales > Chthoniobacteraceae > Chthoniobacter > Chthoniobacter flavus. Next base: position 63,702 of record NZ_ABVL01000003.1, read on the forward strand.
AGCGCACGACTCTCTACACAGCGATGGCCCCGAAGGCCTCTCCAGCAGGAAAAATAGAACGTCCGGACCATGCGAACCAAAGTCAGATTCCGGGAACAGACATTTGCTTCGCTCCCATCTCCTCCGCCTCACTCCCCCTATTGCCCGGTGAAAATCGGTAATCCCGCCATCCGGGCGACCGCTTATGTTCATCACGATCCAATGGCTTTGACTGTCGCACGAGCACGGTGCGCCCGTTTTTTGTAGCGAATTCATGTTACACGACAAAATCGCGCCATTGTTCTAAATTCTCTGCGTGCCCCGCCTTTTTTCACCTTCCTTATCCGTCTCAAAAAGATCGTCCTCTCTTTCCTGCCGCCGATGGCTGGCTGGGACGGTGTTGTCGCTGACGGGGCTTCTGTCCTTCGCGCCAAAATCTGAAAGCGCGGAGGCTTCGCCCGAAATCGCGACCAGCGTCTCGGAATCGGAACTCATCCCACCGGGCGTCTCCGCCGCCGACGCCGGCCAATGGCGGATGGTGTGGCACGACGAATTCGACGGCGGCACGCTGGACGAAACCAAATGGAGCTATCGCTCTCTCGGGAAGCGGGAAAATGCCGTGCTCTCCAAAGACTGTATCTCGCTCGATGGCCACGGCTTGCTCCACGTGTGGGTGAAGGACAAGGACGGCGTCTTGCAAAACGGCATGATCGGCACCCAGAAGAAGTTTGAAGCCACGTACGGCATCATGGCCGCGCGCATCCAGTTTCCCCGCCAGCAGGGCCAGCACGGAAGTTTTTGGATGCAGCCCGGCAAGGCCGAAAAAGACGCGAGCGATGCCGCAGGCAGCGGCGCCGAGGTTGATGTGGTCGAATGGTTTGGCGCGGATCGCAAAGACAGTTCCACCGCCTCGAATGTCTATTGGGGAAAACCCGAGGATCGCAAAAAGAATCGGATCGGTCACATGGTCGATTTGCACGGCATCCTCGAGCCGGGCGAACTGACGAGCGATGACTTCCACATCTTTTCCGTCGAGTGGTCGCCCGAGAGTTACATCTTTCGCGTCGATGGCCACGAAACGATGCGCGTCACCGAGGGTGTTTCTCATCAGCCTGAATACCTGATTCTGAGCCTGTTCACTGCCGATTGGGAAGCGGGCCGCCTCGATCGCAGCAAGTTGCCGAACAGCATGGACGTGGATTGGGTGCGCGTCTGGCAGAAGGCCGAAGAATCAACCGCTTCGATCCAGAGATAATTTCTCCATTCCCATCCCCGCTTATGGTCCGTTTAGCGACACCACAGGAAGAATCCGCAACCCACACTGAAGAAGCCGCTCTCGCGACTTTTGCCTCATCCCATTCGCCAACGATCCCTTTCGATCCCGCGTTTGAAACCACGCTGAAAAAGCTGGTCGCCGAAGCAGTGGCGGAGCACATCGCGAAGATCACCGAAATAGCAGCGACGCGGGCGCTCGCGGCCCTCGATCGACCCTCCCGCGTGCTCCCGAACCACACCCCGATCCGGGACCTGCCTTTGCCCACGCGGATCGCCAATGGCCTGCGGCGCATGGGGGTCCGGACGCTGGGAGAACTGACTGCTTTACACGCCGAAGATATCCTGTTGTCGCCCAACCTGGGTGAGCGTTCGCTCGATCAGCTCCGGCACGTCCTCGGCCTCATCGGCCGCAGTCTTTCCGAATCGCGCGGGACCAGATAACTCCGGGCTCCGGTTCAGATTTCAACGCTTACTGGATCTGGCGGTTCACTTGGGCTTCGTGTCTCCCCGGAGAATGGTCCAGATGAGAAGAGCCGCACCGGCCGTCGCGCCGAGGAAAAAGAGAATGGCCAGGCCGGGATATCCGAAGATGCGGAAATCCGTCTGCACTCGCATCAGCATCGCAGCGCCGACAATGAGTGCGGCCAGAATGAGGCCAAGCGTAATCCGATTGGCAACTTTCTGCATTCCAGCCATGAGCAGATCTTCGTCAATGGCTTCCACGTTTAGTCGCAGCTTGTTCGTCGCGAGTAATTCCAGGAGCTGATTCAGGCGCATGGGCAGCTTTTCGATCAATTCCCGGGTCTCGAGCATGGCGGTGAAAAAAGTACCGCTGTTGAAGGTCTTCATCGTTCGCTGACGAAAGATTTCCGCGGCATTGCGGCGAATGGATTCGTTCGGATCGAAATCGGGGGCGAGCGTGCGACCCACCAGATCGAGGTTGAGCAAAGTTTTGCCCAACATGGTGAGCTGGGGCGGCACCCGGATACCAGCATCGGCGGCGATGAGCTTGATCTGCATGACTTCCTTTCCCACCTGCCTTTGGCTCACCGTGGCGTCCTGCTGCTCCGCGACCATTTCGGCCATCCGCCGCCGAAACTGCAGTTCGTCAAAATCCTCTTTGGGCTCGCCGATCCGAATGGCCAGGTCGGCCGCCCGGTCGCTTTGCCCCTCCGACATGGCGAGCAACAACTTCAGCAACTGTTCCTGCAATGTGCCATCGATTCGCGCCGTCATGCCGAGATCCAGCAAGGCAATACGCCCGTCGTTGGTCAGGAAGACGTTGCCGGGATGCGGGTCGGCGTGAAAGAAGCCATCGACCAGGATTTGCTGGAGATAGGCGCGGAATAGTTCCTCGGCGAGGGCTTCGCCATCGATGTCGAGTTTGGCCAGCGGACTGAGTTTGGTGATCTTCCGGCCGGTGACGTACTCCATCGTCAGGACGCGGCTCGTGGAATAGTCGTCGATCGGTTGCGGAACGACGATCTTGGTGAAGCCAGCCAATTTTTCACCGAGCAGCCGGAGATTGCCCGCCTCGAGCCGATAATCGAGCTCCCGCAGGAGCGATTTGCGAAGCTCCTCCACCATTCGAGTGAATCCGTAGCGACGCCCCGCTTCGGTATGATCGTCGAGGATCTGCGCCACTTCCTGCATGGCCTCCAAATCTTCGGCCACTTGCTCGCGCACGTGGGGGGCGTTGAACCTTTACGGCCACGGGACGGCCGTCGCGCAACGCCGCACGGTGGACCTGGCCGAGCGAAGCTCCCGCGATGGGCGTGCTTTCAAATTCCGAAAATGCCTTGGAAAGGCGGGCGCCGATTTCCACCGCGACGATGGCCTCCACCTCGCCAAAAGAGAACGGCTCCACATTGTCCTGCAAACGCGAAAGCGCGTTCATGTACGAAGGCGGAACAAAATCCGCGCGGGTGGAAATCAACTGGCCGAACTTGACGAAAGTCGGGCCGAGCTTTTCCAGGTCCGCGGCCAATTCCTTCGCCTCCGCCGGCACTGGTGGCGGCGAACCGTAGTCCAGCGAATCGTCAATGATCGGGGCGCCTTTTACCAAATCCCCATGCCCGTATTTTACCAGCAACAGCAGAACGTCTTTGTAAAGCTGCAGGTGTTTCGGCTTCAGTGAAATGCCCATACGTTTGTTATTCGCGTGTGCGTGAGGAATCGCCCGTATTTGCCGGCCGGTTATCAACCCAATCGCGACAAGACCATGGAGCGCGCCCCGCCCGAACCGATTTAAATAGCCCCTCACGACATCGTTAATTTCCTGTGTGGGATCTCCACTTCACCACGAACTATTGGCTGACGCGCCTCTGTTTCCAGCGCGGACTGGGGGCGATCTATCTCATCGCATTCCTAATTGCGGCCAATCAATTCATCCCGCTCCTGGGGATGCGCGGTCTGCTGCCGGTCGCTCGCTTTCTGCCCCGTCTTCGGTTCTGGGATGCACCGAGTATTTTTTGGATGAATCACTCCGATCGGTTTGTGACGACCATCATCTGGTGTGGAGTCGTTCTCTCGATCGCCGCCGTAACCGGCTTCTCGGAATCATTTGGCCTCGGTGTTTCGACGGCCGTCTGGTTTCTGCTCTGGCTAATCTATCTATCTCTCGTGAACGCAGGGCAGGTCTTTTACGGCTTCGGGTGGGAAACGATGCTGCTGGAATCCGGTTTCCTCGCCATTTTCCTCGGTTCCTCAGACTCGCCCCCTCCCACCGTGCTGATGTGGCTTATCACCTGGCTGCTCTTTCGGGTCATGTTCGGCGCGGGAATGATCAAGCTCCGCGCCGATCCTTGCTGGCGTAATCTGACTTGTCTCTTTTACCACTACGAGACCCAGCCTTCACCCAATCCGCTGAGCCGCTCTTTTCATCGGCTGCCCCCTGCGGTCCACAAGGCCGGCGTCATTTTCAATCACTTCGTGGAGTTGGTGGTTCCCTGGTTTTACTTCGCGCCTCATCCGCTTTGCAATTTTGCCGGCGCTCTGACGATCTTTTTCCAGCTCACACTGATCTTCAGTGGCAACCTCTCCTGGCTCAACTATCTCACGATCGTCCTTTGCATTCCGTGTTTCGACGATCGCTGCCTCGGCCACTTCCTTTCGGTTCCGTCTTTGGAATCGCAGATGATCAATAGGCCGCATGAGATCGCCGTGGCCTGCCTGGTCGTGCTGGTGATCTGGCGCAGCGTTGAACCCGCTCGCAATTTGTTCTCAGCCCGCCAAGTGATGAACGCGAGTTTTGAGCCGCTGCATTTGGTTAACACCTATGGAGCCTTTGGTGCGGTCACTCGCCAGCGGTTGGAGATCGTCATCAAAGGCACCCTCGCTGGATATCCAGACGACTCGGCTGAATGGCGGGAGTATGAGTTCAAGGCGAAACCGGGCAACCCTCGGCGCCCACCGTCATTCGTTTCGCCCTACCATTACAAGCTCGACTGGCAGATGTGGTTTTTACCGGGTTCCCTCCCCCAATTGAATCCGTGGTTCATGTGCCTCGTGCAGAAACTTCTCCAGGGCGACGCCGGGATTTTAGCGCTCTTGAGACACAATCCCTTTCCCGGCGAACCACCAAAACAGATCCGGGCGGATTGTTACCGATATCAGTTCACGCAGGATGAAGAGCGAAATGCCGGCTACTGGAAACGCTCCTACGCGTGGGAATATCTTCCGCCGATGTCCGAAATCGATTTCGAGGGGGAATAGTGTGCGGCACCAATAAGGGAGCTCTTTGCCATTGGGAGTAAGTGGCCTACAACCTGACGTACGCGCGCGGTGAAATCGCGGCAGTGAGCGCGAAGCGCCCCAACCACCCTCTTTGTCATCCTGAGCGGAGCGGGGAAGCATGGGCGGAGTCGAAGGACCTCCAATATCTGTGGGTTTTCGCGCGGAGCTTCAAGTGCGGCACTGTATCCACGGCCTGATTTCTCTCACCGCCTTCGCCCGGGATATTGGAGGTCCTTCGACTCCGTTCTGTCGCTTAGGCTCCTTCTCTGCGCTCAGGATGACAAAGAGAGTGGTTGGGGCGCTTCGCGCTCACTGCCACGAATTTCACCACCATCATCATTTGTCGCAGTTCACCACGTCGTAAGCCACCCACTCGAACCAGCGGAGAGCTGACAACGGAGGTTTCGGCAGAACCGCGGAACATCTCCGCCACGAAGCTTTTCTATCGGATGAACGCGACAATTCGTTCCCCGAAAACACCCGTGAATTCTTCAACACATTCCGAACGACCGGTGGAATCGGAGTCTTCCGATTCCAAATCAAATAGGGATACCGTCCACGAGCGGCAAAAAGGCCGGGGTTCCCGATGGACAGACTATATTCCTCTGCTGGTCATCGTGGCCGCCGCGCTGGCGGCGGCGGCGGCCAAGGAGATTGCTTATGGCACCTGGCACTGGATGGAGTGGATGCAGGATTTCATGGGATTCTTCCTCGTCATCTTCTCCCTTTTCAAATTCTTCGACATGGAGGGATTCGCCGATGGATTCCAGATGTACGATCTTCTGGCGAAACGCCTGCGCTTTTACGCTCACGTTTATCCGTTCATCGAATGCGGACTTGGTCTGGGCTATCTGGCCCGCTGGCACCTGGAAGCGATTTATGCCATCACCGTGGTGGTAATGATCTTCGGTGCGCTCGGAGTCTGCAATGCGCTGCGCAAAGGGCTCGACCTCGAATGTGCGTGCATGGGCAATGTCCTGAAAGTGCCGCTTTCGACTGTCGCCTTGGTGGAAGACTTGGGAATGGCTGCGATGGCCGCGGCGATGTGGTGGATCGGTCGACCCTAGCGTCTGGCAGAATGACTATTGGGGCGGCTAAATCGGAGAATCGTGCAGCAGTTTTCGACGCACGACGGTGAGCAAACTTCCGGCAAGGATCACTTCTGCCTGCCGGTCACTCAGTTGATGTTTAACCTTCAGCCTTTCCCCTGTCCGCTGATGAGTCACCTCAATCGGTTGGCGCTTGGTGACGCACGTTCGCAGCTCCGGCAGAACGAGAATATCGCCCAGCTCGATGCTTTCCAAATCCCTGGCGTCGGTAAAGATCAGCGGCAGAATCCCGAAGTTGACGAGATTGTGCCAGTGAATGCGCGCGAAACTCACGGCGATGACGACTCGCAGACCCAGATAACGTGGAGCCAGGGCGGCGTGCTCACGACTGGAACCTTGTCCGTAGTTCTCCCCTGCCACGATGATCGATGGACGATGTTGGTGCTCGTCCGTTCGCTTGACGTAATCCTTGTCGACGTCACGGAAGACGAATTGGCTGATCGCCGGAATGTTACTCCGATACGGAAGCACCTGCATTCCCGCGGGCATGATTTCGTCCGTGGAGATGTTATCGCCTACTTTCAAAAGCACCGGGCACTCGAGTTCGTCGGGAAGTGGATCAAAGTCAGGCAAAGGTTGAATATTCGGCCCTTTTTCGAGCGTCGCAGTCGTGCCGGCCGGAGGCGGGGGCTGCATCATCGATGTATTCACGCGCACGGTTTTCGGTTCCGAGAAACGAGGGTATTTCATCGGCAAGGTGCGAGGATCGGTGATGACTCCCAGGAGTGCGGAAGCCGCGGCCGTCTCTGGACTGCAGAGATAGACTTGGTCTTCCCTGGTTCCGGAGCGTCCCGGAAAATTGCGCGGAACGGTGCGCAGACTGATGCGCCCCTGTCGCCGGGGCCTGCCCCCATGCCCGATGCAACCCATTGCAGCCCGCCTGGTGAATGCGCGCACCTGCATGGATCAATTTTCCCGAGAAAGCCGAGTTCCACGAGGTTCTCCAGAATCTGCCGCGAGGTGGGATTCACGTCGAAAGACACTCGATTGTCGATCTGCCGCCCATCCACCATCATCGCCGGCACGGCAAAATCCCGCAGTCCCGGATTGGCTGACGAACCGATGTAGGTTTGATAGATTTCGCGCCCAGCGACTTCATGCACCGGGACGACATTTCCCGGACTGCTCGGGCAGGCGATGAGCGGTTCGAGGCGCGAAAGATCGATTTCGTCCTGCTCATCATAGGCAGCATCCGTATCCGCGAGAATCTCCCGCCATTCGTCACCGCGCTGTTGCGTTTGCATGAATTGCCGCACTGCTTCGTCGGATGGGAATACCGAAGTCGTCGCTCCCAGTTCCGCGCCCATGTTGGCAATCACGTGACGATCCATCGCCGAGAGACATGCTAGGCCGTCTCCGAAATATTCGAAGATGCAACCGACCCCGCCCTTTACGCCATGACGACGGAGCATCTCGAGAATTACATCCTTGGCGCTCACCCAATCTGGCAGCGTCCCGGTAAGACGAATGCCCCAGATTTTCGGCATGCGAACATGGAACGGCAGGCCGGCCATGGCCAGAGCGACCTCGAGACCGCCGGCGCCAATCGCCAACATGCCGAGGGCGCCGGACGCCGGAGTGTGGCTATCCGAGCCAAGCAGTGATTTTCCTGGGACTCCAAAACGCTCCATGTGCACTGGATGGCTCACGCCATTGCCCGGACGGCTGAACCAGAGTCCGTACCGCTGGCACGCACTGCGCAGGAACACATGATCGTCGGCGTTCCGAAAATCGTCCTGCACGAGATTGTGATCGACGTATTGGGCGGATAACTCCGTCCGCACTCGATCCAGTCCCGCCGCTTCCAGTTCCAGCATGACGAGCGTTCCCGTGGCATCCTGAGTGAGTGTCTGATCGATCTTCAGCGCTATCTCGTCGCCAGGGTCCATGCGTCCGGCGACAAGATGACTTTCAATCAACTTTTGGGCGACGTTCCGGCTCATAGATATTCTGATCTTCTGCGCACAAACAGAATGCGGCGCCGCGGATCGTCGAGGGGCGAAGGTTGACGCACGTGAAATTCGTCACCGGAGGCCACCGCGCGCTTCAGGTCCGTCCCCGATTCCAAGGTCCAAAAACAAAAGGAGCTCCACCCTTCCGGGTAAAGCCCCCTTCTTTATTCCTGCTTCTGCGTGAACCTACCAGTGGTGCAGGTGATGGTGCAGCGCCGCCTGGAGACGGCCGCCAAGCGACATTCCCGTGAACCAGGTAGCGCACCCCACACACAGAAACGCCACCAGGGTGAGCGTCATCCAGCTAAAGCCCACCAACGCCAGAATACCCAGCGCGATACTGGCAAAGCCCACGAGCAACTGCGTTCCCGCCGCGCTCGAGGTCGTCTGACGCGCCACATAATCCGTGTGCGTTTCACCCTCCATAAAGGTCGGGTATTTGTTCAACCGGCCGACCGCGCCAATGCCGACGAGCAGGCCGCCGCCCAGGACGATGGCCGCGATGGGCAATAGAGTCGCCGGAACGATGCCGATGAGCGACAAAATACCTAACACGACACCGCCCAACCCGGCGAGGAACTCGCCACCCATGCCTTCGCTCAATTCCCCGAATTTCGCTTCATTAGCCGCATGGGCGCGCAGGTAATCCAGCCGGCTGGCGATGGAAGCGCCACCCAGCAACAAGCCCGCGCCAGCCACGATCGCTGCAATGGCCGTCATGTAAGCCGGTATCACACCCGCCAGGCCCAGGATCGCCAGAACGACTGTCCCAATCCCGGCGATCGCCTCGATACCCATACCGCCACTCAGAAATTCCAGCGATTTGTCTTTTTCAGGCTGGTCCATATACGATCGCGCCTGAGTTGTTTGTTCTCTTATTTCTTGCATTGCTAATTTACCTCCCAATCTATGTTCGTTTGTGACTCCCGGAGTTTTCTCGGGGCCACATAGTTTGGACAATTGGGGCGGGTAATTGTGCGATCTTCGTCACCCAAACTTTTCACTCCGCGGATTTCAGGCCGGCATCCGAGGGATCACGGTGTTAGAGACTGTGAAATCAGCCGGAGATCGGCTGGGGTATCAATATCTCTGATCCCATCGGGGAACGAGACTGCGTCACAATCGTCTGCAAACCGTTGGAACAATTGGCGCGCTCCGTGGTCTCCCTCCAGCGCCGTCAGGGCCGGATAGTAGTTGGCGGCGAAAAGCGCGGGAACGCCGAGGATTCCCGCATAATGCGATGCCACGATCCCGCAACCCGTCACCCTATGTGTCTCAAGGAGGCGGTTGATCAAATCGGCGTCCAGGCCGGGTTGGTCGCAAACCAACAACACCACACAATCCGGCATCAACGCCCGCTCCGCGATCACCGCCATGCCAGCGCGGATCGAACTGGAAAGACCCTCGGCCCATCGTGGGTTGTGCCGAACGGTGACGGGCATACCGGCGACCTCTGAAGCACATCGCTCGCCATGAGCTCCGGTCACTACGATGACGTTGCTACATCGTGAACTCAGAGCGGCTCGCGCCGCATGGCGCAGCAGCGTCTCCCCTCGAAAGCGCACCAACTGCTTGGGCGTGTGCAATCGGCTCGAGGTCCCGGCGGCCAGGATGAGGGCGGCAGCGTTCACGTCAGGACAGGCGATGCCAGCGCCGCTACTTCGGTGGCGTGAATCGGAGCGCGAGAGTCCCGCAGAAAGCCCGCGCGCCGACTGGCGAACACCGCCTTGATTTCCGCCAATATCGAAAGGGCGATTTCGTCGGGGGTATCGGCGCCGATGTTTAAGCCGATCGGGCTATACAGCGAAGCCAGGCTCGCCTCATCCAAAGCAGTGCCATAGGAGGTCAAGTCTCCGAGCAGGCTCTCGCGGCGATTGCGTGGGCCCAGCAATCCAAGATACGGCAGACGCAGGGGCAGGAGTCGCGCAAGATAGGCGAGATCGCGGCCGTAGTTGTGCGTCATGACGACGGCCGCTGTCCGTTGATCGAACGAGAGCGATACAATCTCCTCCGGACCGGCTGCATAAATCGAATAGCGGCCATCGACAGCCGGCGGAGATTGCGATGGATGAATTACGAGGGTCACCTTCCAACCCAGTTGCGCCGCGAATGCACAAACTGGGAGCGCGTCAGGACCAGCGCCAAAGACGTACAATTGCAACGGCGGACGCAATGGATGGAACAAAGCCTCGGAGCTCGCGCCATGCAGTTCGCAGCGGCGGGTCAGGATTCGGTCCGCTTCGAGCGCCGCCTGACCGCCTCGGATGATCGGTTCCCGGAAGCTCCGTCGCGGCGAGTGCATGAATGCCATCGGTGGAAATCGGATAAGAGCCAAACGAAATATCGCTGGGCTCATCGTCCCCGAAAAGAGTGGCACCAATGAGGGTCCGGCGTTGCTGAAAACATCCGCGCGCGGTGGAAAACAACTGCTCGGCGCTCTTTTCCGCGAAGGCCTCGACGAGGATCTCCACCGTGCCCCGGCAGCCCAGTTGGGCCCGCGTATCGAAAGCCAGCAGCTCAGGGCGGCCGCTGCGCAAAGTCTCGGCCGCGTGCTTCGAGACTTCCGCTTCCAGGCATCCCCCGCTCACCAGCCCGAACGTTTCCCCACTATCGTCGATCAACATTCGCGCCCCTGCCCGGCGATACGTCGAACCGGAAGTGCGGACCACGGTGGCCATGCTGAATCGGCGCGAACGGTGCTGTGACCAATGAGCAACGAGGCGGGCGAATTCACTCATGAGACGCGTGCTTCAGACCAGGAGTTTATCCAGGGTGATCGGCAAATCGCGGACGCGCTTGCCGGTTGCATGAAAGACGGCATTCGCGACCGCCGCCGCCGCGCCGGTAATCCCGATTTCTCCCATGCCACGACTGCCCATGGGATTGAAAGCGAAGTCCGGCTCGCCGACGAAATGCACCTCGATCGCCGGAATATCCGCATTCACCGGCACGTGGTAGTCGGCGAGGTTGCGGGTTGCAGGGAGTCCGGTCTGTCGATCGTAGACCGTGTGCTCCTCGAGCGCCATACCGATGCCCATGACCACACCGCCGAGGATCTGGCTGCCCCCGGTTTTGGGATTAATCACCCGCCCACAATCCATCACGCTCACAAAGCGACTGACTCGCACGGACAACAACTCGGGGTCGACGTTGACCTCGCAAAAATGCGCGCCAAAACTTTGAAAACCGAGCTTCTTGTTTTCCTCCTCTTTGATGCCGCCTTGCGCCTCGATCGATTTCAACCCCGCGCCATGGAGAATGTCGTCAAAAGAAACCGATTTGGAGCCGTCACCCAATCGACGTGCGCCGACGAGGGCTATCTTCTTCGCCTCGGCGCCGGCGAGCGGCGATTCTTTGTCGGCCAATGCGAGACCGGCCAATTTTTCGTGCAGCTTTTGGGCAGCGGCGACAATGGCCGAACCGACGGTGGCCGTCGAATTCGAGCCACCGGCCACGGGGCCATAAGGAAAATCCGATGAGCCGAGTTCGAAGACCACATCTTCAACCGGCACTCCGATGGCATCGGCGCTGATTTGAGTGAAGGCGGTATAGGCGCCCGTGCCGAGGTCATGCGAGGCGCACTTGACGATGGTCTTGCCGCCTGCGTGGAGTTGGATGTGCACGTCCGCGTCCCATTTCTTCGCCGGGTACGTCGCCGTGGCCATGCCCCACCCGATCGACAATCGACCGTCTTTCATGGAACCCGGTGCGTGCTGGCGCTTGTTCCAGCCAAACCGTTCCGCGCCGACCTCATAGCATTCGCGCAAATGCTTCGTGGACCACGGGACACCTTTGAGCGGATGGTTGGGCGAATCATTGACCAACCGCAATTGCAATGGGTCCATACCGAGGGCATAGGCAAGTTCATCCATGGCGCACTCGGCCGCATAGGTCCCCGGACACTCCCCGGGTGCGCGCATGAAGGAGGGTTGCGAGACATTGACCGTGTAGACGGTATGACTGAACTCAATGGCCGGAGCGTCGTAGAGAACGTTCGTGGAACCGATCCCGCAGGCCTCGACCCAAGCGCCGACCGGAGAAGTAAGCATCTCGCTCTTGTGGCGGATCGCTTGCAATTTGCCATCCCGGCTGGCCGCCAGCGCGATGGTTTGGAACGTCGGCGGCCGGTGCCCGGTGCCACTGAACATCAGTTGCCGCGTTACCTCAATGCGCACCGGTCGTTTCACGACGAGAGCCGCCATCGCCGCGGCAATCGTGTGGGGCCACACCGGGCCCTTGCAGCCAAAGGCGCCTCCGACGAACGGACAAATGATGCGCACATTTTCTCGAGGCAAATTGAAAGCCTGCGCCACCACCGCTTGCGCCCCCTTCACGTATTGGGTCGCATCGTAAAGCACGAGATGCTGCGCATCCGGCCACTCGGCAATCGTCGCGGAGCACTCCATTGGGTTATGCGTTTCCGTCGGCGTGGAGTAAGTCTCCTCGATCTTGACCAAGTCCGGTTTGGCCAGGGCAGCTGCGATCTCACCTTTGCGCTGTTGCAGCTTTTCTCCAATGCTCTCCTCCGGTTGTTTGGCCGTATCGGGAGCATCTTCCTTGGTCAGCGCGAATCGTTCCACCTCGTAATCCACGCGGAGCAAACCGGCCGCATATCGCGCCTCTTCGAAAGTGGTCGCGACGATCACCGCGATATACTGACCGGCATAGTTAATTTTGGCGTCCGAAAACGGAATGCGTTCCTCAATCCGAATTCCCCCGGAATCCTTCGCATTGGGTGGCTCGGTGAGCTTGGGAACATTCTGATGGGTCAGCACGGCCAATACTCCCGGTGCCTTTTCCGCGGTCGTGACGTCGATGGAGCGGATCGCCCCTTTCGCGATGGTGCTGCCCACCAGAAACCCGCAGGCCAGGTTCGGCGGCCTAAACTCGGCGGGATACCTGGCGGCGCCGGTCACTTTCAAGCGACCGTCCACGCGACTGAGCGGTTGGCCGATGGCATGGGGTTTCAACTCGGTAGACATAACAGCAGTTACGCAATTGCGGTCGCGACATTCAGAGCCCGAACGAGGCAACGTTTCGCCAGTTCGATTTTAAAGCGATTGAACTCATATCCTTTCGCCCCCGCGAGAGCCTCCTCAGCCGCTTTGCGAAAGACATCGGGAGTTGCTTCTTTGCCCTGCAATGCCTGCTCTGCCACCCTGGCGCGCCACGGTTTGTGCGCGACTCCTCCCAGCGCCACGCGGGCCCATTTGATCTGGTTGCCCTCGAGCTCCACGACCACACCCGCACTGACGAGTGCGAAAGCGTAACTGGCCCGGTCCCGGATTTTGAGATAATGCGATCGCGCTGACGAGGAAACCGGCGGCAGATCGACGGCAGTGATGATTTCATCCGGCGCGAGATTGGTTTCCTTCTCCGGCGTGTCGCCGGGCAAACGATGAAAATCCTCAAAGGCGATCTGGCGCTCCCCTTTTCCACTGCGCACCCGGATCACGGCTTCGAGCGCGGCCATGGCCACGCACATGTCGCTGGGATGGGCGGCAATACAATGTTCGCTCTGCCCGAGGATCGCGTGCATGCGGTTGTATCCCTGCAGCGCTCCGCAACCACTGCCGGGCCGCCGTTTGTTGCACTGCGAAAATGCCGGGTCGTAAAAGTAAGGACAGCGGGTGCGTTGTAAAAGGTTCCCGCCAGTGGTCGCCATGTTGCGCAATTGCGGACTCGCCCCTGCGAGCAGTGCCTCGCGCAACAGCGGATAATTCTTAATGACGAGCGGATGCTCGGCGGTGTCAGAGTTCCGGGCCAGGGCGCCAATGCGAATGCCTCCATCCGGAAGAGCTTCGATCTGTGCGAGCGGCAGACGATGGATGTCGAGCAATTGCGCCGGTGTCTCGACACCCATTTTCATCAAATCAATTAAATTGGTGCCGCCACCCAGCAGCTTCGCCTGCGGGTTGCCGGCCAGGTGCTGCGTGGCCTGGGCGAGGTCGGTCTCACGGGAATAAGTGAACGGCGTCATAAGGCAGCGGCTTTCTTTTCCCGAGCCTCGCGAATGGCGGCGACGATGTTCGTATAAGCTCCGCAGCGACAAAGGTTGCCGCTCATCCATTCGCGGATCTCGTCATCCGTGCGAGCGTGATCCTCCTTCAACAAAGCGACTGCCGAGCAAATCTGCCCTGACGTGCAATAACCGCACTGAAAGGCGTCGTGCTCGATAAAGGCTAGCTGAACGGAATGCAGAGCGGAATCCTGCGCCAGCCCTTCGATCGTCGTGATCTCGTCCCCTTCGTGCATCGCAGCCAGGGTGAGACAGGAATTAATGCGACGTCCATTGACCAGCACGGTGCAGGCGCCGCACTGGCCGTGATCGCAGCCTTTCTTGCTGCCGGTCAGTCCCAATCGATCGCGCAGGGCATCGAGCAAGGTGGTCCGCGAGTCGACCGCCAGCGCATGTTCGCTCCCATTGATGCGCAACTTGATGTCTATTTTTTGAGCGGCTTCGGGACGCCCCCGTCCGGGAGCGGTATCGATCGCATATGCTTCGTATTGCATAACAGCAGGAATGGCCGTGGCGCCCACGGCGGTCACCGCCACTCGAGTAACGAACTGCCGCCGGGTTTGCCCCGGCGCCTCAACACCTCCATCGTTCGGAGGAATCTCGGGGCAAGGCTCAGGCGAAGATTCACTCATAGGCTTGAAAAGTGATGCGAAGGCACGCAAGCAGCGCGCTGTTGTCGTTTCGGATCGCTGGGCCGGAATGGCTGCCGGCCCGATAATCACATCCTCCATTTACACTATTTCCCGTGACCACTCTGGCCACAACCAGCGGCGTCAAACCGCGCGAACGTGGGATATGCCTAAAGAAAAGACACTCAAACGTGCAACAAGGGATCGCCGGCAGGGAAAATCTGCCTCCACGCAAGCGGGTGAATTCGTCCGCGAAGAAATTGAGGAAATCCGGGCCGGAAAGCATGGAGCCCGCTCCACGAAGCAGGCCATCGCCATCGGACTCTCGAAAGCGCGCCGTGCCGGCGTGAAATTGCCGCCCCCGAAAAAGGGCAGCGTTTCCGCAGCCACCCGCCACAAGGCGGCGCAGGATTCCGCGAAGGGAAAGAGTCCCCGTCGCAAGCCGGTTTCCCGCATCCGCTCACGCGCCACAACGAAAGCACTGCAGCGGGAGGGAACTTCCGCCGCGTCAAAAAGCGCCCTTTCCCGACAAGCCCGCACGGCGGCTCGGCGACGCACCTCGGCCCAACGGTCGGCGTCCGCCAAAAAGGCGGCGCGGACGCGGGCCCGCCGGCGTTAGGGGCGATACGGGATTTCCCGATGATTCACTCAGGATATCTTCCGAGAGACGTTCGGATGTCGTCTGGCTAAGATGGATTCGCACCGGCGGGCTGGAGATGACCTCCGGAGGGAGTTAGTCGTTGCCCCTCATTCAAGCCCGCCGGTGCTTTTTTAAGCATCAGAACAATCTGATCATTTCCTCGGCAAAAGCGCGGTGACCATGGAGAGCAGGATTCCCAGGCAGCAGATTCCAAGAAAGGTTCGGTGCTTGTCGGTCCAAAGCTGCAGGCTGGTGTTGCAGGAGCGGCTATCGAAGCTCCCATGGGCGCCGTGATCGCCAGGCACCGGGTGAAACAAGTTATCCGGTTGATCGGGATCTTTCGGCTCATTCGTTTGCTGGCTGTCGAACCCGGTGCGACCCAGATAGTGATCCAAAAGACCGGGGAACCATTTGTTACCGACCACCGCTTCCACCGTCGGCAGGCCAACATAGATTTCCCGGCGGTCATGATGAGAGGCGAAGACGATCGCATCCGCCGCGACTTCCGGTTGATAGATCGGCGGCACCGGCTGAGCTTTGTTCGGCATTCGGCTTCTCACCCATCCAAATTGTGGCGTGTTCATCGCCGGCATCTGGACCATGCAGACCTTCACCCTGCTGTGGTCGTGCAGCAATTCACAGCGGAGCGAATCCATGAAGCCCTGGATGGCGTGCTTGCTGGCGCAATAGGCTGATTGCAGCGGAATGCCGCGGTAAGCGAGCGCACTGCCGACCTGGATGATGCGTCCTGAATTTCGCGGCAGCATGCGTTTCAGCGCGGCCAGCGTTCCATACACATACCCGAGATAGTTGACCTCGGTGACGCGCTTGTATTCTTCCGGTCGCATTTCCTTCACCGGCGAAAACACACTCGTCATCGCCACATTCACCCAGACATCGATCGGTCCCAAGGTCCGCTCTACTTCTTCCGCGGCGGCTTCCACGGCCTCCGCATCCGCGACGTCCACCGGTAGCGCCAGGGCGGATCCCCCAAGTTCTTCCACGTCGCGCTTCGCGCCGTCCAGTCCATCCTGGCCGCGAGCGATCAACCCGATGGAAGCACCTTCCCTGGCGAAGGCGCGAGCGGTGGCACGCCCGACGCCGGCGGAGGCTCCCGTGATCACAACCACCCGCGGTTTGGCTGAAGAGTTCATCAGCGCCTCCTCCCTCTCAGGAAGGAAATGAACGTGCTCACCAGCGCCAAAGCGGCGCCTCCCAGGATCGCCACTTCGAGCGGATTCAAGGCCGCGCGCTCCGGCTCACGGCCGGACTGCTCCGGAAGGACCCCAACCGGTCCGCGCGGTCCGCTGTCGAGAGCCATCTTCAAAACTTCCGCCGTGTGCAACGCGCGCCGCTCGGTGAGTTGCGCGATTTGTTCCCGGCACGAGAACCCATCGGCAATAATCAGCGTATCCGGCGAAGCGGATCGGACCGCGGGCAACAGCACCCGCTCCCCACAGGCAACCGACACATCATACTTCTCCTTTTCGAAACCAAACGAACCCGCCATGCCGCAGCAACCGGTGTCTGGCTTGTCCACCTCGAGGCCCATCTTCTCCAGCAGCTTCTCCTCCTGGGTTAACTTCATGATCGCCTTGTGATGGCAATGCCCGTGCAGCAAGGCGTGTCGCTGAAGTTTCGGCGGTTCGAAGCCCGGCGCATGTTTCATGAGATACTCCGCGAGAGTGAAAGTCTGCTGCTGGAGACGCCCGGCCTGTTCGCGATTGGGAAACATCCCATGCAATTCATCGCGGAAGACGGCGACACAGCTCGGCTCCAAACCAATGAGCGGCGTCCCGGCGTCGATCTCATCGCCCAGGCTTTCGAGGATATCCTGGAGCAGCTTTTTCGCGACGGTCAGCATGCCGAAATCGTAAAGCGGTCGCCCACAGCAAAGCATCCGTGGAGGCAGCACGACGTGGCACCCCGCCGCCTCCAGCACTTCCACCGCGGCGATGAGCGTTTCGGGGAAGAAGAAGTTATTGAAGGTGTCCGGCCAAAGAACCACCCGGACGCCCACGCGCGGCGGCGCCTGGCGTTGGGCAAACCATTCCCGGAATGTCTGCGCGGCAAACTTCGGCATCTGCCGCTGTTGCGCGATGCCGCCGAATATCTTGGCCAGCGTGGAGAACGGCGGGGTCTGGGTGAAGAAATTGACGAGCGTCGGCACTTTTGAGGCCAATCGTGCCCACCAATAGATCAATCCCATCGCGTACGCGGGGAGTGGACGCAGACGACCCTCATAATAGTGCGATAGAAACTCCGCTTTGTAAGTCGCCATGTCGACGTTCATCGGACAGTCGGACTTGCACCCTTTGCACGAAAGGCAGAGGTCCAGCGCCTCGTGGACCGCATCGTCCCGCCAGCCATTGCGGCCGATGACTTTGCCCTGGAGCATCTCGAAAAGCGAGCGCGCGCGGCCTCGCGTGCAGTGCTTTTCGTCGTGAGTCACCATGTAACTCGGGCACATCGTGCCCGCGGATTCGCGCCGGCATTTCCCCACCCCGACGCAACGTTCCAACGCGTAGGAAAAGCTGCCCTTGTCGTCGGGAAATTGGAAATGCGTCTTTACCTGCGGCGGATCGTAATGCTCGCCCAGACGGAGATTCTCATCGCGCCGATAGATGTGTCCCGGGCCGGCCACCTTGCCGGGATTCATCTGATTCGCCGGATCCCAGATCGCCTTGAACTGGCGGAAGGCCTCCACCAGTTCGTCGCCATACATGATGTTCAGGAACTCCGCACGCGACTGACCATCCCCGTGCTCGCCGGACATCGACCCGCCAAACTTCACGACCAGTTCCGCGGCCTCCCGCCCAAAGCGCTCATAGGCCCGCACGCCATCCGCTGTCTTCAGCGGAAAATCGATGCGGGTGTGCACGAGCCCCTGGCCGAAATGCCCGTAAAAAGTGCAGAGCCAGCCATACTTGTCGAGGAGCGCACGGAACTCCCGCAGATAGGGGGCGAGATTTTCCACCGGCACGGCGGAATCCTCCCACCCTTCCCAGGTATCCGGCTCATTCGGAACTCGCGCGGAAGCCGGCAGACCAGATTCACGCGCTTCCCAGATGTGCTCTTCCTTGAAGGGCGCATCATAAAGCCGGGAGGTCGGCGCATCCTTGCGGGCGCTGGACGCCGCGATGAAGGCCCGCGCTTTGACATCCGCTTCCTCTTTGGTTTCACCACCAAACTCCACCAGCAACCAACCCTTCCCCGGAGGGAAGAGTTCCAAGTCTTCCGGGTGCATATGCTTTTTCTTCATGCCGTCGACGAACTTGTCGTCGATCCCCTCCAATCCCACGGGGCGGAATTTCCGCGCAAACATTACGTCCTCCGCGGCGAGATAAATATCTGGATAGCCCAGCATGACCAGCGCGCGCATGGGCGGATTCGAAATCAACTGGAGCGTCGCGTCCAACACGAGAGTACAAGTCCCCTCCGTACCAGCCAGGGCGCGGGCAACATTGAAACCCTTTTCGGGCAGCAGTTCGTCGAGATTGAAACCGGATCCGCGGCGCAACAACTTCGGGAAACGGGTCCGAATGAGATCGGCGTAACGATCGCGCAAGGCTTTCAACTGCGCGTAAATGGCGCCACGCCGTCCACCCTCGCGAATGATGCTCTCCAGTTCCGCCTCGCTCGTCGGTCCCACGCGCATGCGCAGGCCATCGTAGGTCAGGATCTCCAGTTCCTCGAGATTGTCCGAGGTGCGCGGCCCGGTGCCGGAGAACTCCGCGTGCACGGAATGGACTCCGCAGGAGTTATTGCCGATCATCCCACCGATGCTGCACCAGGCATGCGTGGAAGGATCCGGACCGAAGCACAGCCCGTGGGTCTCCGTGGCCTTGTTGATGTCATCCAGAGGAATCCCCGGTTCGACACGCGCCAGTCTCTTCTCCGGGTCGATCCACTGAATCCGCCGCATGTATTTGGAAAAATCGAAGATGACGGCGACATTGCAGGTCTGCCCGGCGAGACTGGTGCCGGTGCCGCGGGAAAGAATCGGTGCTCCGTACTTTCGGCAAATCTCCGTCGCGGAAACGACATCACCGGCGTCGCGGGGCATGATCACGCCGATCGGGGTCTGCCG
Source organism: Chthoniobacter flavus Ellin428 (assembly GCF_000173075.1). Taxonomy (GTDB): domain Bacteria; phylum Verrucomicrobiota; class Verrucomicrobiia; order Chthoniobacterales; family Chthoniobacteraceae; genus Chthoniobacter; species Chthoniobacter flavus. Next base: position 83,130 of record NZ_ABVL01000003.1, read on the forward strand.
ATAGTTCGAGCTGTCCGTGGCGTAAAGAGCGCGATCCCCTTTCGAAAAACGCACTTCGCCGGCGAGCGCGGCGCGCAGTTCCACCTCGAGTTGGGCAACATCGACTTCCACCGGCGGTGAATCGATCGGGTTTGCTACCTCGGGATCTCCGTTGCGAACGGCAGTGGGCGAATTCACGGTTTGCATAAATATTGGGCGGCGTCGGTATGCTTGAACTCCAGCCCCAGCCCGGGCCGGCTCACATCGGGATGAAGCGTTCCCTTCTGCGGATCGGATACACCCTCGAAAAGCAGGCGCTCGATCCGGACATGATCAAAAAAGTATTCGGCGTGGCGCAGGGCACTCACCGCACAGCCCACGTGGAGGTGCAGGGCCGGGGCGCAATGCGCCGAAAGCGGGACCTGAAAGGCATCGCACAGCGCACCCGCTTGCAAAAAGCCGGTGATGCCGCCACATCGCGTGACATCGGCCTGCAACACGTCCACCGCGCCCGCGGCCAGCATCCGGCGGAAGTAGAGGCTGTCGTAACCATATTCCCCCGCGGCGATTTCCATGCACGCCGGCGCGCGTCCCCGCATGAGGCGCAACCCTTCGAGATCGTCGGAGGAAACCGGTTCCTCGAACCAGCGAATATCGAAATCGGCGAAGACCTCCGCCTGCGCGAGGGCGTCCTTGAAAATGTAAGCACCGTTGGCGTCGACAAATAGCTGTGCCCGCGCACCGATCGCCTCGCGCGCATCGGCGATGCGTTGAAGGTCGGCTTCCGAATCCCGGCCGATCTTGATCTTCACCATGGAGATGCCCTTTTCCGTCCAACTCGCGAGCTGCTCCTGGAGTTGCTGTTTCGAATAGTTGCAAAAGCCTCCGCTGCCATAGATCGGGAGCGCCTCCCGGACCTGGCCGAGCAGCTGGACCAAAGACACACCGAGCAGCTTTGCCTTCAAATCCCAAAGCGCCGTGTCCACCGCGGAAATAGCAGTCGCACAAATGCCCCGACTGCCCAGATTGCGGACCGAGGAATGCGCCCGATCCCAAACGGCACGCACGTTCATGACGTCCGCGCCGAGGACCAATTCGCGCAGGGCGTGGTCAATGACCACCGCCGTACTGCGATCGGCGTAGGTGTAGCCGAGCCCGGTCTTTCCGCCCCCGACTAATTCCACGACTACCAGCGTCGTCTTTTTCCAACAATATGTCCCGTCACACTCTTCCGTCTCGGTCGGGATCGTGTAAGCCGCGACACGCAGGTCCTCGATCTTCGGGCTGCGCGGCGACGTATTCATCACCTCAGCTCTTGTGTGGGATGAGACTTTCCACCGCGTCCTTGAAAGCGCCTCGAATCATCGCCGGTGCGGACGTGTCCCGGATGAGTGACTCCGAGAATTTGACCGCCTGCTCGAAAGTAATGTGCGGTGGAAGCGGCGGCACTTCGGGATCGGTCAGCACCTCGTAAACCACCGGGCGATTCGCCGACAAGGCGCGGTCCCAAGCCGGTCCGATCTGATCCGGCTTTTCTACTCGAATCCCCTCCAGGCCGAGCAACTCCGCATAGCGAGCAAAGCCAAACTCCGGCACGATCTGCGACGGATTGTATTTCGGATCTCCCATCATCACGCGCTGCTCCCAGGTGACCTGGTTCAAGTCACGATTCGCGAGCACCAGGACGATGAGCCGCGGATCGCTCCAGTTCTTCCACTCGTGGGCGATGGTGACCAGTTCATTGATCCCATTCATCAACATCGCTCCATCCCCCACCAGTGCGATGGCGACGCGATCGGGGAAAGCAAACTTGGCCGCGATGGCGTAAGGCACGCCCGGTCCCATGGTCGCGAGATTACCGGAGAGCGAAGCCATCATGCCGCGACGAATCTTGATATCGCGCGCATACCAGTTGGCCGCGGAACCGGAATCCGAGGACAGAATGCAGCGGTCCGGCAAACGTTTGGACAACTCCCAAAAAACGCGTTGGGGATTGATCGGATTGGCGTCGTTCATCGCCCGCGCCTCGAGCACCTCCCACCACTCCTTGATCCCCTTCTCGATCCGCTCGCGCCAGGAGCGATCGGTCTTTCGTTTCAACAACGGAATCAAGGCGCGCAAGGTTTCGGCGCTATCGCCGATCAGGCTCACCTCCATCGGGAAACGGATGGAGACCAGCTTCGGATCGATCTCGATCTGCACCCCGCGCGCTTTTCCTTCCTGGGGCAGAAATTCGGAATACGGAAACGATGAACCGACCATGAAGAGCGTGTCGCACTCCATCATCAAATCCCAACTCGGCTTGCTCCCCAGCAACCCGATCGGGCCACAGCAATACGGGAGATCGTCGGGAATCACGGCTTTGCCGAGGAGCGCTTTCGAAACACCCGCGCCGAGCAAGTCCGCAACCTGGATGACTTCGTCCGTGGCGCCGAGCGCGCCGGCGCCCACGAGCATCGCCACTTTTTCCCCGGCATTGAGGACGTCAGCGGCGCGATGCAGATCTACATCCTTCGGAATGATGCGCGGCGAGGAGTATCCCGCACCGGAATGGACGGTCCCATGCTTGCGCGGAGGCGTTTCCATGGCCTCGAGTTCCTGCAGATCGTTCGGCAGGATGATGCAGGTCACCGTGCGCTCGGCCATGGCGATGCGAATGGAGCGATCCACCATGTGGCGAATCTGCGCCGGGGATATGGCCATTTGGGACGTAATGCCCGGGCCACATCCTTGAAGAGCGAAGTGAGATCCACTTCCTGCTGATAGTCGCCCCCCATCGCCGCGCGCGCCTGCTGCCCGACAATGGCTACGACTCCCGCGTGATCCATTCGCGCATCGTAAAGGCCATTCAAAAGATGGATCGCGCCCGGCCCGCTGGTCGCCAGACAGATGCCCACCTCGCCGGTGAATTTGTAGTGCGCGCAGGCCATGAAGGCGGCCATTTCTTCGTGGCGCACTTGAATGTAGTCGATTTTATCACCGGCGCGCGCGATCGCCCCGATGATGCCGTTAATCCCGTCTCCCGGGAAGCCGTAGATGCGCTTCAACCCCCACTCGGTGATGCGCTTGATCAGATGGTCGCTGACAGTTTCGCTCATGGAATTAAAATGGGTTATTCGTTGCAGGGAAAGGCGACGGTGCTGAGCAGCGCGTTCGCCGACTGGCGGGAATCGAGCCGGGTGTGCTGGACGACGACGGGGACATCGCTCTCGATCAAACTCGCGTACGGTGTATCGCGCGGGATCGGCTCCGGATCGGTGAGATTATTGAAGCGGACATGCAGTGTTCGGCGCGCGGGCACCGTGAGGCGATATGGCCCAACCGGTTCGCGCTTTTCGAAAAAAACGGTGATCAAGATATGGGCGTCGGTCTCCGCGGCGTTGAGGAAGCACGCGGCTTCGTGGCTCTCCATTTCAGGTTCAGGACCGTGGCTTTGGCCGGGAATATATCCCTCGGCGATGGCCCAACGTTTTCGACCGACGGCGAACTGGCTCATGCCCCTGTAGTTCGTCACAGGGCAAATGAGAGGATGTCTTTCGGCTTGTTGAATTTTTTGCCGCTTCGCTGTTTTAAGTGGGTGAAAGGGAGGGGAGGTGAAGTTGGAGGCGGCCGGCTTTAAGCAGAGCCATGAGGCGGAAGTTGCGGAAAGAACGAAAGCCGCGAGCCATGCGTTTGGCCAGTTGGAGCAGACCGTTGATCGCCTCGATTACGCCGTTGGTGACACGGGTTTCCAGGAAAGCCACGATCCCGTCCCAATGTTCCATGACGCTGTCGGCCAGTTTGCGAAAGGGGACCAATCGAGATCGTCTGGCACGAGTCACCCACCAGCGCAGGGCCACCGCATCTTCGCCGGCCAGCACGTCCTGGAAGGTTTCGCGCAACATCATGGCCCGGCCCAGTTTGGGATATTGGGTGCAGAGTTGCTGGCGGTGTGCGAGTTGTTCCTCCGAGCGCGTCCAACTGTTGCCTCGGATCGCCCAAAGTTCACCGGCCAGTTCGGCCCCTTCACGGCGCAGTTGCTTGCGCACGTCATCGAGTGCTTTGCCGGCCATCTGCATGAGATGAAAACGATCGAAAACGATCCGGGCCTTGGGCAGATATTGCCGCACTCCTTTGCGATAGGCCGGGCTCATATCCATGGCCACCAACTCGATCTGCTCGGGCACGGCGCCATGCGCCCCCAGTTCGCGGACAAAAGCGCCCACCGCCTCGCTCTCCCGGCCCTCGCTCAAGAAGAGCAGTTCCCGCGTCTGGGCATCCACGAAATTGGTCACATAGCGATGCCCACGCCGCGCACTGGTCTCATCGATCAGCAGCCGGCGCACTTGGGTCCAACTGCGCCGCGCCTGCGCCGCTTCCACATAGTGCGCCACTAAACGCCACAGGCGCGTGTCCTCTTCGCCCAAAAGTGCGCCCACTTCCAAGACCGGCATCTGGGTGCACAGCAGCATCGCCCAAGCTTCGAACATCAAGGTAAACCCACTGCCAGGTCGCGCCCAAGGCACCTCCACCTGCACTACCTTACCCTCCGGCGTCTTCACCCGCGGCACTCGGGCTACCAATTCGGTCTGGTATTGGAAAAAATTCAGATGCCGCCAGCTCTTCTCCACCGTGTCGTGCACCGGGCAAAGCAACTGATGCTCCGCTCCAGGTGCGCAAAATTTGCTCCCAGCCACAAAGTCCAGTTTGAGCGTTAAGCGGTGTGCTTCTTGGTCCAATTGGCAGTCGCTGACTTTCCATTCCGGGGTCAGTTGCAGCGCGAGCGTGAAGAGTTCCTTGGCATCCATTTCCCCCTATTGCCCCTCAATCCCAGCCCCTCGTCAATCTCCCGGTTCCTCACCAGCCGACCTCTGTTCCCCCTAGAGGAGGGGTTCGGGGAACCGTGGTTCCCTGATCCTCTTCCAACCCGCAACGCCGCCATCTTCCCACTCAAAATAGCGAGGAGCCAAAATTCCTTGGCCCGCGGCCCGGCCGAAGAGGAAGAAAGGGATGAAGGATGAAGGCGGAAGGATGATGATCCCGACTATAGTTTTCCCAGCGCTTTCCGTGATTCGGAATCGGTTTCCCAAACCGGCCTACCCCGCCTTCACCAGCGTCACGAGTTCTTGCAGGGAGGCGCGGGCGTCGCCGAAGAGCATGCGGCAGTTGTCGCGGACGAAGAGGCGGTTTTCGATACCGGCGAAGCCTTTGCCCATGGAGCGTTTGAGGACGATGACCATGCGCGCTTTCTCGGCCTCGATGATGGGCATGCCGTAGATGGGACTCGATTTGTCTTCGTGCGCGGCGGGGTTGACGACGTCGTTGGCGCCGATGACCAGGCAGACATCGACCCGCGGCATTTGCGGGTTGATCTGCTCCATCTCGATGAGCTGTTCGTAGGGCACATTGGCCTCAGCGAGGAGGACGTTCATGTGGCCGGGCATGCGGCCAGCGACGGGGTGAATGGCAAAGCTCACTTCGACGCCGCGCTGGGCGAGTTCATCGGCGAGCTGACGGGCCTGGTGTTGCGCCTGCGCGACGGCGAGGCCGTAGCCGGGGACGATGACGATGTGTTGCCCGAGGCCGAGAAGCAGCGCGGCTTCATCGGCCTGGATCGGCTTTACCGTCCCGCCGCTGGCGGTTTCGCCACCGGCACCGGTGCTCGCCTGGCCGAAGGCGCCGAAGAGCACGTTGGTCACCGGGCGATTCATCGCCTTGCACATGGCGAGGGTGAGCAGCGTGCCGGAGGAACCGACGATCGTGCCCGCGACGATGAGGGCGAGATTGGAGATGGCGAACCCATCCGCGGCGACGGCGAGACCGGTGAAGGAATTGAGCAGTGAGATGACCACCGGCATATCCGCACCGCCGATGGGCAGGACCATCAGCCCGCCGAAGAGCAGCGCGAGGACGATGAAGACGACGAAGAGCGGGATGCTATGCAGCGTGCTGGTGAGGAGGACGCCGAGCACGACGACGGCCAGCACCAATCCGCCATTGGCAAATTGCTGGCCGGGATAGGTGAGCGGTTTCTCCAGATGTCCCTCGAGCTTGGCGAAGGCGATGATGCTGCCGGAGAAAGAGACCGCACCGATGACCGAGGCGAAGATCATCGCGGAGACGAAGAAGGTGCTGCCGGGATGACCGGCGAATTCAATCGCCGCGACCAGCGCCGCAGCGCCACCACCGGCGCCATTGAAGAGCGCGACCATCTGCGGCATGGCCGTCATCTTCACGCGATACGCGCCGACCGCGCCAACGATCAGACCGACGAGCACACCCACGACGATGAGCGTCGCATTGACCGCCGAGACGTGCATGAGCGGCAGCGTGGCCACGAGCGCGATGAGCATGCCCACCGCGGCCACGAGATTACCCGCCCGCGCGCTCTTCGGCGAGCTGAGCAGCTTGATGCCGATGATGAAGAGGACCGACGCGGCGAGGAAGGCGAGGGCGATCGGCGTGCTCATCGCTTTTTCTTCCGGAACATTTGCAACATGCGATCCGTGACCATAAAGCCGCCGAACACATTGGCCGCGCCGAGGACCACGGCCACGAAGCCGAGCACGCGCTCGAGGGTGCCGTCCGCGCCGGCCAGCGCGAGCATGCCGCCGACGAGGATGATGCCGTGAATGGCATTTGTCCCCGACATGAGCGGCGTGTGCAGCATCGAGGGCACCTTGAAGATGAGCTCGAAGCCGAGAAAGATCGCGAGGATGAAGACGAAAAAGGTGAGGACTTCGACGCTCATGAGGTTGCGAGGGAGGCGAGTTTTTCGTTCACGATTTTTCCGCCGTGGGTGACAACGCAGCCCTTGATGATCTCGTCGTCGAAATTCAAGCGCAGCACCTTCGCCTCGCGGTCCCAGAATTCCTCGAGCAGCGCGGTGACATTGGCCGAATACATCTGGCTGGCATGCACCGGCACACAGGCGGGCAGGTTGGGCAGGCCGACGATCTTCACTCCGCGACGATCGGCGATCCGCCCAGCTTCCACGCCCTCCACATTGCCGCCGTTCTCCACTGCGAGGTCTACGACCACGCTGCCGGGGCGCATGGCATCGAGCATCTCGCTCGTCACCAGGATGGGCGCGCGGCGGCCGAAGACCTGCGCGGTGGTGATGACGATATCGGACTCCGCGCAGACGCGTTTCATCGCCGCGCGCTGGAGCTTGAGCTGCTCCTCGGTGAGCACGTTGGCGTAGCCCTGCGCGGTCTGGCCGGTCTCGCCGAGATCGATCTTCAAAAAGCGGGCGCCGAGCGAGCGCACCTGCTCCTCTGTCACCGGGCGCGTGTCATAGGCTTCCACCTTGGCACCGAGCCGTTTCGCCGTGGCGATGGCCTGCAACCCCGCCACACCCGCGCCGATGATGAACACGCGCGCAGGCATGATCGTCCCCGCCGGGGTCATCATCATCGGGAAAATCTTGTCCGACTGCTCCGCGGCGATGATCACGGCCGCGTAACCCGCCAGGCTCGCCTGCGAGGAAAGCACATCCATCTTCTGCGCGCGAGTGGAGCGCGGGATCAGTTCCATGCTGATCGCGCTCACGCCGCTGGCCGACAGCTTGGTAATGAGGGCGGGCGAGAGAAAGGGATCGAGCAACCCGGCCAGTACCGTGCCCCGGCGCAACGTGGCGACTTCCTCACCGGAAAGTTTGCGCACCGTGACCACGATATCCGCCGCGGCCAGCAGCTTCGCGCGGTCCGCAACCACCGTCGCCCCCGCCGCCGTGTAAGCTTCATCGCGATGTCCCGAGCCGAGCCCCGCGCCCAATTCCACTTCCACACACGCCCCCAGTTTCACCAATTTCGCCACGTGCTCCGGGATGAGCGCCACACGCGTTTCCCCCGCCTGAGTTTCCTTGGGAACAGCAACCGTGGTCGTCACAAGAAGCAACGCTCCGAGGGAGAAATGCAGTTTGCTCGGACGTGGTCGCGAAGGCCGTGCATGAGGGTTGGTTCGCGATACTATCGGTTCCCAACGCCGTGTCAGTTGCGTTTTTTATTGAGCAGCGCAGGACTGAGGAATGCGCATGATCACCTTCATACCCTCGGCATCGCGGCGCGGCGGCAAACTGTCCCGGAGGGACAACGGAATTTAGCCGGTGTGCAAGCCTGGTGAGCTTCAGGCGAACCAGGCGCAGCCACCGGATCTGCGTCTCTCCACGGGCCCGCCCTGAAGGGGCGGAGGAACATCTCGTTGGCGAAGCATTCCGGCGCCACCTCCGGGGCGCATGCGTGTTGGGCGTGTTCCGGGGGTGTCGCTCGCAAGCTCGCTTTACCCCCGGCTAAATTCCGTTGTCCCTCCGGGACAGTCAGCCACTTACCCGCAGCGACACCTTCGCCAGGCGAAAGGAAGTGGCAAGATCAACCAGACAATCGTATCCGAGCCTGACCCTGGACAACCCCGAAATCAATTCCAAGCGTAGTGATCCAGCCCGTAGATGAGCGCGCTGCCGAGGAAGCCGCTGACGCCGACCAGGAAGGCGCCGAGGAGGAGGGCGCCGCGGAGGCGTTGGCGTTCGGTGGTGCCTTCACGGCATTCGTGGATCATCGCGAGAGCGGCGCAGACAACCGCCCAGATGGCGGTGCCGGTGCCGAGCCAGCGATGCCATTTCAGGATTGGCGCCGCCTGGCCGACATAGCTGGCGAAATAGGCATTGATCCAGCCCAGCGCCGCCGCCGAAATGGCGCCGAGCGCGGCGAGGACGACGAGGAACCGCACGGTCTGCAGCCACGAATCGCGGCGGGTCCACCAGGCGATGCCTTCGGCGAACACGGCGACGAACATGAGCGCCACCGGAAAGTGGGTGGAGACAGGATGCATACGCCCGATGTAGCGCAGCAACCGCTTCCAGAAAGGCATGAGTTGCTTGGCTTCCGCCGTCTTCGGCGCGGCACTCGTGGTTTCACCGGCGACCTGCGGGGCATCGGGGGCGCCGAGTTCGATCCAGCGCTTGACGATGTCCTTTTCGTCCCGGGTCAGCGGCGGGACGTTGGCGTCTTCGCCGGGCATCTCATCGTCCTCGACCATTTTGAAGAGATCGGATTTATCCGGCTTCCCGCGCTCGATGTAGTCCGGGTTGTCGGCCACCCGCTTCAGATCGAGGACGTAGCCGAATTTTCCCTTCGGGCGGGGCAGTTCCGGCCCGTGGCAGTCCAGACACTTGGCTTCAAAAATCTCGCGTACTTTGGTGGCCGCCTTGACCCCTTCCGCCGGGTCATCTGCGGCCCGCACGAAGCTGGCCAGCGCCAGCAATAGAACAGTCAGGGGCAGAAAAAACTTCATTCGGATACAGGGGTAATGAGAAGAGGGACGGGATTCTTAGTGCGGTTTCTCTCGAGCCGCAACTGTGCTGAAAGGCGTTACGTAAAAACGTAAGCATCGGGACTTTCCGTATCATTCTTTCTGGCCAGTGGTCAGCATCTTGCTTTTTACCCCGGACGATGTTCTGTGCCCAAATGTCCCGCTTTGCGCTCCGCCTGGCGCTTTTCTGCGCCGCCGCGCAGTGTGCGCAGGCGCTGGAGCTCGGCGAGACCAAGGCGCAATTGCTAAAGCAAAATGGGGCCCCGGGAGCGGAAGATCACGCGCGCAACCTGGCGGCGTATTTTTGGGAAGGCTGGTCGGCGCAGCTCGAATTTCAGGGCGATGTGGTCGGGAAGATCACCTACCGGCGCAATTGGTATCTGCAGGCTTCGGAAATCGCCTCGCTGCTCGAAGCCAATGGCGGGGTGCGCCGCTGGAAGGAGACTTCGACGGCGACCGGCCTCGCCCGGCAATGGGCGCGCGATGATGGGGCCTCGGCCACGTGCGCGCGGGTGCGACCGTTGAGCATGGTTTTCCAGGCCGCCGGATTGGCGGCCGCTTATCAGCAGGGGCCGAAAGTCGTGGCGCCCGGGACACCGCAGCCGACGGGTGCGCCCGTGGCATTTGCAGCTCCGCCGACTTACACAAAGGCACCCAGTTTCCCGAGACAGCTCACCGCAGTGGAACCGGATCTGCCGGTGGCGGATCCGCCGGCACCAGCGCCCGCACCCGCACCCGCGGCACCGGAGCATCCATTGCCGAAGCTCAAATCGGCCGAGTTGCAGCCAGCGGCCGCGAACGGGGCTCCGGAGCCCAAGCCGGAGTCCCCGGCAGCAAATGCCCCGGCCACCCAATCTCCCGGCGCCGCCACCGGCGATGACCCCAATCTCCTTGGCTATGCGATCGGCTCGCTAACTTGCCTCGTGGCCTTCGTCCTCGGCGGGTTCTATTATTTCAAGTGGCGGTCGCGGACAGCAAAGCCCCCCTCGTTGAAAGTGGCCGCCGTGGATTCTCCCGGTGCCGCTTCAAGTGCACCGGCGGGTCTGGATTCCCTGCGCAGCGATCAGGTCGAATTGCTCATCGGCGAAATCTTTCGACGCGAAGGTTACACCATCGAGCTTTCCGCGGCGCTCAATACCGACGATGGCATCGATCTCATGCTGCGCCGCGATTCGGAAACGACGCTGGTGCAGTGCAAGCACTGGACCGCTGTGCGCGTGACAGCCCGCGAGGCCCGCGACTTTTACGGCGCGATGGCCGCCGGCGGCGCACCGCACGGTATCCTCGTCACCATGGGCATCTTCACTCCGGATGCACTCGACTTCGCACCGGCCAAGGGGATCGAACTCCTGGACGGCAGCGCGGTCGCCGCGAAGATCGCCGCCGTTGCCAAGCCGGGCGAGAACCTCTGCGCCGTTTCCTCGTGGATCGATGATTTCATCGCCCACGCGCGCATCTTCGATCCGGAGTGCCCGGTCTGCCACAACACCATGGTCATCCGGCACAATCGCGCCAATGGCACGCCATCGTGGGGCTGCCGCAACCATCCACGCTGCCCCGGCCGTCGCGAGCCGCGGCTGGATCTGCTGCCGAGCTCGGCGGCGAGTTGAACCGGCCCTTTCGCCTGGAGTGGTCTATGGCCGTCGAATCCAAACACGACGCCGAGACAGCATAGTGGCAACATCCCTGCCGCTGATCGTTCAAAACCCAGCGGCAGGATGCCGCCGCCGCCTTTTCTACCCTTCCTGCTGCAGGCGGCCCATAATGCGCGTGCCGACCTTCACATACGCGAGCAGCACCTCCGGCAGGACCGCATTGGAGAGGTAAAGCGACGCGCCGGCTTCCAGTCCGGCCACGATTTCCCCGGCAGGCGGCGCCTCGGCGTAGACGATGAGATAGACATCCTTGGCGGCATCGCGCATTCGCTCGCAGATCTCGAGTCCGCTCATGCCCGGCAGCTTGGCCCGCAGAATGGCCACCGGCGGATGGCCCGGCTTGCGGAGTTCATTGATGGCGTCGGTCCCCGTGACTGCGACCACCACCTCGAAACCCGCTTGGGAGAGGAAATGGAAAACGGTCAGCGAATGCACCGGGTCGTCATCGGCCAGGAGCACGCGCGGCCGATCTCCCAAACTCTGAACCTGCAGCGGCTTGACCTTCTGCTGTTCAGTTTGGGGAAAAATCTTTGAGACGTCGGGGAATTTCAGCAAGTCGCCGGGCATGGATGGGAATAAAGGCTGCAATCCTAATTGCCGCAACTGGCGTACCAACCGCCCACCAGAACCCAATTCACTGGACGGCCCGAAAACCGGCCAGATTCCCACCAGCGCGCTTGCGCGAAACGTGCTATACCACAGACATGCGTCGCTTCCTTGTCAGTCTTGCGTTCGCCCTCCTCATAACAACCGGGCTGCGAGCGGAAAACCTGGAGCGCGCCTATTGGGTCTGGCATCGCACGCAACCGCTCACGACCGAGGAGAAGGACGACCTCTCGAAACAGGACGTGCACACGCTCTACTGGAGCGTCGGCGAATTGCAGAACCGCCGCGGCACATGGCGATGGAAGGCCGCCCCGCTGCCGCTTAAAGGCCTCGCATCCGGCTATCACCTCGTGCCGGTCGTGCGCCTCAGCAGTGAGGAGAAAGCCCCATTCGCGGCGACGGCGATTCCCGCGCTCACCACGGCTCTGCGCAGCGTCGCCGGCAATGGCGAGTTGCAGCTCGATTTCGATTGCCCGGATCGCTTGCTGGAAGCCTACGCCACGGCGCTGGCCAATCTGCGTCGCACCATTCCGCATCTTTCCATCACCGCGCTCACCCGTTGGCCAAATCTCCGCGGCTTCCCGGCCCTGGCGGCCAGCGTCGAGGAGATCGCCCCGATGTTTTACGACATGCAGGCCGACCCCACTGGCGTAAGCGTCACCGCCCCGCCGCCGCCCCTGCTCGATCCGGAAAAGGTCACCGCCGCGCTGCACACTTGGAGCGTCTGTCCGACCCCCTGGCGCGCGGGCCTGCCGTCGTTTGCGAGGCTCACGGTGTTCGATCACACCGGCCTCTCGCGCGGACAAATTCCCAATTGGGCATGGGACGATTTCTGTTTTCATCAAAACCTCCACACGCTCGGGCCGACATACTTGGGCGTGACGCTCTTCCGCGCCGATCGCGACGTCCGCGTAGCCCGCACGGCTGTGGCGCAGGAAGACATCGTGGTCTCGCGCTTGGTCGATCGTGCGGCGCTGGCGAAGGTCTTTGCCGAGGCCCACGATGCGGGTGCCAAGGGCGCGATCTTCTTCCGTCTCGCCGACGAGACCGATCCGTCCGGCTGGTCGGTAGCCGATCTGACCACGCTTTCCTCGGCAGAACCACCACACCTGGTCTTGCGTGCCGAGTCGGAGGATCGGCTCACGCTGGTCAATGATTCGGAGCACGATCTGCCCGCGCGACTGGCCGGCGCGAAGGGCGATCTCGACCGCGGTTATGCCTTGGAAATCGATGCGCCGGCGCCGCTGTTTCGCGATGCGCTGGCCGGCGATTTCTGGCGCGTGACCAGCCATGCCAATCCCGATGCGCAGAAGCCCACGCCGGTCGCCGTGCCTCTGGCGACGCGTTTGACATTCTGGTTCAGTCATCTACCGGCTCGGTCGCGATTGCAAACCGGCTTGCTTCAACTCGCCCCCGGAGCCACGCTGGCCCAACTTCGCTATCGCATCCTGAATTGCGACGGCGCCACCGCATGGAAACCTGTCCAGCCAGCCGACCCGCTTGTGAAGGAGTAGGTTATTTCTACGGCCCGACGCGACGCGGGGGAGCCGCAACCAAGGAAATTTTTGAACGCAGAGGCCGCGGAGGCGCAGAGAAGAAGTGTCGAGGGGTTGGTGAGGTAAAAGACCGCGCATGGACGCGAAGAGGAAAGCGCCTTCATCTTCCTCCCCTATTCGTGTTCATTGGCGTCCATTCGCGGTTAGAAAATCTCCGCAGGCGGTGGACATTTTTAGGATTGGCACTGCCCAGATTTCGCACGTCAACAACCACCGGAGATGGGTGGACCACGGATTTCACAGATGACACGGATTGGCAGAGGCCGCGGCAGCCTTTCATCCGTGAAATCCGCGCAAGCCGCGGTCAAAAACCCCTCCGGAAAACTGTAAGGAATCGGGCCCGCCGCCCGTAATGAGGATTGCCCATGACTAATGATGCCCACTCTCATTTTGCCGCAACTCGACGGCTCGATTTGCCGCGAGCCCGACGCGTCTTCACGGGATTCGGCTGCAGCGTCGTGGCGCTGGCCTGTGTGGCGCTCACGGCGCAAACCTGGGCCACCGGGGATTTTTACGAGCAACCGCTGCAGACCTTGTCGGACTATCTCAAGCTGGATCAGCTTCCTGCGAAAACGACGGAGCAAGTCATCGACGAAACTTCCAAGGCGCAGCCGGAAGTGCCGGAGGTGAACCACGCCACGGAACTTTTGGCGCTGACGAAGAAGCCCGGCCCGGAGGCGCTCGCCGCAGTCGACAAGATGATCCTCAGCGCACGCGCTCACGGGAGTAACGACCTGCTCAGCCTGCTCCACGATGTGCGCGATGTCTTTGCCGGCGCGGCAGATGCCGCGGAGACCCAGCAATATCTCGAATGGCGCCTCGAGCAGGCGGACCGCTTCGGCATCAACCTCCAGGCGGGAAAACCGGCGACCAAGGACGCTGACACCGAGCGCGCCGAACCGCCGCCGTTGAATCCGGAACTCGTCGCCGATCTTGAGCGGCATCTCGCCAAGGCTTCGCCGGCGCTCAAGCCGCACTGGCTCTATCTCCGCGGCGCGGTGGAATATCGCGCGCACAACATCGCGCAGAGTCAGGTCTTCTTCCAAAAGGTGGTGAAGGATTTTCCGAAGAGCCCGCGCGCCGAGTTCGCGCAATATATGGCCGTCCGCTGCCAGCTCTGGAAATCCCGCAGCCAGAATTACGATCTGGACGCCACTGACGTCGTGCCCGCGGAACGCGCGAAACTAAAGAAGCTGCTGGACGAGTATTTTGCCAAATTCCCACGCGGCCGGCTGTTCGGCGACGCCATGGGTTGGGCGGGCGCCTTCGCCTACGATGGCGGCGACTACGGCGAGGCGGTGCGCTGTTATGCGATGCAGCTCAACTTGCCCGATCATCCGGAACTCGTCGATCCTGCCGCGAAGATGATCGAGCGCTGTCTCTCACACCTCGCCTCGAAGCCCAACGACAAAGCCTTCGCCGAAGTCGCGAAACATCCGCAGGCCGCGCAGGCGCTGGTCTATCTCGTGGTCAACACCGCGGAGTCCGATAACTACAACGGCAAGATCGATCCCGTGGAGGAAGTGCGCGGCTGGCGAAAGAAAGTGCTGCCGCGCCTGGCGGCGGCCATCTCCGCGCAAGCCGCCTCGTATCAAGACGCCGAGTGGAAGCCGCGCTATCTCGCGATGCTCGCCTACGCAGCGAGTGGCGCCGGGCAACAGGATCAGGCGATGAAGCTTCTCCAGTCGGTCGGTGCAGCGGTTGGGAAGAGCGACGACCTGCTCATGGCGCGGGGCGTGATCCAGCACCGCGCGAAGCAGCCGGGCGAAGCCGTGAAAACGCTGGAGACCTTGATCATCCAGTTTCCGAAAAGCCCGCTGGTGAAGGGCGCGCGGCTGCGCCTGGCGCTCGCGCTGACGGACGATCACCGCGCCGGCGAAGCGGTGATCGCCTTGCATTCACTGCTGCCGGCGGACAAAGACCCCACGCCGAGACCCGACGCCGACAAAAAGCCGGAGACCGACAAGGATCAGCCGGAACCGGATTTCGAGGACTCGGATTCGCGGCATTACCAGATCACCTACGGCATCGACGTCGATCAGGTAAACGCACTCATCGACACGCTACTGAATTTCGCGCCCGTGGAAGAACTTGCCGCCGCCGCACAGCAGCCGAATCTCGATCCCGTGCGCCGCCTGGAATTGACCGAGCCCGTCGCGCAACGGCTGCTCGCCAGGGAGCAATTCGACGAGGCGAAGAAATACCTGACGCCTGCGCAATTTGGGCTGGTGGCGGCCAATCTGGAAAAGCTCACAGTCGCCGCGCGCGACGCGAAAGATCCGGCGGCCCATGCGGCGGCGTGCACCAAACTCGGCGATGCCTGGGCGGAAGCACGCGGCAAGCTGCTGACGTATCCCCTCGATACCGATGAGCGGCGCAAGAAGATCTACATCGACTTTGCGACCGATGCGAATGGCCGGCGCGTGGATGCCGCGCCCTTCATCGGCGCCGCAGGGAACTACAAGCTGGACCTCGAAAATCGGGACGAGCTTCGCCACGCGTTCAACTGGTGGCTGGAAGCTTCCGACGCGCAAGCGGGCGCGCAAAACGCGCCGGTGTTGTGGAAGGCGATGAAGGCGATGCCGCTGATCGCGGATGTCTCGCCCTATACTTACGAACGCGCGGTCGCCCGCAAATGGGGCGATACCTCGCGCAAGCTCTACGATCGCCTGCGCACCGAATGCCCCGATTCCGTGGAGGCGAAGCGCTATGCGGTGTGGTGGGATTTCGTCACAATTAAAAACGAAGGCACGACCGACGAACTGAGCCATCCCACCCGCGGCCAGGCGGGTGTGGTTACCGCCGGTTCGGATGCCCTCCTGGGCCAAATCGATGCCGCCGACGATTCCAACGCGCCCGAAGCGCTCACCGCGCAGATCGCCAGTCTCGAAAGCGAAGCCGGCGCGGCGGATGTCACCAAAGTGCGGGCCAAGGCCGAGGCATTGCGAACCCAGGTGCGGCGTGCTTACTCCCGTCTTTACGATGCGCGTTGGGTGAACCTCGTCGACGACCTCGCGCTCTTTCTTTCGGAGCGGGATCCGGGCGCGGAGGTGCGGAAACGTTACGCGACGCTCCGCTTTCGTTTTACGAATCAATCGGCCATCGGTGGCGGCGGCTTTGACGACGACCGCGGCAACAACGACCCGGATAAAACCTTGCAGAATGATATCAACGCCGCGCTGGCCGACCCGGCGACGAAACCGGTGGCGGACTATTTCGAGTTCCTGAATCTCGCGGTGATCGCGAACCACTTCACCTTCGTGAAGCTGAATGAGAAGGACAAGAACCAGCAGGGGCTGGAGAAGGAGGAGGACACCTATCGGTCGCGCGATTATCCGCAGCTCGAAAAGGCGACCCAGGCGTTTCTAGAAAAGTATCCGAAGAGCAAAAAGCGCGAAGCCGCGCTGCTGCTCCACGCACGGGCGACCTATCACGCTTCCGAAGAGGTCGCACTCGACAAGATGGTCACCTGGCCACGGGCGGCACGTTGGGAAGGCGGCTCGGAGCCGACCTACACACAGCAGGAGCCCTTTGATGCGAAGCGCGTGCTCGCCACGTTCGACGCTTACGACCAGGCGTTCCCGCATGGTCGTTATGCGGCGGACATCCGCAGCTACCGCGCGGCGGTGGAATTCCGGCTGGACCATTGGAAGCCCGCGCTGGAACTCACGCTCGCGCAACTCGACGGGCACGACAATCCCGCGCTCAATCACCAGGCCGCCGATCGTCTGGGCGATATCTTCGACCAATTGGCGGACGAGAAAAGCCGTATGGACGTCCTCGCGGTGATCAAGGAAAACAAACGCGCCCGCGAGTTCCTGCTCAAATATCTAACGGAGAATTCGAGTCAGCATGCGCTGCTCTATCTCAAGAGCTGGGTGCGCCAACAACTGGCGGGGAAGTAGTTTTAAACGCAGGGATACCGAAGAAAGAATGGGCGCGCTTGCAGAGAGCGCACGGTCCATATCGCGCGAAGCGCGCCCAAAAACCTGTCATCCTTGAGCGGAGCGGGGAAGCATGGGCGGAGTCGAAGGACCTCTGATCTCCGTGGGTTTTCGTGCGGAGCTTCCCACCCTACGGCGCGTAACCACGCGTCTCTTAGGCACACCACCGTTACCCACGGATATTGATAACACTTCTTCACCAGCCAGGTCGGGAGTATTGCGAAGTGAATAGCGAAGGCGCGTGTTTCAACTCCACCGCACGGCTCCGCGCGAAAACCCACGTAAATTGGAGGTCCTTCGACTCCGCCCATGCTTCCCCGCTTCGCTCAGGATGACGGGCTTTTTTTCTAGCGCTTCGCGCTTCCGTGCCGTGCGCACACCGTGAATCAGGTTCTTCTTCCTTGGCGACGCGAAAATGGCTGCAACTAACCGGCGGCAAGGTCAGGTGCGAGCCCTCATAAAATCCGCGACCGCAGGCAGGTCTTTCGCTTGGTACATGGGACTTGCTGACTGGTTTCGCTGGAACAATTGGCCGTCCTTCCAGACCCACGCTTCGGGATGATACGGTCCGACTTTGGCAGGATCGCTCCACGTGTGGATGGAGAGCAGGCGTGGAGTGAGCGCGGCGGCGATGTGCATCGGGCCGCTATCGACGCTGACCACGAAGTTCGCGCGGCGGATGAGCCAGATGAGCTCGGCAAGCGTGGTGCGGTTGAGGAGGTTTTCGACATTGGCGGCGGCGGGCACGGCTTCTTCACTCCGGCCGACGAGCAGGATACGCGTAGGCGCGAGCGCCTGGCAGAAGGCCGCGACATCGGAGGGCGTGAGCGATTTGCCGGCGCCACGGGAGAAGGGGTGCAGCAGGAGATAAGGCGGCGTTTCCTGGAAACCGACGGGAGCGGTGCCAGCAGGTAGCGGCCACTCGAGCGGTTGCGTGATGGGAATACCAAGCGCGGAGACCAGCGCGAGATAGCGATCGACGGCGTGGGCGATGCCGGTGACATCGACCTTTTGATGGTAGAAAAGGCCTGCCCCTTCCCGGGCATCGGAGAGGCCGACGATGCGGCCACCGGGCGCGCAGCTCTGCCGGGCGATGAGGCCGCTGCGGAGCAGGCATTGGAAATCGAGGACGAGACCGGCCGGATGACGGCGGCCGAAATCACGCGCCCATCCGGGAAAACGCAGGATTCCACGCAGACCGCGGAATTGCTGGCGCGGGAAGATCAGCGTTTCGTCGATGTCAGGGTTGCCTTCGAGGAGCGGCGCCCATTCGGGATTCACCAGCCAGCGCAGGCGAGCATTGGGCCAATGCTTTTTAATCAACGCCACCGCGGGCAGCGTGTGCACGACATCACCGAGGGAGCTCGGCTTGATGATGAGGATGTCGCGGGGCGTCATGCGTTCCGCGACAGCGTTTTGGAGTGCGGCAGTCCCCTGCCGCTTTGGGTATCGGCACTCGAAAGGCGGCGCGGGCCTCCAAGCATTACCCACATCTTCCACGACCGCGACGAAGTCGCCGCGGTGCAGAGGCAGGCTGTCCCGGAGGGACAAAGGAATTTAGCCGGGGGTACAGCGAGCTTGCGAGCGACACCCCCGGAACACGCCCCCCACCCGCATGCGCCCCGGAGGCGGCGCGGGAATCCTTCGCCCGCGAGAGATTCCTCCGCCCCATCAGGGCGGTCCCTTGGAGGAACGCAGTTCCGGTGGCTGCGCCTGTTCGCCTGAAGCTCACCGGCTTGCACACCGGCTAAATTCCATTGTCCCTTCGGGACAGACTGCCGCTTCGCCAGACCAGACTCGATGCACCAACCGAGATAGGGGTGATGCTTAAAAGGGACAGCTGCACTCCAGGAACGCAAGCGTCCGCGGCGCGGCCGTTCGCTCTGCGCAGGATTACAGCTCTTCAGCACGCGCATGCGCGCGCTATTTCCCGAGCGCGAGGCGGTCGGCGAGGCGCTGGGGCAGGCCGGCGGCGACGATCTTGTCTTGCGCGGTCCAGATGTCGTACTCGAGCCGGCGCAGTTCGATCTGCTGTTTGCCCGGCGTGTAGAGGACATAAGCCGCGTGCCAGTCGCCATCGCGGGGCTGACCCACGCTGCCGCAATTGATGAAATACTTTTTCCCCGGCTCAATGGTGAGCTTGTCGAGGAACTGGCTCTTCACCGACCCGTCACGGATGTAAGCGCGCGGCGCGTGGGTGTGACCGTAGAAACACACCTGCGTGTGCTGGTAATTGAAACTCGCCGCAGCATCGAGCTGATTGAAGACGTAGCCCCACTTGTGCGGGGTATCGAGCGTGGCGTGGACGATCGTGAAATCGCGCACCTGCCGCACCATCTTCAAGTCGCGGAGCCACTGTTTATCGGCATCCGTGAGCTGACGCCGGGTCCAGTTGATGGCTTCCTCGGCGAGCGGGTTGAAACCCTCGAGCTCCTCCGAGATGGAAGCCTGTTCATCGTGATTGCCCTTCACCACGGGGCACTCGAGATTGCGAACGATCTCGAGGCACTCGTGAGGATTGGCGTTGTAGCCGACGACATCACCAAGGCACACGTAGTGTGTCACCTCGTGCTTCAGGGCGTCCGCGAGGACGGCCTGGAGGGCCTCGAGGTTGGCGTGAATGTCTCCAAAAATTGCAAAGCGCATGTCAGGGGTTGGGAGCCGGAGGAATATAAATCTTCTGGTCCGCAGGAACATTCAATTTTTCCTGCAAGATGCCGAGCCATTTTAGCAAAGTCGGTAAACGTTCATTTTCGCCTTCTTTGTAGAGCTTAAGTAATGCCTCGTAGGCTTCGCGCTCGTGACCGGGGCATTGGGCCAGTTCGTAATACTGAAAACGGTGGTAAAAGACCGGGGCATTTTTGAAGGCGGCGGTCCTGGCGTAATACTCCGCCGCCTTGCAGTGGTCCTTGAACTTCATCTCGTAGAGCAGCGCCAGGTCGGCGTAGAGATTGTAGACGTCCGGGTTGTTTTCGATCCCGTGCAGGAGGTAATCTTCTCCAAGCTTGAAGTATTCATGCTGGGCCTTCAGGCGCAGGGCCTCCCGGGGCTGTTTCGGGTCCTCAAAGGCGGCGACACTGGCATTGAAGCCCATATGCCAGGCGGCCTGGCTCCAAAAGAGCACGCAACGCGGCTGGAGGGAGGTCACGGCATCGAAATCGACCTTCATGGCCCCCCATTCCGTCCGTTCCCAGAGCACATGGGCGTGAATCCAGAGGACATCCGCCACAAAGGCGCGGAACCCGCTGAGAGCCGCCAGGAAGCCCATTTGCCCGATCTTTTCCCGCAACGAAAGATCCAGCTTGGCCCCGTGGAAATAGGCGGCCTTGTGCTCCTTTTCGAGCTCCGCCTCAAAGGGCATCCGCACTGCCCCAAAAACGAGCAGCACCAGAATGGCGATGACCATCCGCCGTGTCATAGTTCTTTGGCGGAAAAGACGAAGTAGCCGACGAGGAAATAGATGCCGATATAGGTGAGCCCGAGGGACGCCGTCTTGACGAAGAGCACCGTCGAGATCGCATTGCCGACCACAATGTCGTCGACCAGCGTCAGCGAATTCAGGTCGGGAATCAGCAGCGCGACGATGGCCAGGAAGGCCTTGGTCAGCGCCGTGGTCGTTTGCGAAGCCAGGTACGCCTCCCGCGCGATCGCCTGGATGTGGCCGATGAGATAGACGATCACCGACATGATAATGGTGAAGATCGACGACGAGGCGAAGGTCGAGAGCAACAGGGTGAGCGCGGCGCAGAGCGCAGACTTCAGGTAAATGATGACGATGCCCGGCAGCAGGTTCTTGTTGAAGGTCGCGGCGCGGATGTCGGCCAATTGCTCCTGGAGCGCCTGCGCCGGCACGAGGCGCGCGGCGTTGGCCAGGGCATCCTGCTGGCGGGCGTAAAGGATGACGAGGAACACCCCGGTCATCAGTGAAATGGCGACGAAGAGCAGCAGGAGCACCCCGAGGAATTTCCCCAGTAGGTATTCAAACCGCGGGACCGGCTTGGCGAGGATGGTGTAGAGGGTACGGTCCTCGATGTCTTTCGGCAAAAGCATAGCCGTGGCCAGCACGCCGAGCAGCCAGGTGAAGATCGACATCGCACCAAGCGACACGTCCTTCAGCACCTGGAATTGCTCCTGGAAGGTGAACTTCGAGGTGAAAAACGAGCTGCCGATGATGAGCAGCGCAAAAAGCAGGAGGAAATAGAAGACCTTCAGCCGGACGAGCTCGAGCAGGGTGTTCGAGGCGATGGCGGTGACCCGCGCCGGGGAGAAAATCTTGTGCTTCGTAGCGATGGGAGCGGCGGCAGTCATGATTGCTTGGGACCGGTAACGTCCAAAAAGTAGCGCTCCAGCGTCTTCTGCGGCCGGTGTTCGGCGACGAGGCGGCCGGAGGATTTGCCGATCATCTCGCGAATCTGCGCGAGCAATTCCGGCGGGGCATTTTCAAGGATGATCTCGGTCTGGTTTTCGATGGAAATGAGGTCGCCGAGGACGCCTTCGCGGATGAGCACCCCGTGATCGAGGATGCCCACGCGATCGCAAATTTCCTGCACCTGCTCGAGCAAGTGCGAGCAAAGCAGCACGGTGATGCCGCGCTGCTTGAAATCGAGAATCAGGTCACGGATTTCGCGCGAACCCGCCGGGTCGACGCCGGCCGTTGGCTCATCGAGCACCAGCAGGCGCGGCTCCTGAATCATCGCTTGGGCGAGGCCGATGCGCTGGAGCATGCCTTTCGAATACCCACCCAGGCGGCGATCGGCGGCGTTTTCCAGGCCGACCAGCTTCAGCAGTTCCTTCGAGCGGTCCCGGATCTTCGCCCGGCTCAGGCCGCAGAGCTTGCCGTAAAAGTCGAGGGTCTCCGCTCCGGTGAGGTATTTATAGAAATAGGGGTTCTCGGGCAGAAAGCCCACGTCCTCACGGCTTTCCACCGTGTTGGAGTCGCGACCGAAGATCTCGGTCCTGCCGGAAGTCGGCGTGACCAGGCCGAGGACAATCTTCATGGTGGTCGACTTGCCGGAGCCATTCGGCCCGAGCAGTCCATAAACCTGGCCGGCTTCCACAGTAAGACTGAGGTCCTGCACAGCCGTCACCTTCTCCCGCTTGAATGGGATTGGGTAAACCTTCGTAAGATTCTGAATCGAAATCGCGGGGGTGGACATCCTTGACTCTGAGAACTATGCGCCGTGTGCCCTGTACCGCAAGCCTGCGGGTATGGGGGAGTGAAATTCAGTGCACAATATCAAACCCCTTCGCGCCCACCAGCGGGGGGATGGGGATGGCGGTAACGCCCTTGATGTGGCTCTTCAATTCGCTCTCGGCGATGGCCTCGAGGAAGCCTTCGACCTCGTCGTTGTCACCGCTGCACTGCAGCTCCACCCGGCCATCGGACAGGTTGCGCACCCAGCCGACCACGTCGTAACCGCGGGCCATTTGTTTGCAGGTGAAGCGGAAGCCGACGCCCTGCACGCGCCCTTCGTAAAATACCTGGCGAGCGATCATAAAAGAGGGGTTGGCCGCAAAATCGCGGCCATCATTCAGACACTTCGATGGAGCGAAGGTGGGCGGCCGCCACTTCCGGCCACACGCTATTGACCCAGCAGCCGGTGGCCATCTCCACACCATTGCGGAAGAACTGGCGCGGCAGGATCTCGATGTGCCAGCGGAAATCGCGCTCCAGCGTCGTCCAGTGGTCGCCCCGCGTCGAACGGGTGGGCGCGGTGAAAAGCATGAGATTGTAAGGCGGATGATCGAGAGCGCGGTTGAGCTTGCGCAACGCCGTCTTGAGCACGTCGGCGAGCTGCGTGGTCTCCTGCGCGCTCAAGCCATGGAAGTCAGGGCATTGGCGCTTGGGATAGACGGTCAGCTCAAAGGGCGCCCGCGAGGCGTAGGGGCAGAAGACGGAGAAGCCGTTGTTTTCGTAAACCAGGCGTGTGCCGCTGCGGACCTCTTCGCACAGGATGTCCTCGAAGATGGAACGCTTGCGCGTTTCGTAGAAGGCGCGGGCGGTTTCCAGCTTGCGCGCGAGCAGCGGGCTGATCGTGGCCATGGCGAGGAGCTGGCTCACGCTGTGCCGCACGCGGCTGCCGGCGGGGATGCCCACATCCTTCACGATGGCGAAGGAACGCATCCGCGAATCCTTCATGAGATCGAGCATGCGCGTTTTCCACGCGGAGATGATCTGCTCGATCTGGCTCAGCGGCAGGTCTTCGAAAGGTTTGTCGCCCGAATCCTCGATGATGACCTCATGCGCGCCCACGCCATCCATATGGTCGTAAAAGCCATCCGCGCGGCGGGCCGAGTCGCCTTCCACGCGCAGCAGCGGCGCGCGATTCGGCACCACGCGCACGTGCCAGTCGGATTGCGGCGTGGCGAGCAAGGAATGTCCCGCGAGCGACTCCGAGCCCGCGACGAAAGGGCTCTGCCGTGCGGGTTCGTCCTGCACCGAACCGAACGCCGGCGGAATTGGCCGGGCGGCGGAAAAGATCGTCCACGCTTGAGTCAGCGGGTCGAGGCGCATTTCGGTTTTGTCCATTTCGTGAGTGGGAAAAAGGTGTGCGAGCACCTTTCCGGGAATCGCCGCGCGGCGCAAGATTTTCGGCGCGGGCGGTGGCCGTCCTATCCAGGATAGGAGATATAGGAGATATAGGAGGAATAGGAAGTAGGGAAGTTCCGCGCCTACCGGAACGCTCCCAACGTCTCCGCCCAATCCGCGTGCGGGGTGTCGATCAGGATTACCTCATTGGCGTCCGTCTGGTGCAGGCGCAGGACGCGCGGGGCGTCGGCTTCGTAGCTGCGTTCGCTGCGGCGCGCGTTCACCGGCTTGAAGCGCTTCTCCAGCAATTGCTTCTCCGCTTCGAAAAACTCCGTGGCGTCTTTCGCGCTCGCCCAAATCGTCTTCCACACCAGCGCTTCACCATCTGCGTAATAGAGATACCGGTCGCCGCGCCAGCCCGCCGCCGCCGTCTCGCCGGTCATCGCGTCGACCCATTCAGCGAACAAAATCCGCGTGCCCATTTCGCCGACCACATTGTCCGCCGTCGGTGCGTGACCTTTGACCTGCAGATCGTGCCACTCGACGACGATTGGCTCCTCCGGCGGATTCGCCAGGTACTTCTCCGGGTGGAGAATCTGCGCCGTCGAACTCGGCGGATGTGCATACGCCTTGTCAATCTCCTCGTAGCCGCCCCGCCCGTAGAGTGCCGAACAAAACTCCTGACCGCGCAGATACGGAAAGACCAGCATCTCGCGCAAATACCGCGGCGCCGTTTCGAGCTGTTTCATGTTCTGGGTGAAGCTCGCGACCATGCTGTCCTTGAACATCTGCTTGGACATGTTCTTCATCATGTATTCGCTCATGACCAGCGTGGCGTCGCCTTCCACCAGCGCACTCGCGGCCTCGGCCTTGTCGTCGTCGTTCTTGATCTCCAGCGGCATGCGCTTCAGGCCGAAATGCTGATCCTGCAACGCGTGCGTGAGTTCGTGCGCGAGCACCACGCGATTCTGCGCGTTCTCCAGCGTGGCGTCTTCATACATGAAAAGCTTGTGCGCGTGCTGATCGTAAAACGCCGCGACCTGTTCGCTGAGGAGATCGATGTATTTCTCGCGCAGCGGATAGTTCGGCGGCAGCAAGCCGATCGCCGCCATCGCCTCGGCCATTGTGGTGAAATTCCTTTTTCGGAAAACACCTCGGCCAGCTTGCCCGCCATGGTTATCCTTGATGCTGCTTGCGGTTGAGCACCTGGTAATCGATCGGCTCCTTGAACTGCAGCCCGCGAATCTCGGTCACCTGTTCTCCACCGGCTCGCGCAACGCCTTGTTTTCCGCGAGGGCCTTTTGATGTTCGTGCCCGGCGAGAATGTCGCGCAGATGATCGTTCTCCGCGGTAATCTTCGTGACCGCTGCGGGGGAATAACCTTCCGTATGCGCCGCCGGCTCGGCCGTTTTACCCGGCTGCAGAGCCGCCACCGCTTGCGCGAGGCGAGTGTTTTCCTCCAGGAGGATCTGGTATTTCCGCTCCGCCAGCGGATCTTTCTTCTCGCATCCCGCCACGAGCAAACCGACGAGCAACACAGCGCCACAGGCGCGAGAACGGGAGGAGAAAGCCATGCGAGACCGGAAGCTAAAGGCGCGCCAGCTTGCTGGCAACTACAGGGGCAGGCATTCGGACTCCAAGGCCCGGAGGGCCGACGGAATTTAGCCGGTGGCGAAAGCCACCGGAAACGTCCGATATGCGACTCGCCCCGGAGGGGCGGCGGAAATCGTCTACCAGAGATAGCGTTCCTCGTATTCGACCCCGCAACGATCCAATAGCTCGCGATACTCTTCCTGAAACGTCCGTCGGCGATGGTGTTCTTCCTGACGCGCGATGTAATCCCGCATCGCACCGCGTTGCGAGGCGCTCACCGTGAAAGCGCCGTATCCTTCCTGCCATTCGAATTCGCGGAGGTGGATTCCTCATGCACCCAACGCGAGGAGACGGCCTTGATGTCGCGCACCACGTCAGCGAGGCAATGCGTTGCGCGTAAGCCGAGCTGGAGATGGATGTGGTCGTTGACACCGCCGACAATTTCCGCGACGCCATCGAGGCTGCGGACGACTCCACCGAGGTAGCCGTGCAAACGATCGCGCCATTCGGGGGCGATTACCGGCACGCGGTCCTTTGTACTGAAGACGATATGGTAATGGAGGGAGATATGGGTTGAAGGCATCGTGTTTGGCTTTTCAGCATCCGATGAAGCAGGTTCTTTCTAGGGTAGGTTCAATGGCCAACACACTGCCCAATTTCCGCCGCCCCTCCGGGGCGAACGGTTTTGCGGCGAGTCCGGTGGCTTTCGCCACCGGCTAAATTCCGTCGGCCCTCCGGGCCTAAAATGACGAGGAGGAAATGTGCCGCAAGCTTTAAGAGGGTTGAAGAAGCTCGGCATCGCCACAAAGAAAAAGCCGCGCGACGTTGGACGCCGCGCGGCTTGGGTTTGATCTTTGTATCGCCGCTTACGCCGGCTGCGGTTCGGCGCCACCGGGGGCGGGCTTGGCTTTCTTCGAGGTGTCCCCTTCCAGCGGGCTGCGCCAGAGGTTCAGCGGCAACATGCCAATGATGATCAGCGCCAGCATGGTGCCGTCGAAATAGATGAGCGTGTAGAACGCGGCGTCGGTGAAGCCGTAGCTGTGCAGGCCGATGCCGAGCATATTCGTCCCGAACCACGACCACGCGGTGACGATGTTGCCGACGATGGCCAGGACGAGCAGACCACGCTCACGCACCAGGCCGCCCCAGCGCGCGTGCAGGACGAGTGCGTTCCAGAGCACGATAATGATCGCGCCATTTTCCTTCGGATCCCAGCCCCAGAAACGGCCCCAACTCTGATCCGCCCAGATGCCACCGAGCACCGTGCCCACGAAGCTGAACAGCGTGGCAAAGCAAACAATGCCGTAGACCATCCGCGCGAGGCTGCGCTTGAGCTCCGGCGTGATCGCCTCAGTGAAGAAACCGCGGAC
This sequence comes from Chthoniobacter flavus Ellin428, assembly GCF_000173075.1. GTDB lineage: Bacteria > Verrucomicrobiota > Verrucomicrobiia > Chthoniobacterales > Chthoniobacteraceae > Chthoniobacter > Chthoniobacter flavus. Next base: position 109,650 of record NZ_ABVL01000003.1, read on the forward strand.
GACGAAGATGATGCCGAGGAACCCGGCAACGAATGTGGAAGCGTAACCGAGCGTGACGATGACGACGTGCGTCGCCAGCCAGAAATTTGTATCCAACACCGCGCGCAGCATCTCCAGCGTGTCTTTCTCCAGCGAGAGATAGTGAGCGACGATGAGGCACAGGCCGCTGATCACCGAACCCACGACCACGCCGATCGAGTTCCGCCAGAACCCTTCGAGGATGAGCCCGAGCACCGGCGCACCAAAGGCGATGAACGTCGCCGAGGAATACAGATTGATCACCGGCGGACGGCCGATGAGCACCATGCGGAAAATGATACCGATGGTCGTGACTAGCACGCCGAGGCAGAGCAGATACGCCGCCGTGCGCCGCAGCCAATCCCAATCCACCGGACGGAACCAATAAACGATCGCCGCGAGGAAGGCGAAGATCGAGATGTTCATCGAGAGATAGAACAACTGGAGATGATTGAAGAAAGTCTCCTTGCTCGCTTCCTTCAGGTTCGTATCGAGCCGGCCGGCGAGTTCCTGGCGATAGGATTGCAGGTCCTTGTTGAAATTCTCCACGTCGCCCGAGCGGTAATCGGCGCCCATCTTCGCGTAGTAGGCCAGCGCGAAGTTCGGCGTCTCGCCGCGCGCCGCTTCCATCAGCGCCTGCCCGGTGCGTTTCCACCCCATGTCGTCATTGCCAGTCTCCGGCGGCAGGACCATGGCCATGCGCATTTCGAGGCGCTTGCCGAATTCATCGTAATGCTCCATCGAATCGAAGCGCTCCACGTCGCTCATGATTTGACTGAGCGCCTTCTCGTCGTAAGGCTTGCTCGATTGCTGGGCGATCGCCGCCGCACGTCCCGCTTCGCGGTTCTCGAGGAACGCCCCCAGCTCTTCCCGCCAGTCGCGCGCATCCGGCGGCTGCACCGTGGACTTGAGCTGCTGGTAGAGGAACGTCGCGCGCCACAGATTCAGCACCGCCTTGTCGAATTGATTGCGGCTGGAGCTCGCCACTTCGCTGGCGCGCTGCGCTTCCTTGAGCAACGCGTCGGACTTCGGCTGAAGCTGGTTCCAGGAGAAGTGTTTTCCATCCGTCTCGAAGCCCGCTTCCCGCGGCAGCCCGAGCAGGCCCTTCACGTCCGGATGATCGATGCGGAAGATTGGGCGCGTGTCCGCGGAGGCCGGGTTCATCAGCACTTCCATCAGCCACTCCGTCGCGGAGACGATCTTCGGATGCTGATACCATCCCTTCCACGGCTCGTAGTTGGCCGATTGTTTGCCGCGCATTTGCAACAGGGCATTGCGGGCCAGCGAATCCATCGGCTGGCGGCGGCCGCCGTTCAGGATCGGCAGTTGGGCAAATTCGTGGACGGCGAAGCCTTCATCCTTCGGCACCGGAATCTGGCCGATGAGCCAACCGACGAAGACGAGGGTAATGATGAGAGGAAGCCACTTTTTCATGCGGTGCGGGCGGTTCGACGTTTGGTGATAAATCCGACAAGGTGATGCAGGAATTGCCAGAGCATCCCGGCAGCTACCACGATGCACCCGATATAGGGCGCGAGCCAGCTCGGGTTGTGCACGACCTGGAGCACGCTCTGCCCGGGCGACCGGTCGAGCTCATCCTTCGTCATCTGGTATTGGTAGAAAGCGAGCCCGCCGTAGCGCAGGGGGTCATTCATGGAGATCTCCGTCTCGCGGTTTTCTTTGGTCGTCGGATTGGAAATGAGGATGCGGCTGCGGAAATCCTTCGGGATATCGCTGCCCGCGTAGACCTTGTGCGTGGCGTGGAGGAGCTTGATGGAATACGGCAGGTAGTGACGCTCTCCGCGCAGGGAGACATACACCGTCTTGTCGCCTACCTTGATCGGCTGTTCGCGCAATGCCTCCGAGACGAGCCACGTGCCGAGGCTCTTGCCACCGGCCTGGATATCCAGCACGGCGTAGGGGAAGCTGCGCGTGTCCATGTCCTTCACTTCCGGCAACGGACGCAGCGTCATGTGCGCGCCGGCGCCTTCGGTCGAGGCGGGCGGCAGGGATGCCTCGGTCACCGGCTGGCCTGCGCTGACTCGCTCCGCCGCGAGGCGCATCCCGCTGGCCATCTGCGGATCCTTGTCGTCGGACATGTTACTAAAGCGCATGAGCATCCCGGCGCGGAAACGCTGCTTCAGGTCCGCGCGCAGTTTGCCTTCCTTGGCGGGATCGGCGGCCACGCGTTTCGCTGCGGCCACGATATCTTCCACATCCGTTTCGCCGACACCGCGCAGGGCATCGCGCCAAATTTCCGCGCGGCCAGGCGTTTCCGCCACGCGCTGCGCCTGCGGGACGAGTTGGTCGGCGCTGCTGAATTCCGCTTCCAACGTCCCCAGCGCCGCGGTGAGCTTGTTGCCGGCATCCATCGTCTTGGCGATGGAGACGACGTCGCCGTTCCCGCCGTAGGTCTGGAGCTTCACCGTGAAAGGCAGCTTCGAGTTGTTGATCGTCTCGCCCTGCTTGAGCAGCGGCTCCGGCACCGCGACGACCTGCTGCTGGTCCTTGTCGAGATCGGTGGTAAACGCCAGCTCATGATACCGTGCGCGCTCGATGTAATTGTCCGTCTCGCCTTCGTTGAACGTCATGTGCGACTCGACCTGCAGCATGTCCGTGGCGAGCTGGCCCACGAGCAGGATGATGATGCCGACATGCGTGAGCTGAATCCCCAGCTTCGACATGCTCCAGTGGAAGCGCTTGATGTGCGCGGCCAGAAGATTGACGACCAGGCCAACGCCGATCGAGTAACCGCCCGGCCAGACGAACCACGGCATCTTGTAGCCCCACAACGTGGTGCCGATGACGATCCAGTGGCGGAAGTAACGGTTCTGGACCTGATAGAGACCTTCATCGGCCTGGGCGACCGTGCCGATGAAGACGAGAACGATCGCGAGTCCCAGCAGGACGATGGTGACGCGGAGCGAAGTGAGGAATTTCCAAAGACTGCGGTTCATGAGTGGAGTGGAAAAGTGAGATTGAGAGTGAAGGTGGAAGGTGGAAGAGCGCTCTCACTTTCCACTTTCACTTTCACTGCTATGGCTGGTTCTTGACGAATTGGACGAAGGCATCGTGTTCGGCGTTCACGACAGGGGCGTCGCCGACCATTTTATAAAACCACCACTTGCCTTCGCGCGGGACGATGGCGCCGAGCAGGCGGCGGTTTTCATTGGTAAGATCGGCGAGGATCGGGCCGGGCGCGCCGTCGAAATGCGCGCCACCGAGCGTGGTGACACATTCCTGCAGCCCGTTTTCATCGACATCTCCGAGACCGAGCATGCGCCGCCAACGGTTCACATTGCCGAGGGTGCCGCCGGTATCGCTGTCGAAAATGCTCACCGAAACCTCCGCATGGCCGCCGTCTTTCTCCACGGTGAATTTCGCCACCTGCATCTGCCCCGGTGCCTGTTCCTTCCAGCCTTCCGGCGCGACCATGTGCGTGACTGGCGTGCCCGGTTCCGCCGGATTCTTTTCGAGCGAACGCGGCGGAGCAGTCGGCGCGGTCTCGGCCGTCTCCTCGGTGCCCGGCTTCACCTTCACCGTCTTGAGGAAATTCACGAACGCCTCCTTCTGCGACGCGACCGCCTCCGCGCTGCCCTGCAATTTATAAAACCAGCTCCCATCCGGCCGATGTACGAAGGCCGTGATGATCTCCAGCGGCTGCCCGCCTTCGTGCGCGCCGGTCACTTCGAAGAGCCGTCCCGACTCGCCACCGATCTCCACCGGCGAAAGACTCTTCTCCGCCTCCGCGTCGTCGAGCGGCGGCTGACCGACCTGCGAGCGCCACATATTCACGATCATCGCGTCCTTGCCATCCATGCCACTGAGCGGCGTGATGTTCACCGTGGCCTCGCCCTTCGGCGTGGCGATGCTGAAATTCACGAGGCTGAATTGATTCGGCCCCAAATCCTTCCAGCCCGCGGGCAACTGGTAGTCGAGCTTCGGGCGCAGGTGCTTGGCCTTGGCATCGCTGAGCTGCAGCGGCGCCTCCGACGGGACAGGCGACGCTTCCGGCGCGTGCTTTAAAATCGTGTAGACGCGAATCTCCGGTCGCTTGCACGCGGGCAGGCAAAGCGCAACGGCGGCCCCGCAGAGCATGGCGATACGGTAAGAGATAGGACGATTCATGGGAAAGAGGGGCAGGAGCAGTAACCGATCTTCGGCCAGCGCGCCAACGGCTTTTCGCGTACGCAAGTCAATCCTCCGCGCCGGAGCTTCCTTAGCAGAAGGGCGTGGGCGGCCTTCTGGATCTCCGTCGTAATCTTGATCCTTGATCTTAATCCTTAATCCCTGGCTGGCTGGTGAGGATTAAGGATCAACGATCAAAGATTAAGGATTAAGGAGCAAGTAAGGCGCTTCGCGCGACCGCGCTCGCCGGGAAGCGCATTCCCCAACCCTGCGGAGCGGACACACAAGCGGCCCCGCGGCGGCCTATCAACTACCGACTATCAACGATCAACTTCCCAATCCCGCATCGGGGCGTTGGCTGAACCGCAACGGCCCTACCGCCATTCACCGGCGATCCGCCGATTCCTTTTTCACCCAGCTGTGTCCCATGCGCGGTTTCCAAAATCACCTCCCGGTTCTCTCAGGCATGCGTCTCGCTGGTTGCAGACTTGATAATCCGCCGATTTGCGGGATAATACAGGCCCTGCCCGGTTGTATGGTGTCCGCACAGTCAACGCAGCCTACGCGAATCGTCCGGCGTCTTTGGGGAACAACAAAGACGGTAGCCGCGCTTTGTACGCTGGCCGTCCTGGCGACTACCGCCTTCGCCGCGGAAAAGGAGACGACGACTCTGTCGGACACAGCGGATTTTAAGTCCGCTGGGGCGGAAGAGCCGAGCTTGGTGCGCATCGCGCTGACCAATCCAGACGCCACTCCGAAAGACCGCGCGACAGCACAATTACAAGTGCTCGGCCTGCTCGCCCCCAATGATTTCCTCCGCGCCATCGCCTCTGGCAATCAGCCGCTGGTGCGCCTCTTCCTCACCGCAGGCGCCGATGTCGACGCCCGGGGCGACGACCGCCGCACACCGCTGATCGCTGCGGCGCTGGGGCGCAACTGGGACCTCGTCGCTCGCCTGCTCAAGGCCGGCGCCAACCCACGTCTCGCCGACGAACACGGTCTCACCCCGCTCATGGCCGCGGCCATCGGCGGGAATGTGCCCACGATCCATCGCCTGCTCGCCGCCGGCGCGCCGCTCAATGCCATGGACAGCAAGGGCCGGCTGGCCCTCGGTTACGCCGTGGCGCTCCGCCAATCCGCCGCCGTGGCCGCGCTGCTCGACTTGCAGAAGACCCTCCCGCCCGCGGCGAAAGGCGGGGACGATCTCGCCGCCGCCGCGCTGGAAAGCGGCGATCGCGATCTCCTCGAAGACATCCTGCGCCGGCTGCCGGACGGGCTCACCTGGATCCCCGCCGCGCGCGCGGAATTCACCAAGGCCCTCGCCCTCCGCGACACCATCATGGCGCCGCTGCTCATGGAAAAATTCGCCGGCCCGCCCGCCGAGTCCGCGAATTCCCAGCCGCTCCTCGCCTACGCTGTCGCGCGGCACAATCTCGACCAGGTCCGCACGCTTCTCTTCCTCGGCGCCGATCCGAACACCGTCGTCGATCGCCCCACCGATACCGCCTTCCGCGGATGGGTGGGCACCAGCTTCATGCGCTACTATCTCGACAACACGCCGGGCCTCACCGTGCTGATGCTCGCCGCCGGCCTGAAGCAGACCGACATGGTGAAGCTGCTCCTCGAGAATGGCGCGAATCGCAACCTCTCCACGAAAGGCAAGTCGAGCTTCCTCGCCCTTTACTTCGCTGCGTGGGCGAACAGCCCCGAGACCATTCAGGTGCTTCTCGGCCAGGCGCCGAGCAAGCGCGATTACTACATCGAAGTCTCCCTCGACGAGCAGCGTGTCTGTTACTACCGCAACGGCCAGCTCGTCCTCTCCTCGGAAATTTCCACCGGTCGCGACGGCTACCCGACGAAGCCCGGCGAGTACGTCATCACCGACAAACATCTCGAGCACCACTCCACGCTCTACCACAACGCCAGCATGCCGTATTTCATGCGGCTGAGCTGCCAGGCCTTCGGCCTGCACGAGGGCTACGTCACCGGCCGCCCGGAATCGCACGGCTGCATCCGCCTCCCCGGCGAAGTCGCCCGCCGCCTCTTCAAGGAAGCGCCCATCGGGACCTGGGTGAGCGTCAAGTAAGGACTCTTACTCTTAATCTTACTCTTACTCCCCTCGGGAGAGATTAAGATTACGATCAAGATTAAGATTAAGAAGCAGACGTTACTTGCTCCGCCCAAACAAGCTCCACCCCGTCCCCTTCTCCGCCTTGTTCTGCTGCACTTTCAGTTGCCCGAGCAGCGACTGCAGGCCGAGATACACCTTGTGCCACGCGCCTTCCACTGCCGGGATCGCATCTGGTCCATCGGCCAGATAGCGCAGACTCGGCGCCTGGGCGAAGAGATGATGCACCTCTTCCTTCTTTGGTCCGCCTTTTTCCGTCGAGGCAATGATCGCCTCGAGACCCTGCGCAATCACGCTCTTGAGCTCCAGGAATTGCATCTCGTCTTCCCGCGCGAATTTTTTGTCCCGCGCCAGGTTCACGTAGTGGTTAAACTGCTTCCAGCACTCGATGTAATTCTCGAGGTGCAGGATGAATTCTTCAATGTTCTTGTAATGCATGGCGGGCGGCGTGTGCGTGTGGGGGAGCTGCATCGTGACGGGTTGGAGGAAGATCAGCGCTCCGCCGCGCAGCTCACGGGCGGTAATGCTCAGGCCGCTGAAATCCAGGTGCAGGTCGGAGAGCGCCAGTTGCGCTTCCTCCGCCTTGCGGAAGATTTTCAGCACTTCCTCGCCGATCTCCAGGATCTTGTTTTCCGAAAAGGTCGAGGGCAGCGTCGAGGCCACGAGCCCGCCCTCGCGGTGAATGGTGAAACAGCCGCTGGGCAGCCGCTCCGGGCTCAACGCTTTGTGCTGGCGGGAGAAAGGTTTTAGGAGGCCCATTTCGCTTCGATCTGTTTCATGGTTTCTCGAATATGCGGCAGGCTGGCCGAGCGCGTAAAGCCTATGCCGAGGTCCTGCTCATCACTGGAAAGAATACCCACGTGCCGCTGCGGCCCCAGCGCCTCGATCTGCTCGAGCTGCCCGGCCTCCAGCTTGTCGCCCAGCGTGCGCAACGCCCGCGTCGTCTCGTGAATCCACGCCGCCATCCGGTCCGGATTCTCCGCCGCCCAATGCTCGAACGTCGTCTTGTCGCTGCCTTCCACGGCGATGACGAATTGCACGCCCTTGTATTTCGAAAACGAGGCCAGCGAATTCGTATCCTCGCCCGTCACCAAATCCGTCGGGCTCGTCTCATCGATCGTCTGCGCCGTTTCCATCAGCAGGTTTTCGTAAGACGAGAAAATCGTCCGCGGCCGCGGCGTATCGTTCGGCAGAATCTCAAAGCTGCCCGCCTTCCAACGCAGCATCTCGAGAAATGCATCCTTGCCCAGGAAATCGCCCATCGCCGCATCGATGATTTCCCCGCGCTGGATCCAGATGCGCCCTTCGCCCGTCGCACTCGCGATTTTCAGAATTGCCGAGCTCTGCGTGAGACACTCGAGCTGCACGATATCCACCAGCGTCTTGCTCTGCACCCCGCGGAAGCCGCCCACATCTTCCTTCTCCAGCATCGACTCGATGCAATCGACAAAGTTGATGATCTCCTTCCCGGTCTTCGGCTTCTCGAGATAGAGGTCGATCCCCATGGCGTAAGCGCGGGCGCGGAATTGTTCATCCTCCGCCGCGGTCATCACCACCACGCGCAAGGTGGGGAATTTGCGCCGCACGATCGCGAGCACCTGGAAGCCATCCATCGTCGGCATGCGCAGGTCGACGAGGAGGAGATTGAACGGTTCGCTCTCGAGCAACGCGATTGCGCGGGCTCCGGCGTCGGCCGTGTGGATTTCCGGCTGACTGGGCAGCCGGGCGAGGATCTCCTGGTAAATCTCCAGGATGTCGTGCTCGTCATCGAGAATGAGAATTTTTTGCCGGGCGGGCATAGGTGGGTGGGAAAGTATTATTTACGTAACTTAACGAGGTACGAGGCGGTCAAGACCGCGAATTTCGTCTCGGATTCTCAGCACGTCACGCGCCAAGTTTCAGAGAGAACAAAAGATTTTTTCAGACGTTTGACTACATGGCATCACTGTTGCTAGCCAATAGCGTCGCCCATCCCAGACGGTCACATGCTTTCGATCTTCAAAAAAATATTCGGTAAAGCCGAGCCCAAAGCCGTTGCGCCCGTGCGTGCCGTGGCCGCGACGGCCAAGGCCGTGCCCGCAGCGCCGCACACCCCGATGCCCACCATCGAGGTTGCCCACCTCTCGCTCGCCTCCATCATCGAACGGTTCCCCGACGAACTAAGAACGCTCGTGGTCAGCCAGCCGGATGCCACCGCCACGGTCGCCCTGCCGATGCCGACCATCCTCAAGCAACTGCCCACCGGCAGTGTGAAGATGTCGCTCGCCAGCCTTCATCGCCAGGCCCACGGCTGCATCGCCCCGCTCCCGGCCGGCGACAAGCGGACCGTCGACATCCCGCTCTCGGAGATTTTCCGCCACGTGAAGCCGGAGGCCCTGCGCCGCCGCAACGACCAGCGTTATATAGATATGCCCGAAGACGCGTTCAGCCTCTTCGGCGATTCCAACAATCCCTACGCGATCGCCCCCGAGCCCGAGCCCGCCTACGAAGAGCAGGCTCAGGAAGAAGTGCTCGACATCGACGAACCCGTCGAAGAAGCGCCCGCCGGAGGCCAGCGCGTCGTCCCGATGGATGACGGCCTGCGCGCGCAGTTCCATAATAATGGTGCTGCCCCGGAAGCCGAGGCCGAAGAGCAGGTCCAGCAGCCGCAAATCCCGCGGGCCATCGCCCCGCCATCCGAATTCAAGATCGCCGCACCCCAGGCCGCTCCAGCGCAACCTCCCCGTTCCACCGCCCAGCCACCGCGTTCGACGACCCAGGCGCCTCGCTCCGGGGCCCAACCGCCGCGCTCCGGCGTGGCCCAACCCCCGCGCTCGGGCGCTCAACCGCCCCGCTCCGGCGTGCAGCGCGCCGCTGCCGCTGCTGCCCCGGTCGCCAAACCCACTGGCCCGACTTTTTCCATCGCCCTCGCTTCGATCTGCGGCGCATGGCCCGACGCCATCAAGGCGGAAATCTCCGCGCTCGACCCGGCCACCACCGTCGCCCTGCCGGAAAATGAACTCTCCGCCGGCCTCGCCAAAGGCCGCGTCAGCTTCGCCTGGAAGCAGATCCACGCCTGGCTCACGCCCGACGCTCCCGCGACCGCTGCCGCCGGCGACACCGCCCTGCAGCTCCCGCTGAAGGTCCTCGCCCCTCTCTTCCTCGCCAATAAAAAGCCCTCTGCGGAACGCAAGACGTTCCGGATGGACGAGACCATCCCGACCCTCTTCGCCGATGCCCGGCCGCCGCAGGAAAAACCCGCGCCGCCGCCACCGCCGGCACCCGAACCGGTCGTCGAAGAAATCCCCGCACCCGTCGTCGAAGAAGCGCCCGCCGCTCCTGCGATGGAAGCCGCGCCCGCCCCGGTCGAAGAACCCGCCCCGGCTGCTCCCGCGGAACCCATTCCGGCTCCCGCTCTCGAGCAACCCGCCGCGCCCGTCGAAGCCGAAAAAGCGCCCGAACCCGCTCCTGCTGCCGAGGCGGCTCCCGCCCCCGCCGCGGAACCGATCCCCACACCGGCCCTCGCCGCTCCCGCCGCACTGGCCGCCGCCGTCGAGGCGCCCACCGCTGCCGCTCCGGTCCTCGAGACTCCTGCTGCGGTTGTTCCCGCTACCGTCGAAGCACCTGCTGCCGCCGCTCCGGCAAAAGCCGCCCCGCAAACCGTCGGCGAAATCTTCGGCAACCCGAAAAAGCAAAGCTGGACCCCCGCCGAGCTCGTCGCCGGCCTCGTCAAGCTCCCCGGTGTCGCCGGTGCCATCGTGGCCCTGCAGGAAGGCCTGCCGGTTGCCGCTTCCCTCCCGGAAGGCGTCAAGAGCGACGTCGTCGCCGCCTTCCTTCCCCAGATTTTTGCGCGTCTGAACCTATATGCGGGCGAAATGAAACTCGGCGATGTGGACGATCTCCTGTTCACCACGCATGGTGCCCACTGCCAGATCTACCGCCTCGGCTACATCTACTTTGCCGTCCTCGGCAAAGCCGGCGAGGCCCTGCCCTGGCACGAGCTGCACCTCATCACCGAGGAACTCGCGCGCCACACGCACAAATAACTACCCAGCCCAGAGACACACATGGCCATTATCAACCAAGCGACCAAGGAGCTTCAGGTAAAGATCGTCTACTACGGTCCTGCCAAGAGCGGCAAGACGACCAACCTCGAGCAGGTGCACTCCAACGTGCAGGTCCCCAATGCCGCCTCCAAGGGCAAAATGACTTCCCTTGCCACCTCCAGCGATCGCACCCTTTTCTTCGACTTCTTCCCCCTCGAAGCCGTCGCCATCAAAGGCTTCAAGACGAAATTCGCCCTCTTCACCGTCCCCGGTCAGGTCATCTACAACGCCACCCGCCAGATCGTCCTCCGGGGCGTCGACGGGATCGTCTTTGTGGCCGACTCCCAGTACGATAAGATGGAGGAGAACATCGAAACCTTCAAACACCTCGAGGAAAACCTCAAGACCCTCAACCTCAACCTGAACGATATTCCCTACGTCATGCAGTACAACAAGCGGGACCTTCCCGAAGTTGCGCCTGTGGAATATCTCGATTTCGTTCTAAATAATCGCGAGATTCAGGTTCCATCCTTCGAGGCCGCAGCCTCCAAATGTGACGGCGTCTTTGAAACGCTGAACATGATCACCCGGATGTTGCTTCACAAATTCCTCAACGACGGCGTGCGGAAATAATTATTATTATTCATTATTAGTCCCGCACTTATTTCGCACTCATATTAATATGGGCCAATTCCCACAGCTCAATCAGGAAGATGTCGATTTCATTAACGGCGTGATGCGTGATTTACTCTCCAAGAGTGAAGCACACGTCGCACTGCTCGTGGAGAAGGCCGGTTACCTCATCCACCAGTGTGGCAACCCGGATTCCATCGATACCACCACTTTCGCCACCCTCGGCTCGAACGCTTACAACGCCGTGCAATTCATGGCCCAGCTCGTGAATGAGAACAACTTCACCAGCATGTACCAGCAGGGCGAAAATTTCAGCACCCTCATGGTCAACGTCGACGAGAACAGCCTCCTCGTCATCGTCTTCCCCACCCACCTCACCGTGGGTTCCATGAAGTACTACGCCAACCCGGCCGCGCGCACTATCTCGGACCGCATCGATTTCGCCACCAAACGCGGCGGCCCCGGCCTCGATCTCAGCGACCTCGACCCCACCGACGTTCAGACGCTTTTCCAGAAAAAGGAATCGCCGTAAGGCGATCCCTCCGCACCTTCCGGGGAGCCTGGCTGGGGCGTGTCGTTCATCTGCTTTACTGAATACTGAATTACTGATCACTGATTACTAGTCCCCGGACGCGGTAAGCAGTATTCAGTAACCAGTAGCCACCACCACGACATCCGCCCTCCTCCCCAGAATGTTCCTCATCCTCAAAGTGCTCACCCAACCGATCCTGCAAGCTCTCCTGGCCACCGCAACGATCGCCGCCACGGCCCTCTTTCTCGGCCGCCGCACCGAACACCGCCTCCAGCAAGTCCGCATCCCCGTCGACTCCCCGCGCCCCCGCAAGTCACGCCGCCGGTAACGCCGAGTGACCCGACGTAGGAACGCGCCGCGACAAGCTCCAAAGATGGGGAACGCGCCGGAGCGCATCCCCCTGAGGGGCTACCTCAGGACCACAGCCGCTTCCACCATTTCACCACGGAGTCGACGTCGTGGGCGTGGGCTTTCTCCACGGCTTGTTCGACCGCTTCGCGGACGACGTCGCTGGTGTGGGCGTAGGCTTTCCGGCCGCGCTTGGCGCCGGTGGCCAGGGTGTCGCGGATTTCATCGACGATCTCCTGCCACGGTTCGCGCCGCAGAGCTGATTCGACCCAGCGGGTCATTTCTTTCGATAGGTCTGCGAGAAAGCCCCGAACGATGTGAACGGCCTTGTCAGCCAGGGTCCAAAATACCGAGGCGTCGACGGATTTCGTCGGGATTCTTCCTCAGATCGACCACCGCTGCGACGACGAGTCGAGACCCGTGTATACGATAGAAGATGCCGTGGTCGAATCTCAGAAGCAGGAGTCGGCGGAATTCGCCGGCATAGAGTGGAGCCGAAGCAGGAAACCGGGCAAGGCGCTGTAGGCCGCTGAGCACGGCTTCGTCGAACTTCGCGCCGAGGCCGGGATTCAGATTTTCATAGTGGACCCACGCGGTCCACAAGTCACTTTCCGCGCCGGCGAGAATGGTTACTTCCACTGCCGCTTACGCTCCGCGAGACGCGCGAAGGCTTCGTCCGCAGGGCTGCCGGTCGTTTCGGGATTGGCCAGGTATTCCGCAAAGCGGGCCTCGAGCAAGGCGACGGTCTGGGCATCAGCAGGAGAGCTTTCCAATTGGCGCGCGAGGTCCCGCCAAAGTTCATCGATGAGGAGCCACTTTTCCTCCGGCGCGAGGGATTGAACGGCGGGCAGTTTTTCCAGCAGCATGGGGCAAGGTTACGCTACGGGAGGGGCCTATTCAATCACAGAGCGAGAAGCGACGGGCAGAGCCACCGAAGGCCTGCGTCACGACCACAACCGCTTCCACCACTTCACTACGGGATCGACGTCGAGGTCGTGGGCTTTTTCCACAGCTTGTTCGACCGCTTCGCGGACGACGTCGCTGGTGTGGGCGTAGGCTTTCCGGCCGCGCTTGGCGCCGGTGGCCAGGGTGTCGCGGATTTCATCGACGATCTCCTGCCACGGTTCGCGCCGCGGGGGCGGGTTCGACCCAGCGGGTCATGATGCCGATGGCAAAGCCGATGCCCAACGCGGTGAGGACCGCCGGGACCGGGTTGGCCCGAATGCAATTGTCCGTCTCGCGCAGCAGGTCCTGCGCACGTTCTTTGGCGTCGTGGGTGTTCATGGCTTCGGTGAAGTGGAGAGTGAAGGTTAAAGTGAGGCCTGATCTAACTCGAAAGCTTTTGAGGCTTTGCGGGCGTCTCTCTTCTGGTGAGAAGCCGAAGGCCGGAACCAACGGCGGCCTCGGGCAGGAAAAAGCGGGTTATTTTTTCTTCTGAAATTCCTCGTAGAGCTTGACGGCGCCGAGGACGAGCAGGAGCGGGCGGGCGAGGGCAAAGACCAGGCGGACGAGCGCGGAAATGAGTCGGCCAATGGGCAGGACGGTGAGGAGCACGCCGGCAAAAAGGGCGATGCCGACGGCTTTGGCTGGGTCTTCGCGCACCAGTTTTTCGGTGCAGGAGCTCAGGTCATCGACGGCTTTGCGCCAGTCGCCGCAGCAGGTGGTGGATGACGAGGTTGGGTTCTGTTCGTCCATAAAAAGGGTGTGGGTGGATGCGGGACGATTGCAGCCGAATGGTTGACGGCTGGCAAACTCTTGCGGCACTCCTCCCAGACTTCGTGGCGGGGGCGCGGGACGGACGCCTGCCAAGGGAATGAAAATATCCGGTTGGCAAGCGGACGGCTTTTGGTATCTTGCGCGGCTCCAAATCAAAAATGGTGGCCATAGCTCAATGGTAGAGCTCCAGATTGTGGTTCTGGCTGTTGCGGGTTCGAGTCCCGTTGGCCACCCCATTTTCCTTCCGGGGGAAATGGGGAAGGACGAATGACGAATGCGTAATGGCGAAGCGGAAGAAGGCGGTCGTTCTCTATCAATCCGTGGAGTGCCGTCTCGGTGGCGGATGCTCAAAGTGGCAGCGGCTTCCAGTTGCTGTCGGACTTTGGCAATTGAAGGCGTCTATAGATGAGTATTCGCCTTCGAATAGGTTTTTTCTCGCAAATATATGATGCCAGAGGGCCTTCATTTTCTAAGTCCGACAGCAACTTCCAGCCGCTGGGCGTAAACGAATCGCCACTTTCTCTGCTGCTTGCGTTCCCAGGCACCTCTCGGTGGGTGTCTCGTTCACGCGCGAGCAAGGAAGCGACGGAGCCCTTCGACAAGCTCAGGGTCTTGAGCCTGTCGAAACGACGCTTCCCCTCCAGTTCCGCTTTGGTGCTGGTCGAGAACGCAATCTACTCCGCCGCTTTCGATACCACCTTCGACCCCGCTTCCCCGGGCGCTGGCGTGAGGCGTTCGTCGGGGAAGACCACTTTCACGTGGAACTCGTGGCCGTCGCTGAACGAGGCGGTCAGCCATTTCCCCACGAAGATCTGCACTTGCTGGCGGGCGATCTCTTTGACCATGGGGATGTGTTCCACGGCGCGCCGGTGCAGGGCGGGGGTGAGAGTGGCCAGGAGGCGGTTGCGGACGGCTTTGTCGTCCTGCCAGACATGCCCTTCGATCGTATAGAAGGTGAGCTTGGATATGTCGGATGCCGGAGTGCTGGGTACGAGCACCGGCGGGTAGACGGTGACGGCGCCGTCCTGCTGCTGGAATTCCCACGGGCCGTCGAAGTCGAGGTAGTAGCCGTATTCCACCGGGACATCGGCCTGGACGACGATGCTGGGCAGCGGGATGAGGCCCCAAGCGAGACTGTTGCTCTCCTTGCGGCGGAAGGTCTCGTGTTCCTGCAGGGTGGCCACTTGCAAACGGCGCGTGCCGGTGAGGGTGGCGGCGCTGCTGAGGAATTCCTCCCGCACATTGCGCTCGCGGAAGGCGTGGGCGACGGTGGCAGCCTGGTGGCCGATCTCTTTGACCATGGCAGTCCCTTTGTCGAGGGCTGCGAGCGGCAGGGTGGCGATGCTTTGCCAGGCCCAGACGCCGGCGCCGATGGCGGCCAGCCCGAGACAGAGGATCACGCGAGGCCAGGCGTGGCGCGCGCTGGACGGCGAGATGGAGGTATCGGGCGACAGGGACATGGCGCGATGCTTTCCGCTATTCCACAGAAGTGCCCACAGGTCAATGGATGCTACTTGGCGTTTGCGGTTCCCGCGCCCAACATGCAAAGATCGGCATGATGGCCCCCAAATGAATCCGCTCGAACAGCGCATCAAATATAAATTTCGTAATTCCCTGCTCCTCGCGGAGGCGCTGACGCATCCCAGCCTCGGCCACGAAACGCAACGGCATCACTTTGACAATCAGCGGCTCGAGTTTCTCGGCGACGCGGTGCTACAGCTCATCTTCACCGAGTATCTTTTCGATCAGTTCCCCAGGCTTCAGCGAGGGGGCAACTGACGGAAGATCCGCGCGCGGATCGTCTCGCGCGAGGGCCTGCGGGTGGCTGGCCGAGCGGATCGGCGTGGGCAAATACTTGATGATGGGCCGCGGCGAGGAATCCAGCGGCGGGCGCGAACGGGCTTCCACGCTCTCAGACGCCTTTGAGGCGCTAATCGGGGCGATGTATCTGGATAGCGATTTCGTGACCGTGCGGCGCATCGTGCTCACGGAATCGCGCGATCTGCTGGAGGACTTGGAAGTGGATCCGCCGGATACGAACCCGAAAGGGCGGCTGCAGGAGCTGTTGCAGGCGATTTCGCCGATTAGCCCGACGTACCCCATTGTCGATCAATCGGGTCCGGAGCATCAGAAGCGTTTTGTGGCCAAGATCGTGTGGGATGGGAAAGAACTCGGTTCCGGCGATGGCCGCAGCAAGAAGGAGGCGGAGACGGCCGCCGCCCGCGATGCGCTTTCGAAGGAGCTGTGGCGTGGGCGCGACGGCAATGGGAAGGCCGCTCAGGGCAACGCGGAGGATGCCCAATCAAAATCCGAATAACCGACCAATAACTGTGAAGAAATGGGGAATAACCTTGGGCATCCCCGACCTATTGGCAGTCATTGGTCGTCGACAGAAAACTTATTCGCAGCCTCGATTCGGCGTGGAACCGCGTAAATGCTTAAGTGGAACGCCATTAGGGCCAGTTATTCACACGCTTAAGAAGAAGAAAGAGATTGGTAAAAATTATTTCATTCTTCTGTACACGGTGAACAACTTTGGTCAGGAAAGCAGCCGTCCCGCCATGGTGCTGGGTGTCTGTTGAACATCCAGAAACAGGTGTTCGGATGTTCTGGAAGTGTTGCCCACAGGGTCTGACTCATCCGGGTCAAGCCTTCCTCCGCGCGGTCATTCTTGGAGTAGAGGGAGTGTAACGACTGGAACGCAGTCGAAAGCCGAGTCTGCGAGACGCCTATGGGACTGCGGGGCAAACCCGGCGGAACAACCAGCGATGATCTCTGGTAAAGCGACGGGGTTTGCCCCACAGTCCCATAGGCGTCTCGCAAGCTCGGCTTTCGACTCCGTGCCCGCCACCTCACCACCGGGCACTCCAAGAATGACACGCGGGGGGAAACGGCTATTCATTTTACAGTATTCAAAAGACTGTAAAATAAACCCCCAGAAAGATCTTTTGACCCGCGAATCACGCAGGTGACCCGGATGAAAAATACTCTATTCGTGCCATTCGCGTGATTCGCGGGCTCTTTTCCACCGCCCCCTTAGAATGCCCCTTCCGGCGGCTTCTCGAAGAGCGGCAGCTCGTCCTTGAAGACCGGTCGCAGTTCCGCCGCGGCGCGGAGGAGGTCCAGGGCCTCCTTTTTTTTGCCGGCGTAAAAGGCGAATACCCCGAGGTGCCATTTGCGGAAGCTCATGATCTCCGGCGGCATGTCCTTGTCGATGAAGGAAAGCCCCATCTGGTAGGCCGAATCCGGCGACAGATCGGACCACGGCATCTTGGCCCCGCCCGCCTTGAGGGTCAGTTGCTGCTGATCTGCGGTGGCTACCCCGCCGGCCACTTTATCGCCCGATTTATTCTCGATCGGCTGCGCGTAGCCTTTCTTGGCCAGATCCTCGATGAGTTGGGACTTGAAGTTCGCCAGCCAGGAAACCTTTTTCGTCAGCAATTCCTGCTCATCACGTGCTTTCTCGGTCTTCAGGTTTGCGTCGCTGATCGCGGTCTTCGCCTCGGCGAACTGGAATTTGTCCATCAGCTCCTGGCGTTTCGTTTTCGCGTCGGTCAACGCCTTGTCATCCGCGGCCATTTCATCTGCGGACGTCTTGTTTTTCGCGGCGATCATCGCGGAGGCCTTCGGCTCGATCTCGGCGATCAAGCCGTCCAGCGTCTCGCTCATCTTCGAGGTCAGCTTCATCTTCGCCCGCGCGGCCTTGGCGGTCTCCACCGCGGCCATCTGATCCTCCGGCGCGGCTTCTTTCGCGGCCACCAGCGCCTTGTTCGCCGGCTCAAATTCCTTGTAGTCGTTGACGAAATTATCGCCGATCGATTTCAGCTTCTTCAGATCGGCAGGACCGTCGGCCCACTCGACCATTTTTTCCGGCGCCGCATCGTTGAATTGCCGGAAAAGAGCCGTCGCGTCGTCATACTTTTCCATGTTCCAATCCTTCAGCCCCAGCGCCAGTAGCGAGATCCCTTCGTACGACCACTTGTCGTAGTCCCGGCCTTGGGCCGGTGGAATCGGATCCTTCGAGTGCAACTGCTGTGCGATATTCACGAACCACTGCGCGATCTGCGAATCCGACCCCGCCTTGGTGAAAGGCCCATCGGACTCGATCTTGCCGAAGACCACCTGTGCGTCGGTCTGCTTGCCGGCCAGCAACAGCGCCAGCCCTTGGTGGAACTCGATCCAGGTCTGCAGCGGCTGGCGGATCTTCGGCACGGTGAGGATGTCCTCAAACGACTTGGCCGCGTCGTTGAAATGCCCGTCGATCATCTGCGACCGCGCTTCGGTGAACCGTACTTCGGGCGAGCCGAGGTAGGGCTTCTTCTCCGCCTTCGGCTTCGGCGTGACGGGTTTTTGATCGCACGACGTCAGCACACCGAGGAACAGCGAGGGAACAACAAGCAGGGTGCAAAATTTCCGGGTCATTGAAAATGGGGCAAAGGGAACGTATTAGCGCGCAAATTATCGCGCTGGCAGATGGAGAACGTCAATAGGTGCACGGTGTCAATCCTTCGATGACACCTTCCTCTGCATCCATTTTGCCACGCGATCAGAATTCTTAATCTTACTCTCTCCGACGGGATTAAGATTAAGAGTAAGATTACGATTAAGATTAAGAGGGCGCCCCTCCGTCCCTCTCTTATTGCTGCCGAACGGTTACCGCCTCGTGGAAAAAACAAAAGAGGGCGCCGGTTTCCCGGCGCCCCCTGGCGTTTGATTTTCGGAAATGGCTTCCGAAGAAGGCCTTAGATGAACTCGTTGATGAGGTTCTCGAGGAATTCCTGGCGTCCGCTGGCGGCGCCGCCGGCTTCACCCTTCTCCAGGGCGAATTTCTCCAGTGAGGCAAAGCTCTCCTTGCCGGCTTCGATGCTCGCGCCGAGACCGTTGTCCCACGAGGCGTAGCGATCCTTGACGAATTGATCGAGACGGCCATCGGCGCGGATGGCCGCGGCGATCTTGAGACCGCGGGCGAAGGCGTCCATGCCGCCGATGTGCGCGTGGAAAAGATCTTCCGGGTCGATGCTCTCGCGGCGGACCTTGGCGTCGAAATTAACGCCGCCGGTGGTGAAGCCACCATACTTGAGGATGCCGAGCATGCACTGCGTGGTGAGATAGACGTCCGTCGGGAATTGGTCGGTGTCCCAGCCGAGGAGCAGATCGCCGGTGTTGGCGTCGATCGAGCCGAGTGCCCCCGAGGCGCCGGCGACTTCCATTTCGTGCTGCATGGAGTGGCCCGCCAGTGTGGCGTGGTTCGTCTCGAGGTTCAGCTTGAGGTGCGGCAGCAGGTCGTATTCGCGCAGGAAGTTCAGGCAGGCCGCGGCGTCGGCATCATACTGGTGCTTGGTCGGCTCTTTCGGCTTGGGCTCGATGTAGAACTGGCCCTTGAAGCCGATCTGCTTGGCGTAATCGACCGCCATGTGCAGGAACTTCGCGAGGTGATCGAGCTCGCGCTTCATGTTGGTGTTCCAGAGCGTGGAGTAACCCTCGCGGCCGCCCCAGAAGGTGTAGCCTTCACCGCCGAGTTCCTTGGTCACTTCCAGTGCCTTCTTCACCTGCGCGGCGGCGAAGGCGAAAGCCTCGGCGTTCGGGCTGGTCGCCGCGCCCTGGGCGTAGCGGGCATGGGCGAAAAGCTGCGAGGTGCCCCAGAGCAGCTTGATGCCCGTGCGCTGCTGCTGCTCCTTGAGCAGGGCGACGATGGCATCGAACCACTGGTTGGATTCCTTCAGCGTCACGGCATGCGGGGCGACGTCGCGATCGTGGAAAGCGTAATAGGGTGCGCCGAGCTTTTCAGCGAACTCGAAGAAGACGGGCACGCGCGCCTTGGCCAGCTCGAGCCCGCTCTTGCCCGCCTCCCACGGGCGGATCGCCGTCGGCCCGCCAAACATATCGGCGCCCTGGCCACACATGGTGTGCCAGTAGACCACCGAGAAGCGCAGGTGATCCTTCATCGTCTTGCCCTCGACGACTTCCCCGGGGTTGTAGTGTTTGAAAGCGAAGGGGTTTTTCGACTTCGCGCCTTCGTAGGCGATCTTGCTGATGTTCGGGAAATAAGTGCTCATAGGGATGGGATTGGGAGTTGATCGTAGCCCGCCTTGGCGTCATGTGTGACGACAAAGCCTATGCCAAATACGCCAGCGCCAGCCCGTCGCGTTTCCTCCCGTGCCCGCCTTCAGCGGTTGGAACGCGAACGCGCCGCGTGGCTGGCCGAGGTGCGGCCGAGCGACCATTTTCACGTGCTGTTCGATCATCTGCCGGGGGTTTGCTTTTACTGCAAAGACCTCCAGGGCCGCTTCATGTTGGTCAACCGCAACTTCATGCAACACTACCAAATGCGCCACGAGAGCGAGATCCTTGGGTTCACCGATTTCGATGTCGCGCCGCTGCACATGGCCTCCGGTTACGTGCGGGATGATGCGCGGCTCCTCTCCGGCAAGGCGCGCCTCGTGGAGCGGGTGGAATTGTGGTTCGACAAGCAGGGCGTGCCGGACTGGTTTCTCGTCACCAAGCTGCCGCTCCGCGATGCCGAGGGCCAGGTCTGCGGGACCGCCGGCGTGGTGCGCCGTGCGGCGGAACACGAGATGCAGTTACCGACGATTCAGAACGTCGCGCATGCCATCGAAATCATCCGGCGTGATTTTGCCGGGCCGATTTTGCTCAGCGAAGTGGCGCGCGCCTGCGGGCTTTCCATGCGGCATTTTCAGCGACGGTTTCAGGACGCCTTCGGATTCAGCCCGCAGGAGTTTCTGATCAAGACGCGGGTCATCGCCGCGATGAAATTGCTCGAGGAAACGAATCTCTCCGCATCCGAAATTGCCGTCCGTTGCGGCTTCGTCGACGGGAGCAGTTTCGCCGAGCAATTCCGCGCGCGGGTCAGCCAGACGCCGAGCGCGTATCGTCAGGCGATGCGGAGTGGCGTGTCTGTGCGTAGACGGCGATGAGAAGTTGGCTCACCCAAACATTCCCCCACCCTGCCCCCACATCGGCGCCTTCACGTCGTGAAAGACGGTGAAAATACGTCCACTTGGAACATGGAGATGATTCGCCACCAAAGTACAAAGCGACGCGGCGATCTTCTCCACACCACCAGCCGGAAACCCAATGCTCTTCAGCTCGACAAACGCCGCCGGTTCATCCGATCCCGCGAAGAGCATCGATTGCGCGGCTTCGAATTTGACCATCACGTATTGCTCCGGTTTGCCGGTGCCGACGGCCACCGCGAGCGATGCCTCTTTCAAAAATTGCTTTTCCGCTCCCGGGGAAATCTCCGCATTCGTCGAGACAGTGAGGTAAGGCATGCGCCGATGAAATCCGATTCCGGTTCCGCTTGGCAAGCGCCCGAACCGCGCGGCTTAACCCGGGCTCCGCAAAGATCAAAACCTCGCCGGCTACTTGCGTGGAGCGCAAATTGTTGTTTCCATCACGACGTGGAAGCGCTCGCTCCAACATCCGACGATGAAGGCGTCTCCGCCCCGGCGTTCAGTCTGGCCCCTGCGTCCTGGTACTACATTGGAACAGTCGCGGAACTGCAGCGCAGTCCGCGGCGCCTGGATCTTCCCGACGGACAGCAATTCGTCGCCTTCCGCGAGCGGGATCGTCCCGCAGCGGTCTTGAGCGGACGTTGCAGCCACATGGCGGCAGATCTCTCCAAGGGCTGTGTGAAGGACGGGCGCATCGTGTGTCCGCTGCACGGTTGGGAATACGGGCGCGATGGGAAATGCGCACACATTCCCGCGCTCTCCGAGATTCCGCCGTTCGCCCGGCAGGTAGCATTCCCCGTCGAAGAACGCGGCGGGTTGGTTTTCTTTTTCAATCGCCCCGAAGCGCGCTTTCCTCTCCCCTTTTTTGAGGGCCGGGACGACACGGAGCTCCTGGCCGCGCCCGCGTTCGAATTTACGGTGGACGCCCCGTGGTATCTGCTGAGCGGCAATGGCTTTGACGTGCAGCATTTTCGCTGCGCGCACGATCGCTCGCTCGTGAGCGATGTCACGATCGACTCACCGCATGCTTTCGCCTGGCGCTTGCGCGCGAAATTTCGCGTCACCGGTAATTCATGGCGCGACCGGATGATTCGCTGGCTCTCCGGCTCGGAAATGGAAATGACCGTCGAGAATTGGGGCGGGAATCTGGTGCTGGTGACTTCCCGATTTCCACGCACCTGCAGTTATGGGTTGGTGAGCTTCGTGCCGCTCGACAAAAACCGCACGTGGGTGCGCAATATCGTCTGGATTCCCCGCCGCCAAAACGCGCTGGCCCGGCGCTGGCTCGATCCGCTCGACGCCATGATCCGGCGCTATTTCATCCGCGAGTTTGTGCGTGCGGATGTGAACAGTTCCGAAGGCCTGCGTTATCATCCGAAACGGATGACCTCGGCAGACAAAGAGCTGGCCGATTATCTCCACTGGCTGCAAAACATTCCGCGTTAACCTCCGCTACCCCGCGCCTTTATGAAGAAGCTATTCGCCCTGTTGCTCCTAACTCTGACCTTTACCCTTCCCGCCTGGAGCGAGCCCGAGGCGTCGAAAAACGACGCCGAGGCCACCGCGGCTATCGCCAAACTGCGCGAAGGCCTCGTGACCAGCTTTAAGAAAGGCGACATCGACAGCCTGCTCACCTATCTCGATCCGCAGGTGGTGGTCACGTGGCAGAATGGCGAAGTCTGCAAAGGCCCCGCGGAGGTCCGTGCCTTTTACGACCGCATGATGACCGGCCCGAAACGCATGGTGCGGGAGATCCAATCCAACCCGGAGGTGATCGGCCGGCATGTTTACGGCGACTGGGCGGTGTCGTGGGGAAATTTGCACGATCAATTCGTGCTCAGTAGCGGCGCTGAGCTGCCCTTCAACAGCGTCTTCACCGCCACCATCGCCAAGCGCGGCGACCGCTGGCTCGTCGTCGCCTTTCATGCCTCCGTCAATGCGTTCGACAATCCGGTGCCCAACGCGGGGTCTCAGAGGCTGGCGGAGTGGGTCGGGGCGGCAGGCCTGTTTGGAGGGATTTTCTTCGGATTCATGGCGCGGCGCATTTTCCCGCCGAAAGAGCCCATCCTATGACGCAAATGCTCGCCCGGTTGCGGATCGAATGGCGGTGGAAGCTATGGCTCACCGTCGCTCTCAATCTCGTCTTCTGGGGCGGGTACGAATTATTCGGGCGCCACGCCTTTTTTCCGCTGCGCCCGGTGCCGATGACCTGGCTGGATCGCCATATCCCTTTCCAGCCAAGTCCCTGGGGATGGATCTATCTCTCGCAATTTAGTTTCACCGCGGTCGTTCCCTGGCTGCTCACCACGCGCGATGGCATCCGGCGCTATGTCGCCGGGTTCGTGATCATGATGGTGGTCAGTTTCCTCATCTACCTTTTCCTGCCGACCATCGCACCGTGGCCGGCGGACGGCGGGTCTACAGTGCCGATGTATATCATCCTCCACGGTTCCGGGCCGATGAATGCCATTCCGTCGCTGCACGCTGCCTTTCTCATCTACATGGGTGCGCTGGCCTGGCGAATGTTCGGCCGCGTAACCCCGTTCTGGGTGATCCTCGTCGCGATCGTTTGGGGCGGAGCGATTCTCTATTCCACGATCGCCACCCGCCAGCACTACGCGCTGGATCTCGCGGCGGGCATGGTGCTCGGCTGGATTGCCGATGCCCTGGCGTGGCGGGGCGCGAGCGCCGCCGCGACGATGCCCGTGAGGGTGGACAGCGCGTCCTGTTCCGGCGCGAGATAGTGATCGAGGCCCCAAAGCGGGCAGACGATTCCCGGCAGACGCGCGCAATCGGCGAGCAGGATGCCCCCGCCATCATTCGGCCCGAGGGCCGCGAGTCGCGAGTAGCCACGATGAGCCCATGGATGAAACAGGTGACGCGCGCACGGAAAACCCAGGACGTGCACGGCCGTGAGGTGTTCCGGCAAAGCCGGCCAGGTATCCAGCACGGTGCCCGGCCCATGGCGTAAATCCTCGAGCGCCCGTGTCGCGCAGCCATACCACCACAGTTGCAAGCGCACGCCCCACCAGCGCAGGGGCTGGCGGCGCAGCCAGGCGATCAAAGGCGTGCCCTGGACCAGGCCGCTGAGGCTGACCCAGGCGGAGACATCGGCAAAGGCGGCGGGCGCCGCGGCCGAAGCCAGCGCCCGCTTCACCTCCGCGCCGCCTTTGCTGAGGCTCACCAGCGCGATTTTCCGGCCGCGCTGCGCGGCCAGCCAGCGGAGGATGACCTCGGCGGTTTCGTCGATCTTGCCAAAACTTGGCGTCGGAATGACGGCCGCTTCGCAGCCCAGCTTCCGGGCGATGGCCAGGACACGCGCGCCGTCTGCACCGGTATTTCGGTGCTGGCGATGAAATGCCCCCGGCACGATGCCGATGAGATCCGCGTTGAGCTCGGCCGGTGGTTGTTGCGCGGCCTGCCAGAACGCTGCGTTGGCGGGCACGCGTTGCACGCGATCGTATAGGACCGCCGTGGCGAAATCCAATCCCTCGCGGTGGGCCAGGTCGGCCAGGCGCGGGGCGCTCAGGCTGGCCAGATCGCGATCCTCGGCGTGCGCGGCGGCGGCCGCGAGCAACCGCTTATCGTCGTCCGCCGTGCGGATCACGGAATGACCTTTCCGGAATGAGGATTGGACACGCGTTCGGTGGCCCGCCGCGGCCCGCGCCACATGCGCACATAAGCCAGGAGCAAAAATCCGCGCCCGGCTTCCTCCTGCGCGCCAGTCTGCGGAAGATATGGCCACGGGAGCGAAGGATTCTGGTGATGGGTGAGGTGCCAGTTGTGATTGAGCCAGAGCAGGTCGAGCGGTTTCCAGATCCACAAGTTCCGCGCGCCGCGCGTGACGTGCCGCTCCGTGCCGTAGTGGTGCACGTATTGCATGCCCGACCACATCAGGCCGAAGCCGGCATACATCGCGAGATAGTGCGCGAGCGGGATGTGCAGGAACCAGACCAGCCCGCCGTGCAGCGCGAGGGCGGCGGCGCATTCCAGGCGAATGATCCACCGATAGCCCGGGTTCAACGATTCCATGAACGCCACCGAAGCCTGGTCGACCTGCCAGTATTTCTTGTCCTCGCGGAAAGGCAGGATGAGAAACACGACGTTGCTCAGCGCGACGATGAGGTAATAGAAGCCGGTGAGGATTCCGTAGAGGACGAGGATTTTCCAAAGCTTGTGATCCTCTTCGAAATAGAAATCGAACGCCTCGTCATCCGTCCGGTTGCGCAGGTGATGCCCGAGATGCCCCTGCCGGATGAGATGAAACGGCGCTGGAAAAAAGAGCGCCATGAAAGCGCCGGCAAAGTCATTCCATCCGCGATGGGAGAAGAGCATCGCATGCTCCGCCTCGTGGATGGTGGAGTAGACGGAATTCATGATCACCCCGAAGACGAGCGCGAGCAGGAGCAGCGGCCATCCACTCGCGACGTGTGATACCTGCCATCCGCAGACGCCGATGGCCGCCAACTGCAGCACGAGAATGCCGAGGTTCAGGCGGTCAGGGATGCGTTGATCTTTCATGATGGGAAACCCGCTGCATAAATGCGATCGAGGGCGGGCAAGATGTCGGCGAGCACCGCAAACTCGGGATGCTGGGCGAAGCGGGCATAAGCTCGCGGCGTGACTTCACGGGAATAAAGCGTGGCCAGGAAGGCGGGGTTACTCTTCAGGCCATCCATTTCTCGATCGAGCGGTTGCCGGTCGAGAAACGGATACTCCGCGACGAGCTGCCGGATCACGCGTCGGGAAGAACGCTTCGGCAAAAGAAAATACTCTCCGAGCATCCAGCGCAGGAGCCACGCATGGAGACGTCGCATCGCCGGTCCGACCCGCGGCCACAGCCAATCCAGCAAATCCTCATCCCATCGCACATGACCGATTTCATCGGCGAGGTGGGCGCGATGCGTGGCGACAAAATGTGGCTCCAGCTCGGAAGCGTGTTCGAGACAACCCCTCGACCAGTAAAGCGAGCGCTCTTCCTGCAGCAGCGTGAGCCAGATCAACAGCGGGAAAAGAAAAGGCTGCGCGGCCGCCGCCGAAATCGCCGCGTCCAACGCCCGCGGCGCGGAAACGAAATACCGCTCGCCCCCTTCGTAGAGCTCCGGTGCGCAACGGAGATTGAGCTCACGAAATTGCGCGGTGTGCCGCTGCTCCTCGGCAAAGAACACGCGCAGGCCCTTCTCCAAGTCGACCGGTGGCGAGCGGCGCAACAAGGCGAGCAAGAATGGGCTGAGAATCCCCTGCTCAAAGAAAGCGATCTGTTCGTTGAAGTAGAGCGCGTGGAGCTGATTGTAGCGCAAGCGCACCGCCCCCGGCAGCCCGGCGTAGATGCGGGTGTGAAAGAGCGGCGTGAATACTTCGGCGATAAAAAGACGCGTGAAATCGATGGCCGCTTCGCCGGGTTCCGGCACGGATGGCCCGCTCTGCGCCGAGGCCCGGCCCGTTGCATGTCGCATCGCGTTCATTTCAAAACCCATTCTTATCCGAAGGCTGGCAATTTCCGAGATTGAAAAACTCAATGGCCGCCGCCGGTATTTTCAATTTTCCCGAACGGGCGTTGGCGGCTACGCTTCGCCCCGTGATCAAGATCGCGTTGATTTCTCCGAAGGGCCCGCTTTACCGGCATCGTGGCGGCATTTGGAAAAAGTCGCTCCGCTACCAGCCGCTCACGCTGACGACGCTCGCCGCCCTGGTGCCGCCGGATGTGCCCGCGGAGCTCGAGCTGATCGATGAAGGCATCGCCAATGTGCCGCTCGATCTGGAGGCGGACTTGATCGGGCTGACGGTCATCACCGGGACCGCGCGCCGGGCCTACGAACTGGCGGATCATTTCCGCGCGCGGGGCATCACCGTGGTGCTCGGTGGGCCGCACGTCACCCTCATTCCCGAAGATGCCGACCCGCATGCCGATGCCGTGGTCGTGGGTTATGCGGAAGATACCTGGCCGGAATTGCTGCGCGACTTCATGAGGGGGTGCTTGAAGAAGTTGTATCGTCAGGCACCCGGTCTCGATCTGGCCGGCCGCCCCTTTGCCCGGCGGGAGTTGCTGCCCAGCCGCCGCTATCTGACCAGCGATGTCTTCGAAGCCACCCGCGGTTGCGTGCATAGTTGCGACTTCTGCGTGGTGCCGACCGCTTGGGGACGGAAACCGTGGCAAAAACCGGTGGTGGAAGTCGTGGCCGACATTCGCCAGCAGGGCGCGCGGAAGTTGATCTTCGTGGACCTGAACCTCATCGCCCACCGGGGTTATGCCCTGGAGCTTTTCACCGCCCTCATTCCGCTGCGTTTGCAATGGTACGGCCTGGCCACGGTGTTGCTGGCGGATGATCCCGAACTGCTCGAACTTGCCGCGCGCAGCGGCTGCAAGGGACTGCTCATGGGCCTCGAATCCATCTCCACCACCAACCTGCGCCAGAATCACAAAGGCTTCAACACGCCGGAGGATTACGGCCGCGTGGTCGAGCGTCTCCATGCGCAGGGCATCGCGCTGCAAGGCTGCTTTGTCTTCGGGCTCGATGACGATCGCCCCGATGTTTTTTTGAAAACCGCCCGCTTCGCCGTCGAGGCCGGGATCGATCTCCCCCGCTTCGCCGTGGTGACGCCGTTTCCCAATACGCCGCTCTACAAACGCCTGGAAGCGGAGGGACGGATTCTGACGAAAGACTGGGAGCTGTACGACGGCCAGCACGTGGTCTTTCAGCCGCGACACATGAGCGTGGAGGAATTGCAGAGCGGCATCGAGGTCGCGTGGAAGCATGCCTACAGTCTGCCCTCGATCATTCGGCGCATCACCCGTTCGCCCGCGCCGTGGCCGGTGCGGCTGGGCACGAATCTCGGCTACCGTTTCTACGCGCAGAACCTGAGTCGCTTTTACAACTGCGACTGGATCATCGGCCGCGCGCCGGCGAAGAAAACAGGCAACGTCGAAGAGGCGGTACCGGTATGAGACTCACCATCATCCATCCCTGCATCGGCCGGCGGCGCGGAGACCGCGGCTACATTCGCACCTGGCAGATGGAGCCGCTCCCGGCGGCGACGGTGGCGGGCCTCACGCCGCGCGACGTGGAGGTGAAATTTTACGACGACCGAATGGAAACCATTCCCTTCGACGAACCGACCGATCTGGTGGCGATGAGCGTGGAGACCTACACCGCGAAACGCGCTTATCAGATTGCCAGCGAGTACCGCCGCCGGCGTGTGCCCGTGGTCATGGGTGGCTTTCATCCCAGCCTGTGTCCCGATGAAGTCGCGCGCTATGCGGAGGCCGTGGTGACCGGCGAGGCCGAGGAATTGTGGCCGCGCGTCCTCGACGACGCGCGTCATGGACGCCTGGAAAAATTCTATCGCTCCACGTCGCGGCCCACGCTCTCGGGTCTGCGCCCCGATCGCTCCATCTTCCGCGGCAAGCGCTATCTGCCCATCGGCCTCGTCGAGGCGGGACGAGGCTGCCATTTCAAGTGCGACTTCTGCGCGGTGCAGACGGTCTTTGCCCAGAGCCAGACCCGCCGCCCGGCGGGCGATATCCTCACCGAGCTCGCCGCCAACCGGCACGGCAAGAAGCTCTTCTTTTTCGTGGATGACAACATCACGTCGAATCTCGCGCAGGCGAAGGAATTCTTCCGCGCGCTCATCCCGCTCGGCATTCGCTGGGTCGGACAATCGAGCATCAATGCGGCCCATGATGAGGAGTTTCTCGACCTGCTCGTGCGCAGCGGCTGCCAGGGCGTGCTCATCGGATTCGAAAGCCTGAATCCGGCCAATCTCGCGGTGATGAACAAGACCTTCAATACAGCGCGGGGTGGCTTCGTGCAGGCGCTGGCCAATCTGCGCAAGCATCGCATCCGCGTCTATGGCACCTTCGTCTTCGGCTACGATGGGGATAGGACGGAGAGCTTTGCCAGCACGGTCGATTTTGCCGAGGAGCACGCGATGTACATTGCGGCTTTCAATCATCTCACGCCGTTCCCCGGCACGCCGCTCTATCGACGCCTCGCGGGGGAGAACCGGCTACTCTATGATGCTTGGTGGCTCGATGATCGCTACAGCTACAATCGCATTCCCTTTCAACCACGCTGCATGAGCACGGAGGAGTTGCAACGCGGTTGCCTCGCGGCGCGGCGGCGCTTCTACTCGTGGAAGAGCATCCTGCGCCGCAGCATCGATGTGGTGAACCGGGCGAACGGTTTCATGTGGCGCAATTTTTTCCTCATCAACGCCATGCACCGCGGCGACGTGAGCATGCGCGATCACTATCCGCTGGGAGACGAATCATGGCAGGGACCGTTGCTCACCGCGAATTGATCACTGCTCGCGGCGTTCGCTTCGCGGTGGCCGAAGACGCGGACGACGCGGCCATCCGCCGACTTCTGCGCGAGAATGCCATGGAAGGCGCGATCTGCGTGACCTTCGAGCGCGAACCGGCCTACGCGCGCGGCGCGAATATTGCCGGTGGGCGTGATCGGACGATCATCGCTTTTTCGCGCGACCGGCTGGTATGCATGGGGCGTTGCACGCGTCGCCCGACCTGGGTGGCGGGGCAGGAAGCGTCGGTCGGATACCTCGCGGAACTGCGACTGGACGCAGGCGCGCTGGGACGCCTCGACATTTTGAAAGGCGGCTACCGCTTTTTCCGCGAGACGGAAGGCGATAACCCCGCGGCTGCTTATTTCACGAGCATCGGAGCGGATAACGATCGCGCGATTCGCCTGCTGGAGCGCGGCGGTCTGGGTTTGCCAGCCTACGAGTTTCTCGCGGAGTTTGAGACGTTTCTCGTCACTGTCGCGCGTCACTCGCGAAGACCGTTGACCGTGGCCTCTCCCGAGCATCTGCCGGCGATGGTGCGCTTGCTGAATGATCACGGGCAACGCCATCAACTCAGTCCGGTCTGGTCGGTTGGGTCCTTGCTCAGTCTCGAACAGCATGGCCTGCCGTTGAGCCGATTTCGCCTGCTCTTCGAGGGGGGCGAGCTTGTGGCCTCCGGCGCTCTTTGGGATCAACGCGCTTTTCGGCAGACCGTCATCCAGCGCTACGCGCCTTTGCTCTCCTTCGCGCGTCCGATCCTCAATGCCGTGGGTCGTCCCTTTGGTCTTCCGCGTTTGCCGCGGCCCGGTGCGACATTGCCGGCGGCGTTTCTTTCACCCCTGGCTTTGGCCGATGGGGCGGCGGCGTTGCTGCCGGATTTTGTCGAAGGATTCTTCGCGCCGGCCGTCGAAGCGGGCGTGGAATTTCTCACCGTGGGCCTGCCGGCGCATTCACCGGAGGCAGCCGCGCTCCGACGCCGCTTTCACCTTCGCACGTGGCGCAGTCGTTTCTATCAAGTCCAGTGGGCCGAGAAATCCGTCGTCGATCTGCGCGGTAACCGTGCAGTCTATTTCCCCGATGTCGCCCTGTTATGAATAGCACCGCCGTCCTGCCCGAGATTCCTGGTTTGCTCCCGCGCGAGTCGCTCTCGATCGATCAGCGTGACGAGATGTTTGCCCTGCTCTCGCGGCATTTCGAGGGAGTGACGCGGCGGCAATTTGAAAGCGACCTCGCGGAGAAAAACTGGGTCCTGGAAATCCGCCGCGACGGATGCCTGTGCGGCTTCTCCACTTTGTTGATGATGGAGGTGGATTTTGCCGGCAGCCTGGTCACCGCGATCTATTCCGGCGATACGATCGTTGCTCCCGAAGCGTGGGGTTCGCCGGCGTTGGCCCGTAACTGGATCGCGGCGGTGAATCATTTGCGCGCGTCGTTTCCCGAGCGGCCCTGCTATTGGCTGCTCCTCACCTCCGGGTTCCGCACCTATCGTTTTCTACCGGTCTTTTGGCGTGAATTTTACCCACGGTGCGACGTGCCCACACCAAATGAAACGCAGCAATTGCTCGATCATCTCGCGCAAGCCCGTTACGGCGCGGCGTTCGATCGGGCCGCGGGAATCGTCCGGTTTTCCCAGCCCCAGCGACTGTGCGCGGATTTGCGCGCGACGGCGACCGGGCGGCGCAAAGACGAGCACGTCGCCTTTTTCCTCGAGCGCAATCCCGGCCACCAGGAGGGTGACGAATTGGTCTGCATTACCGAGATTGATGACTCCAATCTCACCCCGGCCGGCCGGCGCATGGTGACGGGCCTGTGAAAGCGGCCGCGGCTCTGACTAATGGATTGTGGCTCGGAGCGAGCACGGGCGCGTGGGTGCGCTATCAACGCGCCCTGACGCGGCCCGAATCGACCCAGCGCGACGTCCTTGCCCGACTCATCGCCATCAACGCGGACAGCGCCTATGGACGCGCCCATGGTTTTGCAAAAGTGCGCAGTTACGAGGACTTTTGCCGGCGGGTGCCGATCGTGGACTACGACACGCTGGAGCCCTGGGTCACGCGGATCAGGGATGGTGAATCGAACGTTCTTACCGACGAACCCGTCGCCCGGCTCGTGCCGACCAGCGGCTCCAGTGGGGCGCGCAAACTCATCCCGTTTACCCGCGGGCTGCAACGTTCCTTCAACGCCGCCATCGGCGCATGGATGCTCGATCTCGTGCGGCAATATCCGTCGATCACATGGGGTCCGGCCTACTGGTCCATCTCGCCCGCCATTTCGGCTGGCGCCGAGGAAAGTGCGGCCGTGCCGATCGGCTTCGACGATGACAGCGCTTATCTCGGTGGAATCCGCCAGCGATTGGTCGAGGCTACCTTCGCCGCCCCTTCGGCGCTGCGCCTGGCCGCGGACACCGATTCATTCCGTTACGCGACGCTCCTCTGTCTCCTCCGCCAACCGGAGCTCCGGCTCATCTCCGTCTGGCATCCGTCGTTTCTCACACTGCTTTGGGATGCGCTCTCCAACGGGTGGAACGAGTTGGTGGCCGATGTGGCATCCGGCGATTGCCAATGCCGGGACGCTTTCCCCGCGGAAGTGCAACCTCTCCTTGGTGCGACTCCATCGCCCAGGCGTGCGCGAGTCCTCGAAGCGGCTGGACCTTCGGAAATAGCCAAACTCTGGCCGGGTCTTGAGGTCGTCAGTTGCTGGGGCGATGGCCAGGCCGGGCTGCCGTTCCGGGATTTGCAGAAGCGACATCCGCACGTCGCCATCCAGGCGAAGGGGCTGCTCGCGACCGAGGCTTGTATCTCGATTCCTTTCGCCGGACGTCATCCGATCGCGATTACTTCCCACTTCTTCGAATTTGCGGACGCCCAGGGGAACACGTGTCTCGCGCACGCGTTGCGGGAAGGCGAAGTCTACACGGTGATCGTCACTACCGCGGGCGGCTTGTGGCGATATCGCCTGGGCGATTTGGTGGAAGTCGACGGCTTTGTCGGGGCGACACCCTCGCTCCGCTTCCTTGGGCGGGAAGGCGGGATCTCGGATCTCTGCGGGGAAAAACTCGCCGAGCCATTCGTCACCCACGCGCTGGAAGAAGCCTGCCGCCGGTTCCATCTGGCGCCGCGCTTTGCCCTGCTCGCCCCCGAAGTCGGCGAAAATCAAAACCGCCATTACACTCTCTTTATCGAGGGCGATTTTCCCGCCGCGCTGCTTCCGCATTTGGATGCTCGGTTGCGCGACAATCCCCATTACGCCGTGTGCCGCGAACTCGGCCAGCTCAAGCCGGTCCACGGCTGCCGGATTGCCGCGGATGCTTATGAAATCTACTGTCGGGTGATGTCCGCCCCGGGTTCCCGGATCGGCGATATCAAACCGCGCATGCTCTCTACGCGCACCGATTGGCGGAGTCACTTCCGACGAAACGCTTGATCCACCTGCCGCGCCGCGCACACTCGGCGGCATGATGCCCCTCCCCTCCCGTCGCTCTTTTCTCCAAGGTCTCGCGGCCACTGCGCTCGCGCGCAGCCTGCAGGCGCAGGATGCCCTGAAGTATCCGCGGATTCGCGCGATCACCCGCGGGCCGAAGTTTCATTGGTTCGGGTATTACGACAAATTTCAGTTCGATCCGACTGGCCGCTTCGTGCTCGGCAACCAGGTCGATTTCGAAAGCCGCTCGCCCCAGCCGGAGGATAAGATCCAGGTCGGCATGGTGGACCTGCAGGACGGCGACAAATGGATCGAGCTCGGCGAAACGCACGCCTGGAACTGGCAGCAGGGTTGCATGTTGCAATGGCTGCCCGGCAGCGCGAACGAGGTGATGTGGAACGATCGCGAGGGCGATCACTTCGTCTGCCACATCCTGAATGTGCAGACCGGTGCAAAACGCACGCTGCCCACCCCAGTCTACACCGTGAGCCCGGACGGACGCTGGGGACTCGCGCCCGATTTCCGGCGGCTGAACGATTGCCGCCCAGGCTACGGCTACGCGGGCATCCCGGACCCGAATCGCGACAAGCTCACGCCCGACGATGCGGGCATTTGGAAAATCGACATGAAGACCGGCGAGTCGAAGCTGCTCATCACCTTCGCCGAGATCGCCGCGGTGCCGTGGGAGATGGAAGGCGGCTATGGCAGGAACGCGAAGAATTGGTTTAATCACCTGCTCTTCAATCAGGACGGCTCGCGCTTCATCTTCCTGCATCGCTGGCGCGCGGAAGACGAAAAGATTTCCACCTTCCACACGCGCATGTTCACGGTGAATGCGGATGGCAGCGATCGTTACGTCATCGATCCGAGTGGCTTCACCTCACACTTCGTCTGGCGCGATCCGAAGCATGTCTTTCTCTACACTTATCATCCCTCGCACCAGCAACGGTTCTATGTCTTTACCGATAAGACGCGCGAGTTCGAGGCCGTCGGGCCGGATGTCATGACGGTGAATGGACATAACACCTATCTACCCGGGACGAACAATGAGTGGGTGCTGAACGACACTTATCCTGACAAGGCGAACCTCCAGCACGTGTTTCTCTATCACGTGCCCACGGGTCGCCGCGTGCCGCTGGCCGATCTGGAGAGCAAGCCGCCGTACCGCGGCGAGTGGCGCTGCGACACGCACCCGCGCAGCAGCCACGATGGGCACTTCGTCTGCGTCGACAGCGCACATGCGGGTGGAAGGCAGATGTACCTCATCGATGTGCGTGGGTTGGTTTAAAGCCGACCGGCGCGACTGATAAGTTAACGAATTACGCGACAGCGTTTTGGAGCAACGCTGCTGCCTAAGCGTTACCCACATCTTTGCGCGGTGTTTAGACGTCGATACGGATAGCGCCTTGGGAGCGGCGACTTTCCAGTCGCCGACCGTAACAAACGCGCGGAGCGCCATCTTTGTGGCGTCGCTCCGCGACTCAGGGCGACTAGAAAGTCGCCCCTCCCAGTGCGCCGCAGCCGAATTCACCGCTGTCCCTAAACCGACCAAGGATGTGGGTAATGCTTAGGCCGCTGCGCCGCTTTGGGAGTCGCTCCTCGAAAGCGACGTAGCAGCGCCGCTTCCCAAAACGCAAGCGCCGGGTGCACGCGGTTCGGAATTCGCAAACTTCAGCCAAAAAAAAGAAAACCCGGGGCAGGCGCCTTCTATCGCGCCCGCCCCGGGGTCTGAATTTTTAGCACGCTTCGGAGTCACTCACCAAGGGCGGCGACTCCATCAAAGCGCAGCCGGCCCCTACGCCAGATCGAAGCGATCCAGATTCATGACCTTGTCCCACGCGGCGACGAAATCCTGGACGAATTGCTTCTCCGCGTCGGAACTGCCGTAGACTTCCGCGAGGGCGCGGAGGATGGAGTTCGAACCAAAGACGAGATCGACGCGTGTGCCAGTCCATTTCACTCCGCCGGTCTTGCGGTCGCGGCCTTCGAAGACCGCGGCTTCGGTCGAGACCGGTTTCCACTCCGTGCCCATGTCGAGCAGGTTCACGAAGAAGTCATTGGTCAACGCCTCGGGACGCTTGGTGAAGACGCCATGTTTGTCGCCGGCGGCATTGGTATTCAGCACGCGCAGGCCGCCCACGAGCACCGTCATTTCCGGCGCAGTGAGGGTCAGCAATTGCGCCTTGTCGATGAGCAGCGCTTCGGCCGGCACTTTGTAACGGCCTTTGACGTAATTGCGGAAGCCATCAGCAGCGGGCTCGAGCACGGCGAAGGATTCCACGTCGGTTTGGTCCATCGAAGCATCCGCGCGGCCCGGGGTGAAGGGTACGGACACGTCGTGGCCGGCATTCTTCGCCGCCTTTTCCACGCCGGCGCAACCGGCCAGCACGATGAGGTCCGCGATGGAAACCTGCTTACCGCCGGCGTTGAATTCCTTCTGAATTCCTTCCAGTGCCTGCAGCACCTTGGCGAGTTGGGCGGGTTTGTTGACTTCCCAGCTCTTCTGCGGAGCGAGGCGCAGGCGGCCACCGTTGGCCCCGCCGCGCTTGTCCGAACCACGGAACGTCGAGGCCGAAGCCCACGCGGTCGAGACGAGTTCCGAAACCGACAGACCGGTCGCGAGGATCTTGTTCTTCAGCCCGGCGATGTCCTGCGCGTCGATCAAGGGATGATTCACCGCCGGAATCGGGTCCTGCCAGAGGAGTTCTTCCGCGGGAACGTCCGGCCCGAGATAGCGCGAGCGCGGGCCCATGTCGCGGTGCGTAAGCTTGTACCACGCGCGGGCAAAGGCGTCGGCGAATTGCTCCGGATGATCCTTGAAGCGGCGCGAAATTTTCTCGTAGGCCGGATCGAATCGCAGGGCGAGATCCGTGGTGAGCATGGCAGGGGCAATCTTTTGCGACGCGTCATGCGCGTGCGGCACGGTGCCAACGCCGCCGCCATTCATCGGCTTCCACTGATGCGCCCCGGCCGGGCTCTTCGTGAGTTCCCAGTCGTAGCCGAAAAGGTTTTCGAAGAAGCCGTTGTCCCACTTCGTCGGCGCGTTGGTCCAGGTCACTTCCAGGCCGCTGGTGATCGTATCACCGCCCTTGCCCGTGCCGAAGCTGTTCTTCCAGCCGAGGCCCTGTTCCTCGAGACCGGCTGCTTCGGGTTCGTGCTTCACGTTGGAAGCCGGACCGGCGCCGTGGGTCTTGCCGAAGGTGTGGCCGCCGGCGATCAACGCGACGGTTTCCTCATCGTTCATGGCCATCCGGCCGAAGGTGTCGCGGATGTCTTTCGCGGCCTTGATCGGATCAGGATTGCCGTCCGGACCCTCGGGGTTGACATAGATCAGACCCATCTGCACTGCGGCCAGTGGGTTTTCGAGGTTGCGGCTGTGGATATCCCCATCCGCCGGCTCATCGCCGGAAAGCACCGCGGTGCCTTTCTCGATGCCTTCGGAACCGTGCGCATAGCGGATGTCGCCTCCCAGCCAGGTCGTCTCCGCGCCCCAGTAAACATCATGGTCCGGCTCCCACGTGTCCTCGCGTCCGCCGGCGAAGCCAAACGTCTTGAAGCCCATCGTCTCGAGCGCGACGTTGCCGGTCAGGATCATCAGATCCGCCCAGGAAATCTTGCGGCCGTACTTCTGCTTGATCGGCCAGAGAAGGCGGCGCGCCTTGTCGAGGCTCACGTTGTCCGGCCAGCTATTGAGCGGCGCAAAACGTTGTTGCCCGCGTCCGCCACCGCCGCGGCCATCGCCGATGCGATAGGTCCCGGCGCTGTGCCAGGCCATGCGGATGAAGAGCGGCCCGTAGTGGCCGAAGTCCGCCGGCCACCAGTCCTGCGAGTCGGTCATCAGCGCCGCGAGATCTTTCTTCACCGCCGCGAGATCCAGGGTCTTGAACTCGGCGGCGTAATTGAACTTCTCCCCCATCGGGTCGGACTTCGAGGAGTGTTGATTGAGGAGCTCGACTTTCAACTGGTTCGGCCACCAGTTGTGATTCACGGTGCCGCCGCCGGCAGTGTGATGGAAGGGGCATTTGGCTTCGGATGACATAGGATTTCGTCGGTTTGGTTCGGTTGAACTGAATGCGGGGAATCCGGAAAGTCGACCATATCGCGAACCATTGTTGAAATACTATTTTCCTGTCATTACCATAGGCACTGTCTATGGAGATGAATCAGCTTCGTTACGCCGTGGTGCCGTCGCCCGCGCGGGAAACTTCACCCGCGCCGCCGAGCAGTGCCGCGTCTCGCAGCCGTCGCTCAGCCAGCAGATTCAAAAACTGGAAGAGGAACTCGGGGAACGGCTCTTCGACCGGATGAAGCGGCAGACGAAACTCACGTCCTATGGCGAAGCCTTCGTGCGCCGCGCCGTCCGCATCCTCGAGGAAGCGGAAATGGCCCTGCGCGAAGCGACGGATGCGAAGAGCCTGCTCTCCGGCATGCTCACGATCGGTGTCCTGCCGACCATCGCGCCCTACCTTTTGCCCGAGGCGATCAGCGCGTTTGCGCGAAAATATCCCGGTGTGGAGGTTGTGGTCCAGGAAGACACCACCGGGCATTTGCTCAAGCACCTCACGACTTACGAAATCGATTTCGCGATCGCCAGCAACCCGATCGAAGACAGCCGTTTTGAAATCCAGGAGTTGTTCGCCGAAGAATTGCTGCTCGCGCTGCCCGCCGGCCATCCTCTTGCCCGCAAGCGCACGGTGCCGGCTTCGGCTTTGAAAGGAGAACGGTTAATCGTCATGCGGGAAGGACATTGCCTTGGCGACCAGGTGCTGGGCTTCTGTGAGCATCGCGAGATGAAGCCGACGGTGAGCTTTCGCAGCGCGCAATTGGAAACGATCTATGCGCTCGTCGCCGCCGGGTTGGGCCTGTCGCTGATTCCCGCGATGGCCGCTGCCACCGAACGCGCCAACGCGCTCGAACTGCGCTCCATCCAGGCCCCGCGTCCCGAGCGAAAAATCCTCGCTGTCTGGCCGAAGCAGCGTCCCCTCGGGCGCGCCGCCCGGGTGTTCCTCGACCTGATGTCCGCGCGATCCAAAAGGTGATTGGCGGCGCGCGTTTCTCGGTAGAGGACAACACTGCATTGCGGGGACAAATCCGTTCTGCCTACCATTCCACCATGCTTGGCAGTCGGCTTTTCACGGAACTTAATGCGCGGTTCTTTCGCATCCTTACGGGGCCGAACGCGCGCTTGTACATCGACGCGCTCGATGCCGTGGAGCGGGAAATGCCGAGCCGTGGCGATGCGCTCGAATACGCCGAAACCCTGGCCATCATCGATGGCGTCCTCGAAAATCGCCAGCTCGAGCCGGAAGA
Source organism: Chthoniobacter flavus Ellin428 (assembly GCF_000173075.1). GTDB lineage: Bacteria > Verrucomicrobiota > Verrucomicrobiia > Chthoniobacterales > Chthoniobacteraceae > Chthoniobacter > Chthoniobacter flavus. Next base: position 147,183 of record NZ_ABVL01000003.1, read on the forward strand.
AGACCCCGAACCTGCGGACCCGGCGCAGCCATCCAGCATCATTTATCGACGGCTGCTGGCGGCCGGTTGGCTGGAGGAAGAAAAGCATTCCGACTACCGGCGCCTGGTCTTTCTCGATCCGGCCGCGCAGACCTTGCTGGAAGCATTCCGGACCATCATCAGCCAAAGTGTCGCCTCTTTCACCGGTCGCCTGCGACTGGTCTGCGACCGGTTGGCCGAGCTGCGAGCGCCGCATTCCCGCATGGAGTTGATCTGGGAGGAGTTGAAAGCCTGCCTGGCCCAGACGCGTTCCGGCTTGCGCGAATTGCGGCTCATTCGCAAGCAGGTGGAACGCTACGCGCAACGGCAATTGAAGGCGGTCACCATCTCGGAAGCGCTGGACCTCATCTACAATGAGTTTTCGCAGCTCATCACCCAGCGCTGTTACCGGGAGTTGATCCACGCCCGGCTGCCGGAGCGGCTGCGGGAAGCCATGGCCGGTCTCGCCGAACTCGAGCAGGATGATCTCGCCCTGCAACGGCTGCGCGAAGACTTTGTGCGCACCCAGCCCGACGTGGACGCCGGCCGCGCCATGACGGAAATCGTGAATACGATCGAAGCGCTCTCCTTTGCGCTCGGCGATGTCGAACCCACGGCCGATCGCGTGGATACGAGTACGGCGGACTTCGCGCGGCGCTCGCGCTCCCGCATTCGCTATATCCAGGATGTGGGTTCGGCGCGGCGCCAGCAGGTGAAGACCATTTTCGATTACGTGCGCGAGCATTTGCCCACCACCCGGCTGGCCGATCTGGAGGAAAAGATCGCGCTACCCGCCTTGGCGATCGCCGATACCGGGCTGCTCGGCGTCGCTTCGTTGCGCGCGCGCCGCGAGGTCGCTCCCCGGGTCCGCCGCCGGCCGGTAGTCGCGGAATTGACGGAAGCGGATCGGGAGGAAAGTCTGCGCGAGATGCAAAGCAACCTGCGCAACGCGCTCCGCCTCGATCGGGCCAATCATTTCGTGGAGCGCCACGATCTGGCCTCCGGTCAGCGGATCCGCTCCAGCGAAATGAAAATCCAATCCGAGGACGACATTCTCGACGTGATCTCCTGTCTTGTCTTTGCGCCGGCGGGCAGCACCAACTATCGCCTCACCACCGATCGGCAAGCCGACCCCTCGGCGCCGGTCGCTTTTGACGCGAAGGCCGGTTTCGAGATCGAACGGTTTGAAATCGAACGCAAATGATCGAAGAGCTGCCATCTGCCCCGTTGCTGGGGAAGTTTCTCCCAGAGCTATCCGACTCGGATCGCGAGCAACTCCGCGCCACGGTCAGCGAGCTATTCTCCCGCCAGGCGATCCTGCGCGATCTGCCCGGCGACCGTGAGCTCTACGACTGGGGCCGGACGCACTTCACGTGGGTGCGCGAAGTCTGCTCGCTCATCGGCTTCGACGTGGTCCTCAACGAAGACGACCAAATGCTTTACGCGCTGCCGTGCGAACGAACGACCTTGCGGCGCTTGCGCGCAGAGTGGACGCTGGTGCTGCTCAGCCTGTGGTACGATTTCGATGTGCAGCTTCGCGCCGAGGGAGCGCCCGTCATCTTTACGGTGGAAACGTTTAATGAATCCTTGAAAACCAAGCTCGGTGACCGGCAGCCGACGATCTCCGCGTTGCGGGAAATCCTCGCCTTCTTTGCCTCGCGCAAACTCGTGCGGATGGAGTACGCGGACGAATTTCATCGTTCGCGGATCGAGGTGTTGCCGACGATTCGCTTCGTGTTGCCCTTCGGCGAAATTGAAAAGGTGGCGACGATGCTTTCCGAGCTGATGCACGGCCCCACGGAGGAGGCGGAGGCGGAGCATGGCTAGTCGTTGCATTCGTCTCACCCGCGCGCACGCCATCCAGTGGTTTGGTTACTGCGACACCTTCGATGTGCACGGGAATATCCTCATCGCCGGCCGCACCGGCGCCGGCAAATCGGTGCTGATGGATTTGCTGCAGTTGGTCATCATCGGTGACCAGCGCGCGCGGTACAACGCCGCGAGCGATGGGCGCGGCCAAACCTCGGGCCGTGACAAGAAGAGCTATTGCCTCTGCGACACGCAGGAGGATGTGAATGGCGTCCCGCAGTTTGCCCGCGAGGGCGGCATCACTTATATCGCGCTGGAGTTCACCTGGCCGGACGGTGAGACGTGCGAAACCTGGGGCATGCGTATCGAGTACGCGGACACCGAGACGCAAACTCCGGAGGAAGAATTCTTCCGCATTCCGGCGCGGCTGGAACGCAGCGATTTCGTGACCGCCGATGGCTTCGCCCTGGAGCTCGACGGCTTCCGCCTGCTGCTGAAAAAACACGACGGCGAGACCTATCGCAACGTCACCGAATATCGAAAGCGCCTGGCGGATCACCTGAACTTTCACCGCGAGACCGTCGACTTCCTGATGCCCTCGGCGATGTCCTTCGCCTTTCTGCCGAAGTTCGACGAGTTCTGCCGCCGTTACATTCTGCAGGCCGAGGATATCAAAACCGAGCCCGTGCGGCAGAGCTATGCGAGTTATCTCAGCATCACCGCGGACCTGGCCAAGCTCCGCGACAAGCGGGATCGCCTGGAACGCGTGGTCAGCACCCAGCAGGAGTTGGAAGACGCCACGCGAGACAGCGACGTCTATCGTTTCCTCGAGGCGGAATTCCGCCGCGAGGCGGCCCGCGCGGAAAATACCGAGCTCGAGAAAAAGCTGGCGGAGATCGATCGGCGCCAGGCCCGGCAACGGGAGGAGTACGATTCGGTGATCGAGACTTTTGCCACGAAAACGCAGGACCTCGAATCGCTCAAAAATCTCTTTCGCGACGAAGGCGGAACGCTGCTCCTGGAGCTGGCGGATCGAATCAGAGCGGCCACGGCAAAGATCGAGCAGCTACAGCGGATCGGCAAAACGGTGGAGGAAGAAAAAGCGCGGCGCCTCCGCCTGGCGACGGCGTTTCAAAAAGAAGCGGCCGCCTTCCTTGCGGAGCGGAACAGCGGCAAGACCGCCGAGCTGGAGCACGCGCTGACGATCTTGCGCGAGGCGCGGCCGGATGATTTGAAATCCGCCCTGCACCAGTTGGCCCTGGCGATCCGCGGTGTGGCCGAGCGACTCCGCACGTCGATCAAGGGCGAGAGCGAGACCTATCAAAAGACGAAAGGCGAACTGCAGGGCCTTCAGGAACAGCTACGCAACCTGGACTTCAACCGCATCGTCCCCTCACCGCTGCTCGATGAGTTGAACAAGCGGCTGCCGCGGCGCGGACGGGAGAACCCGGCTCGGCAGCTCCGGGAATTGTGCGAGGTGAACGACGAGGATTGGCGTCCCGCCGTCGAACTCGCCTTTGCGCGCAAGTTCGCGATCGTCGTCCATCGCGACGACTACGGCGAGGCGCTGCGCATCTACAAAGACTTCCCGCAGGACAGCGAACGCGAATCGCTCGTCGATCCCGAGCGCGCCCTCGCCCGGCAATCCACCGCCCGCGAAAACTCCCTCGCGCGGAAACTCGAATGCGCCGACCCCGTAGCGCGCGCCGTGGTGGACGAACTCTTCGGCAATGTTATCTGCGTCGATGGCCTCGATGATTTGCGCAAGCATCCGGACGCGATCATGCGCGACGGCTTCCGCCTGCGCGGGCTTTTCGCCGAACGGCCGCGGCGCTACGACCAGCGCCCATGCATCGGTAGCAAAGGTCTCGACCGGCTAAAGGCGCACCTTTCGGCGCGAGCGGATGAATGCTCCGCCCGCCTGCGTCACATCGAACCATTGCTAGCTCGGGAGGCGAAACTCGAGAGCTCGATCAGCGAGCACCGCCTGGATTCCGAAAATATCGAGGCCGACCTCGCGGCGGCGAAACAACTGGGTGAGCTGGAAACGGAACGCGCCCGGCTCATCCAGCGCAATACCGATGCCACCACTCCGGCGCTCGAAGAGCGGATGGAGACGATCACCCGCCTGGACAACGAATTGAAGGTCCTCGACCGACGCCGTCTCGATCTTCATGGCCGCCTGCAGTCGAGCGAACGCGGCGATGCCGAGACCAAACTCGAGGACGCGCGGGGAACCCGGGACCGCGCGGAAAAAACCTACGATGCCGTCGTCGGTGAAGTCGGCGAAAAGCTGGTCATTGCCCGCTGCGACGAGTTGCGCACGCAATTGCGCAACGATTGCGGGGCGGACTCCATCGCGGCAGCCCGCGCCGGCCAGCGTCGCAGTGAACTCGATGCCAGACTGCCCGGTATCGCGGATCGACTCGTGTTGCTCCGGCAGGGCTTGGTGGACCAGCATCCCGAGCTGCGTGCCGAGCCGGACTTTGACCCGCAGACCAAGTGGAATCCGTCTTATCAAAACCTCCTGGAACGAATCCGGGTAAAAGACATGGAGGAACGCGAGCAGCAGGCGCGGGAGGAAGAGCAGCGCTGGCAGGACCTTTTCCGCACCACGGTCGCGGCGCGGCTGGCCAGCGCAATTCGCGATGTGCGCAAGACGATCGGCGACCTGAATCTGCAACTGCGCAAACCGATCGGCGACAGCCAGTATCACATCAAGGTCGACGACAATCCGGCGCGCGAATTCCAGGAGTACCGGCGCGTGCTCGACGCCTGCGCGTTGACTCTGGATGGCGAATCGATCTTCGCCTCGCTCGAAGCCGACACGCGCAATGCCGTGGAGCACGTCTTCCGCGCGCTGGTCAACGAACCGGAAGGCAAGCTCGCGCAGGCGTTCCTCGATTACCGCAGTTATTTTCGTTACGACATGGAAGTCAGCGATCCGCGCCGGCCCGAGCTGCCGCCGAAGAGTCTCAATCGCCACGCCGATAAATTCAGCGGCGGGGAAAAGCAGACGCCCTTTTACATCTCCATCCTCGCTTGCTACCTGCGCGCCTACAAACGGCACCTTCCCCAGCGCTACACCGAGCCATCGCTGGGACTGGTGCCGATCGATGAGGCCTTTTCCAAGATGTCCGGCGAGCGCATCACGGATGCGATCAAGGCACTGCGCGACGTCGATCTGCAGGGCATTCTTTCCATGTCGAGCGGCAACTGGCCGTACGCGATCAGTGAATGCGACCAGGTGCTGGCCGTGCACCAGCGGGAGAGCTTTGCCAATGGCCGCAAGCAGATCCGCAACATCGCTGCGCTGCTCAATCGCCAACAGGCGCTCGAGCGTTCGAAGGACTGGACATGAGCCCCGCGGTTCGACTGGTGGCCAGGTTTTACCGCGAACGGCGGATCGGCCGCCGCGCCTCGGCGGTCCGCGATCTGATTCTGCATTTCAACAATTTATTGCGTGACGCGGGATGCCTGCACGGCCCGCTGCGCACGGAGGCCGAGCAGGAGTTTCGTGACCTCGAGCGCCGCGGCTTGGTGAAACTGGAATGCGCTTCCCGCGATTTCAGTGCCATTCTTCATGTGCGCGTGCCGCCCGCCAGCGAGGCATCGTTTTTCGCTCACGTCGGTGAAGTGGCGCCAAACGCCGAGCGCCACCAATTGGCGGACCTCTTTGAAAAAGCGGCGGAATCGCCCGTGCCGGAGGAGCTGGCCGAAGGATGGCGCGTCTTTTGCCAGGAGTGCGCACAGATCGCACGCTCTGGAGAGGGCCTGGCTCCGTGCTTCGATCGCCGCAGCCTGGAGCAGACCGCGCAGATCCTCGATGCCTTGCCGCGGTTGCTGGCCTGGAAAAGCGAATCGTTTCTCCGCTTCGCCAGCGCCGCGCTGTTTGGCAACTCAAAGACGCTCGAGGAAAAGCTCCAATCGAAAATCGAGGCCTGTCTCCACCGTATCAGCGCCGGCCGATTGCAGACCCTTGCTGATCTGGGCATCCGCGAAAATCCGCGCGGTGTCATCCTGCACGGCCCTTTGCAAATCACCCTGCCGGACCGGACGCTCGATCTCGGTGGCCTGCGGCTGCCGGTGCAAATTTCCGCCGCGGATCTTCAGGCGGCGAATCTCCGTACGACAGCCACGCGCTGTGTGACCGTCGAGAATGCGGCCATGCTGCACGAGCTCGCCAAATTTCAGAGCGGCATCCTCCTGGCCAGCAGCGGCAGCAAGGGTGGCTTTGCCCACAGTGCCATTCTCGATTTCCTGCGCGCCCTCCCCGGGACGCTGGAGTTCTTTCACTTCGGCGACTCCGATCCGGCGGGCTTCGACATCCTGCGCCATCTCCGGGAACGCACCCAGCTCTCCATCACCGCCTTGCACATGTCGTATCGCCCCTCGGCCGTTCCGGTGCTGTTGAGCAAGGAGGACGTCAAAATTCTTCTTCGCGCGCTCGATTCCCCCTATCTCGGGGAAGACGAGAAGAACACGTTGCGCGAAATGGAACGGTTGAATGACAAAGGCGCCTTCGAGCAGGAAAGCCTCGGCCTGCCGGTGAGCCGCTGGCCGTTTTACGTGCGCGGGTAGTTTCTGAACCTGTCGGCGCGGCTAATTTAAACGCAGAGGACGCAGCGCGGCAAAGCCGCAACCAAAAGGGGAGCCACGAACATGCGAAAAGACAGGGAAGGAAAGTGACCCGCGAATCACCCGAATGACGCGAATGATCTGCCCTCATTCGTGTTATTTGCGTGATTCGCGGGCCAAAAACTCTACGCGTCGTGCGGACATTTTCATGGTTAGCACTGCGGAGAACGCGGAGGGCCGCAGAGGAAGAGTGCCATCCCTCCTTTCCTCTCTCAAAATTCTCTGCGTCCTCTGCGTTGAATTCGGGCCGCCCCTTTCGAGTGATGCCGACTACAGTGTTATAAAGTGGGACCAGGAGAATCGGTATCTTTCGAACGGTTTTGCGCTTCCATACCCGGCGCTTCCCGACAGCACCAAGTCTCTACTTGGCAGCGAGTTCGTTCAGATATTCCTCCAGCCACGTGTAGCCATCCGGGGGCTGCGGTTGAGCTTCCGCCGGCTTCTTCGGATCGAGCCCGTGGCGGCGTTTCCATTCGCTGGGAATGCCGTCCTGTTCATCTCCTGTGGGCGACGCGCCTTGCACGACGGCATAGCTCGGCCAACCGCCGACTTCCTCCTGCGACGCGATAATCCTGCCGGTCCGCTCGCGCACATCCGCGATGACCCGACGATCCGCGGCGTCGCGCTTGGGCGAGACCGCTCCCGCGCCGGAGAGCACTCGTTCGAGTGCAGTGTCCGCCGGATCCATCGGCATATCGATCATCGGGAATGGCGTGGCGCGGAGGACATCCCGCTCGCGATCCATGCCCAGCGCATTGTCGGCGGTGATTTCCGGTGAGCCGTCCAGGACGTTTCCCGAGAGGTACAACGAACTCGCGAGCTCCGTAGCGTTGCCGGTGAGAAAGCGGCGCGCGCTCCGCGAGGTCGATGCGCCCGGGCGCAGGTAGTTGCCGGCGTAATTCAATTGGGTGAAACCGCCCTGGCCCGACGTCCCGCCCCAGTCGTAGATGACGTTGTTGCGGAAATCGCAGGAAGGCTCACCCGCGAAATTGGGATTCCGGCTCCCGCAATGCGCGAAGAGATTGTGGTGCCAGGTGCTGCGTCCGCCACCGAGCAGCGAGGCCATGCTGTGCTTCTCGTAGTTGAGCCCTTCGGAGATGATGGACCACTGCACGGTGTAGCGGTCCGACACTCCGGTGACCGAGAGCGTTTCGTCCGTCCCAAAATGCGTGGAGCAATGGTCGATGATGAAATCCGTGCTGTCGTAAACGCTGATCGCATCGCCCCCGTCGTCGAACCGGGCGGGGCCGCTGCTTTTGCCGCTCTGCGCCCGGAGAAAGCGCACCACCACGTCGTGGGTGTTGCTGAGCACGAACGTATCCGCGTGAATGCCGTTGTCGGCCCGCACGCAAATGCCATCGCCCGGTGCGGTCTGTCCGGCAATGGTCACGAAGGGTTCGCGAATGGTCAGCGCGGACTTGAGCTGGATGACACCACCGACGCGAAAGAGAATCGTGCGCGGCCCCTTCGTCTCAATCGCCGCGCGCAAGCTGCCGGGTCCGGAATCGTTCAGGTTCGTGACGAAGAGCACGCGTCCACTGCGTCCCCCTTTGGCAAAAGCGCCGAAGCCTTCCGCTCCAGGAAACGCGCGCGGGGCGCTGGTATCGACCGGCTTTTCCGCGGCGCTCTCGCGGCTGATCAATTCGCGTAGTCCGGCATCCACCTGCGCCGCGGTGACCGCAAACGGTTTCGCCGATCGCTCCGCGTGATAGGGCGTGTGCATGCCGCTGGCGGAAACGAGCTGCGGATGCGTGAGCACGACATCGGTTTGTTTCGCGCCACCGCGATAAGTGATCGTCCATTCATAAGTCTGCCCCTGGAACTCCGCGCGGACCGGGCTGCCCTCGGGCAAATCGGTAAAGACGCCGTTGCAGGGTTTTGGCATCCGGACGAGTGGGATATCGACGCCCGGCGGTTTGGCGAGCAGACCGAGACGCAGCCGGCAGGTGCTCTTGGCGGCGGTGTCGACGAAAGCGATGGGCGACGCTTTCGGGTTCCAGCACACGATGGGCGTCACGCCGCCGCCGTCGATATCATAGGCGAGCTCCGTTTCGCTCGACCCCTCCGCCTGGCTGCGCACGCCGACCCAAAAATAATCGAGGACCAAAATCGGTTGGGCCGCCGAGCCGACAATATGGATGCGTCCCTGCGAGCCGAGTCCCCAGCCCAGCGTCAAATGCCGCGTGACGATACTCCCTCCGCGCACTTCCAGCTCACCACGCGCGTGCCGGTCCGAGCCGTCGCCCGGATTCGAGCCGGCGACGAAGATCTCCACGGTGCGAATGTCTCCGCCCGTCTGAACGACTTTGCCGGAAGCGCCGGTCATCTCGCCGATCCGCAGATTGCCGGGGAGCGTGAGCATCCCGCCCTCCATCGTCAGCGAACTGTGCGCCGCGTGAAAGGAACCGACATCGAGTTGATGCAAGACAACATCGCCCTGCGTGAACGCGACCTGCCCATCGCCCTCGATGGCCGCGCGGTCGTTGGCACCAAACTCCCCGCCATCCCAGCGCGCCTGTTCTCCCCAATTCCCCGCCCCGCCTTTCCAAAGATGCGAGACCTGTCCCGCATGCGATTGGCCTAGCAGGGCGGATCCGAACAACAGGCAGAAGCAAGCGACGCGCGGAACGCGCCAAGGGATGGGAGAACAAACAGCCATAAGCTACCTTCCTATGACCCATGAAGTGGCGCGGACTGAGTTGGAAAAGGGGAGAACTGAAGGTTTCAGGTCAACCTAAATCATGTCCACCTAAAGAGAACGGCACGAGAACTTGCGTTCGGCGAGCGGGCCACTTGGTCTGTGCGAGTGGCAAAGCTGATAGAAAGTCTTTGCTTCCCTCCCCAATGAATTCCTCTTTTTCCCTGCTCCGTATTCGCGTCCTCCTCGTCAGCTTTCTGACACTAATTTGCATCCTCCTCCCAAGCTTGCCCTGTGCGCATGCCACGTCGGCTACGCCGGTCGGCGAAACGCACGTCGCCAAATGGAAGGGAAACAGGAAAGCCGTCTTCCTGCTCATGTTTGACGACAGCTGGCCGAGCCACTGGCAGGTTGCCGTGCCGGAACTCGTCAAGCGCGGCATGGTGGCCACCTTCTACGTCGTGCCGAGGAAGGGCGAATATTCCAAGTTCGAGAAGGAGTGGAAGAAAGTGGTCGAGCAAGGCATGACGCTCGGCAATCACACGATGACGCACGATGGTTTTCAAGGAGCGGAGGACTCCGAAATGGAAATCGGTGGATGCACCCATTACCTGCTCGATTTCGTGCCTGGAAAGAACCCGCGGCTCATCTCGTTCGCCCTACCGGGAGTTACCGACTATAACTTCGGAGAAGGCAACAGTCTCAAGTCGCTGCTGGGCCAAACATCACCTCGTGGACCGTGGTGATTTCAAAGGCCACGGGGCGGTTTATCATTTGAAAACGACCGCGGAGATGATCGCCCTTGCCGATAAAGCCATCGCGACGGGCGGGTTGGAGTATCTGGTCATCCACGGTGTCGAGCGCATCACTCCCAACTGGGGCTATCAGGACATGTGGGCGCTCAAGCAGGACATTTTTTCTGCCGCTTCTGGACCAGCTCAAGGAGCGGATGGATCGGGGGGACCTCTGGATCACCGACCACATCTCCGCTCACCAATATGAGACCGAGCGTCAAAGCGCCAAGGTGCGTGTGGTCGCGGCGGACCTGAGAGCCATTCGACTCGAGTGCACCAGCGAGGCAGACCCTCAGTTCTATGATCTGCCGCTCACCTTGCAAACGTCTGTCCCGCCCGCGTGGCAACGGTGCCGTGTGGTTCAGGGTGCTCAACAAAAGGAGGTCAAAGCAGTGAACGGCCTCGTTCAGTTTGAAGCGCTCCCCAACGGAGGCGTCATCACGCTCCAGGCGATCCAGTAAAACTCCGCGAATCGGATAAAGAACCGCCCCCTTTTTTTTCGTCGTCCGCCGTCTTTTCGGCTAAACCCTCGATCGTCAAATGAAAGCACGTCCTTTGATTCCTGTTGCTCACCGCCTCGCGCCCGGCCACTCCTTTTTCAGCGTGAGCAGGCGACGGCTCTCTCTGGCGGCGCGCATCCTGGCGCTGCTGGTGCCTCTCGATTTCGCGGCTGCGGCGGGAGCGGAGAGCGCTGCGCAACCGAACTATTTTGACCGGACGGTTTATGTTCACACGGAAGTCCTTCCAAACCGGCCTTATGCCGATGACCGGAAAACGGACACGCATTCCGCGAGCGGCTTCTTTGTCGAGCACCAGGGACACTACCTTTTTGTCACCGCCAAACATGTGGCGCTCGAGACGACGCCGGATACGGAATTCTGTTTTCTCACTCCGGCCGGCGATTCGCATTACGCGCGCCTGGTCGGGCTGGTCGCGGACACGACCCATCCGTGGCACATGCATCCGGGGACCGATCTGGCCATATTCCCAGTCACCTTTTCGTCCAAGCTCGAAAAAGGAATCACCGAGGAAATTCGCGCCCTGGCCATCCCATTCTCCGCCCTCAGTAGCAACGAGGTGATACGGGCGAGCCGGGTCACGGTGTGCGGTTTTCCGATCGAACTTGGCACCTGGAAAAAAATCTCGCCCCTTGCGATGACCGCTTATGTCGCCAGCCGGGAAATGGAAGTTCCGATGGAAGGAGGATCCACCTCGATGTTCCTAATCACTCCAGCGATCGGCGCCGGATGCAGCGGCGGTCCCGTCTTCTCGACCACGGATCGCGGTGAAGCGGAGGCCGTGCTCGGGATTTACGTTTCGACGTATTTCGATTCTTCCGGCGGCAAGCTCAGCAGCGTCGTGCCGGCGAGACAGATCGCGGAACTCATCACCGAAGTCGTTGGGGACAGGAAGGAGAAACCGTGAGGGAATGGCTGATTTGAGCTTCGCTGAACCTCTCCGTCTTCCATGCCCGCCAAGAAAAATACCGGCCAGCCGTTCGTTGGCGAAGCATTGATCAAAGAGACCTGCCGCCGCATTCGCGTGGCTCGCGGGTATTGGGATGCTCATAACAACCGTGCCTGCCGCGGCGAACGCGAAAAAGCTCTCGCTCTCTATGAAAGCCTCAGCAAGGCAGACCGGGAAAAAGTTCCGCAAGTCCTCCGGGTCTGGCTTCGCTATCGCAGCGAAAAGTATTTTGGGGAAGACCGCACCCCTCCGCGCAAAAAGTCGCGATAACGGAGGCTTCCGACCGCGGCCTTCCTCTAGACCAGACTTCCGAGACGCAAAAGCCGCAAGGCCGGCTCACCTGCGGCCCGGGATCCAGCAAGATCGACATCGAACTCTGCCACCCAGTCATTGGCCTCCGCAGGATCGATGAGCATTTGCTGAACGCGCCAACGTTTCCGGTCCTCGGAGACCGTCACGTAGGTGTGACGCACGTTGCGTGCTTCGGGATCGAGGCGGAGGGTTTCGTGTTCGACGTAATATGCTTCCCAGGCCTGGCGAAGGCGCTCCGGAGTCCAGGACTCGTTTTCGGCGGCCGGTTGCGCTTCGAGGGTGGTGAGGGCCGTATCGAAGTCGCCGCTGACCACCGCGCGCAGAAAGGAAAAAATGCGGTTGCGGATCGCCGCGGTGAACGCTTTCGGATCACGGGTGATGTCGGCGGCGGCTTCGTCTGAACCAGGCGGGCGCACTTCCGCTTGCTCATCGCGCGGCCGGTAGTTCGGGTCGCGCATCTTTTCCCATTCCTCCAAAAGGCTGGAATCGATCTGCCGCAACATCGTCGCGAGGTAGAGTTCCATCTCGCGCAACGTGTCGTTCTTCGCGGCGTCGGGGACGGTCTGGGCGAGAGCCTTGTAGACGCTGGAGAGATGACGCAGCAGCAGTCCCTCCGCCCGTTGCAATTCGTAAAGCTTGACGTATTCGGCGAACGAACGGAACTCTTCGAACATCTCCCGCGCGATGGATTTCGGGCGGATATTTTCCTGCCCGACCCACGGGTGCCGCGCCGCGAAAGCATTGAACGTCGCGTAGATGAAGTCGCGGTTGGGCTTGGGATATTCGAGCTTCTCGAGTTCCTCCATCCGCTGGTTGTATTCGATGCCCTGCATCTTCATCTCGGCGATGGCGCGGTCTTTGACCTTGCCGAGTTGCCGGCGCAGGATCAGCTCAGGATCTTCGAGGATGGACTCGACGAGCGTGAGCACGACGAGCGCATAGTCCGGCGCTTGCGGATCCATCAGCGGGAGTGTGTCGTGAACGTAGAGCGAGAGTGTCTGGTTCATCGAAAAATCCTCCTGCAACGCCACGTTGACCCGCACCTTCGCCCCCTCTGGCGTCTGCGGGATGAACTCGATGATCCCGCGCTCGACCAGGGCGCGGAAGAGTTGCCAGGCGCGCCGGGTCAGCGCCTTCTTCGCCTTGGCCGGCTCATGACAGCGGGCGATGAGCTCTCGCATCGCTTGGCAGCCATCACCCGGCCGGCTGAGCACATTGAGCAGCATGCCATGGTCGACTTGAAACTGACTCGTCAACCGCTCCGGCGGGGCGGCCATCAGGCGGGCAAAGGTCTGCTTGTCCCAGTTCACGAAGTTCCGTTCCGGCGGCTTGCGTTTGACGAACTTCTTTCCGCTGGCCGCCTGCTTCTGCTCGAGTTGCAAGTTCTCGATGACGTGCGCGGGCGCTTGCGCCACCACCCAGCCCACGTCGTCAAAGCCTTTGCGTCCGGCCCGCCCGCTGATCTGGTGAAAGTCGCGCGCGCTCAGGATACCGGTCTTCTGCCCGCTGAATTTGCAGAGCTGGGTGAAGAGCACCGTCCGGATCGGCACGTTGATCCCCACCCCCAGCGTGTCGGTCCCACAGATCACCTTCAGCAAGCCGCGCTGCGCCAGTTGCTCCACCAACACACGGTACTTCGGCAGCAACCCGGCGTGGTGCAGCCCGATCCCGTGCCGCAGCCACTTCTTGATCTCCGGTCCATACGGACTGCTGAACTTGAACCCCTCCAGCGCGTGGCCGATCGCGGCCTTTTCCTCGCGCGTGCAGACGTTCGTGCTCATGAAATCCTGCGCGCTCTGCGCCGCGTCCGCCTGCGTAAAGTGGACGACATAGACCGGCCCCTTGCCGCCGGTCAGCAGCGCTTCCAGCGTCTGGGCCAGCGGCGTCTCGGCGTAGGAAAACTCCAGGGGCACCGGTCGATCCTTCGAAGCCACCGTCACCGTTTCCCGCCCGTTCAGCCGGGTCAGTTCCTCCTCGAAAAACGTCGTGTCGCCCAGGGTCGCCGACATCAGCAGAAACCGGGTATGAGGCAGGGTCAGCAAGGGCACCTGCCAGGCGGTCCCGCGTTCCCGATCCGCGTAGTAGTGGAACTCATCCATGACGACGTCATGCACTGGGGCGGTCGCGCCCTCGAGCAAGGCGATCTTGGCGAGAATCTCCGCCGTGCAGCAGAGAATCGGAGCCTCGCGGTTGACCGTCGCATCGCCCGTGCTCAGCCCCACATTCTCCGCCCCAAACTCCCGGCACAAGGCCAGCCATTTTTCATTCACCAGCGCCTTGATCGGGCAGGTGTAGACCGAGCGCCGCCCTCGGGCCAGGCTCTGCAGATGCAGCGCCGTCGCGACCAGCGATTTTCCCGATCCGGTCGGTGTATTCAGGATGACATTCTTCTCATCGAACAGCTCCAAAATCGCCGTCTCCTGCGCTGGATAGAGCTGTAACTTCCGGCCTTCCACGAATTCGAGAAACCGCCCGAGCAGAGCTCCGTTATCGAGGGGGCGGTCAGTGGCAATGAGATTGAGAAGCGGGGTCACGAAGCGCCAACCTTAGCCCACCTTTGTCCGGTTGTTGACCTCCAAAGAGGACGATCGACCGGCCAGCCACCGACGAGGAGCGGGCAACCGGCCCTGGAAATAGCGATTAAGATTTATTCTTTCTGTCGATTAACAATAACGACGCTTCAGAGTCTCACTATGGTGAAAATCCCCCCACCGAGTCCTGCCTTGGCATCCTGCGCATGTCGCGGTCTTGGACGTCTCGCCCTGCGGGACTACGCGGGCATCGCCGATCACGCGATTAGCAAGCAATTCTCGCCGGTTGCGCCGCCAAAGGAACAATTGGTGCAGCTCCTGACATAGCGATTCTCCTGCAGCGACGTTCTTAACCAGCCGGAACGAACCGGCCCGATCACCAAGACCCAACGATCATGAACATCCAACGTAAACAATGGCAGATCAGCCGGCGAACCTTTCTCCGGGCAGCCGGAGTGTCGCTGGCGTTACCGTGGTTGGAGGCGATGGGGGCGAACTCCACCTCGTTCAGCAATGCCGGGAGTATCGCCGCCGGGGAGATTCCCCGGCGGGCTTACTTCTCGAACTGGGGATTTTTCGAGGTCATGGCCGGCCTGCCCAAGGACACCGGTTTGGACTACACGCTGACGCCGACCTTATCGGCCATGGCGCCCTTCAAACGGGATTTCACGCTTATCTCCGAGCTGCGGGCTTTCAGCGGCGGCCACTACCAACAGCCCTGCCTGCTGACCGGCATGGATACGCCTACCAACGGCATGAAACTGGTCTCGGTCGACCAGCAGATTGCCGATTTCTACCAGGGCCAGACCCGCGTCCCTTCGCTGGTGCTGGCGCAGGACCGCCAGCCGACGCTTTCCTTTAGCCGCAACAAGACTCCCATCAATCCCGAGTTTAGTCCCAAGGCTGTTTTTGATCGGCTATTTGGCGTTGAAACCGAGGAACACCGCGCCGCGCGCCAAAGTGAGATGAATCATACTGGCAGCATCCTCGACCGGGTGAAGGATCAGGCCAAACGGCTGGAAATGAAACTCGGCAAGGATGATCGCGCCACGGTGGATCAATACCTCACTTCCATCCGGGATTTTGAGGAGAGAATCAAAATTGACCGTGCCTGGCTGGACAAACCCAAGCCGCAGGTGGCGCCGCTGGATTTCGGCACGGCGCCACCGGAGACCCTGGCGATGACCAATGATGACGGCACTCACATGCGGAACTATCTCCGGTTGATGTTCGATGTCATCGTGCTGGCGTTTCAGACGGACAGCACCCGCGTGGTATCCCATTTTCCCAAAGGAGAGGGTGGACCGGTCTTCAAGGATCGCACCAGGATTCCCCACGACTACCACGCGCTCACCCACCACGGCCAATTGCCCGAGAAACTGGAGATGTGGGCGCAGGTGGACCAGATCTATGTGGAATTCTGGGCTTACTTCATCGGCAAACTAAAAAGCACCAGGGAAGGCGACGGCACGCTGCTCGACCACACCATGGCCGCGTGGGCGACCACCAACGGGTACGGCGGCCATGGCCGCGATCACCTGCCGCTCATGCTGTGCGGCGGATCCGCACTGGGTCTCAAGCATCAGGGCCACCTCATCAAGAAGGATGTGATGATCGCCGACGTCTGGAAAACGATGGTCGATCGGATCGGCATGCCCATACCGGAGAATTTTCAGGGGGGCCTCGCCAGGGACGTGATCAAGGAGGTGCTCTGATCCCAGGTCATCACCATGGCGCAGGCCACTCGTCCATTCGCACTGCTACCAATACCGCGACGAGCTGACTTTCCGTCCTGACTGCGCCGGGCAATCCGATCCATCTCAACCGCTACCTACTCCATGAACTCAGTTCTTCGACTGGCAATGTTATGTCTCCTCGCCGTCCTGGCGGAAGCGAAAGCGGACATCGCTGAAGATCAGCCCCTCCTGGCCGTCCGCGGCAGTCTCTTGTTTGAAGACGATTTCTCACGACCCGACCTCACGCCGAAGTGGAACGTCGGACTGGGCCGATGGGAGATCAAAGACGGTGTCGCCACGGCGGCGGAGAAGCCGGAAGATCATCACGGGGCGTACGCCTTCATCAATCCCAACACGACTTACAAGGACGTGATCGCTGAATTCGATTTCAAGATGAACGGCGCGAGCGATCTGGTGCTCAATATGCGCAAGCAAGGCTTCAAGGGGTCGCAGGCCGGACACATCCTGCGCGTCTCGATCATGCTGAACAAAGTGCAACTCGCCGACATGAAGGAGGGCGGAATGAAGTGGGAGTATTATAACATCAAGAAGGACCCGAATGCGACGGCGGAAGCAAAAGCCGCTGTCGATGCCAAACTGAAAGACAAACAGGCGACCTTCACCACCACCTATGAATACGGTGCATGGCATCACGCGCGGGCCGAGGTGGCGGGCGACGAGTTATTGTTCATGGTTGATGGCAAAGCAGTCGGCTATTTGAAGTCACCGGGTATCGATCATCCGACGAAGAACATGCTCGGCTTCACCATCGCCGGGAAGAATATGAAGACTGCGTCGATCAAGAATCCAAAGTTTTGGCATGCGACACCGAACCCGGAGTGGGCGAAGCGACGCGATGAGGTGCTGGCAGGTTTGACGAAGTAACACCCAGGGAGGCCTATTGCACCATTCCTCTCCGTGACGTCATCCATGAAGATCGCGCTGACTTCTTTGCTATTTGCTGCGATGTACCCGGCGCTAATGGCGCCCGCGGTCGCTGCGCCACTCTCGGCGGAATCCCAGAAGCAGTTCGATCAGACCGTCAAACCGTTTCTGGAAGACCATTGCTACAGTTGCCACGACGAGGAGAAAACCCGCGCCGGGTTTCGCATCGATACGCTGGGTACCGATTTTCTGGCGGATAAAAACGCCGACAATTGGAAGGAAATCTACGACAACATTGGCCTGGGCAAGATGCCGCCGAAAAAGGAGACGCGCCCAAGCGAGAGCGAAGCGAGGGCTGTCACCGACTGGATCGACCAGGAAATGCGCAACGCGGAACGCGTTGCCAAAAACTCACCCGGTCACACCCGGCGACTGAACCGCACGGAGTATTTCAATACGCTGCGCGATTTGTTCCATCTGGATGAGGATTACGTCCGCAGTCTCGAGGACGAATTGCCGCCGGATGGCAAGGTGGATGGCTTCGATCGAGTGGGCGCGGCGCTCTATATCGACCAAACGCAACTGGCCAAGTATTTCGAACTGGCGGATCGGGTGTTGAACGAGCGGATCCTGACGCCCCAACCGAAGGAGGTCGTTTCCGCCAAGGATTTCGCCAAAGATATTCAATTCAGGTCGGAGACTGATGGCGGCAAGCTCACGATCTTAAAGCCCACGGAACGCTTCGGGACGATTTTTCTCGGGCCCAGTGGGTGGACCAAATCCCTGGCTACTCTCCCCACCGGTGCGAAGATTTTCGAGATGAAAAACGGGGGGATCGAATACCTGGCTGGCGGCAAAGCCTCGCCGATTGGAAGCCATGGCGCCTATGCCACCACGGGCGCGGGCGCGGGCGGCGGGTACTGGGCCAGCCGGGTGTACACTTTTTTGTCTAAAATTACCCAGCAGGGTAAGTATCGTTTGAAACTTCGAGCCGGAGCCTTCGCCGGAAAGGGCAAACATGCCGTCGAAAATGTGAAGGTGCAGTTTGAGTTCGGCAAGGACAGCGGGAATATGGATCGGGCCTCCATCCTGGTGGATGCTCCACTCGATCAACCGAAGGATTTTGTCGTCGATGTTTACTTGCATCCGAGGCCGGAAATTGCCGCGGGCAATCGGACCAATTTTTATTGGAATGGGGTGCCTTCGGGCTCGCAGGCGGCGATCGAGGGAAAGTTAGTTCAAACGGGCCTGGTCATTCGGGCGCCTGAGTTGTGGCAATTTGAAGATGAGAGCGTCATCGCATACAATCGCACTGCTTATGTGGAAGGGAAAAAGGGCACTTCGCAGCAGCGAATCAACGAGTTGATGACAGCGCAGATTCCAGCGGTGAACGAGAAGTACGATCGGCTGATTGCGGATTACGTCAGCGCGGGTAAGCCGGTCTTTTTCTACAACCCCGACTTCGACCTGGAGTCGATTCCAAGGCTCTTCATCGAGTCCTGGGAGGTGGAAGGGCCGATCGTGGAGTGGCCGCCCCAGGGAAGGAAGGAGTTGTTCGCCGGCGGCGAAGAGCGGCCGATCGATTCGAGTTACATCCACGAGATCTTCGCGCGATTTCTGCCGCGGGCGTATCGCCGGGCTGTTGAGCCGGCTGAAGTCGACGACTGGGTGAAGTGGGTGCTGCAGGCGCAGGCCGACTTTAAACTTTCCGGCATTGATGCGGTGAAGGAAGGGATCAAAGCGGTCCTCTGCTCCCCTGGGTTTCTCCTCATCCAGGAGGTCCCGGGCGACGCCAGCCAGCCGCAACGCCTGACGGATTATGAACTGGCATCGCGACTCTCCTACTTCCTGTGGAGCACGATGCCCGATGACGAGCTCTCTCATTTGGCTGCCGCCAACCAGCTGCACGACTCAAAAACTCTGGAGGCACAGGTGAAACGAATGATCGCCGACCCCAAGGGGATGGGCCTGATCAAGGATTTCGCCGGCCAGTGGCTCCAGGTTCGCGATTTCGGCAAGACGATGACCGATCGCAACCAGTACAAGTCCTACACCGATGAGTTACGAAAATCGGAATGCCAGGAACCCTACGAATTCTTCAAGGAAGTCCTGCGCGGCGACCTCTCGATCCTTACTTTCCTGGACAGTGATTTTGTGGTCATCGACAAGCAACTGGCGGATCACTATGGAATCCCCGGAGTGAAAGAGGTGGATGGCTTTAAGAAGATAGCCATCAGCCCGGGGCAGCATCGTGGCGGAGTTCTGGGAATGGCGGGGATTCTGACCTATCTGACCGATGGATTCCGAACCCTGCCGGTGCGCCGGGCCGCCTACGTGAAAGATGTGCTGTGGAATGAGCCGGCGAAACCGCCGCCCCCGAACGCCGGCGATCTCCCGGCCATCAAGGGAAAAAATCTGACCGTCCGGGAGCGTCTCGAGCAGCATCGAAACTCGGCTAGTTGCGCCAGCTGCCACGCCCGTCTCGATCCGTTCGGGATTGCCCTGGAAAACTACGATGCAATCGGCAAATGGCGCGACCGTCAGAATGGCGAAGGCATGCGCGGTGATGAGAAATCGCCGCCCCTGGAAGTGCGCGGCGCCCTGCCCAGCGGGCGGGAGTTCAATTCCCTGGTGGAATACAAGCAGGCCCTCCTGGAGGAGAAGGACCACTTCGTGCGGGGCTTCACGAGCAAGATGCTCACCTACGCCCTCGGTCGTTCCATCGGGGCCGTCGACCGGGAACTCATCGACGGCGTCGTCGGCCAGCTGGAACGCCATGACTATCGGATGCAGACATTAGTGGAGGCCGTGGTTGCCACTGAAGCCTTTCAAACAAAATGATCGCAGGGCGACTCCACGGATTGATTTCGATGCTGGAATCGATATCCTCGGCCGCATTGTCGAAGTGGTTTCCGGCCGGCCATTCGAGGGGTTCTTGCACGAGAGAGTATTCCAGCCGCTCGGCATGATGGACACCACCTTCTACCCAACGGAGAAGCAACTGACCAGGCTGGCGACCATGTACCTCAAAGACAAGATGACCGGCAAGCTGGTCGCGGCGCCCAGCGGAACGATCGGCCCGCCAAAGGACGCGCGTTACCCCATTCCCGCCGGAGGCCTTTATTCCACAGGACCCGACCTGGCCAGACTGTACCAAATGATGCTCAACGGCGGCGCCTTGAATAATCAGCGGATTCTCTCCGCTGAGAGCGTCAAAGCGATGACGATCTCCTACACCGGCGATCTGCCGGCAGGTTTTTCGCCGGGCATGGGTTGGGGATTGGGCTGGGGAGTGGTGCGGAAGCCGGAAGGCGTGACCGAGATGCTCGCGCCCGGCGCGTACGGCCACGGCGGCGGCACCGGCCCCCAAGGATGGATCGATCCCGAAAAGAACCTGTTTCTCATCATGCTCATCCAGCGCCCGGATATGTCGCGCGCAGACGAATCCAGGATTCGTCACGCGTTCCCGGCGGCGGCGGTCGAAGCAATGAAGAAGTGAATCTCCGCGTCTACGCGCAAAAGGGCAGCCTCTTCACTTGCAACGGGGCCCAGCGCGCCATCGATTCTGACCAGCACCCGCGGCGGAAAGACCGGCATCGGCTGGGGAAACTACAATTCCACGTGCCCGGATCCATCGGCCCCGGCCATCTTCTGGACGCATCAGGAATACGCCGCTGATCCCGGTCCCGACCACTTCACCACCTGCTGGACCGCCTTCAAATTGAAATGAAGATGTTATTCGTAGATGACGGCTGCCGCAATGAGACCAACTACCGCGCCAATGAAGAGGACTCGGGTCCAACGATCGGATCGATCGGCGGCCGCCGTCCGGCCAAGACCACGCAGATGCTCGCTCAAGAGCACGGAGACGATCTGGAGAAGTCCGAGCGCAAAATAGACGTAGAAGGCGTATTCGACCGCCACGGTGTAACCAATGGCCCCCAGCTGCGAGTTCACCAGATTCAGCAGGACCATCCCGGTCAGGACAGCCGTCATGGCCACGCCGATCTTGGGTTGCACCAGCACGGGCGGAAAATAGAGCGACGCATACAAAATGCACGTCATCAGCCAGAGCGGCAGGAGTGTCTTCATCAATGTGGTCAGGGACCGCCGTTGTAACTCGATCGTCACGGCGTGACCCGAGAGTTCGCGATAGTTCTGCAGACCGATCCGCAGCGGATCGCCCAGCGAAGATTTGGCCACGAAGTTTTGGCGCCATTGGTGGGCGCTGACAAATTTCCATTGGGAGAGCCCACGAAACGCCTCCGCCGAGACGCCGGACGGTGTCACGCTGCGGCTATCCATGGTGTCCGGTGCGCTTTCGTCGAGAGCGTAGACGATCCGGTCGGCCGCGGCGCGGGCGTTGTAGAAACGCAGGGTCAAGGACTGCCGGTCGAAAGGATAATGGTGGAGATCGAAAGGACTCCGGAACTCACCTTGCACGCGCCAGAGACGATAAGAAGTGCCGTCGGCCATTTCCCTTTGTTCCACGGGGTGCTCACGATCGAAGTGTCCCGTGGACAGATCCGGAAACTTGATTTCGGTGGGGTCGGCCGCTTCCGCCCCGGCACCTTTGGCGAAGCGGAGCCAGACATAGAAATCCGCCCCGAAAGTAAAGTGCGCCTGATCGATCCACATGAGCTCGTTGAGATACAGCCCGGAATAGATGACTTGCTGCAGGCGGACATAATTTCCCGGCCGCAATTCAAAGACGGCGCCGGACTCCACCTCCGCCTCATGGGGGTGAAGGACGGGCACAATCTGCAGCGGGGCGGATTCAAATCGGCCGTGGTTGAAGCGGCCAATGCGCAGAGCCGTTTGCCGCCCGCGTCCCGAGTCGAAGACGAACGGCCCGAGCAAGCCCGGAAGCGGACTGCCTTGCTTGTCCAAGGCGAGCAGATTGTGGAGTGCGGAGGTCCGCAGCGCGGATGTCGTTGCGCCTGGATCGGCGGCCGCAGTTTTTCGAATCGTTTCGATGGCCAGCCGTGCCGCATCGAATCCGGCCACCGCCAGCCACCCGGGATCGTGCCCGACCTGTTGCTTGAAGCGCTCGGCGAAGGCGAGGATGTCGGCGTTCGCCGAGTCGAGCAGCATCGGGGTAATTCCATAGAGATTTTCGCAGAAATAGCCGGGGTGTTGCTTCTCCTCGGGTGTATCGGCGAAGTGCGAATTGAAGTTTTCAATCCCAAAGGCATCGCCGCCGAGAAACGGCCCCTTCACGCCGAGCCGGCGAAGGATGGTCAGGAGCCTGGCGCCTTCGGTATCGAGCATGGCCAGGACGACCGGCCTCTCCGCGCTCTCGGCGACGGCCTTCCTGGCGGCCTCATCCATCGGCTCTCCCGGTTTGAGGATATAGTAGTTGGCCTCGATTCCGAGTCGCTCGGCCGTGTCGCGGAAGCCTTTCTCGATCGTTCGTCCATAACCGTCATCCATCACCATCACGGCGGCGCGTTTCAAGCCGAGCACGTAGGCGAGAAAAGTCGCCAGCATCTCCCCTTGGTCGCTGTTCTTGAAGAGAATGCGGAAGGTGGTCGGGTTATCGGTGATGAGGTCGGAGGTGGCGGTGGTCGTGATCGAGGCCAGGCCGGCTTTGGCGTAGATCGGTCCAGCGGCGAGCGAGGCGACGCTGATCGCCGGCCCGAGCGTGAGGACCGCATCGCTGGCGGCAATCTTCGCAGCCACCTCCCGGGCGCCGTCGGCGGTGCTGCGATCGTCATATACCTTGAGTTCAATCCGTGGTCCGAAACCGCTGCGGTTGGCCTCGTCGATGGCCGCCTTGATTCCTTCAAGGCTCCCGCCTCCGAAGCTACTCGAGTCACCCGTGATCGATAGTGCCGCGGCGATCTCCACCTTCTGCACCCCGTTGGCCTCAAACGTCGCCAGGCCAAGAAAGGCAGCGGTGAGGAGTGCGAAAAGGACTCCTGGTCGCGCGGTCGGCCAGCCCCGGCCGCTTTTCACCTTCCAAAGCCGCGCCGGAGAAGAAGCCAGGAATATGAATCGGTCGCGAATCAATTCCAGATAGTGCGAGGGGAGCGCCCGAGGATTCATGGGAGATCCGTGACACGTTGAGGCAACCGCCGTTTCAGCACCTATCGGACCTTGGTCCTACATGCCGGACCCGAATCGCTGCACGCCGGCGGTGCGGTGACGCTCCGCGAATCTACGCGAAAACTGCGTAAACTCGCACGGAACTCCGAGGCCAGCTCGCCATGCCCCCATGCGGTGTAGGACCAAAGTCCGATGCACAGGTGGGAGCCTGGCGGTGAACATTCATCGCACCTTCGCTCCCTGCTGAGGGTGCGTATTCCCCTATGAACGCCATCCTCGCCCTCGACCAGGGCACCACGAGTTCCCGCGCCATCGTCTTCAACCACGACGGCTCGATACGGGCGGTTGCGCAGCAGGAGTTCCAGCAGATTTTCCCACAGGCCGGCTGGGTCGAGCACGATGCGAATGAGATCTGGCAGACGCAGCTCGAGACGGCGCAGGCGGCGCTGGCGAAGGCGGGGCTGACGGCGGCGGACATCGCGGGGATAGGAATTACGAATCAGCGCGAGACGACCGTGATTTGGGATCGCAAGACGGGCGAGCCGATCCACAACGCGATCGTCTGGCAGGATCGCCGCACGTCGGAGTTCTGCGATGGCCTCAAGGCGGCCGGGCACGCCGAGCTGATCCAGCAGCACGCGGGGCTCGTCATCGATGCCTATTTTTCCGGTAGCAAAGTGCGCTGGCTCCTCGACCACGTCCCAGGTGCGCGCGAGCGGGCGGACCGCGGCGAGCTGGCTTTCGGCACGATCGATTCCTGGCTCGTGTGGAAGCTCACCAATGGTGCCCGACACATCATCGACGTGACGAACGCGTCGCGCACGATGCTCTACAACCTGCGCGGCGATTGGGATGACGAGTTGCTCAAGGTGCTCGACGTACCCCGCGCGCTGCTTCCCCGAGGTGCGCTCGTCGAGCGAGGTGTATGGCGAGACGACGCTGCTCGGCGCGCCGATCAAAATCGCCGGCATTGCGGGCGATCAGCAGGCGGCGCTCTTTGGGCAGAATTGCTTCGAACGCGGCCTGGCGAAGAACACCTACGGCACCGGTTGCTTCATGCTGATGAACATCGGCACCGAGCCGCAAATTTCAAAACATCAGCTGCTCACCACGGTCGCATGGAAACTCGACGGCAAAACCGAATACGCGCTCGAAGGCAGTGTCTTCATCGGCGGCGCGGTCGTGCAGTGGCTGCGCGACGGACTCGGCATCATCAAGACTTCCGCCGACGTGGAAAAACTCGCCGCGAGCGTCCCGAGCAGCGGCGGGGTTTATCTCGTGCCCGCGTTCGCCGGGCTTGGCGCGCCGCATTGGGATCAATATGCGCGCGGCACGATCACCGGGCTCACCCGCGGCACCACTGCCGCCCACCTGGCGCGCGCCGCCCTCGATGGCATCGCCTTCCAGGTCGCCGATGTGCTCGAGGTGATGAAGCAGGATACCGGTATCGCGATGAACGGCCTGCGCGTGGACGGCGGCGCGTGCGCGAACGACATGCTGATGCAATTCCAGGCGGACATCCTGCAAGCGCCCGTGGTGCGACCGAAGGTGATCGAAACGACCGCCCTCGGCGCCGCGTATCTCGCCGGACTCGCCACCGGTTTTTGGAAGGATCGCGCCGATGTCTCGCGCGGCTGGCAGGTGGAGCGGACTTTCGAGCCGCAGATGAGCGCCGACAAAGCCGCGCACCGTCGCGCCCGATGGAGACAGGCGCTGGCCCGCGCGCGCGAATGGGAAGAGCGCGAATGATCACCCGCAGCCCCAAGGAAAACCAACGCCATGATTTCCAATTCACCCCTCCAACGCGATGCCTTCCTCCAGCGCGCAGGCGAGCGCCGGGAGCCGTGGGACATCGCCGTGATCGGCGGTGGCGCGACCGGCATGGGCATCGCGGTCGATGCCGCGACGCGTGCCTACAGTGTGGTCCTGCTCGAACAGCACGACTTCGGCAAAGGCACCTCGAGCCGCTCCACGAAGCTCGTCCATGGCGGCGTCCGCTATCTGCAGCAGGGCAATATTTCCCTCGTGATGGAAGCGCTGAAGGAGCGCGGGCTCCTGCTGAAAAACGCGCCGCACCTGGTCCGCGACCAGCAGTTCGTCGTGCCGAATTACGAATGGTGGGAGGCGCCATTCTACGGCATCGGCATGAAGGTCTATGATCTGCTGGCGGGGAAATACGGCTTCGGCCCGTCGCAGATTCTCTCGCGCGAAGAAGTGCTCGCACGCATCCCGACGCTTTCGCAGGACGGGCTCCGCGGCGGCGTGAAGTATCACGATGGGCAGTTTGACGACGCCCGTCTGCTCATCGATATCGCCAGCACCGCGGCCCAACACGGTGCGTGTCTGCTCAACTACTGCAAGGTCACCGCGCTGACCAAGGACAACGAGGGCTTCGTCAACGGACTGACCTTTCGAGACGAGGAAAGCGGCGCGTCGCACACCCTGGCCGCGCGCTGCGTGATCAACGCGACCGGCCCATTCTGCGACGAGATGCGCCGGGTGGACGATCCTTCGACGAAGCCGATCATCGCGCCGAGCCAGGGCGTGCACCTCACCCTGTCGCGCGAGTTTCTGCCCGGCGACACCGCGATCATGGTGCCGCACACCCGCGATGGGCGGGTGATGTTCGCGATCCCGTGGCATGGCCACACCGTCGTCGGCACGACCGACACGCCGATTCCCGTCTCTACGCTCGAGCCCCGCGCGCAGAGCGAAGAGATCGATTTCATCCTCGAGACCGCGGGCGACTACCTCGCGAAGCGCCCGACGCGTGCCGATGTGCTCAGCGTTTTTACCGGCATCCGTCCGCTGGTCAAGGCGGGCGACGCGTCCAATACCGCTGCGCTCTCCCGCGATCACACCATTGAGATTTCGTCTTCCGGCATGCTCACGATCGCCGGTGGAAAATGGACGACGTATCGCAACATGGCCGAGGACGCCGTGGACCACGCGATCGTGCTGGGCAAGCTCGACGAGCGCCCGTGCCTCACGCGCAACCTGCGCATTCACAATCCCGGAAGCCACGACGATTCCGCGGCGTGGTTCGCGCGGCACGAGATGGCCCGCACCGTCGAGGACGTACTCGCCCGCCGCACGCGGCTCCTCTTCCTTGATGCCCGGGCCGCGCTCGACAAGTCGCCGCAAGTCGCCCGCGAACTGGCCCAGGAACTCGGCCGCGATGAGGCCTGGCAGCAGGCGCAGCTCGCGAGCTTTCAAGAAACCGCCCGGTGTTTCCTGCCCTCCTCCCTATGACACCTTACGTCGCAGAATTCATCGGAACCGCGTTACTGGTCCTCTTCGGCAACGGTGTGGTCGCCAATGTCGTCCTCGCGAAAACGAAGGGAAACAACGCCGGCTGGATCGTCATTACCGCCGGCTGGGGGCTCGCCGTCTTCATCGGCGCGTTTTGCTCCGCGCCCTACAGCGGCGCGCATTTGAACCCGGCGGTCACCGTCGCCATGGCGATGGCCGGCAAGCTCGAGCCGGCCAAAGTCGCCGGCTACCTCGCCGCGCAAATGCTCGGCGCGATCGTCGGCGCCACGTTCGTTTTTTTCCATTACCACGCGCATCTCCGGGTGACCGAGGACAAAGACGCCAAGCTCGCGTGCTTCTGCACGGCGCCAAATATCCGCAGCATCTCGCAGTCGTTCTTCTGCGAGGTGGTCGGCACCTTTTGCCTCATCCTGCCGATTTTCCTGATGACCGATGTGAAGTTTCAGGTGCCGATCGGCGCGGAGCCCAAGGACATCGTCGTCGGGCTGGGCAGCCTGGGCCTCGTTCCCGTTGCCATGCTCGTCTTTGCCATCGGCCTCTCGCTCGGCGGCACCACGGGTTACGCCATCAACCCTGCGCGGGATCTCGGCCCGCGCATCGCCCACGCCTTGCTCCCGGTGCCCGGCAAACGCGACAGCGACTGGGGCTATGCGTGGGTGCCGGTGGTCGGCCCGCTCCTCGGCGCAGTCCTCGCCGCGGCGGTGCACACCATGCTCATTCGTTAGAGTCATCGCTCCAAGAAGCATCCGCTTCGGCGCTCACAGAAGACCGTGCGGGCAAATCTCGAAACCCACGATCCGGCACGGGGCGATTGGATGCGCCGGCGCCGGCCTCTCTTCAGCGCACCTAAACCGGACCCAGGGGCAGGACCGTCCGGCGCGCCAATTCGTTGAGCACCAGGGCCAATCCCGCATACATGGCGGACAGGCCGCAGATAATGCCTTCGTAGCCGGTGAAATGTTTGAAGCCGGAACTGACACCCCCGACTTCACCATAAGCCAGGAGGAAGAATAGAATGGTCAACGACAAAAAGACGAATTGCAGGGCACGGTTCAAGTGCAACGTTCCGACAAACATGACCCCGGTAAAGACGCCCCAGCAAATGAGGTAGGCGGCCATGGCCTTGTCGTCAGCCGCGCCGATCGCACCGGTTTTGGGCAGAAGCACCAGTCCCACCAGCGTGAGCCAGAACATGCCGTAGGAAGTGAACGCAGTAGTCCCAAACGTGTTATTCTTTTTCCATTCCATAATCCCGGCGATGACCTGCGCGAGACCACCGTAGAAAATGCCCATCGCTAAAACCATGCTGTTGAGTTCGTACAGCCCGATGTTGTGCAGATTGAGCAGGACGGTCGTCATCCCGAAAGCGAGCAGCCCCAACGGACCCGGATTGGCCGTCGTGTCCTTCATTTGAATCGAGTTTGGTTCGGTCATATGAGTTGTTGTTTACTAGGGATTCCGAGTTCGGCAGGCAAGGTGAACGATTCGTAACCGAGCAATTGGGCCGAGGCATCTGACCGAACGACCAGCGAAAGCATAACTATCACTGCGAATGCCCAGGGCGCGCGGTTCATCCCACAAGCCGGTCAGAACCGTTGGGAAAAGGCAATCCTCAAATGCACCACTTTGAACACGAGTGGAAACGCGTGAACG
The DNA here is from genome assembly GCF_000173075.1 of Chthoniobacter flavus Ellin428. Taxonomy (GTDB): domain Bacteria; phylum Verrucomicrobiota; class Verrucomicrobiia; order Chthoniobacterales; family Chthoniobacteraceae; genus Chthoniobacter; species Chthoniobacter flavus. The sequence continues at coordinate 174,985 of NZ_ABVL01000003.1, forward strand.
CGAGGGACGAGTCTTCATGGTGGAAAGAGCAAGTCCAACGACGCCCGAAGCGACCGCCCGCAAAGCATGGAGCCGCCTTCTCTTGCTCTACATCGAGTGCGGGGCCTTGTCGCCGCTCTTTCCCTTAAGGAGCGTTGTTGTGCTGCGTGAAGGCTTGATGGAGTTGCTTTGACAAGGACTCGACGAGAGCTGCGTTCTCGGGCCGTCCGGCGAGATTTGCGGCCTCATGCGGATCGGCTTCTTCATCGTAGAGTTCACGGGCCAGTGGTTTGCCGCTGCTTTGACTCTGCCACTCGGTGTAGCGATACCGGTCCGTCCGCAGGCTGCGGCCCATCGCATTTTTGCGCGGAAACTGGCTCAAGGCTGCTTTGAAAAGGTCGCGGTCCGGTGCATCCATGAGCGAGGCAAAGCTTTGGCCTTCCAAGTGTGCGGGCTTCGGCAGATGAGCGAGGTCGCAGAGCGTGGGATAGAGGCCGACGAGTTCCACGAGGGCGCGGCTTTTTCCGCCCGGGGCTTTCATTCCCGGCACGCGGATGATGAGGGGGATGCGGGTGGCCACCTCGAAGTTGGTGGCTTTGCACCACTGGCCAAGGTCACCGAGATGGAATCCATTGTCGCCGGTGACAACGACGATGGTGTTTTCGCTGAGCCCGAGGCGGTCGAGTTCTTCGAGCACGCGCCCTACCTGGGCATCCACATAGCTGGCGCAGGCGAAGTAGCCATGCACGAGGCGGCGGGCCAGCGGCTCCGGCAGCGGGCCGCTGGCGGGCACTTCGCGATACTGCGTGCGCAACTCGGTGGAGTCGTTTACCGCGAGAGCCGGCGTGGTGGAGGGCAAGGTGCTGACGGGAGCGCACGGCAGCGTGGCCGGGTCGTAGAGATCGAAATATTTCTTCGGCGCGACAAAGGGTAGGTGCGGGCGCACGAATCCGACCCCCAGAAAAAACGGACGGTCCTTGACCTGTCGCAGGACCGAGATTGCCTTGTCGGCGAGTTGTCCGTCGCCCAGTTCATTATCTGCCACATCCAGCGATTCCACGGGCAGGCCGCGCCGTATCTCTTCCGGCACATTGAGAAACGGATCTGGCTGCCCTGCCGCCGCCGCTTCGTCCTGCATTTTTTTACGAGTGCCCGTCCAGCCCGTGTGCGGCATTCAAAAGGCGTGTTGGGCGGCCAATAATGCGGCTCTGACCAGCATGCTGGAATCTCCCAGCCGCTGTGCTCAATCTTCCCGAGGCCGACGCAGTAGTAGCCATTCGCCCTGAAGTATGCGGGCAGAAACGGAATGTCCGCGAGCTGGTCGCGCACGTCCTTATTCGTCCAGATCCCGCGCGTATCCGGCCTGCACCCGCTGAGCATGCTGTTGCGCGATGACATGCAGATGGCCTCCTGGCAATACGCCCGCTGAAAGAGCACACCTTGAGACGCCAGTCGGTCGATGTTCGGCGTCTTTATCTCCGGAATGCCATAGCAACCCAGCTCCGGGCGAAGATCGTCTGCGATGATGAAGAGGACATTGGGCCTCTTCTGCGCCGCGTGCGCCGCGTTTCCGCAGATGATGGCAAAGACCAAGACGAGGCGTTGGAGAGGAAGCACAAGGTGCATAGGCCGAGCGAGACTGTGAAGGGAAGGGAGTGCGATGCGGGGCTTCATGGCGGGGGTGAGTTCAGCGAACATTCTTTAGTTGGCTCAAAACATCAACCGACTCGCGCTCTGGAAAAGGGAGCCTAACTGGATTGCGTTCGACCGCCCCGCGCGGAAGCGCCTTGTCGCTTTGCTGGAGGCGGATACTGCGGGTCCTACGGAAATGCGGGGACAATTCGCTGCGGGATCGCCTTAACGGGATTGGCCCCATGTTGCCGTAGGCCCTGCGTCTTCCGCCTCCGGCGGTTTGGAGTGACGCTTCGCGTTACGCAGTCGAACTGCGTTCGACCGCCCCACGCGGAGCGCCTTGTCGCTTTGCTGGAGGCGGATACTGCGGGTCCTACGGAAATGCGGGGACAATTCGCTGCGGGATCGCCTTAACGGGATTGGCCCCATGTTGCCGTAGGCCCTGCATTTTCCGCCTCCGGCGGTTTGGAGTGACGCTTCGCGTTACGCAGTCGAACTGCGTTCGAATTCGCCCTGACAGGCGATCGCCAGCTGGAAGCTGGCGACCCTAACGGGATTCGAATCTTCGAATTCGCACCCAAGGCAGAACCGGAGTTCTGCTTTAAGTGCTTCATAATTAACTGTTTCTGATTTTGGTGTTTTTGAGCCTCCGGCAAGCTGGGGCAAGCCGGAGCACGCCCACATTCATGCTTTTTCATGCCTCCGGCAAGAATTCCCGAGGGTGCATCAGGGCGCAGTTGAGAAACCAACGGGTGTGCTGGACGAACTTGACGATTTCCTCTACCAGCACGCTTTGCAAATTATCGTCCGGGTGAAGTGGACGCCAGAGGACTATCTTGTCGCGCAAAGGCATTACAGCATGTCGCGACCCCTTCACTGTCCCAATTGTTCGGCGGCAAAGTCGCTCGTTGCCTTGGGATATTACGAGCGTTGGTTGTCGGGCACCGGTCGCGGGGATCTGCGGCTTCCAGTGCGGCGGTTTCGTTGCCGCGCATGTAGTCGCACGGTCAGTCTGCTGCCGGACTTTGCCCAGCCGTATCGGCTTGTCCGCAACGAGGCCATTGAACGCTATTTCAGCGGTGAGTCGGAGCCTATTGGGGCGCGGCGCCACGTTTTGCTCATGCGCTGCTATTGGCGCAGGTTCACAACTTGGCTGCCAAACCTGAGCCGCGCTGTCGGTGAGGATTTCGGCCGCGCGCCGCCGGCATCGGAACCGCGGAAGTGGTGGGTGTTCCTGATGGACGCGACGGGTGACTTGACGCGAGCGACCGGTCGGCTGGTTGAACACGTGCGAGTCACGGTCTTTGGCAGGTATCAGTGTCATCAGCCGAGACCTTCGTAGATGTCCACACACCTCAATGATTTCCCTCCGCATGGAGCAGTGTAACGGTCCCAAGCGTGACCCATGCACCGTCGCTCAAAAGACTTTCATGAACTTTTCGCCGCTCTCATGGCTTCCGGGCCGACCTGGATTGCGGCGGATGCCGTTCTTCTGAACCCGCGGTGCCTCTCGATACCAAGGGCTTCGTGGGAGGTGTGCCCGAAACACCGAAACATCCGTCGTGAATTCCAGCGGGTGCGAAGCCGCCGGGCTCGGCTCCGGAGGCTTGGCAAAGGATTTTGTTCTTTTAGGCCGACGCCGCCACGCAGGCCCTCCGTCGCGGAGGTTATCGCTCCTCGATCTTCCGGCGGAGGGTTCTGCAGCGCCGTCATCGTCATCCTCATGAAACCCGACAACAATCCCCAGGAGGGCAAGATACGAGCGGCGGCTTATGTCCGCATGTCCACGGAGCATCAGCAGTATTCTACCCACAACCAGCGCGACGTCCTTGACGAGTACGCAACCAAGCGCGGGATGGAGATCGTTGATCTCTACTCCGACGAGGGAAAGAGCGGGCTCAACATCCAGGGCCGGGATTCGCTGGCGCAGTTGATCGCCGACGTGCAGGAGGGACGCGCGCAGTTTTCGTGCATCCTGGTCTATGACGTCAGTCGGTGGGGTCGCTTTCAGGATGCCGACGAGAGCGCGTACTACGAATACATCTGCAAACGCGCCGGGATCGCGGTTCACTACTGCGCGGAACAGTTTGAAAACGATGGCAGTCCAGTGGCGACAATCGTGAAGGGTGTGAAGCGGGCGATGGCAGGTGAATACAGCCGCGAGCTTTCATCCAAAGTGTTCCAAGGCGCCTGCCGGCTCGTGGAGATGGGTTACCGGCAGGGTGGCACGGCCGGCTTCGGGCTGCGTCGGATGCTCATCGATCAAAGCGGCAACCAGAAGGGAATGCTCAAACTTGGTGAGCAAAAGAGCATCCAGACCGACCGTGTGATCCTGGTGCCGGGTCCGGACGATGAAGTCACCACCGTGCGCTGGATGTATGACGCGTTCGTGAATGAGGAAAAGATCGAACGGGAGATCGCCGAGATTCTCAACAATCGCGGAATTCTCACCGACTTCGGCCGCAAATGGACGCGGGGCACGGTGCACGCCGTTTTGACCAACGAAAAATACATCGGCAACAACCTCTACTACCGCACCTCATTCAAGCTGAAGAAGGAGCATGTGGTGAATCCCCCCGAACGATGGATTCGCGCCGACGGAGCATTCCAAGCCATCATCGAGCCGACGCAGTTCTTCACCGTGCAGGGCATCATCCTGGCGCGCAGCCGCCGCTTTACCGATGAGGAGATGCTGGAGAAGCTCCGCGCGGTTTTGAGCAAGCACGGGCAAATCTCGGGGCTGCTCATCGACGAGGAGGAGGATGCTCCTTCCAGCTCTGCGTTTCGGCACCGTTTTGGCAGTTTGGTCCGCGCCTACCGTCTCATCGGCTACACACCTGAGATCGATTATAGCTTCCTTGAGATCAACCGTGCGCTCCGGGAGCGGCACGCAAGCGTGCTGGCCGAGGTTGTCACCAAGCTGCGCGAGCTTGGCGCAGTGCTGCTCCAGGACGAGGACACCGGCCTGCTCACGCTCGACGGCGCGCTGACGGTCTCCATCGTAATTGCCCGGCATCGGGCAACGGATGCGGGGTTCTCGAGATGGATCGTCCGATTCGACACTGCGTTGATGACGGACATCACCATCGCTGTGCGGATGGCACCAGGGAATTCGGAGATCAAAGACTTTTACCTTTTGCCCGCGCTGGACATGACGGAAAGCAACGTTCGTCTGGCCGAGCACAACGGCATCTGGCTGGACGCCTATCGGTTCGATTCTCTGGATTTCTTTTACGGCATGGCCCGTCGCTGCCGAGTGGAGGAACTTTCATGAAACCAAAAGACGAAAATCATGTACAGATGATCCCGATCGAGAGCATTCGGATCATCAATTCGCGGGAACGCGACCGCGTGAAACACGATCAAATCAGGGAAAGCATCGCGAAGGTCGGCTTGAAGAAGCCGATTCAAGTCAGCCGCCGGAGTGAAACGGACGAAGCCGGATATGACCTCGTCTATGGCGAGGGTCGTTTGAAGGCGTTCATTGCGTTGGGTGCGAAGGAAATCCCGGCCATCGTGGTTGATTTGCCGAAGGACGAGCGCCTGCTGCGGAGTCTCGTGGAGAATATGGCGCGCCGTCATCACAATCCTATCGCCCTGGTACGCGAGATCGAACGGCTGCAGGGGCTCGGCCACACCCCCCAAGCCATCAGCAAAAAGATTGGTGTGGCCGACAGTTTCGTTTACCAGTTGCTCAAACTAGTCCGGGCGGGAGAAGAGCGTTTGGTGAACGCGGCACTCACCGGGAAGGTGCCCATCAGTGTCGCAATCGACATCTCGAACACTGACAGCCCGGAAGCCCAGCGTGAATTGCTAAAGGCGTACGAGACCAAGAAACTCACGCTTTCATCCCTGCGAGTAGTCAAACGACTGATTGAGCAGCGGCGCATCTTCGGAAAATCGCGCGGCACCGGCCCGCGCGGCACGGGACAGTCACCGAGCGCCGATACCTTTGTGAACGCATATCGCCGCGAGACGGAACGCCAGCGAACACTCGTCAAGAAAGCCGCCCTCGCCGAAGAACGCCTGCTGTTCATTATCACCGCGTTGAAATCACTCCTCGAGGACGAAGATTTTACCACCCTGCTTCGCGCGGAAGACCTGGACACCATGCCCGAGTATCTCGCCGAGCGCATCAAAAAGAACACCAACCGTGAGCGCGCCGCCTAAACCGTCTTTCGATCCTCGTGGAATCATCCTGCCTCTGGAGAAGCTCCTGCCGGTGCGACAGATCAAGGATTGCGAAAAGAATCTCATTACCTTCCGCACCATCCTCGCATCGTTGCGCGCGGTCGGTTTGCTTGAACCGCTCGTTGTTCATCCGCAGAAGGGCAGCGACCTTTACACATTGCTTGATGGTAACTTGCGCTACCACGCCCTAAAGGAACTCGGTAAGAAGGACGCGCAGTGCATCGTTGCCAACGATGACGAATGCTACACCTACAACTATCATGTGAATCGGCTCGCGCCGATCCAGGCCCACAAGATGATCATGCGCGCGGTTAAAAACGGTGTTGCGCCTGAGCGGATTGCCGAAGCGCTCAACGTCCGCCTGCAACTCGTTGAATCCAATATGAACCTCCTCGTCGGGATTCATCCCGACGTCGTCGAACTGCTAAAAGACAAACAGATCCCCGCCTCCGTCTTCTACACCCTGAAAAAGGTGACGCCGCTCCGGCAGATCGAAATGGCTGAGCTGATGACGAGCGCGAACAATTTCACCAGGGGATACGCCCAGGCGCTGCTCACCGGCACGCTCAAGGAAGATCTCGTAAATCCGGACGAGCCGAAAAAGGCGAAGGGCATGACACCCGAGGAACTCGCCCGCCTGGAGCAGGAGATGGCGATCGTGTCCCGGGATTTCAAAGCCGTGGAGGCGACCTACGGCGAAACCGTGCTCCACCTTACGCTTGCGAGGAACTACGTCGCCAGTCTACTCGGCAACGCCAAGGTCTCTCGCTTTCTCTCCTCCCGCAGTGATTACTTCGCTGAATTTCAGCGCCTCGTTGCGTCGGAGAAGCTGTCGGCGTAAGAGCCTCCGAAAAGCTGGGGCGAGCCGAAGCACGCCACATTCATGCCTTTTCATGCCTTGAGCAGGAACTCCCGAGGGCGCGTCGGGGTGCGGTGGTGATTGCGCGCGACCGTTTCCTTGCTGCGTCAGCACACCGCCTCAAGAGGGCGATCTTGCACTTGCTGCTAACTTCCACTCTTTGAGGAGAATGTTCACAAGGGAAAGGGGACGCTTCCTTTTCGGAAGCCGCAGTGCGCTTTGACAGCGCGGACAGGGACGCTAAGAATTGTTGAGTTTGCGGAGTTCTGCAACTAGCCCGTCCTTGCGCTTGTAAACGTATGATTTCCGCAATAGGTAATGAGCGATGTAGTGGCAATTCGGACAGAGCGTGATCAGGTCTTTCAGCCCCGTTTTTTCCGGCTGTTTCCGTTCGCTCAACGGATCCAAGTGGTGGGCCTGCACAATCTGATCGTCATAATGAAACTCACAGGCGACACAAGTGAAGCGGTCTCGCATCTTGGCGCTAAGAACCAACTTGCCGCTTCGCCGGAGTCGGTACCCCGTATTTCCCATCCTCTCGCCCTCCAGTTCTCCGGCGTCTTCTTCATCCCGGAGTTCTGCCATCACGGATGCCGTGCGCTGATCACGCCTAGTTTTCCTCCCGATCCATAGTGGTTTTACATCCTCTAGATAGAAGAACCAGCGTCGCTTCCTGTCGGAGTCGTCTGTCACTCCATGGGAGTCGTAGAGTTTTTCCCGGATGCGGCTGATCCGACGTTCTCGATCCAAGATCGCCTCCTCGGCGATGACGTGGGCGAATACGGATACGATGCGCGTCTTATGATTTTCGGAAACAATGGCCTCGTAGCGATCCGGAAAGGCAAGATGAAGAAGTATGTGATAGATGCTGCATTTGTTTTCCGTGAAGAACTCAGATTCGGAGTCAATCTCGCCGTAGATGGCGTCGTAGGCCAGCGTCTCGATCATGAGTTTCGCTTCTTCCACGGTCTTGACGGTGGGATCCTCTGCCACGATTTTGAAAATTCGGCAGAGGGAGAGAATTTCATGGTACTTGTTCGTCAAGTGCCACATTCCAGGATTGGCGATAGTGTCATCTCCACTGAAGAAGTACCGGGTTCCTGATACAATCTCGCGATCCGCGAACCAGCGTAGAGCATAGGAACGTTTTATTTCACCCGTGATACTTCGAACTGGCATGGACCAAAGATATTCCAAGTTGGCAAACAAACGCTTCGTGTTTGAGGCCGCGCCTTGAAACTGTTGTTCCGCCTTCTCGTCAAATGACGCTTTAGACGCATCGAAACCTTCGACAAACCTCGACTGGATCTCGTCGAAAGCGTCGGTGAAGTCGAGCGGCTCATTGCTAACGGTGACGTAGCTCCTGCGATCGATAACGACGCTCCGCAGGAACTCGTCAAACACTCGGTAGGAATGATACTTCTGCCAGTTCAAAGGGTAAGGAGTTTTAGGTCCGGCAATGCTTTTTCAAGGCTAACGTCCGATCCTGAATCGCGCGCCGAAATGATCGAGCGGCCATCACGCTGGAAACAAAACATGAATTGGGCCTCCGCGCATTTATGACTCACTTTCGACGGAAACTGTGATGCAGCCATCGGGAAACTCGCTGCCATCTGGCAAGGTCAGTCTCGCAAATAATGCCTTTAACCGTTCGACCTTCTGCGACCGCTGGGAATGACCACAGAAACACAAATCGCTTCCAGGGATCTTCGTGTAGCTGTAGGGTTTGTTCTGCGCCCTGTTCATGAAGTCCGACGTTGGATTCGTTGACAGCGGGAATCTCACGATTGGCATCTCCATGAGCTGATCTCGCATCGGCTTCTTAAACGTATCAAGAAGAAGCTTCAGAAGCTCAACAATCGTATCGGTATCATTGTTTTTCCTAATTATTTGTTCCGGCCGATCAATGTCGAGAGCACCCCAATCAATCACAACTTTTATCCCCTCTCTTCCACCGTTTCGCTCTTCTTGCGACTCGCCGTATTGTTCATCCGCAAAAAGGTCACCGGTGGGAACGCGAGCATCAGCGTAGATGCGGGCAATATAGTCCTGAAAGTGTTGGGTTAGGTTCTGTAAGCCAGCGCGATTGGCATGGCATTCGGGACAGATTAAGACGCCATTCTTTAGAGTCGTTTCACCTCCTGCCGTATGCTCGACGATGTGGTGAATCGTTGCATCACGAAATGCGACCCGGTGGTCCGGACGCGAACACGTTGGATTTTGGCATAGCCCGCGGTCACGATTCCAAATCACCTCCCGTTCCAGGGAGTCGAAAAGACGATTCGGGTCTCGCAAAACAAACTTAATTTTCGGGTAAATTTCAGACAGCATGAACGCGTGCCTGATGCGAATAATCTCGGCGGTGTCAGAACCTGAGCCGGACAACAGTCGGCCAAAGCGTTCATGGTGAGGAAGTGATTCGCGGTTTTCCCTGTGATGTAACCGCGCCGCTGCAACCTCCTGCTTGAAAGCCAAAAAGGCTTCGACAACAGTTTCCTTCCATTCGTTGGTGTAGTTTCCTTGATCTAGCGTATCCGCTAACATCGCAAAATGGAATGCCATCTGGAACGAAATGGGACCCGCCTCTTTCAAGCTGCTGAACTTCGGAAGAGCAACGACGCGATCAAGTAGATCAACAACCCGTTTCGCACCTGGATCGTCGAGAGGAAGATCAAGATTATCAAGGTAGAAGTCATTGATCGTTTTTCCCTTGAGGTCGACAAAATCGATCTCCGACCGTTCCCTAAGCATGACCGTCATCGCCAAACCCGCGAAAAATTTGCGCATCTCAGCATGGCCGTCTACGTAGTGCTCCCCGTCCGCGACTGTTAGGCGTTTTGCACTGGCCTTCTTGAATTGATTGAAGAACGGCTTGGGGTTTGAAAGCCGATGGCCAGGCTTGCCCGCGTGTTGAATCACAAAATTCGTGAAATCGCCGGGCCAGGCGTCTCGCTTTTCTTGTGCTGTCAACGGGGTACCCGCTTGCAAACGAATAAAAAGGTCCCGTACTTCATTCCGCTCTGCTGTAATCTCTACTATGAGTAATTCGTGACTAAGCAGTCTGTTCCGATCTTCCTGTTCAAGTTCTTGAAACTTCTTCCCAGTCCATGCTGGAAGTTGCGCCGGATCGACTGGCACGATAGTGCCAGGTCTCGCCCTTTTCGGATCAGGCAAGGAGAATTCATTCTGAGAGTAGGCGACGATAGAGGCCAGCCTTTGTTGGCCATCAACAATCCAAGCGGTGGTTTCGAACGCCTGGGTATAGTTATTTGTTCGAGTTTCAAGATGGATGTAAAAAATAGGAATTTGGTAGCCGCGAAGCAGTGAATCAATCAGGCCTTGCTTTTGCGCTAAACCCCATTGCAATCCGCGTTGATACTCCGGATTGACGCGCAATTCCTTAGCGATGTAGGCATCACTAAGATTTTTCAGGGACCGGGTTTTCAGTTCGGATTTCATATTACATGGAGTCCAAGGCGGGGTTGCGTCTTTCAGTTTTTCCAGCGCACTGCCAGTTCGTCCGCTTTGACGAGTGCAGTGAGTTTGTTATCTGCTCCAGCTCCGAACCAAGTCCTCTCCAAGCGCTGATCTGGCAGTTCATCCTGCTTGGGTTCCTTGTAATCCTCGAACCGAGTGATGGCATTGTAAGCCCCCCAAAGCGTGCCTTGCACACCAGGAAGCTGGAGATCGGGTTGTGAATCGAACATCTCCTGGAGAAAGCCCCACCGGGGCGGCTTTTCATGGCGCTTCTTTTGAACATCAGTGCGCGGAAACACTGCATCAAAGTATTGTTCGAGTCGCTCCGATGTCATTTTCACGGCAGCAAGCCGGCGAAACGTCTGCTCTGCCTCTTGGAAAACTTGTTGTGTGATGGCAAGAAAGTCTGCCAACTCGTCGAGCTTGAACTGCATTTGTTTGCTGTGGCGCACCCGGTAAGCTTTCTGGCCATCTTCCATCGCCAGCATCAGGGTATTCTGGCACACGACCCTTACAGTGGTAAACTTCACAATGACCGAGCCCTCGCCATTGTGAGTATTCGATAAAAGCAGGTATTTGAAGCAGTCATCCCCTCGCACGACCTCCATCACTTCGGGCATTCGGGCCATCACCCAAATTCTCTCGCCTTCTCCCAACGCACCTGCCGTTTCAAAGTAAGCTTTCCGATCACCCACGATCGGATCGAAGAACTTGAATGCTTCTGAATTCTGGAGCGGCCGGTAGCGACGACTCACGACGCCAAGCAAGACCGGTGATTCCTTCTCCTTTTCGCGAGGCACACGCACAACCTCATAGCGCGAATACTCGCCCTTCTTGTTGATCTTGCGAGCACCCAAAGCGGGCTTCAAATCCACCGTCCAATCTAGTCCTGCTGCTTGAATCATCTCCTCGGCGGAAATGCCCTTTGGCACCTTCTTACCAAGACCATGCCAAGGCACTTCGCCGTAATAAGCCATTGTTTGAACATTTGCAGGCATCAGAAGGGTCCTCCGGTTGTAAGGTTACGCGGGTTCGCGTTAGAATGTTCGTTCATGGTATCTTTTCAAATTGGAATTTGGTACGCGGCTAGTTTCTCCCGAGCCCAAGAATCATCCGGAGTGACCTTGCAGAGTAGCTTTAGGAAGACGACAGCCTTTCCAGAATCGCGGAGCTGCTCATGAACGAGTGCGAGTCTTCGGAGGATTCGTGGCTGATTAGGAGCACGGCGGTTAAGGTCCATCAACACGTCGCGCGCCTCCAGGTAATGTGCTTCCAAGCCGAGGATCGAAGCCTTCTTCAATAGAAGCTCGGGGTGCTCTGGTGTGTCCACGAGGCAGGCATCAAGCACCTGCGCTGCCTTTTCGATCTGTCGTGTATGGAGAAAACTATCAAGAGCCGTCCGACGAACCTCCTGATGATTGGCGAACTCCGGATGGGCTGCGATCAAGCGGAGACACTCCGCAAAACGTCCATCTTCCCTTGCGGCTGCCAGCATGAGCAAAAATGCATGAGGTTCGCGGTCCGATTCGAAGCGTGACCGCGCGATTTCACCTGCCGCCGCGAAATTCCCAGACTCAAACTCCCGCATTGCATCCGTCGACCAATCTTGCGTCGTTGGGAAAGTGCCGACCAACCGCTCCGGGTGGTAGTCGAGCTGCTGTTGCCGGACCCGAGGAAAGTGCTCGAGCATCTCGCTGACGGACGACCACCGTTCGAGTGGTTCACACGCGAGGCAGCGCATCGTGAAATCCTCGATCGCTGGCGAAATGCCGCGGCTGATCTCACGCGGCCTTGGGAATGGCGCGTAGCGAATCACTTGGCTGGAAGTGTCATGCGGGGTGCGGCCGGTGAGGATGTGATAAAGCAGCACTCCCAGGCTATAGACGTCAGCGCGGATGAATGCGCCCGAGCCCCGCACCGTCAGCTCGTTGCCGACAATCTCCGGAGCCGAGTAAAGAATTGTTCCGCCGTTGGCTCGCGTACGGACATACATTTCCTCCGGCTGCAGACTGGAACCAAAATCCGTGATTTTCGCCTCGTCGTTCGAGACAAGAATGTTTTGCGGTTTGATGTCACCGTGGCTGATTCCGAGATTGTGGAGGTGCGCCAGCCCACGAAGCACTTGCTCGTAGAGATCGAGAACCCGCGAGAAGGTGGTCACATAACCGGAGTCAGGTTTTTCCAGGAGCTGCGCGAGCGTTTGGCTCGGGAAATACTCCATCTCAATCGCATACCATTCACGCTGCGGCGGCACGCGGCCCATCCAGTGAATCGCGACCACATTCCGATGGGGCGGAGCACCAACGAGCTTTTGCCCCTCAGCGAGTTCTTCATTCTTGTCCCCTTGTGCCTTCGGAATCTTCACCGCTACGATCTGGTGATCGCTCAAGCGCTGGGCTCGCCAAACCCAACCGTGTGAACCGTCGCCAAGGCATTCGAGCAGCTCGTATCGATCGCCCAGGCGTCGATCGGCGGGAGGAATGAAGAATTTACTACGTGCGCTCATAAGACTCCTCTCTCGATGGTTTGTTGCAGGCGCCAGTGGTTGGCGGCACTTGGCTCGTGGACGAATTGAACGAACAAAACGTCGCCCGATCTGATGCCATCGACGCGCTGCCGCTCACTCGTTTCAAAGCCGTGACGTGCGATCCGGCGCAAGTTTTCGTGATCAGGCAAGCTGGCGAGGCCGCGGGTCCAATATGCGAGAATGAGCAATTCCGCCGTGCTGCCCCAGCGATGCTGGGCCAGGACAAGGTTCTGCATTTTGCCGCGCAATTTGAGGGCATCGACTTCACCGGCATAACGCTCGAACTCAACAAGAAGCCGCGGCTTCCATGATGCAGGCTGCGACCAGGCGGAGTCGGAACGGACGTCGCTGCCGGCAAACGCGAACGGCCCAAGCGGCGGCGCTGGCATCTCGGAGACGGCCTCGAAGCCAGAGTGCTGGCCAAAAGTCGTCCAGAAGCTCACGCCGACACTGTGCAAATTGCAGGAATCGTCCGACCAGCCAGCGCCGAACCAGGTCGGGAAATATCGGCGCGCGACTGCCAGTGTGCGCAGTTCCTCGCGAATTAGCGTTGGCAACCCATCAGTCATGAAACTCTCCCCAGACATTCAGGACCGCCGGGGATTCGCCCCCATGCACCAATGCCTTGCTGCCGATTTTAACGAGCAAAGGTGCGAGAATGGACCGACCGCAGATGAGTGCCTCTCCGGTCGAAAGACTTGGAAGCTCGTCGATGTCCGCCTTTGAGAACATGTCCGAAGTGCGGGCGATGAACCGTTGATCGTCCGGATTCTTCAACCGCATCGCGATCACCGTGTTGCATTGTGAAGTCACGTCAGGGTCCAGCTTGGACGGACGCTGACTGATGATGGCAAAGCCCACACCAAACTTGCGCCCCTCGCCGGCAATCTTGCGGATGATCCGGTGACTGACCGCCTGACCATTAGCGGGCGCAAAATTGTGTCCTTCCTCATAAACGAGGAAGACGGGCCGGATCGGGTCCGTCTTGCTTGATGCCGCTTTGAGGATCTCGCTGGAGACCAACGCCGCAATGATCTGCCGCGCGGTATCACTCAGTCCTTGGAGATCAACCACTACCAGCCGTCCTTTTCGATCGGCAGGTCGGCCCGTGATGTCATGAACGTTTGTCGGCTGCGCGATGGCGGCAGAATAGAAGCTTTGTGCCTCATACAGCACGCGAGCCAGCTTCATGGAGGCGACCGCAGCGCTTCGACTATTCAGCGCCTGGGCCTCTGATGCACTTAACTCAGACCATTCCTGAAGTTCCTCAAGCCCATCACCGAGGAGGTGTCGGAGCCGGTTGATGTCGCGTGGCTCCTCCGGCTGGATGTGCCTCCAATACCGAATCGCCACGTCGAGAACTCGCTGCTGCGGCTCTGTTAGCCCCGGCAGAATTTCGGCGATGTCGTCCATTTCAAAATGGTCGAACTGGAGCGCCAGCTCGGAGTTGGCGCCGGCGTATTTTGCCCGGAAGGAAGGATTCTGGGGTGTATAGACCGCGATACCGGCGCCCGCCTCGTTGAGGCGCTTCATTAGCTCTCGAATTCGTTCGAGGCTGGCGGCATCTCGCGGGTCATCCTCTGGAGTGCTTTCCCCGAAGCGGATTTGCCCACCCTGCAAGGCGCGTCCGTATTCACCATGCGGATCAAAAACTACGACGGTGCCATTGTGCAATGCTACCAGCCGCTCGATGATGCGTCCCACGGTGTAGGACTTTCCTGCGCCGGTCATCGCGAGCACGGCCAGATGCTCTGTGACCAACTTGTTCACGTCGAGATAGACGGGGACGATGTTGGCTCCGCGATCGTATCCAACGAGATTTCCGATGTGCAGGCTCGACTGCTCGTCGAACTGGTAAAAATTGCTGAGGAATTGGTAGTCAACCGTTTCCACGCGAGCGCCTGGATCAAGCGGTCGCCGCGGGATGCGAATCTGGCCGGTGACCGGATCGCGGTAGCCTACCACGTCGATCTTCCCGAAGAGATTCTCCCCGGTCAGCCGTGCACCCGGCATGAGTTCCAGATCGGTTATTGAGCTACCCATGCCGGAGTTGTAGAGCAGGTTCGATCGCGAAAGGCTGAGTACTCGACCGAGCACGTCAGTTTCTTCCTCCTCCTCGCGTTCGCGGTGACGGATGCGGACGAATTCACCTCGGCGACAGGCAAAGGACGAGTTCAGCATCATGCTCAGGTTGGTTGGATCGCCTGTGTCTCCCACGAGCCGTCCGAGGACTTGGTGTCTCATAATTGTGTATTCCTTTAGGTGAGCGGCTCGTCGAAATCGGCGAGCCAGATGTCTTCAACAGATCTGTTCTTCATCTCCGCCCCGATTGATTTCGAGTAGAGCGCGAGAAAGTGTTTGAGGGCGAGGTGCTCACGCGAGGCTAGTTGCAATGGGAGGGGCACCGCGTTGTGGCCAGCGAGAACGGTCAACGCCATCAACCGACCGGCGAGAAGGTCGAGGGCGGTGCTATTCCACCCTGGCTCCGCTCCAAGCAGTTGAACCAGTAAGGGAGTGGTTTGTGTTCCCGCACGATAATGAAACCCGATCACACCTTCCTTGACCACATCGCGCGGCTCCATTTCGGGAAGCTGAAGGTTCATGCGGAAAGCGGCGGTGCGGCAGCATGAGCCGACGATCCCATGGATGAAGCGCCGTTCGCCGATGCTTGTAATCGTCGTTTCCGAGCTGAGGGCCTCTTCGAGGACGGCGAGCTGCACGCCTTCGCAAGCGAGGATCTGCTGACGCCCTTCCGGCACCCGCAGATCTTGCTGTGAGATCGCGGCGATGGCACCGAGCTGTGTCGTATCGACTCCCGCGATCACCGGCCCGTTTGGATTCCACGGGAAAAGGTGTTCTCGGTATTTGGCCCAAAATTTACTGATCGCTTCGACCGCCGATTGATACACGTCGCGGTGCGCCGCACTCTTCCCGCGCTGGATAGGCACCATGCTCCGATTGAGGACCAGCGGGCCATCAACTAAAATTAGCTCATACGGTGACCCGCTTTCCATCGCGGCAGTGGCGAGTTCGTAGCACTGGCGAATACCAGTGAGCTGAAGCCGCTTCGTCTGGTCGTCAAAGTCGATGTCATCGATCACACAGCGGCTGTCCTGGCCGGAGGTTGCGAGTGCGTTGTTCTCAATCGTCACGTCCACGCGCACTCCGGCGGATACATAGACGAATCCCCCGAAGACTTTGTCAGTCTGATAGTCTGAGGCAATGCCAGCCACTCGCAGGGTGAGCGGATTAGGCCGTGGTACCGGGCGAACCAATCGTGCTTTGATAAAAGCCGGTGCGAGCCGTTCAAGGTCGCGGATTTGCTTGAGCAGGCGGCCGACCGTCCCGGGCAGATGAACCTGCGATTGCACGGCGAGTGTCTGAGTGAGGGTATTGGCAGGCGTGTTCATGGCGTCGGCTGCAACTCGCGGGCATAGACCGCGTAGGGACTGGCGAAAAGAAGCGCACGACCGCGCTCGGTGATGTTTCCATTATGGGCCAAGTCTTCGCGTTCCAGCTGATCGAGTGCGCACGCGGCCTTGTCCGGGGAAACGTCAAAAATTGGCGACCAACCGAGCGCATCGAGCGCTTCGCGACGGCTCTGAAAGGTCCGGCTTAGGAGATGGAGCAGTATCGAGTAGTGCTCGGAACGAATGCTGAACGCGGCGGGTGTTGGCGCAGGAGTGCGCGCTTCACCCGCCAGCCGGTGCAGCGCAACGAGCCAATCGCGAAGAAGTCCGGAGTGATCAAGCAAGGCTAGCGACCAGAGCGGCAGTGCGGTGATTGCGAAGACGCCGGAATGCGGATGTGCGCGATGGAACTGCGTGAGCGAACCATCAATCGTTTCGCCAAGATCGGGCGCACCCTGTAACTGCCCTTCCAGCCGGTGGCGTGTTTCGTTGAGCACGAACTGCACGATTTTCGGCGGCGTGCCCAACAAAGCACCGACCTTGTTGATCAAGCGCGCGCGCCATCCACCGGGATCGCAGACGATGTCGGCTCTGAAGGGTGGCATGAGCAACACGGTGCGCCCCGGCGCTTCGCACCATTTTAGCCAGCTCGCTCGTGACGACTTGTCTGCGTTCTGAATCTCTTCTCCGGACAGCAACACGAGGCCGTCAGAGGTCGGCGGCGCCGGCGTCGGCGAGGCATCGAGGAGCGAGGCGAGCCGGCGACCGCGGGCGCTCTGCGAGAACACGTCGCTGATCCAGACCGTGTTCACTCGGCAGGTCCTCCCAAGGCGTAGGTGCGGCGGAGCAATCGCCCTTTCACCAGCGCGTCAGCTTCACTCGTTGAAAGCTCGGGCTCCTGCCGATTTTCCAACGCTGTGAATGTCTCCGCCCATCGCTCAAAGGTAACGCCAGTCGAGACCAGGGCCGCACCCCCTTCCTGGCGGCAATCGGCGGCGCGCTGCGCGACCAATTCTTTCGCCGCCTTCAGCGTTGGTTGTGACGCAAGATCATTGACGCTCGCAGACGGTACCTGCGGTCGTTCGAGTGCGCGCATAATCGCGTTGAGCGCTGCGACCAGGACATTGATCCCGGACTCCGCCAATAAGTGCTCACGATACCCGGTGAGTCTATTTTCCGCAGTGAGCACGTCGCCGCCGAGTGCGCCGAGCGTTGCTTTCGGGCTTTCGAGGAGCTTCCGCGCTTCCTGCATCAGGGGCTGAAAATTGCCGAGCTTGGCGGGAGCATCGAACTCCTGGAGCAGCCGCTCTGCTTCGACGGGCAATTCCTCGGACAGCGCATCCGCGATGATGCCGGGTCGCGCCTTGATCGTGTTCCAGTTTTCGAGCGGATCAAAATCTGCTGGTGCGTGCAGCGTCTGCGCGTCGATTGCCCGGATTCTGGCCGTTTGATTTTCGAGATCACCCGCCACTTTCTCGAAGGTCGCACGGAACTCACGGTATCCGCTCGCGAGGTGTCCCCCGATCTCCGCGAGCGGCTTGGGTGGGTCGCCGTCGAGACCAACCTCGCGAGCCAGTGCGTCGAGTTTTTCGGTGGCGTGAGCCACGTCGAGATTCTGAAGGTGGTAGCGGAGCGTCCCCGGCTCCTCGTGCTGCTTGCGTTGTGTGCCGCTTTCACCGGGCGTCTCGCGGAGCGCACCGTCGAGGATGTTCCGAATCTTCTCCAATGGCCGGGTAAAGAGCGCACGCGGGAAAGCCGGCAACGCGTGGGTCTCATCTTCGATCGTCTGCTTGAGTTCCTGAATCCGCGCCACGATGCGATCACGCTGTTTGTTCACGTGCTCTGCGAAAAGTGCGGCCTTGCCAATCCGCTCCCAGAGCGGCACCGCGTCGTTCTCGAAATTCAGCGTCTTGAGATTATCGGCGGGCCGCAATTCGCGGAACCGATCGGCGCGGTAAACCCAGTCAACGGCCTGCTGCACTTCCAGGGCGAAGTCGTGCGCCAGTGCGCAGCAACTCGGCGAACTGCACCGGGTCGCTGGTGGTGGCATACTTCGCTTCGACGGTGTCGAGTTTTTCGAGGCACTCCTTTGCCCGGTCCAGCTTTTCCCTGGCGCCGAGTGTCTTGACGCCGGTCGGCCCGAAAAGAGCGCGCACACGATCATCGCCGAACACCACCACAAGCTGGTCGTTTACGATCTTCGTGTAGGTGTCGTTGAGCCAGTTCTCCGCCGCTTGTCTTTCTCCCGCGAGATGCTCGCGAAGGATAACACAATAACGCTTCTCATTGTCACCGACGGCGGGATCAAGCCGGGCAAAGCCCATCTCGCAGAGAAGTGCCATCCACTGTCCGAACACCTCTTTTTTTCTGAACTGTGGCTCGAAGGCGTAGCCCCAAAACCACTCGCGTTCTGCAACATCGAGCGACCACGTGCGACCGGCGAATAGGCGACGCAAGAGCGTGGCGACGAAGGCCGGCAGTTGGGGCTCGGCTCCTTCATTCAACCGATCGAACAAGCCGGCGCGTTCTTCCGCACGATACGAACTCCTGGCCGCGGCGGAGCTTTCCATTCGGCGCAGCAGATCGAGAATCTCCTCGACCTTGAGCCCGCTGTGTTCATCGGCATGAGCAAGCGTTCGGCGCGCCTCATCGCCGAGAAACATCCAGCGCCAGGCGCTGAGCAATTGGTCGCGGTCTTCATCACGCAGCACGCCGCCCGGTCGGAAGGGCCAAGCGATGCGTCCGAGCTTATCCAGCGCCTCCCGCCAGTTGCCGACGTGATCCTTGAGCAAACGATAAAAGCTCTGTGCGCGGGTGTGAAAGGCCGAGGTAAGCTGCCCGGAGCCCAGGACGAAGCCGCTCCACGTGGCCCGCGGGAGACCGATCTGATGGAGCATAGTCTCCTCGCGAGGCGATAGCTGAAAGACAGTAGCGAAGGTGCGGGAATCGCGCACCTTCGTCGATGCGGCCGAGGCGATTTGATCCGCGAGAGCGCGCGACGACGTTAAGACCACCACGGGCGTTCGACCCAGCTTGTCGAACTGCGCCGTCACCACGTCACAAAGCTTCTCGTATTCCTCGATGTTCCGCACCCATGCGAGCACCGCGCGACCATCAGGATGCAGCTTCAGCCAATCCGCACGGAGTAGTCCCTTCTTCGTGCCGCCGACGGTCTCGATCGCGACGAAGTCCCCGCGCAGCGCCGGTGTGACTGGATCGTATTCCCAATGATCATCGAGCACCCGCATTGCACCGGTGAGGATCTGGCGGGCGCGTTCATTTTCGTTCTGCGCCTTGACGGCGACGAGAGCGGACTCGAGCGCGGTGTTGCCTTCCGTGTCGCGAAGCACCTGCGTCTGCGCGTTGTCGCGGCGGAGCCGCAGGTTGACCCGCTGAAGCATCGAGGCAGACGGTCCGAGATGCGTGGCGCGCTCGGGCGGAAACTCCGTCGTGTTGTGGAAAAAGAAACGCCAGAGAGCACGGGCCGCATCCTCCACCGCCGGATGCGGATAAAGCATCGCTGCAAGGTCGCAGAAATCCCGCTGTGCCAGCGGAACGAGTAAAACGTGCCGGCCACCTTGCGGCGGTTGACCTTTGGTCTCGTGGATCGCGTAGGTGCCGAGATTGGCGAGGAGCTGCCGCAGGTCGAAGAAGCTGGTCGATGCCGCCGAGTTTCCAGCGCTCTTTCTCCCGCTGAACCGTCCGTCGCGCAACGCCTGCGCACATTGCTCCTCCGACCAGTCCACGCGCTGAAAGTATTCCGAGATTTCCTCGCCGTATTCGTTGTTCGCCTTGGTCAGCAGCTCGCGCTGTTCGTCCGTCCAAGCGGTGAGCGGTCGCGGGAGCTGGCCGTAGAGAAATTCCTCGACCGGTGCCTTCTGCGCCGCGGGAACGTTGATTCCGCGGAGCACGGTGTGGTCGAGCACATGCGTCTTCACGCGGGCGGATTTCGCCACGCACTCGCTGAAAATTCGCCCGAGCGTCGCTTCGCCACCGAGATCCCGCAGCACCTGATCCACGGAGGACATGATGACATTGAACCAACCGAAGTTGCCGCCGCTCATCGCGTAGGCAGCTTCGACGACGCCGGTCGGATATTCCTGCGCCAGCCGCCCCTCTTCGCGGAGCTTGCGCACGAAATCGCTCACGTCGGCGAAGGCATTGCGGCTCAGGTCCACGAGTTCAAAGCGCCGCGCCGTGGACTGCACCTCGCGCAATTCGTCACCGATAGCTGGCGAGCAGAGCGCGACGTAGCGGAGCCACGGGAGTTTATGCCGCGGGTCTTCCTCCTTGATCGCCCGGGCGATTAGTTTGATCGCAGCACCGTCGAGCCGGCGGAGGTCGCCTTCCTCTTTCCCAAAGGTCACGGACTCAGTGATCGTTTCCAACTCGTCGAGCACCACAACGACGTAGGCGATGCCGAATGCTTTAAAATAGGCGTAGGCTGCTTCGCACAGGCGTGTGACCAGTGTCTTGTCGCCATAGAGTTTTTCCGGCGTGTGTCCGGCATCTAGCTCCAGCGCCGCGGCGAGCTTGTCCTTTTCAAAGCCGAGAGCGAAGAGCCGGTCGTAGGCTTCCTTGGCGATGTTGCCCTGGATCGAGCCATCGAACTCCTCCTTCGCGAGCGGTAGCAGTGCTTTGTAGAGCCCGTAGCCAAACCAGTTGTCTGTGTTTTGGTGCTCATTCGCGATCTGCGTGTAGCGGATGAATAGGCCGAGATACTTGTCACGATCGGGCGCGTCGCGGAAGAGCGCGGAATCCGCGATGTTGCTCCCCGACTGACGGGTGAACCAACCGCGACCCGCATCATTGATCTGTCCGATGAGTTCGTAGCCAAGACGCGATTTACCCACGCCCCACGGAGCCACCGCGGCGAAGACCTGCACGAAGCCTTCCTGGTCGTGTTCGACCACATGGATGAAGTGCTGGAAGGTTTGGAAAAACTCACCCTGACCGACGATCGGATGCGTGAGAGGATAACCGGAGACACCACCGGGAGACCACTGGTGCTGGCGGCGTAAAGCTTTGGAGTCTGGAACAGAGGCCGGCATAACTTCAGGCTGTGACGAGAGTGGCAGGTTTATCCAGCGCCGAGCGGCTGGCTGGAGCTTTTTTAATTAGACGTTCCTGTGCCCATTGCTCGGCCGCGGTGCGCAGCGCGCGGGCGAGCCGTTCACCGGCGCGATAGAAATGGTTGCTGCCAAAAATGCGCAGGCAGGCGCTGCCGAATTCCTCCGCAATCCAGTATCCGGGCCGGCGGGCGACGCGTCCGCGTTCGTCGAAGGTCCACACTTTGCACCGTAGCAGCTCGCGGATGACTGGGGCAAGGCGGGCGTCGAGGGTGGCGGCATCTCGCGTGGGAGCGATCAGGCCCACGCCGAGGATGGCCAGAGCGCGTTGAAGCAGTTCGCTCAGTGGACCGCACACGACTTCGCGAGCATCCGGCAGGGTCACCACCACATCCACACGCGGTGGCTGATGAAATTGCGCGATGTCGGCCACTTCGAGCGCCAGGCCGCCGGTGAGCCGCTCCGCCGCCCACGTTTCTTGCGCGAAGACAAGCTGCGCGAGCAGCATCGGCCACGGGCGCATCACTACCCAGCGCAGCACGGCTTCGTGGGGAGCATCGTCGGCTTCCCTTTCGGCTTTTGAGAGCGGCGCCCAGGTCCCGTCGAGAACCGCGGTTGCGTCATAGCAGGGCGCTTCGTCGGCATCGGGAAGGCGGAGGAGGCGGTTGCGCACCCAGGCCCCGGTCGGGTCGAGGGGGCGGAGGTCCACCGGGGCGATAATCTCCGAGGTTGGCAGCGATGCGGTTGCAGCGAGGAGCCTCAAGAGCGGCGGCGTGACGACGGCATTCTCGGCTGACGCGCCCAGCAGGCTGCGTTCGAGTTCCGCGTGGGCCGTGGGTTTGAGCGAACCTTCCGGTAGGACGGCGCGCACTTCTTCGGCGGCGGGACCGAGCGGGCCGATGAGGTTACAGAGCGACGCAACATCTCCGCGTAGGCCGGCCTCGTGGACGCGGGCGGCGATGACGCGGAGCCAGCCGACACGCACCGCCGGTTCGACGGCGGCGAGGGTGGCCACGGCTTCGGCTTCGTTCGGGAGCGCGGACCAAAGCTGCATGAGCGCGGGCGTAGCCACGGCACGGTTGCCGTCGGTAGAGAGCGCCCAAAGCCCGCGAGCCCGGCTGGCGGGAAATTCCCGTAAGTCGGACGCCGCCGTTTCGCCGGTCTGCAGGAGCCGAAGCAACCCGCGCATCAGGATCGCCTCCTTTCCAAGGCTTCGGTCTCTCGATCCAGATAAGCGTCAGCTTCCGGGAAATCCTTTGCCAGCAGGTGAATCAACGCCTCGATCCGGTTAGCTTGGATTTCGCGGTCTTCCTCAAAGAACATGCTGTTGATTCCGATAAGGCGCATGCGCGCGGGAATCCAAAACAGCGAATCTTTGAACCGAGCTCTCCAAATGCCACCACCGCTCATTCCATAGGGCTCAGGGAGGTCTTGCCATTCGCCCGTGAACACGTCGAGCACCCGCTCCGGATATTCCATTCGCATATTCAATGGGCGTGATCCCGGCTTGCCCCAATCAAAGTCCTCCGGAACGTTTGTTTGGTAGAGGAACGAGTCGTAGAGGTGGATTATGCCGTGTTCGGTCTTGTGCGCGGCTTCTGGCATTCCAAAAGTCATCGTCAGGTCTTCCGCCAGGCCTTCTGGAAACAATTCGAAGTCATCCAACGTCAGCCAGGATTTATGCGCCAATTGCCGCAGACACCATTCGGACGGGCGGAGATAGCCCACGTCGAGATCATCATCGCTCACGCCGCTCATAAAATCCTTCTCCTCGGGTGCGGCACGCAGATTGGAAGGTTTTTCCTGCGCCACAATCTGCAGCCGCTCCACGTCATGTCGCTCGATCACATGCGCCGCCGTCACGATTAGAGGAGTGTCGTTCGCACGCACCAACATTCCCGTGCCATGGTCATAAGGCGTCTGCTCATTATGAGCAGCGATCACGACGGTCCGATCGAACAAATACCGGTTAATGGCGGGCTTTGCCTCCTTCATTATCGCGATTTTCGTCTGATCAGTCACAGCGTCCTAAGTGGCTTGAGGTTGGTCGCTCTGTTGCAAGGCGCCATAAAGCGTCTCGATGTCGGGAAAGAGCGGATCGCCGGGCAGGTCAAAGCCAGCACGAGTGAGACGGGAGAGGAGAGCGCGGTCGGGCGCAGTGTCGCCGCGATCTAGTGCTTGCTGAGCAGCAGCCAGTTCTGCCTCCGTCACGCGGCCTTCGATGAGGGCTTCAACTAGTTGCTTTGAAGCAGTCGTCAGGCGCACTGCAGTGCGTCGCAGGTCAATAGATTGCCGTCGACCGGAAGAAACTGATTGGAAGAAATATGGGCTAACGCTTGCCGGGTCAGGCACGGGGAAAACGCGAAGGTTCTCTAATGAGAAAAATGCATTTATCGCTCCGTAGACCTGTTGTTCGATCAACACTTGGCCGAGGTTCGACTCGCAAAAGGCGGCAACGAAGTCCGCTGTCGCCAAATCGCGAATCGGAACACGCGCGATGTCTTGGTTGATATTGCAACCTCGAAGTTCCTCGTCGATGGCTGCCGCGTCACCGACGGTTCCTTTGATTGAGATAACCAAATCTCCCACAGCCAATCTGCTCCGTTTGATCGTTTCTTCGCTGTCCGTGTCCATTCGTGGAAGCGTGTCCCGATAGATGTCGCCGTCATGAAAATCTTGCCCCCGAATCCAAGGCACACCCACAGCGCCAAAGCGCGCATCCCCTGGTGTCCCCCCATTAGTGATGCCGGGATAAAGCGCCCCTAAAAAAGCGAGAGCGGTGCCAGATTTGCGGATTGCCGCCTCGGCGTGCACGAAGCGCGGGTTGTGATACCATGCGTCCACGCGCCCGTTGAGCCGCTCAGGCCGAACCCTATAACCGCGCGTCATCGGTGCTGGTGAATAGTGGCTGAAGTATTCGTTGAAGGACGCCGCGACTCTCCGCGCTAAAGCCTTCCCTGCCTCCCTCAAGCCCTCGGCCTGGCGCACTTTCTCTCCGACGTAGCGTTCACCGTCCGAACTAAGCTCCGGTAACAAGACGTCCTTTGCATCCGTCACGCCCAAATACTGAATGATGCTACCCAGCGAGCGTCGTTCGAGTTGCCTCCGCCCGTAAGGAGTGAACAAAAAAGCTGCAACGAATTCGGTGTCGTGACTGCCATTGGGATGAATGGCGATGATGTGCTGGGTGATGTTCGCACGCGGAATCCAGTCCGGGACGACGCAAATTTTTTCGCCGACGCTGGCTTTGACGATGAGCAGGTCGCCGGGGCGAACCTCCGACGCAATCAGGTCATGATGCACCGCCTCATCAAGGTGAGCCATGCCATCGTAGATGACAGTCATCTCGCCGACATTGCCGACACGGAAAAGGGGAACACCCGAGGCAAGGTAAAGCTCGCTCGGCAGTGCGGACCCGAACGGGCCGGCGAAGAACTTGCCGGTCTCGCGAAGTTCAACGGAGCCGAACTCACGCAAGATGCGTTCGTCGCGAATGTGCTCGGGCCGGTAATAGTCCGGGTCGAGCCGCTTGGGCGCGAGAAGCAGAGAAGGAACGCGGGTGGCCAGCATCTTGTTACTCCCCGCGGATGTATGAACCCGTGATCCCTGCGAGATCGTTAGGTACGCCTTTGCTGTAGTCTTCGACATTGTTCTTCACCTCGTAGCCGAGGTGGTCGGCCACGCCCATGAACACATCCTTCTGCGGCTCATCGGCAAAGTGCTCGGGGTCATTGGGACGGGCGTGACGTTTCTGGAGGTAGAGGTAGCTGGTCTTGGCTCCGGTCCCGGAGAGTTTGAAGGTGTCTGACGGCAGAGACACGACCGCTTTGACGATCGCCTTGCCCCCGTGGAACTCACCGGTGACCGGGTCTTTCTTCCCCATGATGTATTCGCGAACGTAGCGCTCGCCGGAATTGCAGAGGACTCCATCGGGCAGGATGATGATGAGTCGTCCGCCGGGCTTGAGCAGTTCCAGGCAGCGATCGATGAAGAGGACGGCGGGATCGATGCTGGTGGGGCTGATGGGAGTCCACCGGCCCTTTTTGTCGGGGCTCGCGCCCATCGCCTTGCCGGCGACCGTCGGTGTGTAGCGATAGACCTCTTTTTTCCCAATCGGGAACCAACCCATGCCTGCCACAAAGGTATAGGCCGTCTTGTCGCCATCGGGTTCGAGGTCGGTGCGAAAGCGTTTGAGAATCTCGCCCATTTCGGTCTCGTAGCGCTCGCGAGCTTCGTGCTGGCCTTTCTTGAACTTGGGCGTGCCGAATGGCGGATTGGTGCAGATGAGATCGAAGGTGCCGGGTTCGAGCTGATCGGTGGTGAGCGAGTTCTGGACGTAGAAGATGCGGGCCTTGGGCGCGCCGAGCAAAGCCATGTTCACGCGGGCGAGCGTGACCATGACCGGCGCCGAGTCGGCTCCACAGAAGCTGTAGGTGAGATGGTCCTCGAAGAGTTTCTTCCGCTTCACGTCGTCGAGGTTCAGCTCGGCAAGAGCGCGCTGGAGCCGGCCGACGGCGACGACTCCGAAGCCGTAGGTGCCGCACGCCGGATCGCAATAGCGGAAGACGGGCTTGTCGCCTTTGTAGGCGGCGAGCAGCTCGGGGGTCTCGGCGAGGATGTCGTGGAAGGCGATGTCGAGCATCGACTGCTTGACCGGCGCAGGTGTGAGGTAGATGCCAAGCCCGCCCTTGCTGTCGAAATTGCCGCGCAGGAAGACATCGAACGCCCGCCCGAGGGCATCGGCCGCCATGTCGGCGAAGGTGCCGTTGGCTTTGATTTGGACGCCACGGTTGTCGGTGACGGGGCCGAGGTTTTGGATTAGGTCGAGGAGCGTCTCGTAATTGCGCTGCTGCTCGAGCTGGAGGTGGACATTCTTGTCGAAGATGGGGTGGGACTCGCCCTTGTCGTCGGTGACGACGTAGTCCGCGTGGCCCTTGAACTGATCGAACGCGGCCTGGATCTCGGCGACGGCGGCTTTGCCGTTTGCCCGGACGTAGTCGGCATCGAAGACATCGGCGAAGCGGCGCTTCCGGTTTTCGTGGGTGAACTCAATGTTCGGATGATGAAGCCGGAAGGATTCGAGGAAGAGGAACTTGGCGACTTCGAGAATGATGTCGTTCTTGCCGTTCACTCGGTCCTTCACGGTCTGATAGACTTGCTCGTGGAACGAGTTGAAGCCGTTCATCAGGCGCTCGTATTGGCGCATCGACCAGCGATAGGTCGGGTCGGCTTTGAGGCGTTTGTATTCGCCGATCTCCTGGACAGTGGGAAGCTGGTCGATCTCGTGCGGCGGATGATTCGCGATGTCGAAAGTGCGCTCGTGCTCGCCATCGGTGGCGATGGCGAAGACCGGGTAGGCATCCTCGGCCGTCTCGGTCGGCGTCAGCGCCCAGGCGCGGGATTGCACATGCTCCGGTCGCGCCTTATCCCACTGCTCGGGCGTGAGCGCGAGGAGCAGGAGGCGTGGGGTGAGCACGCCTTTATGCCGACCCCAGACGATGGCGGCGGATTCGTCGTCGCCGTCGGTGAGCGGCTGTTCGAGATCGAAGCCGCGTTCGGCGAGCTTGGTGGTGAGGGACGCGAGGGCGTCCTTGGCGGTGAGTGTTTCAGTTTCAGTTTCAGGCATGGTCGAGGAGTTGGACGAGACCGGGGCCGAACAGGCGAAGGGCGCGATGTTCGCGGGTCAGAGCTTTGAGTTGCGCAGTCGAAGTCTGGAATTGAGCGGGGAGGAGTTTGCGGATTTCGTCCGGGTGGAGTGGCCCTCCGCCGCGGGCGCGGAGAATGCCGATGACGGCTTCGAGCAGCGCCTCCTGCGGGGAACGCTGGCCGGCAGATACGGCGATGTCGTTGCCTTCACTCCTGAGGTGGATCCCGGGCGCGACGGTGAGAAAGAGCCGGAGTTGTTCGCGAGTCCAATTACTGCCCGATTCACGGACCATGGCGTGGACCTGCGAGAGCGCCACGGGTGCGGCGCGCAGAGTCGGGAGCAGTCGATCGAAAATGGCGGGGGTCATGGGCGCCGGAGTGTGGCTTGTTGGATAGCACGCGCGCGATGCAAAACGGAGCGCCATTGGCCATGGAGATCGTTCCGCCGACGGAGCACGCGCGCGAGCGTGCGTTCCCAGCGGACGAGGGTTTCGTGCGGAAAGCGCGGGAGGAAGACGTGGGCAAGATCGGCGGCGCGGATGAACTGCTGAGCGGTGCCCGAGGTGAACAGGCGGATTTGCCGGGCGACGGGTTCGGTGGCGAGGATGAGCGCCCATGCGCCAGGCGTGTCGTGGAAACGCAGCCGCGCCCAATGATCGACGGCGAATACCGGAGCTGGCGGGTCGTCGGCCAGCCAGGCGACACGGGGATCGGAGCCGAGCGTGGACATCAGCACATCGCCGGCGTGAAGCGGCCGGCCGTAAAGCCGGGAGCCGGCCGAGGTGGAACGAGGTTCATCCGGGATGTTCAGGTCGAACGAGCGGCGAACATCGCTGAGGCGCAGTGTACGCACTGGCTGGCCGGTTTCACCGAGCCGCTCCGACGGGGTCGGAAAGACAAGGTCAGGCAAGCGCTGCCAGTCGGCGTCCCGGTGAAGAGTCTCCGCCTGGGCGTTAGCCGCGACATGCACCGGGACCAGCGAGTCATCAATCAACTCGCAGGAGAACCAATCGCACCACGTCGGCGCGCCATAGCGAGATGCGGTTTCGTTCCAGCTCGTCCGGGCAACTTCGTTCTCGACGGTAGTACCGACCTCCCCGTGGAGTCGCATCAGCTCGGTGTCGGCCTCGGCCAACGCTGCTAGGGCCACCCAGGCTTCCTGCGCCAAAGGCGCGAGCACTGCTGGCGGCGGAGGCAACGCGAGATCGCGCAGCACAGAAAGCCTAAGCCGCGGCAAAACGGCAGCTCCCGACCGGCGTACCAGCATATCCGTGAACGCCGCAGTGTTCAGCCAAAGAAGCCACCAAAAGGCCACGCTGCGGTCGAGGCCACGTAGGATTATGCAGTTTGCATCCACGGGATGCCGATGATGCACGGGCATGACCCACGCGGCGCGGATCGGCGCGATCTTCGTAATGAGAACGTCTGCAGGGCGAATGCACCGCGAATGCTCGACCTCGGGCACTTCGCCATGCTGGGAGTCCATGGACAGGAAAAATTCTCCGATGTGGGCGGATCGGTACAAAATGGAGGCCTTCCCGTCGGCATCCGGATCCGCCCTCAGCCCTTCCAGGAAGTGGCGGGACGCTCCGCGAACTTTATTACTAAAGAATAAAAGATACGGACTGCGACAGAAGAAGGCGGCGTCCAGAACGTCAAAACCCGCTATGGCACTAGGGGAGATGCGCGAAGTGGCTGACGTTTCTGATTCCATGCAGGCTCACACCTTGCAATAGTTTGCGCGAACGTGCAAGACAAAATGAAATGTGAGTTCGCATGTATGAACACATTTCTGATTGACGACGCCAAAAAACCTGCCAAGATCGGGACCGTGATTCACCGATTCGCGAGTGCGGTCGGGGAAGAGCATCGGGTGGGAACGCGGAGTTACACGCGCCCCACCCGACGCTGGAGACAGACCGAAGCCCGTCCGTGAGAAGACTTCAGCTTCGGTCGGTCTGAAAGCGGAATCAAGACAAACCAACGCCGGTAACCTCGGCAGCAGTTCAGACCGATATGAAATATCTACACGAAGAGTTCGATTGTGCGGGCGGCGAGACCGTCCGCGTGGACCTCAACAAGCAGGCCAACGTGCGCCTGCTCGACGACAACAACTACCGCCACTTCCGCTCCGGCGGCAGGTATCGATGCGGAGGCGGCTTGGCGAAAACGACGCCGGTCTTGCTCACCGTTCCCAACGCGGGTCGCTGGCATGTCGTCGTGGACCTCGGCGGTTACGCCGGCAGCGTCCGCGCGTCCATCACCCTGCTCAACTGAGGAAACGACCATGGCAAAAATTCATTTCCTCAACGTTGGACATGGCGATTGCACCGTCATCGAACACGGAAACGGCAACCTGTCGGTCATCGACATCAACAACGGCACTGAACTCGACGACGATTCCGCCGATATCCTCCTCCACGCTTATGCCCGCAACACCACGGACTACTTGGCGAAATGGATGGAGTGGAAAATTGGAGGGGTTCAAACGACCAGAATTCTCGCGGAGGCGGGATACGAAATCGAACTCACGAACCCGATTGAATTCCTCAAGAAGAACTATCCGGGACAACCGATTTTCCGATACATTCAAACCCACCCTGATTTCGACCACATGCGTGGCCTCGCGGCTCTTGAGAACTCTGGCATCCCGGTGCTCAATTTTTGGGACGTGGCGCACACCCGGAAGTGGAAGGAGGGTGAGGACAAAGAGAGCGACAAAGCGGACTGGGAAGCCTACCAGCGCTATCGTTCGGGGAAGAACAGCGCCACGGTGCTCAACCTGCTCCGCGGCTCCCATGGGAAATACTACAACCAGGACGACACTCCTGGTTCCGGCGGCAACGGTCTCCACATCCTCGCGCCCACCACAGAACTGGTCGCGGACTTCGACGAAGACGGGAAGCGGAACGAACTGAGCTACGTCCTCCAATATCGGGTCGCCAACCGCCGGATTATCTTCGGTGGCGACGCCGAGCAGGCGGGCTGGGAATCCATCCACAACCATTACGGCGCGAATTTGAAATGTGATGTGCTGAAGGCCAGCCATCACGGTCGCGATACGGGATACTATCAACCGGCGGTGAAGGACATGAGCCCAACGGTGGTCATCGTCTCGGTCGGCAAGAAACCCGAGACCGATGCGAGCGACAAATACGCCCAATATTGCCAGGAGGTCGCTTCCACCCGCTGGTATGGAGACATCACCCTGGAAATTGATGGTGAGGGAAACATGGCATGGACGACGAGCAAGCAGCGCAAGAGTAGGAGGGCGGCCTGATGAAGACGAACTACTTCGACCACTATAGTTTCCGGGCTCGGCTCCAGCCGGCGTTTCTGGCGCTGGTGCCGCTCGCCGTGGGCGTGATGGCCTGGGCACAGCCCGGAGCAAAATGGGTGACGGCACTGTGGAGTTTGCTCGGCGCAGCGGGCTTTACCTTCTTCCTCGCGAATATCGCCCGAAACAGGGGGAAGAGCATCGAGCCGAAACTGTGGGAATCGTGGGGCGGCACACCGACGACGCAACTCCTGCGGCATCGAGGCGAAGGAAATCCCGTCCTTCGGGAACGCTGGCATCAGCAACTCGCGAAGCTGCTCGGCCGACCGATGCCGACCGCGGCAGAGGAGGTCGAGGACCCGGCTGCCGCAGACGCCCTGTATGAAGCCGGAACGAAACTACTCATCGGGAAAACCTACGACGCAAAGGCGCATCCGTTCGTTTACCGGGACAACGTGAACTATGGCTTCTGCCGCAACCTACATGGCCTTCGCGGGCTCGGCATCGCTGCCTCGGTTGTCGGTGCTCTCGTGAGCGTCGGCGCGGGTGTCTGGTTTGTTGCGCAAGGGAAAGCACAACTGCTCCCGTGGGGCTCTGCCGGTATCTGCGTTGTCATGCTCCTCTGGTGGGTCTTCACCGTGACCGCAGCGTGGGTAAAAGTGCCGGCGATGAACTACGCGCAGCATCTTTTCGCGGCGACGGAGAGCCTGACAAAAGCGAAGAAAGTGAAGCAACCACGCGACGATTAGGCGTGCGTCTTCAAATAATTTTCGACGCGAAACTCAATCCCGCGAATGCTCTCCCACGTGTGCGCTTCGGGCCTGAGAACAGTTCGTAAGCGTCGTGGTAGAGCTTTGTGTCATCGATCTGCTGCACCGAGCTAACGGATTTGATAGTGCCCCACTTCTCCGGCCCCTACGAACTCGATTTGTGGCCCAAGGCTCGCCAAATCCCGTTTCGCGGTGGCGATTGAGACGGTGAACTGCTTCTCGTAATCTCGTCGTGTCAGCCGCTTGCCTTTGCGGAGCTGGGTGAGGAACCACTGCTTTCGTTCTTCCCCATCCGATTTCTCCGGCACAGCCACCTTGCCGTTCTTGCGCGTGACGCCGGCAGCAACCTCGACGGTGAGTTTGGGCGAGAGCTGATACCCGCGAGGCGTGGTGGCAATGATGTCGTTGCCGTCGCACGCCAGCCCGGCCTGTTCGGCGAGCAACTCAGATGCTCGCTTGCGGAACGTCTTCACCGCTTCAGCGATGGCCTTCTCCCCGCGCTCCACCTTGATTCGGTCAGCGAGGTCTTTGCCGGAGCAGGCTGGGAGGACGCATTTCGCCGTCCGGACGCAGAGCAGATTGATGATCTGCCAGATGCGACCGCTCGTGTTTTCGCAGAGTCGGACGCCGCACAATTCAACCGCCTCAGCGGTGACGATGAAATCGCCGCCGGTGAATGGCGTCAGAGCATGGCGTTTGGTCGTCGAAATCCGCGTGCGTTCGGTCGATGGAAGCCGGCGAGCGATGGCGTCGCCGATGGCTGTTTCGAGATTGTCGAAGGGCTTCTTCACGAAGTCGCTGGCACCGAGCTTGAAGACGCGCGTGGCGAGGTCGGGGCTGTCGTGACCATGCGCGGTGACGACGATAACGGGCGTGTGCCGATGCAGGACTGAGCCGCGAATCTGTGACAGCAAGTTCGTGCCGGTCGGGATGAGCGGGGTCTTGCCGAAGCGCGTCGGGAGTTCGAGATCGAGCAGGATGTAGTCGTAACCTTGCTCCTTGAGCCGCAGGAGCGCGTCGTCCTGGCAGCCGACGGAATCGAACGTGTGACCCATTGATTCGACGCGGTCTTCAAGCGCCTCACGGACGCCTGGATTGTCGTCGATGATGAGGGCGTGCAGTTTCACCATAGCGTTTCCTCCCGGCCTTCAATGGGCAGCAGCACAGTTACCCGCGTTCCTTCGTTCTCCACGCTGTCGATGTTTATCGATCCTCCGTGGGCGGCGATGTTCCGCCGGGCGATGGGCAGGCCAAAGCCAGTGCCGCTAAGCTGCTTCGAAGTCCGCCCCGGCACGAAGCGGCGGACCTCTTCCAGTTCGAGCGCGGAAAAGCCCATCCCATCGTCGGCAATCTCGACCTCGATCCACTCGCCTCGCAAGGCACGGGCAACGAGACGTATTTCGCCAGCACGGAAGCGGTTCGCGTCAATGGCGTGAGCTTCAAACGCGTTCTTCACCAGATTGCGAAAGGCGAGGACGATCTGGACTCGAGAGACGCCGACGGTGAGGTCCAAAGGCACCTCGGCGGAAAACTGCACGGACGAAGCATCGCACCCCCGAGCGGCAAATTCCTCACGCACCATGTTCACGGCCTCATTCACCAAGTCGGCAATGCGTTCCGTTCGCCGTTCCCGCGACGGTGCTTGCGTGTAGAGGCGCATATCGTCGAGGAGACGTTCGAGGTAGCCGACGTGGGTAGTCATCCGACCCGCGAGCCTTTGAGTCAGCGCGGCATCGGTGCCACCACTGCGGACGAGCTGCTCGATGTTGGATTTCATCGCCGTGGCCACGCTCCTCATCTCGTGGACCGACGCGCCGACGAGTCCTTCATACATCCGCTGCGCCACATCGCGGGCGAGCCGCGCAATCTTTATACCCTGCGATTTTTCCAGCCGAGCCAGATCGTCTTCCACTTTATCCAGCCCGCGGCGGCGTTTCGCTTCAGTGTTCTGCCCACGTCGACGGCGCTCGACCGCACGTTCGGCGGAACCTTTGACGAAAGCATTTTCATCGGCGGTCAGTTGTGCGGCGAGTGGGGCGAAATCCGAATCGGGCAGGACGTGCAGGGCGTCGGCGACTTCCTTCCGAACCTCCCACTTCGTATCGCCTGCGAGCAGCCGGAGCAGCGCGGAAGCCGACGACGGCGCGGTTTGGCCTGGACTGAGCAGCAGTGCTGCGTCGCGCACGAACTGCGCGCGGCGGGTCCACGCGAAGGCGTTTCGATCCGCTGTCAACGCGGCCACTGCATCATCCAAACTGGGCACGGCCTCGGACATCAGAATTGGTATCGCTTGCCGCGTTTGCGGAATGCTTCCTCCCCGCCTTCGAGCAGTGTGACGATGCTGTCCTTGCACTCATCCACGGTGCCTTCGCGCGTCTTTCGTCCGTGCTCGCCATCGGACTCCATCACGACGACGCGCTCGGCCTCTCCAAGCACGGGGATGTTTGGATTGTGGGTCACGAAGATGAGCTGCCGGGTCGCTTTCACCGCTTGGATATTGGCCACAACAGCCTCGAAAATGAAGCTGTTATCGAGGTTGTCCTCCGGCTGATCGATGAGCAGCGGGTTTTCGCTTTCAAGTAGCAGGATTGGCAGAATCGTCGTGCATTTCTGGCCGGTCGAAAGCTGCGTCGAGGGTTTGTAGCCTTCGCCGTCGCGCAATTCGATGGTTGGCTCATCGAGTAACTCCACGGTTTCCAGCTCAGCGAGCGTTGTCGGACGATTGAACGTGACCATCATCTTGGCAGCCTGGTCTGCGTTGAGTTCGCCACGATCCATCAGCAAGCGCGAATCGCCCGCACGCACGAGAGCCGCCAATTGCGTTGGAGGCAGCAGCCGGACGAGCTTTTGCGCGATCATACCCCGCTGCACACCGGCGCCTTTGAGCGTGTCTTCGATGAGACGCTGGTAGGTATCCGGGTTGCCATCCTGCGCCACGGTCACGCGGATATTCGGTGCGAGAGCACGGTTCAGCCGGTCGGCGATGCCCTTGCGAAGATTGAAGCGCCGATCGCGTAATTCGGACAGTTGCGTGATCAGCTTCTGATGTGACTCAGAGTGTTTCGCGAGTTGCCGGGCAATTTCGTCCGCTTCGCGTTTGCGCTCACCGAGTTCATTGCGGCGGCGTTCAAGAGTGGCGCGCTCTGCCGACTGTGCTTGATGCTGCTTGTGTTTCTCGATCAACTCGCGGAACGCGAGTTCCTGCTGCTCGTGTGCGTTTTGCAGCTCCGTCTTGAGGGCGCTCAGATTCGCGAGAAAATCCTCAATTGTGTGGCGCGCCTTGTTGAGGTGGCCGTCGGTCGTGGTCGCGCTCGCGAGCATTTGCGTGTGCAGCCGGGTCAGGATCGCGGCATTAGGGCCGGTGAGCAGGTCTTTAGGAAGGTGGGTTCCGGTGATCGCCTTGGCATGTCCGATGAGTGACTGGATCTGCTCTACGTATTCGCAAAGTGAAGTGCTCGCTGTGCGCACAGCCCGAACTTCCCGGTCGCGGTTCCCCTTGAGCCGGTGGGCTTCGTTGATCACGGCTGCGTCGTTGCCTTGCCCACCCGCGAATGCGGCGAGCTTCGCCTCAATCACGGGCAACTGCTTGGCTTCTTCCTCAGCGGTCGCGCGCTTCGTGGTCAGCGTTTCAACCTCGCGGGCCAGCGCTGTGATGTTCTGGCAGACCACGCTGATATGCGCATTCAGACCGACAATGTCGTCCGCCGTGAAACTGTCGATGAGGTCGAGTTGATACCGACTCTGATCGGCGATGGATTCGACTTCGTTTTGGCTGAACACATCGGCGCGGAAGAGCGACTTCACTGCGATGCCTGTCGGCTGACGTTTCAGGTCCAGAACAATGGGGTCCTCGTCGACTGCCCGGCTGATGATGTAGTGGAGCCCGTCCGCGGTTTCGATCTCGAGTTCAATCCGGCCGCCTTCGAGGTTGCCATCGACGAGCGCCTCAATGCGTTTCCGAGCCGAAGCGGCCACTTCGCGACGCGGCAGCGCGTCCATCGCGTAGCGGATGAGTTCGAGGATGGTCGTCTTGCCGGTGCCGCGCGCGCCGATGATGCAATTGAGGCCGGTGGCGAGGTCGATGCGCACGCCATCGAGGAAGCCGCCAATGATCGAGAGGCTTTTGAGTTGGTGTCTGCGTTTCGTTTTCATCGAGACGACCAATCTTGCGAAAAGCCGGTATCACCAAGCGAAACCCGGCTCGGTATCACAGTCCATATGGCGCGCGTGATACCGGTATCACGGATCGGCTGATACCGGCATCGTCAGCCGGGCGGCGCCATCCGGCTGACCGTACGGGATTGGTAATTCGGAACCGCACCGGGAGGACACGATACCGGCACTCATGGGATTTCTCGGCCCGTCACGCAAACCGCGGGGCACCGAAAATCAAAACCAAATCGCAACCATGAGTATTCTCGCATCCACCATCCATCGCGGCCCGCTTGTTCGGGCGCAGAAGACAGTCATTTACGGCCCCGAGGGCATCGGCAAGACCACCCTTGCGGCGCAGTTCCCATCGCCTGTGTTTCTCGACACCGAGGGCGGTACCCATCATCTCGACGTGGCGCGTTTCCCCGCGCCAAAGACTTGGGATGACGTGACGAAAACTATCGCCGCACTCGCGTCCGAGCCGCACGAGTTCAGGACTCTTGTCGTCGATACGGCGGACTGGCTTGAAAAGCTCCTCATCGAGGACGTCTGCCGCCGCGCGAACAAAACGAGCATCGAGGAATTCGGCTACGGCAAAGGCTACGTGGTGCTCGCGGAGGAGGTAACAAAGTTCCTCGCATCGCTCAATGCGCTGCTCGCTCGCGGAATGCACGTCCTGCTGCTCGCGCACTGCCGAATTGCGAAGTTCGAGCAGCCCGACGCGGCGGGCGCGTATGATCGCTACGAGCTGAAGCTCACCAAGCAGGTCGCGCCGCTGGTGAAGGAGTGGTGCGACATGCTGCTCTTCGCGAACTACTTCACGAAGATCGCGGAGAATGACAGTGGCAGAAACGCGGTGTCGGCGGACGCGAGCGCAAGCTCTATACGACCCACACGGCCGCGTGGGACGCCAAGAACCGGCACGGCTTCGAGGAAAATCTGCCGTTCGAGTTCGCCGCCGTTGCGTCGGCTTTCGGTGCCAGCACAGAAATCAAACCAGTGGCTCCGGTCGCGAATCCCGTCGAGAGGCTCGCGGAGTTGGTCTCCGGAAAAGAAGACGTGGTGAACGCATTCCTTGTCGCTCGGCAGCAAATCAAGACCGGGCAGACGTGGCGTGATGTCGCACCCGACTACGCCCTGCGCGTCATCAGCAAACCGGATGATTTCCTCCGCGCCGTCGAAGCGCAGCTCGCGAACGGAGGTGCGAAATGACCCTTCGCCCCTCGAATCTCCCGAAGCTCGCCATCTGCGCGTGTTTTGAGCCGAATCCGGATGCGGGCTCCGCAGCAGCACGCGGTACCATGCTGGATGGTGTGTTCCGGCGCCGCGTCCACGGCGACAAGTCCGACGACACGGCCGTCGCGAAGGACGAACTCGACGCGGTGGATTGGGCGATCAACCAGATCGCCGCGATTGCCGGCACGACGGAAATCGTCACCGCAGAAGCCCGCTGCAAAATCGAGTGCCTTGGCCTCACCGGGACGGCGGATGCCTGGCTGCCGGAGCTGGGCATGAGCGCGGATCTCAAGACCGGTCAGCTCCGAAACTACCGGGAGCAGATGGCCGCCTACGCACTTGGTTTCATGGAAGCAACCTTTTGCAGCGAATGGACGGCGCATTTGCTGTTCTGCGATCAGCGGCAGTTCGTCACGTATCGTTTCAACTATGAGGAAGCGAAAGCGGTTGTGAGTGAAGTGATCGCCCAATTCCACGACCCCGCGAAACAGCCGGTGCCGTGTGACTACTGCTCGTGGTGCGCGAAAGCTGAGACGTGTCCAGCCCGGCTTGAACTTGCGGCGGCGGGGCGCTGACGCCCGCCGGGCCGGCGTTCAACTTCGAGGCCGTCCTCGCGGACGACGAGCAGCTTGGTCAATTCCTCTCCGCCTGTGCGGTGCTCGATGATTTCCGCGAACGCGCGGAGGAAATCGCGAAGAAGCGCCTCATTGGCGGCGACAAGATTCCGGGCTGGAAGCTGAGCAGCCGGAAGGCGCCGGAGTTCGTCTATCACGATGCGGTCGGACGCTACATCGACCGCTTTGGTTTCGGCGCGGTACTCGGCGCTTACGGCAATCTCAGCGGCGCGAAATTCCGCGAGCTGTGGGCCGCGAAGATGCCGGCTGACACGCCCTTTCCCGAGGAACTCATCCAACGCGGAGCCGGCTCGGTCAGCTTGCGGCGCGTCTCCACCAAACCCACGACCACCAAACCCACACTCACTAACGCCTAAACGCCATGCCTTCCTACCGCTCATCCGAACCCACCGCCCGCCCAGATTTCGTCGAGCCGGGCGAATACACCGTCGAAGTCGTCAACGCCGAGGAAACCGTTTCCCAGAAAGGAAGCGACATGATCGAGCTGAAGCTCCGCGTGCATCCCAGCGGCGCGACCATGTTCGACCATCTCGTGTTCATGGAGTCGGCGTTTTGGAAGATCGACTCCTTCCGCGCCGCGACCGGCGAATCGGTCACGCCGGACGAAGAAGTCGATATCCACGCCGATGACCTCATCGGTCGCACCGGCCGCGCGCGGCTCACCATCGAGGAATTCAACGGTCGCAAGCGCAACAAGATCGCCGCCTGGCTGCCGCCGAAACCGGCAGCATCCGCGCCGGCGGCAGTCGCAGCAACTGCAGGCACCAAGCCCAAGGACGATGACAACATCCCCTTCTAAGGTCGCATTGCGCGGCTATCAGGTCGCGGCACACGAAGCGATCCAGCGCGGCTTCGCGGAGCATCAGCGTCAGTTGCTGGTGCTCCCGACCGGCGGCGGCAAGACCGTCGTGCTCGCACATCTTGCGGCTACGCATCAACCGCGGCGGACGCTCGTGCTCGCGCACCGCGAGGAACTCATCACGCAGGCCGTGGACAAAATCCGCGCCGTCACCGGACTGATTCCCGAGGTTGAAATGGCCGACTTCCGCGCCAGCCTGAACGCTCCGGTCGTCGTGGCCAGTGTGCAAACGCTGGTACGCAGCTCGCGGCGCGAACGCTGGCCCCACGATCATTTCGGCCTTCTGGTCGTGGACGAAGCCCATCACTCGCTCGCGGACAGCTACCTCAACACGCTCCGCTACTTCGATGAAAACGCTTTCGTGCTCGGCGTCACCGCGACGCCTGATCGTGGCGACAAGAAGAATTTGGGTCGCTACTACCAGAACATCCCGTACGAGGTGACACTGCTCGATCTCGTGCAGCAGAATTGGCTCTCTCCCATCCGGGTGAAGACGGTGCCGCTGGAAATCGACCTGGACGACGTGGGCACGACCGCCGGCGACTACAACGCCCAGGATCTCGGCCATGCCATCGAGCCCTACCTGGAGCGCGTCGCCGACGTGCTCGCGGAGCACGTGCAACGGAAGATTCTCGTCTTCCTCCCGCTGATCTCGCTCAGTCGCGGCTTCGCCGAGCTCTGCCGCCAACGTGGACTGCGTGCGGAGCACGTCGATGGCACGAGCGACGACCGGGGCGACATCCTCGCACGCTTTCGCCGCGGCGAAACGCGTGTGCTCACTAACGCCATGTTGCTCACCGAGGGCTATGACGAGCCGAGCATTGATTGCGTTGTCTGCCTGCGGCCGACAAAAATCCGCTCGCTCTACAGCCAGATCGTCGGGCGAGGCACTCGGCTCTATCCGGGCAAGGATCACCTGCTGTTGCTCGACTTTTTGTGGATGAGCGAGGAGCACGTGCTGATGAAGCCGGCGAACCTCATCGCCGCCGACGCCGAGGAAGCAAACGCCATCACCGAGGCGCTCGGCTTTGGCGGCGATCTCGAGGAAGCGAAGGGCAAAGCCGACGCCGACCCGTGCGGCCACGCTGCGCCAGCGCCTCCGCCAGAATGCAAAGCGCAACGCGCGGACATTCGACGCGCTGGAGTTCGCCCTGTCGCTGGGCGACGTGGACCTGGCCGACTTTGTGCCGACGATGCCCTGGCATGGCGACCCGGCCACGAGCCGACAGCGCGAGATTTTGGGCAAGTTCGGCGTTGATCCCGGCACGCTTACCTGTAAAGGCCAGGCAGCGGCGCTGCTGGACAAGCTCTTCCTCCGCCGCGACCTCGGCCTCGCCAGCGCCCGCCAGGTGCTCTGGTTGCGGAAGCTCGGCCATCCGAAACCGGAACTCGCCACCTTTGACGAAGCGAAGCAATTCCTCGATGCGAAGTGGAGCAAACCCGCCGTGCCGGCCCAGCCATGAGCCGCCTACTATTCAACGAGTTGGAGGCGAGGCTGTCGCGCGTCCACACGATCCTCACGGAGCTTCTATTGAACGAGCAGTGCCTACCCACAGATGCGTCAGACCTTGCCGATGAAGCCGAGGAACTGACGAACGAGGCAAGGGATATCCTTCATCAAGGGTATGCCTACTTCGACTCACAGCTCGGAGACCGCTTATGAGCTTCCGATACCACTCGCGCCCGCCCCTACCGCCACGCACGCTCGATTATCTCGCGCGTGGGGCGGCCGAGGGGCAGCGCAACGCCGAGTTGTTCGACGCTGCGTGCCAGTTCCGCGATGCGGGTTTCCGCGCCGAGGAAGCCGAGCAGCAATTGCTCGCCCGCGCCACGCTCGATGGCTTGAGCGAAGCCGAAGCGCGCTCGGCGATCCGTTCCGCCTTTACCCACGGTGCCCGCGAGCCGGCGGTGGGTCATGCGGCTGAACCTGGGGCCTTGCCGCCGCCGAAACGCGTGTCCGCGGTACAGCCGCCAAAAGCGCCACTAGCGCCGGTGTCGCTGCCTTCGCCCATTGAGGGTGGATTCACCAAACTGCTCGACGCTTGCTTTGCCGCCGAGGAGTTCGTCGCCATCGCCCCGGCGCGCGAAGACGAGGCTGGAGACGTCGTGCCGACGCGCGGCGTGACGATGACACGGGAGGAATGGAAACAGCGCATCGTCGCGCGAGGCGGTATCGAGAAGTGTTTCAGTACGACGCTCGGATTGTTCGTGCGCATCAATCCGATGGCGAAAAACGGAGCGAAGAACGAGCACGTTACGTCCTTCCGGCACGCGCTCGTCGAGTTTGACCGCGACGATGGCGGCACGCAGATCCCGAAGGAACAGCAACACGCCGCCATTCTCGCTAGCGGGCTGCCGGTCTCGGCCGTCATCGACTCCGGCAACAAGTCGCTCCACGCCTGGGTGCGCGTGGACGCGCCCGATGCGGCGGAGTACCGGCGGCGCGTGGACATCATCTGGGATTGGTTTGAAGGACGCTGCCTCGATCGCCAAAACAAGAATCCATCACGGCTGTCCCGCTGTCCCGAGGGCCGACGCACCGTGGAGGGCGAGGTCCGCATGCAGCAACTCCTCGCCCTCCATGTCGGCGCGAAATCGTGGTCCGAATGGGAAGCAGCGCATGCGGCCGATGGTCTGCCGAAGATCATTGGCGGCGCGGAGTTCATGGCCGTGCCGAAGCCGGAACCGCCGCAACTCATTACCGGCGTGCTGCATCAGGGCAGCAAGATGATCCTCGGCGGCGCGAGCAAAAGCCGCAAATCATGGACGTTGATCGACATGATGCTCTCCGTGAGCACCGGCGTGACGTGGTGGGGTTTTGCCACGCAACGCGGGCGTGTGCTCTACATAAATTTCGAGCTGCCGGATTTCGCCTTCCAGCATCGGTTGCAAGCCATCGCCAGGCACAAAGGCATTACCGACTTTACCGGCATCGATCTTTGGAATCTGCGCGGGTTCGCCACCGATTTCTCCGTGCTCATCCCGAAGATTCTGGCCCGGGTGAAGGATGAGCGATACGCGCTCATCGTCCTCGACCCCGTCTACAAGGGCCTCGGCAAGCGCGACGAGAACAAGGCCGGCGATATCGCATCGCTCTGCAACGAGATCGAGCAACTCGCCGTTCAATCCGGAGCGGCTGTTGTCTTCGGTGCGCACTACTCCAAGGGCAACCAGGCGGGCAAAGATGCCATCGACCGTATCGGCGGCAGCGGCGTTTTCGCGCGCGATCCCGACGTGATCCTGACTATGACGCCGCACGAGGATGACAATGCCTACGTCGTGGATCTGACGCTGCGGGCCTTGCCGCAGGTCCCATCCTTCGTTGTGCGGTGGGCTGGCTGCATCTTCCAACGTGACCAGCACGCGGACGCCACGCGGGGTGAAGACCATCGCCAAACCTGGCGGCAAAAAGAAACCCGAGCCGCAGGCCCATTACCGGCGCGGCAGCCATGCCGACCGCTATGGCGCCATGTTCGAGCAAATGCCGCCAATGGCGAACCACGCGGAGATGGAGCACAGCGATGTGCTTCACCATATCCTGCGCACCATCGAGGCCTCCGGCGAGAGCTGCACGCCGGTCAAAGCCAAGAACGTCTTCGACAGTCTGCGCCACAAGAGCTGCGGCATTATGGTCTTTGAAATGCCGTGCTGGCGGGGTCGCAAATACCGCCCGGAAGGAGGCGCGCAATGAGCGCGTTTTCCGTCGTAAGTCGTTCCAGGGAGCTTTTCCCTGGCATTCCCCAGGGGAAACTTTCCCTGAGTTTCCCTTGGGGAATTCCCTATTTATTCTCTTACGAGAATAAAGCGCGAAACCGCTTCCACGGTCTTCGCGCGCGCCATCGCGCTCACTTGGAGTTCGCGCGAGCGCAAGTGGTGTCCGCCAGATCGCCAAACGGAGTCGTCAACCCATGAGCTACCAAGCCGACGACTACTCCAAAAAGCAGACGATCAAGGACGCCTCCTACGCCCGCGACTACAAGGCCTGGCTTGCCACGCTCACGCCCGAGGAACGCTGGCGTGTGGCGGAGCTGGGCCTCGACGCCCCGCTGCTGCCCAAGGACGGCGGTGGCTTCCTCGACAAGGATGCTGCGGATTCGCCAATGGCCTCCGAGGCACCCGCGCCGATCCCCGAGGACGCGCCGCCGGAAGCCACTGCCGGGATTCTCGGGACCGAGGACGTCTGGGACGTTCTCCGCCGACTGGTTGGCCAGTTATTGGCCGAACGCAACGCGCGCCTCAGTCTCGAATGCCTCGCGCTGGTCAGCGGGCTTTCTTTTCTGGGCGACTCGATGACCGCAGTAGCCCGGCGCCACGGCGTCACCCGCGCGGCGGTCTCAAAACGCTGCGTCGAACTGACCGAACATCTCAATCTCCTGCCTTCGCGCGCCATGCGCTCTTTGACAGCCCGCCGCGCCTATCGCGCGGCCCAGGTTTCCACCCGCACCCACTATGAACGATTTGGCCATCATCACTCCTAAAGTCAGGATCACACCGCTGGGCCTCGATGTTCTAGAGGACCTCACGTTCGAGGAATGGAGTGAACTCGCTCCTCACCTCGGCCAGGCCGCCCGCTCCATCTCCTTCGTGATCGGCGACTGGCTGATCTATGGCGACCGCTTTGCCGTCCAGTTCCCGCTTCCCGGTTTCACCGAGAAACTGCCCCGGACGGAACCCGAGCGCTATGAGAAGGCGATGGTCAATACCACCCTGGATCGGGTCACGCTGCGCAACTACGCTTACGTCGCCCGGAATGTTGGAAAGTCGTGCCGAAACGACTTCCTCTCGTTTGACCACCACCGCGCTCTTGCGTCGCTGGATGAGACCAGTCAGCGGCACTGGATTGCCACCGCTTTGGCCGAGATCGACGCCGGACGGCGCATGACCGTTCGCCGTTTCCGGCGCTCCATCGAGGCCGGGCGCGTCCTCGGTGTGGAGGAACTCTACACCGATACCGGCGACACGGGTCTAACCAATCACATTCCGTTCGTGAACGGTTTGGTAGGTTGGTGGGCGCGGATGCGCAAGGCCGGATGGCTCCGGACCGCGACCGCCGAAAAGCGCGCTGCACTCAAACGCGATCTTCAGCCAGTGGCCGACATCATTTCCGAACTATGATCACCGACATCCAAGACCTCGAACAACAGAAAGCCCTCGACCACATCCGCGAACTGATGACCGCCCACTGGCGCGAAGCGCAGGACGCACAGGACGACGACGGCAAATTCGGTATCGCCTTCAAGGCTACTTTCGACCACGGGGCATCGCCGACAAAGTTGAAGGTGACCTGCCGCATTGCCAAGACGATCAGCGACGAAATCGAGAGTGAGGTCGAAGATCCACGGCAGCCGAAGCTGTTGTGACGAGCAAAACGGCCGTACCAAGCGTCAGCAATATGAAAAGTGCTATCCCGGACGGCTTTTGAGACAAAAGCGTTCTCCACCCCAAAGTATGTCTGATTTCGATTCATCGCAGCGACCGCCACCGTCCCCGCCGATTGCCTCAGAAAAGGTCTCTATCGAGCGAAAAATCTTTTTCCTCGACCTGAAAGAGAATCAAAGAGGGCGCTTCCTCAAAATCACTGAGGATGTCGGCGGGCGGCGTGATACGATCATGCTACCAGCGGAAGCTTTTAAGGAATTCGTCGAGGCGTTGGAGCGACTGATCGATTTTGAGGCAAAGCTTTAGAAGGCGATCCGGGCGGCTCTCGAAGGTAACTGCCTTTATTTTGACAGCCGCCAGGGAGCGTGAAGCTCCTACGTCATCGAGACGCCATTCCGCCGTCCCGGCTCGAACGGAAGTTCTTCCTCTTCTGGCAATCGCTGGGCGGCCCCGATCTAAAACGCGAGTTCCGATTCCACCAGACGCGCAAATGGCGCGCGGATTTCGCCCACATCGAGAGCCGCACCCTCATCGAGATCGAGGGCGGCATCTACATCCAGGGCCGACATAACCGTCCGCAGGGCTTCGCTGCGGACGCCGAGAAGTATCTCGAAGCGGCCCTCGACGGCTGGTGCGTTCTTCGCCTGACCGAGCTTCAGATCACCGCTTCCACCGTTGAGCGGATCATCGCGCTCATCCAAACGGCAGGTGTAAAGTCGGTGTAAAGTCAGAGCCCAACTTTACACCTTTTGGAGGCTCGTTTTGGCCACGTTTCCGGCCAGATATATCCGGTATAAACGGCTCATCAAAAGCACTTTGTAATCGCGTTTTCAGTGCGTAGCAGGCCGATTTTGCGACGACAAAAAGTG
The DNA here is from genome assembly GCF_000173075.1 of Chthoniobacter flavus Ellin428. Taxonomy (GTDB): domain Bacteria; phylum Verrucomicrobiota; class Verrucomicrobiia; order Chthoniobacterales; family Chthoniobacteraceae; genus Chthoniobacter; species Chthoniobacter flavus. The sequence continues at coordinate 218,952 of NZ_ABVL01000003.1, forward strand.
GAAGGTTCAAAAACACTTCCTCATAGGATTTGAGTGATGGTCGCCTCACCCAAGTGCCAGAACGAACTCGGGAATAGATTTCCTCCTCACCGCAGTCGTAAACGGAAAATCGCCTCGCCGTCTGCTGAGTTTCCGCCAAAGTAGGGGAAATGTCACAGGCGGATTCTATTGGAGCCTTAACACTCAACCTGCTGGGACGCAAGTTTCGGCAGGGGCGGCCACTATTTGCTCCCCCGGCTCAGTCGGTGCGCAGTTATGGGGCCGCGTACGCCGAAATCTGGTTCCCATCTGGGGGATGCCACTTCGACGCGAAGGGCGAATGCACAATGTGCAATTATGGGCGTTCGAGGAAGGTCAGCGCCGCGACGATGATTGAGGCGGTACGGGCGGGACTCGCCAGTCTGCCAATAATCCCAAAAACTTTATGGGTGAGTGCGTTCAATGTCTTGGACGATCGCGAAGTCTCCCCGGAAGCGCGCCGCGGTATTTTTGCCGTGCTCGAAACTACGCCGGTGGAGCGTGTGTTGCTCGAGACGCATCCGTTGAGTGTAACCACAGAGAAGATCCAAGAATTGCAGGCTTTAATTCCTGGAAAATCCCTCGGCATCGAACTTGGGATTGAAACGATGGCAGATTTCGCGCGCAAGTGGTGTATAAACAAGCAACTTACGAAACAAGAGATTCGGCACGCGATCGCGACCATCCAGGCGGCGGGCGCAATTCCCTATGTAAATCTTTTAATCGGCACGCCTTTCCTCTCGGCGGCCGAATGCCTCCGCGAGACTCGGGCTTCCATTGAGGCCCTGTTGGCGCTCGGCGTCCGCGACATCTGTCTTTTTCCCACCCATGTCAAAGAATTCACAGTCGTCGAGCAACTTGCCCGCCTCAACCTTTACCAACCACTTCCGCTGTGGGCACTGGTAGAGTTGCTCGTAAGCGTGCCTCCCGAGACCAGATGTAGTCTTTACTACGCTTGGGTGACCGATGTCGACCATCCCGGAAAGCCGGTCTCCATCCCCCCGCGCACAGGAGCCGAGGTCTACGCCGACGTCGTCTCTTTGCTTTATGCGTACTTGGCGACGCGTGACGACGAGCAGATCGCGAGACTCGCTGCTTTACGAACGCCGTGCCGTGATGAGTTTTGCACCCGCCTCGCGCAGAAGCCCGCTTCGCCGCTGCCGCAACGCATTCTGGAAGGGGTCGAGGCACTTTGCGGAAGTGCCTTGCCTGGTCACTTCGAACGCTACAAGCAGGAAATCATTCAGGAAATTACGAATGACTGGGAAATCGCGTGCCAAGAAACGCACCATCAACTATGTTAACAATGCGCTCAGCCGCCGAACACGAGGTTCCGACACTGCATCGGCTCGGTCTGTCGAGCTTTCAAAATCGGGATCGTTTCGATTGGGGTTGGACTGAGGAGTATTTGCAGTACCTGCTGAGCACTTCAAGCGGGTTCCTCCACGTGGCGGAGGTTGCCGGAGAACCGCAGATCGTTGGTTTGCATTGCGGTGTCTGGAACTACCCGGAATGCCGGGAGGACCAGTGCCGCTTTTATTGGCTGTACATCGACAGCCGATTTCGCCGGCGCGGAATCGGAACACAGTTGATTCAGTATTCGCTAGCGCGCGCCGCAGAAAGAGGCAAGCGGAGCGCCATCGTGGGAATATGGGGTTCGGATGAGCCGGCGAGGCAGGTCGTTGAGCACCTCGGTTTTCAGCAAGTGGAAACGTTGAATCTGATGCGTCTCACGCTGGATTAAACGAGTTGGAGACAATAGGCTGCTTGTCTTCCACCAATCTTTTCCCAAGTGAGTTCTACATCCGGCCCATCCCCAATTTTGATCGCGGAAACCCCGCTGCACGCCGCGGAAAATTATCACCCGCCGGGAAACTTGTTTGTGAAGCTCGAGGGCGAGCAGCCTACGGGCAGCATCAAGCATCGTGCGGCAGTTTTCATGCTAGAAGCAACTCGCCGCGAACTGCAAGATGCCAAACTGGAGCTCATCGAGTCGACCTCTGGCAATCTCGGTGTTGCGCTCGGCTCGCTTGCACCTCATTACGGATACGAACTTCTCTGCATTGTGGACCAGTTGATTCCGTCCTCGAAACTCGATAGGCTGCAGCGGGTCGCAAAAATTCAGAGTGTTCCGGCGACCGGTCATTCCGATGCGCGTGCCGCCCGTATTGCTTTGGCGGAGGAGCTAAGCCATCGCCCGGGCTATTTTTGGGTCAACCAGTATGCCAGCGAATCCAACCGGCGCGCGCATCTCGAATCGACCGGGCCAGAGCTCTCGCGTCAGGTCGGAGCTTCATTGAGGTGGCTCGTCTGTTCCATCGGCTCGGGCGGCACGGCCTGCGGTTTGGCCGCTTGGTTCGCTCGCCAGAATCCCGCCGTCTCCGTGGTTGCCGTGGAACCTTGGGGGTCCACCATTTTCGGAACGCACGCGGCACCTTACCTCTCCGTCGGAGCGGGCTTGCACGAACCGAGCGCCATCGTGAAGCGGTGGGGCAGTCCGCTGGCAGCTCATGCGCAGGTACCGGATTCTGCGGCCATCTCCGAGGTTAAGCGTTTCCAGGAACTCGAAGGAATCGCCCTTGGCATTACCTCCGGCGCTTGTCTAGCCATCGCCCGGCAGCTGGCCGCTTCGCACCCGGGGGACATGGTCGTCGCGCTCTCGGCCGATTACGGAACGGCTTATCGCGATATCATCGACGCCGGCCAAATCATCGACCGCTATCCCTTCCCCATAAACTCACTCAAATAGTGCGCCCGCCGTCCACCGATCAACTTTCCGTCACGGGGGTACGACTTCACAACCTGAAGAGCGTTTCTGTCTCGATTCCACATTTTCGGCATACCGTCTGCACCGGTGTCTCGGGTTGCGGCAAGAGTTCCTTAGTTTTCGACTGCATTTACGCCCTGTGCGAATACGAGTTGCTGCAGTCGCTTTCCACATACGCTCGCGGCGCCATCCCACTGCCTGTCGTGCCGGACGTTGAGCACGCAAGCGGGTTGCTCCCACCGGTTGTAATCGATCAAGCGGACTTGGGACGAAACCCGCGGTCAACCATCGGTACTTCTACGGAAGCCTACACGTTTCTACGGCTTCTTTTCGCCCGTGCCGCCGTGCCGGTGCTCGACGCCAGTGCGTTCTCCTTCAATTCTCCCGAAGGAGCGTGTCCGGCTTGCCGTGGGCTCGGCCAGATTTTGACGCCAGATCCGGAACGCCTTTTCGATCTCTCCAAATCGCTCGGCGAAGGCGCCATCCGACACCGCGCGTGGAAGGTTGGAGGCCGGTACTGGAACATCATCAAAGCCACAGAGTTTTTTGAGATGGACGCTCCTCTCGGTCAGTGGCCCAAGGAAAAGCTCGATCACCTTATGCACGCGGCCCCGGCCGAAGTTGCCAACCGTGTGCCCGGATTCGTTCAACGGTTTACCTTTGAGGGGGTGGTTGAACGCCTCCGCGAGCGGCTCGCCGACGATCGCGGACTCGATTCGGCGGACTACGACGCGCAGTTCTTCACAACACAGTGGTGCGCGACCTGCGGGGGAACAAGGCTCCAGCAGAGGGCGCTGGCCTGCCGTCTGAATGGACTCAATATCGCCGATGCAGCGGGGCTTGCTGTTCCAGAACTGAAGAACTTCGTCCGCAGCCTGGAGATGAGCACCCTCGCCACCGTCGTCGATTCGCTAAGTCGCATCCTGGAAAACCTGGAGATGGTGGAACTCAGTTACCTCACCTTGGATCGCCCTATTACCACCGTTTCCGGTGGCGAAATGCAGCGGATCAAGATTGCGCGGGAGCTGGGTTCCCGTTTGATGGGCATACTCTATATTCTCGATGAGCCTTCGAGGGGTCTTCACGCCAAGAACGTCGAGGCGGTGAATTCGATAATCACCAAACTCAAAGAGCGGGGGAATACGATCCTGAGTGTCGAGCACAACCGCGCGGTCGTGGAGTTGGCTGATAACATCGTCGAACTCGGTCCTGGCGCCGGCTCGCGGGGTGGCCAAATCACCGAGACGGGAACTCCAGCGGATTTCAAAAACAGCAGCGGGCCGACGGGCAGGCTCCTATCTGCGGCGAAGCAGCACATCTCACCGCCCCCGCCGAAAGCGTTTACTGAGTGGCACTTTTTTAGCGATTTGCGGCGCAATAACTTGAAGATTGAGAAACTCAAAATTCCGCGCGCGGCACTCACTTGCCTCGTGGGGGTTTCTGGCGCAGGAAAATCGTCACTCCTGGAGGAGATGCAGTTACGCGATCCCGCTAGCGTGCGCGTGGCTCAGCGGCAGATCGGAGCGTCCGTGCGCTCGAACGTCTGCACCTATCTCAATTTTTTCGACGAAATTCGCAATCTGTTCGCCAAGAAAGCAAATGCGTCCGCAAGCCTTTTCGCGTTCAACAGTGACGGCGCTTGTCCCGAGTGCGGCGGACGCGGCAGCATCACTCTCGATCTCCACTTTCTGGGCAGCGCAATGGCACCCTGTCGCACCTGCAATGGAAAACGCTACCGGGCCGAAGTCCTTGGGTATACTTGGCAGGACCGCAACATCTCCGAAGTCTTGGAACTTCCTGTAGAGGAGGCCGCCACTTTTTTCCGGGAAGGGAAGAAAATCCGCAGCGCGCTGGAGTTGCTCTTGGGATGTGGCCTGGGCTATATCCGGCTTGGGCAGTCGCTGGACACCTTTTCCGGCGGCGAACTGCAAAGAGTGAAGTTGATTTATGGTCTGAACGATCCCACTGCTCTCTATCTGCTTGATGAGCCGTCGCGCGGGTTGCATCCGGACGACATCGAACGCATCGTCTCTTTGCTACGTACGCTCACTGCTCGCGGCAAGACCGTGGTTGCCTCGGAACACTCGTTGGATCTGGTTGCTCGCGCAGACTGGGTGGTGGAATTGGGACCCGGGGCAGCCAATGCCGGCGGGAAGGTGATCGCTGCTGGCACGGTTCGAGAGATCATAAGAGCGACGACAAGCATCACCGCGCAATATCTTAAGTCCTATGTCAGACCTGGAACTTGAGGGCTCGCCGGCAGTGGCTCTGGCCGACTACGATTCGATTGCGCGCGTGTACGATCTCTGGGCCTCTTGCGATCCAGCTTCCAAGCCGTGCTGGGATTTCTATCGCAGGGAAGTGACGCGTCATGGTGGAGTTTGCCTCGAAGTCGGCGTGGGAACCGGTGCTGTCATGCTTGGGGCGGGTCCTACCGTCGCTCACTATTACGGGATCGATCTTTCCCGCAGCATGCTCGCAGAACTGGAAACAAAACGGGCTAGCCTGCCTCCTCTCCCTTTCTCCTACACACTCATCCATGGCGACGTTCGACAAATCCGGCTGAGCGGCCCCCCGCCAACGCTAGCGATTGTTCCCTTTCGCACTGTGGGGCATTTTCTGACTGCAGACTCTAGGATAGCTCTGTTGCGCCACTTACGGGAAATCTGTGCGCCGGGAGCACGCTGCATCCTCGATCACTACAAGTTTAACCTGAAGTGGGCTCAGCAGCACGATCGCGTTACCCGATGGATGGGCGAGGGAACCATCAATGGCCAAACTTTCGTACTCTCGGACACGTATGCTTATGATTTCGCGCGCCGCGAGATGGAATGTCTGCTCTGCGTGGAGGAGATCGCCAGGCATGGGACGGTGGTGAACAAGCGATACAGCGCGTTTCGTTTTTCGTGGCTCGAAGACGACGAAGTCTATCGCTACGCGGAAATAGCGGGGTGGCGGGTCGAGCAACGGTGGGGTGACTTTGAGTATTCCGATTTCTCCGGCGACGCGAAAGACCAGGTCTGGCTCTTACGTGCGCCATGAGGCCGAACGATTGCTACTCGCTCGCCCGTACATCGGCCCGGAGTTCCACATTCCTGTCCCTGCTAGCGCATGCAACTGGCTTGCCTGGAGCAGCCGTTTGGACAGGATACCTGGCTTCGTTGAGTCTCGATCTGGATCTCCCTCGGCGCTGGCTTGCCTCCTGCGTGCCCTATCTCGATCTACTTTTACAGGCCATGGCCTACATGCCTTCCGGCGCGTCCGTTGGCGAGGTCGAGTCGGGGCAGATCGATGATTTGGCCCGTGGCTTTTCGACCGGCGAACACCTCATTCTCGGTCCCTTGGACAGAAGTTCCTTGTGCGGACGACCGGCGCCTTTGCTATGGGAAGGCGCGCCAACTTTTGTGCAAATCATAGGGTGCGAAGAAAATACGGGCGCGATGATCCTTCGCCTACCGGGGACGCATTCGCTTTGCAGCTTGTCCGCAGAGGCATTGGTAGCGCCGCCGGGAATGCGGAGCGCGTGGTTTGCTGCCACCCCGCTTGGCCTACAGGCTTGCGAAGAGCACCTCCGACGCCTTCTGTCCTCCTGCCGTTTGGAGGTAGTTTGCCTTGCGGATCTGGCACGGTGGATGCGTGCGCTGTGCGAACGAATTGCCGGGTGTCCGCTAACCTCGACGGAAAGGCATTGCCTTCGGGCTGCTCTTCGGGCTCTACAGGAGTGTCTGTGCGATGCTACTCTGTTTGCGCAGCGGCTCCAAAAGGTGGCGCAGTTTCTGCCGCCTGCCGAGCACGCATTCCTCATCGAACGGGCTGTATCAGCGATGCACCTGCTCGCACGCGCTCCGTCCGTCCTTGTAGGCTTCGACGTAAATCCAGCGTCCTGGCTGGAGGAGCTTGGGCGCGTGCTGGCGACGACGACGGTGGTGAGACTGGCACCCAAACAATAATATGCCAATTTCCCATGCAAACGTCCTGTTCGGACTGGATTGCGCCAGCGCACCTGTGCGCGGTTCCGTTCCGGCCGAAAACCTGCTGTTGAAGCTCAATCCTGCGCTGCTTCCGGAAAGCGAACCTGCGGCCATAATTATCGCTGCCGAGGCACCGATACTGTCCGATGCGACAATCTCCTACCAGACACTCGTGCATCTGCGGCAGCCCCGCGCTTCCTCACTTGTTTTTCTCACGAGCGCCGGTGAAACGCTCGCGATGGCGCTCCTCGCTGCGAGCCTCACACTTGATGGTGCCGAAGCCGGTGCTTTTGTGCTGGCCTACATTCTTGAAAGCGTCTCCCCCGCTCCTGTCGGCGCGCGGGATTACGAGGCGTTCGCTTTCCTGATCCATCGGGTTCCCCCGCCGGACTGCGCCGTGTTGGTGGCGGAACTTAAGGAAGGCACGTCCAAGAGTTTCGCCCGTGAGGTTCTTTCCGCGGCGGCACTGCAGCGGATTGTCGAGCATGCCCGTGCGGCTCGGCCTCTCAGGCAAACCACGCTGCTAATCGGTCGCGCTCCCGGGTTGGACGGGGAGCAAAAATGTCATTTGCTGCGCCTACATGAGAAAGAAATGTGAAGCTTTCTGGCAACGATGGGCAGCCGAGCCGGGGAACTTGTCTGCCACGCTCGAAACGCCGAGGTATTTCTATTCGGGCGAACTGCTCACCCTCGCTTGGCACGCCCTGCACTCGAGTCTGCCCGCGGACGCGCAACTGCTGTACTCGCTGAAGGCCAACCCGCATCCGACGATCGTACGCTACTTTGCCGAGCACGGTGCGCTTTTCGATGTGGCCAGCCGTGGGGAAATGGAACTGCTCCTGGCGACCCAGGGCTCGCTGCAGCGGGCGGTATGGATCAGCCCGTGCAAAAGGGAAGCAGACTATCTCTGGGCGGTGCAACACGGCCTAGGCGCATCCGTGATCGATTCCAGAGAGGAAATAGGCACCGTGCGCCGGGTTGCGGCGACCCAGCCAGACACCATGCCCAGCTATCTGCTACGCGTTCAGCGACGCGCGGCTTCCGCGGGGACTTCCCTCTGGGCGGACTCGCAGTTCGGTGTCACTTTGGATGAGGCAATCGAGTTTACGCACACCCTGCGCCGGGACGGGATCCAGATCGCCGGGTTGCACGGCTATTTTGCCTCAAACCTTTTCGCCGAACAGGAGATTGCCCAAAATACCCAGGACTTGATGGCGCAGGCGCTCACCTGGCAGGCGTCTACTGGCACCTCGATGCGTGTCCTTGACGTCGGAGGAGGGTTTGGCTGGCCGCTTGGCGTTGAGGACGGCGAGCTTTCGTTACCGAGACTCCGGGACTGCCTAGCCCCCCTGGCCGCGGAGTTTTCCCCAGGCACTGCATTGTGGTTCGAATCGGGCCGTTTTCTCACCGCCGGCGCGGGTGTGCTCGTGCTCACCGTGATGAGCGTAAAAGAGCGCCCCGGCACGACCTCCGTCGTGCTAGACGGCGGAATGAATATCTTCGGCCTTCCCTCGATGCGCCTGGGATTTCGTCCGCTGACGGTGATTCTTCTCGCGCGCGAGTGGGCTGGTCCCCTGCAGCCGCACACGCTTTTCGGCCCCTTGTGCACCCCGGGGGACAAATTTTGCGAGAAAGTGCTGCTGCCACCGCTTAAGGCCGGTGACCGCTTGGCTATTCTGCATGCGGGTGCTTACGGAGCCACGGCGGGGCGCTCTTCATTTCTCTCTTTCCCGGACGCGCACGAAACTGTACTTGCCGGTTGACCACATCCCATGAACGAAGTCACCGAAATCGAAGAGTTGAAGCGGCTGCTTGCGCAACTTGCCCCAGGGAATCAACCCGCGATCCTCTCCCTTGCGCCCGAAGACAAGCTGCCGTTGGACTCGATGGGAATGGTTAGTTTTGCGGTCGCCTTAGAAGATTATTATGGGCTCAGATTCCGGCCCGATGTCCACGATCTCGTTTCAATTTTTTCCAACCTGCGGTCGCTTGACGAATTCATCGCTCGCGAACGCCAGGCCGCCACATGAGAGACACCAATCCTTTTCTCTCCGCGGTAATGCGGAAGGTGCGAAGCGGCCGTCCCCGGCTAGAGACCGCCGAACCTTTCTTCACGCGGGTCGAGCCGGTCCCCCGGGGAAACTACGTCGAGATTTGGTTCCTGACCTCGGGTTGCACTTGGGATGCCCGCGGCGGATGCACCATGTGCAATTATGGCGCCGGTCCTCAAAACATTGCGCCACTGTTCATGCAGCAAGCCGTGGAGCAGGCGCTCGCGGTGCTTCCAGTCGCTCCTGCCGAGCTCATGGTATCGCCGTCCGGTGGCATGCTGGATGACCGCGAAGTTCCGCCGAAAGCTCGCCAAGGAATTTACGCCGCGATGGCGAAGAGCACTGCCGATCTGCTGCTGATCGAGACGCGCTCGGAGACGGCTACCGAGCGCCATCTCGACGAGTACCGCGCGACCTTTCCACACCGATCCCTAGCCATTGAGTTTGGGTTGGAATCGGCCTCTTCGTGGATCTCGACGTTCTGTGTGAATAAGGGCGCCGAGCCGGACCGCTTTGCCGCCGCCGCCGCCGCCGCACATCGGCGCGAGATCGGCGTCTATGCAAACGTCTGTATCGGCACGGCCTTTCTCTCGGCGCGTGAGTCTGTTGAAGACGCGGTGCAGACCGCGCGGTGGGCCTTCGCGCACGGAGGCGAGCGGGTGGTCCTTTTCCCTCTGCACATCAAGCGATTCACACTTCTGGAGGTCTTGCACCATGCCGGCCTATATCCGCGCGTCTCTCTCTGGTCGCTGGTAGAATGCCTGCGCCGCTTGGGTTCGGAAAACAGTCACCGGGTCGAGATCGCGTGGTACAAATCGTACTACACGCAAAAATCGAAGATGACCTTCTCCCCTACGACCTGCGACATCTGCCTGCCGACCGTCCTGACGCTCATGGACACCTATCGCCAAACGCAGGATTTCGCCGTTATCGAGAAGCTCGCAGCCTTTTCCTGCGCTTGCCACGAGGAATGGAGAGCCGCCATCGAAGCGGAGCCTTCGTCGTCGCTGCCGGAACGCGTCCTGCGCTCGTACGAATTTCTAGACGATCACCTCGGCGTTGGTGCGCGTGATGAACTTGCGAGCGTTTCGCGTCGGCTTTTTGTAGAAGAACCCTTCACCTATGCTACTTGGAAGGCCCATGATCTCGCTTGAAGTCGCGCAGAATTTTCTCCGCCGGAACGTTCCTTCCGGCAGACCTATGCTTGTCTTCCTTTCCGGCGGAGTCGACTCCGATGTCGTGGCCCGTCTGGCTGTCGCCACCTTCGGCGCCGCGCGCGTCGTCGGCGCCACCTGCTTGCAAGCCGCGCAAGATCCCGCTCATCCAGAGAATGCCGCGCGGCTCGCCCGCACTTTGGGCATCGAATACGCGCAATTGAACTTGGGGCAGATGCCAGCCGAACTCGCCGCCGAGCTGGCGCGGGCCTCTCCCCGATTCGACGATGGGGAAAACGGCTGGCTGATCGAGGCGAGAGCCAAGTGCGCTTTGCGAACCTCCATCGCCGCACTCTACCACGATCGGGGCTACTACATCTTAGGGTGTGGCAATCGCACAGAATTGCGCTTGGGGTTCTTCATGCCACTTGGGGACGGAATTTGCCACGCCGCCCCAATCCTGCACTTGTTCAAAACCGAGGTGTATGTCCTTGCCCAGGCATTGGGCACCGACTCCCAAGTGATCGAGCAACCGCCGTCTGCGGGTTTTTGGCCCGGTCAGTCGGACTTGGAGGATATCGCCTACTGGATGCTCCATGGTGGCCCCATCGTCCGGCCCGTGCATTTTTCGGAAGAAGATATCGCGGAGGTCGAACGGATGCGCCGCGTCCTGAGCTTTGCAGGGCTCGACGCGGCCCTTAAGGAATACGAGCGCGGCTCTGCTCCCGCCTTTGCGGCGTCCGTCTCAGGTCTGGAGCTCAAGATCGTGGAACGTGTTTACCGCGTCGCCGAGGCAGCGCGGGCGCTCAAGCTAATTCCCATGTGTGCGTCGCTTCTCTCGGAAGCTGCGCCGACATGAAGACGCTGGCGCTCCTTCTCCGAGCCGCGAGCGCTGACGCCGGATCCGCCGTAGCCCTGCTTTCGGACCGGCATCGGCTCTCTTATGCAGATACGTGGCGGCAAGTGGAGCAACTCGGTTGCGAGTTGCAGGCTGCGGGACTGACGCCTGGGAAGCGTGTAATCGCGATCACATCCCTGACCGTCGAGACTGTGCTCATGTTGGTCGCCATTTCGTGGACTGGCGCCATCATCATTCCGGCCGTCGCCTCGGGGCCTGGAGCCGATCTGAACGGCGTTAGGCAGTTCAGTCCTTGTCATTTGATCGGCACAGCCGAGCATCTCGAACCCTTCGATGTAGAGCTTTGTGCAGAATTCAGGGTGGGTGAAAAGCGTTACTTCCTAGGCCGGTGGGAAGACGACCAAGATGGTGATGCACCGACCCGCGACGAAACCATCTTCCTCACCTCGGGCACCACGGATGGCCCGCTGGGTGTGGTCTGTTCGCAAGCCCAAATCGCTTTCTGCCAAGCGGCAATCCAACAACGGCTCCGTTACGTTCCACAAGATCGCGTGTTGATCGGCGGCCCACTTTCATTCGATTACCACTACTATCAACTGCTGCTCGCCTTTGCCGCGCGCGCGACGTTAGTCGTCTGCGATCAGGTGCAAAACCCCCTGGCAATGGCCGACCGAATTCTCCGGATGAAAGTCACCGTCCTGCCGTTGATCCCATACAGCTTCCGCCTGCTGCTAAAGTCGCGCATGCTGGAAAGGGGCGACTATTCCTGCGTGCGCCTGCTCTCTGCCACCGGAGAGGTGTGGCCCAAGCGCGAAATCGAACTCCTTGCGCAAGCGTTTCCCGCTGCCAGCGTATTTCCAATGTATGGGCTCACGGAGTGCAAGCGGGTCAGTATCCTCGATCAGCGGCTCAATCCGGAGTTACTCGGGGCGGTGGGCTTTCCGCTCACAGGGACACGAGTGCAGATTTTTGACCCCAACCACAGCGCATTGTCCACTGGCGACGTTGGCGAGATCGCCGTTGAAGGACCTCATTTGGCTGATGGGTACTTTCAGCGTCCCGAGGCCACATGCAGACGTTTTCATCAGCACCCGGATGGGAGACGCTTCCTGCTCACGGGCGACCAAGGCTACCTGGACGAGCGGGGCGCTCTTTGGTTCGTCGGGCGTGATACCCAACTGATCAAATACCGGGGCATTCGCACCTCCGCGGCGGCGATTGAAACCGCCTTCCTCCAGTGCCCGAATGTCCAGCGCGCCGTCGCGATGAATGTTCTCACGCGGTCCGGAGAAAAGGTCGCCGTGATGATCGAACTGGCCGATCAGAGCGCTGCCGGCGACACGAAGATCGCGGAGACTGTGCGAAGTCTGTGGCCCTTACACGGGCAGCCGGATTACTTTGAATTCGGCTTCATTCCTCTCCTTGCCAATGGCAAACCAGCCCGCGCCAAGGTTGCCACTTTACTCCATGAACGGTGCACCCGAATCGAATGAACGGAACCCGTGGATCGAAGGAGCTCTGTCGCTCCGTCAACTCTCGTATGGATGCCACGTTCTGGCAGCCTTTCAGCTCATGCCGGAACTCGAGGAATTGCTGAGCGCTACCGAACTAGCCGGTCTTACGGGACTCTGTTTTGGTTTGTCTCACGTCGACAGAGATCGCGCGCGTCAACTCGTTCCTAGTGTTTCTCCTCTTCCGGCATTGTCCAGCGCCTTGGGTGCCTTGGGAATTGCCTCGTCGCTGAAACACTGGGGCGAACAGGAGGGCGATGCCGCGTACCGCGATCTGGCCGTGCAGACCGAACGCCGTCCCACGTTGGTCGGTCCGTTGGATATGGGACTGCTTTTCCACAATCCGTCGGCGCTGGTTTACCGTGGTCTTGATCACATGCTCGTCGCGCTCGAGGTGCACGAACACGAGATACTCGTAACCGACAGTGAAGGATTTCCCGCCGTCGTCATTCCACGGGAAGAATTCTTGACGGCGTGGCGGGCTATCTCCGTTCCTGAATCGCATCGCTCTTTCAATAGTCTATGCGTCGACAGAGTTTCGCCGTTTAGGGATGAGGAGCGTGAACGTGCGCACCTCCGGGAGGCGCTGCTTGCGCAGCGCCCTGCTTCCAGTGCGCACGTCGCGGCCATAATACAGCGGATCAGCGCCAGCCAATCTGAGGACGAGGGCAGTGGATTGGAACTCAATCTGGCGGCTCTCTTGGAGAGAGCGTCATGCACGTTGCAGATTACCTATTATTTCTCCGACGGAGATTGGGCTACCATCTCTGAAGCTCTGCTCGAATTGGTCGCGACGCTCGGCGGCATTCTCGGCCCGCCGCTGGCTCCAGGGCGCCGCATGGCCGCCCTCAAGGGTGTGGCGCGCTATTTCGACCGCCTTTGCGCAGTATAACCCATGCAGATTATTGCGATCACCTACGCCTTGGGTTCAGAGCAAATTCCCGTTGAAAAGCTCGGACTTCAGGCCGCACTTCCTCCGGCGGCGATTGCTCAAATGCTGGACAATGGTTTGCAGACGGTTCCCGTTTGGCCTGGTGAAAAGCGCCCCCTGGCTTTGCAAAGCTTTATCGCCAGCTTTGGACGCGAACAATGCGAAGCGCTTCATTCCCTCAAGGCGGTGATCGTGGCCAAAACTCACTTGGGAGCGCACACGTTGCGAGCCGAGGATGCTCGCGATTGGTTTTCCAGCCGGGAGGGCCATCCGGCGCTCGCAATGGAGGTTACGGGCCAGCCCTGCGCCATCCTGCACAGTGGCGTCGAACTCGCACGAAGGCTTCTTGCGCGATCGAATGGAGAAGAACCCAGCTGCGTCTTGCTGGTCGGTTGCGACGTTGCGGAAAACGCTGCAGAGCGGTGCTATTTTGGAAGCGCCATGGGGGATGCCTGTGTAGCGATGCTATTGAGCATGCGGGCGGGAGGACCAGCCATACTGGGATCCCACGTCGAAACGAACATTGTAGCGCCCCTCGGAGAGCAAAGCGATCCGAACGAGATTGCTCGATTCCGCCAGCATAATGTATTTTGGATTCGCGAGGCCATTTTCAGAGGGTTGGCGAAAGCGGATCGCTCGCTTGATACCCACTGCATCATACTTCCTCACACTCCAAACAGGCACATCGTCGAAGCCATCCGCCAGTCACTGGCTCTGCCGCACGACCGCATCATTTCGGAGTTCATGGCAACGACTGGTCATTGCTGCTCGAACGACTCATTCATCACCTTTGCCCGCCTCGTGGCCCAAGGTAGACTCCAGAAATACTCCACAGCAGTGCTTGTGAATGGCGGATTTGGTGGTACTCGTGGCGTGACGGTGATCGAGCCCTCATCATGAAGCTTCCGCTCAACATCCACCTCTACATCACCCCGTATTGCCCGGTGCCATGCCGGCACTGCTATTATGAGGCGTTGCGGCCCGGGGCACCTTACAGTGGACAGCTTTCGGCAGAGCAAATGGCCAGCGTGATTGTGGCGCTGGATACGGAATACGACATGGACGTTCATTTGGAGGGAGGGGAAGCATTCCTGAGCGACGACCTGGCCGAGCTTCTGGCACGCGTGCCGACGGACACATGGCAAAAGATCACCATCACAACCAGCGGCGCCCTAAAGCCGAAATTCGACGTCAAACTCCTGCGCTCGGTCGGAGATTTGCGCGTGTCGGTGGAAGGAATGAACGCCGAGCAGCATTTCACCTTACGAGGAATGCAGATCGATCGCACCGAGAGCTTCATGCTCGATCTCCAGCGCGATGGCGTTCGCTTTTCCATCCGCTCGACCCTGTTCACGGAGAACGTGCAGCATTGGATGGGGCTTGCTCAATACGCCCGTCAATTGGGAGCTGCCCAATTGTCCTGGTATGAACTCCAACCGGTGGGCCGCGCGAACCAAACGGCCGAGCATGGCTTCCTGACCCCGCAACAGATCGATAGTTTTTTGGCCTCGCTCAGTGCGCAGAGAAGTTCGGACCTTCCGCTCCTGTGTCGCTTTCAGTTTCCTGAGCGGCGCGTGGAAGCCGTCGGCCAACGAACACGCTCATTGAGCGCCTCGGGTTGGCACGTGCGAAGCCTGCCCGATATCCCTAGCCTCACGATCAACCCCAATGGAGATATCGGCGTCAGTCCCTGGAAGATTACTGCTCAACATGTAGGCGACCGGTTCGGAAACGTGAGGGACTCGGGATGGTTGGAAAAGGTCCGAAAAGCTTACGGGGAAGGCAATCTACATGACGCCTCGCCGAGCACCTCTAGGCTTCGCATCAGTTCCGATTAAGACCTGCGCAAACCAAGATGGCGTGAGCGGAAACAGTAAAATAGACATCCCGTTATTGAATCGGGTCACGTCCCCGGGTTCCGTCCGACTCGCCGACAGAGAGGAGGCAGACGTGTGTGTCGAATTCTTTGCTCGTCACCTCACTGAGGACAATGTTTTCTCTCGGGAATTCCTGTGTCCGATGGGAGTGAGAGCGGCAGTGACCCGCGGGCAAGTCATCGTTTGCAAGGTCGGTTTGGAAGTAATTGCGGCAGTCCGGTTTTACTGTCGCAAACGAACTGCCTGCGTTTCAATTTACCAATTTGCGGTGAACCCCACCTGGCGCGGCCATCGGCTTTCGCTAGAGATGATAAAGGCGGTGCCTCGGGGTTTGCGCATTTCATGTTGCTCGCCATCGTCCTCCTTAAATGAGTATTACGTCAAAACGGGGTGGACGTTGCGCCGCCGAAGCTGTCAGAAGAACGAGTGGACATTGCCATGCAGCAGCGCAGAGCAATCACCACCCCTTTGAGTGGTTTCCAAAGCGCCGGGCTCCGCATGCGGGCGGACGAATCCGCGCGACCCTCTTTGGCGCGCAAACCTCGGAGTGACCCGCCGCGCCGAGATCGCGAGTTTCAGCTCGTTACCGCTAAAACAAGTGAATGCCGTGCTGGGTGCGTCCGTTGGTAAATTGCCGTGAATTATCTTTCCGCACCACCGGGCAGTAGACTTTGGTTAAAAACTTTGACTCATCTAATGCAGGCACCATTGAGCCAGCCCCTCCCCCTGCAATCAAAGAGCCATATATTTCGAGCCAGTCTCCGCCTGAGTAGGCGAACTCAGTGCTCGGAAGCTGGTCGTGGAGCAACGTCTCTACAGAAGGCCGGATGTTCGCATACGGACCCTCCACTACAAGCTCCGCATATTGTCCTCCCTGCGTATATGTTAGTGCAAGCGCAGACTCGCGCCCCGCACCATCCTTGTCGAGAATCTCTCGCAGAGCAGAGAACGGGGATGCATTGTTCTGCAAGAACAGACACAACGAAAACGCGGTCAAGGCTGAGTGATCTCCCCTCCACTCGCCGCGCCATCTTGCGCCGTGTGTGATAAGTTGCCCCGGTGCCAATTCACAACCGAGGAGCGAAGTTCTTACGCCAGTCCTTTGCTCCCAATTCACAAAGGACGCATGAAGATCTCTCATTTCAGAATCCGGCGACCGCCCGCTCGTAAAGTGGGTTGGGATTGACGCAATACGCAACGAGGGCAATTCTAGAATTTGCATGGTCTATTCGACAACTTTTAATAAATGGAAGAGAAGCGCAGACGATTTGTGCCTCTGGAGTCAATTGACCGTCAACCAAAATTCTTAAAGGTGGACAGACGGGTTTAGGCGGTTGGAACGGAGCATGATGCTCTTGGCTTTCTGCGTAGAGGCACGTTCAAGGCTTTGGCGCCTGCGTCTTGGAAAGGGCCGAGATTGCGCGTTTAACAGGCGAATTCGGCCTGCGATTTCGGTGAGATGGGCGCTTGTCTCGGACGCACGAAGCACGAACGGCCTTCTGTTTCCAACACGCCGAACGCCCACCGGCTCGTGGCCGCAGGCGCTTGCGTTCAGCCCGGGCGTCTCAACTCTCGTCCAGGTTGCCAAACAGCCGGGCTGGGATGGCTTCAACGCCTTCTGGTCATGCCGGAAGAAATCCGCCTTTCGCTTCCCGTACTACCCCAGAAACCGATGCTTGCACCACCCCCGGCACTCCTCCATCGCGCTCCGTAGCTGCACCGGGTAGCTCGAACCTGCCTTCTTCATCACCACGCCTTCGAAGAAATCGCAGCCAAGCGCGCGGTTCGCCTCGCGAAGCCTCGCGTAAAACGTCAGTGCACCGGCTTGATCTTCAACGCGCAGATTCGGCGTTAGGCACACAGCATTGATCGGAACTGAGCGCGTCGTATCTCCCGAGAACACCGGATCGCGAGGCAGCAAAGATTCCAGCATCGCCCGCCGCTGCTCGTAGCTCGGCGTTTTGGCTTCTTGAACCACATCCAGCACGACGAGCGTGCCACGACCGAGATTGTGGCGGCGTTCCAACGCTTCACAATCAGCCCAAACGAGGCCGCGGCTGGCCAACTTCGCCAGGGAAGCCAGCGCGGGCCAGAAGCAATCTGCGATTGTGAGCAATGCACCGTGCCGATTCCACATCGTCCCGGTCGGCGTGTGGATGAGTGCGCGCCACCCGTTCAATTTTGGCTCAGCATACCACAGCCCGCGTTTCGGCGGAGCCAACTCGAGTCGCCCGCCCTGAATCGGCCGTGCGGGATACGTGATCAGCGGAGGCACGTTCATGGCCTTGGAACCTCCGTCTCGGAAGGGTCGGATTGCGCATTTATCACACGAATTTGGCCTTCGATTTCCGCGCCAAGTATGGAGGGATTGGCGTTCGTCTCGGAATCACGAGCGGCCTTCTGATGGATGGCTTTCGCGGCAGCTTCGAGATCATCGAGCGTGGTGACGCAGCGTTCGCCGTCGAAGATCGTCAGGACAATTGGTTTGCTAGTCTTCATCTGGGAGCATCACGGTTATCGCAGGCTGCGGATCGTCGAGATCGCTGGGACCACACACTGCCTTCAGGTTCACGAGTGGCGGCGTACGGTCGCGATTGTCGTTGCGGACATGCAGGCCGAAGAGCATCTGCGGGCCGCTGGTTCGTCGGGCGGCGCAACGCAACATCCACATCACATCCCACAGCCGGCCTTTCTCATCCTGGCAGCGTACGCCCTCGGGCACTCGCACGTAGTTCTCCCACACCGCCCGGGTGAGATAGACCGGGAATTTCAGCCCGGCCTCGCGGGCCATTTCGCTCACGTCGATCTGGACGCCATCGGAGAGCGCGTCCTTCCGGGTGTAGCTGTAAATCACGTCACCGAACAAGCGGTCATCGGGGACAAACTTGTGCCGGCCGGCGTGCCCGGCGCCAAGCTGGCAGCGACGGCCGCCAAACTTACTTTCGTAAGCGTCGCACTGCATATTCGAGCCGCAGTCGTCGCATTTCAGGTGATCGGGCGGTTGACCGGAACGGCCGCAGGCTGGGCACGTTGAGCCACTCTCTTTCTCCTGCCACAGCACGATTTCCAACGGGCCATGAACGCGCTCCATCGCCTGCCGCAGTTCCGCCGCCGACTCTTCATCGGCGGCGGTGAACACTCCCGCGAGGTTCGGGTTGCTCGTCACGGTTTTCGTCGGCGAACTGACCCAGTGGCCGTCAGCGAGCCGCAGCGTGAACTTGATCTCATTCATCTTCGTTTCCTCCGCGTCCGAGTTTCGTCTTCACGCTCGCGCTGATCGGCACGACCTTGTCGAGTTCGTGGTTCTCAGCGACCGAGAACAGCGTGTGTCGCGCGGTGTGAAACTCCTTCGTCGGCTTGATGGTCGCCTTCGCCGAGAGCGCCGTGCTGGCCCCGTGCCGGGCAAACAACTCCTGCAGTTCCGCGAGCAGCGGCTCGACCGCAGCATCCGGAATGAGATCACCTTTGATCTTCAACTCGAAGGACTGCTTGAAATACCGGGCCGCGTGCCCACCGGCGATTCGCGTGATGGCGGGTTCGTCGCTCGTGCCACGGTAGGAGTTGGAGAACCCCACGCGCACGACCTTGCCGTCTTCCGACCGCGCCTCGACCGACGAGGCCACGGCGTGCTGGCCGTGGTAGTGCTGGAAGTAGAACGGCTTCGCGATAGCGATCAGCTCGGCTTTCTCCAGTTCGAGTGCGCCTTCGAGCGCTTCGACCTGGGCGCTCTTGTCGAGGATGCTGGTGACCAACTCGCCGACTTGGCCGTCGGGGTCGGGCAACAGCGGGTAGGCTTTCGCCGATTTGCTGGCCGGCGTCTGCGTGGCGAACCCTGCGAGGCTGACCTTCTTTAAGGCCGGAGCGGGTGCGGGTGTGGGTGCTTTCGGTTCTGCGGGTCCGGAGCCGGACTGGCGTTCGGGCGCCGCACTGGTGGTTGCTTTCGTTTTCTTCATTGGTTTTTCGGTTTGGTTGTTTCTGGTTCTCGCCGTCGACTACGCGGACTGCGTAGCTTCACGGCAAAAAGTGGTGCGGTGATCGGCGTGGGCGGACTTCACCTTGGCAACTTCGGCGATCAGGGCCGTGCCGGTGACCTTCCACCGCTGCGGGTCGTCCGCCGTGGAGCCCGCGAAGATCGCGTTCAGGCAGACGTTCAAAATGTCGCCGCCAGACAGCCCCTTCGATTCCGTGGCGAGGATGTTCAGGTCGGCGAACACGCGCTCGCGGTTCGGCAGGTGCAGCTCGAAGAGCCGCCGGCGCATCGCCTTGTCCGGCAGCCGGAACTTGATGTGGCGTGAAATGCGCCGGAGCAGCGCCGGATCGTAATTGCCGAACAGATTCGTCGTCACAATCACCACGCCGTTGAACCGGTCGAGTTCCTGCATCAGCACATTGCGGTTCTGATTGATCGAGGTCGCGCAGCTCTCCCCGATGTTCACACGGCGGGAGAGCAGCGAATCCGCCTCATCGAAGAACAGGACTGCGCCGAGTTCGCTCGCCCGCTTGAAACACGCGGCGATGTGCTTGGCCGTGTCGCCGAGGTATTTCGAGATCACCGCGCTGTAGTCCACTTGATAGAGCGGCTGGCTGAGCCACAGCGCTACGCCGAGAGCGGCGCGCGTCTTGCCCGTGCCCGGCGAGCCGTGGAAGTTCAGGATGCAGCGGCCGTCCTGCGGCTGAAGGCGGCTGATGCTCCACACGGCCTCGAGGTCGGCGCGACGCTGGATGGCGCGCAGGCCGGCGGCGATGTCTTCGCGCACGTCCGCGTGGAGTACTAGGTCATCGAGCGCGTGGTGCGGCTGCGGGGTGACGAGCACGCCCAGATCGGGCGCTTCGCCATTGGATGCGCCGTTATTGCGGCGGCGCGGGTTACGATGGTCTGCCGCGGTCGCGGCATCCGGTGGCAGGGTTTCTTCGTGTTCAGGCATAGGTGGTTTAAGGTTGCGTCCTTGTCCTCGTTCGCGCCGCTCGCGGAAGTCCATCGCTGATAGGCTCCAAATTTTTCGCCTTTTGCTTCACGCCCTGGCGCTTGGCGCGAGAAGTGAGTCGCGGGCGTTTTTCGTAGGTCCGCTCGCAACGGGCGCAGACTCCCGACCCGTCCTCGCTTGGTCGGCCGCAGTATCGGCATCGGGTCTCTTTCACAGCAGCCCGCCTCCTTCCACATCGAGCCACGTCTCCAGATCAGCCATCGCCGCGCGCACGCAGCCGCCGCTTCCGACGGCAATACGCAGGGCCACATCGCGCGGCACTTTCCAATGCGCCCGCAGGAAATCCGCGATTTCCTCGGTGCCCGGCGCCGTCAGCTTGATCGACTGGAACCGGGTCTGGAACCGCTCCGTCAGCAGGTCGAGCTGCAGGTTGCTCGTGCCGATCAGCGCTTTCCCGGGCGGCAGCTTATCGAGATACGTCAGGAGGATGTCCTGCGCGTCCTTTGAGCAGCGGTCCAGCTCGTTGATGATCTTCACCGACCAGTTCGAGAACAGCGACCCGTAAGGCAGCGTCTCCATCCAACTTCGCACGGCATCGACGGTCACTTCCTTACCGTTGAAGCTCTCAATCCCGAGCGCCGTGCCGGTCAGTTCGCGCGCCACGAGTTCGGCGACCGTAGTCTTGCCGACGCCGGGCGGGCCGTAGAGCAGGAGCTTGCAGGCCGCATTCCGCACATCACGCACCCGTCGCGCCTTCGAGGCCTGGGCTGCACACACCGAACGGGCCTGACCGATCAGGTCGTCCGCCGACTGCGGCCGCCAGTTCATCGGTGAAGGCCTGGGCTCTGGCTTCAGTGGCGCAGGCTTGTGGCCGTTCCTTGAGTTAAGCCGCAACCGCATAGCCGCCTCCTTTCAGGCTCACCAATTCGCGCAGCTTCTCGGCCACGGTGGCCGCGCCCCTTTTATAGAGCGCGACCACCACCAGTTCGCCGTCGAGCCAAACGGCCCAGTGCCGCGTGCCGTAACGAGTGACTGTGACCACGGCTACCAGCCCTCCCGGCGCACGCGTGCCTTCACGGTGTTGATCGACAGGTCGAAGTGCGCCGCCGTCTGCTTCGGGCTGCGGCAGTGCTTGTAGAACCGCTTCACAGCCCGCCAATCCGTCATCGCGGGCAGCGGCGTCTCCGGCTCCGCGCTGCGTCCGTTAGTGGCCGGTGTATCAGCCTCTCGGGAGCGCGTGGAATCGCGTTGGAAGGCGTCGAAGCGACGGCTGGATGGGGAGTGAGTCCCATTCGTCGAGGCCGCGGTCTGTCGGCCTTCGAGTGCGGCGAGACGCTGCTCGATGGGGCGCAGCCGGTCGGCCACGGCGACGTTCGCCGCGTCCCCGACGATCTTGCTCACGTCGATGGACGAGCAGCCGCTCCTGCGGGAGCCGATCACTTCGAGCACCTTGGTGGCGACGATCTCACGGATCAGTTCCACGGGGATTTCCGTGATCGAATAGACCACGCCGGTGAGCGACTGCAGCCCGAGCAGACTCTTCATCTGCTCGCGTGCCGTCCGCGGATTCTCGGCCTCGATGCGATCATCGAAGACGACTTTGCCAGCCTTGCTGGCGATCAATTTGAACAACTTCATTTTGGTTTCTGTGGATGCGGGTCAGCTTTGGTGATTGCCGAGTGCCAGCGGGAGCTGCCCCATGTTTCCCGTTGGATTCGGTTTGCGACGCGGCTCCGCAGACTGCGGAGTTTGTGCCGAAAAAGATGCGCGCCCCGCGCTCGCGGTGAGGTAGGGCAGAAAGCTAGTGTTGCTGACGAGGAAGCGGCGCCACGGCTGCCAGTCGCCATAGAGTTCAATTTCCTTGTCCGTCATCACCGCCCAACGCCCCGGCAGCTTTTTGAGCAGCTTCGTTCCCTTGTGATGCACGAGCGCGGCCACCGCGCGGCTGTCGCTCATCGGGCCTTCAAGGTCGCCGATGACTTCCGACGCCGCTTCCCAGTTGCCCCATGTGCCGTTGTGGAAGAGCACCGATTTGCACACACCCTCATAGCCCAGCGCCGCCTCTGCGGTCACGGGAAACGGATGGCAGAGCAGCGGCTCGACGCCACCAACACTCGCCCACCGAAAATGGATGACCACTTCACCCGGCACCTGCTGAATCAGATGGTTCACTTCCCCGGGCGTGAGCGACTTCTCCCAGTGAATGCGGCGCTTCTCGCGCCATGCCACACCCGCTCCGTGCGGATTGGCGGCGTGACACGCGCGGAGGACAGTCAGGTCAGGGCGTTGCTTGGGCGGGCAGATCAGGACGACACACATGGGAAATGGATGGGCTGAGGATTGAGAAAGGCGGGGTTCACAGCCGGGCCTCCGGGTAGCGCTCATCGAACTTGCGGCAGAGGCGTAGCGCCTCCGGGCCGTAGCTGGGGAAATCGCGGTGCAGCCGGCCGAACAGTCCCAGCGCGCAGGGCCGCGCGCCGCCGGTCCACCCGAGGTAATCCCAGAGAAAATGCATCGCGCTCTCGGCGGTGGCCGTCCGCTTGGCTTGCAGCTTGTTTTTGCGAAACGCGCCAAGGCACTGGACTTGGGCGGCCCGGCGGCAGAGCCCAAGCACCGTCGCCAAGTGATGCAGCACCTTCTCGAGGCTCGTGGTGCCAGCGAACACGCGGAACTCCACCGCGCCCACATACTCGTCGCCGCGCATCCGAAAGGATTTTTGGAGGTTCAACATTCCGCGCCCGCAGGCCACTGCCGCGGCTTCTTTGTCCGCGACGCTGCTCGTGTTCACGATCTTCCTCATGTGGCGCTCGACATCGGCAGCAAGCGTGTGGCTGTAGCGGCTCAGGTGGCGTCCGGTGCCCGTCTGGCCATAGAGCGACATGGCGTGCCACTGGGCGATGTGCGCGAGCTTCCGGACAAACTCGCTCACCTTGCCCGCCTCCTGGCTGCCGATCACCGACTCGATGCCCACGGTGATATGTACACCGCACGAGGTATCGACGGGTCGCGCCGATCGCGGTCATCCAATCGATGAAGCTGGCCAGAGCGCCTCAACGCCCTCGGTTCCGTGGAGGATAGGCGAAACAAACTCGCAGGGCATCTCGCCCGGCTCACAGGTGATGGAACCGTCGCGATCAGCCCGCCACGTCGCACCGTTAAAGGTGGGCGCGGTGAGAGTCTCTCCGTTGGTCGCACGGGCGCTCCTCACCGGATAACCGGCGTGATAGCCGCCGACGGCGAGCCCGCACGTACGCGGCACTTTGGTTTCAAGTTCAACGCCGAAGCGGATGTTCATCGCTTCAACGTCCTCGGGTTTCCGCAGACTACGCGGAGTGCGTAGTTTTTGCGCATGGCTTGGGATGGTGGTTGCAGACATGCCCTTGCCTCGTTCAGACGGCCCGCGAACGGGAAGCCGAAGTGATCGCCATATTTTTCACCATTTTGCGGAGCGGCCTTCGGTTGGCGCGAAAGATGAAGTTCAAAAAGCCTGCTAACGCTCGCGGCCATTTTGTTCACAGGTCCCATGCCTCGCGGAACCCGACGAACTTGGGGAAACGCGGCGCTTCCTTCGCGCCGCTGGGCTGATGCTTGAACTTCACCAGCCGGCCAATCAGCGACTCCCGCTGATGCCACAGCGTCACACGATCAACGCCGCCCAGGACGTGGTTGTAGCCCAAGCGGAACTCCACGTCCGAATCGACGAGCTTGACGATGAATCCGCCGAGTTCGCCCCGGCCCACCTTGCCCGCCTGCGCCGAGCTGCGCTTGGTGCGCCCGAAGGCGTCACGCTGCGCCTCGTTCAGGTTGCTCATGCCTTCGTAGGTGTCGAGCACCACGGCTTCCGCATCCTCGAACCGTTTGATCTTTAGCAACCAGCCCTCGCGCTCGGTCGAGCGTCCGCATTTGTAGGGCGATTCCGGCGTGCGGATCATTACGCCCTCGTAGCCGTCTGCGAGACAGTCTTCCTCGTAGTGTGCGAGCTGCGCGGCATCGCGAATCTCAACCGGCAAGACTTTCTCGACGTGTGCGAACTGCGGCAGCCGCTTGAGTTCCTGCATCCGGCAGGCATAGGGCACGTCCACGCCGTCGCTCACGTAATCGAACACGGCGAAGGTGAAGTCCGGCTCCCCGGACTCGCGCCCGATGTGACCGGCGGTTTCACTGAACGTGGTCCCGTTGACGACCAGCTCGCCATCGAGGCCGTCGGGTAGGTTCGCTTCAATCCAGCCGCGCGTGAAGCGGTTGGAAACGGGCTTGAACGAGCGCGTCAGGGCGCGCCCGTTGATCTTCAGGCAACGTATGCCGTCGAGCTTCGGCGTGGCGAGCACGGGGAAGCTCAGGGCATCGGGGCGCTCGCACTTTCCGGCGAGCATCGGCTTGGTGATGTGGTTCATCGTTTGGTTCCTGGTTTTGGTTTCTGGTCTAGGCTGCGGAGGAACACGCCGAGTTCGGCGAGCGACTCCGCGAAAATGGCGCGCATCAACCGGCGGAGGATTTTGTACGGCATACGCGGACTGCGTAGTTCACGCACAAAAGGAGAGCTGGCCGTCCGTCGTGACCGCGCTCAGCCGGCCGACGAGCGTGGCGAGGTTGAACTTGCGCAGGCTGCGCTTCTCCACGTCGAAAACGGTGATCAGCCCGCCGCCGCGCAATTTTTCCGGCGAGGTGACAAAGCGCATCGTGCGCGTAGCGCCCGAGGCTTTAATGAAGGTGCCGACAAATTCAGTGCGCCTGCCGGCTTGGGCGGTGGTGGATTGCATATACATGGCCTTGCCTCGTCCGCCGCCCCTCGCGGAGTCCATCCGTTTGCTTCTCCTTATTTTCCACCATGTTTTCGAGCGCCCTTCGGTTGGCGCGAAAGATGAAGGCGAGCCGGAATCCTGCTGGCAGCCTACGCCATTTGCGGAAAATGTGCCGGCAAGTTGCCCGCTCGTTTATCACCCGAAATTGCCCTTCGATTTGGACAGCGGCAAAAGAGTCAGCGCCCGCGGGTGGTATGGTGATATTGCCCGCAGCCGCACAGATCAGTCGTCGATAATATCGTCGAACAGCCCCGGCTGGAATGGTTCCAGTGCCGCCTGCTCATCGCGGAAAAACTCGGCCTTGGTCTTGCCCATCTTGCGGCCCTTCTGCGTGTGGCAGTCGAAAGGCATTATTCGGGAATCTTCTCGCGCCCGCCCTTGAGTAGGTCGCCGGCGAGCTTATCCGCATCGAGGCCGGCCATCTGGTCATAGACGAAGTTCTGCAAATGGTCGGCGTCGCGATTCTTCTTCGCCGCGCACAGTAGGATCACGGCCTTGCTGATAAAGATGCGGCCTTTCGGCTGCTTCGCCGGCACATTGGCGTTCACGACCGCGTAGCTGTCGTGCAGAGCCTTCACCTCTTGGGTCAGGATGCCCCAGCAATCTTCCGCCGAAACCGTGAGTAGTCGCTTCCAGACATAATTGCCGTAACCGCTGGCCCACAGTTCCAGTGCCCAATAACCCGCAAGACGAGTATCTCCCCGGCGAATAGCCTTCTGCATCGCCGAGGAAACCTCGCCAAATTCATACCCGCGTTTGGTTAGGAATCGCATGTCTTGATTTTCGTTCGCCAAGAACGTGAGGCCAAAAAGAAAGGAGGGTGTTGAGGGGTGCCGCGAGCGGTCGGACGATGGGTTTGAGGACATTCCTTCCTCCTCGTCGTCCGGCCCGGGTGGTGTCCATCGCGGAATAGCTCCATTTGCATCGCGCTACGCATCGAGGCTGAAGGACTGGCGCCGGTGCACGTCAATCGCGGTCTTGTCCTGGCTCTGGTAACTCTCGAACCGGATGTGGGCCTTCCATTTCCGCTTGAGGTACCGTTTCTCAGCCGCAATGCGATCGGCGGAACGGAAGAGCGAATTGCCGCCGAGGTTTTTGTCCCGCTCCTGCACGAAACAGAAACGGGCCTCGTTGAACACGAGACGATTGATCATCAGTTCTTCGAGCGTGGCGTCGATGTCACACTTGCACTTGAGCAATTCATCCCATCTTGGCACGCCGCCGCTCGCATCACGCACGACACCAACTGCCCCACCGACCCAATGGTGAACACCAAACGGATCATTGCGCTGGAGCAGCCGCGGATCGCTGCGCTGATGCCACCCAAACAATCGCGCCCCGGCGCCGCGCGCACAGTAGACGCTGTTTTCCAGCATGGCCAGCGTTTCGTCCGTCGAGAGCTTCCGGCAGCGCAGCGACACCATGCAGACACACGCGGTGATGTCGTCGTCGAGCATCACAATGGCGCCTTCGGTGAAGTGCGCGAGGATCCAATTCCGCACGGCGCTGACTCCGGTCACTTCGTCGGGAATCGTGACCGTCTCCAGCGTGACGTGCGCGTAATCAGCCCGCTCGCTTTCGGGGACGACGAGCGTCGCCGTCGGGAACAGGCGATGGCTGGTGATCGCCCGTGGGCGGCTGCGGGACATGATCACCAGGCGCAGGCTCAGTGGGGTCAGTTCCGGCCAGTCCTTCGGGGAGAGACGGTTGATTTCCGCTGGCCGCAGCGGCTTTGCGGGCGAGTTCGAGGAGACGTTTTCCATGGAGCACACGGCCGAGGCCGATCTTTTTGGTTTTGCGGGTGATCGAGAAATCCACTTCGCGGACACCGAGGAGCTGGAGTGCGAGCATCCAGTCGCGGAGATCGTGGAAAAAAAATGCGAGATAGTCGTGATGTTCGAACGCCTGGATCTCCATCCGCGGCACCGTTTCCACGTCATCCTCCGGCTTCTCGTCGTAGAGCCGGGCGATCTCATCTTCCATGAAACCCGTGAGTTCCACGTCGAACGAAGGGTCGCTCGTACGGATGGCTTCGATCACACGCTTGAGATCGTCTTCATCCAGCTCCGCCAGTTCCGAGAGGCGGTTGTCGGCGAGCAGGTCCGCGAGTTCCTCCGCCTCGCTCGCGTAGTCCTGATAATCCACCGGCACTTTCTCCGCGCCCATGAGCAGCGCGGCCTCCAGGCGTCCGTGGCCGCGCACGATCATGCCGCTGCGTTTGCTGACAGTGATCGGTCCGCGCCAGCCCTGCTCCTGAATGATGGAGGCGAGAAGCTGAATCTGATGCGCGCTGTGGCGATTCGGATTGGCCGGGTTCGGCTTGAGGGTCGCTGGATCGACGAGGGCGTTGTGGGCGCAGTGGACTTTCACGATGCCCGCCGCGTGTCAAAGCGGCCCGCCTTGACCGAACTACGCTACCTGCGGACATTGGGCGGCGATGAAGCACAAAAAGTTCAAGGAGACGCTCGTCGCGTGGCGCAAGGATAACGCCTACACGCAGCAGGAAGCGGCGGACCGGCTGGGTGTTTCGCGGCGGTCGCTGGAGAATTGGGAACAGGAGCGAGCGATGCCGCAGGGCTTCGGACTCAGCGCCATGCTGAAGATCATTCAGGAGCCGAATGCGAAATCGGCGCGGCGGCACAAGCGCGGAAAGTGAGATAATCGTTTCGGCACGATTATCGTGTGTTGACGCACGGCGGGGCGCATGGACGCCATTCCGCCGGACGTAGCCAAGAAACTCCTCAACCGCGACTTCGCCAATCTCGTCAAACGAGTGCAGGCGGGCGGGAAGATTAGCCGCGCCGAACGCGCGATGTTGCAGTCGCTGGCGGCGGGCGCCGGCGGTGACGGCCCCGCCTACGTGCGCAATTTCGTCGAGCTGGCCGAGACGCTGAAGGTCACCCGCCAGACGATCAACGGCTGGAAGAAATTCGAGGATGCGCCGAAGCCCGAATCAAACGGCCTGCATGACGTGGCGAAATGGAAGGAATTCATGCGTCAGCGCGGGCTCAAAGGCGGCGAGGAAACCCCGGACATCCAGCAGGCGCTCAGGGCGCGGAAACTTCTCGCCGAGGTCGAGGAGCGGGAATTGCGGCTAGCGGTGAAACGCGGCGAGTTCATTTCCGTTGAGCAGGTGCGTGGCGACTGGACGAATCTCGTCGGCCAGGCGACTGCGTTGCTGCGCCGCAAGTTCGAGAACGAGCTGCCGCCGATCCTTTCGGGCCTCGACGCCACCGGCATCCAGGAGGAGTGCCGCAAAGCCATCGACGAAGTGCTGGCAGTGCTGCACGCGGAATGAACGAGAAGCTTGTCGCCATCTGGCGCGAGGCATGGCGGCCTCCGGATCGCCGACCGCCGTGGGCGTGGGCCGAGGAACACATCGGTTCGATCCCGTACTCGCCGATTCCGGGCCGCTTTCGCTCGGACAACTCCCCGCAGATCCGCGAGCCGCTCGAGGCCATCGTCGATCCCAAGGTCCGGCTCGTCTTCATCATCGCGGCGATTCAATCGAGCAAGACGAGCGTGGGCGAGATCGGGCTTTGCCACATCATCGCGAATCTCCCAGGCCCAGCGCTGTGGCTCGACCAGACGGACGACGACGCCAAAGACCAGGCGGAATCGCGTCTGCACAAGCTTTTCGAGGATTGCGCGCCAGTGCGGGCGCTCTTTCCCGGTGACCGGCACAAGAAGCGGAACACCACGATCCATTTCCGCAATGGCATGACGCTCTGGGTGCTCGGTGCGCACAACAAGACGAATCTTCAGCGCCGGTCGATTCGCTGGCTTTATCGGGCGATGAAACATGGCGCTGGCTTTCTCGGTCACATGGCCGAGGGCCGAGGGCGCGCGTCACCGCATTCGGGCTGGCTGGGCAAGTGCATCTTTCATGTCGCAGGGTGGCGAGGAAAACGACGATACGCATCGGAAATTCGAGACGACCGACATGCGGGAGTGGGACGTTCCAATGCCCGAAATGTGGCACGCGGCAGCCGTGGTCGTGGGAACAAATCGAGTGGTCCAAATCGGCGCGTGATGACCAGGGAGAATGGGACTACGCGGAAGTACGGCGGACGGCGGCGATGCGCTGCGCCTCCTGCAACCACTACTTCGACGATAGCGACCGCACGCGCCGTGAACTCAACGCCAACGGTCGCTTCATCCCACAGAACCCACGCGCCGCGAAAGAAAGCGTCGGCTTCCACTGGAACAGCATTTCCGCGATGAGCTGGGGCGCTCTGGCGGAGCTGTATCTGCGCGCCAAGGCCATTGCCCGGCGCGGCGACATCAGCGCGCTCAAGCAATTTTACCAGAAGAGGCTGGCGTTTCCGTGGCGTGAATACGAAGAGGACTACAAGCTGGAGATCACGCGAGGCGGTTACCGCAAAGGCGAACTCTGGGAGGACGAAGCCGGCGTAAACGGCCGTGGCCAGCTCGTGGCGGCACCTTTCGAGCCGGGCGACATCGCCGCTCCGCTGCGCATCCTGACTGTGGACTGCCAGATGGATCATGTGTTCGCCGTGGTGCGCTCGTGGAGCGCCAATGGTTCATCGCGACTGATCTGGAATGAACGGCTCCTCACGTTCGACGATGTGGAGGCGCTGCAAATGCGCTTCGGCATTCATCCGAGCCTCGTCTTTCTCGATGCCGGCTACGCGACCTACGACGTGTATAGGGAATGCGGCAAACGCGGCTGGGTTGCGCTCATGGGCGACCGCCGGCCAACGTTCGTCCACCGCACCAAAACAGGGAAGTCCGTGCAGCGGTTCTACTCGCCGAGACGCAAGGTGGTCCTCGGGCACGCCAGCCATTGCTACGTCCATTACTGGAGCAACCTGAACCTTAAGGACACGCTGGCCCGACTGCGGCGCAACCAGGACCCGGAGCGGGGCGCGACCTGGGAGGTGCCCGACGACATCGACGACGAGTATCTCGCGCAGATGGAAAGCGAACGCCGGGTGAAAAAGGGCGGCAAATGGATATGGGAACGGGTCGGCAAGCGGCCGAATCATTACTGGGATGCCGAGTGTCTCCAGGCGGTAGCGGCCACGATGCTCAAGCTGATCGGCCGCGAATCGGTGAGTGCCGAACCCGTGAAGGAAGGAGCCGCAGTTGACGCGGCGGAGTCGGCATGAAACACGACTCTTTCTTTTATCCGCTCAAACTTACCCTCGGTTTCCTGGCGATTGTCGCGGTGGGACTTCTCGGAGGCTGCGCCGGCAGCGCCCTCGACCGCGAATTTCGCTCGAAGGTCAAATCCGACACTGTCGACGTCCAGGGCACCTACGACCCGGCCACCGATTCAGTGGGCGGCGAGATTCGCAACACTCTCGAGTTTCGCGACCCCAAAACCGTCCGCTGATCGCGCGCCATGTTCACCGTCCCGCCTGCCTCCGCCGCCACACTTGGCGGCATTGATTTCAGCGTCGCCACGCCCGTGGCCGGCTTTTGCCAATCGCTTTTCGATACGTTTGATCGCCAAGACAGCCAAAGCGATCCGAGCCAATGCAAAGCGATCCTCCGCTTCCCGAGCGGCGTGATTTCCTGGAGTTCCAAGCTCGCCATCGATGCCGACGGTGTTGCCGCCGACCCCGGCCGCCGCTGTGGCACGCAACTCGACCCGCTCGACGGCCAGAACGACACGTCGTTTCATTTTCCGAACGGTTGCCCGCTCTCCAGCGAGCGGCATCCCTTCATCGTTCTCCCCCTCGGCGTCTTCCGTGCCGCTACGGGCCTCTCGATCGGCGATCTCGCTGTCGTCATCTATCGCGACATTCTCACCGCAGCGATCTGCGGCGATCTCGGGCCGAGCCACAAGATCGGGGAAGGCTCGATCCGCGTGCATGAAGCGTTTCATCCACCCGCGCCCGACCCGTGTGCGGTGCGAAATCCCGACGGCAGTTGCCGCCGCATTCACGATGCGAGCATCGAGCAGGATGTGCTCTTCTTTGTCTTCCCCGGTTCCGCCATCGGTTCCGCGCTGACTCCGGACAACGCCGAGATGCTCATCAAAGCGCGCGCGTTCGCGCTGTTCGCCCAACTCCACAGCCCATCGGCATAAGCATGGCCGCTCCCGATTACTCCATCGGCTTCACCCGTGAAGAGGTGGAGGAGATTCTGGCCGCGCAGAAAGCAGAACTGAAGCGCGCGCTTGCGGCCTGGCAGGAGTCGGGTTCGACCATCACCAAACGCCGGATCGACGAGATCCACGCGATCATCGAGGCCTGCCAGATCGCGCTCAAGAAACTTGCCCCCGAGGTCTATGGAAAACGGGCGCGCGTCGACACGAGCGCGGTCTTCGGCTTTCTCCCGAAATGAACCCGTTGCTCAAATTGGCGCGTGCGATTCTGCCGCGCGCGTGGTTCAGCCCGTATGAGGGAGCCAATTACTCGCCGCGCCGCGCGCGCGTGCCGGGGTTCTTTCCACGCGACGCGAAGCTCGACCTTTCGTCGGGGCCGCGCCGGGAATTGGTCCGCCGCTCGCGCTACCTGCACAAGAATTCCGGGTTCGTGCGCGAACTGGTCGGCAGCATGGCCATCTACGCTACGGGTGACGGCATCAAGCCGCAGGCGCTTTCTGCGGATGCCAATTGGAACAAAGCCGCCCATGAATACTTTGCACGCTGGGCAGCGCGGTGTGAAATCACCCAGCGATTCTCGTTCGCGGAATGCCAGTCGCTCGTCTGCCGCGGCATGGACGTGGACGGTGAATACTTCCTCCTCAAGACGCGGGACGCCCTTGGGGCGGCAAAGCTCCAGCTTATCGAATCGCACCGGATCGGGGATGCCGAGCAGGGTAATACAGAAGATGGCATCGAGTTCGATGCCTACGGCGCGCCCGCATTCTACCGGATCTTGCTCGATGGCGGAGGGTTCAAGGACATCCCCGCGCCGTTGATGCTCCACGTCTTCGAACCGGAGAATGTGACCGGCGTCCGCAATGCGCCGACCTTGCAGCATTCGGTCAATCATCTCCTGGATGAAATGGAGCTAATCGCCCTGGAGAAACACGCGGTCAAAGACAACGCCGACGTGGCGCGGGTGCTCAAAACCGAGCGCGGCGATCTCGATGAGGACGGAGACTTCACGATCCGGCAGCCGGGAAACGTCGACCCGGCGGCAACCGAGCCGAGCGCGTTGCAACGGATCGTCGGCGGCAAACTCGTGGCGCTCAAACCCGGCGAATCCTTGGACAGCTTTCAATCGAACCGGCCAAGCCCGACCTTCACCGGATTCCTCGAATATCTGCGGCGGGATTCCGCGCTTGGCCACATCCCGTACGAGTTTGCGGCGGATTCGAGCAAGGTCGGCGGCGCGGGTGTGCGACTCGTCGTCGCTAAAGCCGACCGCCGGTTCAGTTATCGGCAACTCATCCTCATCGAACGGTTCCTCAAGCCGGTGTGGCTCTTTGTCATCGGCGACGCCATCGCCACGAAGCGTCTGCCCGAGGTCGTGAATTGGACGAAGGTCGCATTCACTACGCCGCGGCGCATCACCGTCGATGCGGGCCGCGAAGCGCAGCAAAACCGGGCGGACGTGGAAACCGGCTTAAAAACCATCGAGGAACATTTCGCGGAACAGGGCATGGACTTCGCCGAGGAAATGGAGATTCGCGCGCAGAACGCTCGGGCGCTGCTCGATCTGGCCAAGAAATACGACATTCCGCTGGAGATGCTTTGGAACCCGGATGGCGGCACCGCCGCAACGCCCGCTGTCGGCGAAAGCGACGACCCGCCGCCTTCGGGCGTTGCGCGATAAGCGAGATAATCGTTTCGGCACGATTATCTCCCTGTTTTTGACAGACGGCGTGGGACGTGACCCAGCTCTTGCACTCCCTCTACCATCAGCCCTGGCTCATCACGCCCGAGGCTCACGCTGCAATGCGCCGGGCGGCCCGGGCCTGCGACCTCTTCAGCGATCCGCCGGCTGAGCCGCCGGACTCCGATCTTCTGCAAATCGAGAACGGCATCGGCATCATCCCGATCACCGGCGTGCTGATGAAGCGCCCGGATATTTTCTCGCGCGTACTGCTCGGCGCGGCCGACATGGACGAAATCAGCGAGGCTATCAACGAGGCTGGCGACCGCGAAGATGTGCAGGCGGTTCTTTTGGACATCGACTCGCCTGGCGGCACCGTCACCGGCACGCCCGAGCTCGCGGCCGCGGTGGCGGCGCTCTCAAGAGCCAAATACGTCTATGCGTTCTCGGACGGGCAGATGTGCAGCGCGGCCTACTGGATCGCGTCACAGGCCGATGTAATCTTCTCGACGCCCAGCGCGCGGGTCGGCTCCATCGGGGTGCTACTCCCGATGCTGGATGAGACCGAGGCGTTCAAGCAGGAGGGGCTGAAGGTCGATCTCTTTGCCGCCGGCAAATACAAGAGTGTCGGCGTGCCGGGCGTGGCGCTGACCGACGACCAGCGCACCTGGCTCCAGTCCATGATCGACGAGATCAATGGCGAATTTCAGGCGGCGGTGCTGGCCCGTGGCCGTGCCATCGATCCCGCCGCGATGGAAGGGCAGGATTTCTCGGGGCAGAAAGCGTTTGAGAATTCCCTCACCGCCGGGGTCATGCTGGATCGCGCCACGGTGCTGACCAAGATGCAGGCGCGGCATGTGAGTTGACAGCGAACGCCGGGAAACAATGAAAACTCTCGACGAGCAACTCGAAGACGCCCTCGCACGGGTCAAGCAACTCGAAGCCGACGCCCAGGCGAGCAGCACGCTGCTCACCGAGGCGGCCCGGCAATCGGACGAGTTGCGGACGAAAGTCACGGCGTTCACCAAGGAATCCGACGCACTCACCCTGGCCAATCAGGAACTCTCCGAACAGCGCGACCAACTTTCCCGCGACCTGGTGGCCGCCAAACAGTCACTTACCTCCACGGCAAACACGATCGAGGAACTGGCCAAGGCCAAGGAACAAATCACCACGCTGACCAGCGAGATCGAAACGCTCAAGGCCAACGCCAAGACCGCTGAGCGTATCGCCGCCGAGCACTACGGCGCCGCCAGTCCGCAGCCCGTGCCCGTCACGCCCCGGGGCGATGCCGAGGCCGAAGCTCTGCTCACCCGGTTCAAGGCCATCACCGACCCGAAGGAGCAAACCACCTTCTGGCGCTCCCTCACCGCCCAACAGCGCACCCAGATCCTCAACGCCAAGTAACCGACCACTCCCATGCCGAACACACTCACCAATGTAAATGACATCAAGGTCGCGCAAACGGCGCTCCAGCCGTGGATGGCTGCGCTCCTGCCGTTGCGCGCCTTTTCGACCAACTTTTCGCCCGAACCCGCCGATAAGCTCGACACCGTGCGGGTGCCCGTCGTGGGCGCTCCGTCCCAGTCCAGCGATTTCGTCGACAGCTACACGGGCAACCCGGATTCCACGGTCACGGTAATCCCGGTGCAGTTGAACCGGCACAAATTCAAGACGATCCACGTCACGGCGCGGGAGGCAAGCGAGACGGCGCTCAATGTCCTTGAAACGCTGGTTTCCAGCGCGGTCAAGCAGCTCGCGACCGATGTTCTCCAGGACATCTTCTCGACGATCACCGCAGCCAATTTCGGCAATCCCGCCATTCCCGCGGTTGCTGCCGCCAATTTCGACTACAAGAAGGTGCTCGCCATCCGCGGTGCGTGCAGCAACGCGAAGATGCCCGTGACGGATCGCGGCCTAGTGCTCGATGGCGCCTACTACACCAATCTGCTCGGCGACGATGTGGTGGCGAAGAGCTTCATCCAGCCGGTCGCACAGCCCGGCGTGGTCGAGGCGCAGATCCGCCGCCTCGCTGGATTCGACATGTATGAGACGGTCATCCTGCCGGACAACGGAGAAAAGCTTGTGGGCTTCGCCTCGCACCCGAGCGGCATGGCCGTCGCGATGCGCTACCTTCCGCCGGTCGCCGATTACGATGAATCGGGCGCGGTCACCGATCCCGAGACGGGCCTCACCTTCGGCTACCTGCGCTTCACGGAGATTCAATCCAACCGGATCTTCGTCACAGTGGAATGCCTCTACGGCTTCATGCCTGCCGTCGCGAACGGCATCCAGCGCATCGTTCAGCCGTAAGCGCGGCACGAAACATTTCGGTGGTTGCAAAAGCCCCGCTGCTGGAAACGGCAGCGGGGTTATTTCTTAAACCGCGCCCGCCTCCCGACGAATCGCATGTACGCTTCGGTTCCATAGCATGCGCAACGGTTGAAAAGCACCGATCCGCGACCAGAGCATTCTAACTTCCCCGTTGCGATTTAAGAAAGAGCCGGCGACTCCAGGGCGGATGGCGTGACGTGAAATAAAGAATTGAAACGCGAATCCGCGAAACGTCAGCAGACAGCCGTTGTGTCCCTCAGTTCTAGTGCTGAAAGGCTGCGAAAGTAGCTGGCGCACGTCGATTTCCGGCTCAGGCAAAAAGGGCGCTACCAAACATCCGTATTCATCGGGCTCCCCTGGGTCTTCTTTGTCCAACATGCGTCGCATGATTTCCTCGTGAGGCCCAAGATCGACACATCGAAAAAATGCACCTTTCGCAACTCCTACGCGCCATAAAAGTGACAACAAAAAGAGCTTTAGCCGAGGGTAATCTAGACCACGGAGAGTGACAATTCTGTCCTCTGGCTTCTGAGGAAGAGGAAGCACGACGCTCAACACGCTCTCAGACGCATACTGTTCGTACCTGCTAAAGCGCCTTTCGCAATTTTCGCACAACAGACGCTCCCAAAAGCCAGTCTGATGCGTCGTGTCCGAGATCCGGCCTGATTGAAGATCACGAACGACAACCATGCGAGGATGAACCGTAGGATCAAGCACCGCCTTGTAGGCCAAATCGGGCAAGATGTGTGATCGGCATAGCTTTGCGGATCTCCCGCAAAGCGCGCAAGATTGGGAAGATGGATTCAAGATTGTGGCACTCTTTATAGTGCAGAAGTAAGACGACCGCAAAGCCGCGCTCGGACTTCAATTCTGGAGCGCCGCCGCCTTTGACATCCGCGCGGGAGCATGTCGCTCCAGGATGAAAAAGCCGCCGCCCTCACCGAGATTCTAGCTGTCACCGGCGAACCCGTCGTGTGGCAAGGTCAGACCTACCAGGCTCTGGTCACCGACAATCCGCTGAGCCTCGAACTCGCGCTTGGTGGCTTCGTGGCCAAAGGCGATTGCACGATGAAGATCCCGCGCGCGGCGTTCACGGACGAGAAACCGAAGATCGGCGATCCGATTCAATTCCAGGAAACGGACTACCGCATCACACGCGTCACTGACCATCCGCAGTATCCAATGCTGGTGCTCGTGGCCGAACCGAAGGAGTAACGATGATCGACCACGCTCTCGACGATACGCTGCTTGCGTATCTCAAACAAATGCCCCAGCTCACGGCGCTCAACGGTTACACCGGCCAGGAAAACGCAGAACACAAGCTGCCGGCGCTCACGGTCAGCACCACAACGGCCGAGGCGCTTGCCGGCTCCGACCTGGCTTTCAAGGGCGAAGTGGACGTGATCATCGAAAGCGAGGCGCACGACACGACTGCCGATGCCCATGCCGAGCGCGTGGAATCGGTGCGCGCAGCCCTCGCGGATCGCGCCACGGTCATTGCCGCGCTGAACGCGACGGAAAAACTGCACATCTATGGCTATGCCCCAATCGGCACCGAGCCCACCGTGGGCGACGCCCGTTTCAACACGAAGATCAAGTATCGGTTCGGCTTCGGGCCAGCATGAGCGTTGACACCGAAAGCGAGGCAACCGTGAACGCCATCCAGGAAACCCTCACCAAACATCGGCAGGAAAAGGCCATGATCGAAAAGCGCTCGGCGGGCGATCAGCAACGCCTGCGCGAACTCGACGCCATCATTGCGGCGCTGGAAGCCATTCCCCCGGCACCCACCGACGTTCTGGCCGAAGCACTCACCACGAACCAGAACTAAGCCATGCCCGCCAGCGACGTATCATTCGGCATTACGCGCCATGAAGGCGCGCTCATCGACTCGGTGGAGACCGACGACAGCGTGCAGGTCAAGGAATTGGCGGGCAGCGACGGCGAAATCGCCCGCGTCCGGCCCTATCGCAAAATGACCGAGGGCTCGGTGAAGGGACACGGCACACTTTCGGTGGTACCCGGCGTCGGCGACCCCGGCGTGACCGGCGTGGGCAGCACGGGCGTGACCGTGATCACGAACGTGAAGCAGAACGAGACCAACGAGGATTTCGACGGCTGGGAATACAGCTTCAAGAATTACCCGAACGCCGAGGCCGTGAGCTAACCATGAAAAAAGGCGATCAACTTTGCATCCTGCGCGCCGATGTGAACACCGAAGCGGACGCACTCAATATCCTGCGCCTGGTCGGGGCGCTCACGGCAGTCGGCGTTCAACTCGATGACGATTGCCCGTATCTGGAAACGCGCGAGCTGGTCGAAGCCGGCGAACGCCGTTTGGTCACTTGGACCCTCAAGGCCCGGAGCATTTGCGGCCGGTTTGAAACGCGCAAACTCATCGACGCCTGGCACGATCCGGTCTGGACGACGCAACACCTGGAGCATCCCTTCGCCTACATCAAGACGGCGTTCCAAAACGCCAGCTTGCTCGGCGCGGAAGTCGCCCGGCTCGCACCGGTCGCACTCATCCGTAAAGGCCGTCGATTCGCGCTCGTGCCCTTCGATGCGACGCCGGAACGCCGCCAGGAACTTCTCACCGCTCTCGAAAAATGAACGCTGCCGAAAGAACGCAAGCCAATCTCGACACGTTCGTCGAACCCGCGCCGTGCGCAGGCGGTATCACGCTGCGCCCGTTCTCCGCTGGAACACTTACGCTCTGCCGTGCGCTCGGGCTCACCATGATCACTGGGGCCGCCAAGGAGGAGCTTGAGGCGATGTCGGCCGAGGACAAGCAACGGCAGCTCACGACGTTTCTGTTCATTCAATCCCAGCCGCTGGGCGTGGTGAAAAAGGCCGTGAAGATCGCTCGCGAAAATCGGGCGGCATTTGAGGAGGAGTATCTGCTGCCATTTGAGCTGGACCTGCCGGTGGCGGCGATGTTCGAGACTATGAGCCAGCTTGAGCAGAGCCTCGTTTCCATCGAGGCCGCGCAGGTGGAAGTCCACGCCCGGCCAGGCGGACGACAGAACGAGTCGAAGACTCAGCCAACCCCAAACTGATTGAGCCGGTGTGGACGGCGAGTTTCGTCTTCACACTGGCGCGAGAAACCGGGTGGCCCGAGCACTTCATCTTCTGGGAACTGCCGCTCGCGCGACTTCTGCAATACCAGCACTGCGCGCTGCGGGCCTACGACGTATGGACGGTGCCGATTGGTCCGGCGCCTGACGCGCAATTCGACCGGTTGCTCACCGGATGGAGGCCGCATGAAAGCTGATGTAAAATTCGATCTGCGCCCGATCCAGCGTGCCATTAAGAAGCTCCAGCCGCAGGTCAAGAAATCTCGGCGGGAACTGACTGAGCAGGCCGCCAAGGGGTTCGTGAAAGAAGTTATCGAAATCACGCCGCCCGGTGGGAGCGGCCGGCGCGGCAACGCCGCGAAAAAGACGGGCGAAGCCGCCATCAAATACGATCTGGCACGGGTGATGATCGCCGTGCGGGCGGTCAAGAACGTGATCCTGCAAGACCCGCGCGCGATTCATGACCGTCTGCGCGACATGCGGACCGGGCGCATCAACCCGCGTAATCTCAAGCACCCGTATCCGGTCGAGGCCTCGGCGCTGCGAGCGTTGCAGCGCGAACTGCTCGCGCGCGTCGGTAAGCTCGCCGGGGGCTGGAATGCGGGCGCGGACAAACTTGGCGCGAAAGTGCCCGCGTGGGTTTCACGCCAGGGCGACGGGCGCGGCGCAATGAGTGTTGTGAACTCGATCCGGCAGTTTCGCATCACTCTGACCAACTCCGTGAAATACGTGACCAACGTGGCCGACTACGTGCGGCGGGTCGAATCGGCCATTGGGATCCAGGCGGCAAAGATGGAACGGAAAGCGGAGTTCCTTTTGACCCGTGCTTTGAGACGAGCGGGTTGGAAGTAGATTGCTAACATCCTAAGCCGCCCGAATCTTTAGCTTCGGAGCGAGCAGTCTATATCGGTCGCGACAACGTTCCCACAACCCGGCGCTTTTCAGGGACGCGATTGTTTTGCTAGCAGATACGTCTCTTGCATGAAGCCTGTGAGTGAGCGCCCAGTTAACGACCGCTTCAGGACCTCGAGCCGAATTCCCCCAAGGAGTTGGACTATCCGTCAGCAACGAGTGATAGGCAGCCATATACAGGAGACCTTTTTCACCCATGTCGTTGAGCAGAAGTGAGCTAACTTCGGCAGCCAATTTTCTACAAACACCAGAATATAGAATGACGTCGCGCGGACGCAGGATTACTCGATCGCCCGAAATATTAGGCAGCGGCATCGATGGCGTTCCCCGAGGCGTATTCACTTTCTTCCACTTCTTCGCAAAGTCAGGATCGCTGAGAGATTTGGCGAGTTCGCCAGTCATACGTCCATTGCGATGCGCGATGCAATTTCTGGCGCGGTGAAAGAACTGATAGACGGCAACAAGCTCTTCGGTGGGTTTCGATTTCCAGCCGCAAGCATTCCATAGTTTCACTAGTGGAAGTGTAGAATAGTCGTCAGCCGCTTCATTCACCACAGTAGTCGCTTTCCGTTGTTCTTTGCCGTGACTGCGATGCGCCACCCAACGACTCATTTCGGCATCAGTCGATACTAAAAAGTCCTCCATGGCGGAATCAACACGGACAATGGCCATCTCGACGAAAAAAAGCGTGGCATCTGCCAGTTCCTTTTGCGGGTCGTAGTGATTCAGTCCGCCCCACGGTTCGCCTGCGCCCTCGATTAGTGCTGAGAGCAGCTTACTACCCACATGGCCAGTGCCGACCGAACGTTCAGTGAATGCGAGAGATCCCGCGATCGTTTTCACCAGACGATTCAAGGACTCGTGGAACCGATGAAAGGCGTAAAACGGCTCAGTGTTCGCTTTGGAAATGTCCATCCAGCTTATGATGTCATTGTTGGCGAGTGCTCGTCACGCCTTGAGAATGCGAGATGTTTGCGTTGACGCGGCGCGGCAGGCATGCCGAAAGCCACCGCCGTATTCGATGCCGACGACAGCCGCCTGGGAGCGGCGCTCGTGCGCATCAACCAGCGGATGCTCGCCCTCCAAGAGCGTGTGGCGAAATTCGCCGGGGCTTGGGTGGCCGTTCAGTCCGTATCGCATCTCGTGGCCACCGGATTCGAGCACCTGCGTGGAGCGTTCGAGGTTGGGGACAAGCTAAGCGAACTCTCGGCCAATACCGGCGTGGGCCGTGGGCGATCTTGTCGTGCTCCAGCAGGAATTCGCCAACGCAGGAAAGTCGGCGGAGGACCTCGGGCCTGTCTTCGCCAAGATGGCCAAGTCCGTCCACGGCGATGCCGCCGCGGAAACGATCGAGAAGCTCGGCTTGAACCTCGACGCTCTCAAACACAAGACACCCGCGGAGCAGTTCCGGGCGTTGGGTGCGGCCATCAACCAGGTCAAAGACCCATCGCAGCGCGCGGCCATGGCGATGGAGATTTTCGGGCGCAACGGCGCAGAGATGCTCGCGGTGTTTGCCTCCAACGGGTTTGAGGAAGCCGCCGAGCAGGTCGGTTCCCAGGCGCAGATTCTCGGGCGTGACGCGACACTCTTCCATGACGTGAGCGACAAACTCAACGCTACGGGGGTTAAGGTGCGCGGGTTCTGGGTTGGCGTGGCCGATCAGGTCGCCCCGGTGCTCAAACCACTGCTCGATCAGTTCATGAAGATGGATCTGGCGAGCTGGGGTCAAATGGCGGGCGAAGCCGTGGCTTTCATTGTCCAGGCATTCGCCGATGGAAAGATCGGCGACATCCTTTTCACCTCGGCGAAGATCGCCTTCGCCAACGCCGTGAACTTTCTCGCGGGGGCCATCATGGCTGTCGCCCAGGCGCTCTGGCAGGCCTTTTCCGAGTCGATCAAGAACGCCATTGCCCTCTTTGAAATCCTGACCACGGCCGATTTCTGGGTGGGCATGGGCAAGGCGCTGCTCGGCATCGCGCAAGGTTTCATCGCTTTCCTGCTCGAAGGTGTCGCCAAGCTCCTCGATTACCTGAAGGAAGTGCCGCTCGTCGGCGACAAGGTGGGGGACACCGCGCAATCGATCCGGCAGACCGCACAATGCTTCCGAGACGCCGGGCAGGACAATCGAGACGCTGGCGCCGACTTGCTCACGCCTGCGGTCGACAAGGCCGCCGAGCGGATGCGCGACGCGGTGGCCAATATCGGCAAAGCGCTGGGCGAAGGTTTCGGCAAGGGCAACACCGCCATCGACACGAGCGAGTGGCAGCAACACATGGAGGACGCCATCGACGGGGTCATGGCGCGCGTGCAAAGCGTCTCCGAAAAATCGCGCGCGGACGCGAAACCGCGCCCGGAGAATACCGGGGCGTACGACGAGGAACTCGACGCCAAGAAGAAGCCGTCCGTGTCCGCCTTGCAGAAAATCGGCGGCGGCGGACGCGCGAGCTACAGCACGGGTGACCCGATGCTGCGTGAGGCACAGCGGCAGACGCGCGAATTGAGCAC
Source organism: Chthoniobacter flavus Ellin428 (assembly GCF_000173075.1). Classification (GTDB taxonomy): domain Bacteria; phylum Verrucomicrobiota; class Verrucomicrobiia; order Chthoniobacterales; family Chthoniobacteraceae; genus Chthoniobacter; species Chthoniobacter flavus. The sequence continues at coordinate 260,400 of NZ_ABVL01000003.1, forward strand.
GCAGACCGGGCTGCTTCGCGACGTGAAAAAGCTCCTCGATAAACCACCGGTTGCGCCACCGACGCCGATGCCGGTTTTCGGCTAAGTCCATGTCCTCGACTCCGCTTCAAACCACCGGCATTACGGGCGGCATTTCTGAGACAGGCATCGCGACTATCGAGGTGCCCGTCTTCGTCGACACGCTGGCTGAGGCGCTCACGGTGCTGCCCAATCTCGGCATCCTGCTGCCTTACCGGTCGCGCAATTTCAGCCAGGAGGACGATGGCACCTACAAGGTCGTCTTGCATTTCGAGGGCATCGCCCCGCAGGGTCCCGACGACAACCAGGTCACTTTCGAGCTGGATACATCCATGGCCGAAGACCCCATCCAGACCCATCCGTTCTTCGACACCCTCAAGACCAAGTATGCCTGGGACGCGGTGAAGGAACAGTTCGCCGAATTGCTGCCCGACACCGGTGGCCAGCAAACGGCGCTGAGCGGCGGCAGCCAGAAAACGAAAAAGAACCCGCTTTTTGGCGTGGAAAACTGGCTCTCTGTGGGTGCCACCTTTCGCAAGACCTACTCCGCGCTTACCATCCCTTCGACGATACTGCGCGGCATCGGCACGATCGTGGACCAACCGCCTGGCATCGCTCAGTTCAACATTCCATCGGCGGCCAAGAAACGGAATTGGCTCAAGCTTGCGCCGAAGATCAAGCGCAAGGGCAACGCGGTCGAGATCACCGAAGAATACATGCTCTCGGGTCCGAACGGCTGGATCGCGGACGTATATGGCCAGGCGCAACTCGAAGGTGGCCAATGACCGAACTGCCCTTTGTCCGGCGCGGCCAGCCGATCACTGCCGAGCTTTGGAACAAGCTCGTGGCCGCCGTGCGCTCCGTGCGGCTGCTGCCGGGCGACGGCGCGCGGCTGCGCTCGACTCCGGACGGAACGCTCGTCGGCTTCGATGCCGCGCCATCGCCGTGGCCGCATGCGTTTCAAGTCACACTTTTCGGACAAACCGCGGCGCAGATCAGCTCAGGACTGGTCAATGGGATCGAACCGAAGATCGGCGATGTCCCGATGAGCGGAACCGACAAACAACCTCCGCCCCGGCTGGAATTCGGCAAGCTTAAGCTCGATCCTAACAATCGCGGCTACGTCGCCATCGAGATCACCTGCGACGACAAATGGAAAATCACCACCATGGAGATGGTGCAGGTGGCGTACTTCGATTCCGAGAACGGCGAAGACCCACCGACGAGGAGTGGCGGCGTGAGCGCGATTGGCGGCATTCCCGGCATCTCCGGCCGGCGCGTGCGCTATCCCGTGGCCATGCTGGTCCAGCGCAAATCCGGGCAGCTCGACGTGGTGCAAATCGTCTTCTTCAACCTGGCCCATCGCGCCCAGCCGCGGGACAACCAGAGCGATGCAGCGCGGCATTTCTTCTGGCCGGGCGCCGCATGAAATCTTTGATTTCCGCCGAAGCTTGGAATGGGCAGGTGCGCGCGGTCCGGCGCGCTCGCGTCACCCCGGGGCAGGGTTGCATCATCGAGCAGACCCCGAACGGCTGCATCCTGAGCGGTGCAGGGAAGATCCGGTGGCGGCATCCGTGGCAGGTCAGCGCCCAATGGAACGTCGATCCGACGATTCAACCTCTGGGCGGGCAATGGACAGCGACGCTCTGGCCCGGCTTCGTGAACGCGCAGGACGTGACCATCGAAGTCGAAGTCGCCTCCAAACCCAACGTGCAGAAGCAACCGGTTCAGGTGCCGCTGACTGAGGAAGACCCGCCGCTATTGATCCTCTCCGGCTTCCGCGATCCGGCGGCGCCCGGCCTGCCCCAGGCATCGGACGACGGCGACATCATCATCCCACCGGGCGAGGGGTATCCAAAGTTCTTCGATTCCCTCGGCGTCGTGCCCGCTTCCAACGGCGGCACCGGCCTCGGCGCACTCGACTCGACGCCAGACCCGACCCGCACGCGGCAGATTCGCGGCTGCGACATCGCGCTCGTTACGCCGCGCCTGGCTACCCACCAGCAGGTCGATGTGCTCGACCCGGGCACCGACGCGCAGAGCGTTTCGATCTCAACGGTGTTCGACAACACGGCACTCATCAACGCCAAGTCTGCGCACTGGCTGATCGCCACGTCCAAATGGGAGCCGCCGATGGAACCGACCGATCTTGACCGTCTCATGGGCACGGCCGTCGAACCGCAGACCGATGAAATCAAGATCGCCACGGTCTGGCTGGTCTCGCCGCCCGACGTGGGGAGTGATGCTCAGCCCGATGAGACGTGGACGGCGTATCCCCAGCACTTCGTATTCTGGAATTTGAATTACGCCAGCCGCGCGCAAATTTCCGCAGCCCCGCCGCAGCCGTTGAAGCTGGTCACTGGTCTCGCCTTGGGTGTCGCCGACACGCTCATCAATGGGCTGCTCTCGCCGCTCAACGATGCCAACGCTGAAGTTTCCGCCATGCTGAATGCGGCGAATTTCAGCGGGCGCTATTGGAGTATATAGCGATGCCTGGACTCGATCCTCACCAGCGTCGCCTCGAACGCGAAGCCCAGGCCGTTCAGCAGAATCTACCGCCACCGCTCGACCCGCCGTTCCCTTTCCAGCCCACGCCCTTCGATCCGTGGTTCTTCGGGATCGAGAACGATCCGCCAGCGGCGACTGGATCGCCGCCCGCCAGCACGGATTGACACGCCCCGCCCGGCGTGAGCGACCTCGAACTCTATGCTGATCTTTCGACCCGCACGCTCGTGGCCAGCGACGGCAGCACGTTGACGCTCCCGACGTTGGTTCTGGGCGACCAGTGCGTTTGCTCGCTGAAAATCCTCGACCGCATCGACGGCGGCGATTTGACCGCACGCGATCTGAACGTGCGCACATTGCGCGCCTCGATCGGCAACGTGCTCGCACCTCCGACCGATGGCGCGTTCACGCTGCGTTTCGCGGGCGATCCATCGGACGCATTGAATCCGGGCTCCTCAGCGGCGGAGATGAAGGCCGCGCTTGATACCCTCGATCCGAACGGCACCTATCAATTGCAAGAGGTCACCGCCAGTGTGCCGGGCTGCTGGCTGCTGCGCTTTGCGAACACAGGCGCGATTCCGCTGGCCGTGGCAGCGAATACTCTCCAGCCAGAATCCTTCGTTCGCATCCGCGCCTTCGAGCAGAGCGGACGGCGCTGGCACGAAATTCGGCTCATTCAAACACCCGTCGTTTTCACCGGGACGTACGAGCGCGTGCTCCCACCGCCGCCCACCATCACGCGCATCCGCAGCGGAAACTCGCAGGGTGACTTTCAGGTCGATGAAATCCAGGCGCTCATCGTGCCATCGAATTTCAACGGCACTTACTACCTGGCGTGGAACTTTCGCACGACCAAGCTGCTCGGAATCGACGACGGCCCCGATCAAATTGCCGCGGCGCTCAACGCCATGTTCGCCGATGGCGCCACGCGCTTCACGGTGAGCAATCCGGAGCCCAACTACGCTTACATCGATTTTGGCGGCGACCTGGCGGGCACACCGCAGCCGCTCATGACCGTAACCGTGCACTCCTTCCAGCCGGGAGTGCTCACGTTCACCCTTGATCTGGCACGGGCGGAGCTGGCTTCGGCATTACGCAACGTCGCGCAGATCGAACTGCCCTTTGAGGTGGAACTGGAAATGGTCGATAACGATCAGGACGCAGCGGATCCCACGGTGCCGGGGCGGCTGATCACGCTCTTCCAGAAACCCATCACCATCGAGCGCGAGTTGATCTGGGATGAACTCGCGGACATTCCGGCGATTGACTGGATGCGGCCACCACAGCCGCGGGACTACATCCCATTCACGCGGGACCAGATCATCACCGGAGCGCAGCACTACATCTCCGTCATTGGGGACGGCGCGCGGAGCAGTATCCAGCTTGATCACAACCTTGGCACGTCCGCGCTGCATCTCACCGTGCGGGAAAACCAGGCCGACGGCCGCCGTCTACTCGACAACGAGTTTGAACTGCATTTCCCGAGCAACAACGAAGTGGTGCTCGATTTTCCCGCCGGTTCGCCACCGGCACTCGACGGCCTCGTCGTGACGATCTCGACCGCTGGCCCGGCCTCGGCGTTCCAAAATCACACGCACACCATCGCCCAAATCATCGGGCTACAGGACGCGCTCTTCGCCCTCGGGGCACGGCTGGCGGCCATTGAGGACCTGCTGCCTACGGTGCAACCCACCCTTCCGGCGGCCAACACGCAACCGCTTCAGATTCAACTTCCAGATAAGACCGAAGTTTTTCCCGGAAAACTGCCGGCGGGCTTCGATCCGAAATCGCTTTCCAGCAGCACCGCTACTACCACTGCGATGCCACGGGCTGCCGGACTCCTTCCGGCGATTCACAATGTCACCGTGCAGCCGATTGCCGTTCCGCTGCCGCCTGCTGCGGCCAGCGCCGGAAAGGTTTTCCAGAACAACACGGCAACGCCGCTGCTCGTGCCGGGCGGACTTGGGCGGCGTGGTGCTTATCTGGAAGCGGGCGGGTTCGCGGGCAGCGATGGCCGGGTCTGGTACCGCCTCACGCACGTCGCAGCCACGACCTCGTATTTCCCGACCGACTTCGAGCGCGAACTGTTCCTCTTCCACGTCAACGAGCAGATGCTGCGCGCCGGACAGGCACTCACGCTCGAGTTTGATCTCGCGTTGCAACTCCTGCAGGCGACCGGAGCGCCCCACGAAACGCGCGGCCAGTATCTGATCGTGATCGAACTGGGCAGCGCGCCGAGCCAGACCACGCCTGCGCCCACTGCCGAGAACCTCCTCGATGTGCAGTGGCAGGACACGCCGTTGCTCTCACAGCGGCTCATCGTCTCTTCCCTCCAGCTTAAGCACCACTTCGGCGCGAACATCCGGCGCGACATTAACGGCGCGCTACTCGCCGACCGCCTGCTTTACAATGTCTGGGCCGGGGGCGCTCCCACACCCGCCGGGCCGAACTTCGTCGTTCGGGCGCGGCTCATTCAGTGGGACACGGAGAACTCCGTACGCGGTGCCAAGGGCAACATTTTCTATGCGTTCACCGGCGCGAAAGCCTCCATCGCCTGACCATGGCCATTCCCGTCATCACCACCACCCAAAGCGTGCTCGGCTATCGTCAGTGGCAGACCTGGGCTTTCCAGCCGTGGGCGGATAACACGCCGACCTATTGGCTGTGCACGCCACTCCCCTCGGGCCTCAAGTTCGATCCGGCGACGGGTCGCATCCATGGCGCGGCGACCGTGCCCGGCGTCTATGAATTCTCTCTGCGCGCTGGGAACACCAGTGGTGTCAGCGATCCGATGCTCTTCACGATGGGCATCGAGGCGGCAAGCCAGGCGCAGGACAGCGAAGTGGAACTCTTCATCGACGTGACCTCGCGGCTCGTCGGATTCGAAGCAACGTCCCTGGCGGCCAGCACCACTCCATTGCTCTGGCTCAAACGCGGCGACACGATGATCTTTCACGTCACCTTCGTGAAGAATGGCGCGACGGCTGATCTCGACCTGGCAACGCTCAAGTTCGCCCTCAAGCAGCTCGAACCGGAAAGCGTGCTCGTCGAGGGCACGAGTTGGCAGCGGCTCGGCACCGGCGATACGGCCGCCTTTCGCGTGAGCATCACTCTGGCCAGCGATCTCCTCGACTCCGCCCTGAGCGACAACGAGGACGACGCGGGCACGCAGTTCAACGCGCTCGCGGAGTTCGAGTGGACGGAAAACAACCCCTACGCGGTCGGTCCGCCGCTGCTGCGCTCCAGTTCGCGCACCTTCCTCGTCGTCATGGCGCGCGACCTGATCCGTGATGCATGAAGAATCTCAACTGGTTCCAAGCGCGTGACCTCGCGCAGAAGCAGGGCCGAGCGGTGCGTCGCGATGCCTGGCGCAAGTGGCTCTATTACACGCCATGGTATCTGTGGTTCATCGCCGAGAACGATGCCCACGGCGTGCAACACCGCTGGGTCGTCAAGAACGGCGATTTCGGTTCCGCCGAATTCATCGCCTTGGATTGGACAGATGAACCGTGGCCAGACGAGCCCGATCCTGTGAACGGCCCGGTCACGCCCCCGAGCCCGGGTCCGAGCTGGGGTCCATGGCCGCCGATCAGTTCGAACCTTCCGCACCCGATCCCCCCGATCGTAATCTTCAGTGGAGGCGGCGGCCCGCCGAGCGGCCCACCCACTGATCCTCCGCCCCATCACAATCCCCCTCAAAACCAGCCGGCGACGGTCAGCGTATCCGTGGACTACATCAACATGGACGGCTACGATGAGGAAAAGGGATGCATCCAGGACAATGGTGGGGGCAGTCACTCCGGTAGCTTTTCCGTTAGCGTGACCGTGTCCGGCGGGCCACCCGGCGTCGGTACCCTCGACGTGCGCATGGGCACGCAGAGCCCGCAGCTCGGCACCGCGTGGGATGGTTACAACGGCGATTTTGAATTCGACGATATTCCGTTTTCGCCCGGCGGCTCGCTCACGGCCACAGCCAATTACTCGATCAACGGACAGACGGCCACCGGCTCCGGCCAATTCCAGGTCCCGGACACCTGCCAACCCGACTACGGCGACGACGGCCAGTGATTGACATGGCGGCGTCGGCATGAAGCCACCCGCCTATCAGTCGCCTAATTCGGCCCAATCGGATCGTCCTGCTGGCGCGCGCGACGCGCACGCCATTCTTCCACCTCCACGGGCCCGTTCCCAACCGGTCCGCTATCTCGAAGGCGTCACCACCTGCGTGAACTACGCCGATTTCCTCGACGTGACGCTTTCCGAGAATCTCCACCACTTCAACGAGTTCGTCGTCGTCACCACTCCAGATGATCTGGCGACACAGAACGTGTGCAGCAAACACGGCGTGATCTGCGTCGAGACGAACGTCTTCTCGAAGGACGGCACGCACTTCGCCGCGGGCAAGAGCCACGCGATCAATCTCGGCCTCTCCCATCTCAAGCAGACCGGTTGGCTGCTGCATCTCGACGCCGACATCGCGTTGCCAGATCGCTTCCGCGCCATGCTGGACAAGGCGGCGCTGGATCCGACTTGCCTGCACGGCGCCGACCGACTGGAGGTGCGCTCCCATGATCGGTGGGCGCAAGTCCAAGGCGACGAGGGTTATGCTCGCCAGTACCGCTACCGCTTCCTGCTCTCGGCGCCGGAGTTGCCGCTGAGCCCGCGCTTCGTCCACGACGTGCACGGGTTCTGTCCGCTCGGCTATTTCCAGCTCTGGCACTCCAGCCAGCGCCGGCAGTATCCCTACAACCAGGGCGGGCGCGAGCAGACGGATGTGCTCTTTGCCACTCAATGGGAACCGGAGGACCGGCGCATCCTGCCGACCGTCCTCTGCTATCACCTGCAATCCGAACCGGCGCCGCTCGGTGCCAACTGGCATGGCCGCCGCACGAAACCCTTCACGCCGTGAATATCGTCTTCGGTTTGACTGTTCACGACGAACCTGCCGGCCAGATCGACTGGTGTCTGACCTGGTTGCGCCGCGCGTATCCGTCCGCGCCAGTCTTCGTTGTCAGCGACGGGCCGCATCCCTATGAATCGGCGGTGCTGGCCGTCTGCCGTCAGCATCGAGCGCACTTCGAGCGGGGTAAACGGCTCAAGGTGCTCGAGGCCGGTGCGGCGTGGTGGCAGCGGTTCTTCACGCTTGGCCACGCCTATCGCCCCGACTGGCTCGTGAAGTTCGATGCGGACACCAGGATTCGCCGGTGTGTGGATTTCTCGAAGGCTGCGTCGACGGCGGATGTGATCGGTCGCGTCACGACTCCGGGCCTCCCCCACGAAAATGTGCAGGGTGGGTTCCAGGCGATTCGCGGTTCGGCCGTAGAGCGCATCCTCGACAGCGACGAATGCCTGTCACTCCTTTGGCGTGACCCGGCAAGCTGGGCACGTGGTGAGTGTGGCCGGCTGATTCGTCGCGGGGAGATTTCGACGGATTTCACCTTGATGGCGATTCTGCGCGCGCTGCGAATGCACTGGGCGAATCATGACGAGATCGATTCCCACTGGCGGGCACCGCGAACCTGGTGTCCCAGCGCGGCGGTGACTCATCCGCACAAGGGCATGACGCCGGCCGACGCCGAGCCGCCGGGAATCAGTCTCTGCATGACCTGCTACAACCGGCTCTCGTTTCTCCAGCAGACGCTCCCCCGCAATCTCGCCTGCCTCGACCCTCGCGATGAAATCGTGCTCCTGGATTACGGCTCGACCGATGGGCTGGGCGATTGGGTGCGCATGGCGCTGCTTGATGCACTGCGCGACGGGCGGCTGAAATACTTCCGCGCTGAAACGAGTCGCTGGCATGTTTCGCACGCGAAGAATGTGGCGCATCGGCTCGCCACCCGGCGGGTCGTCTGCAATCTCGATGCCGACAACTTTGCTCCAGCGGGATTTGCCGACTGGCTGCGCGAGGTGTTTCTCGATGGCCCGGCGATCACGCATGGAGATGCGCAGAGCTATGGCGGCGGCTACGGCCGGATCGCGTTGTTTAAGGAAGACTTCCTGCGGCTCGGCGGTTACGACGAGCGCTTCGTCGGCTGGAGCTATGACGATGAGGATCTGCGGCGGCGGGCCATGGCCAGCGGTCTGCGCGCTGTGGTCACGCCAGCACCGTTCATTACGTTCTTGCATCACTCCCACGCGATCCGGCAATTCGCACCCGGAGCGACGACGCAAGAAGAGGACCTCGCCTTCGGCCGCGCAATTTCCCGCGGTTCGCTGGCGCAGGGCCGGTTGCGTGCCAATCAGGGCCAGGTCTGGGGCCGGGCGCTGGTCCGGTGCTTTGACGGGGAACTCGTCGCCTCATGAAGAAGCTCGTCTGCGTGTCGTCGTATTCCAGCGGGCTGAAGCATCGCTTCGCGCTCCTCAACCAGGTAAGGAACTTCGGCCACCTGCACGGTTACGATGTGCATTTCCTCTGGGGCGTGAGTAGGGGTGTGGCCTATTGCCACTGGGAGGAACTTTTCGGGCCGCTTGAGGGAATTCGCGTGACCAACGTCAGCGAGGCGGAGGTGGATCGGATCGGTCGGCTTCAGAAAGCGGCTCCCCTGATTGAGTACGAAGGCGAGCGGCTTGATGTGGTGAGCGATGGGTGTCCGCTCACTGATCGGATGTTCGCGTTCAACCTTCCCGCGACCGATTATCTCGAAAGGCTCGTGCCGAACTCCGCACGCCCGAAAATGCGCCTCCTCGCTCCGCCGAATGACGCGATCCGGGTGAGCGTGGATGCCCTGGCGCGCAAACACCGGCTCGCACAGCGCACCGGCATTCGCGTCCGCGTGACCGAAGCGGCGCACGATCCGCGCAAGCCGCACCGCAACAAAGCCGAACTCGATCAATGTCTCGTGCCGTTGCTGCGGCTGCCAGCCGACATGCCCGCGTTCATCGTGACCGATTCTGAATACGTCCAGTGCAGGCTCGCGACGCACTTCGTCGATGCCGTCTGGCTGCCGAAAGAGTTCGATCTGACCGAGAATGGCAGCCACTACGTTCACCGGTCCGACAAGGCCGCGATGTTCACGTTCCTCAAGGAAGCGTTCTGCCTCTGCGCCTGCCGGCGCGTCATCAACATCGGCGGATTCCTCAACGATCAAGCCGCGTGCGTCTGGCTCCCACCGTATCAAGAAACTCCAGCGCCTTTGACAGCGCTAGCGGTGTAACCATGGACATCAACGAAGCCATTCAAACCATCGATCACGCCGCCCACCAGGACGACCGCTGGATGTTCGTCGCCCTGCTCTTGATTGGCCTGATCACGATCTATTTCCTCGCGCGGTACTTCATGAAGCAGATTGCGGAGCTTCAGCAGGAGATCGCGGCCGTGCGAACCGAGTTTGAGAGCCATCTCAAGACGGCCAACGCTGACATGGTGGCTGCGCTCACCAAGAGCACCGAGGTCATCGCGCACAACTCCGCGATTCTGGAGCAGATCCAGAAAAAGCTCGGCGCGTGATTTGAGAACCGGAGCAGAGGTTGAGGCCAACCTTGACCGCCGCCAGTGGAGCTAATCACGGCGGCGCAAGCAGCCCCGGTTTCATAAAAGGGGAGATAATCGTTTCGGCACGATTATCTCCTTCATCCGGCGATGCCCCGAGTCAGGCGCGCGAGGGCGGCGTCGATGGCCGACTTGCGAAACCGCAGCGCGCGCCCGATGCGAATGAACGGGATGTGTCCCCCGATCCGCCAGTTGTAGAGTTGGCGCGGTTTGATCCGGAGATAATCCGCGGCTTCCTGCTCAGTCATCAGGCGATCTTCGATTGCTGCTGTTTGCGTGCTCACGCCGGATGGCGGTGTGTCAAACCGCCATCCGGCACCAAGCGCTGGCTCACGCCACGGCCGTGATCGGGACGATGTTGGCGGGCGTCTCCGGCAGCACGCCGAACCACAGGTTGCCCTGGCTCTTGGTCACGACCTTCCGGTAATTGCTGAACACTTTCTGCGGCGAATTGCCGAGTTCCAGCGACAGCTTCGAGACGTCTTCCATGACCGCGAGCCGGTAGCTCGCGTAGCTATGGCGCAGCCCGTTCTGCTTCCACTTGAACGGCGGGGCCTCCGGGTCCTGCTCTCGCCGCACGGCGTCTGCCTTCTTGGCGGCCGTGCCGAATGCCTCGGCAAGGCAAACGGGCAGGCTGTAGTTCAAGACCGGGCCGTGGCGTTTCACGAAGGGACGAATCCAGGCCGAGAGCGGTTCGAGGATCGGCACGAGTCGGCGCGACGCGGTCTTGGTCTGGTCGCACCCAATGTCGATCACCCCTTCCTCCCAGTTAAAATTCTCCCAGTTGAGCCGGAGCATTTCCGCCGAGCGGATGCCGGTGAAGGCGCCGATGAGGATCGCGAGTTTCGGTTGTCCCTCGGACACGGTGAGCAGCTCGCGCAATTCCTGCGGCGTGAAAATCTGGATCGGCTTCGACTTGATCTTCGGTTTCTCCAGCCAGCGCGCTTCCGTCTCCCGATCGCGAGGCAGGTAGCCGCGGCGGCGGGCGAAATTGAACAGAGTGATGATGAGGCGTCGGAAGTTGTTCCTCGTGGCCAGGCCGATGGAGAGCTTGCGAAGCCATTCCTCGATGTCGCGCGTGCAAACGTGCGAAATTGGCGTCTGGAAATCGGTGGCGAAGACCCGCAGCCGCCAGCCACAGTCATCGAGGTAGACCTGGCTCAAGCCGTCGGCGGTTTTCGTCGCGATGAATTCCTCGACCACTTGCGACACCGTGCGGATCAGGTCCGGGCGCACTGCGTTGTGGAGGAAGAACTCGATGGCCTGGCGCACCGTGCCGTTGTCCCCGAGCTTCTGCAGGATGTCGGCGTATTCGCCGGCGACGACATGCAGCGGCACGGCCACCGGGCCGAGCCGGCGTTGGGCTTCACGGTAGGTTTGGGCGTCCGTGATCGAGATGGCCGGTGCATTCACCTGCCCGGCGGCGAGCTGCTCAGCCTGGGCCTTGGCGAAGTCTTCGGCCTTCTGCGGATCGGCGAAGAGCTTCCGATACGGCTTTTCACCAACTCTCCAGTAAACAGTGTAAATCGGGCGCTTTTTGAGGGTGCCCGAGTAGATCTTGAGGTGCACGGAACCTGCCTTGATCGTGCGAATTCGGGCTCGATTTCCGGGGGCCGAAGCGCATGGTTTTTTCATGCTTTCTTCATGCCTGTCAACGCCTTCGACGTAAGTCGTTGGCGCTGAGAGCGACCCTAACGGGATTCGAACCCGTGTTACTCCCGTGAAAGGGGAGTGTCCTAGGCCACTGGACGATAGGGTCTTTTGGAAAAGAGCTCGGGAATCTGGCGAGCTTGCCCCTGCCTTGCAAGCAGATTCTCACACGATATTTTTGGGCCGGTCCGTTCGCTGCGCCCTGCTCTTGCGCACAGGTCTTAAATCTCTTCCATTACCCGTGATGACCACCGAAGAGGTTCTAAATCAATTCCGCGATCCCGGCAACGCCATCCCCTACGAGGCGATGATAGAGGTGATTGCCAGTCCTGAGGAGTTTGTCCCGGTACTCATTCGCGAAATCGAGGTCGCCGCCGAACTGGCGGATAAAATTGACCCCGACGATTGCCTGCCGGCGTTCGCGCTTTATCTCCTCGCCCAACTCCGCGAAAGCCGCGCCTTGGAGCCGGTTCTTCGCTACTTCGCCCTCGATGAAAAGACGGAGATGGATCTCTTTCAGGATGTGATTTCCACCGACGGCAAAGACATTCTCGCCGCGATAGGTCGCGATCGCCCCGAACGCCTGCGGGAATATGCCCTCCAGCCCGACCTGAGCCTCATGGTGCGCACCATGGTCTGGGACGCCCTCGTCTGCCAGGTGCAACGTGGCGAACAGCCGCGCGAACCGCTGGTCGCGTACTTCCGCGAGTTGTTTGCCAGCAATGCCTGGCTCGATGACGAAGAGTTGTGGAGCCTTCTCATTGCGGCTTGCCTGGATCTGCATCCGCGCGAACTCCTGGAGCCCATTCGCGGCATCTACGAGCGCGATCTCGTCGATACCTCTTTCGTGGGTGACTTCGACACGGTCGAAGCCGAAGCAGCCAGAGATCCCGAGGAGTGGCGACGCAGCTTTGTCGAAGCCCATCCTCCGTTGACAGATGCAGCGGAAGCCATTTCCTGGTGGAGTTGTTTCCAACCGCCGGATCCTTTTGACGATTTTGGAGATGATGACGGAGACGGCCTCGGTGATATCGAATCCGATCCCTTTTATTTGCAAGACCCTGGTCCGCCCGGGGAACCCTTTCAACGCACCGAACCCAAGATCGGCCGAAACGATCTTTGCCCCTGCGGCAGCGGGAAAAAATATAAGAAGTGCTGCCTGCATAAGCAAACGGAAGGGCAGTGAAATAGATCTCCTTTTCCTCCTCTGTGGCTCTCCGCGTTCCCGGCGGCTCGCCCATTACCGGCTGCCACCATTCCCCACCTCCGCCTCGGTCCTCTGCGTTAAAACCGGGCCGACGTTTTAATTGCCGCTCCGCTGTCGCGGACGAGCACCGCCCCGGAAAACACCACCGCATCGGTTTGCTTGCCAGAAACCCGGAAACGCCCCTACCCTTTGCCGCCCGGGTGGATTTCGAGCCCGTGTCCATTACCGTAGCCCGCATGCATCCACTCTCTCGTTCTCTTTGTGCTCTCGCTGGCGTTTTGGCGTTCGCGGCTCTGCCGCAGGCCAGCGCCGATCCGCTTGCCGAGCTGGCCGCGGTCTCCGCTTTTAAGTCCGTGGATCTCGACAAACTCGCGGCCGGCACCGTGCAGATCGCCCGCGGCCCGGCCATGAATTTCCCGCGCGGCCTGGCCGTGGAAAGCGTTTATGTCATGCGCGTGCCGGTGCAGAAGGCGCTGCAGATTCACGAACAGTGGAATCCGAACAAACATCCGGAGCTGAAGGTCTACCTGCACAGCGAGCTTTCCTCCAAGCCGACCGCGGCGGAATTCCAGAAATTGACCAGCGCTCCGGCCAATGGCTCGGTGAAGGCGCTCGTCGCCGCCACGGATAAGCTCGGCTCCGGCTCGACCTCGCTGCAGTTGAGCAATGCCGATGTCAAAGCCTACGCTAGCACGCCCGGCGCGACCTCCGGAGGCACATTTCCGCCGAAGGTGGCTGGGTTCTGGACCAATCTTCTCCAGCAGCGCACACAGAACTATCTTTCTGGCGGCGCGGCGCGGATGCCAGCCTACGAGACCGGTGGTGAAACGGTGCGGCTCTCGGAAGAAGTCGCCCGTCTGCTCAAGGATGCACCCAAGGTCCGCAGCCAGTTCGGCGCCTTGATCGAGTCCAACCCGCTAACCGGCAGCAAGGGGACTGCGCCGCAATCCATCTACTGGGAGATGTTCGATGAGGAGGGCCTGGCGGCGATCAATCTCGGGGCGCTTTACGTGCGCACCAGCGGCGACAGCTGCCAGGCGGTCGACGGCCAGTTCTACGCCAGCGGTGGCTACTACACGCTGCTCACCTTTTACCAGTTCTGGCCGGTGAAGGTCGGCGGCAAGGACTGCGCGCTCATCTGGCGTTGCGATCTCATTTCCGCCGCCGAGCTGGGCACGCTGAAGGGGGTCGAGCGCATGGGCTCGAGCACCGCGATGATGCGGGAAACGAAAAAAAGCATCGAAAGCCTCTTGAAGGATTCGAGGCAAACACCTTGAGTGATGAGGTTTATGCCGCCGTTCACGAGTAGCCAGCCGGTCGGACACCGCCCGAAATCGCCCGCCATCTGCGCGGCGGGGCTTGGCGCGCTGTTTTCGCTCCTCGCCGTGGCATCCGCCGTGGCCCAGGAGAAAGAACAGACGACCACCACCAGCGGCAAGCTGTCGCTGGAATCCGATTTCTCCTTCGGTCTGGTCGGCAATTCGAATTTCCGCCAGCGTTCCGAGGAAGGAAAAGCTTCCGCATGGGACATGGGCGCGCGAGATGTCGTGTCGTTCCAGGCGCATGAGGGTTTTCTCCTGCGCTTTGGCCTCGAGTTCCATCGCTACAATTTCGACGTCCCGACTACGCTGAATCTGCCCAGCAAGCTCCAGGAGTCCAATCTCGTCGTTGGCGCGGATCTGCAGTTGGGCGATGCGTGGATCGTCCGCGTGGAAGCGCAGCCGGGTTACTATGGCGGTAACACGGAATTGCGGACCTCCAATTTCGATTGCCCGATCGTTCTCGGCGCTTCCTATTTCGCGAGCTCCGATCTGCAATTCGTCGTCGGCCTGAGCGTCGATCCCCAGCGCAAATACCCGGTTCTTCCCGGCATCGGCTTCCGCTACCAATACAACAGCAATTGGGTGTTCGATTTCATCCTGCCGCAACCGCGCATCGAGTACAATCTCGATAAATCGATCCTCCTCTACGTCGGCGGCGATCTCCAGGGCAGCACCTTCCGCGTGAACTCGGAATTCGGCGACAACCATGGCGTACCGAAGCTGAACGATGCCTGGGTCGATTACACCCAGGTGCGCGTTGGCGTAGGAGCTTCGTGGAAGATCCGACCGTCGCTCACCCTCGAGGTCGAGGCCGGCATTGTCCCGATCCAGGAATTCGATTTCCATCGCGCCGACATCCGCGCCAGCGCCACCGAAATCCCGCCCTACGGCGGCGTGGTGCTGAAGGCGGCTTTCTAACTCGCCGAAACCAAAATCACCCCCGCCGTCACCAGCAGAATCCCCGTGATGAGCGTGGCGCTCAACCGCTCCTTGAGGAAATACGCGGAGCAAACCGCGATCAGGATCACGCTCAAATCCTGAAAGGGAAACAGGTAACTGAGCTCCAGCTTTTGCAGCAGACCGATGTTCACGAAGAACGAGATGGTCATGCTGAAAATGCTGCCGGCAAAAATCCACCATGCCTGTCGGCGTCGCGGATCGCCTTTCGGAA
Organism: Chthoniobacter flavus Ellin428; assembly: GCF_000173075.1. Classification (GTDB taxonomy): domain Bacteria; phylum Verrucomicrobiota; class Verrucomicrobiia; order Chthoniobacterales; family Chthoniobacteraceae; genus Chthoniobacter; species Chthoniobacter flavus. Next base: position 275,762 of record NZ_ABVL01000003.1, read on the forward strand.
ATTCTCCGAGCTTGTTCATCGCCGCCTTCAGCAGCAATTGCCCGGCGACGATCGTCACTAATGAAAGCACAATGAGCAGGGCCGTCATAACGCTTCGTCGAGTTTCTCGTTCAGCTTGGCGAAAGGCCGTGCGATGACCAGCAGCCCGAGGATGACCAGGGAGATGCCCAGCCAGCGGCGGGGGCTGATTGCTTCTCCGAGAATCAGCCAGCAGCCGAGCGGCATGAAGACGTGCACCACATTCGAGCACGTGAACGCCAGGCTCAGCGGAATGGCGCGAATGGCGCGAATCCAGGCCACAAAACTGAGGATGGTCAGGACGATCCCCGCCCAGACCCATTTGGATTCCAATCCGGTCAACCCCAGCCACGGCAGAACGGACGGCCGCGATGCGGTCTCCGCGGCGCCCAGCTTGAGACAAATCTCCGATGCCGTCGCCGTGATCGCTGAAGCGAGAATGGCGATGATCGCGCCACGACCGGAATGACGCGTCGCCGGGAGGCTCTTCACCTCGGGCTTTTCGGGAATCGCGGTCAGTTCCATGGGGACGTGGCGTTTCGGCGCAACGGATCAGGAAGTTGCGGGCGTCGTGGTCCCGGCCGTTTCGCTGCGGGGTGGCAGATCGGGATCGAGGAAGCCGAGGGCGTGCGGCGGCTTGATCACGCGCACCCCTTCCCGCTGCTGCACATCCTGAATCTGCCGATGGAGCGCTTCCATGCGCGTCCAATGCGCCTTCGGCCGGAAATGATGCTCAGCGTGATACCCATTGTAGAACCACACCCAGTTATAAAGCTTGTGATAGCTGCTCACGCCCCAGGCGATCGGCTTGTCCGGATTCCCGCCGTAGTGAAGATAGTAACCATTCAGGTAACTCAGGCAGTGGCCAAAGTACATGAACGGCAGGAAGAAGAGAATGTAATGCCAGTTGAGCAGCGCGACCGTAGCGAGACAGGCGATGAAGGCACCCAGCTCCACCTTGCCCCAGCGCGCTTCTTCCGGCCCGCGTTTCCCCAGTTCCCTGGCGATCTCCGCCGGGTTATCGCGGAAGAAACTCAGGAAGGTGTAAGTCCACGGATTCTCCGCCTGCCCATCGTGCCCGTGCCGGTAGATCGAGAGCCAATCCACCGTGTCGCCGTTTTCATCCTGCCGGTCGCTATTTCCCTTGTGATGCTGCATATGCACCACGTCGTAATAGCTCTGCGAAAAACAGCAGGCGACCGACTCCATCACGCTGAAGAGCCGATTGGCCAGCGGCGAGCGGAAGTAGGGGTTGTGGATGAAGTTGTGCGAGATGCCGTTGATATTCCACGAGATGCTTACCGCGTAGATGAAGCCAAGGATGAGCATGACCCACAACGGCGCACGTGGGAACAGATAGAACATCAGCCAGAAATAGGCGAAGTGCGCGACCCCGAGCGCCACGGGAATCGCGTCCCACCGGGTATAGGCAAAGATCCGGGAGTCGGTCTTGACGTCTTCGATGCGGAGCGGTTCGGCAGGCATGGCAGGATCAAATAACGGCGACGCCGGGTGCGGCGGTGAGAGCACTCCAGATCATTCGCAGAGCACGCCCGTTGCGCGCGGCTGCTTCCGCGGGATTCACCGGGTCCAGCCGCGGGTGATCGATCGTGGATTCGATGCGCTGTTTGAAGCGCTCGAAAGTGGGCACGGAGTAAGCGCCGCAGAGATCGCCGCCCGCGAGGCTGGCCTGCGCACGCAGTTCATCGAGCGCCCAAAGAATGTCTTCGACGGTGAACAGCCCCTGCTCCCAGTTGGTCGCCGATTCATCGCTGCTCAGGCAGTCGAGATCGACGGTGACGTACAGCCGCTCGCCGGCCAGGCGCTGCGCGAAGGCACTGAATTTCTCCTGCCAATCCTCGCGAGTCATTCCCGGCCAGCGTTTGCGGCCGGAGGGCTTCAGCCGTTCCGTCCACGGCCAGACTTCGAGCTGCTGGTTGCGCAAGGCGCGGCGGTTCACGAAGAGGTGGCCCGGAAAATTGAGTTCGAAATTGCCGCAGCCCCAGATCACTGCCTTGCGCACGTGGGGCAGCTCCAGCGCGCGATTGATCCACGTGCCGCAGCACCAGCGTGGTGGGCGGATGTCCCAGTCGGGATGGTTGTCGAAAGAAACGATCGTGACCGGCTCCTCGAACTGCCGCAGCCACAGCGCGCTCAGGTGATGGTAATCGCCCGAGCCGAACAGCGTGTATTTCGCCATCTTCGGCCGCACGAATTCATAAAATTCCTCGATGCCCCGCGCGGTGGCGCTGTAGCGCAGACGCGGACCCCAGCTCCGGCAATCGGCATACGCCTCGGTCGCATCCTTCGGCCAGGCGCCATCGAGGTCGATGTGAATGGATTGCGCAGGAGTCATTGTAGGTTCACGAAACAAAGCCGGGAGCATAAGTGCGGACCAGCGATCATCAAGCGATTCATTCCGGCAGACCGGCGCCGCAGCTTCCTCCAGACTGAGTAGGCGTTCAGACAACGTAACGTGTGGCGACCGCGGTAGCGGCGGTCTGTGAGCGTCGAGAGTGGCGTTTGGAATCGACGGTCGAGTATCCATTCAGCGCGCGTTGAATTTTAGCCCGGAGGGCTGTCGGACCGTAGCCGGGGGTAAGCGAGTCTGCGAGCGCTACCCCCGGATCACGTCGCAAAAAGCGGATGCACCCCGAAGGAGGTGCCGGAATTTCTCACTGACGAAAGATTCCGCCACCCCTCCGGAGTGGAGTCGTGGAGGGCGGGTGTTCCGGGGTGGCGCTCGCAGACTCGCTTACCCCCCGGCTACGGTCCGACAGCCCTCCGGGCTGAGGTTGGCGCGCGCTCAACGGATACACGGGCGCAGACCGTCGCTACAGAGTCCCGCTTGACTCCCCCGCCCGCGAGCGATAGCCACGCGCCATGTCGGAGCGTGTTCTTGATTGCCCCCAGTGCGGTGCGCCGGTCAAGCTGCGCTCGGCGGCGGCGGTCTTTGCCGTCTGCGAACACTGCCGCTCGATGGTCGTGGTAAAAGGTGCCAGCGCCGAGGCAATCGGCGAAATGGCCGTGCTGCCGCCCGATCTCAGCCCCTTCCAGGTCGGGACGCGCGGCGAATGGAAAGGCCGCGGCTTCGAAATCGTGGGCCGCGTCCGCGTGGAGTGGGCCGAGGGAAGCTGGAACGAATGGTGCATCCTCTACGACGCCACGATCACCGGCTGGCTGGCTGAAGCGCAGGGTTTTCTCATGGTCAGCTTTGCTACCGAGATCGATCACCCGCTCTCCACCGACGTGCGCGATTACGTGGCCGGCAAGCAACTGCAAATCAACGGCCAGCGCTGGACGGTGAACGACGTGAAGCAAGTAACCTGTCGCGCCAGCGAAGGTGAATTGCCCATGGCCGCCACGCCCGCGTCCAAGCGCCTCAGCGTGGATCTCTTCAGCTCGCATTCCGGCTTCGCCAGCATCGAGCTCACCGATAGCGGCGCGGAAATTTACATCGGCGAGTACGCCGGACTTCGATGCCCTGAAATTCGCGACCCTCCGTCCCGTGCCCGGCTGGAATGCCGAGGTCGCGCAGGAGAAGAATCAGACCACCCGCGCTCTCCTGCCCGTCGTGTGGGGCGCCCGGTGCAGTTGCGCGCCGTGGGTCTCTCCATGTCGGTAGTCTGCGGTTCGTGCGCCGTGGTCATCGACACCTCGAAACCGGAATGCAAAATCATCCAGCGCGCCGATCTGGCGAATCGCAGTCTCGCGCCGCTCCTCCCGCTCGGCCAGCGCGGGAAACTCTTCGACGTCGACTACGAAGTCATCGGCTTCGTGAAGCGTGAGGACAGGACCTCCAGTTGGTCGGAATTCCTGCTCTTCAATCCGTGGCAGGGCTTCCGCTGGCTCGTGACCTATCAAGGCCACTGGAGTTTCATCGAGCGCGTGCCCGCCTTGGCCGATGTGCAGGCCAACGTCGTCGAGTGCGAAGGCCGCGACTACAAGTTTTACACCAAGGGCACGGCGAACGTGGCGGGAGTGCTCGGCGAATTTTACTGGAAGGTGCAGCGCGGCGAGCGCGCGGATGTTTTCGATTACATCGCGCCACCTTACATTCTCTCGAAGGAGGTCTATCCGGGGCTGAATGAATTCACCTGGTCACGCGGCAAATATGTGGAGCCGGCGGTGATCGCCAGGGCCTTCGGCCTCGCGAAGCCGACGCTGCCGGTGGATATCTATCTCAACCAACCGAACCCGTACTACGAGAGCTGGAGGGACATTCGGTGGGTCGCTTTCGCGGCGCTCCTCCTCCTCCTCTTCCTGCAGGTCCGGGCCAGTCGAGGGCATCCCGAAATCAGCGTGGCGAACGAACGATTCATCTTCCAAAAAGTGACCGCTTCGCCCAAGCCGCCACCCACCGATCCCACCTCGCCCGACATCGCCAATTCGACCCCGGCCGACCCGGCGAAGACCTTCACCACGCCGCACTTCACTCTCGCCGGTGGCGAACAGCGCGTGGACATCGACGCCGCGGCTGACGTGGACAACAACTGGATCGATCTCGACCTCCGTCTCGTCAATGTGAACACGAACGCCTCTTTCCCCGCCTTCGTCGAGCTCAGCTACTACCATGGCTCCGACGAAGACGGCCCGTGGAGTGAGGGTTCGTACAGCAGCAGCGTGTCCATCCCCTCGGTACCACCCGGAGAATATTTCCTCTCCGTCGAGCCCAGCGTCGATACCCAAACCACGCGGGTACCCTTCTCCGTGATTGTCCGCTCCGGCGGAGTCTTCGCCTCGAATTTCATCGTGATGCTCCTCTGCGTGTTGTTCTATCCAGCCATGCTCTTCTGGCGCCGACACACCTTCGAAGCCGAGCGATGGTCGGAAGCCGACGGCGGTTACCCGTGGCAAAGGAACGACTGATTTTATGATCCGCCACCCCTTCTACATCGCGCTCTGCGTTTTCGCCGTGATCTATCTCGGCTACGCCAACGCTCGCGGCTGGAGTTTCTGGAGCGGCCTGGCGCGACCCTTTTCATCCTCCGGCGGTGGCGGCTCACGAGGCGGCTACTACGGTGGATTCAACCATAAATAACACCCACCATGAACTGGCTGCCCGTTGCCAACTCCCTCCTCTACGCGCTCCTCGGCGTCCTCATTTTCTGCGTGACGTTTATCGTCGTGGACAAATTCACGCCCTACCACCTGTGGAAGGAACTCGTGGAAAAACAAAACACCGCCATCGCCATTGTCGTCGGCTTCTTCGCCCTCGGCATCTGCGTGATCGTCGCCGCGGCCATCCACTAGCGAATCTGCCCCTCCCTCTGCGGCCCTCTCTCACCCGTCCGCAGTGCCAATCCTAAAAATGTCCGCAGCCTGCGTAGATTTTTTTAACCGCGAATGGATGCCAATGAATGCGAATAGAGGAGGAAGATGAATGCATTTTCCATTCGCGCCCATTGGCGTCCATTCGCGGTTTTTTACTCCACCAGCCCCTCTGCACTTCTTCTCTGCGCCTCTGCGGCCTCTGGTGCGCCAGCACCGCCAACCCAAACCCATGAACTGAAAAGTGTTCGTCAAGCCAACTGAACATCGAGCTTGTAGAGAAGCGGACGATTCTGGGAGCAATCCTGGGGTTGAAGCTCCGTGGATCGAACCTGTGAGCCGCAGCGCAAGCAAACCTAGAAGAGCCTCGTTACGCTTAGTGAGGTCGGCCAATCTCTCGGAGGAGCCGAAGCCTAGCATTCACCGTGAAGGGATGTTCACGAGCAACGGTGAAGACCTCCGGGGTCGCAGGGGGCAGCGCGCAGGGAAGGTGGGGTTGGGCAGACTGGGAGACCCTGGTCTTGGGTTTCGTCGCGCGAGAGCGGGACGGAACGCGGCCCGAGCCGAAGCCATAAGGATCGAGCTGGAGATTGGGGAGTCGGAGAAGCCCATAGTAGCGATGAAGCGGAGTAACGTCCGTGGAGCGAAGGGGCTTTGGCAGAACGAAGCGGACTCAAAGAGTCCTTGGAGCTGATTGGAGCGGTGAAAACCGAACCTATGACAGAAGAGACAAAAGTGGAGCTGACCATCCGGGAGGCGCTGCTGCCGTCGAAACTTCAGGACTGGCGAGCGAAGCTGAGGGCGAAAGCCAAACAGGAGAAGCGCGAGCGCTTCTACAGCCTTTACGGGCTGATCAGTCACCCGGAAACCGTGCGGGCGGGGTGGGCGCAAGTCCGCGCCAATCGTGGAGGACCGGGAGTGGATGGGGTGAGCATCGAAGGGATCGAAAAGGAAGGCGAGGAAGCCTTCGTGGGGGAGTTGGTCAAAGAACTGCAGGAAAAGAGTTACCGCGCTGGAGTGGTGCGGCGGGTCCACATCCCCAAAGCCAATGGGAAGATGCGGCCGTTGGGAATCCCCAACGTGCGTGATCGGGTCGTGCAAGCAGCGGTGCTGCTGATCCTCGAACCGATCTTCGAAGCCGACTTCCTGGAGTGCTCCTACGGGTTCCGGCCGGGGCGCAGTGCCCACGAGGCGCTGGAAAAGATCCGGCAGAACTTGATCCATGGGCGGAGCAGCATCTATGACGCCGACCTGGAAGGCTACTTCGATAGCATTCCGCACGAGCAACTCATGAAATGCGTGAGGATGCGGGTGGTCGACGGCAGCGTGCTGCGGTTGATCGAGCAATGGTTGCGAGCGCCTGTGGAAGAGGAGTCCAAAGGAGGTGGCCGGCGGCGGCGGCGGCGTCCGGAGAGCGGGACCCCGCAGGGCGGAGTCCTCTCACCGTTGTTGGCCAACATCTACCTGCACTGGTTCGACCATGCCTTCCACGCGGTGGAGGGTCCGGCGCAATGGGCCGGAGCGGTCCTGGTCCGCTATGCGGATGACTTCGTCATTATGGCGCGGCAAGTGGGGACGAAACTGGAAGAGTTCGTGCGGGCGAAAATCGAGGACTGGCTGGGGCTGAAAATCAACCGGGAGAAAACCCGCGTGGTGGAGGTGCGAGAGCCCTCTGCGGAGCTGGAGTTCCTCGGTTACAGCTTCCGGTTGGACCGCGACCTGGGTGGGCGGAAAATACGCTACTGGAACATGCAGCCTTCGGCCAAAGCGCTGGCGCGTGAGCGCGAGAAGCTCCGTGGGTTGATCAACCGTCGGCGTGGCTGCCAAGCGCTGCCCGAACTGATCGCCGAACTCAACCGTCATCTGCGCGGCTGGGCCAACTACTTCGGAGCCGGTTACAGCCGCAAGGCGTTCCGGGAAATCAACGCTCAAGTCAGTCGGCGGCTGGCGCGTCATCTGCGTCGCCGCAGTCAACGAGGGTGGCGACCACCGAAAGGTACTTCGATCCACGCTCATCTCCAGCAACTTGGCCTGATCTACTTGTGAATGCCTCGTCCAAGAACGTTCTGCGAAAGCCGGATGCGGGAAATCTGCACGTCCGGTTTGACGAGGGGAGGGGCGGTCGACGGTCATGGCCATTACGGCTCTCATTCCGTCACCCCCCTCCTACTCTACCGGTAAAAAATTTCTTTGATTGCGGCACTGCCGCGCTGCGTCCTCCGCGTTTGATTTGGCGACGTTTAATGATTACGCGGCGCCCAGCGCTTCGCGCATCTTGGTGAGCTGCGCGTGCTTCTCGGCCCAGTCGGTCTCGCGCTGGCGATGCTCGTCGAGCACCTTGGCGGGGACTTTGCCGGCGAAGTTCGGGTCGGCAAGCTTGGCGCGCACTTTGGCGAGTTCCTGCTCCACCTTGGCGAGTTCCTTGGCCAGGCGTTCGCGCTCGGCGGTCACGTCGATGAGGCCTTCCAGCGGGAGCAGCAGTTCACCCAGGGGGGTGAGCGCCACCGGCGTGCCTTTCGGCGCGGCATAATCCGCGAGCACGTCGAGCGGCTCGGCGTTGAGCAGAATGCGCAGCACTTCGATGTCGTGCGGGGCCAGTTCGCCGTTCGGGCGCAGCACGAAACGCACGCGCTTGCTCGAGGCAATATTGAAATCGCGACGCAGCCCGCGGCCGAGGTTCACCACTTCGTATTTGGCGTTGGCAAATCTATCCGCCACCTCGTCGAGGCCGAAGTAGGCGAGCTCCTCGGCGCCGAAGGCCTTGGGCCACGGCGCGGTCATGATCGTGTCGCCGCCCTGGTTGGCCGGCAGGTCGCTATTGAAGCCGAGGCTGTTCCAGATTTCCTCCGTGATGAACGGCAGGAACGGATGGAAGATGCGCAGGGTGTGGGCGAGCACGAAGTCGATCACCGCCAGGGTGTTGGCCTTGCGCGCTTCGTCGCCACTATGGAAAAAGACCGCCTTGCACGCCTCGAGATACCAGTCGCAGAACTCGTTCCAGAAGAAGCGGTAGAGCGTGGAGGTGGCGTCGCTGAAACGGTACTCGTCGAGCGAGGTCGAGACATCGCCGATGGCGTCGCTGAGCCGCGCGAGGATCCAGCGATCGTCGCTGGTCAGCAAGTCGGGACGAATCTCGCCTTCGCTGGCGCCGCCTTGCATCTGGCGGAAGCGCGTCGCGTTCCAGAGCTTCGTGCAGAAGTTCCGGCCGAGCTCAACGTTCTTTTCGTCGAAGAGAATATCCGCGCCGAGTGGGGCGCTGCGCATCACGCCGAAGCGCAGGGCATCGGCGCCATACTTGGCGATGAGATCGAGCGGGTCGGGCGAATTGCCGAGCGACTTCGACATCTTGCGGCCCTGTTTGTCGCGGATGATTCCGGTGAAATAGACGTTCTTGAACGGCAGATCGCCCATCCACTCGTAGCCGGCCATGATCATGCGGGCCACCCAGAAGAAGATGATATCCGGGCCGGTCACCAGATCGGTGGTCGGGTAGAATTTCGCCAGCGTGTCGGTCTTCTCCGGCCAGCCCATCGTGGCAAACGGCCAGAGCCAGGAACTGAACCAAGTGTCGAGCACGTCGGAGTCTTGCTTCCAGCCATCGCCCTCGGGAGCGGTAATATCGCAATGAATTTCGTCTCCCCGATACCACACCGGAATGCGATGCCCCCACCAAAGCTGGCGCGAAATGCACCAGTCCTGAATGCCCTCCAGCCAGTGGTCATACACTTTGGCCCAGCGCTCGGGGAAAAACTTCATCTTCCCGTCGGCCACGCAGGCTTTCGCCTCGGCCACGCTCGGGTATTTCAGGAACCACTGTTCGCTGAGGCGCGGTTCGATCGGCACGCCGGCGCGCTCGGAGAAGCCCACGTTGTTTTGATACGGCTCTTCCTTCTCGAGCACCTCGAGTTCGCGCAGTTTTTCGGCAGCCACCTTGCGCGCTTCGAAACGATCGAGACCCACCAGCGATTCCCCGGCCAGCGCGTTCATCGTGCCGTCGGGATTCATCACATCCACCACCGGCAGCTTGTGCCGTAGACCAATTTCGAAGTCCGCCTTGTCGTGCGCGGGCGTCACCTTCAGCACGCCGGTGCCGAATTCGAAATCCACGTGATCATCGCCCACGATGGGGATGAGCTTCTGCTCGTCGGGAATCTGCACCGGCAGCGGCCGCTTCACGTGCTTGCCAATGAGATGCGTATAGCGCGGATCCTTCGGATTCACCGCCACCGCGGTGTCGCCGGGGATGGTCTCGGGGCGCGTCGTGGCAATGGTCAGCCAGGTGCCGGGCGCTTCCGCCACCTCCACCTTGAAATGATACATGAAACCATTCTGTGGCTTCATCTCCACCTCTTCATCGGAGAGCGCGGTGAGCGATGCCGGGCACCAGTTCACCATGCGCTTGCCGCGATAGATGAGCCCCTTCTTGTAAAGGTCCACGAACACCCGCGACACGCACTTCGAATACTCCGGGTCCATGGTGAAACGCTCGCGCGACCAGTCGCACGAAGCGCCCAATTTCTTGAGCTGCTGGATAATGATCCCGCCGTATTTCTCCTTCCACTCCCAGATCTTCGCCACCAGCGCCTCGCGGCCAAGGTCGTCGCGATGCTTCATCGCGCCTTCCTTGCGCAGGGTCTTCTCCACCACATTTTGCGTGGCGATGCCGGCGTGATCGGTCCCCGGCAGCCAGAGCACTTCCTTGCCCTGCATGCGCGCGCGGCGGGAGAGGATGTCCTGGATGGTATTGTTCAGCACGTGGCCGAGCGTCAGGACGCCGGTCACATTGGGCGGCGGGATGACGATGGAATACGCGGGCCGCTGCGCCGAGACACGCGAAGGATCGGCCGTAAAGCAGCCGTGCTGCAGCCAATAATCATACCACTTCGCCTCCACGGCGCCGGGTTCGTAGGTCTTCGCGAGTTCGGACATAAAATAAAGGGTGCGGAATGTGCCGTAGGGCGAGCGCTTTGGCAAACCGGATCGAAGAACGGAGATGGGAGTTCGGAGATCGAAGATCGGGAAGAGATTTCTACCGAACGCCGATCTCCTGCCTCCGATCTTCGGGCTTTGCCCTTTCGCCGCATTTCCGCCGTAAAATCACTTGCGATTGAGGCGTCCTCCGCTAGGTTGCGCGCCCATGCCAAGGGCTTTGCTCCTGGGGATTGCACTGCTGTTGTGCATCGCCGCTTCCAGTCACGCTCAATGGACGCTGTATAAAATCAGCGGACGCGACTACGTGCCCTTGGAAAATGTGGCCAATTTCTATGGTCTCGGCCACGTCCAGCACGTAGGCAACGCAACCGTCATGGAACTCGGCGGGCGCAGCCTGAAGGGCAGCGTCGGTTCCGTGGAATTCTTCATCAACCGGCTGAAGTTCAACCTCAGCTACCCGATCACCGAATACGGCGGTGTGCCGGTGATCTCGCGCATGGACCTGACGAAAGTCATCGAGCCGGTGTTGCGGCCGCAGAAGATCAAGAACGCGGAATTGGTGGACACCATCGTGCTCGATGCCGGCCACGGCGGCCACGACAACGGGGCGACCTCACTTTACGGCAACGAGAAATCCTTCACTCTGGATGTGGTGAATCGCGCCCGGATGCTGCTCATGCAGGCGGGTTACCGGGTGGTGCTGACCCGGAGCAACGACACCTTCATTCCGCTGGAGGACCGCTGCCGCATCGCCAACCAGTATGCGAATGCGCTCTTCATCAGCGTTCACTTCAATTCCGGCGGCGCCGGCACCGGCCTGGAGACCTACACCCTCGCCCCGCGCGGCGTGCCTTCGATGATGGCCGACGGCCCGCGCATTTCCGATTTTGAGCCTTGCGCGGGCAATATCAACGACTCGGAAAACATCGCCCTCGCCACGGCCACGCATGCCTCGCTGGTTGTCCGCTCGCGAATGTATGACCGCGGGATCAAGCGCGCGCGGTTTGTGGTCATTCGCGATATCACGATTCCCGGGGTGCTGATCGAAGGGGGCTTCCTGAGCAACGACTACGACGCGCGGCTCATCGCGACCCCGGCGTATCGACAGCAGATGGCCATGAGCATTCTCCAGGCGGTGCAGAATTATCGCCGGGCCCGTGGGCCCGCAGACGCCGAGCGAGACGGTGGCGCACAACTACGTGCCCGAGTCGCCCCGGGTGGAAACGAATACGCCGATGCTGCGCGGCGGCAACCCGACGGTCAACGAGGCGCAGCCGACGGTGATCACGAACGCGGCGGGGGCGAATTGAGGCGAGCTCTGCGGGGCGGCTCTTAATCTTAATCTTAATCCCCCTTTTCGTGGTCGGGAGAGGATTAAGAGTAAGAGTAAGATTAAGATTAAGAATCCTGCCCCTTCCCTGTAACCTTCCACTTCCCACCGGCGTTACTCCCCAGTGATGCAATGTGCTCATGCCGCCCGACGCCCTTGATGTGCCCGCGTGTCTCGAACGCGTGCGCCGTCAGGACGGGGAGGCGGCGCGAGCGCTTGTCGAGCACCTCTATCCGCTCGTCATCAAGATCGTGCGCGCCCATCGCCCGCGACGGATGGCGGAAGAGGATCTCGCGCAGGAAGTCTTTTTGAAAATGTTTACCCGCCTCGAGCAATATCAGGGACGCGAAGGTGTGCCGTTTGAGCACTGGCTCTCGCGGCTCGCGGTCACCACTTGCCTCGATGCCCTACGTGCCGAGAAGCGCCGCCCGGAATGGCGCTATGCCGATCTCGCCGATCCCGAGCGCGAATGGCTGGAGTTCTTCACCGGCGAGGCTCCCGCTGCCGCGCCGACCGATGCCATGGGCGCGCGCGAGATGGTGGAAAAGCTCATTTCCCTGCTGCCGCCTGACGATCGCCTCGTCATCACTCTGCTCGATTTGCAGGAGCGTTCCATCGCCGATATCAGCGCGCTCACCGGCTGGAGCGTGTCGCTGGTCAAGGTGCGCGCCTTTCGCGCCCGGCGGAAAATGCGTGACCACGCGCTGAAATTGCAAAAGGAATTCAAGCTATGAACGAATTCGAACGCCGCTGGAACATGGGAGTGAACTCCGCGCGCGGAGCCGCGTCCACGCCGCCCGGCGACGCGGCGCCCTTCGGCTTCGCCACGCGCGTGGTCGCCCAATGGCAGGCGCAGCCGGATGCGTCGCTGGCCCAGCTCTGGCAGCGCCTCGCCCTGCGCGTGCTCGGCGCCATGGCCATCATTTTGCTCAGCCTCGCGGCCTACGATGCGCTTTCCATGGGCGGCGATTCCTCATTGCAGCCGCCGGTCGAGAATGCCGTGGCGGATTCGGCGTGGCTGCTATGAAACCGAAGTGGAAAATCACCCTCGTCCTGCTGGGCATCGTGCTCGTGAGTTTTGTCGCGGGCGGCTTTCTCGGGGCGAAGCTCACGGAGCGCGCGCTGAAGCGCCGTCACGCGCCGGAGATGTGGAATCAGACCGTAATGCGCGTGCTGCAGCAGCACCTGAAGCTCACGCCGGAACAGGCGCAGAAGGTGCAGACCATTATCGATAACGGCGTGGACGAGATGAAGGGCATCCGCCTCGACACCATCGGCCGCACCGATGCGGTGTTCGAGAAGATGATCGCCCAGATCGAAAAAGAGCTCACGCCCGAGCAGGACGCCGAGTTGCAAAAGCTCAAGCAAGCCCGCATGGCAACGACGATCGACATGCTCAAAGTCGAACCGCGGAAGAAGTAGTTGTCTTTCACTTTCACCTTCCACTTAAAAAGAAGCGCCCCGCTCCCTCGTAGTATTCGAGGAAACGGGGCGCACTGAATTCGGATGCGGATGCGGTTACAGGACCTCGGTCTGGCCGGGGATGGCGCGCGGGTAGTTGCCATCGGGGCCGGGATTGACCTTCGTCGGGGCGTCGAAGGCGAACTTCTCGGGCAGTAGCTCGATCTTCGAGGCGAGGGCCTTGTCCCACTCGATTTCCTTGCCGGAATACGCGGCCATACGACCGAGGATGGCGGTCATGGTGCTCGTCGCACCGTAAGGCGCTTCGTTGTATTCCTTGTTGTTGCGGATCGCGGTGAAGAGATCGTCGTGCTCCTGCTGGTAAGGATCCTTCGCGCCCTCGGCTTTGTAACGCCACGGGTCGTTGGCGAAGATCTGGAATTTGCTGATGTCCGCGTGGCCCTTGGTGCCGACGCAGTGCTCGCTGACGCTGTTCCAGCAGCCGGGCTGATGGCGGGCCTCGCTGAACGAGATCGAGCCGTCTTCATATTCGTACTGCACGGCGAAGTGATCGAAGATTTCGCCGTCGTCCGAGCCGCCGTGATTGATCTCGCGGCCGCCCATGGCGCGGGCTTTCACCGGATGGCCCTTCTTGAGCCAGTTGATGACGTCGATGTTGTGGATGTGCTGCTCGCAGATGTGATCGCCGCAGATCCAGGTGAAGTAGTACCAGTTGCGGAGCTGGTATTCCATTTCGGTGAGCTTGCGGCCGTACATCTTCTCGAGATCGGCGCGCTTTTTCTGCCACGGGCGCTGGCCATTCCAGTAGGCGCGCATGGAGACGATGTCGCCGATGGCGCCATCCTGCAGGCGCTTGATGGTCTCGATGTAGCCGGCCTGGTGATGACGCTGCAAGCCGACGGCGACCTTGAGGTTCTTCTTCTTCGCTTCCTCCGCGGCGGCGAGCACCTTGCGGATGCCGGCGGCGTCGGTGGCCACGGGCTTTTCCATGAAGATGTTTTTGCCTTGCTTGACCGCTTCCTCAAACATCATCGGGCGGAACCCGGGAGGCGTGGAGAGAATGACGACGTCGGCGAGTTCGATCGCCTTCTTGTAGGCGTCGAAGCCGAGGAATTGGCGCTCCTTGGGCACGTCCACGCGTTCGGCGTGGGGTCTTCTGCAAATTGTGGAGCGAGCTCTCGAGGCGGTCGGGATGAATGTCCGCCATGGCGATGAGCTTCACCGGGCCGATGGGATAGGTGCTGAGCGCCTGACCGCAGGCGCCGGAGCCGCGACCGCCGCAACCGACCATGGCGATCTTGATTTCGTCACCGCCGCCCGCGGCATGCGCGGCACGTTCCGGCGAGAGCGCGCCGAGCAGGGCGCCACCGGCCATGGCGGAAGTGGTCTTGAGGAAACTCCGCCGGCTGAACGCTTCGGGGAGAATAATCTGGGATGGTTTATTCATGAGGAGGTGAGGAGATGGGAGTGCGAGCCTAGGTATGCTGGGCACGCTTGGCTACAGCTTCTTAATCACGGGGGTGAGAAAAGCTTTGGTTTGAACTACAACGGGAACGGTGACTTGCAAATGGAGGATGCTGGCGGAATTGCGGCGCGCAAAAGCGGTTTGGATAAGGCGGTGAATCTTTTGGCGGTTTCGCTCATGGCCTAGCAACCAAACCCCCGCAACCAAAAGGGTAAAACGCAGAGGTCGCAGAGACGCAGAGGAGAAACCAAAGAGGACCGCGAATGGACGCCAATGAACGCGAATAGAGGAGGAAGATGAATGCGTTTCCGATTCGCGTCCGGTGGCGTCCATTCGCGGTTTTTTACCCACACGAGCCCTCTACGCTTCTTCTCTGCGCCTCTGCGCCTCTGCGTTTAAAAATTTCTTTGATTGGGGCTCCGTCGCGCTCGGTCCTCTGGGTTTAAATAGGCGAACGAATAGCACCGGGTATGGACAGGCTTCTTCAGCGCCCGATTATCGAGCGGCGACGGAGCCTAAGCATTACCCACATCTTTTCCTCGGATTTAGGACCAGAGGTAACACGGCCGTAGCTCACTGGGAGGGGCGACGCCCTCAAAGAGAGGCGCTACGCGCATCGGTTTTTCGGTCGGCGACTAGGAAGTCGCCGCTCCCAGTGGCGCTATCCGTATCGACGTCCAAACTACGGGCAAAGATGTGGGTAATGCTTAGGACGGAGCGCCGTCCTCCAGGAGATGCGCTAAGTCGTGGCCACCAATAATTCCTCTCCGTTGTTAGGTGGGCGAAAGCCGTCTTTCCGGCCGGCGAAGTAACGTTCGGCGAGGGTGGCGGCGGGGACATGCTGGACTTCCTTGAAACCGGCCTCTTTGGCCAAGGTCAGCATCTCGTCTGGAGTGAAAAAGCTGAGGAACGGTGTCCCACTCGCTCGCGCTCCTTTCTCAGCCATCTCCAGACCCGGGCGTACTTCGGGATCGGCCAGTTCCAAAGGCAGCAAGAACGTCATGGCGAAAGTGGATCCCGGGGCGAGCGCCGCTACCTGGCGGAGGGTGGAGAAGTTCGCTTCTTTCGTGAGATACATACTTACGCCGGTGGAGGCCACGACCGCCGGCTTGTTGGAATCGAAGCCGGAAGCGTTGAGCCGTTGCCACCAGTTTTCGCCAGCTTCGAAGTCGACCGGCACGAGGCGAAGCCATTCTGGAATGCCATAGCCGAGCTCGATTAGACGCTGCTTCTTCCAGGCCTGATGACGGGGTTGATCGATCTCAAAGACCGTTAAGCGGGAAGCGATTTCCGGCCGGCGCTGAGCGAAGGTGTCCAGGCCGGCGCCGAGGATAACGTATTGGCCGACATGATGGTTCATACGATCCATCACCAAATCCTCGATAAAGCGAGCCCGCGCGAGGATGGATGCGCGGAAGATGCTCGTCCATTGGGGGTTCATGTCCGGACGCTGGCGCCAGCCTTCCTCCGGGGCCGCCAGTTGTAGGCCGACCTTGTCTTCCAACACGTGCGGCGGTGCATCGACTTCGAGATGCAAGGCACGCCACAGCGCCACGCGCACGGCTGTCTTGTCTGCTTCCGGCGAGATGTCTTTTCCCATAACGCTGTGCAGCTTTCGATTTTCCCATTTGGATCCGCAAGGCGGAAGATGTCGGTACAGCAAAGAGCCGGGTCCAAGTGAACCCGGCTCTCGCACGTTAATCGTTCTTCTTTTTGAACAGCCCTCGAAGGCGGTCGAGCAGGCCTGTATTCGATGGGTTATTGCGCTTGTTCCAAATGCGCACCACCTCATCGATGTTGTTCGCGTAGACGTTGATTTTCTCGTTGTTGCAGGTGTTGCAGCGGACGAGGAAATTCTTCCCGCGCATGATGATCTCCGGCATCGAACCGCATTTTTTGCAGTGCCAGAGATCGGTATAGGCCATGGAGTTACTTTACTCCGCTTTGCTCAGCGCGGGATTATCTTTTTCCACGCCGCTGTTCCAGTAGGCCTGCGCTTCTTCGGGCGTCGGCGTCTTCAGCGGGCGCACGATGCGGAAGCCGAGGAACTGCGCGTCGGTGTGATACCACACGCTCTTCGGCAGCTGCGGGTCCTGGATCTTCCAGGAAGCATCGGACGGACGGCGGGCCGCGCAGCGAAGCTTGGTGACATCGTCGTCATCCCAGGAACCGCCGCGGGTCGAATGCGGATACGGCTTGGTGGCCTTGTTCCAGGGATTGGAAGCCGGCGAGTGCGAATAGTAGCCCGGGTCGTACTGGTCGAGCGTCCACTGCACCACGTTGCCGAGCATGTCGTAGAGACCCCACGGATTCGGCTTCTTCTTGCCGACCTTCTGATACTTGAAGTCGGAGTTCTTGCCATACCAGCAGTAGTCGCCGATTTGTTTGGGATCATCGCCCCAGAAGTAAGCGGTCGTGGTGCCGGCGCGGGCGGCGTATTCCCATTCGGCTTCCGTCGGGAGGCGATAGAACTGGCCGGTCTTGGCGCTCAACCATTCGCAATACTTGTTCGCCGCGTGCTGGGTCATCGAGATCGCCGGATAGCCATCCTTGCCCATGCCGAAGCTCATTTCCACATACGGCTGCGTGGGGTGGGTGACGGCGTCGGTCATCGCGTTCAGCGACGGGTCGAGCTTCTTGGTCTCGCGGGCCTTCTTCTCCTCGTTCGGGTACATGAAGAGCTCGAATTCGTTCCAGGTCACCGTGCACTTTTCCATCCAGAAAGGCGCGACCTCCACTTCGTGCACCGGGGATTCGTCGGGCTTGTGACCGGGTTCGTTGTCCGGACTGCCCATCTTGAATTTGCCACCGGGGATCGGCACCATGTCGAAGGTGATGTCCGAACCGGGGATGGTCGTGGTGTAAGCCTTCATGTCCTTCTCGGACTTGACCGTGTCGTTCTTGACGATGGCCTCGTGAATTTTGGTCACGAGTTCCGCTTCCGCCGAGGAACCTTTGGTCGCCAATTCCGAGCCCTTCTTGCGGGCGGTCAGCGTCATGCCATCCGGCCACTTGGCGCCTTCGTTGATCCAGTTCTTGAGCGTCTCGGTGTCGGCCTTCGCCAGGCGCTCGAGGTCGTTGGTCACCTTGTTGCGTGGCGGCATGAGTTTCTTGGCGTCATCCGCCAGCACGGTGGTCGTGTAGAGTTTGCTCTTCTCCGCGTTGCCGGCGACGATCGTCGATTTCGACTCAAACGCTGTCTCCTTCGTCGAGAGATTCAGGTCGGTATCACCCTTCTCGAATTCCGTGCCCTTCGGGTTGTGGCAGCGCACGCAGTTCTGTTCGAGGATCGGCTTGACGTCCTTTTCAAAGTCGACGGCAGCGTGCAAGGCCAACGGACTGGCAAGGGAAGCGAGGAGGAGGAGACGCGAGGTTTTCATGCGGGAGGCGGGAGTTTTGGCGATTTGGAGTCGTGGTGTCAACGGAGGGAATAGGTCGGATACGTCGTAAATGGCAAATAAATTAACATAATGACATTTTCGACTATTTTTACCTGCCGGTAAATAAACGCACTTCTTTACCGGGGATCCGCACGGAACTTAGGTCCGAGGATTCGCCCGCGGTTGCCGCCTCACCTGTCCGCCGGCGATACCGATCTTAGTTGGCTGCGACGCCCAGCTTGGCTTCCAGCGATTGGATTTCCGCCCGCACGGCCGCGAGTTTGTCGCTGACGAGATTCCAATCGGTAAGATTGGTGGTGCTATTCAGGCCCGCGGGCGCCACCCTTCCGCTACGATAGGGATGGAGCGCTTTGTCAGAGAGAAAGTCCATATTGGCCTGCAGTTTCGCTTCGTCACTTTTGAGCACCGAGAGCCGGAATTTCAGCGCGCGCACATTGGCATTGTCGGCCTGGGGCGCCGGAGTGGCGCTGAAGAGCGCCGCAAGCGGGTCGGGCGTGGGCGGCAATGCCCTTGTCGGCGCGGGAGGCGGGACCGATGTGTTGGGCGCGGCGGATATGGCCGACAGGCCTTGCGGGTAACCGGTAGCCTGCGCGAGCTTGTCGGCACGACGAACCACACGGGCCTTGGCCATGTCGTTGGTCAGAATACCCGGATCGAGAGTCATTTCCCCCTCCGGTGTGATGAATTTGCCATTCTTGCCCAGCCGCACCTCCGTCCCGGGCAGCAACCGGACGACACCATCCTTGGTGTCCTTGCGCACGGAGACGAGCAAATAGAAAACCCCCGGCGGAGCAAGCTCACGAAGCGGCGCCGGAGCTGGGGCGTCGATCAGCCGAGTCGTCTGAGTGAGGGTGGGCGGGACTGTTTCCGTACGGGTCGGGGAAGCGGTCTGTGCGGGAGAGAGTGACGGCGCCTGCGTCGTGGCCACCGGTTGTGGCGCCAAGGTGTCCTCCGTCTGGGCGACGGGTTTCCGACAGGCGGTCAGCAGCAAACCCGCCATGACAAAACTCAGACCGATCAATTTCATTTTACTTTCCTTTCTCCGGATTACGCTGTGATAGGGAAAAATACGCTGACTAGCAAGAAACGTCTTCGTGACATTACCCTTGGGTTGGATTGCAAGTTCGCCCTTGTGATCGGCTGCTTTCCCATTTCATTCGCACCTTCCATGCCCGACGCGATCCATTACCAATGCCAGCGCTGCACGAATTGCTGCCGCTGGCCGGGCTTGGTCCTCATCCAGGAATCGGAAATCGCCGGCATGGCCCAATTCCTCGGCCTGACGGAACACGATTTCATCCAGCGCTACACTACCTTACGCCCGCAGCGCGACGGCCTCGCCCTCATCGACAAAGGAGAAATGTCCGACGGCACTTACAACCACGAATGCATCTTCCTCGACGGCCGCGATTGCCGCATCCAGCCGGTAAAGCCGCGGCAATGCGCCGGTTTTCCGAATACCTGGAACTTCCCCGGCTGGCGGGAATCGTGTGAAGCGGTGCCGGTGAGGAAAGTGGAGAGTTGAGGGTTGATAGTTGAGAGCCGCTTCTTGGCTGGCAGTATCGTCGAGCAAACGAATGCCTTAGGATGTTGGCGCTGCGCGGTTGAGTGGAGAGTTGATGGTTGATTGCGACTTTCGCTCGTGTGAAATCTCCCGGCCCACCAGCCGCGGCTCTCAACTCTCAACCTTCAACTCTCAGCTTCTTCTCGATCCCCGTGCGCGCTCTTTCGTACCTCGCCGCTCTCGCCCTCAGCACCACCGCCCTCACCGCTGTCGCCGACGACTTTCCCCTGCCCTACAACACCGACAAGGGTGACCCGCAACCGATCTCGCCGGCTGAGGCACTTTCCAAACTGACGTTGCCGCCGGGCTTCAAGGCCACGATCTTTGCCGCCGAGCCCGAAGTGCAAAACCCCATCGCAACGTGCTTCGATGCGAAGGGGCGCCTGTGGGTCGCGGAAAATTACACCTATGCGGAGGCACCGCTGAAATTCGACCTCAAGCTGCGCGATCGCATCTTGATCTTTGAAGACGCCAGGGCGACGGCCATGCCACCAAGCGCACGGTCTACGATCAATCGCTGCAGATGCTCACCAGCATTGCGCGCGATGACAAGGGCGTGTGGGCCATGTGCCCGCCTCGTCTCCTTTACATCCCCGACAAGGATGCCAGCGGGCTCTCCGGCGGCGAATCCCAGGTGGTGCTCGATGGCTTCGCGGTGCCGTATGAAGGCAGCTATCACAATTTCGCCAACGGCCTTCGCTGGGGACCGGATGGCTGGCTCTATGGGCGTTGCGGCGGTTCGGCTCCGGGCGAAATCGGCGTGCCGGGCGCCGCCCCGGACCAACGCGTGCCGCTGCGCGGCGGCATCTGGCGCTATCATCCCCAACGCAAAGTTTTCGAATCTCTCTGCGCCGGCACCACCAATCCGTGGGGCCACGATTGGGACAAATTTGGCGAGCTCTTCTTCATCAATACGGTGAACGGCCACCTCTGGCACAGCATCACTGGGGCGCACTTTACCCGCTCATCTACCCTCGACCAAAACCCGCACGCCTACGGGCTCATCGACCAACACGCCGACCACTACCACTTCGATACCGGCAAGGGCTGGCAGGCTTCGCGGGACGGCGCGGCCAATGACCTCGGCGGTGGTCACGCCCACTGCGGCGCGATCATCTACCAGGCCGACAACTGGCCCGAGGAGTATCGCGACAAACTCTTCACCATCAATTTCCACGGGCGGCGTTTCAACGAGGAGATCCTCGAGCGCACCGGCACCGGCTATGTCGGCAAGCGCGGGCCCGATGCGTTTTTCTTCGGCGACTCGTGGTTCCGTGGCATCGATCTCGCGACCGGTCCGGATGGCGGGGTCTTCGTGCTCGACTGGAGCGACACCGGCGAGTGCCACGACCGCAGCGGCATCAATCGCACCAGCGGACGCATCTACAAGATCACCTACGAAGGTGGCACCCAGACGCCGCCGAGCTCTTGGGACATCAGCGGGCTCGGCTTGCAGGAATTGTTCAAGCTCGAGAGCGCGCCGAATGTGTGGTACGCGCGCGAGGCCAGCAAACGCTTGCAGGACCGCTTTGCCCATCTCGGCGGTGTCGCGCTTGGCGAAGAGCGCCTATGGGCGAAGGAGGCATTGAGCAAGCTACTGGCCAAAGATGCCGATCCCGTCTTGCGAGTGCGGGCGCTGTTGACGCTGTGGCGCCTGGGAGCGCTGGACGAAGCTGCGCTACGCGGCTTTTTGCACGATGACAACGAGCACATGCGCGTGTGGGCGATTCGCCTCCTCACGGATGAATGGCCGCTGGACACGACGATGAGCCAGCGTCCCGCTCGGCCCGAAGCCCAGCCGCCTGCAGACTTGCTCGCGGAATTTGCCCGCATGGCTCGCGAAGATCAAAGCGGTCTCGTCCGCCTCACGCTCGCCTCACTGCTCCAGCGCCTTCCGACGGCGAATCGTGCCGCGTTGGCCGCGCCGCTCCTCGCGCATGCCGAAGACGCCAATGATCACAACCAGCCGATGCTTGTGTGGTACGGCCTCATTCCGCTGGCCGACCAGGATCTCGCCGCGCTGCCCGCGCTCGCCGATGGCTGCGCCCTGCCGCTGACCCGCCGATACCTCGCCCGCCGCATTGCTGAGGGGGTGGACAAAAATCCCGCGCCGCTCGCCGACTTGCTCAAGATCACAGCCGCCAAGCCGGTCGCTTTCCAGACCGACGTCCTTACCGGCATGAGCGACGCCTTCACCGGATGGCGCAAGGCGCCGAAGCCGGCCACGTGGGATGCGCTCGTGGCCAAGCTCGATCCTTCGCTGGCCGACAAGGCGCGCGATCTCGGCGCGCTCTTTGGCGATGGCCGCGCACTCGATGAAGTGCGCCGCGTCGCGCTCGACAAAAGCGCGGACATCAGCCTGCGCAAGGTGGCCTTGCAAACGCTGATCGATTCGCGGACGCCGGACGCGCGCAAGGTCTGCGAACAACTGCTCAACGAACGCTATATCAACGCTGTTGCCATTCGCGGCCTGGCACAGGAGAGCGATTCCGCGCTCGGCGCGAAGATGGTCGGTGCTTACAAGAGCTTTTTCCTCAGCGACCGTCCGCAGGCCATCACCGTCCTGGTGACGCGTCCGGCCTGGGCGCACGCCCTGCTCGACGCCATTGCAGCCGGCAAAATCCCGCGCACGGACATTACCGCCTTCCACGCCCGGCAGATCCACAACCTCGGCGATCCGGAGCTAACCAAGCGCCTGACCGAAGTGTGGGGTGACTTGCGCGAAAGCCCCGAGGGCATCAAGCAACTCATCGCCAAGCTGCGCACCTTTCTCACCCCGGAGGCCATCGCCAAGGCCGATCCGCACGCCGGCCGGCAGGTCTTCGCCGGCATCTGCGCCACCTCCCACACCCTCTATGGTGAAGGCGGCAAGATCGGCCCTGATCTCACCGGCGCCAATCGCGATAACCTCGACTATCTCCTCGAAAACATCGCCGATCCTAGCGCCGTCGTCGCGCCCGACTTCCGACTCTCGATCATCACCCTCAAGGACGGCCGCGTGCTCTCCGGTATGATCACGACCAAGAACGAGCGCACCCTCACCCTGCGCACCATGACCGACGTGCAAACCGTCGAGCGCGCCGAGGTCGACAAGATCACCGAAAGCCCCCTCTCCATGATGCCCGAGGGGCCTCCTCGCCGTCTTTACTCCACAACAAGACGCTCGATCTCTTCAGCTATCTCATGGGTCACCAGCAGGTATCCCTGCCGGCGGCGAAATGAGAGCGATCCGCTGGAGTGCTGCTCTGTCAGCGCCCTAACCCCAAGTATACCACCTCGAAAATATCGAGCGCGGCCACGGCACCCCTGGGAGGGGCGACTTCCCAGTCACCCTGCACCGCGAAGCGGTGCCCCAATAGCGAGGGCGCTACGCGCCATAGGTTTTTTCGGGCGGCGACTGGGAAGTCACCGCTCCCAGGGGCTCCTCCTCCTTCGCACTGAGACTCCGCAAAAAGACGCGGATAGCGCCTGAGACTGTCATGCACTTCGTGGAGGTAATGGCTCGGCCTGCGCCTTCGGCGAATTCCGCGTCCATGGTGCGGGCAAAGTGCGCTACCGGCTCTGCAGCCCGGCGGGATCCCTTGACAAATCGCCGGTGATCGCGTTCTCTTCCGCCCGTAACGGCAATGGATTTCTGCCGCCCGAGTGATCGGGGAACCGCTTGGTAACGGCCAGGCTGATGATTCCTGTTTTCACAGACGAATCATGCCCCTGTCGCTCATCTCCCAATCTCATTGTTTGTCCCTGTGCCACCGCGCGCTGGCCATCGCCGCTTCCCTTTTCGGAGTAATTTCATGACCGCGATCCGTCACCTCCTGCAAAACGTCCTCGGGCACATCGCTTTTTCCCTCCGCTGGCTCATCTATATCGTTCCCATGGCGGCGGTTGTCGGTTCGGCGTGTGCTTTCTTTTTGTGGGGCCTTGAGCAAGTCACACACTGGCGTTTCGAGCATCCATGGCTGCTTTATTTCCTGCCGCTGGCGGGCGTAGCGGTCGGCTTGCTCTATCACTACTACGGGCGGAGTGCCGAGGGCGGGAACAACCTCATCATGGATCAAATCCATGAGCCGGGCGGTGGCGTCCCGCGACGCATGGCCCCGCTGGTTTTGTTTGGCACGCTCGTCACGCATTTGTTCGGCGGCTCCGCGGGCCGCGAGGGCACAGCTGTGCAAATGGGCGGAAGCATCGCCAGCGCCTTCTGCCGCTGGTATCGGTTGGACGCGAGTTCCGTCCGCATCCTGCTCATGGCAGGCATCGCCGCGGGCTTCGGCGCCGTCTTTGGCACGCCGCTGGCCGGGGCGGTCTTCGCGCTGGAAGTGCTTATGATCGGCCGCATCGAATACGAAGCGCTGTTGCCCGCGTTCATCGCCGCCGTGGCCGGCGACTGGACCTGCCATGCGTGGGGAATCGGCCACACGCATTACCACATCGATTTTCTCGCCAGTAATGCCGCGCCATCCGCCTTCTTCCATCTCGACCCCAAGTTGCTGCTGAAGGTCGTGGTCGCCTCCGCTGCCTTTGGGATGGCCAGCACCGCATTTTCCGAGCTCTCGCATCGGCTCAGCGCGTTGTTCAAGCGGCTCGTTCCGTATGGTCCTTGGCGTCCGGCGGTCGGCGGGCTTGTCGTCATCGGCCTATTCTTCCTCGTGGGTACGAGCGATTACCTCGGCCTCGGTGTGTCCTCGCCCGACCCCAGAGCTGTGACCATCGTCTCCTTTTTTCAATCACCGGAGATTCATTATTGGAGCTGGTTTTGGAAGATCATCTTCACCGCCGTGACGCTCAGCGCGGGCTTCAAGGGCGGCGAAGTCACCCCGCTGTTTTACATCGGCGCCGCGCTGGGCAACGCGCTCGCCGGCATCATGGGCGCGCCGACCGATCTCTTCGCCGCGCTCGGCTTCGTCGCCATCTTCGCCGGTGCGAGCAACACCCCGCTCGCCTGCACGCTCATGGGTGTCGAACTCTTCGGCGCCACGCACGTCATCTACATCGCCACGGCCTGCTTTCTCGCCTATCTCTTCAGCGGTCACTCCGGCATCTATCTATCCCAGCGCATCGCCGTCCCCAAGACCGGCCCCGGCACGCTGCCACCGGAGATTTCACTGCGCCACGCGCGTGAGTTGTTGACCTCCTCTCGGGCACAAAGTGCGTCGGATCAGCGGGAGCCGCGAAAATGATTGGGTTGAATCGGCAAACTGGGCTGAATCGACATTCACTTCGGCGATACGCTGGTGGTGGTTCTTCCTTTATCGCTCCGCGATGCGCCTCGTTCGCAGGATTGAATGTCAATTCAACCTGAACTACCGCGAATCGTGGACACCCGTCACCCCTTGCGCGAATTGCACCGGTGCGCCGGCGAAGGAACTGGGCGCGATCGTTTCGTGAATTGAACGCTCCTTTTCCGGTTGCGAATGGGGAAGCGGTTGCGCACAGGCCACTGGGAGCGGCGACTTCCAAGTCGCTATCGGGCACCGCTCCGCGGTGCAGGGCGACTGGGAAGTCGGCCCCTCCCAGTGAGGCCACGGCCACCTTCATGCTGACTCGGACTATCAGCTACCCTGCCGTCAGCTTCAAAATCTCCGCGATCACTTCATCCGTGCTCGTGCCTTCGGCTTCGCCTTCGAAGTTGAGGATGATGCGGTGGCGCAGGGCGGGGGCGGCAGCCTGGTCGATATCGGCACGGGAGACCGTGATAGCGCCCATCGAGCAGGGCGTGGATCTTCGCGGCGAGGATGAGTGCCTGGGCGCCGCGCGGGCTGGCGCCGTAGCGGACATATTTTCCTGGTCAGCGGGGGTGGCACGCTCGTTTGTCGGGACTGGGTGGCGACGGACCGACTGTCGATGGCGTGACGTCTGGACCCTCCTTCGCCATCGGCACCTGGCGGACGACTTCGCGCAGGGTGATCACTTCGGCGGGGCTCCGCAGCACTTTCGACACGACCGGGGAGTCCTTCGCTGTCGTGCGGTCGAGGATGGTTTGCAGGTCGTCAGCCGTCGGGAAGAGAACCTTCAGCTTGAAGAAAAAGCGGTCGAGCTGCGCCTCGGGCAAGGGATAGGTGCCTTCCATTTCCAGCGGGTTTTGCGTGGCCAGCACGAGGAAGGGCGGCTCGAGTGGATGTTGCGTGCCGCCGACGGTGACGTGCTGCTCCTGCATGGCTTCGAGGAGCGCGCTCTGCGTCTTCGGCGTGGCGCGATTGATTTCGTCCGCGAGCAGGATATTCGCGAAGACCGGTCCTGGCTGGAAGGTGAACTCCTTCCGCCCATGCTCGCCTTCGGTGATGATATTCGTGCCGACGATATCCGCGGGCATGAGGTCGGGCGTAAATTGCACGCGGGCAAATTTCAGGTCCACCCGCTTCGGCGAGGGTGCGCACGAGCATGGTTTTGCCCCAGGGCCCCGGCACGCCTTTCGAGCAGCACGTGGCCGCCGGCAAAAAAGGCGACGAGCACGCCTTCGACGATTTCCTTTTGTCCGACGATCATCTTCATCATCTCGTCGCGGATGCGTGTGAAGCTGGCTCGGAATTGTTCGACCTGGTTTTCGAGATTCGGCGTTTGGGTCATGTGGAGGGGAGAGAAAGGCAGAACATCCGATATCCGACACCCAACATCCAACATCCAATTAGGGGGAATGGAGGAATGGGAGAAAGGGTGAATGGGAGACTTCCTCCGCTGGCCCATTCACCGGTTTCTCCCATTCTCCCTTTCGCTGCGCAGTTCTTCCATTGGATGTTCGATGTTGGACGTTGAGTGTTGGATGTTGGATTTTCTGGAAGAAAATCTCCCCTCATTCCTTCGGCCGGATCGATTCGAAGTAGCGCTTGATGAAGAAGCGCGAGCCGAGCGGGATGTTTTCCTGGAGCACGGCGTCCTCAGCCGCGGGCGCCATCGCTTCGTAGAGCTTCTTGTAGCCGCGATTGGACTTCGAATGATCGCCCGCGGATTGCAGCGACTGCTGCATGCTTTCGCCATCGCCCATGCGGCCGGCGGAGAGCAGCTTTTTCTCGCCTTCCTTGCCGGCGGCGTTCTGGTCTTTGCCGAAGACGGAATCGGTCGTGCCGAGATCATGCTCACCGCCGGGATGCCCGCTGGGGAGATTGGGATCGCCGGGGTTGGGCACGCCATCCGGATTGCTCTCGGCGAAGGATTGCATCTTTACGCCGGCGCCCGGCTGGCCGGATTGCGGCTCCTTGCTCTCCTGGCTTTGCCCTTCGCCCGCTTTCATATTCTGCAAGGCCGCGAGCAAATTCTGCAGCCTCTGCTCGCTCTGCTGGCCGCCGGATTGCTGGCCGCTCTTGCCCTGCGCCATCTGGCGCAACATCTGCGCGAGGGCCTTGGCCGCTTCGCTCGAATTGCCGCCCTGTTTCGCTCCGGATTCTTTCAACTGCTGCGCGAGCTTTTGCATCGCCTCGGAAAGCTGCTTCTGCTGCGCGAGTTGCTTCACGGCGTCCTCCAATTGTTTGCGAATTTCCTCCGACGTCGCCCCGTCCTTTTGCTCCGCGAGCTTCTGCATTTCCTTTTCCAATTCCTCGGCGGCTTTCGCCTGATCTCCCGCGGCGAGGGACTTCGCGGCCTCCTTCGTCGCTTCGTTTTGCTCGAGCGCCTTGGCCAGCGCTTGTTGCTCCTCGGGCGTGAGCCCGGCCGGCGATTTCTGCATGTCCTGCACCATCTGCTCCAGCGCGGAAAGCTCGCGCAGCTTGGACTTGCCGGCTTCCTCCGGGTTGGTGGCATTGGCGCGCAATTGTTCCGCGCCCTTCTGCAGTTGCTCGGCGAGTTTCTTCAAGGCGTCAGCCTTGTTTTCTTCGCTGGCCTTGGCGGTCTCTTTCGCCAGTTGTTCGAGGCGTTTCGCCGTGTCTTCGACCGCCGCTCGGGCGGCGATCTTATCGGCTTCACGCACGGCGAAAGTGTGCTGCGTTTCCCACTGCAGGAGGGCGATGGCCAGGACCGGCACGAGCAGATAAACGACCTGCCGTGGCATGCGGATGCGGATGAGTCCGCTGAATTTCCCAGCGCGGACGAAACGGGTGCATTCCTGTACCGCCAGCTCGTGCATCGGGTCGGCCTCCGCAGCGGAATAGAAAGTGAGCGCGGTGAGAAAACGATCATGCGTGCCGCCGAGACGATCGAGGACGCCCGCGGTTTCCACAAGATCCCGCCGGCGAGCCAGCGTGACCAGCAGCGCCAGCAGGACCGCCGCCACGATGACATAGCCGGTGACCTGCGCATTCCAAGGCAGCCGCTCGAGGAGCCACCGATTCACCGCTCCGAAGATGAGCAATCCCGCACCGGCGAGCAGCCCGGCCTTGACCAGCGCGACGAGAAAGAATTGCACGCCCAGCCGCCGGCGGGCAACGCGCAACGGGCGCAGAACATCTTCGATGGCAGGCGTTTTCAAGGCGGTGGGACAAAGCTAGCATTTCCCCGTGGGGATGCAGCAAGCGAGTTCGTAAAGACGGAGGAACGCGCCCGAACTTTACGGGATGCGCCGTTTCGACAGACTCGAGACCCTGAGCTTGTCGTAGGGGCTCCGGCGCGCTCCCAAGATGGGACTTTGATCGTCACATTGCAGTACGAACCCGAAAAAGCGGACGCTGCTTCCGCAGGTTTTTGACCGCGAATGGATGCGAATGAACACGAATAGGGAGAAAAGCGAATGCGTTTTCCCATTCGGGTTGATTCGCCTCCATTCGCGGTTTTTTAGTCCCCAAGCCCTCGCACACTTCTTCTCTGCGCCTCGGCGGCCTCTGCGTTTAAAAATTCTTTTGGTTGCGGATCCGCCGCCCTGGGCCATGGCCCGTCGTTCCTCCAGTTTCACTTTCCACTCCCTTCACAGCCTGTTTTACTTCCGTCCATGAGCAGGCCCTTCCTGATTTTCACTCTCCTCGCGGTTTTGTTCATGGGCCAGGTATCTCGGGCCGACGAAGCGGCGGACAAGGAGCAGTTGCGGGAAATCGAGAAACGCTCCGCGGCTTCTCTCGTGAACGGAGATTTTCAAATGCTGGGCAGCATTTTCGCCGAGGAATGGACGTTGGTCAGTGACGACGGCCAGGTGTTGTCGCGCCAACAGATCTTCGGTCAGCTCCGGAACGGCGACTTGAGATTCACGTCTTATGCCTTGGGTGACCTGGACCTCCGGATTTTTGGTGACACGGCGATCGTCATCGGCCGCGGCGCCCCTCATGGGGAGTATCGCGGTGAGAGATTCGAGACGAACGAACTTTTCACCGATACCTTCATCCGCGTCGGCGGCCAATGGCGCTGCATTCTCAGCCACACCTCGACGCTGCCGCAATAAAAGTGGTCCTCCACGCCATTGACGCATAGCGTCGCACGACGGCAAATTGGGAGGGAATGCCAGCATCCGAAAAGCAAATGTCGCCAAAGGAATTGAAGTTCCTGCTGCGGCTGCGTGTGTGGTTGTCAGAAATCATTCGCCCGAATGAATTGCAGGTCACGCTCTTCTGGGCAGGCGTCATCGGCTTTGCCGGCGCGTGTGCGTCCGTCGCTTTTCGCAAGCTGACGGGGCTCGTCCACTACGCCTTCACCCAGCAGTACAGCGGCCTGGTGGAGAGCTTCGAGCATCTTCGCCCCTTGCAGCGGCTGTATGTGCCGGCGATCGGCGGCGTGCTCGCGGGGCTGACCATTTTTCTCGGGGTGCGCTGGGGGCGCCGGCGGAGCAGCACGGACTACATGGAGGCCATCGTGCTCGGCGATGGCATCATCTCCTTCCGCTCCAGTATCGTGAAAAGTCTCTCGGCGATGTTTTCCATTGCCTCAGGCGCGTCGATCGGCCGCGAAGGCCCGCTGGTCCAGCTCTCCTCGATGATCGCTTCGCTCATTGGGCGTTGGCGGAAAACGCCCACGCTGCAACTGCGCCTCCTGGTCGCGTGCGGCGCGGCGGCCGGCATCGCTTCGGCCTACAATGCGCCCATCGGCGGCGCGCTTTTCGTCGCGGAGATCATCCTGCAATCGCTGGCCATGGAATCGTTCGGCCCGCTGGTTTTTTCCTCGGTCGTCTCGACCCTCACCGTGCGCCAATTGCTCGGCGAACAACCGCTTTACGAAATCGCTTCCGTGCATCTCGGGTCGAATTGGGAAATCCTGCCGCTCATGCTACTCGGGCTGGTCGCTGGCCTATTCGCGCCGTGGTTCCTGCGCCTGCTGCGGGCCAGTGAGCGAATGTTCTCCAAGCTCGCCCTGCCCACCTACGTGCGCCTGGGCCTCGGCGGGTTGATCGTCGGCCTGCTCGCCATCTGGCAACCGGAAGTGTGCGGCAATGGCTACAGCGTCGTGAATGAAATCCTCCACGGCAATTTGCTCTGGCAGGCGCTGGTCTTCATCCTCCTCTTCAAGCTCATCGCCACCGCCGCGACCTTTGGCTCCGGTGCAGTCGGCGGTGTCTTTACTCCCACGCTCTTCGTCGGCGCGTGTCTCGGCGACCTGGCCGTGCACGCCGCGCAACCTCTCTGGCTGGGCACGCCGCTCAATCCACAGGTCTTCGTCGTCATCGGGATGGGCGCCTTCCTCGCCGCCACCACGCATGCGCCGATCATGGCCATCATCATGCTCTTCGAGCTCACGCTCGACTATCAACTCATCCTGCCGCTCATGCTCGCCTGCGTCATCGCCCACTACGCGTGCCTGGCGTTTGAAAAGAAATCCATCTACGCCGAATCGTTGAAGCGCAAGGGCGGCGAGATTTACCGCAAGCAACTCGCCGAGCTCAGCGTGGCTGACATCATGAAGCCGAACCCGGTCAACGTCGACGAGGACGCCGACTTCCGCTCCATCGCGCAGAAATTCATCTCCCACCGGTTCCGCTACCTCTACGTTACCTCCGTGGATGGCGGCTTCCGCGGCGTCATCGCCCTGCACGATGTAAAAAGTAATCTCACCCAAAGCGAACTCGCGGAACTGGTCATCGCCCGCGACCTCGTGCAGGAGGATTTTCCCACCATCGCCCCCGACGCCAGTCTCGTCGAAGCGCTCGAACGTTTCGCCCGCCACGACGGCGAGCGCCTCCCCGTTACCACCGGTGCGAACCGCAAACTCATCGGCAGTATCTCCAAGAGCGACCTCCTCCTCGCCCTCGCCGAACGCACCAAGGACCCGCATCAGACCGCAGACGCGCCGAGTAACGGCGCGGTAGCGGTGGTGGAAGGGTGAGGGCGAAGGATGAGGGATGAAGGCGGAAGGATTAAGAAATTGGCGCATCGCGAATTTTCGAAAATCGCCCTGCGCCCAAATGCTTCTCTTCATCCTTCTGCCTTCATCCTTTCAAAAGGGCATGCCCGGCGAGACTTGAACTCGCAACCTGCGGTTTAGAAGACCGCTGCTCTATCCAGTTGAGCTACGGGCACAAAATACTTACAATAAGCTACTTACGATCAATTTAAATTGACAGATTTTCCGGCTTGTAACCCGATTTAGTAACCCGGTAAAATTTTGGCCGTCATGAGCGACGATCAAACTCTCACTAAGGTTGCGGAGTGTCTTTACAGGAACAAGCACGGCACGTATTTCGCGCTTCTTAAGGTCCGGGGCAAGCAAATCAGACGTTCGCTCAAAACTGACGACTCCGCCCTGGCGCGGCGACGACTGGCCGAATTCCGGACAAAAGCGCATGGCCTGACAGGGGACGCGCGCACCATGACGTTCAATCAACTCGCCAAGCGCTGGCTGGCGTTCATTAAGCCCGACCTGCGGCCCAGTTCGCACCGTCGCCTTTCGGGGATCGTCGAGACCGTGAAGCCGTTCTTTGCTGGTCTCCCGGTCCGCTCCATCGGCCAGCCGCAAATCGAGAAATGGAAGATCAAGCGCGGCGGGGCGGTCAGTGCGCGAAGCTTCAACTACGAGCGGGAAGTGTTGCGGCGGCTTTTCGAGTATGCGCGGGGCAATCTCCGCATCATCTTGGACAATCCGGCGCTCGACATCAAAAAGCGCAAGGTCGGTAAAGCGGAGTTGGTGATTCCCACGAAGGAGCAATTTCGGAAGTTGGTGGAGACGCTGCGCGCAGAGCCTCGCGTGAAGATCGCAGCGGATTTCGTGGAGTTCCTCGGTTACTCGGGTTTGCGGTTGACCGAGGCGACGCAAGTGCGCTGGCGCGATGTCAATTTTGATTCGGAATTGCTGCTGGTCACTGGTGGCGAGCAGGGGACGAAAAATCACGAAGTGCGAACGATTCCGCTTTTCCCGCCGCTTCGTCGGTTGCTTGAGCGTCTCGCAGAGAGTCAGCCAAAGCGGACGGATTCACACCGGCTGTTTCCGTTGGACTCCGCGAAGACAGCCATCGGCACGGCGTGCAAGAAAGTGGGCCTGCCACACTTCGGCCATCACGCGATGCGCCATTTCTTTTGCTCGAACGCCATCGAGGCCGGTTGTGATTTCAAGGTGATTGCCGGCTGGCTTGGGCACAAAGACGGCGGTGTGCTAGTTGCGCAAACGTACGGCCATCTCCGCAACGAGCACAGCACGGCGATGGCCAAGCGAATGACCTTCGATGTGCTGTCTTTGGCCTAATTGAAAACGGGTGATGGAAAATGTCCCAGATAATCAAGAGCAAGTGCCGTGGTATCAACGGTGCTTCGAGGAACTTGGTGTGCTCCCCGAGAACCTTCCAGAACCTCAATGGCTCGAAGGCGAGTGGCCAGAATGGGTTGCACGCGCCAGTCGTGAGGTTATGAGCGCCTTTCTCCCCATCGCCGAATTAGGGAGCGAGCTGAAGGCCACCCCGCGTATGCTTGGGGGAATCCTTGGCCATCAAATAGCGGCCTTCAATGCGCTCGTAGAGCCGACTAGCAATTCTGAAAAGATCACTATGGGTATGTCGATCCTGCTGCAACCTGCGGGTGGATTCCCGGCTACTTACGGCGATATTTTGGGCGATTACGCTGAGCAATTGGCTGATGCTATGAAACGCGCTTGTGCTTATGCGATCGACGCTGACTACGCGGAGTGTAGTGAGTTTTTTTCTGCATTTTCGCAAGGAATGAAGCAAAGCCCATCGGCGTCCGAACGGACAAATACACGCATCCTTCTCGCGTTAATGGTCGGATGGCGCGTCTACGGGAGATTCGAAAGCGTTCGCGCTGTCCACGAAGCCTTTTGCAAAGCGATGGGGCCGAACCTCGCAGGGAACTTCAAGCGATTCGAGAAATTGTGCCAGCGCATCGGCTTCAAATTGCGTAACCGCGGGCGTCCCAATGGCTCAGTAAAGAAACGGAAATTCAGACACCGGAAGAGGTAGGGCTGTCGGTTTTAAGCGGTCGCAAACCCGGCAGGGTCTGCGGCCATGAAAGCACCCAATATCTTCGCTGACTCCTCCGGGAGATTAGCGCTCACTCGGTATGAAGCCGCGCAATCGCTCGGCATCAGTCCATCGCAAATTGACAAGCTGACGAAGCGCGGCTTGCTGCGGCCGTCTCGCGCAACTCGTCGCCCGCTCTATCCCGTGCAGGAGCTTCTTCGCTTCCTGCGAGACACAACCGCACAACTGGAACTCGAAGGAGACGGCGTTTGCGGCGCGTAAGCGCCGCTACGCCGTCCCTTTGCTTTAGCGGAGGTCATTCGTATGGCGGAAGAGGTCTATCCAGTGGGAGTGCCGGCGCGGTTGGAGCAAGACGGGGCCTGGGACGAGTCGGGCGCTTTGCGCCCTTCCTTGTCTACGAGTCACAACTCAAACGAGGCGGAAGATTCCGGGAAAATCAGCGAGGCTTTCACCCTCAACGGATCACAAAGGAAAACGGCCTATGCGTTGGAAAATAACGTAGCGCGAATGTTCGAGGAGGCGGGGCTTGAACGGATCGGCTTTCTGACGCTGACCGTGGGCGATTGGAAAAGCTGTGCGGAAGCAGGCTGCGTTTGCCGTCACGAGGGCAATGCCCATTTCGTCCAGGTGTTCGATCCCGCGGAGGCATCGCGGCGAATCAATAGCCTGACCACCGGTTTCCTGCGCGAAACCTTCCCTCGGGCCGTCATTGTCACGGAACGGCATAAATCCGGCGCGATTCATTTTCATCTGATCGTCGAATGCCGGGAAGACATCCGCACTGGATTTGATTTCACTGCGTTCAATGCAAAACATGGTTACAAAAAGAGCGCGTCACAGGCATTGCAGCGGCTGTGGGCGCTGTTCCGTGAGCGGCTTCCGGGCTACGGGTTTGGCCGTGCGGAACTGTCGCCGATTTGCAAAACCGGTGAAGCTATTTCTCGCTATGTCGCAAAGTATGTCGAGAAGAACGTTCTTGCGCGGCGACCAGAGGACAAAGGGAAAAAGCTCGTGCGTTACATGGGCTGGCACGGTTCGCAGATGCGCCCGAATGATTTCTGTTGGGCGACGCCGGGAGCCTGTGAGTGGCGCACCAGAGCGCGGTCCATAGCGGCGCTGCATGGCATAACCGAGATGCATCAAGCGCGGGAGGCGTGGGGCGCACGATGGGCGTTTCGCCTGACTGGTGTCATGTCTGACCTCATCAATTCGGCTCACCTCCTGACCGATACGGAGTTCACGAAAACGGCCCGCGATTGGTCAGGGGACGTGATGATTTTTCCCGATTGGTGGCGGGACATCGAAGACCGCCATCGTGACGAAGCGTTCGGCTTCGAGCTCGAACCGATTGATTTCTGCATTATCGAAGAGATGCAGGCATTCTGGGACGCTCGGCGATAGAGCTCCCTACGGCGACAGCCGCCAAGCGTAGCGCGGAGCATGTTCCCCCCAAACACGCAGAGGTTTGAGGAGGGCGCGTAGCCCTCCTCTCGTGCGCAACTGCAACGCGACATCCATCAGGGATGGATTGAGGAACCGCACCTTGCAACGAAGACGCTCCGGCACGACTGTGGCATGCCTATGAACGACGATTCCGAAGCCGCGGCCAAGCTCTCCAAGGCGGTCCACGACATTGAAGCGTTGTTGCACCCTCCAATCGCGCAACCTGCCACTACCCAGCCTGCGCCGCTTGCGATACCCGCACCGTCCGGCTCAAAGGTGAACAGATTTTGTTCGATCGTTTTCATCGTTGCGATCGTCAACTTCGTTGCGTTCCTGATTGGGGCTTCGGTGCTTCGGGGCGACGCAGTAAATGGAAAGACGGAAGCGGGACGATATTATGTGGCCGATCACGGAAAGCTGACGGAAGTGTCGAAGGCCGCTTTCACCTACAGCCGCTTTCACTATTACACGTTATGGGTCACTCACCCTATGGCAATGATCTGCGCCCTGGTATGCTACGTGCCGAAACAATCCAAGCGAACAAAGTGAACCTGTTCTGCGTGATGGCCGCTGCGCATCAGCACACGTGCGGAGCGGAAACCGCAGCTCGATTCGTAACCCGAAAAAGTAACCCGATTGAAAATTTTGGGAGTTTTCGGGAGGACTCGGAAAGACAATCAATCGCCCGCGAATCAAGCGCCCATCGGCTCTGGCGGACTGTGGAGGATTCGGAGCGATTCGGGCGGAAAATGGCCTGAAAAAATTAGAAGACCGCTGCTCTATCCAGTTGAGCTACGGGCACAAAAGCGGGCCGCCGAGTCGGCGGCAGCGCACGCACTATGTCGCGCGAGTCGCTCTCCAGAGCAAGCCTGTTGTGCATAAGCATGTGAACAGTCCTCCGTCGAGGAGGCTGCGCGGACTGTGCCGACCGATGCCTTTTTCTCAAAATGTTGGCTGGCTCGTATCGAAACTGCGCGTTTTCCTGCGAGCCACGTGTGCTTCATTCGCTGCGCGATGGGTGTCCATGTTGCTCCGGCGGCGTGGCCATTGACCGGGGCTGGAAGCGATGCCTTGCGCTTCGAGGAATTCAGCAGCACGGATCTCGCCGGCCGGGTGCTGGACGTGAGCAAACGCCACCCGATCTCAAAACAGCTCTCCCCAGCAGATGCGGGCGCGATGTCGGTGTCACGAATCCTTGGCAGCTCCGATCAATGGCAGCCGGGAAGGTAATGGCGAAGCTCATTTCGCCGGTGCATTAAATTCAATCCTAATTGCAGGTTACTGCATAGGTGCTCGCTTTCTGTTCGCGCCACCAGGCGGCAAAGTGGGGCGCATTCCTCCCTCTATGAGAATACGATTGCTTCTGCCTCTCATTCTGCTGCTCGGCATCCTTATGCCGGCGCGCGCGCAGCTCGTCTGGTCGTCCTACAACACCAGCGGAACACGGGTCAGCGCCAGTGCGGCGACTTACGATAACTCCGCTGGGACCTATACTTTCACCATTCCGGCAAATACGACTTATACACTGGTCACCACGAATTTTGCGCCCGTCACGCTGGCGGCGAGCCAAACGCAGACCCTTACTTTCACGCTGATGGCGAGCGGCGGCTTCGGCGCTACGGGATCGCCGGTCATCAACAGGCGATTCGTAGCTTATGGCCTGTTCAATTATGGCGCGACCGCCCCGGGAAACGCCGGCGCATTCACGGACGACGTCGGGTTGTGGACCGATTCTTATCAACAATCGACCGGCATTGCGGCGGAAGTTTTCGGAGGAACCAGCACCACGGCGAATCTACTCGGCTACGCCAGCGGGACGCAGCTGGGCGCGGCGGTCGGACCGGGTTCCGGGGCGGTGGGCCAGTTTACCGATGGCAGCAGCACCAATGTGACCTTTCGCCTGGTTGAAAATGTCGGCGGTTCGGCCAGCATTGGGGCTGGGACCAGCACCTCGGCCGCGGGCGTGTGGTATGCGGACGCGGCCAGTGGAGGAACGACGTTCAACAGAACCATCTACAGCGCAAATGCATCGATGCCCCAAGGCGCCACCACATTCAACGAATTCGCTTTCATGTTCTTCAACAGCACCGCGAGCAGCGTGACGCTGACTTTGAAGAACATCGCCGGACTCACGCCGCCACCGATCATCACCACCCAGCCGCCCGTCGCATCCTCCGTGAGTAGTGGTAGCAACTTGACCGTCTCCGTGGTGGCGTCGAGCGCGACCGGCTACCAGTGGCAGAAAAGCACCGACGGTGGGACGACGTTCACGCCGATTACGGGTAACGCGACCGCCACCACGGCATCGCTGACCTTGAGCAATGTAACCAATGCGGATGCCGGCTTATATAACGTCGTGATCACCAATGGTGCTGGCTCGACCACGAGCACCAGCGATACCGTCACCATCACCTCGAGTGTGGTTGCGCCGTCGATTTCGACCCAGCCGTCGGGCGCCACGGTGCTCGTGGGGGCCGCGGCCAGCTTCACTGTGGCGGCAAATGGCACTACACCACTCAGTTACCAATGGGGCAAGAGCACGGACAGCGGAAACACCTTCAATGACATCGGCGGCGCGACGAATGCAACGTATTCAATCGCCAGCGCAGCATTGAGCGATGCCGGCAGCTATCGGGCGACCGTGACCAACAGCGCCGGGAGCGCGACAAGCAATGCAGCGGTGCTCACCGTACAGCAAGCGCCGGATATTTCCACGCAGCCGGTGGCCGCGACGGTGGCCTCCAATGGAACTTACACCCTGTCCGTTAACGCCAGCGGGACACCCGCGCCGACTTATCAATGGCAGCTCAATGGAGTGAACATCGCCGGAGCCATTTCCTCGAGCTACTCGATCAGCAACGCCGCCGGTGCCAATGCCGGCTATTACTCCTGTGTCATTACGAATGCCGCGGGTGCCGTAACGTCCAGCGCCGTTTATGTCGGGGTTCTTTCATCCACAATGAGCCTCTCGTCTCTCGCCCCAGCGAATGGCGGGATTGGCAAAAACCGCGATGTGCTCCTGAAGCTGACCTTCAATCAACCGGTGAGCGCGGGCAATGCGGGGCGCATCGTCATTTACGATGCCTCGAATCCAGCTACGCCCGTGGACACCATCGATATGTCAACGGCAACTACGGTCAATCAATTCGGCACGGCATATCGTTACATGCCCAAAACCATTGGCGGAGTGAATTTCAATTACATGCCGGTCACGACGAGTGGGAATACCGCCACGATCGCGTTGCACAGCAGCACGGTGCTCGCCTATGGCAAAACATATTACGTCAATATCGAGCCGGGTGTGCTGCTCGATTCCAACGGGGCGACCTTTGGTGGCATCAGCGACAACGCCACCTGGACGTTCACCACAAAATCCGCGGGGCCTGCGGCCAATGCAGCCAGCATTGCCGTGGCGGCGGATGGCAGCGGCGATTTCGATACGGTACAGGGTGCCGTGGACTTCGTCCCCTTTTCGCCGGCCAACACCATTCCACGGACGATCAACATCGCGAATGGCACCTACAATGAAATCGTCCGGCTGCGCACCGGGCAGAATCTGGTGACAATGCAAGGCCAGAGCCAGGCGGGGACGGTCATCCAGTACCTGACAAACAACAACACGCTGATCAGCAACCCGACGAGCATCGGCCAGCGCAGCGTCTTCGGCGCTGACCCGAATGATTTCACGATTCAGAACCTGACGATTCGCAATAGTACGCCCAACGGTGGCTCGCAGGCCGAAGCCTTCTGGGTCGGAAACAACGCCCGGGGCATGACAGTCTGCGCGGTAAATATTTTAAGCTACCAGGACACGGTGATGAGTAATGGGGGACAGGCCTTCTTCACCAATTGCTACATCGAAGGCAACGTGGACTTCATCTGGGGCAGCGGGTTGACGTTTTTCGCCAACTGCGAGCTGAAGATGGTCGGGCTGGCCAGCGGCGGGATTTATGTGCAGGCGCGAAATTCGCCCTCCACATTCCCCGGCTACTTTTTCGCCAACTGCAAACTAACCTCGGATGCAACCGTGGCGGCGAATGGAACCTATCTGGCTCGCGTAGACCCGACGGCCTCTCCCGCGAGCCAGGTCGTGTGGATGAATTGCCAAATGGGCCCGCACATCATTTCGTCGGCTTGGCAACTCAACAACGCCACGACTGCGCCCAGCATCAAGTGGTGGGAATATCAAAGCACCGATCTCACCGGTGCGACGCTCCTTAATGTGAGCGGGCGACCCACTTTCAACAACATTGCCACCGGGGTGGGAACGAGCACGGTGTTGGCGAACCAGCAGATCGATTCGCCGAGCGCCGCCTATTACAGCGATGCGAGAAACGCGATCGGCTGGGCCCCGTTGCCCGTGATCGGCACGCCGCCGGGCTCGCAAACTGTTCTGGCGGGGCAAGGCGTGACTTTCAGCGTGGCGGCGACGTCCCCGCTGGCGATGACCTATCAATGGTACAAAAACAACGTCGCCATCGGCGGCGCCACCGGAGTGTCCTACGCGATCCCAAGCGCGGGTTCCTCGGATGCGGCCAACTATACTGTAGCGGTGACCAATCCCGCAGGCACGGTGACATCCGCCGCCGCGACGCTCACGGTGAACGTTCCTCCGCAGATCACCAGCGCCAACGGCGCGGTCTTCACGGCGACGCGACCGGGCAGCTTCACGGTGCAGGCGAGCGGCACACCCGCTGCGACGTTTTCGGCCACGGGACTGCCGTCTTGGGCCAGTCTCGACCGCAATACGGGCGTCCTCACCGGCGTACCGTCCAGCACCGTAGGAAGTCCCATCGCCATCACCATCACTGCGAGCAACGGCATTTCGCCGGCAGCGACCCAGACCTTTACGTTGGCGGTGCAATGGACATTAGCCACTTGGCAGAGCGCGAAATTCGGAGCCAATGCCGGGGACTCGAGCATCGCCGGCCCTAACGCGGACCCGAATGGCAATGGTATTTCGAACCTGCTCGAATACGCGCTTGGGGGAGATCCGCTGGCGGCCGGCGCGGCGGTATCGTTGCCGGTCGTGGCGCCGACGGTCAATCTTTCAGACGGTCAAACTTACTTGGTGATGACCGCCACGCTCGACCCCACGGCCAACGGTATCAGTATTTCCGGCGAGGTCTCATCCGATTTGCAGACGTGGAATAGCGGAACGAATTACGTTCAGATCGTCAGCGATATCACTGTCGGCGGTGTGCGGACGCTGACCCTGCGAGACACAACACCCGTGGCCGGCTCTGCACAGCGGTGGATTCGACTGGTGGTCACACAACCTTAGCCGAGTCCCGGCGCGTCGCGTTTATCACCGGGAGGTGCAACTCGAACGCCTGTCCGTTTCCTCGACAGTAGGGATTCGTGATCTCTCCGCTTCTTTCCGTTTCAACATCAATTGCCACCCCGCGCGGAGCAGACGGCTCTTCCTTTCGCGGAGGAAAGAAGCCGAGGAACGGTTTGAGGGAAACCGTGGGTTCCCTCTCGTTTCCCTCGGTAGAAACTCCAGACGACGGGAAAGAGGAAAATCGCCTTCCGAAATCTGTGTTCTTCGTGCTATCCAAACGACGTGAGAAGTCGTCTGTCGTACATTGCAAATGCGTTGCTAGCGGCGATATCGCTATCTTTGAGTGGCTGTGCAGCGCGGCAGTCAACCGCGGAGCAATATAATCCGATGCCGCAGCTTTGGGCAGAAACCGTAGCTGAGATGAAGCTCCTCAAGAAGATTGAAGCGACTCAGACACAATGGACTAAAGCGGCGAACGATGCTTCTGCGATTAAAACTTTCGCTCAGCTTCACGGTGCCATCGGAACCGCGGGCGGAACAACCGCGGAAGAGGATGAACGCCTGAGGGAACATCTTGAGGGTCTTTTTCGCACCTCTCATCAGACGATTCTTTTTGGGTGGGAATGTGATCACAGTGAAATCGTTTTTTTCGATGTGAAGGGCCGACAAAGGTATGCATATCCATAACGCGCCGGGGTCGTGGTGCGGTGCGATTGTTCGCGGAACAGCATTTGCAATTGGCACGGGTTCTGGCTTGGCCTCGGGAAATCCACTCCCGTCGCTGGATGGAGTCCTTTCGGCGACAGCCGCCAAGCGGCGCGCGGAGTGGCCCACGTAGGTGCGGAGCCATGTCCCCCGAGAGAAGGGGTTTGAGGGGAACCGTGGTTCCCCTCTCCATCGCACACCCGGCGGTACGCCGCACCAATTGCAACAGGTGGAAAAATAGTGAACTATTACCGCTTTCTCGAGGGACCGGCTTCCACCAAAGAGAGGTCAGAGAACCACGCTGTCCCCATTGCCGGACCCGAATAATAGCCTAGACGAGGCCCTACTTTGACAGTATCGGCGGCTCCGCTGTCGAATTCCAAGGTAACTTTTGTCCAACTTCTCGTTCCGGTAATGAACGGTGAATGCTCAAATCCGCCCTCAAGGCAGAGAGACGCGCCATCCTTGCCTACGATATCTTTGGTTTTGATATAGCCTGTGAGTCGATAGTGCGTCTTTGGTTTCACTTGGATGGCCTGTCTTAAGATGCTGTCATCGCCGGATGCGTTATTAATGCGGATGGCGGCTTTTTCGCCATGTTTTTCGATGGCATCGATCGTTGCCTGACCGCGATCATGGGCGCTGTGGAACTCCCAGCCGTTTTGTCCGTCGGCAAAGGACGGATTTGTTAGGAGGTTGGGCTTCGCGGTTGTAGAATCTTGTCCGTAGGCAGCCGCTAAAGTGCAGCAGGTGAGCAGAGCGAATGCTAGTTTGCGATTGTTCATGTCCTTTTGGAGGGTTTCGAGTTGCTTCACAAGTAGTGGTGTCTCTTCGACTGTCCACTCGTGAAAGGTGTCATCCAGCCTTCTCAAATCATGAGAACACCATATCGACCGCAGGGTTGAGAATTTTATTGAGAGAGTCAACTTTTGAGTTTGCGGCCAAGGTCCACTGGGTGTGATTGAAAGTGGTGCCGGTGATCAGGCAGCTTTGCGGTCCTGCCAGAAGGATTCCCATAGTTGGTTGGCGCGGATGATGCGCAGTTGGGCGAGAGC
The DNA here is from genome assembly GCF_000173075.1 of Chthoniobacter flavus Ellin428. Classification (GTDB taxonomy): domain Bacteria; phylum Verrucomicrobiota; class Verrucomicrobiia; order Chthoniobacterales; family Chthoniobacteraceae; genus Chthoniobacter; species Chthoniobacter flavus. The sequence goes on from NZ_ABVL01000003.1 coordinate 316,919, forward strand.
ATGCGCGTTGTGGGACAACCAAGCGCTGCCCGGCTTTTTGAGGCGAGCTTGCAGGACGTGTTTGTGTCCGGACTCGATCAAGCCTGAGCCGATCGGTAGTTCGCGAGCCAGCGCTTTCGGGTAATCGAGGTATGGCCGGCGCCTGGAGAGATAGCCATGAGCGCTCCGCACCGGAGCTTCCTCGTCTGGGACGGTGGCCGGCTCGAGGTCGGCGGCCAAAGACGCGAGCACCTTGTCCGCCGCACCCCGGCGCAACCGCTGCTGCTGGGTATGCAGCCACCTCCGCGGGGCCTGGGGGCGGCAGGATTCGGCGGCCGCGGCCAGATATTCACTGACGTGAAAGAAGTCGATGAGCAGCTCGGCTTGATCACCAAACGCCTCCTGGCATTGCCGACGGATCCAGTCCGCACCATCGGCCACCACATGCAGCCGGGCATTCAGCGACCAGCCGGCGTCACGCGCACAATGTCCCCAGCGCCGTCCGGTTTCCTCCACCGTCAGGAATCCCGCCGCATACGTCGTGTCGACACGACCATGGGCCCGCGCTGCGCTCAGGCGCATTTCCTTCCATTCACGCGGACGTGCTTGGGTGCGTTTGCGTCCCTCAGGCACCGTGCAGATCATGGTCCCATCAGCCTGCGCTACGATATACTCCGGCCCCGTCTTGGGCAGCACACGGAAGTTCTCGCGATAGTGAGCTTCCAACTGGGTCACCGCACGCGCCGCCTGTTGCAAGGTCGCGTCGCGCACGGCCGTCGCATTCAATTCGAACCCGTAATGTTCCTTGAGGCGCTGGCCGCATTGCCGAAAGGAATGCTCCGCGCCAAAATCGCTCAAGACCCGCTGTAAACGTCGGGACTTGCCACGGGCCGTGATGGCCGTCCGGCCCAAAAAGGGTCGCAGATAGCTCTGCCCTGGAGCCTGCCAAATCCGCTCCTGCAGGCAGACCGCTCCAAAGCTGCACCACCAACTCAGGGTCTTTTTTTTCGCACTCTCGCCCTTGGCGTCTTTTGCCGAAGATCCTCCGCCGCTTGCTCTTCGGCGCTCTGCGCCCAAGCCTGCATCGCCTTGTTCCCCAAGCGCCGCACTTCGGCGACCAACCACTCCTCAATCTGGTCCGCCGTGCCGCTCGGGGATTCCGTCAGGTCCAGAATCGCTTCAAATCGCTCCAGCAATTCAGGGTGACTGCGCAGTTTCTCCAACAATTGTTTCTCCCGCTGGGGATCGGACGACTGGCCATGAGTTGTTTGCATGGACGATCACATTTAAGCACCTGCACGCAAAAGTACACATCATTGTCAGGATGCCCAACCAGCTGGCACCACTTTCAATCACACCCCTTATATCGGGGTTGTCAATCGGGTTCAGAGGCAGGCTGTCCCGGAGGGACAGAGGGATTTAGCCGGGGGTACAGCGAGCTTGCGAGCGACACCCCCGGAACACCTAACCATTACCCACATCTTTTTTGGAGGTCCCGCGGAGAGAAGAAGTGCCTGCGAATCACGCAAATCACGCGAATAAAATCCTCCTCATTCGCGTTATCTGCGTGATTCGCGGGCCCCATCCGCAGTCTTTTTGAGATGTGGGTAATGCTTAGCCGGAACACGCCCCCCACATGGATGCGCCCCGGAGGCGGCGCAGGAGTCCTTCGCTCGCAGGAGATTCCTCCGCCCCTTCAGGGCGGGTCCGTGGAGGGACGGATATCCGGTGGCTGCGCCTGTTCGCTGGAAGCTCACAGGCTTGCACACCGGCTAAATTCCGTTGTCCCTCCGGGACAGTCTGCTGCTCCGCCAACTCAACCCGATCGACGCCGACTGAGATGTGGGTCAAGATCAGGTCATAGTCCGCCGTTACAGCGCCTACTGCTGCGGCGGCCCAGGCTGGCGCTTGCGCAACGTGATGCGCTTCAGCCGCGCGTCATCCGGCGGGCTCCAGGTGGCGATCTCCGGGTCGTCCTTGAAGGCGTTGTGCACGATGCGGCGCTCGTAGGCGTTCATCGGCTCGAGATGATACGGCCGGCCCGTCTGCCGCACGATCTCGGCGAGCTGCCGCACGCGATGCGCGAGGTTGTCATCCTTCATCTCGCGCCAGTGCTCGATATCCACCTGCACCTTGAGCGCGCCCTTGTCCTTGGCCTGCAGGAGACGATTCAGCAGTGTCTGGATGTCCTCGAGCAACGCGCCGTTGCGGCCGATGAGCCGGTCCTTCTCTGCGGTATAGACCTGCAGGGTCAGCCCGTGCTCGTGCTCGAATTCCTTGATCTCACATACGAAGCCGAGGAGTCCCAGCATCGTATCGAGTGTCTCGCGTGGGTTCAGGCTCATATGGAAAGCGGGGGGCTATTTTTTCTTTGGCAGCTTCTGCAACGTAGGCAGTGCCTGGTTGCGTGTCGCGTAAAGTTGCACAACAGAAACCAAATTATTCACTGTCAAGTAAAGCGCCAACGCGGACGCATAGTTATAACAGAACAAAACAAAGATCAGCGGCATGATCATCATGATCTTCTGCTGCTGCGGGTCGCCGGTCTTCGGCGAGGCCTTCATTTGCCAGACCATGGTGGCCGCCATGAAGATCGGCAGGATGTTCACCGGGAAGTCCAGCCCCGGGAGGTGGAAGACCGTGTCCGGCTGGGAAAGATCCTGCACCCAGAGGAATTTCGCGTTCCGCAATTCCACCGCCTTGCCGAGCATGTTGTAGAAGCCGAAGAAGATCGGCATCTGGATGAAGGCGGGCCAGCAACCGGCCAGCGGATTCACCCCATACTCCTTGTAGAGCTTCATCACCTCCGCATTCATCTTCTGCGGATCGTCCTGAAACTTTTCGCGGACCTCGGTCATTTTCGGCGAGAGCGCCTGCATGCGCTTGGCGGCCTTGGTCGCCTTGTTTTGCATGGGCCAGAGGATGGCCTTGATGAGGAGCGTGATGATGATGATGGCGATCGCGTAGCTGCCGACCCAGGCATGCAGCGAGTTCAGCGAGTAGAGCAGCACCTTGCTGAAGAAACCGACGAACGGCCCGAGGAAGCTGAAGATGCCGCCGAAATCGGAGAACGCGAGCACCTCCACCTGGCCGTCCGGCATCGTTTTCAGCCGGCCGTATTCCCGGGGGCCGGTGTAGATGTGGAAAATCTGCACCTGCATCTGTCCCGGCGCGAGAGTGAACCCGGGCATCCCAAGCGCGCCCTCAATCCCATATCGGGCACTCGAACTTCCATCGGCGTCGTGGCTGGTGGCCTTCCAGACGTCATCGCTGATTTGGAAGCGTGTCGCCCAAACGGAATTTCCGCGCTCCTTGGAGGGAGTATCCTTGTTTTCCGAATCCACCTGGGGCGTGACGATGGTGGTGAAATATTGGTCCGCGACCGCCGCCCATGGGATGCCTTCGTGGGTGGCGGTGTAAGTGCCGTGTTCCTTCTTGAACATGCCGCCCGAAAACCACGTGACATCGACAAACTTCGCGCCCGGCCATTTGAAGCCGGTATAGTCGATCCGATCCTTCTGGTGCACCGGTGCCGCCGAGCCGGTATTGACATAATACGCCGGCACGGTGATCGGCTGTTTGCTGCGATTGTCGAAGACCAGGCGCATCGTCACGATGTAGTCCTTGTTCAGGTTCGTGGACTTCGGGACGTTGAACTTCTTGGTGAGATGCAGCCCACGCTCGTCGCTGCCCTCGAACGTGATCACCCCCGCGGGAAGATCGGTCGCGTAGTGAAAGGCAACGTTGGAAATCTGACCTGGCAGATCCGTCACCGAACCGATCGGCATGTCGCCGAATTCGTTCAGCGTCATGCGCGTGCCATGCTCGGCCTCGTGCTTCTTGAGCAGCGCCTTGGCAATCCCCGCGCCGCGCGTGGTGAAAGTGTAAGCGACCGAATCGGTATCGAGCGTCTCGGTCTTTTCCGGCACAGCGGGCGCGGCGGGTGCCGCCGGTGCCGCCGGTTTCGTCTCGCCCGGTGTGCCCGCAGGCGTTCCGGCCGGCGTTCCAGCGGGGGGCATTGGTGGCCGCCGTCTTTTTCGCCTCGGCCTCCGCGGCCTTGGCCTGCTCAGCCTGTTGGGCGGCACGTGTGGCCGCCAGCTTGTTCATCTCCCTGGTGTTATACTGCCACCAGACCAGGAGGACGATGGCGGGGATGACGATTCCGATGATTCTTTTGCGATCCATAGAAAACTAGATGTGCGAACTGCGTGCTCCGGATGACCCGCGCGGGCGGCACCGGGTCCAAACCTTCTCCACCCCACGGATGACAGCGCCCGAGCCGCTTCACGCCGAGCCAGCTCCCGCGCAAGACACCGTGCACTTCGCACGCCTCGAGAAAATACGCCGAGCAACTCGGCAAATACCGGCACCCCGCACCCGGCCCGCCCATCCAGTGAATCACCGGCGAGAGGCAAAGCTTGTAAGCGCGAAAGAGGATCCGGATCAGGAACATGCGCCGAGGATGGTACTCCGCTGGGCCAGCATGCGCCACTCCGCAGCCAGATTTTGAAATGTGGCGCCGGCAGCGGCCTGCCGGGCCACGAGAGTGAGCCACGTCCCGGCCATGATCTCCGGACGTGTCGCCCGCACGATCTCCCGCAACCGGCGGCGCACACGATTGCGCGCCACCGCTCCACCGACCCGGCGGGAGGTAATGAAACCGACGCGCACCTCCGGCGACGGCAGGTTCTTGAGAACGCTCAGGACGAAAAACTTCCCATGAAACGACTGTCCCTCGCGCCGCATCCTCTGGAACTCCGAGGCGCGCGAAAGCCGGGCGGACTTGGGAAAGCGAAGGCCGGTCATTTTGATTTCGTCTTTTCAGATCCCGGATTTCAGAAGGTGGTTGGCGCCGACCTCCTCAGTGAAGCCGCCGCCCTCCGCCGTCACCAATCAAAAATCGAAAATCGAAAATCGAAAATGCTCAGGCCTGCGTGTGGCGGGCGTAGTGTATTTCGACGCCCTTCGGGAGCAAGCGCTTGCGGCCATGCTGCCGGCGGCGCGAAAGGATGGCACGACCATTCTTGGTCTTCATGCGCGCGCGGAAGCCAAATTGACGCTTACGGGTGCGTTTCGAGGGTTGATAAGTGCGTTTCATAGGTCGTGTAGAAAATCGGGTTTACGGGAAAAGAGGGGCGAAGATTAGCGGCTGTCCGCCTTGTGTCAACCTGACAGAGAAAAATCTTTACCGGAATTCCTGCGGCCAGTGGGCATTGTAACCGGGCTCACTGAACCCGATTCGGCTACCGCGCGTCCCTTGAACTCCGTCTTGCACGACCGAATAGCAAGCGCATACTGCAAACTATGAGTCTCCAGGAACTCCAGGAAGAAATCGCCAGGCTTTCTCCCGAAGATCGCGCCAAACTGCGCGCCCATATGGATTCGCTGGATATTTTCTCCGATCCACAAGCGATGAGGGAGTGGACATTAGCCAATCGTGCCGCCGCGGCGGGCGCGGTCGTCTCACGAGACGAGGCCATTGCCAAGCTGAAGGCAGGGGGCAGGCATCTCGACTAAACGAGCGAATTCAAGATCCGGAATGCCAAATGGACGCTATTTTCTGGCCGATGGTGTCCTGACCGCACTCTTCACGCTCAGTGATCGCGATTGCCGCAACTTATTGGCTGCGTTCGATCAAATCGCGGAGAACCCTTGCGGCTTGGCCGCTGCAGCTGGCCAAGACTGGGATGGACGCTCGGTATATCTCGCTGCATATGGAAATTTCGAAATCGGCTATTTTCTCACGCCCGATTCGGGCACAGTGACGGTTACACTGTTGCGAATACTAAAGACGTAATAACTGAGCTCGCCCGAAGGCATTACTTCGGTACGCTATCCGAGTCGTTGGCAAAAACGTCCCGGCGACCGCGGCCCAGGATCAGCGTGCCACCCAGCTTCAACCAGGCCTCCCGCGCCGCCACCTCGGCCGCACTCAAGGTGCCGGGCTGCGCCCTCGCGCGCGTCAGGCTGCCATCGTAGATCACCAGCTTCTGCCGCGCGAGCCGGTCCACCCTGAGCGGCACCGCCTCGCGATCGTGTTGCTCCACCGTCAATCCCCGACGCCGCAGCAGATACTCCAGGATCGGCGCATCCCAGGCCGGATAAACGCGAATGCTCAGGATCTGCGGCGCATCCGGGTGCGGCCCCTGCGCGGCGTGGCCATTCGGAAAACTCCATGCGAATTCGCTACAGCGCGACGCTCATCCGTCATCAGCCTCGCCTCACCCGCTTCACGGCAACACCGTCCGCAGCCATTTTCGCGCCGTCGGCTCGTTATCGAAGATCTGATACGTCCCCCCGCCCTCCGCCTGGGTGGCAAACATCCGGCTCATCCCATACGACAGCGGCTCGGGTGCCACAAAGGCCCAGTGCAACGGCTTCAACCGGCTCACCTCATGGCCTAACTCGCTCATTTCGTGCCCCGAAAGTTCCCATTTCATGTCCTTGGAGAAGATCACCAAGCCCGCCACCGCCTTGGCATACGCCGGATGCGCCGCGATCGCCCGCCAACTCGCCAGGACATCCTGCTTGGTGACCCCGTCGTCGACCGTGATCTCCAGCAAGCGGCCCTTCCCCGACACATGATAGTGCATACGCTCTGGTTCGTCGGCGGAAGTGAAACGGACGCACACCCGACCCGACTTTCCGGCGTCGCCTTGCAATCTACTCTGGAGAATTCCGTCAAAATTCCCCTGCGCATCGGATCTGGAAGGAAGCACTTCGCCGCTTCCCTGTTTCACACCGGCTTTCGGCACCGACCGAGCGGTGCCCTTCAATACTCCCATACAGCCCCTTCCCGCCCAGCCGCGTAATCAGTTACAACACCGCTCCATGGGCATCCCGCGCGTCTCCTTCCCGATGGGGAAGATGTTCGAACACTCCGTGCTCACCACGGATGTCACGCGGGCCTTGCGCAGTTCCGTGGCCATGGCCATCGCCTGGATCGCCTGGCCTGTACACCGGCCACCCGGCGGCGATCCTCGTCGCCGCGCCCACGGCGCAAAATGTCGCCATGCTCGATGCCCGCGGCGATTATCGCGCCCGCTTGGGCATCCTGCTCACCCTGACCCTCGTGCTCTCCCTTTCCGCCCTGACGGGCACGATCGGCGGCAATCACGTCCTCACCGCCACCCTGCTCATGGGCGTGTTCGGTTTGCTGGCTGGCGTCTGGCGCCACTTGAGCGGCGACTACGGCCCCAATTTCGCCCTCACCTCCGGCCTCCTCTACTTTCTCGCACTGACTTCTCCCGGCGATTGGGCGCACGCCGGCACCCTCTTCCTCGCCACCGGTCTCGCCGGACTCGTCGGCATCGTCATCCAATTATCCGGCTGGTTCGTGCGGCCCCAACATCCCCTGCGTTACGCCGTCGCCGAAACCTGGGTCGCCGCCTCCGATCTCATCACCGCCATGCGCCGCGAGAACGACGATGGCCAGCCGATCGTCTCGGATATCGGCGAAAAGGAAGGCGCCCTCCGCTCCACGGTCGATCGCACGTTGCAAGCCATCACCGCCACCGCGCACCAACCCGGGCTCGCCCAACATTTCGACGACACCGCGCAACTCGCCGCCCGCGTCGCCACGCGCACCACCGCTCTCTACTCCGCACTGGAAGCCATCGAATCCCGTCCCGGCTTCGCCGCCATCTCACCCACGGTCGATTCCACCCTGCGTTCACTGGTTAATGCCCTGCGCTCTGCCGCGGTCACGATCATCACCCATCGCCCCGGACAATTCATCGCCCTGCAAGTCCGCCTGCGGCGCGCCGCCGATCTGCTGCAGGTCCTCGACGCCCGTCTCGCCGCCCTCTCTCCCGCCGATGCCGAACTCGCGCAAGTGCGGCACATGCTCGCCCAACTCACCGCGCTTTTGCCTCAAGTGCGGACCAACCTGCAGGAGACCGTCGATCACGGCGAACCGCAGGCCGGCTTTGCCCTGCGCCTGCCGGAACTCGGCGGCATGTCCATGCGCGCCCTCGGCGCGTGGCTCAATCCCTCGGCGCAACTCGATTGGACCCTCGTCCGCTACACCCTGCGCGTGACCGTCGTGCTCATGTTCGCCGTCGCCATCTACAAAGGCTTCGACATCCCGCGCGGCCACTGGATCGGCTTCACCTCGCTGGTCGTCCTGCAACCCGACTACGGCGCCACCCGCCAAAAGCTCGGCCAGCGTCTCCTCGGTACCTTCACCGGCAGCATCCTGGCCAGCCTTCTGCTCTGGCTGAAACTCCCCGTCGCCGGCGCCATCTTCGGCGCCTCGGTCATGGCCTTCTGCTTCGCTTACTTCGTCCGCCGGCGCTACTGGCTCGCCATCTTCTTCGTCACCATCATGATCGTCCTGATGGGCGAAGCCTCGAGCTCCGTGCATCTCGACCTCCCCATCGCCCGCTCGCTCTCCAACCTCGCCGGCGGCGTCCTCGCCCTCGTCGCCGCCCTGCTTTTCTGGCCGCAATGGGAGCAGGAACAATCCCCGCAAATCCTCGCCACCGCCCTGCGCACCAATCGCGCTTACCTCGAAGCCGTCGCCGCCCACTTCCGCCGCGGCGAACGCTTCATCGGCTCCGCCGTCCTCACCAAACGCGCCGCCGAACGCGCCAACAGCCAGGCCTCGGCTTCGCTACAACGCCTCGTGAGCGAACCCGCCCGCGTGCAACGCGGAGAGCAACGAAACCTCGAACGCATCGCCACCCTCACCACCTACAACCAACGCCTCACGAGAGCCATCGGCGTCCTCGCCCAGCACCTCAACCCCAACGCCGGCTCCCCGATCCCCAGCCTCGAAGCCCCCACCGAAAAGATCGCCCAACGCCTCGAGTCCCTCGCCCAGTCCTTGGAAACCGGCCAGCGCCCCGCCCCGATCCCTCCCCTCGACATTCCCACCCCCACCGGCCCCACCACCGACCACGTCCTCATCTACCGTCAGCTAAGAAAGATCATCACGGAAATCGATGCCCTTGCCCTGGCGGAGGAAACGAAACCGGACTCGCCGGAATAGGCGGTGAAGTTATTGTGCGAAATCAGTCCCACCATAGAAAGAGATAGCACCCGCGAATCACGGGTAGTGGATCGCAACCTCGGTTCCAGCCCTCCACGGTCGCTTCGCTGCGGTAGAGCCGATCAAGGGCGGGTGGGACGGTGGGGCTGGGCAGCTCGATGACAACGGAGTCGGAATAAGGACCGCCAAGCTCCATCTCCTCTTCGTCGTCGATGATTGAGTCCTGCGGGACAAAGACACGTTTGGCGCCGGCGGCGTAAAGTTGCTCCACGAAAGCCAACGCGTTCGCCGTGGAACCAAACCGGTGATGCGCGAGCGCTGAAGCGTGGCGGTTATGCTGGAGCCAGGCGCGGGCCTCAGGACCATCTTGGAACGTGATTTCCATCGTGTTGCTTCAAGAAGGATGCGAGCTCACGCCTCCAGGCTCAGCGACGTTGATTGAAATGACTGAACGCAAAGAATCATCTGGTGTGGGTCGCCAGTTTCAGCGCTTGGACGAGGAAAACGGCGGAGATAGCGGGAAGCAGGCAGGCGGCAACGAACCACTGACGAAGAGTGACACCGTAAAGGAGTCGTGGAGTCTGAGCGATAAGTAGAGCAAACACAAAAAAAAGACCGAGATACCGGTCAGGCCAACGCAGCGCCGACGATAGAGCGAGGTAGGCAAAGACCAGCCAAGCTGGAACGAAGTACGGTAAACTATGCGAAACAGGAAGCGAAGTGCGCCACCAATTTGTTGGGGGGCGAATCACAGGCTGTGACTGCGGAGCGTGTTCGCCTGCAACGCTTGGATTAGGCGCCGTTCGATCAGAATGAAATGCGTGCATGAATCTCTGCGAGTGTGGTGTCGATTGCAGCGTCGAGAACGCGCGCGTCCACTCCATGATCTGGATACTCGTCGATGTGCGCAACGCACTTGTTGGCGGCTACAAGCGCTAGCGTGATCTGCTGCGCTGAAGGAAGCGCACCAAACTCTGCTGCTGAAAACGAACGAACAGTGACGCCTGAAGGTAGACGCCGGAACGGGACGAAGGCTGGCGTAACAGTGGGTGAATGGGGCTGCGTCTCGCTGCGGCTGTCGATGCTCACGCCCAAGATAGCCCAAAGAACACGGCAGGAGATAAGGGCACCGTCCTTGAGTCCGCAGTGAACCTCGTGCGACTCTGTGCCAGTGCGGTTGCGAAACGCGCGAATTACGCCAAGCCTGTGTGGCAGGTGTGCGTCCCGAAATGTGTCCCGAGTCCACTTAGCCATTAGTATGTGGTGAGACGCCTACGACCCCAAGCTCAGCGACTGCGGAGGGACAACTACTTGGAGCATCCCGTCGTCATCATGCGCGGAATCGTTCCACCGCAGTCTTCTTGGCGCAAGCCGAATTGCTTGATGAAGTGCGGGGGCATGTCGCCCAGATAGACTTAGCTTCTCGATATCGCTCACCTCGGTCTCGTGAGTGTTTCCGCTATATTGCTGCATCCATCGGGCCGTGGTTACGCGGGGTTGTCTCGCGGAGCAGTGCGGGGTTGGATGACCCAGCCGATCTCCGGGCGAAGGGTCAAGGTGGCTTGATCCTGGGCTACGCCGACGAAGCCGCCAAGCAACTCCATCTCGAGCTCTTCCCAGAGATAGGTCCAGACAAATGGGGCCCGGGCCAGCCCGCTGGGAAAAGCTCCGGGCGATGGGTTATGATGGTAACAGAGCGGGGCATCCCATTCTCCGGCGAGGAGCCGTTGAAGTTTCTCGCCTCCCTCGATCAGCCAGGCATTTTCTTCCGTGGCGTCGCCCTGAGCGTCCTTGAAATAGGGGAAGAATGCGGCGATCCAGCCGGTGACTGCGGCGCCGCCGCTGATGCTTTGGAACTTATAAATCGACTCCCAAAAAGTGGGGCGGACCTCTCCGCGCGACGCGGCGACAAACTCCTGGAGGACGGGCTGGAGCGGGATTAACCACCACTCGAGGTCGAACGTGCTGAAAGCCTGGGCCCGCTCGGCCAGCGCCTGCCAGTCCTCCGGAGTCCCCTCGAGGGTGATGGCCGGAATGCCGCAGAGGGTCTCGAGCTCATAGTCGAAGTAACTATGCACCGCGTCGAGGAGCACGATCTCCGCGGCGAGGCGTTCGTTCGCACCGGTCGTCGAGAACCGCGGCAGGAAAAGATCGTGTGTCGTACCGATGTACTCTCGCACCTCGGCTGAGAATTCATCAATCACTCCGTCCCACAAGTTATCCGGCGAACCTTTGATGAATTCGTCCCTGCGTACCTTGATCTTGAGTTTTCCTTTGTGCTGCACGAGCTGGGGACGCAGAATTTCGGCTTGGGCGTTGACGTGGTGCGCCACGCCCTGGCAGAGAAGCAGCCAGATCATGTCGGGCGAGAGGCACAAGGGACGATGATCGGTGAAGCTATGATGGAGTGCGGCCACGACGGGATGCCCCTGGACCCCGGCGATGAGCCGATGATGATAGCGCGAACAAGCCTCGATGGCACCGGTCGAGTCCGCTTCGCGCGCTTTGACGACGGCGAGCTTCTGCCGGAGCGACTGCAGCCAATCCGCAGTCTGCTGCGGCACGTGGCCCGTGAGTCCCTCGAAGGTTCCGATTTGCTCCTCCAGGCGGTCGCGCTTACTTCGGAGCGGCGCGTGGAGCAGAAAGTCGATGGCTCGCCGATAGGGTAACTCCGGCAAGAGCTCGGTCGCCGGAGTTACTGGCGAGACCGCGAACGTGGTGGTTGGTTCATTCATGTGGCTTTGGACGGTTCTCGCCGCGAATACTGCCGAAGAGAGCTTATGTGGCCGGCACCGGGACGCTCCGCCCGGGTAGGCGAAAAATCGAGCCAAAATGCGGCTACCGCGCTCTGCCGTTTACGAGCCGGGTGAGACAGGACCGGCGGGAAGAATAGCCTCACGCACCTCCGGCGCCACGAGGATTTGGCTCCCGGCGGGGACCTCATCATCGGTGCGGTCGGTCAGCCACAGGGCGATTCTCCAGCGCTCTTCGGCGGGAACCTCCGGGTCGCGGATATTCAGGTGAGTCATGTTGATCTGCGCCGTGGCCTCCAGCTCTTGACCATCGGCTCCCGGTCCGTTCGCCTGCAGCGCATGATCAGGCGACTTTGGCCTCGGATTTCGACGGGAGTGTGAAGGCAATGACACTGAGAAGAAAGCCAAGCAATGCGACAATGCAGATCGCCTTGGGGCCTTGCAGCCCGTAGATCAGCACAAAATCCGAATCGATACCCCCCCGCACATAGGCCTGCACCGCCACCAGGGCTTTTATCACGGAGTAGAGTGTCGCGGTGACGGGGCCGGTCATGAGCAAGGCAAGATCGCGGGGAATCCGTGTTGGCTGCAAGCGGAAGCATCCTCGAATTCGCGAGATGAGAAGCCACAAGGTGCAGGTGACAGAGGCAACGATGACCAACAACCCCACCGGCCCCTCCTCTCGAAATAACTGGAACAAATTGGGTTCGAATTGCTCTTCCATATGGGTGCGCTCAGTCAACGCCCCCAAGCTCGGCGACTGCGGCGGAACGGCCGAGGCGGCGGTGTACGGGACAAGTGGAGCTCGGTCCATGGGCGAGCCAGGACTGCTGCGTTGGGGGTGCTTTGGGGAGCACAGGCATGACGGCCGGAGCAGTTTCGCAGCGCATTGCTAGGCGTTGCGGGTGTCATCGGAGCGACGTTCAACTGCATCGAAGACTCGCATCATCCTCTCGTGGTGCTCGCGCTCCATATCGGACATCGCCTGAGGGTCGCGCTCCACGGGGACAAACGATCCCCGCTCCTGGATGACCTCGATCGACACGCGGAGCAATTGTTGAAAGGTGCCGATCATCGATGCCTTCCGTTTCCCGGGTGGTTCGTGACCCGCAGCGCGGTGGTATGCCTCCCACCGAGCCAGGTATGGATCGACAAGCTTTCGCAGCTCTTCTGGTTCGGGGGCTATCGAGAGCATCCGGCGATCGTGGAGGGCAAAGAGCATCTCGATACGCACAAACAACTCTGCAATCTCTTCGTCGTCATACTCATGGGCGCGTGGATGAACCAGCAACTTGAGAATCCGTTGCGTCAATGCGGTGGAGATCTCGGCGAGAAGGTCTCCCGCGCCATCGTTGTCTAGGTTGTCGTCACCTTCTGCGCCCATTTTCGTCGGATGTCAGTTTTGCGTAGCGACGCCTAACGTAAAGTAGGCGACAGGGTGTCGCGGAAAAAAGCGGTGGGGTGTCGTATCATCCGTCCGATCACCGAGAGAGGGCCAAAGCGAAACGACACCATGGCGGATATTGCAGTCTCTGGCGACCGGCGAGACAAGTGGAAACTGCTTCGCCCTCATTCTCCCCCCCAATCCCGTCCACGATAGCGGGGCAGGCTCACCTCCTTTTCGTAACGAGGGGATGGCTGGAAATGCCCGCATCGGGGACGGGTAATTCGGCAAATTCTGCAATTTCAACAGGGCTTCCCCCCGCGGAGTGGGTAAAAGGTGCGGTCCCTCATGGCAGCAGGTCTTTCAAGTGCGGCGCGGCGCCGGGTTGAATGGCTGTGCAATCGCTCAGATCCTTCACGGGTTCATTTCGGGTTGAGGCGGTGAAGGTGACTGGGATTGCCGTATGGGTAGCGTCACCGTCCAGTGGGACTCCATGGAATACACTGGGACGATCATGGATTGGCATTGGATCATCTTCCCGGCTCGAGAGAATTTTCGGTGCGGCCGGTCATAGCAGCACGCAATTCGGCAAATTCTGCAATTTCTGCAAATTCTGCAGGGCTCCCCCCGCGAAGGCGGATCAACCTGCCGTCGCTCCTGGCAGCAGGTCTTCTGCAAATTCTGCAATTTCTGCAGGGCTCCCCCCGCGGAGCGGATCAAAGGTGCGGTCGGTCATGGCAGTAGGTCTTTCAAGTGCGGCCCGGCGCCGGGTTGAATGGGTGTGCGATCGTTCATATCCTTCACGGGTTCATTCGGGTTGAGGCGGTAAAGGGGATTGGGAACTGCCGCCTGGGAAGCGTCACCGTCCAGTGGGACTCCATGGAATACATTGGGACGATTGTGAATAGGCATTGGATCATCTTCCCGGCTCGAAAGACTGAAGGAAACCACTTCGCCCTTCCCGGGCTCATCTCACCATTTCCCGGGTTGGGGGGTATGCAGAAATTGCCACCCGCCCGCCAAGCGGCGGCATCGGGGACGGGTAATTCGGCAAATTCTGCAATTTCAACAGGGCTCCCCCCGCGGAGCGGATCAAAGGTGCGGTCGGTCATGGCAGCAGGTCTTTCAAGCGCGGCGCGTCGCGGGGTTGAATGGGGGTGCCATCGTTCTGATTCCTTTACAGGTTCATTCCGGGTTGAGGCGGTAAAGGGGATTGGGAACTGCCGCATGGGAAGCGTCACTGTCCAGTGGGACTCCATGGAATACATTGGGACGATTGTGAATAGGCATTGGATCATCTTCCCGACCCGGTAGGTCGAAGGGGACCGCTTCACTCTCCCGGACTCACTTCCCCACTCCCGGGTGGGGGGGTATGCCGAATTTGCAGAAATTGCAGAATTTCGATCTGGAAGCTGCGTCCGGCAGGCAAAAGCACGGCTATCCACTATCCACCCTCAACTATCAACTTCTTCCCCCCGCCGTGTCCAATTGTGGTCACCGAAGCCCCTCATTCATCCCACTTTAGGTCCATTCGACCATCTCCTCTGTCATACACCGGACAAATGCCTTGCCATTACGCGCGGCTTCCTTACATTTTCGCCCCTTCTTTTTAAAGCCGATGATCGATATTCAACCCAATTTCGCCGCCGTTAAGCAAGGCCTCATCCCCCTCACCCCGCAGGAGAAGATGAAGCTCGAGAAAGACGGTCTCGATGTCATTCACGACATCTATCGCTATGCGAAGACCGGGTTCGCTTCCATCAGCCCGGACGATTTCGATCGCATGAAATGGTATGGCGTTTACCGCCAGAAGCCGAAGGATTCGGGCTATTTCATGATGCGCGTGCGCGTTCCCGGCGGCCGGCTCACGGTGGCCCAGGCGGCGGCGCTCAATGAAATCACGGAGCGGTTTGCCCATGGGTTCTGCGATATCACGACGCGCACGACGATCCAGTTTCACTGGCTGCAGATCGAGGATATCCCGGCGATTTTCTCCATCCTCCACGAGGTGGGGATGAATACCAGCGGCGCTTGCGGCGACATCGGCCGCAACGTGGTGGGTTGCCCGGTGGCAGGCATCGATCCGAATGAAATCCTCGACGGCACGCCGCAGTTGCTCGAGGTGAATCACGCGATCGAGAACAACCGCGAATTTTCCAATCTGCCGCGCAAATACAAGATCAGCGTGAGCGGGTGCTGCATTCACTGCGCGCAGCCGGATATCAATTGCACGGGCGTCTTCGGCCTGAAGCGCGTGGTCAATGGCCAGGAAGAGCGCGGCTATGGCATCAAGATCGGCGGCGGCCTGAGCTCGGCGCCGAAGCTGGCCAAGATGGTGCCGGTGTTCATCAAGCCGGAACAGGTCTGGCCGGTGGTGGAAGCAGTGAGCAAGATTTTCCGCGACGACGGCTATCGCCTGAAGCGCAACAATGCGCGCTTCAAGTTCCTCGTCGAAGACTGGTGGAAGCTGGGCGGCGGCGAAAATGGCGGCGGCGAATATCTCGCTGAGAAGATCGAGGAACGCCTCGGCTTCAAGCTGGAGCGGCACACGGATTTCGAGGTGGTGAAGGATCAGGAGACCGATCACCTCGGCGTGCACAAGCAGAAGCAGGAAGGCCTCTACTGGGTGGGCGTGTGCTTCCCCGGCGGTCGCGTGCGCAACCGTGCGCTGGGCCACGTGAGCAAGCTGGCCGCGAAGTATTGCGCGCCCGGGCAGGAGCCGGTCCGCCTCACGAACAAGCAGAATTTGCTGATCGTCAACGTGCCCGAGGCGAATCTGCCGGGGCTGAAGGCGGAGCTCGACGCGCTGGGCTACGACTACCAGCCGAGCAATTTCCGCAAGGGTTGCGTGAGCTGCACGGGCATCGAGTTCTGCAATCTCGCGGTGTCGGAGACGAAGAACCGCATGCTCGAGCTCATCGGCCAGTTGGAGACGCAATCGGGCTGGTACAAGGGCAAGATCCGGATTCATTTCAGCGGCTGCCCGTCGAGCTGCGGCCAGCATCAGATCGCCGATATCGGCTTCCGCGGCGCGCGGACGAAGGTGAACGGCGAGATGGTGGATGCCTTCGACGCGTTCATCGGCGGCCGGCTCGGCCACAACCGCCGTTTCAACGATCTACTGAAGGGCAAGATCATCGCCAAGGACGTGCATCTGTTCATCGACAAGCTGCTGAAGGTCTACGAAGCGAAGAAGCAGGGCGAAGAGACGTTCGCCGACTTCACCGATCGCGTGCCGAAGGACGAGATCCTCACGGCGCTGGATTGGAAGTAAGGGCGCGGGCCTTGGCAGCGACATCGCCTCTCGAGGGCGTGTGCTTGTAGCGACGCTTTATGAGCGTCGGTGGCATGCTGTAGCAGCGCTCTATAAGCTGACCTTTGGCCCGCATCTTAGTTGGTGCCACCGAGTCAGATCTGGCGATGCAGCAGCCTGTCCCGGAGGGACAAAGGAATTTAGCCGGTGCGCAAGTCTGTGAGCTTCAAGCGAACAGGCGCAGCCACCGGATATCCATTCCTCCACGGGTCCGCCCTGAAGGGGCGGAGGAAACTCTCCCCATCGAAGGATTCCCGCGCCACCTCCGGGGCGCATCCATATGAGGGACGTGTTCCGGGGGTGTCGCTCGCAAGCTCGCTCGGTCCCCGAGGCGGAGGAAGGGAACAGAGGCGTTGGTGGGTGGGCGAGCAGGCTAAAATCCTTTGTCCCTCCGGGACAACCTGCCTCTGCACCGCAACGACTCGGACGCGTCCGCCAAGATTTGAGTCAAGATCAGGTCACAGACCACTGCCACAGGCCACCATCCCGAAGCTCGAAGCTTTTAGGGTTTCGCGGATTGCGATAGTCTCGACGCCTTATGACGCGTTCCCCTATTGCCTTCCCCCTGGCCGTCCTGACTTTGAGTCTCACCCTCGGCTTCGCACCAAACGGGTTCGCCGGCGACCCCGCGGTCGTCGCGGCGCTTCAAGCCAAAGGCGCGCAGGTGACCGAGACTGCGGGTGAAATCACCGGGCTCGCTTTCAAGGATAACAAGGGGTTGACGGACGCGGACTATCGGCAGATTCGCGGGCTCGATCACTTGAAGATGCTGGGGTGCGGCGCGGGATTGGATGACGCCGGGTTGAAGGCGCTGGCGGGATTGCCCGCGCTGGAGCAGTTGTCCACGAATGGGATGACCGCGTCGGACGAAGGCGTACGCACGCTGGCCGCCTGCAAGGCATTGCGCAGCATCGCGTTCTTTCATCCGGGCAAGAGCTTCACCGGGACCGGCCTCGCGGCGCTGGCGGCGATTCCGAATCTGGAGCGGCTCACGGTCGCTGGCTCGACGGAATTCGGCGATGACGGCCTCGCCGCGGTTGCGCAGATCGCCCATCTCAAGGAATTCCGGACCTGGCACGCGGGAGCGACGGTCGAAGGCATCCGCAAACTGCAGGCGTTGAAGGAACTCAAGTCGTTGACCATCGGCCAGCGCCTGGCCAACAAGCCGCCGGTGATGGTTTCCGACGACACGGTCGCCGCCGTCGCGGGAATGCCTTCCCTGGAAATGCTGAGTCTGCAGGAAGCGCGGTTGACCCTGCCGGCGCTCGGCAAATTGAAACAGCTCCCGAATCTCAAACGCCTGACGCTCGATGGCATCGACATCCCTGAGGCACAGATCGCCGAACTGCGGCAAGAGTTGCCGAAAGCGGACATCAAGTGGACCGCGCCCAACGAAGCCGCCCGCAAGCGCATCGACGGTCTTTTTGGCGCCCGATAGGGCGGCCAACGGGGGTGCGGGACACGATTTTTGGCGAATGTTCCACACCACCCTTTCCAGTACGGTAAAATTGTGCGATAAGCCCGGCGTTTTGCCCATGGATGAAGAGCCTCACATCGAGCAAGCGACGCTGGAAGACCTGCCGCAGCTCACCGATCTCCTGTTTGACCTGTTCACGCAGGAGGCCGATTTCGTGCCCAATCGCGCCAAGCAGATGCGCGGCCTGCGACTCATCCTGGAGCAACCGAATCGCGGGCGCATTTTCGTCCTGCGGCAGAACGGGATGATCCTCGGGATGATCAACCTGCTCTTCACGATCAGCACGGCGGAGGGCGGCTTTGTCGTCCTGCTCGAGGATGTGATCGTGCATCGCGACCATCGTGGCGTGCGCTTCGGCGACAAGTTGCTTCAGCACGCGATCGAGTATGCGAAGAAGAAGGATTTTCAGCGGATCACCTTGCTCACGGACCGGCTCAACGCGGACGGCCAGCGCTTCTTCAAGGCACACGGTTTCACCGAGTCGCACATGGTGCCGATGCGCTTGATCCTGAACACGTCAGCCAGCGCCTAGGAAATGTCGGAACCGTTCGTCGATCTCGGGTTTGCCCGTGTGGATACCGACCGCACCCGCCGCTGCGGATTTCCGGAAGTGATTTTCGGCGCCGGCAAGACGCCGGAGGAAGTGGTGGCCATCGGCAAGGTCCTCTTGGAAAAAAATGGCGTGTTGCTGGTGACCCGGGCCAATGAAGAGCAGCACCGGGCACTCTCGGCGAGTTTTCCCACGGCAAAATGGCACGCCCGCGCGCGTAGCCTCACCGTGGAGCTCGAACCCTGGCCGAAGTCGGAGGGCGTCGTCGGTGTGATCTGCGCCGGCACTTCAGATTTGCCCGTGGCTGATGAAGCGGCGGTGACTCTCGAGATTTTCGGGAACAAAGTGGACCGCATCACCGATGTCGGTGTGGCCGGGGTGCATCGTCTCATCGCGGCGCGCGATCGACTGGAAGCCTGCTCCGTTTTGATCGTGGCCGCGGGCATGGAAGGCGCGCTGCCCAGCGCCGTCGCGGGACTCGTCAGCAAACCCGTCATCGCCGTGCCCACCAGCGTCGGCTACGGGGCGAGCTTCGGCGGTCTGGCGGCACTGCTCGGCATGCTCAACTCCTGCGGCAGTGGAGTGACCGTGGTGAATATCGACAACGGCTTCGGTGCGGCATATGCCGCGGCGCAGATTACGCGATTGCTTCCGGCGAAAGGCGGCTCCTGATTGGAGGGCGCTGCTTCGTCCCAAGCATTACCCGGATTTAATCCGAGGGCGGCCCTCCCCTCGCGGTCATTCTGAGCGGAGCGCTCGCGGGCCAGTGGGGAGCGCGCAGTCGAAGAACCCCGTCGAACAACCAGCGATGTTCGCCGGTTGTTCGTCCGGTGTTAGCCCCCAATCCCATGGCTATGTCGCTGGTTGTTCAGCCGGGTTCTTCGACTGCGTGCCCACCCCCTTCGCCCTCGGGCACTGCGCTCAGAATGACCGCGTGGAGGGAGCCGCGTTCGGATTAAATGCGGGTAAAGATCAGGGTGGAGCACCGCCCTCCAGATCTCACCGCTTCTTCCCATCGCCCGACCCCCGCTGCTTCTCCGCCTCCGCAAAGAGCTTGCCGACGGACAGCTCGCGATAGAAATCCAGATCCGGTTCGCTGCCCTGCGGAAGCTGCACGGGGCTGATGAATCCCAGCGTCTGCGACTGGCCCGGTGGCAAGGTAAGATCGAAGAGCATCTCGCCACGACACTCACCCTTCGCCGATTCCACATGCGCCCGATCCTCCGGCGTGAGCGGTCGCGGTGCAAAGGGTGAATCGGCCAGGATGGCGCCACGGGAGGGCGTGTCCGAGATCAGCACCGGACGACCCGCAATGAGAAAGGCATGCCGCTCGAAAGCCAGTGCGTGAATCTCTTCTCGCGGCACGATCCTGACGGACAACGTCGTGTGCACCACACGGTCGGTCGAATTCGTCAGCCGCAAGTGCGCCCCAGCCAGTGTCCCCTCGCCCAAGCCAATCGGCCACCCGACACAACAGATTTCCAATCGAGCGGCGACTCCCTTCGGACCGGACCACTCCATCGCCGGCGTGGCGACAGCGGGAGCGGCTAGTGCCGCCGGCGGTTTCACCGTCGGCGGAGTCGGCTTCAGATCGGAGAACTCGAAGGCGACTTCGAAGTTCGCTCCGCTGGGGGCGAACCCGCCATCGAGCAGCCGCAAGGTTCCCGGCCCATCCTCTGCACGCGCCAACAGCGCGCACAGGAACAGAAGGCAGCCGAGAACGAGGCCGCGCATGGCGCTACTTCTCCGGGATCTCCAGCTTCACGTCCTTCACCCGCAATTCGGCGTTCTTCCCTCGCAGATAGAAGGCGAAGGCGTTGCGGCCGGCGGGTGTATCGATGAGATGAAAGGCCGGCTGATTGCCCAGCGTGACGGCCACGTCGCGACCGTTCGAGACAATGCGGCAGGTCGTCCACTGGTTCGGCGGAAGAGCGACCGTTCCCGGCACATCGACCGGCTTCTCGCCAAGGTCATAGCGCCAGATGTTCGGCGGCGTCGCACCACCGAAGCTCAACGAAACGCCTTTGAACGGCGGCGTCTCCCGCAATCCATGAAAGGCAAGCTCCGCCGCTGGCTCTTCGCCCGACACTTTGATCTGTGCAGTGAGCGTGAAGTGATCAGCCAGCATGTCGCTGGCCAGGATCGCCGTCTTCCCCTCGTTCGCCCGCCCGACCAATTCCCCATTCTCCACCTTCCAGTCACCGCTCTTCACGTGCCACCACGAGAGGTCGCTACCATTGAAGAAATCCGCCGCGTTCACGGTCGTGGCCAGCATCGGCACCTGTCCGCGTTGGCGCAGGTAGAGGAAGAGATCGCGCACGCTTTCTTCGTCCATCGAGGTGATGAGCCCCTCCGGCATCAACGAGTGCGGGCTGACCTCCATGGAGGTGATAT
This sequence comes from Chthoniobacter flavus Ellin428, assembly GCF_000173075.1. Lineage (GTDB taxonomy): Bacteria > Verrucomicrobiota > Verrucomicrobiia > Chthoniobacterales > Chthoniobacteraceae > Chthoniobacter > Chthoniobacter flavus. The sequence goes on from NZ_ABVL01000003.1 coordinate 337,761, forward strand.
CCGCGCGTTGCACCGTGAGCACGCCGGCCAGCGACTTGAGTGTCACTGCGGAGCTATCGTCGGAAGCGATGATGCCCGACAGCGTCTGCCCATCCTTCGTGTGCACGAGCACCTGCTGGTAATCCTTCCCAATGATTGCGTCGGGGTCGACGATGTTGAGCAGCAGGTAGTTGATGTCTTCGAACGAGCCCGGCAACTCGGGACCGATCTTCGCGCCGAAGCCGAAGAGCGTATGGCAGATTGCGCAGGTCTGGGTGAAGATCGCGCGTCCGCGGTTGACGTCGGCGCGCGAGACCGAACCCGTGGTCACGAATTCCTTGAGATGGGCGATCTGCGCCTGCTTGTCGGCTGGGGAAGTGCGGACAGCACCCCAATTTTTCGTCAGCCACTGGTCGACCTGCGAGTCATGCAGATCCTGCAACTGGCGCGCGGCCGGCGCGGTGATCTCCGTTCGCGCCAGCGTTTTGGCGTCGATGGCTGCGAGAAAGGCGCGCGCACTCGCCGGGCGGGCGAGCAGCGTGTTCAGCGCGTCGCGTTTTTCGGCAGTATCCAGCTTCTGGTAGACGCCGAGGAGGACGTCGGTGATCTGCGCATCTTCGTAGATTGCCAGGCCACGCAAAGCGGGTGCCCGCAGCGGGCCCGCCGATTTGGCCAGCGTGAGCAACAGCGGAAGCGTCTCCGGATCCTTGGCCGCGAGCAACGATTCCAGCGCGGCCTCGCGGGTCTTCGGGTCGGCCTTGTCGTCGGCCAGAATCTTGCGCATCTCCGCCATCGCCGCACTGCCACCGAAGGTGACGGCCAGCGCCCGCGCCTCGTGGCGCACTTCTTCGTTCGGGCTCGTCTTCAGCTTCTCGTAGAGCGCATCCCAACTCGCCGGCGCGGCCAGCCCATGCTTGCCCTTGAGCGAGGCATTCATGCCCCGCAGGATGTTGGCCTGCGTGTCGGGGTTATCGATATGGCTGAGCGTCTGCAGCAACACGTCGAGCGCCTTCGGAGCAGCTTCCTGCGCCTGCAGTGGCGACACCCACATTCCGAGCGCGATCAGGGCCGCACTCACGATCTTCCGTGAAATCCTCATTGGGCGTTGGCAGTGGCTGCGGCCGCGATCCGGCGCGAGATGAATTCCTGAATTTTCGGAATGCGGCAGTTCGCCAGCAATTCCGCTCCCTTGGCGATGTCGGCCCCGACTGCCGGCTCGGCAGCGTACCAAATCATCAGCGGCAAATTGTGATCATTGGCGTCATCGGCATGTGAGACCAGCGCGGTAAGAATCGGCCAGCGCTTGGCCACGTCGATGCGCTGCGTGGCCGACGCGAGATAGAGCCGCACCACCGGCGACGGGTCCTCCTTCGCCAGGCGCGCCATCTCCGCGAGCAACGGCGCCGAGGGGGTGCCGTCCTCGCAAACGAGCTGAATGGTCCACGCCCGGAGATATTCGTGCGCGCTCTTGAGCGACTCGAGGGCGAGCGATTCGGTGAGCCCATTGATGCCGTGCAAGGCCCAGAGCGCACGCAACTGGCGCGTCTCATCGGGATTCTCGCGCACGATCTTCGCGAGCGCTTCCTGCACTTCGGGCTTCGGCCCGCGCTCCTGCAGGATGCGACGGGCATGACGCACGTACCAATCGTTGGCGTTCAATTGATCCTGCACGAGTTCGGCATCGGTCGCCTTTTGCAGATCGACCTGGACCGGCTTTACGTCGCCGTAGACGAGCTTGTAGATGCGCCCATTGCTTCGGTCGGTGTAATCGCGCTGCTGATGGCACGGCACCTTGTCGTACCAGTCGTTCACGAAGACCGAGCCATCCGGCCCATACTGCGGGCTCAAGCCGCGATACCACGGGTCGTTCGGCACGAGAAAGTCGGGCCGGCGTTCGCTCTTCAGCCCAGAGCCCTCGCGGACGATCTTCTCGTTCCGCATCTTGCTCATGTGGATGTCGTTGAAGAAAAAGGTATTCCGGTATTCCGCAGGCCACTGGCCGCCGAGATAAAACATCGCACCGCAATACGCGCGCTTCTCGTATTCGAAATCGGCGATCGTCTTGATGTCCTCGTAGGTGAACTTGTTCGGATGCTGTCCGGCCTGACGCTGATAGCGCGCGCCCTGGATGCACTGCCACATGTGCGGGATGACGCAGGCTTCAAAGCACGCCTGCCCCCAATCGTTCCAATCCACGCCCCACTGGTTGCTCGCGCCCTCGGAATAGACTTCGAACTTCTTCTTCAGCGGGTGATACCGCCAGACGCAGGCGTCGAGCTTCTGGCGCTCGCTGGCCGGCGCGCCGGGCTTGCCGACGTTGGAGAAAGTGAAGATGCCTTGCGTGCCGTAGAGCCAGCCATCGGGTCCCCAGGTGAAATCATTCAGCGTCTCGTGCGTGTCCTCGTTGCCCCAGCCGTCGAGCACGACCTGCGGTTCCCCCGCCGGCTTGTCCTCGCCGTCTTTCACCGGAAAAAAGAGCAGATTCGGCGGCGCGCCGACCCACACGCCTCCATGCCCCACGGCGATGCCGGTGGCGAAGGTGAGCTTGTCGTAAAAGACGGTGCTTTTGCGCGCTTTGCCATCGGGACCGAAGTCCTCGAAGATGATGATCTTGTCCTTCGGCTCGCCAGGACAAACCGGATAGTTCGTGTTTTGGATCACCCACAGACGGCCGCGGTCGTCGATGGTGTAGGCCACCGGCTGGACGATGTCGGGTTCACTGGCCACGAGTTGGGCGTGAAAGCCGGGCGGCAACGTCATCTTCGCCGGCGCTTCATTCGGCGGAACGCTTTTCGTAGTGGCGATAGGACGCCGGGGATCTTCGAGAGGCTTGTACTCGGCGGCACTCAGCAACGAAGACGTGCAGACTGCCGCGAGCAATAGCGCGGAGGTTTTCAGGGGAGGCATGGGGATAGGGAGATGAACATCCAACGCCCAACATCGAACATCCAACATCCACTGGGGCAAGCGCGTGGCCGGCCGCTTTCATTGGATGCTGGGGTTGGGCGTTGGGGACTGGGGTTGAATGTTCTTGAATAGTGAAGCGCAAGACCGCGCCCGGAGCTTGGCGATTCGCGCCAAATTCCGGTGCATTTGCGACATGCCCGAAAACGGAGTGGAAGACTTTCCGCCTACTTGCGCAGGAAGACGAAGGCGCCGCGCTTGTTGCCGACGATCACGTCGGGCTTGCCGTCGCCGTTGAGATCGCCCGCCATCACCTGGCAGCCGACGCCCGATTTGTCGTCGATCAAATGGGCGATCCACTCGACCTTGCCGGCGTTGCGCTTGAGCTCGAACCAGTAGAGCACCGGCGGCGAGTTGGGATCGATGTCACCCGTGGGACCATGCGCCCAGAAGCGTTTGCCAGTGACGAGATCGGGAAGGCCGTCACCGTTCATGTCTTGCAGCCACAAGGCATGCGGCTGGGTGAACATCACGCCCTGCGGGTTATCCTCCGGCTTGTCACCGACGATGATATGCTTGGTCCAGCCTTCGACGCCGTTGTCATTCGTCTGCTCGAACCAGGCGATGCCGTGCTTGTGCGCCTCGAGGCTGGTGATGATGTCCGGCTTGCCGTCGCCATTCACATCGTAGACGTACATTTGCGCGCCGCCGCTGCCGAACTGGAACTCGTGCTTCTTCCACACGGGATCGCCGTCGAGCGATTTCGGCTGCTCCCACCAACCGGTGGCTTCGAGGATGTCCATGCGACCATCGCCGTTCACGTCGCCGATGCCGATGCCATGCGTGTAGCGTTGATAGGTGCCTTTCGGAGAGACCGGGTGGAACTTCCATTTCTCCTCCGGATCCTTCCAATCCGGCTCGGCGTAACCGATGTAGCCGCCCGAGCAGCAGACGAGCACGGGTTTACCGGTGCCAAAGAGATCGGCGAGCATGGGCGATTCATTGTCCACCACGTCCCAGGCGAGATGCTTCGACCACGGCGTGTCCGCGCCTTTCGGATTCTCGTACCAGTAAGCTTCCTTGCCCGGCCAACCGATGACCAGGATGTCCGGCCAACCGTCGCCATTGAAGTCGTAGACGTAGGTGAGGAAATTGTCGGAGTAGCCGTTCTCGTTGCCGAGCGCACCTTTGAAGCCGGGGATTTCGATCTCCTTGCCATCGGCCGTCTTCACCTTCGATTTCTCGGTGTCGGGACGATAGGTGTGCCGCACCTTGAAGTCCGGCCCTTCGAACCAATACGGGCCGTAGACGACATCCATCTTGCCGTCGTGATTGAAATCGCCGTAAGCCGCGCCCTCCGCCCAGAACTGGTCGGTGAGCTGGATCTTGGTGAATTCGCCGGACGGCACCGGCTGTTGAGCAGAAGCGGCGGCGGTGAGAAGCGCGGCCAGGGAGAATACGATGGGGAGTCGGGTTTTCATGAAATGGGGCGGAGTGCGAGCGGAGCAGTTTCAGCGTAGAACCGCCTGCCACGCAAGGGCGTTAGATCCGGCAATAGGGTTTTAAGCCCGCGAATTACACAGATGACGCGAATGAAACAGACTCCATTCGCGTGATTCGCGTGATTCGCGGGCACTTTTCACAGTCTCTCAGAGCGATTCGACCGCGATCATTTGCGCGAACCAGGCGTCACCGTGAGTTCCACGCGCTGGCCGTTACGCTCGACGATCATCTTGACGGGCGTGCCGATTTTCACCGCATCGAGCGCATAGGTGTAGTCGTAGATATTGGCAATCTTCTGGCCGGCAAATTCGACGATGATGTCACCACCTTGGATGCCACCCTTCTCCGCGGGGCTGTCGCCGCGCACGCCGCTCAGCTTCACGCCTTTCACCTCGGAGGCGTAATCGGGAATGGTCCCGAGATAGGCCCGCAAGGAGTCGCGCGAACCGCTCTGCTGCTCGCTGCGCTGGACATGCGCATAGTCGGGGCGCTCGGGGACGGTGGCGAGGTCCGACACGATCTGGCGGGCAAATTTCGCGATTCGCTCCATGCCTTCGATGTTGAGCTTGTCCGGCGTGTCCGTCGGGCGGTGGTAGTCCTCATGTGCGCCGGTGAAGAAATTCAGCACCGGCACATGCTTCGGGTAAAAGCTCGTCGTATCGGTGGGCAGATACGGATCATCCTGCAATACGAGACTGAAGCCCGCGGCGACATTACGCTTCTCCAATTCCTTGCGCCAGATGCGCGAGGAACCGACGCCCTGCATCGTGAGCTTGTTGTCGCGCAGACGGCCGACCATGTCGAAGTTCACATAAGCCGCGATCTTGTCGAGGGGTACAGGCGGATGCTGGATAAAGGCAGCCGAGCCGATGAGCCCGATTTCCTCGCCGGACCACAGGGCAAAGATTACGCCGCGCCGGCGCTTGGTTGCATCCGAGGACGGCTTGGGTCCCCCCGGGGCGGCCAGGGACGCCGCCAGTTCCATAACCACCGCAGTGCCCGAGGCATTGTCATCCGCGCCGGGATGCACTTTCCCTTCCTCGCCAGCGTGCGCCATCGAGCTTCCTTTTCCACCGTGTCCGAGATGGTCATAGTGCGCGCCGACGACGATGTATTCATCGCTGCCGCCCGTCGGGGGCAGGCAGGCCACCACATTGCGATCGGTGCCTTTCAAATGCTCGACGCCGATGGAAAGACTTACCCGAACTTTCGGCAGCACAAGACTGCCTTCGGCGTGCGGATTCTCGGTATCGAGGCCCGTCTGCAGATCCTTCAGGCTCTTGCCGCTCGGCGCGAGCAAAGCATCGGCCACCTTGCTGCTGATCGATGCCGCGAGAATGCCGCTGCCGGTGTGACTGCCATCATCGGTCAACGGCACCAGTTCCCCTGCTCCCGGTGAATTTGGACCCGTCACCACCAGCACGGCTTTCGCTCCGCGTTCGCGGGCCATCATCGCCTTGTAGCGCAGACCGGAATAGCGATTGAGCTGCGCACGACGCGGCGCTTCGACGCCCTCCGGAACATAGCGGAAGAACAGGACGATTTTATCCTTCACGTCGAGATTGTCGTAGCTGTTGTAACGCGAGTTTTTCGCGTCCTCCGGCACGCTCAGTCCGTAGCCGGCGAAAACGATTTCACCATCGACGGAGCCATTCTCGCTGAAGGCCAGCGGGCGAAAATCCTTTTCCAGCGCATACGTCGCCGTGTCCTTGCCCTCGGTGATGGAGAGACTGGTCTTGGACGCCTCAACGCGGGCACCGGAATTGAACTCGAAGGGCTCGCGGAAATCGTCACCGAATGGCTTCAAGCCGAGGTTCCGGAAATAGCCGGTAAGAAAATCCGCCGAGGCGCGCGCGCCGGGAGTGCCCGTCTCGCGGCCCTCCCGCGCCGGGTCGGCGAGCCAGGAATCCTCGTATTTCAAATCCTCCGCGCGGATCTCGGGGGAGAGTTCCTTCATGTCCACCTGCACGGTGGCCGCGGCTTCTTTCGCCGGCGCGGAAGGCTGGGCATTCTTTTCCGTGGTGGCAGCGGCAGCGCTGCTGCCCCGCAGCGGCGATTCCTCGATCGCCTTCAGGGCCGCTTCATGATTCCAGTCCGCGAGGAAAATCTGCGATTTCCCGTCGCTCGTGCGACCGCTCGTCCAACTGATCTTTTTGCCATTCGGCGAAAACACCGGCAAACCATCGAAGCCATCGGTGTAAGTGACGCGCACCGGCTCGTGGTCGCCATTCACGTCCACGATGTAGAGCTCGAAATTCGTGAAGCCGAGTTTGTTCGAGGTGAAGATGATGTACTTGCCGCTGGGATGATAGAATGGCGCCCACGACATCGATTTGAAATCGGTCACGCGATGTTTGTCCGAGCCATCGAGCTTCATCGTCCACACGTCGGCAAACATCCCGCTCTCATCGAAGTGCCGCCAAATGATGCGCGCGCCATCGGGCGAGAAGAACGGACCGCCATCGTAGCCAGGCGCATCGGTCAGCCGGCGGACATTCGAGCCATCGGCATTCATGAGATAGATATCGCCGAAGTAAGCGGGATCCTTCTCGTAACGGGCGCGCTGCTCCGGCGTCAGCTTCTCCAGTGGGAACGCGGCGCGCAGCGAGCAAAAGACGATCTGCTTGCCGTCCGGCGAAAACGAACCTTCCGCGTCGTAACCCGGTGAGTTGGTCAGGTTCACCATTTGCGTGCCGTCCTGGTTGCACGAGTAGATGTCCATCGTCTGGTCGTAATCCCAGGAGTAACGGCGCTGTTTCCCACTGGCGCGGAAATCGAGCTCAGCCTTCTGCTTGGCGAGCGCCTCGGGGTCGGCATGCGTGGAAGCGAAGAGCACGCGATTGGTGCCGGGCTGGAAAAAGCCGCAGGTGGTTTTGCCCACGCCCGTTGAAACTCGCGCCGTCTCGCCCGAGAGCAGGTCGAGCAGATACATCTGGTAGAAGGGATTCCCTTCCTCGCGCTCGCTCTGGAAAATCATCAGGTTGCCGTCCGGATGGAAGTAACCTTCCCCGCTGCGCTTGCCTTCGAAGATGAGCTGGCGGGAATTGGTGATGAAGCGGGCTTCGTTTGCCGCATCATCGGCAAAGGCAGCGACAGTGAAGAGGCAGACGAACAGGAGGAGGAGACGGCGCATGGAGAAGGTTGGATGCTGAAAGGGCGGGAATGTTCGATGTGGAGCCAGCGGCGGGGCGCGGCGCAGTTTGTATGACGCCCGCCACCCTTGGCAATCGAAGCGATTGCAATACAATCATCCCGCGAATCCTCGATTTCTTATGAGTCTCACGATTTACCAAATGGCCTACAGCCCCTTTTGCATCCCGATCACCGAGGCTCTGCGGGCTTGCGGCGTACCGTTCGAGACGAAGGAGATTCCGAATTGGGACCGCAGCGAACTGCTGCGCCTGACCAACGGCGAATACTACCAGGTGCCCGTGCTGGTGCATGACAGCCGGATCGTGACCGAATCCAACGCCGGCAGCGAAGACATCGCCCACTACGTCGACCAACACTTCGCGAAGGGCCGTCTCTTTCCCGAGCGACTCGATGGCTTGCAACAGATCGTCATCGAATTCCTCAGCGACGACGTGGAGTTCCAGACCTTTCGCTTGCTCGACCCACACACCCTCGACAAGATCACCGACCCGGTGGCGCGAGGTCTATTCCTACGGCACAAGGAGCGCAAGTTTGGCCGCGGCTGCGTGGAGCAATGGCGGCGCGACGCAGCGGCGATCCGTGCCGAGGCCGATCGGTTGCTGGGACGCTTCGAAACGACCCTGCGGCATTCCCCTTTCCTCTTCGGTGACGCACCGGTCTACAGCGACTTCCTGCTTTACGGCGTGCTCGGCAATCTGACCTACGGCGGACACAACCGCCTGAACGCCGAGCAAGGCGCACTGCAAAAGTGGTCCGAGAGGCTGCACCGCTTCACCTTCGCGTAGGGACTGTGAAAAAATGCGCCCGCGAATCAAACGAATGACCCGAATGGAGGATTTTTCATTCGGGTCATTTGTGTGATTCGCGGGCCAAATAATCTCGCTGGCGGCTTATTTCACAGTTCGTAAAAGCGAGTGCGGAGCAGTCGACCGATCACCAGTTTTTGACCCACCGGTTCGAATTGCCGGTGGTGTCCCCGCCGGTCGACCACAGATCGAACGTCGGATTGTATCCACGCGTCCCCTTGCTGTTGGTCACCGGTCGTGGGGCATTGGAATTGGTGGCCATTTGCGCCTGGTATTCCTGCTCGAGGAGCAGGCCCGCCGTGGAATACCCGTAGCTGTTGCCAAACGGATCTTTGATGTATTGGACCGAGGTCAATCGGCCGTTCACCATCGGACCGAAGAGCCGCGCGGGTTTGAAGAAATCCGGCGCATAGTTCTTCCCCGTTTCATTCGCATCGATCACGCCATTGTCATTGGTATCTCCGGAAAGGCACTCGTAGAGATACAGGCTCGAAATGGCATACTTGCTCCCCACACCGGTACTCTGACTGGCGGCGGTGTCGCGGGCGTCGAGGGAGTCCGTCTTCGTCGGGTCCTGGGGGTAACCGCCGTTATCGGTTTTGTAGGCCTCCAAGGCGCCGGTCAGCGACCTGATATCTGTCGACGCTTTCGCCTTCGCCATGTTGCGTTGGACGGTCGGATAGACGAGCAGGACGATGCCAACGAGAAGAATGATGACGGCCATGACCATGATCATCTCGATCAGGCTGAAGGCCGCAGAATGTGGGGGACGGCGCATACCGGGAATCATAGCACCGATCCAACAAAACGCGAACGGCAATTAACCGAACCGTACGGCTGCTCATGGGAACCGCCGCTCGTCTACCAGGGACTCTCTTCCCCCGGGCCAACTACCAATTCTTAATCCACTTGGCCGAGAGACCGGCCGTATCGCCGGCGCACGACCAAAGGTCGAAAGTGGGATTGTATCCTTGGGTGCCCTTGCTGTTTTGCACATTGCGGGGCGCATTCGGATTCGTGGACAAAGCCGCACGGAACTCCTGCTCCACCAGCAATCCCGCCGTCGAATACCCGTAAGGGTTGCCGAAGGGATCCATGATATACAAAACGGGAGCGACCTTGCCGGAGCCATTCTTCGTTCCTCCGAGATGAGTCGGCTTCCAGAAATCCGGCGCGTAGTTTTTTCCAGTGTCGCTGCCGTTGCCAATGGTGCCATCTCCATCCGTGTCGCCAGACAACTGCTCATACAGGAACCGGCTGGATTGAGCTACCGCGCCCTGCGGATTTGTCACGCTCGTGGCGACCGACGCGTTACGCGGGTCCAGGGTATCCGTCAGATTCGGATCCTGAGGATAACCGCCATTATCTGTCTTGTAGTTTTCGATCGCCACCGAGATCTCCTTGATCTCGGTCTCCGCCCGCGAAAGGCCGGCTTTTTTCTGCGCCACCGTGTTCACGGCCAAAATGAGGCCGGCGAGAATGGCAATGATGGCAATAACCGTGATCATCTCGACCAAGGTAAACGCAGCGTTACGTGGGGAACGGATCATAAATTTATTTTAGCGCGGCACGCGACAATTTGCGAATGCGAACTAGCCGCCGGCGTTCTGGCCGCCCATCTGCTTGATGATTTCGATCAACGGCATGAAGAGCGCGATAACGATGGTGCCGACGATCAAGGCGAGGAACACGATCATGATCGGTTCCAGCAGCGAGGTGAGACCTTCGACCGCATTGTCGACTTCGTCGTCGTACACTTCCGCGATCTTCAGGAGCATCTCCGGGAGCTGGCCGGTTTCTTCACCGACGTCCACCATCGAAATCACCATGGGCGGGAACACCCCGCTGGCTTCCAGGGGCTGGACGATGGATTCGCCTTCCTTCACCGCGTCGTGCACTTTGGTGACGGCGTTGGCGATCACGGTGTTGCCCGCGGTATCACGAGTAATATTCAGCGCCTGGAGAATCGGCACACCCGAAGTCACCAGCGTGCCCAGCGTGCGGCTAAAGCGCGAGATTGAGCTCTTCCGCAGCAGGTCGCCGAAGAGCGGCGTGTGCAGCTTGACCTTGTCCAGCGCCGCCCGGCCGCCCTTGCTGCCCGAGATCGCCTTGTAACCGATGATGATCACGACCACGGAAACGATCGTGTACCACAGGTAAGGCGGCACAAACATCTTCTGGATGATGTTACTGACGTAAATGACCCACTGGGTGATCGGCGGCAGCGGCTTGCCACCGAGCATGTCGTGGAAGATCTGCTCGAACTTCGGCACGATGAACGCCATGAGGAAGACCATGATGAGGATCGCGATGATGAGCACGATCACCGGGTAGGCCATCGCCGAGACGACCTTGTTCTTCACCTTCTGCGCCTTTTCCTGGAATTCCGCGAGACGGTTGAGCACCAGTTCGAGCACACCACCGAGCTCACCGGCCTTCACCATGTTGATGTAGAGCTTGTTGAAGATCAGCGGATGCTGCGCCATCGATTCCGAGAACGTGCTGCCGCTCTGCACGGCGTCGGCGAGATTGTTGATCGTCTTGGCCAGCACCGGATCCCTTTCCTGCTTGGCGAGCACAGTGAGACCGCGCAGCAGCGGCAGACCGGCATCTATCAGCGTCGCGAGCTGACGGGTGAAAATCATCAGCGTCTTGCTCTTGACCGTCTTCTTCTCGAAGAGCGTGATGCTGCCTTTCTTGGCGCCCTTGGGGGCGGCGACGGCTTTGGCTTGCTTGGCTACGGCTTTGGACTTGGCGGGCGCCTTGCCCTTCCCTTCCTCGATCACACTGGTCGGGAAGTAGCCGGCCTGGCGCAGCTGGCCCACGGCTTCGTTAGAGGAGGCGGCATCGATCACTCCGGTCGATTCCTGGCCGCGCGCATCAAGCGCTATGTAATTAAATCGGGGCATGGCGTTCGGGGGTCAGTTGAAAAATTCTTAGCAGGAAAAGAAAGCGCGGGATAAAAAGTTGCAATAAGGAATTCACCGGAAGGTCACTTTTTTTATTCACGGAACTCATTTTGTGGCCATCGAGCTGCTTTTCGCCGCCGTGAAGGCAAACGGATGGGCCGATTTTTCCGGAAAGCCAACCCCGTTCACTTCAGGGAGGGCCTACTTCTTCTTGGTATGGCTGGTCAATTTGGTGAAACCGGCCGGATCAGAGGCCATCTGCTCGAGTAACGGGTTCGAAGCCTTCACCCGCACGACCTCATCGCCCACCTTGGCGCGAATGACCCAGCCGTCCGCTTTGTCACCAGACGTGTAGTTGTAGCCGTACCAGTAGTAGCCACGGACGGTGTGGGCGGAGAGTCCCTTGGACTCCACCGGCACTTTCAGGAAGGCCCCCGGGGTGACCGAGATTTTTTTGCTGCCCTGATCGTAAAGGAACCGGCCGGACCCATTGGCCGGCTTGCCAAAGAAATACCACTCGATCTCAAACTCGCCGGGGAGCTGGGACATATTGCGCACCGTGATGTCCAGTTCCTTCGAGCTCGTTTTGGTCTGGCTGTAGTCGCCGGAGATGTCGCGCCAATGATTGACCGTCGAGGAGTTGGCTGTCGATTCGACCGCATCGAGGAACACGCTTTTGCTCGTCGCCGGCACAGCCGTTCCCGGGACCTGCCCCTGCCCGCTAAATGCCATGCCGAAAATCAGTACCGAAAGTAAACCCAGCCGTTTCATAAGAGATCTATAGACGAAAATCACTGGGGTAAGGAAAGCGAAAAAGCGCCGCTGCCTTGCTCTATTCTCCGAACGGCATGGGAAAGCCCGTGAGCCAAAGCACCCATCTCGGAACCATCGCGGCAATGGCAGCGGTGAGCGCTGGGCACGAGTGGGGTGCCCATCGCGCTCGGTGATCGCGATCAACCCAAACACCAGACCGCTTCGATTGACCACCCATACCGCAGCTACGAAAGGAGGACTTTTTCTGCTGCGATAGTAATAACGAAAGCCATGTCCGAGAGCTTGGACGGAAATCATCTTCGACCGTATTTCGAGCCATTAAACACGGCCGGAAACATCCCTGGCGCTTTTTACTTTTGCCACGTTTAAGCCGAAGCAAATCAACTATGCAAATACACCGGAATTCCCAGCTACTAAAGTAATTCAATAGCATCACAATCAACTCAACCATAACTTACTACAAACGATTTTACACTTAATTCGCTATAAGTTTGATTGCTCACACCGAAGCTGCACGGCAGCACTTATTCACATGCTGGCTGAACGAGAGATCAATGTAGCCGCCCACGCTCCGTCGGGGTGCAGAGGCGGAACAATGCAGCAGCACAAACGGCGATGCCAGGGACGGCAGAATGACATCCGCGCAAACCGAACGGGCCTTCGCCTGCTTCTGTTCGGCATGAAGCCAGAAACCTTTGCCGGTCCAGCAGCAAAAAAATTTGCGATCTGTCCCGGATGGGCACCCCAAAGCTGGCTCTCCCCCACACATTGATTCGCTCGCCCTCCTCACTCTGGTAGCACGACGAAACCGCCCGGGGCGAAGAAAACCAGCGGGTATGCCCTACGCGATTCATTCGTCGTATGAAGGCGAGATTACGGACTCTTCTGAAGATCACGGCTTGGACTACGGCCGTTGCCGTCATCCTGGTCGCGACCGTCGGGGTCGTCGGCCTGAAGGTCTACTCCGACTATGTGGAGAGGGCGGACCAGTTTGACCTCACGAAGATCGATGGGCTTCCGGAACGTTCCGCGGTCTACGACAGTCGCGGGAATCTTTACGGCTATTTCGGCGGGGAGAACCGGCTGAGTGTCCCGCTGGACAAGGTCTCGCTGTTTTTCGTGAATGCGCTGCTGGCGCGGGAGGACAACCGGTTTTGGGAGCACCATGGGGTCGATACTCAAGGGGTGCTCCGCGCTTTCCTGACCAACCTGCGGGCGGGCGAAACGCGCCAGGGTGGCAGCACCATTACCCAACAACTGGCGCGCAACGCCTGCGGACTGGTGAAGCGTTCGCTCGACCGCAAGGCACTGGAAGCCGTGCTGGCGCGGCGGATCGAGGAGAAATATCCGAAGGAAAAGATCCTCGAGATGTATGTGAACCGCATCTATTTCGGTTCCGGCTTTTACGGCATCGAGGCAGCCTCCCGCGGCTATTTCGGCAAGCCGGCGACGGACTTGACGCTCGGGGAGGCGGCCACCCTGGCGGCGCTCATCCGCAGTCCACGCCGGCTCTCTCCGGCGCGCGATCTCGACGCGGCGAGTCAGGCCCGCAACGATGTTCTTTCCCGCATGGCGGAGCTGAAGATGATTTCCAGCGATGAGGCGACGGCAGCCGAGGCCCAGCAACTCCAGGTCGCTTCGCACAACGCCATGCACGTGACGGATGACGCGATCATGGAGGCGGTGGAAGGAGAACTCTCCACCCTGCTCTCTCCGGACACGCTGGAGTACGGCGGGTTGAAGGTGACGATGACGATTGACCCAGCCCTGCAGCGACTCGCCCAGACCGCAGCGGACCGGCGCCTGAGCGAGATCGAATCGCACAAAGGCTATCCGCATCCCCGGAAAGCCGACTTCGTCCCCGACCCGAAGGCCGAGCAGGAAAAGCCCACCAACTATCTCCAGGCCGCCGTGGTGATGATCGATAATCGCACCGGCGCGATCAAAGCGGCCGTGGGGGGACGCGACTACGCGCAGAGCAAATACTCGCGGGCGCTCCTCGGAAAACGACAGATCGGTTCGACCTTCAAGCCGTTCGTCTATGCCGCGGCTTTTGATCGCGGATTGATGCCCGGCACTTTCGTCGACGACGGCAAGATCGCGGCCGGCGAATATCCCGACATTCCCAAGAAATGGTCGCCGGCGAATTCCGACGGTCACTATGGCGGCTTGGAACCCGCCTCCTACGGGCTGGTCCATTCGCGCAATACCATGAGCGTGCGGGTCGGGGAGTTTGCCGGGCTGCCGATGATCCGCGGCCTCGCGCAGAAAGTCGGCCTCAGTGACAACGTGCCGGAATATCCGGTCGTGTTTCTCGGCGCTTTCGAGACCACCGCGCGCAATCTCACCTCGGCCTATACGATCTTTCCCAACGGCGGCGTTTATCGTCCTTCATACCTGATCGCGAAAGTGGAGGATCGCGATGGGCACGTGCTCTATCAGCCACCGCATGCGGAGAAGCGCATTATTTCTTCCGACACCGCCGCGATGGTCACCGGCATCCTTCAGCAGGTGATGAAACACGGGACGGCGGCCAAAGCCGCTTCGCTTGGGTGGAAGAAGAACGGCGCGGGAAAAACCGGCACGACGAACGATTTCTTCGACGCCTGGTTTGTCGGTTACACCTCGTCGCTCACTTGCGGCGTGTGGGTAGGCATGGATAAGCCCCAGACTATCATGGAAAAAGGCTACGGTGCGGCGCTCGCCCTGCCCATCTGGGTGGACGTGATGCGGGAGGCTCCGGAAAACGAATACCCGACCGCACCGCTCAACGAAGGCGTGAAAATGGCCAAGGTTACCCTGTGCGCAGTGTCCGGAAAACTGGCGACCGCCGGCTGCGCGGAACAGCACTACGCTTATCAAGTGGAGCTACCAGCTTCTCGCGTTCCGAAGGAGTATTGCCAGACCCATCCTGAAATGACCCCGCCCATCGCCGCCGAGCCGACCTATCCGAGCGCTACCCCATCAGGGCAGGCGGCTCCTTACCCGACCAGCAATCCGCCAATGTATCCCTCGGGGACAACCTATCCGGCATCGAGCACCGGCACGGCCGTCACTGCCATTCGCCCACCCGCGACATCGAACTCGCCGAGCATTGCCTTCGGCGGTCGTCCGCTTTCCCGTCCGGCGCCAGCACCGATCATCGGTGAGGCGGGTGGCCCGAGTACGCAGTATCCGGCGCGCACCGTTTATCCGCCAGCCACGGCCAGCACTCGGATGGAACCGCCGTCAGTGGCGGAACCCGTAACAACTGGCCCGGTGGAAGTGCGACGGGCGATCCCCGTTACGCGGTCGACAGAGCCACGCACAAGCAGTTCCACCACGCCATCCACCTTGCCGCCCGGCGTGACGGAACAGCGAATTGTCACTCGAACTCCGGACGGGCGGATTCACACGACGATCATTCGCACCACGCACGGCGGGAGGGGCTATCGCACATCCATTCGGTCAGCGCAGGACGGAGAGGAGTAAAAGGCAGGCGTCAAATCGCGGAGACATCCCCCTCCCTTCTATATTTAGCTTGCGGAACGCGCCCTCTCACCAATGCTGGTCGGCGGATTCGTCACTATGAGAATAATCGCGATTTGGCTGGCTGTGTTGGTTCTGGTTCTGGTTCGGGCGCAAGCGGCGCCGGAAAATGCCACGGCTGTACCGGAACTCGACGCCCTGCGAAGTTCATACCAGCGAAACATCACCGCCATTACCAACGCCCGCGACACGCGCACGGAACCCATCCGCCGCAGCTACGCCGGCGAACTCGAGCGCCTCCAGCGGGAAATCACCACCAGCGGCGACCTCGATGGCGCGCTGCAGGTGAAAGCCGAACGCGAGCGGTTGACCAGCAACCAGGAACCAACGGCCACGGAACGCGCAGCGATGGCTCCAGCCCTCGCTGCCCTCCGGACTCGCTACGAAAAAGAACTGGAGCCGATCGTCACCTTGATTCGCAACGCGGAAGACCAGCAGAAGCGCGACTACCTGGCGGCGCTCGATCGTCTGCAACGCCAGTTTACCACCCAAAACCAACTCGCAAAGGCCACCCTCGTGCGCACGGAGCGAGACGCCATTGCCGGTCCCACCCTGCCGAAAGCGAGCCCCGCACCGACCGCCGCGACCAACGCTCTTAGCCCTTCCGCCGTCGCCGGTGCGGGGCAGCTCGACCCAGCTTTTGCCGAGAAGATCGCCGCCGCGATCCGCGACAAAAAGCTCGCTCTGTCCGAACTCTCACGGCCCAAGGGAGGGGCGGGCAACGACGTCCCCGCCGAGGGAGCGGTTCTGGTCGGGTTCGAGTTCTTCGAGACCAGATCCAACGGTTTCCCCGACATTCGTTCACTACGCCCCATCTTTCTCACCACAGCCGGGGTCAAGCCGGGCATGGATCGCGGCAAGATGGAAAAGATCACCAACAAAGTGATGGCGCGGCCCGGTTACGCGGTGGGCGGCATCCACGTTTACCACACCAACAATGACGGTCGCATTCAAGGGCTCCAGGTCATCTTCATGAAAATGGTCCCCGCCGAGGGCCGCCTCGATCATAGCTCGAGCAGCACTTATCGAAGCCTCTGGTTCGGGACGCTTCCCCACAAAGATAAACCCAAGGAATTAGGCGGCGACGGCCGGCCGGTTGTCGGCGTCTATGGTTTTCACGGCGCCGATTGCGACTGTATCGGGCTCGTTCAGACGTCGAATTGACACGGCACTGGCTTCCCCCGCTCCGCATTGGGCTGAGCGGCGCATCACGCTTGCGTTTGTAGTGCTGCGCTGCTGCCTAAGCATGACCCACATCTTTGGTCAGTAGTGACAGCGATGAATTCGGCTGCGGCTCACTGGGAGGGGCGACTTTCCAGTCGCCCTGCGTCGCGGAGCGACGCCCCAAAGAAGGCGCTCCGCGCGTTTGTTTCGGTCGGCGACTGGAAAGTCGCCGCTCCCAAAGCGCTATCTGTATCGACGTCCAAACACTGAGCAAAGATGGGGGTAATGCTTAGGCAACAGCGCCGCGCCAAAAACGCCAGCGTTGATGGCTCGCCGTTTCGAATTCGCAGACACTGCGTCGGACCGCAATGGCAAACCCTACTTACGTGTACTTCAAAATCTCTTCGATCGTCGTCTCACCGTCGAAGATACAGCGCAGGCCGTCCTGGCGCAGGGTGGTCATGCCCAGCTCGATGGCCTTTTGCTTGAGCACAACCGAGGGGGCGCGCTTGTTGATGAGTTCGCGGATCGGGTCGGTGATGTCGAGCAACTCGTAGATGCCTTTGCGGCCTTTGTAACCGGTGTGGTTGCAGGTGTCGCAGCCGGAGCCGTAGTAGAAGGTCTTGTCGCCGATTTCGTGGATCGAAAGACCAAGCTGGGCGAGCGTGTTTTCAGTCGGCTCGTAAGGAGTCTTGCAGTTGGGGCAAATCTTACGGATGAGGCGCTGGCCGAGCACGCCTTCGAGCGAAGACGAAATCATGAAGGGCTCGACGCCCATATCGATGAGACGGGTCACGGCGCCGGGGGCGTCGTTGGTGTGCAGGGTGGTGAACACCAAGTGACCGGTGAGCGATGCCTGGATGGCGATCTGCGCTGTTTCCACGTCACGCGTTTCACCGACCATGATGCGGTCCGGGTCCTGACGGAGGAAGGCACGCAAGGTGCGGGCGAAGGTCAGGCCGATGCCGTCATTCATCGGCACCTGGATGATGCCTTCGATGTCGTATTCCACGGGGTCCTCGGCGGTCAGCACCTTCGAGTCGATGGTGTTGATCTTGTTGAGGCAGGCGTAAAGCGTGGTGGTCTTGCCGGAACCGGTCGGGCCGGTGACGATGAAGATGCCGTTCGGCTTCTCGATCGTCTTGAGCAGGTAATTGTAAATGTAATCGGGCATGCCCAAGGACTCGATGTCCAGGTTCACCGTGGTGCGGTCGAGCACACGAAGCACCACCGATTCGCCGAACTGCGTGGGCAGAGTCGAGACACGAAGATCGACCTGACGGCCGGCAATATTTTTCTGAATACGCCCGTCCTGCGGGAGGCGGCGCTCGGCGATGTTCAGGTTCGACATGACCTTCACGCGCGAGATGACGGGCAGCGCGAGGTGCCGCGGCGGCGGGGACATTTCGTAGAGCGAACCGTCGACCCGGTAGCGAATCTTGAACTCGGTCTCGAACGGCTCGAAGTGAATGTCCGACGCGCGGTCCTGGATGGCCTGGTAGAGAATCAGGTCGACGTAGCGGATGATGGGCGTCGCGTTCGCTTCCGCTTCCAGGCTCTTGAGATCGATGCCGCCCCCGCCTTCCACCAACTCGACCTCACCGCCGAGTTGCTTGAGGATCTCATCCATGCTCCCGATGTCCGTGCCGTAGTACTTCTTGATGAGCTCATCGATCTGGTGGACCGACGCGACGATAGGCTGGATTTCCTTGCCGAGGGCAAAGCGCAGCGTTTCAGGCGTATCCTGGGCCAGCGGATCCGCGAGGACGACTTGCAGCGTGCCGGCGTCGATACCGATGGGGAAAACGCGATTCAGCAACGCGAGACCGGCGGGAATGAGGCGCACGATCTCAGGTGGCGGCTCGAAGCCCGTGAGGTCCACATACTCCAGACCGAGATACGCGGCGATGGTCTGGTAGAACTGTCCCTCGCTGGTGATCTGGTAGTCGACCAATACTTCAAGCAGGCTTTTGCCGGTCGAGTTGACCTCCTGCAGGATGTCTTCGACCTGGGATTTTTCGACGACGCCCTGGTCAACGAAGATTTCGAGAACTTGTTTCGGATTCATGTGAGGGAGGAGTTTTTACCGCTTGTTGGCGGGTTTCTGGCCGCCGATCAACTGGACGGCGGCCTGCGGGTCTTGCGCCTTGCCCAGGACCTGCTCGTAACTGATGAGCCCATTGAGGTAGAGCTGCACGAGCGAAGTCTCGAGCGAGACCATGCCGTACTTGCCGCCGGTGAGGATGTCGTTGGGAATACGGAAGGTCTTGTTGTCGCGGATGAGCGCGGCGATCGAAGGCGTGTTGACCATGATTTCGAAGGCCGCGACGCGCCCGGTGCCGTCCAGCGTGGGCAGCAGCAATTGCGAAATGACTGCCTTGAGGTTGGCGCCGAGCTGCACGCGAATCTGCTCCTGCTGTGTGGTGGGAAAGGCGTCGATGATACGATCGACTGTGCGCGCGGCGCCGGTAGTGTGCAGCGTGGAGAAAACGAGGTGGCCCGTTTCCGCCGCGGTGATCGCCGTTTCCATGGTCTCGAGGTCGCGCATTTCGCCGACCAGAATCACGTTCGGATCCTGGCGCAGCGCGCGGCGCAAACCCTCGGCGAAACTGGGGACGTCGACGCCGACTTCACGTTGGTTGACGATGCCGAGCTTGTGCGGGTGAAAGTATTCGATCGGGTCCTCGATCGTCATGATGTGCCCCGCGCTGCGCGCATTGATGAGGTCGAGCATGGCGGCCAGCGAGGTCGTCTTGCCGGAACCGGTCGGGCCCGTGACGAGGATCAATCCGCGCGGCAGGAAGAGCAATTCCTCGACCGACTTCGGCAGGCCGATTTCGTCGAGCGTGAGCATCTTCTTCGGGATAGTGCGCAAGGCGATGCCGAGATGGCCGCGCTGCCGATACACGCTACCGCGAAACCGGTCATTGCCGCGGAAGGAGAAAGCGAAATCGACGCTCCCCTCTTCGCTCACCCGCTGGAGATTCGCGTCGCTGGTGATTGCGCGCGCGAGCGATTCGGTATCTTCCGGCGCGAGCGGCGGAAGCTGCAGCTTTACCAGCTTGCCATTGATACGCACCGCCGGCGGGGCGCCGACCGAGAGATGAATATCCGAGGCGCCTTCGTCCACGACGAGCCGCAGCAGGTCTTCCATCGGCACCAATTTGTGCGGACCGGAAGGCGGCAGCGGGGGTGGCGGTGGCACGGCCGAGGTCGGAGCCGGCGCCGGGGGCGTCGGTTTGCGGGAATCGAAAAGGCCCATGCGATTTGGCGAGGGGGTTAGTTCGCGTCGGACATGGTCACGCCGATCACTTCCTCGGCGGAAGTGAGGCCGGCCAATACCTTGCGAATACCGTCTTCACGCAGCGTCCGCATGCCCATCTCGCGGGCGCGCTTGCGCAGTTCGACCGTCGACGCCTTCTCGTTGATCATGTGCCGCACTTCGTCGTCGATCAGGAAAATTTCGAAGATGCCCATTCGGCCCTTGTAGCCGAGGCCCTTGCACTTTTCGCAACCAGCGCCCTTCATGATCGTGGCTTCCGCGAGTTGCGTGGAATCGAGACCGAGCGTTTCGATCTCCGCTTCGGTCAGTTCGTAGGGTTCCTTGCAGTTCTGGCAGAGCTTGCGCACGAGGCGCTGGGCCATGATCGCGCGCACGGCCGAAGAGACGAGGAACGGCTGGACACCGATGTCCACGAGACGAGCCACGGCGCCTGGGGCGTCGTTGGTGTGCAAGGTGGAGAAAACAAGGTGACCGGTGAGCGCGGCATTGATGGCGATGCTCGCGGTTTCCAAGTCACGAATTTCACCGATCATGATGATGTTCGGCGCCTGACGGAGCATGGAGCGGAGCGCCGCCGGGAAGGTCATGCCGATGTCGGAATTGACCTGCACCTGGTTGATGCCGGCCATCTGATATTCGACGGGATCCTCGACGGTAATGAGCTTCTTGTCGGGCTTGTTGATGTAATTCAAGCAGCCGTACAGCGTGGTCGTCTTGCCCGAACCGGTGGGGCCGGTGACGAGCAGAATGCCGTCCGGCAGCGTGATGAGACGCTCGAAGATTTCCTGGTCATCCGAGAGGAAGCCAAGCTGCGGCAAGCCAAGCGAGAGGGAGGATTTATCGAGGATACGCATGACGATGCTTTCGCCATGGTTCGTGGGGACGGTCGAGACACGGAGGTCGATCTGCTTGCCCTTGCCCATTTTCACCTGGATACGTCCGTCCTGCGGGAGACGTTTCTCGGCGATGGACATCGAGCCCGTCATGATCTTCAAGCGGGAGATGATCGCCGTCTGCAGCTTCTTCGGCGGGTTCTGCATCTCATGGAGCACACCATCGATGCGGAACCGCACACGGAAGCGTTTCTCCAGCGGCTCGAGATGAATATCCGAGGCGCGCATGTTGTAGGCCTCGAGGAGCATCATCGACACCATCTTGATGATCGGCGCGTCCGCGGTGTCGCCCTCGGCCTGGCCCGTGCCACCTTCACCGGAGATCTCGATATCAGTACCCAGCTGTCGGGCGAGCTCATCCGCGGCATCCTCTGCCGTGCCGTAGTATTTGCGAAAGGCGACCGTGATGGCCTCCGGTGTCGCACAGACAAACTCCAGATCGCGCTGCAGCATGTGATGCAACGAGTCGAAAGTGTCGAAATTCAGCGGGTCGCCGACCGCGATCATGAGCCCGGTCTCGGACTCCACGAGCGGGATGACCTTGAAGCGCTTGGCAACCTCGCGCGGCACCATGCCTATGACTTCGTCGCTCACCGAGAGCGCGGAGAGGTCGACAAAGTCCATGGCCGCATGGGCCGCCAGGGCGCGGGTGACATCTTCCTGGGTGACGATACCCTGGTCGATGAGCACTTGCACCACGGTTTGCTCGCCCTGTCGCTCGGCGCGGGCACGTTCCAATTGCGATTTCGTGATGAGACTCGTCTCGAGGAGAATCTCAATAATGTAGTCTTCGTTCTGGGCCACGGGGAGGAGTTGGGAAATTTACAGGAGGAAAGCGATGGAATCGAGTGAAAATCAGCGTCGGACACCCGTCGCCTTGAGATCGCCGAGGTAAGTAACGGAGGCAGGTGGGGGTGTCAAAAAACTTAGCAAAAAAATGCGAGAAAGGCGGGCCAGTCGAGGAGCCCTTGGTTGGCCATCGGCGCCGTGGATCCAGCAGAATGACCGCGTTCCTTAAAGGAGATAGCGAATCTCGTCTGATGCGGGGGAATGACCACGGATTTCACGGATTTCGCGGATTTTTGGAGCGGTAGCGACCGGAAAAATCCGTGTTATCCGCGTCATCCGTGGTCAAAATTTCTTTTTGTCCGATTTCCGGTAGATCTCTGGCGGAAGAACGATCCGTTAATCCGTAACGGCGCCCTTGCTGGCGGTGCTGACCTGCTTGGCGTATTTCGCCAGCACGCCACGGGTGTAGTGCGGCTTGGGGGCTTTCCATTTGGCGAGACGGGCGTCGAGATCGGACTTCGGGATATCGAGCGTGAGCTGGTGCTTGACCGCATCGATCGTAATGGCGTCGCCATTTTTCACCACGGCGAGCGGGCCACCGAGGGCTGCTTCCGGCGTGATGTGGCCGACCACGAAACCGTGCGAGCCGCCGCTGAAGCGACCGTCGGTGATGAGCGCCACGTCCTTGCCCAGCCCCTTGCCCATCACGGCGCTGGTCGGCGAAAGCATTTCGCGCATGCCGGGGCCGCCCACCGGCCCCTCGTGGCGGATCACGATGACGTGACCCTTCTTCACGCGGCCATCGAGGATCGCCGTGAGGGCGTCCTGCTCGTTTTCGAAAACGATCGCCTTCCCGCTAAAAGAGAGGCCTTCCTTGCCGCTGATCTTCGCCACCGCACCTTCGGGAGCGAGGTTGCCGTAGAGGACCACGAGATGGCTGTCCTTTTTAATCGGGTTATCGAAGCCACGCACGATGTCCTGACCCTTCGGGTAGGGTTTCACGCGCTTGAGATTCGCGGCGATGGTCTTGCCGGTCACGGTGAGGCAATCGCCGTGGAGCAACCCTTCCTCGAGCAGCATCTTCATGAGCGGGGTCTGGCCGCCGATGCCGACGAGTTCGCTCATGAGGTAACGGCCGCTCGGCTTGAGATCGGCCAGCACCGGCACCTTGCGGCCGATGCGGGTAAAGTCGTCGATCTTCAGGTCCACGCCGGCCGCGTGGGCCATGGCGAGGAGATGCAACACGGCATTGGTCGAACCACCGAGAGCGATGACCACGGTGATGGCGTTTTCAAAGGCCTGCTTGGTCATGATGTCCCGCGGACGAATGCCGGCCTTGATGAGGTCGAGCACCGCGCCACCCGCCGCGCGCGCGTCGGCGGCCTTGGCCGGCGAGACGGCGTTCTGCGCCGAGCTGTTCGGCAGGGACATGCCGAGCGCCTCGATCGCGCTGGCCATGGTATTCGCGGTATACATGCCGCCGCAGGAGCCGGCGCCGGGGATGGCCTGCTCCTCGACGAGCGCGAGTTCGCGGTCGTCCATGTTGTGATTGGCATAGGAACCGACTGCTTCGAAGCAGCTCACGATGTCGAGATTCTTGCCGGCAAACTGTTCGCGCCGGTCCTTGCGCAGCCGCTTCTCGGCGAGCACGCCGGTGATGCAGCCCGGCAAAATCGTGCCGCCATAGACAAATACGCTCGGGCGATTCAACCGCGCCATGGCGATGAGACAGCCGGGCATGTTCTTGTCGCAACCACCGATCGCCACGAGGCCGTCGAAGCCTTCGCAACCCACCACGGTCTCGATGGAATCGGCGATGACCTCACGCGAAACGAGCGAGTATTTCATGCCCTCGGTGCCCATCGAAATGCCGTCGGAAATCGTGATCGTGCCGAAGATGACGGCCTTGCCGCCGGCGGCGTTCGAGCCGGCCTCGGCCTGACGGGCAAGCTGGTCGATGTGCATGTTGCAGGGCGTGACCATCGACCAGGTGCTGGCGATGCCGATCTGCGACTTCTTGAAATCCTCGCGAGCGAAGCCCACCGCGTGCAGCATCGCCCGGCTGGCCGCGCGCTCATAGCCATCGACCATGTGTTTGGAATAGACGCGGTGGAGGCTGGCGCCGTTCTTGGAAGCGGCTTTTTTCGACGGGGCTTTGGCAGGGGTGCTCATAAAAGACAAGAGGGGCAGCCTAGACGTGAGAAGCGGGATTTGGCAAGGGAGAGACGGGGATAAACACCCGACATCCACCCTCCAACACCCAACATCCAATGAAAGAACCGCGCCCACCGCACGCCTGCGCCATTGGATGTTCGATGTTGGATAATCTTTCAGATGAAAGCGACTCGCCTGTATTTCCGATTCGCAAATTTAGCGAAAAGGACTATGACGTTTGTAGCTATGGAACTGAATTTCGACGTCCATGAAGAAGACGGAATGCTGGTCGCTGTCTGCCAGGACCCCGACATGGCCACGCATGGACGGACGCTCGAGGAACTAATCCAGATGGTGAAAGAGTTGATTCAATGCCATTTCGATGAGGGAGACGCACGACGGACGGCCAAAGCTCGCCTGCACTTCCACGAGGAATCCATTCTCGCTTACTCTTAAGATTACTGAACGCGTAGCCTCGGCGACGGCTCAAACCATCAATGACTCAGCACCCACCCCACCGGGTCGCTGTTGCTCTCCCCTTCTCCGAGCACGAGCAGCTTCGCGGCGTTTTGCTTTGCCAGGGTGATGGCTCCCGGCAGGTCGCCGTATTTCGCCGAGGCGGGCAGGAATCCGGGTGACCACAGGTCGAGCACCTTGCCAAAACGGAATCCGCCGGTGTTGATGACCGCATCCTCGACCTTGTCGCCCATCACGGCGAGCGCTGCGGCAGCCAGCGGGCCGGTACCGTCCAGAGCGATGATGTTGCGCTGGGTCGTGGCCTTGGTCATGCCAATGCGGGTCAGCGTCTCACAGATATCCTGCACCCGCTGGGCGAAGAGGGCCGAGTTGTAGCCGAAGGTGAAGCAGGCAGCCTCGCGCGGGTTCTTCACCCGGCGAGTCTGCGTGACGGGCTGGCCATCCTTCAAGAACTCGCCCTGCTCAAACAGATCCACACCTTCCACGCGCCAGCCCGCTTCCAGAAGGCGGCAGACTTCCGGGCGCAACTCCCCGGACTCGGTGAAGAGCCCCGCCTTGCCATGCTCATCGAGCCACAGGGCGGCGCGGCCATTGGGCTTCGCCGGATCGATGGTGATGCTCGGCAGGTCCAACCCCGCCTTGGAATCGCGCACCGTGTAGATCAGTGCGTGATAGTCCTTCCCCTGCCCTTTCACGGTGAGCTCACGATGATGCTCGAACGTCGTGCCCGGGTGATACCCGGTCCAGCCGATGATCGCCTTCCACGCGGGACCCGCGATCTTTTGGAAATTCTCGGGCGATTTTTGGAGCTGCGTCTCGGCATCACTCGCCCACCAATGCAGCAGCTTGCGCTCGAAATCAGGGCCGCCCGCCGGCTGCGGATGCTGGGCATCCCACACGGTCAATTGCTCACGAGTGACCACCGGGTGATCCTGCTCCTTGAGCCGGTCGCCCGACAGGCCGAGGTGGAAGTGCTCGTTGAACCACGCGTAGATATTCTCGCGGCTGACGACGTTGTAATTGTGGCCGAAATTCAGGTGCGGCCAGAGCGTAACATTGTTCGGCGCGCCCATCATGGCGTAGTGGCGCTGCAGCTCGGGGAAACCTTTCGTCTCCATCTCCTTCGTCCAGTCATTCGCGGCGGTCATGCCCAGCGGTTTCGGCGCGAAGAGCGCGGCGAACTCGATATTGCCGGTGTTCACCCGAAGCAGGCTGGCATTTTCGCAGGTGCAACCGCCCTGCATCGCCGTACTGACCATCACGGCCGGGCACTCCACGGTCACGCGCGGATCGACCGCGCTGAGCAGCATGGTCTGCGTGCCGCCTCCGCTCGCGCCGGTGACGCCGATGCGAGAGGCATCGACATCGGGCAGCGAGGTCAGGAAATCGATGCTGCGGATGGAATTCCAAGTCTGCAGCCCGGCTATGCTCTCGACATGCGTCTCCGCCTGCGGACTGAAGAGGCCCCAGTTCTCGGCGGTATTCATCTCGGGCCGTTGCTTGGCAAAGCCGTGGGCCAGTTCGCGGCTGATCTGCTGCGAATCGGAATTGCCCAGCATGTCGTAGACGAAGGCGACCATGCCCATGCGCGCGAGCTGGATGCCCAGCGATTGGAACATGCTGCGCCCGCTTTCCAGCGAACGCTCGCCGCCACTATCGAGCTCCTTCTTCATCTCCGCATCGCCCCGCACGATGAACCGCGCATCCGTCCAGTGGCCATGCGGGCAAAGCACCACCGGATGTTTTCCCTCGGTGCGCGGGCGGAACAGGCTGCCGGTGACGAAGAATCCCGGCATGGATTCGAAATAGACCTTCTCGATGGTATAGCCGTCCCCTTCGATCTTGCCATAGACCACGGGATTCAGCGGCGTGCGGGTGGGCTCCGGCCAGACGCCCAGCGCCACCTTCACCTGCATGCGGACTTCCTCAGCGCGCCTGGCCCAGACTTCCGGCGACGATGGGACGGTAAACGGAAAATAGCCGTCGAGCTCCTTCAACGGCCCCAGCCGGATATCCTGGGGCACCTGTCCTTGGGGCAGGGCTTGCGGGATTTCCGCAGCGAAACTGGAAAAACCAAAGGCAACAGCGAGGGTGAAGAGGGGGAACTTCATAGGGCGGATGTTTGCAGGGGGTAACAGCCATAGCAACCGCCGCGGGGCGGCAATATTGGGTATTGGATGTTGGACGCCGGATGTTGAATGTTCCTTTCATGTCCACCCTCGCGGAAAAGCAGCTCCGATTGATCGCCCGTTATCAGACGATCGAAGACGCCCATGAGCGCCTGGCCGCCATCGTTGCCCGAGGCAAAAAATGGCCGGCCCTGACGGAGGATCAGCGCACCGATGCCAACCGCGTGCACGGCTGTTCCTCGCGAGTCTGGCTCATCGGCCGGGTTGAACATGGACACTGCCATTTCCAGATGGATGCGGACTCCACCTTGGTGAAGGGACTTGTCGCTCTGCTCTGTGAGCTCTACGACGGCGCCTCGGCCGCGGAGGTGGAGTGCATCGAGCCGGAGATCATCACCGCGCTTGGACTGGAGCGTCAGCTTTCCCCTACTCGTTTAAACGGCCTGGCCAGCGTCAGAGCCACCATGCGCGCCTTCGCGGAACGCGAGCTCGCCTCATGAAATACCTCGACGCGCACAATCATCTGCACGATGCGCGTCTCGCCCCGCATCGCGCGGCCATCCTCGAGCAACTCGCGCAGCTTCCGATCGATCGCGCCGTCGTGAATGGCACTCGCGAGGAGGATTGGGAGTCTGTGACCGCGCTGGCTCGCGAGCAGTCTTTTGTGGTTCCATCCTTCGGCCTGCACCCATGGTATGTCGCCTCGCGCACATCGCAGTGGCTCGAAAGGTTGCGTGGGCAGCTGGAGGCGCATCCCAACGCCGGTGTAGGCGAGATCGGCCTCGACCGGTGGATTGAAGGCCACGATCCCAAAGTGCAGGCGGAGGTTTTCCTTCCACAACTCGCGCTGGCGGCGGAGTTGAATCGCCCCGTGACCATCCATTGCCTGCAGGCCTGGGGCGCGCTCGATGAACTACTGCGCGCCCATCCGCTCCCGCGGCGCGGCTTCCTCATCCATGCCTACGGTGGCCCGCAGGAAATGGTCGCCGGCTTTGCCAGGCTCGGCGCTTACTTCTCCTTCAACGCCTACTTCCTCCACGAGCGAAAATCCCGGCAGCGTGAAGTCTTCCGCCACATCCCGGAGGACCGGCTGCTCATCGAAACCGACGCGCCGGATATGCACCCGCCGGAAAAGTTCACCGCTTTCCCCCTGCGCGATGGTGACGATAAGCCGATCAATCATCCGGCAAATATCGCGATCACTTACAGACACCTTGCGGAAATTCGTGAAGTGTCGCCCGAGTCACTAGCGTCGTCTGTAGCGACGAATTTCGCCCGGCTTTTCGGAAACTGACGGGATTTGCAGAAAGCGCCATTGTAGGGCGGGAATCTCGCCGCCACGTGTGGAAAGACGGTCCCGGAACGGGTCAAAGCGGCCAGCGGTATCCGTTTAGCGTGCGTCGGTGCCAGCCCGGAGGGCCGATGGACCGTAGCCGGGGGTTGAGCGAGCTTGCGAGCGATACCCCCCGGAAACCATCCAAAAATGAATGCCCCCCGGAGGTGGTGCTGGAATTTTTCGCTGATGTGAGATTCCGCCATCCCTCCGGGATGGAATCCGTGGAGGACAGGCGTCCGGGGGTGGCACTCGCGGAGCTCGCTTACCCCCGGCTACGATCCGGCAGCCCTTCGGGCTGAGACCAGCGCTTGCTCAACGGATACCAGCCGGGATGGCCGCCCTATAATGGCTAATACCGTAGGAGGCGCGCTTTCACTTCAGTCCAATCGTGAAATTTCGCTTCTCCTTCCGCCACACGCTCAGCTCTAGCCGTCAGCACTTCGCCATGCCAGGCAGGTGAGGTTACGCCTTCAGGTGAGCGGCAAAGATCGTCCCAGAGCTCCTCCATGACGCGTAGTTTGTCCGCGTGGGTCATTTCGCTGAGAGGCAAAGTCGTCGCAACGCTCATTGCCAGAGCTTATTCGAATCAGGATCGCTTAGCAAGAAGTTGACTTGGCATGACCATCGGCAATCCGCCGCACCACTTCACCCGCGGCCGCGAAACCGAAAGCACCAGTGACAAACGTCGCCGTGCCAAACCCGCTCGCGCAATCCAGGGTAAGACTTTCGCCGCCCGGCTCCGGTTCGGCAGCACAGGTGCCATTCGACCACGGGAACACCGGCTTCTCCGCTGAATAGACACAGGACACGCCGAAGTCCTGCTGAAGACCGCGCGGAAATCCGCAATCCCGCCGCAACTTCCGGCGAACCTGCCGCAAAAGTTCATCCTGCTCCGAATGCGCGAGGTCCGCGACACGCACCATTGTGCCATCGCGTTTGCCACCCGCTCCGCCAAACGTCAGCACCGGCAATCCCCGTTCCCGGCAGCCGGCAATGATTACGCATTTATTCGTCAGCTTGTCCGTCGCATCGATGACGAAATCATACCGTGGGGTGAGCAATTCAGCGGCATTGGCCCCGGTGAAAAAATCCGCAATCGTCTCCACCTTACAGGTGGGCTGAATCAGCCGCACCCGCTCGGCGAGCACATCCACCTTGGGTCGCCCGATCTGCCCATCGAGCGCGGGCAATTGCCGGTTCACGTTGGTGATGCAGACGTCGTCGAGATCGATCATGGTCAGCCCACCGATCCCGGAGCGAGCGAGCGCTTCGACCACCCACGAGCCCACCCCGCCCACGCCGACGACACACACCCGCGCAGCACGCAGGCGCTCCAAGCCCGCGCGCCCATAAAGACGCGCCACGCCGCCAAAGCGCTCGGCAAAATCGTCCACGCTACTTTCCTTCCTCAGCACCGACATAGGCTTCCAGCGCTTCGCGCGTGATCTTATGCCGCGCACCGCAGCGCGGGCAGCTGATGCGAATGACCGGGTCCTCGCCAAACAACCCTTCCGGGTCCGATTTCATGACCGACGCCAGCACCGCCATCATGCGCTCCTGGGTGCAACCGCACTCCCAGCGATAGGACCGTATCTCGAGCAGACTGAGTTGCTCGGAACTATCGAGCATCTGGATCTCCTCCACGGTGAGTTTCTCCAGCCACTGCAAGTCGCACTGGGGCTGTGCGGAAATGAAAACGAAGTCCTCCGGGCCGAAGGAAAAGAAACGTCCCACGCGCTGCTCACTCTGCAGGTAATAGCGCTCGACCGCGCGAAAGATATCATTGCCGGTGAAGTCGACCGCGCTGCGTTGAGGGGCTTCGTTGCCACGCACCACATCAGCGAGAAAAATCTGCGCCGCGTCGGCCTTCACATTCTCGGTAAAGAGCTGGCCTACGACGGTGCTGAGGCGATTGTCGCCGGCGACGAACAGGTTGAGCAGCGGCGCCTGCAAATGGATCGTCCACGCCGAGGACTCGTTCCACGGGCGGCTCGCGCAGTGCAGCGTGATCGCCGCAAGGGCCTGCTTGAAGAGTTCGTCGTGAAAAGGGTCGTGCTGATACCCGTGCTGCCCTTGGTGGAGATAGTAATCGACGTAGAGGTCCCCGAAATCCGCCCGCGTCACGAGCGCATTGCGCCCGCGGACAAAATGACTGCGCACTTCGAGTCCGGCCTCCGCCGGCAATGGTTTCGGATCGTTCACAATTCCATAATGCCTCGGCGAAATGAGGGCTGCATCAATTTCCGAACGAAAAAATAAATTTTTCCAGGAGGGATGCGCCGTTTCGACAGGCTCAAGGCCCCGAGCCTGCCGAGGGGCTCCTGCGCGTTCCCCAATCTTTTCCTCCACCTCCGCCCGCTGGATGGGGATCGCGCGGGAGCGCGTCCCTCCGTTCAGCGCGCGGCCGCGCTGGCGGGCACCGACGCGATGAAATTGCGCAGGATGCCGAGGCCGACGGCCTGGCTTTTCTCCGGATGGAATTGCACGCCGGCCACGCGGCCACGCGCCGCGCTGGCGGCGAAGGTCTCGCCGTACGTGGAGAAAGCGGTGACATCGGCATCCACCTGCGGCGCCGGAAAGTACGAGTGCACGAAATACACGTGCGGCCGCACCGGCAATCCGCGCCAGAGCGGGTGCGAACGCAGGTCGAGTTGGTTCCAGCCGATCTGCGGCACTTTCAGTCCCGGCGTGCCGAAACGCTTCACCTTGCCGGGGAAAAATCCAAAGCCACGAACGCCGGGTGACTCTTCGCTCTCGTCGAAGAGCATCTGGTATCCCACGCAAATACCGAGGAACGGCTTATCCGCCGCCAGCCATTCGGCAATCGGCTCCCAAATGCCGCGCGATTGCAGCCCCTGCACACAATCCCCAAACGCCCCGACTCCCGGCAGCACGACGCCCTCCGCGTCGGCAAGACGCGCGGGATCGCTGATCAACTCGACATCGGCATGCTCCCGCCGCAGCGCGTTGATGACGCTGTGGATATTACCGGAGCCGTAGTCGATGAGAGCGAGCATGGAGAAAATGTGGAATGCGGAATGCGGAATGCGGAATGATCGCTGAAGGCGAACTGATTACTGATTACTGAGAACTAAGCACCAAACCCCTCAAACTCAAAGCGTCCCCTTCGTGCTCGGGATGTCTTCGACGCGCGGGTCGAGCTGGCAGGCCTGATCCACCGCCTTGGCCAGGCCCTTGAAAACGGCCTCGCACATGTGGTGGGCGTCGCGACCGTAGAGAATCTCCACGTGCAGATTCACCGCCGCATTCGTGCAGAAGGCGCGCAGAAATTCCTCCAGCAATGTGAAAGAGAAACCGCCGATCGAGGCTACGCCTTCCGGCGCCTTGTAGTGCAGGAAGGGGCGTCCGCTGAAGTCGATGACCACGCGGGCGAGCGTTTCATCCATCGGCAGATAGGCCCAGCCGTAGCGGCGGATGCCGCGCTTGTCGCCCAGCGCCTTGGTAAAGGCCTGGCCGAGCGCGATGCCCACATCTTCCACGGTGTGGTGAAAATCCACCTCGACGTCGCCATCCGCGTTGACCGTGAGATCGCACAGGCTATGGCGCGAAAAGAGCGTGAGCATGTGATCGAAGAAGGGAATCTTCGTCGCAATCTGGCTCGTCCCCCTGCCATCGATCCGCAGATCAATCTGGATCTTGGTTTCGCTGGTGCGGCGGTCGATCTGGGCTTGGCGGCTGGTCATGGAGAAAATGCGATGGCGTTTAAAACGCTTTCAATAACCCCGCAACCGGCAGAGGGGAAGAAAAGGATGAAGGCGGAAGGATGGAGGATGAAAAAATGAGTTCTTCGGCAGCGAATGCTTTCTCTAAAAAGCCGCGTAGCGCACTTCACTTCATCCTTCCTCCCTCATCCTGACCTCGTGACTCAGGCTTCCTCGGCTTTGCGCTTCTTCATCTTGACGACAAAGTTCGCGCCGCCGAGCACAATGGCCAGACCCACGACAATGGCCACCGCGCCGGGCAGCGTCATGTAAAAGGGCGGGGCGTCTTCCACATCCTTTTTCGCCGCCACTGGCGCCGACGATCCGTTGGCCTCCGCCACGGCCGCCGAAGGACGCGGTGTGCTGGCCTTCGGTTTCGGCGTCATCTTCTTGACGGGCCCCTTCGGTTCCGGAGTCGCAGCCGCTGCCGCAGCAGCAGGCTCCGAGGCAGCCGGTATGCTGACCGGCACCGACACGGTGGTCTTCTCCGCCACCATGTCCGCCGACAACCGCTTCGCGAGTTCATTGGCCTGCCAGAGCCGGGATGCATCTTTCAACTCGGCTTCGGCGCCTACTTTGTCTCCATTGGCCAGCTTCTGTCTGGCGTCCTCGGCCAATTTCACCGATTCCCGCATGGGCCCCAGCTTCAAAGCCAGCAATCGCTTTTCTTCGTTCTCGGCTTTCTTTTGCAGCGAAATCAGGCACGGGGCGCTGATCTTGATGAAAGGCGCCCAACGGCCCGAAGTATCGGCCGCCTTCGCCGCGGCTTCCGCCGATTCGTCCTCTTTTTTGACCGCCGCCTCCATTTCGGGACGGTCCGTCGTCGACGCCGTCTTGACGCCCTTGTCGCGCTGGTCCTGCAGGATTTTTTGTTCCGGAATCGCTCGCTCGACCTGCGCCTTCAGCGCCGGGATGATCTTCAACGCCAGCTCGACCGCATCCGGCATGGTCGTCGCCCCGGCATAGGATTTTTGCATCGTGGCAAAGGCATTCAACGCGTCCACATAGTCGCCCGCCGCGCTCCGGGCCTTCATGTAATTGAAAGCGATGCGACCGTCGATCTGCACTTTCTCCTTCTGCACCTCCGCTTTGCTCAGCCAATTCCCATCGAGCTTCACTTCCCCGCCCTCCACCCGCTTTAGTTCCGCTTGGAACGCGTTGAGGGTGGTCTGCACGTCGATCGTGCGCACGCTGTTCGGATATTGCTTCACAAAGGCGTCCAGCGCCGCGATGTACGGTTCATACTGGGCCGCCGGAAACGAATTCAGCTGAAGCCGGATGCGATCGATGGCACGATAAGCCTCCACTTCAGGGGAAATTTTGTCGATTTTCTCGATTTCGGCCTTGGTTACCGTCCGTTCATCCACGACGCCACCCGAGCGGATCTCGATCGTCACGTCCTTGTCGGTCTCTTTGGTGATCTTACCCTCGATGTGCTCGCCGCTCTTCAGGGTCACGGTGTCGGCAAAAGCGCTGGTCACGAACATCGCGATCGTCAGCAGACGGGTAATGGAGGGAGAAATTTTGGGCATGGAGCCGCGAGTTAAGCAGAGCATTTTAGAAGAAGAGAAGAATTTATTACGAACTGTGATAAACAGTTTGTCTATCCGCGCTTTTCGGAGGTCAGGCAACCCCCGGATGCCTTTTTTTCTCAGGGCTTCCCTGTCTGGAGGCCGTTGCCGTCGCTGGTCGCCGCCCGCCGATAGTCGGCGATCACCTTCGGCCGGGCCTTCGTTTCGGCCAGTTCCTTGTAGCCGCCCACGCCGTCCACGATCGCATTCGCCACGTGCTCCCGCCAGGCTGCGGAACTGATGAGCGTGCTCTCGGCATTATTGCTCACGAATCCGCACTCGACGAGAATGGCCGGCTGGGTGCAGAGCCGCAGCACGGCAAAGCGGGCATGCTTCACCCCGCGATCCACCATCGGCACCTGGCCGAGCAGCGCATGAAAGACGCTTCCCGCCAGCGCGCCGCTGGGCAGATCGACCGCATTGCCCGGCTCCTCCCGCAGATCGCGTTCGCGTGGCATCACGTCATTCGTCGAGGGCGCGCCCCGGGGGGCGATGGAGAAAATCTCAAATCCCCGGGCGTCAGATTCGTGCTCGAGGAGTTGAAATGGATGCTTACGAAGATGGAATTCGGGATGTGATTGGCGACCGCCGGACGTTGCTCGAGCGGAATGAAGACATCCGTAGCACGCGTCATGACAACCTTATAGCCTTCGGCCTCCAAAAGCTTGCGGGCACGTAGCGCCACATCGAGGGCGAAATTCTTTTCGTAACCGTATTTCGAAACGGCCCCGTTATCGTGTCCCCCGTGGCCGGGATCGAGCACCACGGTAGTCACCGGTGTCATGCCGGGAATCAACTCCGGTCGCAGGTTGGGCTCGATGATCTTGCTCAAGTCGAGACGGGAAACGAGCACCTGCCCATCGTGAAAAGCGACCGGGAAGGCCAGCCAATGCTTCACGCCATTGATCGAGGCCTCGCGTAATCCGACCGTCACCTCGAGTTGCGATTTCCCGGAATCCAGGGTGATCGTCTTGGAAAGCGGCGTGGCCGGCGGCGGTTCCTTACTGCTAATCGGGGCAGGTTCGTCAGAACTCTTCTCGCTGGCGGCGATGGATACCGGGGCTACAGGCGCGACCTGGATGGTCGCGGGCTTCGCCGCGACGTTCAGGCTCGCCACGGTCGGCGCGAGGGCAGGCGCGGCGTTGGCGGCAGCGGTGAAATGGCCGGTTAAATCAACTGGGGGTGGTTTCGGGAATCCGTAAAACTGCGCGATGTTATCGAGCGTCACATATTCGCGGCTCTCGAATCGCACTAGATTCCACTCTGCCGCCGTGGCATGCATGGCGAGCACCGCCAGAATCGTGCAGCAAAAAGCTGGGACCCATGGGCTGGTCTTCATGCCCCCATTCTCCCACGGGGATTTCCGACGCGCAACCACACGCGGAACCTGAGCTGGACCGGCATCGACAGAGGATGAATGCATCGCTGTTTGAAAGGCATTCGTTTGCCTCCCAGTCCGCGGTTGTCCCGTCCGATGCGCAAGGCTGCGGATATCCGGGAATCGCACCCGTCCCCAGTGCTGGCGAAGGCGTCTCGCCTGCGCGAACTTTTTAAGGATTTTTGCCGCTCTTCTCCTGCCCCACAGAGGGAAGTTCGTTTCGGCGAGACGCCGAAACCAGCACCCGAGACGGGTGCGCTGCCCAAAACTCTGCGGCGCTGCGCTCCCTAACGAGCCTACTTCTTCGCCGGCTCTTCCGCTTTGGCCTCCGGCTTCGCCTCCCCCGCTTTTTCAAACAGCGGCAGATACTCGCCGTAGCCCTTCGCCTTCAACTCCGCCACCGGGATGAATTTCAGCGACGCCGAATTGATGCAATAGCGCAGGCCTGTCGGAGCCGGACCATCATTAAAGACATGCCCCAGATGCGCGTCGCTCTTCGACGAGCGCACCTCAGTGCGGACCGCCCCAAAGCTCTCGTCGCGCTTCTCCACAATCGCGTCCTTTTTCAGCGTGCGCGTGAAGCTCGGCCAACCGGTGCCGGAATCGAACTTGTCCAGTGAAGTGAACAACGGCTCGCCGCTGATCACATCCACATAGATCCCTGCTTCGTGATTATTCCAGTAGGCGTTGTGGAAAGGCGGTTCGGTGCTGCCTTCGCAGGCGACTTTATACTGCTGCGGGGTCAGTTTCTTGCGGAGTTCGTCTTTGTTCATGTTCACGGTCACGTTCACGGTTTCCTTGGCCTTCTCTTTATCGTCCGTCGGGGTCGGGTCGGCGGCACGGACCTGCATCGCAAATGCAAAAGAAACGGCGAGAAGAGAGAAACAGAGGCGGTTTTTCATGACGGGGAGTGAGATGGATTTGCGGAAGCAGTTGTTCAAAAATCCGGGATTAATTAATGCGTTTCATCCGTTCGATGTCCACGCGTTCTTCGTCGGTCTGGCGCAACCGGGACCGGACATCGCGGAAGAATTTGACCAGGGTCAGTCCCCCGAAAGCGACCGGCAGAAGCAGGAGTATCAGCGCGCGCACCGGCAAAAGGAGCAGCGCGGTCAGGCCCAAGAATCCCACGAACCAGAAGAAAATCGACGCCCGCACGGTAAAGAAGCGTTCCTGCACCGTCCGGCTGCGCTGCACACTGCGGTTCGTCTTCCAGATACCGAAAACGAGGAGGGCCAGGAGCAGATAGGTTTCGAACTTCACAGGGATAAATTACGCCAGTTGCGTCAAATACCACCATGAAAGAACGCCGGGCTTAGAGAGGAACTGCCACGCGGAGTTCGAAGGAAGCAAAATGACCGGAGGATAAGCCGGTAAAAAAAGCGGAACATCCAACATCCAATCCGACTCCGGGGAGAACTGCCGCAGAAGAAGCAGTGGCTATCAACTATCCACTCTCAACTATCAACTTTTGCATGTCCCCCCAACAGAATCTCAGGCAAGAGTCCTGCTGAAGCACCTGCATCTTCTCACTCCCTTGCCCGCCGTAAGACCAACTGAACCCGTGGAACGGACTCATCGCGAAACATCCCCTTCGGCCTCGGCGAAAACCGCTTTCACCCGGCAAGTCGTCCTCAGGGGCGCGCTGCTGGCCGGCGGACTTTGGCGCCGATCACCGGAGGGCCACGCTGCTTGAAGTACTGGAACGATAAAACCCGCGCGATCCTGCTCTTCGCGCTCGCCTTCCTCATCTACGGCTTTGGGATCACTCGCGGCTTCGATTTCGACGACGTCGTCTACATCCGCGACAATCCGCTCCTGCAGCGGCCCGATGCCTTTCACACGTATTGGTTCACTTCCGAAGCGTTCAACTACTACCCGCTTTTCTGGTCGCTATTGCGCGTGCAATGGCTGTTCTGGGGCACGAACCCGATCGGCTATCACCTCGTCAATCTACTCATGCACAGCGTCAATGCCGTGCTCGTCTGGCGGATCGCACGCGAGTGGCGGCTGCCCGGTGCATGGTGGGTGGCGGCGCTCTTTGCGGTGCATCCAGTGAATGCCCAAACCGTGGCCTGGGCCGCGGAGCAGAAGAATACCTGGTCGTTCTTTTTCATGGCGCTGTCGCTGCTGGCCTTCATCCGCCAGAGACACGGGG
Organism: Chthoniobacter flavus Ellin428; assembly: GCF_000173075.1. Lineage (GTDB taxonomy): Bacteria > Verrucomicrobiota > Verrucomicrobiia > Chthoniobacterales > Chthoniobacteraceae > Chthoniobacter > Chthoniobacter flavus. The sequence continues at coordinate 374,371 of NZ_ABVL01000003.1, forward strand.
GCAGCGCGGCGCAGTATGTCCTCTCGCTGCTCTGGTTCGCCGCGGCGCTGGCTTGCAAGACCTCGACCGTTTTCCTGCCGGTCTTCCTCGCCATTTGCTACGGCTTTCGCCGGGAAAAAGGCACGCTCGCCGTATGGCTGCGTCTCGCGCCTTTCTACGCGCTCGGCCTCGCCGCGGGGATGACCACGGTGTGGTTTGAGAAGCATCGCGTCGCCGCCAAATCGCTCCTCAGCACGCTCAGCCTCTGGCAGCGCCTCGAAGTCTCCGGCGCGACCTTCTGGTTCTATCTCGAAAAGGCGCTAGTGCCTATTCATCTCACGCCGATGTATCACGGCTGGGTCGACACCTCGGCGGCGACACACACCGCCCTGCCGGGCATCCTGCTGGTCGCACTGCTGCTGACCTGCGCATTGGGCTGGCGCCGCATCGGGGCACCGATCGCGCTTGGGCTCATCTACTACGCGCTGATGCTCTTCCCTCTGCTCGGCATCTTCGACACGAATTACTTCGCCTACTCGCTGGTCGCCGATCACTGGCAATACCACGCGCTGCCGGGCGTGATCGTCGCCGTGATCGCCGCGTTGCACCGCCTTGCCCAACGCTGGCCCCGTCTGGCCACGTATCCCGATGCCATTGGAAGTGCGGCCGTGCTCGGACTCGCGGCCCTGGCTTCGGCGCACTTTGCGCACTTTGAAGATCCGCGCAGCCTGTGGACCTATGTGGTCGAGGAGAATCCAGACGCGTGGATTGGCTGGTACAATCTCGGCATTGTGCTGGCCGATGACCATCAACCGGCGCAGGCCATCGCGGCTTATCGACGGTCGATCCAGGTCAAAGCCGACTATTTTCAAAGCCACTACAACCTTGCCAATTCACTCTCCAAAGAAGGCCAGGTAGCGGAAGCGGAGCGCGAGTATCTCGCCGCCGAGAAACTGAAGAGCGATGACGCCGATGTGCATAACAACCGCGCCGTCGCGCTCATGCGTCTCGACCGCGAAAACGATGCCATGGCGGAATTCACCCGTGCGCTCGAACTCGATCCGACGGAGACATCCGCGCGCGTCAACTTGATCGCGATCCTGCTCAAGCGCGGACAGATCAAGGAGGCCATCCAACATCTCGAGAAGACGGGCCCATTGAACGAAGCAAATGCGCATCGTATCGCCGACGCTATCCGCGCCGGAGGGCAAATCCCCAATCCGCCGATCCACGACCTCGGCGAGTTTGCCGCGCGCGCCTGTGCTCTGAATCCCGGGCAACCCGAACTGCGCTCCGCCTTGGACACGGTGTCAACGAAGCCCATTCTGTCCGTGCCCGGCGGCGCGGCTCAAAAGCAGTAAATCGGGCCAGGAACCTGCTAACAGTCTGCGCCGCTCAACCCTCTTTGCATGAAATACTGGAACGACAAAACCCGGACACTGCTCCTCTTTGTCCTCGCCTTTCTCATCTACGGCTTCGGCGTCGGGCGCGGCTTCGATTTCGACGACCCAATCTGCATTTCGCAAAATCCACTGCTCAGCAAACCAGGCGCGTTTTACGACTTTTGGTTCACCTCCGCCGCGCCGAATTACTACCCGCTCTATTGGTCGCTGCTAAAAGTGCAATGGATGATGTGGGGCATGTATCCGCCGGCCTATCACCTGGTGAATCTGCTGGTCCACTGCGTGAATTGCGTGCTCGTCTGGCGGATCGCCCGCGAGTGGCGATTGCCCGGCGCGTGGTGGGTTGCGGCGCTCTTCGCTGTCCATCCGGTGAATGTCCAGACCGTCGCCTGGGCGGCGGAGCAGAAGAATACCTGGTCCTTTCTTTTCATGGCGCTGGCGCTGCTCGCCTTCGTCCGTTACGCGCGGGATCGCCGTGCGGCGCAGTATTTCCTCTCGCTGTTCTGGTTCGCTACGGCTCTGGCCGCCAAGCCGTCCACGATCTTCCTGCCGGTCTTCCTCAGCGCCTTCTATCTTTTCAGTCCAGGCAAGCGCGCTCTGTTGCTGCGCCTCATCCCCTATTACGTCCTCTGCGTGGCCTCAGGCCTGACCACGCTCTGGTTCGAGCGTAATCGGTCGGAATCCTTCTCCCTGCTCAGCAGCCTTTCCCTCTGGAAGCGCATGGAAACGGCCGGCGCGGATTTCTGGTTCTACCTTGGCAAGGCACTCTTTCCCGTGGGCCTCACGCCGATGTATCGCGGCTGGGTCGATACCACGGCAGCGGCGAGCACGGTATTCCCCGGCCTCCTTTTGGTTGCCTTGCTTTTGTGCTGTGCGCTCTTCTGGCGGCGGATCGGCGCGCCCGTCGCGGCGGGCATCGTCTACTACGCGCTCATGCTTTTCCCGCTGCTCGGGGTCTTCGATACGAACTACTTCACGCTCTCGCTCATCGCCGACCACTGGCAATATCACGCGCTACCCGGCCTGCTCGTCGCCGTCGTCGCCGCGCTCCAGCAGGTGGCACTGCGCTGGCCCAGGCTGGCCGCCTATCCCAATGCCGTCGGTGCGACCGCCGTGGCCGGTCTGACCGTGCTGGCCTCGATGCATTTCGCCCACTTCGAAAATCCCGCGACCCTCTGGAGCCACGTCGTGACGAAAAATCCCGAGGCGTGGGAAGGTTGGTACAATCTGGGTAATATCTTTGCCGAGGATCACGAACCCGCCAAAGCGATCTATGCCTACCGCAAGTCGATCACCTTCCGGCCTCACTACTATCGGAGCCATTACAACCTCGCCAATTTACTCTTCGACAAAGGCGACATCGCCGGCGCGGAGCGCGAATACTTCGCCGCGGAAAAGGTCAATCTCCAGGAACCCTCGGGCCACAACAACCGCGCCGTCGCCCTGCTGAAACTCGGCAACGAGGACGACGCGATCGTGGAATTCGCGGCCGCGCTGAAATTCGATTCCAGCCTCACGCAAGCAAAGATCAATCTCATCGAGCTCCTGCTCAAGCATGGCCGCCCGAAGGAAGCGGAGAACTACCTCGAACAAATCGGCCCGCTTTCCTCCAGTAACGCTACCCGCATCGCCGAGGCCATCGCCATGAGCGCCAAAAGCGGTTCGGCATCCGCACCGGATCTCCGCCACTTCGCCCAACGCGCCCACGAACTCTACGCCGATGACCCGGCGCTGACAGCGGCGTTGGCCACACTAGCAGCGCCTCCATCCGCAGTTCACCAAGCTGAATCGACATTCAACTGACGGTTGCGGCGGCGGTTCATCTTACCGCTACGCGATACACCTCTTTGCTACCTCGAATGTCGGTTCAGCCTCGTACTCGTCGCTAATTTGCCGAGACCGTCGCCACGCTGGCGCGAGCGGCGGTGCTGGGCCCTTTCCAACCCAAGGGCTTGAAGCGATGGTCTTCGGCCTGAAGAAGGCCAGCCACGTTCACGGCGTAATGATCTTCGGTGAAAATCTTGCGCATCGTGACCCAACGACGATCGAGCAGCTTGACGGCTTCGGCCTTTTCGTCGGCGTTCAACTCTTTGGCCCGCCGCAGGAAGCTGTGGGCGGCGGCTTCGATTTCGGTGAGGTCGAGGCCGCGGCGCAGGAAGGCGATGCGACGTTGGGAGGCCGCGTCGCCCGCGGTCGCGCGATCCGCCGCGTCGAGGTAGCCGCGCAATTCGGCGAGGACTTCCGGCGTGTAGGGGATCATGATGGTTCCGTTGGGCGTATCCGGGCCGGGCGCATGATTCACGGCGGCGGTCTGGTTCATCAATGCCTCGAGCCGGGCGAAGTAGTTCTCGATTTCCTTCCATCCATTGCCGAAGCCGGAGCGACAGTAGGAGTCTATCTCGGCGTCCACATCGAGGTTTGGATCCCAGAGCAGCTTTGCGAGCACGTAATAGGTCAATCCCTGCGTGGACCAATTTTGCATGCAGGCATCGAAGTCGGTGCTGACCAGGCCGCGCTCCGCCATGTGGCGGATGTCTTGCGCGAGTTTGTGCACATAAATGGTGGGCACACCTTCGCGACGGCCGGCGAGGAGGAAGTTCGGCCGGTACTGCACCATGGAGGCAGCTTTGACCCAGCCATCCCACTCGGTGAGGCCCGTCTGGCGTTCCGGTGTCGCGTATTGTAATCCATGCCCCGCGTAACGCAGCCCTACGTGAGGGTGCAGTTTGATGTGCAGCGGCGGGGCCGTGTAACAACTGTAAGCCGAGCCGCAGAACAGCACGTCCGGAAATTCCCGGGCCACGCCCTCTGCGATCTGATTGTTGAACCAGAACATGCGGTCGCTCAGGGAGACGTACTGCATCTTTTGGACCTGAGACAGTTGGTGGTCGTAGGTCCAGATTTCCGTGGGGCGACCTTCGGCCGGGTCCAGCGCTTTGCACGCTGGGCACAGGCAGAAGCCGGTTCGCCCGCCATCGTGGGTGATCAGTGACACGCTGCTCTGCTTCGGATTGGCCCGCAATTCCTTGAGCTTTTCCTGCACGATGGCGTCGATGAGGGCGGGGTTCGATTTGCAAAGCCGCAGCCGCTCTTCCCCGGGCGCCGGCTCGCGTGAGCCATCCGCCTGCATGGCAAACCACTCGGGATGCTCTTTCAAAAAGCGGGTCCAGGCCTCGCGCGGAATGATGGAGCCATCACCTGCTCGCAGGCCGAGCGAGCCGCCCATGCGCTGCCACACGAACCAATCGGGCGTGGTGATCTTGCGGGCATTGTCCCACGCCTTTTTGTCGAGCAGCAGTTGATCGAGGCCCACTTGGATGCGCTCGCCGTATTCGTTGGCCCGAATGTGTCGCTCGACAATGACCGGAGTGAACTTCCGATCGAGCGCCGGCACCTTCACGGTGTCTTGCGGTGGGATCACCAATCCGGAATCCCCCGGCCACAGATACCGGCACCCGAGCACTTCGTCCAGGAACGTGGTCACCGCATAGCGGCTGCCGCCGGAATCGGAAGGGGTCTTCGTGTCTGCGCCGAGCAGCGCCAGGGCATTGGGCAGGGTGCGAATCAGGATGCCGCCGGGGCCGAGGCCCTCGCTGGTCGCGCCCAGTTGTTTGGCGAGTTCGCTTTCGCCGATGAGAACGTACGGGCCTTTGGACGGATCGCTTTCGGCCTTCGGTTTCTGCAAATCGGCTTCGTGGATCACCGGAAGTTTCGCACCGGAGATCCGGAACACCATATCGGCCATCAGCTTGGCGCCCGCCGTGGCTGCGGGGGAAGGTGCATCGGCGAGCACGATGACGGCCTTTGGTTGGTGGGATTCGACCAAAGTCAGTCCCGAGTCCGCGATTGCAGAAGAAAGAGCTCCAAAAAGAAGAGCAACGGCAAACGCGAATTTAGCGGGGGGCGTAGTCATAAGGCGTTGAATGTCGATTCAGCCTAGTCACTGATTCGGTATTTGTAGCGGTAGTAAACCTCAAGCATGAGGATGCACAGATTGGTGCGGTAGAGCTGCCCAGTAATGTTTGTGCTTCTTTGCAGGTCACCCCCGGCCGATTTTCCGGATAACACCGGCCAACTTCCATCGGCGCTTTGATTGTGCACGAGTTCGCGCTGGATCAGCCTGTTCCAAGTATTCCAGGCTGACCCTCCCACATACGCACAGGCCAGCGTATCGTAATACCATGCATAAAGATCGGCCTTATCGTCGGCGTAATCTACGGGAAAATACAGGTCTTTCAGACTGCGCTTCGTCGTATGCTCCATGATGTACTCGATACCATCGCGGACCAGTTTGCTCTTCTCCTGTTTCCAGAAATAGGTGCACAGCACACCGATACCCGTGAGGCTGTATTTTTCCTGCGCCGCGTTGCGATAGCCAAAGCCGCCATTTCTGCCCCTCACCCGCTCAAGGTTATCCATCGCTTTATCGAGCGTCGCATGGACCCCCGCGATATCGAGACCGCTCACATGTGCGGCCTTCAACGCTTGTATCTGCCAGCCACTCACCGAGGTATCGCTTTCCGTCTTATCGTAACCATACATCCAGCCTCCGTCCGGCCCTTGGCCATCCACGATGTAACCGACTGCCTGCTTCAGCAAATCGACAACCCGTTCGTCCTTTGGTCATCGAATAGTATTCGCTCAGGGCGTAGGTCACGATGGCGTGTGCGTAGACGCCCGTCTGGGCTGAAGTTTTTTTCCATGCCGAGATGCCCCCTCATTTTTTCCACCTTTCTCAATCACCCAATCGATCGCCTTTTGCACTGCTGGGCCGAACTCTGGAGACGTGGGCGTCTCCCCATGTCCGACGAGAGAAAGAATACTGAAGCCTGTCATCGCCGCCATCACCGGTCCACCACCCGTCCCCCAGGAACCGTCCGCGTTCTGATTCGCCACCAGCCAGCGAAGCCCCCGCACCACCGATTCCTCGCTCTCGGGTTTTCCGCCATTGACCTCCATCGCCTTCGCCCGCTGCGCGGCGCCAGCCCGTGCGGCAAGAATCAGCGGCACCAGGCTGGGCGTCGGCGCAGGAGCCATCTGCACGGGTGTCACCGCGTCTTCGGCGATACTGAGCGCGATTTCCTGCCCGTTGGCCCCGCGCGAGGACACGTACACGCGATGCTCCGCCGGTCGATCGAGCAACACCGTAAAGCGCTCACCCTTTTTGCCAACCCGCAGGGTGGCCTGCTTGAAGAGCAGCGGAGCGTCCTGGGTGAGCTCAATCTGGTCGCCTTTCGAAAACTGCGCTACCGCAGAAAAACTGGCCACGCACACGCCAAACAAAACACCGAGATATCTCTTCATACGCCAGATTCGAGTTGGGGAACACCCGAGTCTTCCCCGCCCCGCGCAAAAAAGCGAGCCCCGAACATTCGTCATTCGTCCCCGCTCCTCGGGGTCATTCGTCATTCGTCATTTCATCCCGGGTTGCATCCCCCGCCCCATTACCTACACTGACACGCTTTTCCCTATCCTCTGATGATCCTGCTGCCTGCTATTGACCTCATGTCCGGCGAAGTCGTGCGACTGCGCCAGGGCAAAGCCGACCAAAAAACCGTTTACTCCAGCGACCCCGCGGCCTTTGCCCAGCGGTGGGAGGCGGAGGGCGGCGACTACTTGCACGTCGTCGACCTCGACGCGGCTTTTACCGGCGAGCAGCGAAACATCGAAGCCGTGCGGGCAATCTGCAAAGCGGTGAAATTCCCGGTGGAACTCGGCGGCGGCATTCGCCATCTCGCCGCCGCGGAACGGGCCATCGACGCCGGCGTCTCGCGAGTCATCATCGGCACCCGGGCGGCGGAGTCGTTGGATTTCGTGGCGCAACTCGCGGCCAAATTTGGCAGCGCCCGCGTGGCTGTGGGCATCGATGCCAAGAACGGCCAGGTCTCGGTGAAAGGCTGGACCGAGGAATCCAAGCTGACGGCCCTCGATCTCGCCAAGCGCGCGGAGGCCGCTGGCGCCGGGACGATCATTTACACCGACATCGCCACCGACGGCATGATGGCCGGCCCGAATTTTCCCGAGACCGAGAAAATGCTGAACTCGATCGGCTGCCAGCTCATCGCCAGCGGCGGCGTGAGCAGCGTGGCCGATGTGCAGCGCCTCTCGCAAATGCCCGGTCTTTACGGCTGCATCATCGGCAAGGCTCTCTACGATGGCGCCATCAATCTGCGCGATCTCGTGGCCACGCGCGCCGCTTCATCGAACAAATAAGCCCTATCCCGGGTCTATCGTGCCAAAGCACGCCAACCCTGCAGGGTTGTAACCCGTGCAGCATCTGTCACGCTTCTGTCCCCACCTTCCCGCAGCCTCTCTATGAAAGTCCTCTTCCTCGATTGTTTCTCTGGCATCTCCGGCGATATGACCGTCGGCGCTCTGGTCGATCTCGGCGTCAAGCCCTCCGCCCTCGAATGGGAGCTCTCCAAGCTCAACCTCGGCGATTTCCATATGCACTTCGACCGCAAGCAGCGGCAGCAGGTGGAAGGGGTGAAGTTCGGCATTCACGAAGGCACGACGCACACGCACGACCAGGACGAGGAACACTGCGAGCATTGCGAGGGGCACCATCATCATGAGCACGAACATGGGCATGCGCACTCCCATGAACACGAACACGGGCACGAGCATCATCATCACGATGAGGAAAAGCATGATCATGACCACGATCATGAGCATCATGATCACGGCCATTCCCACGAGGAGCATGAACATGGGCACACCCATGAACATGAACATCAACACGAGCCCGCCCACGCTCATGCCCACGAGCATGAACATGCACACACTCATGAGCACGAGCACCATGAGCATGAGGATGAACACAAGCACGAGCACGAGCATCACCATGAGCACGGCCAGGAGCACGATCATGACCACGGTTGCGAAGTGGACGACGACCATCATCATCACGGGCATGAGCACGCCCACGGCCGCACGCACAAAGAGATCCGCGAGCTGATCCAGAACAGCGAACTCTCTGCCTTCGTGAAAAAGCACGCGCTGTCGATCTTCCATCGCATCGCCGAGGCCGAGGGCAAGATTCACGGGCAATCCGTCGAGGACGTCCATTTCCACGAAGTGGGCGCGCTCGATTCCATCGCCGATGTCGTCTGCGCCTGTGTCGGTATCGAGACGCTCGGGGTCGAGAAGGTTTTCGTGTCCAAGCTGCACGATGGCTCCGGCACAGTGCACTGCGCCCATGGCATCTTCCCGCTGCCGGCTCCGGCCACGCTGGAGATTCTGAAGGGCATCCCTTTCAGCCAGATCGAGGAACCGCACGAACTCATCACGCCCACCGGCGCGGCCATCGCCGCGGAGTTCGGCGCGTCGTTTGGCCCCATGCCGCAGCTCAAGATCGACAAGATCGGTTACGGCGTCGGCTCACGCGATCTGCAGTCGCGCCCGAACGTGCTGCGCGCCGTCATCGGCACTCTCGTCGAGGACTAAGCCATGTCCGGCGGTTACGAGACAGACACCGTTACCCGCCTCGACACGAATCTCGACGATTCGTCGCCCGAAATCCTCGGCGCGACGATGGACAAGTTGCTCGCGGCCGGCGCGCTGGATGTGTGGTTCACGCCCATCCACATGAAAAAGAACCGGCCGGCGGTGATGCTCTCCGTGCTCTGCGAAGTCGGCCACGTCGAACCGATGGCCGACATCATTTTCCGCGAGACCAGCGCCTTTGGCCTGCGCACCGAACAAATCGTCCGCCTCAAACTCGAGCGGCGCTTCGAAAAGGTGCAGACGGAATTCGGCGAAGTGATCGTGAAGCTCGGGCTCAAGAACGGTGAGGTCGTGCAAGCCGCGCCGGAGTTCGAATCCTGCCGGGCGGTGAGCGAGAAAAGCGGCCAACCGCTCCGCGCTATTTACGAGGCCGCGACGAGGAGTTGGCACCGCAAATAGCTCGCTCTCAAAACTCCGGGTAAGCCCCCAACCCGCTCATTCCGCCTTCCACCTGCTTCAACGCCGTCGCGACCTCGGGTTGCCCGGGTGCCAACCGCGCCGCTTCGCGCAAGTGCGGCAACGCTTCTTCATGCCGGCCTTTGCTCTCCAGCGCCCGCGCCAGATGATACTGCACGCCCGCCGACTTGGGCAGATCCTGCACGAGTTGCCCGAGTCGCGCGATCGCTTCATCGGTCTGCCCGATTTTCTCCAGCGTCACCGCAAGTAGATAGCTGGCGTGTAAATCCGCGGGATCGTATTTCAGCGCCACGCGAAATGCCTCCGCCGCAGCCGGCGCTTTGTCGATGCGCAACAAGGCCGCGCCAAACTCCCGCCAGATCGCCGGCTGGTCTGCCTTCATCCGGAGCGACACTTGAAACGCCGCAATCGCTCGCGACACATCTCCTTGCCGCACCCGATGCATGCCGGCCAGCGCAAAAGCCCACGCGTTGTTTTCCGTCACTGCGGCAGTGTGCTCAAAGAGCGTCGCGCCATCCAGCCAGTAAGCAACTTGATGCGCACTCACCAAGGCACAAGCAGCGAGCACCGGTCCCGCAACCAGCCGCAACGCGCAGGCGGATCGCGACCAGCGCTCTTTCACCAGCCAGGTCACCGCGAGGAAAATGCCGAGTTGCGGGACGTAAGTGAAACGATCCGCCCGTGCCTGCGAACCGACCTGCACCAGACCAATCACCGGCACCAGGATTCCCAGAAACCACAGCCAGCCCATGAGCAGCCACGGTTGCCGCTTCCATTCGCGAATGGCGATCACCGTCACCGCGAGCAACAAGAGCGCGGCAATCACCACCAACGCGGTCTGCGGATGCTGTGGATAGGGATAGAAGACGCCGAGGTTGACGGGCCAGACGAGCTTGTCCAAATACGTGAGGTAGGAAACGAGAGCATTGCTGATCCGCTCGGTGAACGGAAGCGTCTCGGCCGTCACCACGGCTTCCGCACGTCGGGCGTGAACCGCCATCCAACTCGCTCCCGCGCTCAGCAAAAAGAACGGCACTTTCTCGAGCAACAGCCGCCGCCAATCGACCGTGCGCCAGCGTTCCAGCGGCCAGAAATCCAGGAGCAGCAGCGTGCAAGGCAGGGTCACCGCCATCGGCTTGGCCAGCAGCGCCAGCGCCGCACCGACGAGGGCCGCGAGATACGGCAGCGCCCGCGGCTTTTCTGCGTAGCGCGCATACGCCGCGATGGATGCAAACCAGAAGAACGTGCTCAGGACATTCTTGCGTTCGGCGATCCACGCCACCGATTCGACATTCAGCGGATGCAGACCGAAGAGCGCGGCGACGAACGCGCTCGCCCAGAGGTGGCGGGTCATGCGCCGCAGCGTCAGAAAAAGCAGCACCGTGCTCGCTGTGTGCCAGGCAAGATTGACCGCGTGCATTGCTCCGGGATTCAGCCCGAAGAGGCTCACATCGGTCATGAACGAGAGCCACGTGAGCGGGACCCACAGGCTGGCGTGCGGATGCGCGAAGGCCTCGATCACGCCACGCCAGGAAAGGCCGCCCCGGACGAGCGCGTTTTCGAAGACGTGGCTATTGTCGTCGAATTGAATGAAGTCCGCGCGAACGATGCGGGCATAAGTGCAGACCACCGCGACGATCAAAGCGATCACCACATAGGCGACGACGCGGGATTCCGGCAGCGACGCGCGCAGGGGCGCAGCGTTGGCCGGGGCGGAGTCGGAAGGAGCGGCGGACATCAGGGGAAAGGGCTACCCGTCGCACGAGTTGTGCCAGCCGATTTTCAGCGGACCACCTGGCCCACCGGTTCGCTGTCCTCGGGGCTCGAAGCCAGCCGGCCGTTTTGTTCGGCGATATGTTCCACCACGGAAATCGGTTCTCCCAGAAAACGCGCGCCGTGTTTGGCGAAACGCGCCGCATCTCCGCTGGAAAGAAAGCGCAGCCGTCCACTGCCCGCCGGGGCGAAGCCGGGATGCCGCTCGCGCCACGCGCGGAAACGCTCGGCGACTTCCGGGGCGGGATTGAGCACCTGAACCGGCGCGGGCGTGAGCTCCTGGAATTCGCGTTCCAACAATGGGTAATGCGTGCAACCGAGCACCAGCGTGTCCACGCCATCGAACATCGCCAGATACCGCTGCACGGCGAGGCGCGCGATTTCGGTATCCTCCCATCCCTCCTCGACGATCGGCGCGAGCAAGGGCGCCGGCACTTCGGTCACCTTCACCTCCGCATTCAGTTTGCGCACCTCGGTGCGAAAGGTGTGGGAAGCGACCGTCCGCGCGGTCCCCACGAAACCAATGTGGCCGCGCGTGCGATTTACCGCGGCTTCCGCCGCCGGAATCGTGACCCCGAGAATGCGCCGTTCCGCCGAGCCGTAGCGATGCTGCAAGTGTCGCAGCGCCACACACGAAACGGTGTGGCACGCGACCACGACCACGCGGCAGCCTTCGGCGAAAAGCCGCTCCACGCACTGCTCGGCGAAATCGAGGATGGTATCGACATCGCGTCCGCCGTACGGCGCGCGACCCGAATCGCCGAGATAGATGTAATCGAGCTCAGGCAGCGTGCGCCGGAGTTGCCGCAACACGGTGAGGCCACCGTAACCGCTGTCGTAGACGCCAACCGGGCAGCTGATCGGAGAAGAAGCGTTCGGGAAAAAATCAGCGGGCATACGGAGGGTTTTCTTAATCGTAATCGTACTCTTACTCTTAATCCTTCCCGCTCATCGTAGAGATTAAGATTGAGATTACGATTAAGATTAAGAAGGGAAGCCGCCAGTGGCGGCCGTTACCTCACCACTGAATGGCCTTCATCCGCCGTGCGACTTCCTCGGCATTGGCGCGGGAGTTGAAGGCGCTGATCCGGAAGTAGCCTTCGCCCATCGCCCCGAAGCCGCTGCCCGGAGTGATCACGACGTTCGCTTCATTGAGCATGCGATCGAACATCTGCCAGCTCGTCGTGCCGGCCGGCGTGGAAACCCAAATGTAAGGGGCATTCACGCCGCCGTAGACGCGCAGACCGACGGCCGCCGCGGCTTCGCGGAGGATCTTCGCATTGCCCATGTAGTGATCGAGCAACGCCTTCACCTGCTGCTTGCCTTCCGGCGTGTAGATCGCCTCGGCGCCCCGCTGCACAACGTAGGAAACGCCGTTGAACTTGGTGGTATGCCGGCGCGCCCACAGCGGGTGCAACGGCTTGTGCTCACCCTTCGCGGTCGAGGCCAGCAGCGTCTTCGGCACCACGATGAAGGCGCAACGCGTCCCGGTGAAACCACCGTTCTTCGAGAAGCTGCGAAACTCGATCGCGACTTCGCGCGCGCCGGGAATCTCGTAGATCGAGTGCGGCACCGCCGGATCGCTGATGTAAGCCTCGTAGGCCGCATCATAGAGGATCACCGATTGGTGTTCCTTCGCGTAAGCCACCCAGGCCTCGAGCTGCGCCCGCGTCGCCACGGCGCCGGTCGGGTTGTTCGGGAAGCAGAGGTAAATGACGTCGACGTGCTCCTTCGGCGGTTCGGCGACAAAGCCGTTCTCCGCCGTGCACTTCAGGTAAACGAGCCCGGCATAGGCGCCACTCTCGTCGGCCTCGCCGGTGTGGCCGGCCATCACGTTCGTATCGACATACACCGGATACACCGGGTCGGTGATCGCCACCTTGTTCTGGCTTCCGAGGATGTCGAGGATGTTACCGCAATCGCACTTCGAGCCGTCGCTGACGAAGATTTCGTCCGCCGCGACTTCGATCCCCTTCGCGCGGTAGTCATGCTCCGCAATGGCCTGACGCAACCACTCGTAGCCCTGCTCCGGGCCGTAGCCGTGGAACTGCTCGCGCGTGGCCATGTCGTCCACCGCCTTGTGCATCGCCGCAGTCACCGCCGCCGGCAGCGGCTCGGTCACGTCGCCGATACCGCAACGGATGATCCGCTTGGCGGCCTCGGGATTCGCTTCGCCAAACGCCTTCACCCGCCGCCCGATCTCGGGGAACAGGTAACCGGCCTTGAGCTTGAAATAGTTGTCGTTGAGGAAAGCCATAAATAGGAGCGGGACGGTGTAGCGCCACTGGGAGCCCGGCTCAAGGGCGAAACGCGGCTGGCCTTTTCTACAATTGCCACTGCGCCGTCCTTTGGGTAAATGCGGCCGCATGTGGCTTCGCTTCGTGCTTCTCAGTTTGCTGGTGTTCGTGTCATGGCCAGCCTCGGCGCAATTGCTCGGCAATCTGAATGATTACCCCAAGCTTTTGATCTCCATGCACTACCAACCGCCGGAGGGCTCGGCAAACGAAGGCATGCAGTTCGAATGGCAGGACCAGCCTTCCGGTGGCCAAAAGGTAACTGGAACGGTCCAACCCCTGAAAGCCCCCACCACGAGGTCCGCTGCGCTTCAGAATGCCGCCGAAAAGCCAGTGTCTTCCTGGGTCACGGGAGAACTTCCCGAGACGGCGATCGCTCCCATCTTCAACGAAGTCCGCAGCCTCACGGCACTCTTCCGCATCCCGGCGTCGAGCAGTAAGACGCGCGTGAGTAACGAGCAGTTCACGCTCGGCATCACTCATCCCAATCTCGATGTCGATGTGGTCCTCGTCATTCAGCGCAATGATCCGGCGGCCTGGAACGCCGCGGCCACTCTCTGGAGCCATCTGCGCGCCACCATGCCTTCCAACGGGAAAGATCTGATCCATGACCATCGCTAAATATCTTCTCGGAACCTGGCTCGCTCTTTTGCCGCTTTACGGGCAATCCGCCGACCTGTTCGAAACACCGGATCACTATTCCCGTGTTCACGATTGATATGACCCTGGCCGGCCAGGGGCGCGACATGGTGAACATGCACATCAATTTGGTGCCACATCGCAGCCCCGGTCTGCCGAACGACGGCATGCTCGATCTTTTTCATCACAATCGGCACCAAGCTGGGCAGCCGATCGACAAGAAGCATAGCCTCGCCATCTGCCGTTCCCTGGCCATCGCTTTGGCCAACTACCGGCTTCCTCCGAGTACGCTGGCGTCTCCGGGAAGAGTCGCCGAGAAATTGACCATCTCCATTTCCGGCGGCGAGTTGAGCCACGGATCGTTCTGCTTCATTCGGGCCGACTCAGCGCAATGGAAGAAAGCCGGCGATTTTTGGAATGCCCTTCGGGCAATGCTGCCTCCGGCCAACGCGGGAGACCTCCCTACGTTGTAGATTCCGCGGACGTCCGGCGCCGAGGGCTCGACATGCCCTTCGCCAGGACTGTCCTAGCGTCCTGCTTTTCACTACGTATTCAACCCATTGACAATCGCGCAGTTTCTCCGATTTATTCCCTTCGTCCATGTCCTCCCGTCCCAGCATCCTCTCTTTCGGTCTCGCGATCGCATGTATTCTGCTGGCGAGGGAACGGGCTCAGGCGAACCTCATCGCATTGGATAATTTCGAGACGACTTCGACATCCTCGTCCGGCTTTTATCTAGCGGGGAATATTAACGGGCAAACCGCCACTACCGATACTGTCGGCTATTACACTGGATCCGCCTCTGGGAACCAGATTGCCGGCTGGCAATCCGGTACCGGCGCCTTTCTCGCCCAAGTGGGCGGTCTCACCAACCCGCTGCTGGTCAGTCCACCCACGACCAACGACGGCAGCTTCCTGGCGGCGGGCAACGCCAACCCCCGACTGCAATACCGGGACCTGGCTTCCATAAGCCCCCCCGTTTCCTCCGACTATTATTTTAGCCTGCTGCTCTCGGAATCGGCAACATCCTACACTGGCAGCGTTTACGCAGGGCTTGGCTCTTCTCGTCCCAGCGGTGCCAATGCCACGATCCCGGCCAATGGCTTCAATATCGGTTTCAATAACGGTGCGCTTTCGCTCTTTTACGGCAACGGCAGCGCCAGTTATGCCACGGAATCCCTGCTGGCGGCTCCCACAGCAAACCAGACCTATCTCGTGGAGGTGCATCTCTCGCTTTCGGGTCCCAATGCCACTTTCACTCCTTCCATCTACGACAGCACGGGCACGTTGGTGAACAGTCCAGGAGCACAAGCGGTCACGGGGACGATCAACTCCTCCACCGACCTCGGCGCGTTTCAAAGCTGGATATCGACGAATTTCACCAATCAGTCGCCATCGAAGGTGGTCTTCGATGACTTCCGTTTCGGCACGGCAGAGAGCGATGTGATCAATCCGCCCAGCGTGCCCGAGCCCGCGTCCGCCGTTCTGCTGGCGCTGGGGAGCTTGGGGATCGCCGCCCGCCGGCGGAAGCGTCAGATGTCGTAGCTTGGGGGAGTGCCCTGACCTTTACCCACATTTCAGTTGGCGTCGATCGAGTTGAGTTGGCGAAGCCGCAAACTGTCCCGGAGGGACGACGGAATTTAGCCGGTGCGCAAGCCTGTGAGCTTCAGGCGAACAGGCGCAACCACCGGATATCCGTCCCTCCACGGACCCGCCCTGGAGGGGCGGAGGAATCTCCCGCGAGCGAAGGATTCCCGCGCCGCCTCCGGGGCGCATTGATGTGGGGGGACGTGTTCCGGGGGTGTCGCTCGCAAGCTCGCTTTACCCCCGGCTAAATTCCTTTGTCCCTCCGGGACAGCCTGCCTCTGCACCGCAACGACTCGGACGCGTCCGGCAAGATGTGGATAAAGATCGGGTCAGTGCCCCCCGGAACCGGCCTCACTGAGGCCGGCTACCGCTTCGCACAGCCGCGCGATTTCGCCGGAACGGAAGCGCGGAAAGAAGATTCTGGAAGATTTTGTGAACCTCGTGGCTATGGCGCGCCATTAAGGTGCAGCACCGCATGTCCGCCACCCCTTCCGAACAACACGCTGACCTGATCGCGCTCGCGCGGGGCGGCGACCTCGAGGCCTTCTCGCGGCTCATGGAAGAGTCGCAGCCGCAACTCATGGGACAGGCCCTGGCCTTCTGCGGCGACCATCAGCGCGCGCAGGATCTCGTGCAGGAAACGATGATCGCTGCGTGGAAGAGCCTGCCTCGGTTCGATGGCTCGTGCCGTTTCTTCACCTGGCTTTACGTCATCCTCCTCCGGCAACACCGCCGGGCCCTCGGTTGGTTTTCGCGGCGGCTGCCGCTGGCCACGCTGGAGCAACAGGCGGCCGCGAATCGCGTGGAAGCAGCCACGACCAGCGCGGCTCCGAACCCGGAAGCTGTCGAAGCGGAACTGCTCCGCGCCATGCTCACCGCGCTCCCGGCGCGGCATCGCGAAGTCGTGCGCCTGCGCTTTTACGCCGAGGCCAGCGAAGCGGAGATCGCGACCGCGCTGGGCATCTCGCCCGGCACGGTGAAGAGCCGTCTGCACCATGCGCTGACCAATCTCCGCCGCATGAAGGAAAAAATGAACCAACTGCGCCACGGCGCTCATTAACCCATAGAACGAAGTCATGAGCACTCCGAACCCCGATGCCGATCAACCGATGCGCGACGCACTCCAGCGCGACGCTGCACAGCTGCCGAAGCCCGATTTCGATCCCCGACTGCACTCCACCGCGATGCGCCGGATCCGCGAGCAGGCCGAGCCCTCGATACCGCAATGGAATTTGGTTCCCTTACTCACTTCCGCGATGGTGGTGGCGCTGCTGGCCTCCATCGCCTTTTGGCAGATCCATTCGTCACCAGAGAACAAGATCGCCGTTCAATCCCAGCCGGACCATCCGCTGCACCCGCCGGTTGCCCCCGCAGTTCCTCGCGCTTCCCTGCTCGCCTACCGGACCGCCGCAAACGAAGGCGATGCCGCCCTTTTCGCGCTACTCGACCGCGATGCTGCTTCCTTGCTGCCCGCATCGGCTCCTGTTTTCCGCGCTCCACTTCCCTAAACCCACCCACCCGTCTCCAATGAAAATCCGCCTGTTCGCCCTCGCGTTGACCGCCCTCACCCTCACCCCGATATTCGGCGCCGAAGACTCGAAAACCATCAACCCCGCCCTGCTCTACTGGCAGGCCGCTGCCAAATTGCCACCACTCAGCAATGAACAGGCGACAGAACTCGTGGAGATGGCGACCGGGCAGCGCGCTTTTGATGCCGCAAAAGGCAACGATTTCCTGAAAAGCGAAGCGACACTGCGGCTGCTGCGCAAGGGGGCGGAATCCACGGCGGATTGCGACTGGGGACTCCCTACTGAAGACGGGCCGGCCACATTGTTACCGCACCTCGCCAAAATGCGCCAAATGTCGAGCCTGGCCATTGTGCAAGCCGAAGCCCTTTTCGCCGAAGGCAAAGTGAAAGAAGGGATCGATTGGCTGCTGGTCGCACATCGCATGGCGCGGCACGCGGGCAGTGGCGATTTCCTCATTTCCTATCTCGTGCAAGTGGCCATGGAGACCAGTGCGATTCACGCGGCGGCGCGCCATTGCCTCGCTTGGGACGCTCAAAGCCGGCACGAATACGCCGCCGCGCTCAAGGCCCTCCCACCATTGCACTCCATCCAGACCGCTTTCAACGGGGAGCGCATTTTCATCGACTGGGTCGAACGTCACGCGGCGGCCGACGGCAAACCGGACGCTCAGCTCCAGGCGGCCATCGCCAGTGCGGAGACGAACAAGCCTGGCGACAAGGAAGCTCTGGCCACCCTACGGGTGACAAAAACTACGATCGCCAGCTGGCGTGACTTGCAAGACCGTGTCGCAGCCGCCTTTGGCAAGCCGTGGTCCCAAGCGCAACCGGAGCTCAAAGCGCTCACGGACGAGGCGGCGAGAAGCCCAAATCTTCTCGTGCGCATCGCCTTCCCGACAACCACAGCCGTGGCGGAAAAGAACTTCATTCTCGCGACGCTCCAAACGATGCTCGATGCCGCTCTGCAACACGGCCCGCAACTCGATGACGCCGCCGCGGCGACTTATCACGACTCCCTGGAAGGCGAGCCACTGCGCCTGCAGAAGGATGCGAACGGGACGATGACGCTGATGGCGGCACGGCAGCATCCGGCGGGCAAGGATCTCAGCCTGCAACTCGGCAAATAGGCAAATAGGCCTCGAAGAGTTCATCCAAAAGAAATTGCGCCGGTGGTTCGTCACCGGCGCAATTTCGTTTTTGGAAAATCACTCAGCCTTCCATCGGGCAAGCCCGGCCGCAGCCACCTCTGCTCACGTGGCTAATGAAGCTGAGAAAGTTGGTTGTTAACGTCGGTGATTTGTCTTTCCAAGCCGTTGTACTGCTCGAAAAGCTGGTAGACCACCGCTGATTTCTTCGCAGCCAGCGCCCAATTGCCACCAAAGTGAGCACTCGCTTGATTGAGCGAGAGCGACAATTGATCGACCTGCGCCATCAGGGCTTTCTTTTTCTGCATCAGTTCCTGTCGCGCCGCGACATTCGGAGGCAAAGGCTGCGCCGCAGCGGCGGACGACGGCGAACCGGCTGACGTGTTCGCAGCCGATGCTGCGGAGGAAGCAGCGGATGCCGCTCTCACCGCCGCGAGATGCTGTTGAATGGCGGCCTGGGTCTGCTCGTCTTGCGCCGCGACGCGGCGGGCGATAGTCAGGTCATTCGTCACCTGATCGGGCCGCAGGGTCACTTCATTGTTGTCCGCCTTGTAGACGCCCGGGCGCACTTGCTTGAGCAATTGCCCCGGCTTGAGGCCGAGAATGCCATCAGAAGTCTCCACGGAAACCGAGGTGACCAAATAGAAGATGCCAGGTGGTGCGAGTTCCGGAGCCGGCGTCGCCGCGGGCTTTGGAGCCGGTGTCGCGACCGCCACCGAATTCGGTTCCGGTGTGGCCGGCTTGGGCTTGGATGCCGGCGCCGCCGCGGGGGCTTCTTCCGGCTCCTCGGCTACTTCCTTTTTCTTGCAGCCGGTGAAACCGACGGCCAGTCCCAACACCAACGCACAGGTCAGTGCCCTCACGTAATTCTCCCGATCTCTGGAAACCATAACGCGGAAGATTGAGCGCCCGCGCGCTCCAATAAGCAAGAAGGAAAAATGCAACGATTTCATGTCAGTTCTGACGAATGACGCTGCAACCGCCACAAATATTAGAACGCCGCACCGAAATCCGGTGCGGCGTCCTTTAAACTACGTATTAATCTGGATCGCGCCTTACTTCAGCGCGGCGAGATAATTCTCCTCGGCCTGGGCCCAATTGATCACGTTCCAGATCGCCTTCAGGTAATCCGGACGGCGGTTCTGATAGTGGAGGTAGTAGGCGTGCTCCCACACGTCCACCCCGAGGACGGGCGTGCCTTCGATGCCGGCCACGGCCTTGCCCATGAGCGGGCTATCCTGGTTCGCCGTGGAACCGACTTCGAGCTTGCCGCCATTGACGACCAGCCACGCCCAGCCCGAACCGAAACGGCTCCCGCCGGCAGCGTTGAATTTCTCCTGGAGCTGCGCGAAGTCGCCAAAGGTGCTCTTGATCGCCTCGGCCAGCTTGCCGACCGGTGCGCCTTCGCCCTTCGCCTTCAGGAGTTTCCAGAAAAAGCTGTGGTTCACATGGCCGCCGCCGTTGTTGCGCACGGCGCCGCGAATGGCCTCCGGCACCCCCGAAAGATTCTTGATGAGGTCCTCGGCGCTCTTGCTCGCGAGATCCGGCGCGCTTTCGAGAGCCTTGTTGAGATTGTTGACGTAAGCCTGGTGATGCTTGGAGTAGTGAATCTCCGCGGTCGCCGCATCGATCGTGGGTTCGAGGTCGGTGTAGGCAAAGGGAAGTTTTGGTAATTCGTGAGCCATAATGAGTTCAGGTTGGTCGGTCGCCTTCTACTGAAGGGACCGGGTTATTCAGTTTCGTTTCCATGATGGGAAGCGGATGCCCGCTTGGTCAAGCGGCGCGTGTGTTACGGCAGAAAGAACTTCGCCAGCAAATTGCTGCGGCCCTCGATTTTTCGCCGCGCTGTGCCAATTTTTACGCGTACGTATCATTCGTTTCTTGAGCTTGTCAGGGAATACCCCCATTCATTCTCCTTCGCCATGGACACCACGATCAAATCACTCGGACCGTGTGAAATTATTTCACCCCTGCATCACGTCGGGGGCGGTGTCGAAGTCAATTTTCGCAAAGACAACGAGCGCGTGCTTTTCAGCCACACGCTGGACCGCGATTCCGAGCCCCATGCCGATGCCAGCCAGTTCAGCTTCGAAGCGTCCGGCCCGCGGGAACACATCTTTTTCAATCCGGCCAAGACCACCGCAGCCATCGTCACCTGCGGCGGTCTGTGCCCGGGGCTGAACGACATCATCCGCGGCATCGTCACCCAGCTCCACTATCGCTACGCGGTCACGAAGGTCTTCGGCTTTCGCTACGGTTACGAAGGCCTCATCCCGCGCTACGGCCACACGCCGATGCTCCTCAAGCCGGAATCCGTTTCGCAGATTCACAATTTCGGCGGCACCATCCTCGGTAGCTCGCGCGGGCCGCAGAAGATCGGCGAAATGGTCGATCTGCTGGAGGAGATGAATATCGATCTCTTCTTCGTGGTCGGCGGCGACGGCACGTTGCGCGGCGCGGTGGAAATCTCCAACGAATGCGAACGCCGCGGGCTGAAGAAAGCGGTCATCGGCATTCCGAAGACGATCGATAACGACATCATGTATCTCGACAAGTCGTTCGGCTTCGAGACGGCCTTCGCCGTCGCGGTGCAAACGGTGAAGTGCGCATATGTCGAAGCCACCGGCGCGGTCAATGGCATCGGCCTGATCAAACTCATGGGCCGCGATTCGGGATTCATCTCGTGCTATGCGGCGCTCGCCGGTGGCAACGTGGATTTCGTGCTCATCCCCGAGGTGCCCTTCCAGCTCGAAGGCGAACGCGGCCTGCTCGAGGCCCTGCGCTACAAACTGGCGAAGAAGAAAAATGCCGTCATCGTGGTCGCCGAGGGCGCCGGGCAGGATTTGATTCCCAGCGCGGGGAATACCGACGCCAGCGGTAACCAGAAGTACGGCGACATCGGCTTGTTCCTGAAGGACAAGATCGGCGCCTTCTTCAAGGAGCGCCGCACTGAGTGCAATCTCAAGTATTTCGATCCGAGCTACATCATCCGTAGCGTGCCCGCGAATGCGCAGGACAACGTCTACTGCTCCCAGCTCGCCCAGCACGCGGTCCACGCCGCCATGGCGGGCAAGACCTCGATGCTCGTCGGTCGCTGGCACGGCGCCTTCGTCCACCTGCCTATCGCGCTGGCCACCCAGGGCCGCCGCAAGGTCGATCCGAGCAGCGAGCTCTGGCATTCGGTGTTGGAGAGCACCGGGCAGTCGGCACGGCTGTCGGATGGGTAGTTTTGGGGGGAAGTGGAAAGTTGAGAGTTGATGGTTGAGAGTTGAGAGTCCGCCGCGTAGCCGCCGAAATGGCCGCTCCGCGGCGATGTTGATCGATCTATTCCGGCGCGGAGCGCCCCTTGAAGCGGAAAGGCGGCGGACTCTCAACTCTCAACCATCAACTCTCAACTTTCCGTCATCAATTCCCTCACATGCGCCACCACCGCATTGGCCAGCCCGTTCAAGCTATAGCCACCTTCCAGAAGTGAGACCACGCGGCCCTTTGCGTGTTTATCGGCAATGCCGCGGACGATTTTCGTCAGATCGGCGAAATCACCGTCGGTAAGCAGGAAATCACCGAGGGGATCGCCGCCGCGTGAATCGAATCCCGCCGAGACCAGGACGAATTGCGGCTGGAACTTTTCCATCGCCGGCAGGAGTTGTTCGTTAAAGGCGACGAAAATCTCCCGGTGGCCGGAGCCCCCGGGCAGCGGGCAATTCAGCGTGGTCCCCCTCCCCTCACCTGCGCCCGTCTCGCGGGCATGACCGGTGCCGGGATACCACGGCGATTGATGCGTGCTGAAGAAAAACACCGAGCCGTCTTCGTAGAAGATATCCTGCGTGCCGTTGCCGTGATGCACGTCCCAATCGACAATGAGCACGCGCTCGATGCCGTGCCGCCGCTGCGCGTGCCGGGCGGCGATGGCGATGTTGTTCAGCACGCAAAAACCCATGCCCCGATCCGTCGATGCGTGATGCCCCGGCGGGCGCCCAGCGCAAAAAGCATTCGCCACTTTGCCCTCCATCACCGCATCCACCGCCGCCATGGCGCCACCGGCCGCGAGCCTGGCCGCATCCCAGGAAGCTTCGCAGACCGAGGTGTCCCCCGTGCTCAACTGCGAAGCGCCCGCGCGGATTTCGCGCTCCGCGAGCCGGAGATAATCCCTCTCGTGCACCAGTTCCAAATCCTCGCTCGTCACCGAGCGCGGCTCGATGGGTGTGAGCTTTTCCCACAGGCCGGATTGCTTCAACCGCTCCATCACCGCCGCAAAACGCGCCGGCGATTCCGGATGACCACGACCGGGATCGTGTTCCTGGCAGCGGGCGTCGGCGAAGAGACCGGTCATGAGAGATTGGAATGTCGCGCACGATAGCTCTCGGCCAGCGTGCGGCGGCTGATCTTGCCGCGTTCATTCGTCGGAATCTCGCCCACCAGCCACACATCGCGCGGCACCTGCCACGGGCTCAGCTTCTCCTGGCAAAAGCGCAGGATCGCCTCGCGCGCCAGGTCATCCCCCGCGATACAGGCCACGGGCTCCTCGCCTCGCAGCGGCGACTTCACGCCGAAGACGACCGCCTGTTTCACCCCGGGAAATTCGGCCAGCCGGGCCTCCACTTCGTGCGGGTTGAGCTTGCGCCCGGCCACATTGATCACCTCCGAAGTGCGTCCCACGATGAAGAGACCACGCGCCCGGCGCTCCACGAGATCCGCCGGCACGAAACGCCCCACGCTCAACACCGCCCGATCGTCCTCCGGGAAATACCCGTCGCCCACGGCTTCGCTGCGCACCTGGATCGGCCCCGCCCCCTGCTCCGCGTGAAAATCAATCTCCACTCCTTGCATCGGCGCGCCGACAAAGCCGTCCTCATAGTTCGGCTCTTCCGTGGTATCGTAGGCGATGCCGCCGCACTCCGATGAACCGTAGAAGGTGTGAATCTTTCGCCCAAACTTGACGCTGAACATGCTTCCCGCCCGTTTCGTGAGCGGCGCACCAGCCGAGATACACACGCGAAGCGCGGGCAAATCCGGCGTCTGCTCGAGTTCACCCAGCTTCTGATAGAAAAAGGGCGTCGCCGGAAACACCGTGGCATTCGTGACGAGAAGGCCTTCCAGCACCGCTCGCGGCATGCGGTCGCGACTCACCACCATCGGCACGCCCCGCGCGATCAGCGGAGTGATGAGATTGCTGAAACCGTAGCTGTGCGAGAGCGGGATCACGGCGTAATTGAGGTCCGCGTCACTGAATCCCATCGTCTTGCAGATGTTCTCGCAATCCGCGAGCAACTGGCAGCAGCGGAAACGCACCGCCCGGGGGGCGCTCGTCGTTCCGGAGGTGAGCTTCAGGAATTCGGGCGTGGGCCCCACCCAGCGCCGGGCGTCATCGGGCACCGGCCGGCGATGGACGATCAGCGGCCCGCCTTGGTTCGTCACCAAAGCCGCCGCGCGGCAGGTGCCGAGCGCGTAGGCCAGCTCGGTCTGGGTCATTTCGCCCAAAGGTAGCGGGATCAGCTTCTTTCGCCAGAGAGCGAGCACCACTTCGGGCCACATTTCACTGTTGCCGATCTGCACCGCGACGACGGAGTGCGAGGGAATAGTGTCGAAAAGACGAGCGATTTTCAGGGCTTCCAGGCCAATCTCCACGAAGGTGCGCACCACCGCTCCGGTCGGGGAAAAGACCGCCGGCCGTTGTCCGCAACGCGCCAGGGTTTGCTGCCAGGCGGTCAGGATCGGATTATCAGGAGAAGTGGGGACGAGCAAAATTAATCAGAGTTTTTCGTTGCGGAGCAGAGTTTCCAAGGTAGTCTCCTACTCCCTTTTCCGAGCCATGAAAGCAGATATTCATCCTGATTACCAAGAGACCGCTATCGCTTGCGCGTGCGGCACTGTTTACCACACCCGTTCGACCAAGCGCGATCTCAAGATCGGTATCTGCGCGGCCTGCCATCCGTTCTTCACCGGTGAGCAGAAGTTCGTCGACACCGCGGGTCGTATCGAGAAGTTCTCGCGCCGGTACGCAGGCGCCCAGAGCCGCAAGAAGAGCGCTTAGCTCTCCAACTGAAAACTTTAGAAACGGTGAAGATGCCGCGTGCATCTTCACCGTTTTGTTTTGCCCGTCCAGCACGGAGCCGGAGTTTTAAGGTTTAAGTTTTAAGTTTTAAGCGATTTGCCGCTCTCGAACCCGCTCCCGTTCTGGAGCCTTAAAACTTAAGACTTAACACTTAAAACTTTCCGACCATGGACTTTGCACCCCTCATTTCAAAAAAGGCCGAACGCTTTCGCGAACTCGAAGCCGAGATTTCGTCCTCGAATCTCTACGACGACCCGCGCAAGGCGCGTGAGACCCTGCGCGAACATACCCGGCTCAAGGAGTTGCTCGCCAATTGGGAGACGCTGAACAAGACCCGCGCCCAGCTCACCGAAAACCAGGACCTGGCCAAGGGGGAAGACAAGGAAATGGCCGAGATGGCGGCCATGGAAATTCCCGACCTGGAAAAGCGGATCGCCGATACCGAGACGGCGGTGCAATTCGCGCTGCTCCCGCCCGACCCGAACGAAGATCGCGATGCCATTGTCGAAATCCGCGGCGGCACCGGTGGTGATGAAGCGGCGCTTTTTGCCGCCGACCTCTATCGCATGTACACCCGCTTTGCCGAGACGCACGGCTTCAAGCTCGAACCGCTGGAGGCCAGCGTCGGCGAACTCGGTGGGATGAAGGAAGTGATCTTCAAGGTCACCGGCGACCAGGTCTTCCGCACGCTCCGTTACGAGAGCGGTGTGCATCGCGTGCAACGCGTCCCGGCCACGGAAGCCCAGGGCCGCATTCACACCAGCACCGCGACCGTGGCCGTGCTGCCCGAAGCCGAGGAGGTGGATCTCGAGTTGAAGGCCGATGAAATCCGCATCGAAGTCTGCCGGGCCGGCGGACCCGGTGGCCAGGGCGTGAATACGACCGACTCCGCGGTCCAGGTCATGCACATTCCCACCGGCACGATCGTACGCTGCCAGGACGGCCGTTCCCAGCAGAAGAACAAGGAAAAGGCGCTGACCATTCTCCGCTCCCGCCTGCTCGAAGTGAAGCAGCGCGAAGAAGCCGAGAAATACGCCGCGCAACGCAAGGGCCAGATCGGCACCGGCGACCGCAGCGAAAAGATCCGCACCTACAATTTTCCGCAGAACCGCGTGACCGATCACCGGATCAATCTCACGCTCTACAATCTGGATAGTTTCATCGAGGGGAACATCGATGAAATGATCGGCAGCCTGCAAGCCGCCGACATGCAAGAGCGCCTCGCGGAAGCGCAAAAGGCCGGAATTTAAGCATCTTTCGCACGGAGTTTTCGAGACTGCAGCAGGCGCCGCTTGAATTTCAGCGAGAGCGCCATCCTCTCACTGTGCGCTTGGGAGATGTTTCAACCCCCATAGTTCGCCCATCCAGCTTCCGCCCTCGCCACGAATAAGCTGCGAACCGGTTCATTCGCGGAAGGTCTGCGCGTGGATCGGTGGCCGGAAAGTCCCTCCCAAAACCCAACATGAAAGCCCCACAGATCCTCATCCTCGTTACCGTGGCCATGTCTCCCCTGGCGTTCGCCGGCCACGAAATGGTCGATTACAAAACCACCGCGACCAATAAGGAAACCGTCGAAGAGCCACTCTTCAAGGACCACGAATTTCAGATGGGCGACTTCGCCGTCTACAATGTCGGCAAGGGGCCGACCCACGCCGGTGTTTTCCGTGAACATACTTGGGGTGAAGGCAGCGAAATCAACTACTTCTTCACTCGTAACATCGGCATCGGCGCGGAATATTACGGCTCGTACGGCCATGAAAGCCCGGACACGAATCGTGGCCGTATCACCAACCACACCGTCGATCGCGACCACGTGGGCGGCAACCTCTTCTTCCGCTGGCCCATCGAATCCTGCCATCTCGCGCCCTATGTCTATGTGGGCGGTGGTTGCGATTTTGGGGATCGCAAATGGGCCGAAGCTCACGCCGGTGCCGGGCTCGAGTATCGCTTTTTCCAACACATCCTGCCAATCGTGGCTCACCGCGTCGGTATCTTCGTGGATGGTCGCTGGACCTATCTCGGCAGCCGCTATTTCCCCGATGACAATAGTTCGCGTGGTGACCTGAACTATTTCAGCGCCCGCGCCGGCTTCCGGTTCACTTACTGATTTCTTTGCTAGGCATACCGGCTCTGCTGCGCGCGACATCCCTCGCCGCAGTCAGAGCCGGACTTTTAGGCCGTCTCTCAAATGCCATGGCAGCCGTTACCTCCTGTCACATTACTCGACAACAGGAGGCAACGGCATTACACTCCCGCCAACTCGGTTCTCCCCCCTCCTATGAAGAAGCTCGCTGCCTTCACGTTGATCGAACTGCTCGTCGTCATCGCCATCATCGCCATTCTGGCCGGGCTCTTGTTGCCCGTCTTGCAAAAGGCCTTGGAGCGAGGGCGCGCCGTTGCCGACGGAAACAACCTGCACCAGATCGGCGTCGGCACATTGATCTACATCAACGATAACAACGGTACGATCTACTCTTCGACCACGTCGCAACAGGATCCCTCCGGCACCACGCTTTACGCC
Organism: Chthoniobacter flavus Ellin428; assembly: GCF_000173075.1. Taxonomy (GTDB): domain Bacteria; phylum Verrucomicrobiota; class Verrucomicrobiia; order Chthoniobacterales; family Chthoniobacteraceae; genus Chthoniobacter; species Chthoniobacter flavus. The sequence continues at coordinate 401,215 of NZ_ABVL01000003.1, forward strand.
CCTGGCCTGCTGCAGCTCCAATACGTGCCCAATCGCCAGGTGTTCCATTCGCCATTCGACACGCGCGCGGATAAGACCACGCCACCGGCGATCATGAGTTACGGCGTGAATGCCAATATCATCAATCGCTCCGCCACACCTTCCAGCCCAACGGATTTCGATGGCAATTGGGCCAAACTCTCATCGCCCTCGCAGTTGATTCTGATGGCGCCCAATATCGACACGAGCAACGCCAACGCCGTGACCTTTTTCCCCAAGGACGCGAGTACCCCAACGGTGCTCACCGTCCCCACCCCAGCCACCAACCGCGCCGATTATCGCGGCACCCACAACAACCGCTCGTTCATCGACGTGCTCTACGCCGACGGCCACGTGATGCCGATTTCTTACAAGGATTTCTCCGACTCCACCTCGATCGACGAAGGCAAGCGCCGCTGGCAGCCGATCTATCCATAGCAGGGTTCAACGCGGAGCCATTCACCATCCCCTGTGTACGTGAATTCGGCCCGCCGACCCAGCTTGTGCGTTCCTTCCCGAGCGCACAGGCCAAAATCAGACGGGCCGAATCACTGACTACACCTTCCCAATCAAGGGTAGTAAGGGGACCAGAAGTCGCTGGGAGCGACGTCAGATAGCTTTTGGAAAGTGGCCGACTTCAGTTTCGGGAGGTTATCGACGGAGAAACTGCCGCTGCTATAAAAATTGCCGAACAGGTCCGCGCCGCCGGAGTTGTAGAGCACAGAGCCTTTCTTGAGGTAGCTCTGGATATCGGCCCACAATACGGTGGCGCCACTGGACTTGTTATTTTCGATGGCGTACTGGTCGATCGCCGAATCAATGACGCGTAAGTCCTCGAGCATCCGGGTGGCTTGGGAGCGTTTGCGGGCGCGGAGGAAATTAGGGACCGCTATGGAAGCCAGCAGCGCAATGATAGCCACGACGACCATGATTTCGACCAACGTAAAGGCGGAGGTATACCTTGAAGATGCTTCATATATACCCCACCACTATAGCAACCTCGCGGCCCTTGCCTGCCGTGAAGTTCTTACTTCCGGCGTAGCGTCAGGCACTACGCGTTATTACGCACGTTTTACAGCGGCTTTTCCAGAGTAAATAACCCCTGCTGGGCGCAATTGGATGCGTAATGCTGGAGCTGCGTTCCATTACGAAGCCCTAGTTTTTCCTTAATCCGCGTCCGATACGTATCCACCGTCGTCATTCCTAAATTGAGAATCTCCGCAATTTCGCGAGTGGTCTTGCCCGCGCCGATCAATTGGAACACCTCCAACTCCCGGTCGGTGAGCCGCTTCATCGCCGAGACGCTCACATCCTGCCCGCTCATCTTCTTGAGCAGGCTATCGGTCATCTGCGGGCTCAGGTAGACCTTGCCGGCCAGCACCTGCTGCATGGCGCCGAGCAAAGTCTGCGAGTTTTCATGTTTCGTGATGTAGCCCTTGGCGCCGGCGGCCAGCACGCGCTCGGCATAGAGCATCTCCTCGTGCATGGAGAGGATAAGCACGGGGACACGCAGCCCCTGGGCCTTCAGATCCTTCAAGAACTCCAGGCCGCTCGAACCCTTGAGCGTGATATCCACGAGGGCGAGATCCGGCTGCGCAGTGCGGACGAGGTCCATGGCATCGCGAATATTGTCGGTCTCCCCGCAGATCGACATGTCGAAGTCGTGGGAAATGAGATGGGCCAGCCGCTCCCGGAACATGGCGTGGTCTTCGACCAGAAGAACTTTGGTCTTTTTATCGGAGGATTCCATGATCATGGGCTGGCTTATGAGGATTTAGCTGGTGAAAGGAACAAGTTACGATGGTGCCACCTTCCGGACGCGGTGCAACCTCCAGTTGTCCGTCAATCATCCGCGCGCGGTACTGCATGATATTCAAGCCCATTCCTCTCGAAGAGGGCAAGGGCTGGGGAATGCCGCAGCCATTGTCCTCGATGGTGAGCTGAACGATCCCGTGCTCACAGCTCAGGCGCACGCCGACGACGCTCGCTTTACCGTGGCGGGTGGCATTGTTGATCGCCTCCTGCGCGATGCGGAAGAGGTGGTTGGCGCGATTGTTGTCGAAGACGGAAACCGGGGACGTGCAAATGAAGTGGCAATCGATGCTCTGCAACTTGGTGATGGTGTGCACCAGATCTTCCAAGGCGAACTGCAACCCGCGCTCTTCGTTTTCCACCGGCGAGAGCCCTCGCGCCAGGCTGCGCGCCTCGCCGACGCCTTTCAAAATCAGTTCCTCGATTTCCGCCGCAGACTGCGCCGCCGGCGAACCCTGTTTCTCGAGATTCAACTTCAACGAACCCGCCGCGCAACCCACCGCCGCATAATACTGGCAGAGGCCATCGTGCAGGTCCTGCCCGATGCGCCGCTGCTCGCGCTCGCTGATGCGGATGATCTCCTGTTCCAACTGCCGGGAATGCTCGAGCAGTTTGATCCGCGATTTCACCGCCGTGCCCGTGACCACGAAAAACAGGAAGTAGCCGAGACGTACCGCCGTCTCCCAGACTTGGTGCCAGCCTTGCTCATACGGGTGCCCGGAAGCTTCATCCGCCCACCACCAGATGATGGCGCACAATAGCGCGACGAAAACCGACGAGGCCCGGTCCCCAAACCACACCATCAGCAGAATCGGCAGGGAATAGAAGAGCACCACGCTGACCTCGTAGCCCGTCGCGTAGTCCAGGAATCCGACTGCCAGGGCGAGGATGATCGTTTCCATCCACAGCCAGGATTTCGGTTGCTTCGCGAGGAAGTCCAGCAGTCGCTTTTTCATGATAGGCGGGATGAGCTACGCTCCATTGGGCCACAGCTTTGTGTGCCCCGATTCGGAACCGGAATCAAGCCAGTCTCCAACCGGGCCTCGCATGATCGGCATTGCCTCCTACAGTGGTTCATGTCCTATTCCGCCATGCGCTTCCGCGTTCTGCTCTGTCTGGCCCTCTTCCTTACGACCACTTTGCTCTCCGCCCGTGCGGGTGAGGGAACGGATGGTTGGACGATCGCTCACCAGACCGCGGATGTCACGGTCTTCACCCGCCCGCACGAGGGCTCGTCGATCCGGGAGTGCAAGGCGGTCGGCATTATCGACGCGGAGCCGATCGTGGTAAAGCGCGTCCTGGACGATACGGCGGATTATCCGCAGTTCATGCCTTACGTCATCGAGACCCGAACCCTGGCGCACACGACGGATGGCCACGTGGGATATCAGCGTATCTCGCCTCCCATCGTGGGCGATCGCGATTATACCGTGCGGGTGCGCTGCGAGAGCAAGGCCTGCGCAGGCGGGATGAGCTACTGCAATCGCTGGGAAGCGGCGAATGAGCTGGGACCGGCGGAAATCAAGGGCGTCACGCGGGTGAAAATCACCCGGGGATCCTGGCTGCTCGAACCCTGCGCTGGCGGCAGGACCAGGGCGACTTACACCATTTACTCCGACTCCGGCGGCGGCATCCCGAACTTCCTGCTGAATAGCGCCAACAAGACGGCCATTCCCAAGCTCTTCGAAGCCGTCCGCAAGCAGTGCAAGCTGCCGAAATACGAAGGCAAGCCGTAGCGGCTCTTTAATGCACCACCTGCAAGCGCAGGTAGCGCATCGCGTGACCGGGGTCGGTGATCAGGAATTCATCGCCTACCGTCACCGACACAATCGCCCCCGAACCACTTTCGGAGACCGGGACACCGGCGACCAACGCGGTGAAAGGTGCGCCGTTGACGCTGCGCGCGAGATCCGTCCACGGCCCTCCGGCGGCGTCCGCGCCCTGCACGGTGGCCGTGGTATCGGTCGCCGCGGTATTCCGCGGAAAGGTCAGCGTCACGCGGTTTGCAACCAGGGTCATCTGCAGCGGGTTCGGTGAATCCGGCACTGTCGGATCGGTGCCGTAGAAGTATTCGAGCACGTTGGTCACACCGTCTCCGTCCGGATCGGCAAAATCATCCGCACTCGCCGGGAACGGTGCCGGCCCGAAATACTGCGTCCGCCACGCGGCCCAAGGCGAGATGATGTCACCCATGATCACGCTGCCTGCGCTGGCGGTCTGGCGATGCGCTTCCAAGGTAAAGCCCGTGACGGCAATGTTCGAGAGATTGAGCTCGATCCATTTGCCTTCCTGATCGCCCGGCTCCGCCGCCGCGTTGTTTTCGTAGCTATTGTCGGTGGCGTGATAGATCGGCGTATTGCTGAACGTGAGCAGGCCGGTGCCATAGCCCACGCTGACGAAGTTGTTGTTCGCATCCCAGTAGCCAAAATCGCGGAAGCGCTCGTTGACCTCCGCATCGAGCAGGCGCAGGTCGATTCCAGACACCGCGTAGGGTTGATTGTTGAGCGAATTGAAGAACTGGAACGTCACCGAGCCGTAGCCGGAGCTGGGCCCACCGCCCTCAAACCACCAACCGGGATCGCCGAAATAAGAAGCCGTCCCGTCGGCGTTCAAATTCGATGTGGTGACGACGACATAAAAGCTCTGGCCATTCACGTCGGTAAACGTCTGCGTGCCGGTCGTGGGAATGAGTGAGGCATCCAGCGTTCCACCCGACGCGCTTGCACCGTTGCCGCTATCCCAGCCAAGCACCCCGGTATAAAAGCTCAGAATGCTGCCCGTCGTCGTCCCGGCGACATTCGTCGCGATCACGCGGAAGTAGTAAGTCGTCTTCGGAGCCAGACCGGTAAGCGCGGCATTCACCGACACTGCGGAGGGGCCGTTGCCGATATTTTGCGTGGAGGTCGAAGTCGCGCCGGCCAGGCCCGGGTCGGTCGAGTAGTCGAAATGCACGTCGGTGCTGAAGCCATTGGGATTGACCGAGCTATTGAGCAACCCGCCGGTAGGCACCACCGCGGTCGCGGCCAGAGTCGTGACACTGGGCACCACGGCCGGCGTGCCAAAGATCATCACTCGCGACATATCACGCCCCGGCACGAGCAGGCGGCCATCCGCGGTGAAGGCAGACGGGAATGCGGATTGCATGGAACTCGCCGTCGTACCGCCGTTGAAGGCGGTATTGCTCACGAAATCCGGCTGACCGAGCACCACATCTGCCGCCGCGCCATCGGCCGTGGGCACGGAATTGAAAATCAACACGCGGTTGTTGCCGAAATCGGAGACGGACAATTGCCCTGTGGGAGAAAGAGCCACTCCGATCGGGTTGATGAAAGTGCTCGAAGTCGTGCCGGAACCCCCGGAACCAAACGCCGTCTGGCCAATGACCAAGTCAGCCGAGGCATCGTTGGCGGTGGGCACCGAGTTGAAGATCAAAACGCGGTTATTGGAGGAATCCGCGATGAGCAATTTTCCATCCGAAGCGAGCGCGCACCCTACCGGCGAGAACATCTGATCAGCCCCACTGCCGAAGGTCGCCGTACCCAGAGTGCCCTGCCCGATGACCAGGTCCGCGGAAGCGCCGCTCGTCGTCGGGATGGAATTGAAGATCAACACGCGATTGTTGTTGTAATCTGTGACGATCAATTGCCCGGATGGCGTCACCAATACCCCCCGCGGCCCCGCCATTTTGTCCGCCGCCACACCCGCCCCATTCGACACAAAATCGCTCTGCCCGATGACCACGTTCGCCGCCTGGCCACTGCTCGTCGGCACGGTATTCCAGATCAGCACGCGGTTGTTGCCATAGTCGCAGACGATGAGCTTGCCATCGCTGGTAAAGACGACGCCTTCGCAGCTGGACATCAGTGAACTCGTAACCCCGGAACTGGTCGTGACAAAGTCGGGCTTGCCGATGACCAAGTCCGCCGGCACGCCATTGGTCGTCGGCACTGTGTTCCAAATCAGTACGCGCCCCACGCTCTGGTCGCTCACCGCCATCTGGCCTGCCGGCCCGAGGGCCACTTCGCTCGGGCCCGGCGTGACCGACGGTGAAGCCGTGGTGTCCTGGCTGGTAAAATCCGTCTGTCCCACCACGACACTCGCCGCCTGGAAATTCGAGAAGGTCTGCTGCGCGCGCACCGACAGCGTCAAAAACGGAATCAGAGCCAGCAAAAAAGCCCCACGGCAGCGAAGGAAGGACGGCAGGAAGATCATGAGAGGGTTGACTGGAACGCGGAAACCGTGACGGGACATGGCGTTGGGTAAAAAATGAGTAGGCTGGCTGGGCGTTTCCGTTGGCGAAGCTCCGTCTCATCCCATACTAGTAGAAAGACGGTCCTTCCCTACGTAAATTCAGGCAGGCAATACCCGCGGCACCACTCGGCGACAAGCAAATATGGCAGCTCCGTGACGCCATCGTGGCAAAGGAACAGGGTTTGCACGCTCGCGCACCTGAGGCTACCAAGAGCGCGCTCATGAAAACCGTGCTCGAAGTGATCCAGGCCACGACCGCTTATTTCCAAAAAAGCGGCATCGAAAGCCCGCGGCTGAATATCGAGCACCTCCTCGCCCACGTCCTCGGGAAGAAACGCATGGAGCTCTACCTGGAGTTCGACCGGCCGCTCAGCGAGCCCGAGCTCGAACCGCTCCGTGCGCTGGTGAAACGTCGCGCGGCGGGCGAACCGCTCCAGCACCTCCTCGGCACGGCGGAATTTCACGGCCGCAGTTTTCTCTGCGACAAACGCGGCCTTGTTCCCCGACCGGAGACCGAGCAGCTCTGCGAACTCGTCCTCGCCGGCGGCGCCGCGAAGCGCGTGCTCGATATCGGCACGGGCAGCGGCGTCATCGCGCTCACCCTCGCCACCGCCTGGCCGGAGGCCCAGGTCGAAGCGGTCGATCTTTCGCCCGACGCCCTTGCGCTGGCGCGCGAAAATGCCGCCCGTCTGGAGTTGGCCGGGCGCGTGCAATTCCTCGCCAGCGACCTGCTCGCCAGCGTGACCGGCGAATACGACCTCATCGTGGCCAATCTGCCCTACATCGCCCGCGACGAGATCGCCACCCTGACCCGCGAAGTCCGGCACGATCCCCTCTCCGCCCTCGATGGCGGTCCGGATGGGCTCGAGGTTTTCCGCCGTTTCATCCCGCAGGCGGCGCAACATCTCCGCGGCCGGCTCGCCCTCGAAATCGGCCACGATCAAGCCGACCCGCTCACCGAACTGCTCGCGGCGCACAATTTCCAAGACATCCGTCCACAAACAGACTACCAAGGCAAAGACCGATTCATCTTCGCAACCTATGGATAAAATCCTCGTTCACGGTGGCGCGAGCCTCAGCGGCAGCGTCAAAATCAGCGGCTCGAAAAACTCCGCGCTTCCGATTCTCGCCGCGACGTTGCTCACGAAGGAACCCTGCGTGATTCATCACGTGCCGGACCTGAGCGATATCCATTACATGTTGCAGATCCTTTCGCACCTCGGTGCGCAGGTGGAACGCGCCAGCGGCGTGGTCACCGTGCAGGCGGAGAATATCCGGACCGAGGCGCCCTACGAAATCGTCCGCAAAATGCGCGCTTCGGTCTGCGTGCTCGGTCCGCTGCTCGGCCGCGAAAAGGAAGCGACCGTCTCGTTGCCCGGCGGTTGCGTCATTGGCGATCGCCCGATTGACCTGCACCTCAAGGGCTTCGAAGCGCTGGGCGCGATGCACCGTATCGAGAACGGCAATGTCAAAGTTTTCGCCGGTGAGCTCAAGGGCAGCTCCATGCACCTTCGCGGCAAGCTCGGGCCCACGGTCCTCGGCACGGATAACGTGATGATGGCCGCCGTCCTCGCCGAGGGCGTGACGGTGATCGACAGCGCCGCCGCCGAACCCGAGGTGGAAGACCTCGCGAACTTCCTGATCAAAATGGGCGCGAAGATCGAAGGCGCCGGCACGCGCCGCATTGTCATCGAAGGGGTGAAGGAATTGCACGGCGCGGAGCACTCGGTCATTCCCGATCGCATCGAAGCCGGTACGTTTCTCGTCGCCGGGGCCATCGCCGGCAAAGGCATCACGCTCAAGCGCGTCGACCCGGCGCACCTGTCTTCCGTGACGGAAGCTCTCAGCCGGGCCGGTTTCGTCCTCAAGACGGATGGCGACACCGTCACCATCTCGCCCAATGGCGCGCCGAAGCCACTCGAACTCACCACCGAGCCATATCCCGGCTTCCCCACCGACATGCAGGCGCAGATGTGCGCGCTGCTGGCGAAAACACCGGGGATTTCCGTCATCACGGAAACCATTTTCCCGCAGCGCTACATGCACGTCTCGGAGATGAAGCGCATGGGCGCGGACATTTCGCTCAACGGTCCGATGGCGATCATCAAGGGCGTCGAGCGTTTGAGCGGTGCGCCCGTGATGGCCAGCGACCTGCGCGCCAGCGCCGCGCTCGTCCTCGCCGGCCTGCACAGCGAAGGCGTCACCGAAGTCAACCGCGTCTACCACATCGACCGCGGCTACGAGCTCATCGACGAAAAGCTCAACGGCCTCGGCGCGCACATCGAGCGGGTGAAGGCTTAGGGGCCTGCGGGTTTCTTAATCTTAATCCCCTCCCGGAGAGATTAAGATTAAGATTAAGAGCGATTCGTTCTCCGGACTGAGCCCAACGCGACGCCTCGGTTCCCCTTCCCCCTTCGGTCAAAAAAAGACCTGTCGCCGCGCGTATTTGCAGCCATGGTATCGCCATGTCGTCCCTCCCCTGCTGGACTCGTTGCGGCGTTCTGTTCTCGGCGGCGGTTTCCATGACGCATGCGGCCCCGGAGCAACAACCACCGCCCAAGGCCTCTGGCCACGCCGCCATTCTGCAGCACATGCCGGTGGAGTTACTTCACTACTCCAGCGTCTACCCCGAAGTGGCGGACCCCAGCGCCCCCTTCCAACTCGGCACGATGATGAAGCTCGCCGTCGCCGCGGCCCATGGCGACCGGGAGATCGCGGACGAGTGCTGGTTTATTGTGGACAGCACTTTCGCGAAGCAGACCAAGGCCGGCGATTTCGGCGGCGATCCGATGAGCGCGGCGGTCTGGCTTGGCGAATTCACCCGCAGCGTCCTCGTTATTCAGCAATCGCCACTCGCCGCCCATTTCAAGGATCGCATCGAAGCACTCAAGCCGGCGCTGGCCAAAGCCATGCACTGGATGAACAAACAGCGCAGCCGCCTGCTGTTTGAAGATCGCGCCATTCCCGACCGGCTGCTCTCGGAAGCGCAGGCTTACTTGTTTTGCGGTCGATTGCTCGATGACCCGGCGCTCATCAAATACGGCCACGGCTTTCTGGATACCGCGATGAAGACGTTCCGCGCCAGCGATGGGGCTTTTCTGGAAAAGAACGGTACCGGCAGCGGCTACGAAGCGGCGAGCCTCGTGCGGCTGCAGGAGATCATGTTGAACGTGCCGGACATTCACCTCGAGGAACCGTTCGCCAAGGGCATCCAATGGGAACTCACGCACATCCGCGCAGACGGCACGGTGCTGGCCGATGGCAAGCCGGGCTTTTTCTCGCACAGCAAGATGATCATGGGCCCGGAAAAGCAGGTGAACGTCGGCGAGATCAGCCTCGCGCTTCTCTACTACCACGAACGCGCCAACGACGCCGCGTCCCTGGCCGCGATCGAGCGTTTGCAAAAACACTACGCCACGATCGCCGCGGCGACGCCTACTTCACCACCATCGAAGTAAACGGCGCGACGTAGGCCTGAAGATAGACGAAGATGCCCATGAGCGTGGCCAGAGCGAGGCTGTGCCAGAAGACGTAGCGCAGGATGGAATCTTCGTGGCCGTACCAGTTCGTCGCGGTGCTGGCCACCACGATGCTTTGCGCGTCGACCATCTTGCCCATCACCCCACCCGCACTGTTCGCCGCCCCCATGAGCACGGGGCTGAGGTGAAGCTGTTGCGCGGTGATTTTTTGCAGGCCGCCAAAGAGCACATTCGAAGCGGTATCGGAGCCGGTGAGCGCCACGCCCAACCAGCCGAGCAACGTGCCGAAGAACGGATAGGCCACACCCGTATGCGCCAGGGCAATGCCGAGCGTGGCATCCGTGCCCGCATATTTCGTCACATACCCGAGCGACAGCATGGCCGCGATGGTCAGCAGCGAAAAGCGCACCCGCCAGAAGGTGTGTCCGTAGGCGCGCAGCATCGCGACCGGCGTGAAGCCCATGGCGAATCCAGCGACGATGGCCGCGAGCAAAATGCCGCTGCCCGTGGCGGAGAGGTAATTGAATTTGAAGATCGCCTTTTCCGGCTCCGCATTGGGCGGAGCGACCGGCGGCATGTGCTGCACGCGGAGGTGCAGGTGCGGCACCTCGAACTTCGGCGCAGCAACGGTATCCAGCTTCTTCTGCACCACTGGCAGACCCCAACAGAGAATGAAGATCGTCAGCACCACCCACGGCATCCAGGCGAAGGCAACGCGCTTCGGAGTGAGCGGCCCGCTATCCACGATAGTAACACCCTCGACCGCCGCCGGTCGTTCCAGACGCATGATTTCCTTCGGCTGCCAGACGCGCAGCAGGAGGATCGTCGCCACGATGGCTGAGACGCCGGCAATGATATCCACCAGCCAGGGACCGTGGAAATTCGAGACGAGGAACTGTGGTATCGCGAAGGCCAATCCCGCCGTGAGCGCCGCCGGCCACACCGCGCGAATTCCACGCCATCCATCAAAGGCCACGATGATCCAAAACGGAATCACCAGGGAAAAGAACGGCAACTGCCGCCCGATCATCGCCGAGAGGTGATACACATCGAGCCCCGAGACCTGGGCCAGCGTGGTGATCGGAATACCGAGCGAGCCAAAGGCCACCGGCGCCGTATTCGCAATGAGCGCCAGGCCCGAGGCGTGCAATGGCCGGAATCCAAGCTGAATGAGAATAGCCGCGGTGATCGCCACCGGCGTGCCGAAGCCCGCCATGCCCTCGACGAAGGCGCCAAAAGCGAACGCGATGAGGATGAGTTGAATCCGCGCATCCGGCGCCACGCGGGCCAGGCTGTCGCGCACCACATCGAACAGCCCGCGTTGCACGGTGAGCTGGTAGAGGAAGATGACGTTGAGAATGATCCAGCCGATCGGGAAGAGCCCGTAGGCCGCGCCGTAGATCGTCGCGGCTGCGGCAATATCCCCTGGCATATGGCAGACGCCGACCGAGATCGCGAGCGCGGCGATCAGGCCGACGGCGGCCGCGATATGAATGCGAATGTGCAGCAGCGCAATCATCCCGAGCAGGATGACGATCGGAATCGACGCCACCATCGTCGAGAGGACGATGTTACCGAACGGGTCGTAATTTTGAGACCAGAGTGCCATGCGCGACTGCCGTCTCTATTTTCCGAAGACCTTGACCGCCGTGGCGTTGAAAGCCGGCAGAATTTTCTTTCCGTCATCGTTCCGCCAGCCGGCGTTTTGCACCATGAAGACGAGCACCAGGCCCATCTGCGGATCAACGGAGATATTCGTGCTGTAGGCCCCCCCGTGGCCGAAGGTCGCGCCATTGACTGCGTAGCCGAAACCGTAGCTTTCCTTCAGCGCTGCGGGTGTCTGGCGGCTGGTCATTTGCTTCACCGCCGCCTCCGAGAGATAGCGTTTGCCGCCATATTCGCCGCCCCGCAGGAGCATCTGGCCAAAGCGTCCGATGTCCTCCGCGGTGGAGAAGAGGCCGCCCGCCGGCATCGGGAAACGGTTCTGATGATCGTCGAGCGGATACTTGAGCTGGTCGACCTGCACTTCCTCGATGTTCGATTTGTCCTTGGTCCCCTTGTATGATTTGGCAATGCGCGCGATCTGCTCCGCATTCGGCCAGAAGGTCGTGTCCTTCATGCCCAGGGGTTTGAACAAACGATTCTCCAGAAAGTCTTCGTACTTCTGCCCGGAAACTACTTCGATGATTCGTCCCGCGGTGTTAATGCCCGCATTGCTGTATTGATATTTGCTATCCGGCTCGAACATCAGCGGATACGAGGCATAGCTACGCACCCGCGTGGCCAGCGGAAAGAGATCGAGCGTCGGTTGTTCAATCGGCGATTTGAACGACAGCCCGCTCGTGTGGCTGAGGATGTTCCGAACGAGGATCGGATGTTTCGGCTTGCGCAGCAGCGTGTGGTTGTCGTCGTGCTCGGCGACGACCATCTGCCCTTTGAACTCCGGAAGATACTTCTCCACCGGATCGTCGACCTTCACCTTCCCCTCGTCCACCAACATCATCAGCGCCGCGACGGTAATCGGTTTCGACATCGACGCGATCCAAAATAACGAATCCGGCTCCATCGATTTCTTCGCCGCCACGTCCGCATAGCCGACGGTCTCCAAATCGAGCACCTTGTCACGCGTCGCGACAAGGGTCACTGCGCCCGCGAGGACGTGATTGTCCACGAAGGGTTGCAATTTAGCCGCGATGGGTTTCGGGCCGGACTCCTGCGCCAATAAAGAAAGCGGCAGCGTGGCCACCAACGCGCAGGTAAAAATGGAGCGGGATAAAATCGACATGAGAGCGATCGGGAAAATGGTAAGGGCACGGAGCAAAAGCCGCCAGCGCGGCATTTCTTTGTCTGTTAACGGCGCCGCAGGCGAAAAGCGGTGAATCTTTACGTAATTCCGTAGCAAGCGCCTCACGGCGTGATCTTCGTAGTTCACATCGGAAAACTCGAAAATCCTCATCGCCGGTAATTGCCCATTTTTTCATCCGCTCTCCTATGTGCCGCTTGTTCCTCCTCCTCGCTCTGTCACTCGCCATTTCGTTTTCCACTGCCGCTGCCGAGATGCACCTCGGGGACGACGGCCTGGACATCGACGCCGGCAGCCTCGGCAAATTCACGCTGACTTATCCGCAGCTTCGCAACGCCTCGCAGCGCAGCTATTGCGGTAACTTCGGTGCCGGTCGTCTCGGTGGCGTGACGGGCGCATCGACGATATAAGAGGCATCCGTCACCTCGCTATCCGCCATGCCGCTCTTGTAAGCGACCGCTTTGACGGTCATTCCGGGACGCACGCTGATCACCCCGCAATAGACATAACCATTCGTGCGGGTCGGCGTGGTCCCATCCAGCGTGTAACGAAACCAGGCGCCCGGCGTGGCAGACGACAGCGTGATCGGGGTGACTTCCTTGATCGCCCGTGCGGTCGGCGAAAACTCCGGTTTTTCCACCGGTGTCTTTCCTTCCTCGTAGAGGCCGCAATCCGGATAATTTTGGATGACGTCCCACGCGAGTTTCTGCATCGCGGTGATTTGTTCCGGAGTCAGATTCGTTCCGACCGGCAGCATCTTGCCCTCAGGGGATTCACGATAGAAGGCCGCATACCAGGTGAGATCCACGAGATAGGCGCCATTGGGATTCGGGTGCACGCCGTCACGAAAAAGCAGCGGATAGAAATCCGTGGTCTTCGCTCCGGGAAATTGACCGTGCTCGATCTGGCTGTGAATCCACCCCATCGCCAGGCTGGTCGGCAACACGCGTACCGGTTTCTCACCCTTGTCCTTCGCCGCGACCACCTTCTGCACGTCCTCGACGTAGAGCAACATCGCCGCCATCGATTCTTCCCAGGTCAGCGCGGGAAAGACTTTCTTCATCTCGGTGCTCGGCACCACGCCCTTGTCGCTGGGGCGCCCGCGCTCCCGTTCCACCCATTCCACCATCAGCCACGGTTGCACGTCGGGCGTGTGGGCGCGGATGAGTTCAATGAACTGCCGATCATTCTCCGCCTCTTCCTCGATGTGGAAGTTTCGCGGCTGCAGGGTCACGTCGTCGATCCGTGAAAGGACTTTCAAATTCACCTCCCACTCTCTCTTGCGCCCTTGAGCGTGCTCGCTCCACAGGAGATTCGTCGCCGCGTTGGGAATGGTGAAGGTGCGATAGCGATGCTCGCGGCCGGCCGTGCGCGCATACATCGGAAACTGCGCGGTGATGTCGGTCAGCGTATTGCCGAGGTGCAGGGTGCTCAGGCCCGGCTTGATATCATCGCCGATCAAATATGTGCCGATGAGTGGCGGACTGGCTGCCCAGCCTTCGACAAAAGCGGCGGCAACGACCGTCGTCGTCTTGTCGAGTTTGAACGGCTTCTTGAACACCTCGCCCGTGGTCGCGGTCGGTATGGAACCGTCGAACGTATAGCGCACCGTCGCATACGGAGTCAGTTCGTTGAGTTCCACCGTCAGAGGCGGGTCCACTCCTCCCGGCGGCGGGAGAAACTTCGGCGTCCTCGCCGTGGCCTGTTCGTAAAGATCGAGGCCCGCGTATTGTCCATCGGGATCTTCCATCTCGACCCATGTCCGCGGGTCGCCGTCGAACGCATAGCGCCAGCCGCGTCCATTCAAGTCGCCAATCGTCCCGTAACGAAACCCATCCAACTTGCGCGCACCGGAATAAAACTCGAGCTCGCCCAGGCTGCCATGCGATCCCGGCGGGGCATCGTAGCGCAACCAGCGATACAGCTTGTTATTCGGGAAAACGAGGTCGGTCCACTCCCCGGTCCGCGGGGTTTCCTTGATCTCCGCGATGACATGAAACCCCTCCGTCGCCGAGACATTGGACCCGTTGAATTTTCCACCCACCATGTTTTGCTCGCGGGAAGGCGCGGGGTAAAAGCGCACGTGATTACACACCGGAGCACCGATCGGCGGAATCACCTCCGCCGCGCGCAGCGGGAACGCGGAAATCAACAGGGCAATGGCAAGAGGGAAACGAAACGGAGACACATTTCATTTCTTGCGCGGCTCCGTGCACAACGCCAGTCCCGACTTCTCAGACCACCACCAGGTCCACGTCCGGCAATTCCTGCAGGAGCACCTCGTGCAGCGAGGACTGGAAGTATTGTCGGAGCCGCTTCGGACCGGGACGTCCGACGACGATGTGTGTGATGCCGTACTCCCGCGCGAACGACACCAGCGCCTTGGCCACGCTCTCGCCTTTCATGGAAAAAACCAGGCCGCCCATCTTTTGCGCGGTCTCCAGCGTATCATTCACCCGGCGCTGCGTTTCGGCATCGATGCGCACCGCGGATTCCGACGGCGTGCGGACATACACCGCGTACCACTGCGCATTGAGCTGCGCCGCCAGGCGCGCCGTCTTCCGCAGCAGCCGGCCCGGGTCGGGGCCCTGGCTGCTGATCGCCACCATGACCTGACCGAGAGCGCTCACATTTTGGTCGTTCTCGGCATCGCGCTGTTTGCGATCGAGGAAGTTGGCCGTTTCCGTCAGCGTCATCTCCCGCAACCGCGTGAGATTCTTCTGCGTGAAGAAATTGGCCAGCGCCGCCTCGATGCGCTCCTTCGGATAGATCTTCCCCGCCTGCAGCCGCTCCTGCAAATCCTCCGCCGGCAGATCGATATTCACGATCTGGTCGGCCTTCGTCAGGATTTCATCCGGCACCCGCTCCTTCACGCGCACGCCGGTGGTTTCCTCGACGAAGTTATAGAGCGATTCCAGGTGCTGGATGTTGACCGTGCTAATAACGTTGATCCCCGCACGCAGCAGGTCTTCCACATCCTCGTAGCGCTTGCGGTTTTTGCTATCAGGCGCATTGGTGTGCGCCAGTTCATCAACCAGCGCGACAGTAGGGCGCCGCGCGATCACCGCATCGACATCCATCTCCTTGAGCGCGATGCCGTGATAAGTCGTGAGCCGCGGCGGAATGATCTCGAGGTCGCCGATCTGCGCGCTGGTCTCGGGTCGTTCGTGGGGCTCGACGTAGCCGACCACCACATCGACCCCACCCTTCTTCAGACGGTTCCCCTCCACGAGCATGGAATACGTCTTCCCCACCCCGGGACACGGGCCGAGGTAGATCTTCAGCTTGCCGGCCTGCTGCTTGCGGATGATTGCCAGGAAATCATCCGCACGGGTTTTAGCAGCAGGATCGGCTTCGAGCATGGGCTTAGCAGGAACGGTGAATGATTAGCCTTCCCTCCATCGTTCTCGCAACGACGAACCAACCGCAGTAGGAAGCGATGCCCTTCATTTCGCGGCCAGCTTGTCGAGGGCGAGGTTGAGTTTCAGGACGTTCACCCCGGCGTCGCCGAGGAAGCCAAGACTGGGGCCGTCGGTGTTTTCCCGCACCAAATCGCGCACCTTGCCTTCGGTCAGCGAACGCGTCTTGGCCACCCGCGGCAACTGCAGCATGGCATTCTTGACGCTGATGTGCGGGTCCAGGCCGCTGGCCGAAGAAGTCACCGCATCCCCCGGAATCGGCACGCTGGATTTCACCGTCAGCGGCTGGTTGTCATCGTTGAAGGCCGTGATCAGCTTGACCTGGTCCCAGTCGCCTTTCGCCGTCTTGTAAGTCTTCGGGTCAACTTCCTTGCCCTCCTGCAGCAATTGATACGCGAGCCCGTTCTGGTCGCAGTAGCCGATGATGCGCAGCTTGATGCCATCGTAGTCGACGACGTCGGGGCCTGGCGTAATGGCGCCGCCGTCCCTGGCCATCACCGCGGTTGTTTTCGTCGTCCCGTTGATCAGCTTCTTGCTGGTCGGTCCGAGATTGCTGCCGCTGGAATTGGCCGCGTCATAACCGGTGCCAGCCGCGGAAGGCCGCGGGATGAAGTATTTGTCTGAGGCAAACGGCTGCCCGAGCCACGAAGAGCCGATGATCTTGCGATCGGCGCTTTCGATCAGGCTGCCGTTCGCCTGGTGCGGGAAGAGCAACTGTCCGGCGCCCCAAACGACCAACGGATAGAGTCCGCAAAGGACCAATGCGAAGACGATAGTAGCGAGGATGGAGGTAAGCGTGTCTTTAACGATCGTATTCATAAAATTAGGCGAGATGGAGAGCCGAGATAACGATGTCGATGGCCTTGATGCCAACGAACGGGGACCGATGACGCCCGCCGACACCGTAAAGAAGCAGGTTGCGGCTGCAGGATCTTCGCCGCGGCCGAGCGGGGCGGAATTTCACGCCTTTGAGCGCCAGCGGGATCAACGCGATGATGATCACCCGCGTTGAAGATCACTGCGCTGAGGATCGCACTCGTCGACGAGGCGAGGTGCATGATGTTCAGCGGCGCAATCTGCGGGAAGGTGCCGAGCAACATCGCCGGGATGATGGCGAAATACTTGGCCACGTCGTTGGAGATGCTGAAGGTCGTCAGCGCGCCCCCGCGTAATCAGCAGTTGCTTTCCGATCTCGACGATCTCGAGCAACTTGGTCGGGTTGGAATCGAGGTCGACCATGTTACCCGCTTCCTTGGCGGCCTGCGTGCCGGTATTCATCGCCACGCCGACGTCTGCCTGGGCCAGTGCCGGAGCGTCGTTCGTGCCGTCACCGGTCATCGCCACCATGCGGCCGCCGGCTTGTTCGTTGCGAATGAGCGCCAATTTGTCCTCGGGCTTGGCCTCGGCGAGGAAGTCGTCGACGCCCGCTTCCCTGGCAATGGCCGCAGCCGTGAGCTTGTTATCGCCGGTGATCATCACCGTGCGAATGCCAATGGCGCGGAAGCGCTCGAAACGCTCGGAGAGACCACCTTTGACGATATCCTTGAGATAGATGACCCCGAGCGCTTTCTGCTTGGTCGCCACCACCAGCGGCGTGCCGCCGTTGCTGGAAATCGCATCGACCTCGGCCTCCACTTCCTTGGGCAACTGGCCGAGCCAGGTGCGAATCGATCCAGCCGCACCCTTGCGATAATTTGTGCCGTTCACATCGAGGCCGCTCATCCGCGTCTGCGCGGTGAAAGGCACAAACTTCGCCTCTGGCATCTCGTGCAATTCCACACCGCGTAGCCCGTGCTTCTGCTTCGCCAGCACCACGATGCTGCGGCCTTCCGGAGTTTCGTCGGCCAGGGAGGCGAGTTGCGCCGCCTCGGCGAGTTGACGCTCGGTGACACCGGGCGCCGGGATGAATTGCACCGCCTGCCGGTTACCGAGCGTGATCGTGCCCGTCTTGTCGAGGAGCAGCACGTCGACGTCGCCCGCCGCTTCCACGGCACGACCGCTCATCGCGAGCACATTCTTCTGCACCAAACGGTCGATGCCCGCGATACCGATGGCACTGAGCAAGCCACCGATCGTCGTCGGAATCAGGCAGACAAGCAACGCGACCAGCACCGTGATCGGAAAGTCGACACTCTGATAAAGGCCGTAGCCCTTGAGCGCAATCAGCACCACGAGGAAGATGATCGTCAGCGCCGAAAGCAGGATGGTCAGCGCGATTTCATTCGGCGTCTTCTGCCGCTTGGCGCCTTCGACGAGTCCGATCATACGGTCGAGGAAGGTCTCGCCCGGGTTCGATGTGATGCGAATCTTGATCTTATCCGACAGGACCCGGGTTCCACCGGTCACCGCGCTGCGATCGCCACCGGCTTCGCGCACTACGGGCGCGGATTCGCCAGTGATCGCGGATTCGTCCACGGTCGCGGCACCCTCGATGATCTCGCCGTCACCGGGAATGAATTCCCCGGCAGTCACCACGACGACATCATCCTTGCGCAATTGCTCCGAGGTCACCTTTTCCGTGGAACCGTTCTTGATGCGGTTGGCAAAGGTCTGGGTCCGCGCGTTGCGCAGCGAATCCGCCTGGGCTTTGCCCCGCCCCTCCGCCATGGCTTCGGCGAAATTAGCGAAGAGCACGGTGAACCACAGCCACAGCGTGATCTGCAGCAGGAACCCGAACGGCGCTCCTTTGTCACCCACGAAGAGGAGCACTGTCGTCACAACCGCGCCGACTTCGGTAACAAACATCACCGGGTTTCTCGCCAGGGTCACTGGGTTCAGCTTTTTGAACGATTCGACGATGGCCGGCATGACAATCGCCGGATCGAAGATGGAATGAGATTTAGCAGCCATTTTAGTGAATAATGAAAGTGAGCGAGTGCGCTCAGTAGAGTTTGCCGACGTGCATCAGGAAGTGCTCGACGATCGGACCGAGGGTCAGCGCCGGGAAAAAGTTCAGCGCACCGACAATCAGGATCGTCCCCATGAGGAGCACTGTGAACAGCGGCCCGGATACCGGGAACGTCCCGGCACTTTCCGGCACCAGTTTCTTGCGGGCCAGCGAACCAGCTAGAGCCATGATGGGAACAATCATCGCAAACCGGCCGACGAGCATGGCGAAAGCGAGCGTGACATTGTACCAGGCCGTATTCGCGCCGATACCGGCAAATGCGCTACCATTATTCGCCGTCGCGGAGCTGTAGGCATAGAGGATTTCGGTGAAGCCGTGCGGACCGTTGTTATTGGTGCCATCAGTCATTTGATGGGTCACGGGATCCGGCGCGCCCCACTTGTTCAGGCAAGCCCAACCGGAGAAGCCGAGGATGGACCAGGCCAGCACGAGGATGACGATCGAGGCCATCTTGACGTCGTAGGGTTCGATCTTTTTGCCGAGGAACTCCGGCGTGCGCCCCACCATCAGCCCCGCGATGAATACCGCCAGGATGACGAAGACAATCATTCCATAGAGGCCGGCGCCGACACCGCCGATCACGATCTCTCCCAGGTGCATATTGAAGAGCGGAATCAGTCCGCCGAGCGGAGTGAACGAGTCATGCATCGCATTGACCGCACCGCACGACGCGTCGGTCGTAATCGTGGCGAACAACGCGGAATTGAAGACTCCGAAGCGGACTTCCTTGCCTTCCATATTCCCATCGGCCGGATCAACACCGAGCGCCGTCAAGGTCGAATTACCCGCCGCCTCGTAATGCCAGCAAACCAACACTCCCGCCAGGAACAAGGTGATCATGGCAGCCCACACCGCCCAGCCATGTCCCTGATGCTTCACCTGGCGCCCATAGTAGTAAGTCAGGCCACTACCGATCGCGAAGATCGAGAGCATCTGCAGGAAGTTCGAAAGCGGAGTCGGATTTTCGAAAGGCTGCGCAGCGTTCGCGTTCGTAAAGCCACCGCCATTGGTGCCGAGCATCTTGATCGCGATCTGCGACGCCATCGGACCCTGAGCGATATTCTGCGTGTCCACTTTCTGGTTGACGAGGACCGGATGTCCCTGCGCGTCCACCACGGGGTTGTTCTTAGCGTCCACCTTCGGCACTTGCGTGGTGAAAGGCTCGACGATGCTGGCCGCGTCGTACGGCTTGAAGTTCTGGATCATGCCCTGCGAAACCAACACCACCGCGTAAACGATGCAGATCGGCAGTAGCAGGTAGTAGCTGATACGAGTGAAGTCTACCCAGAAATTGCCGAGCATCTTCGTCGAGTGCCGGGCGATGCCGCGCACGACCACCGCGGCGATGGCGATACCGACGGCCGCCGAGGCAAAGTTATGAAACGCCAGAGCCACCATCTGTGAGAGGTAACTCATCGTCGTTTCGCCGCCGTAACTCTGCCAGTTCGTGTTCGTGGTAAAGCTGGCCGCCGTATTGAAGGCGAGATGTTCGCTGACCGCCACCTGGTGCTGAGGATTCAACGGCAGGATGGCCTGCAAGCGCAGAATCACATAAGTGAAGAGCATGCCGATCATGCTGAACATCAGCATCGCGATCGTGTACTGTTTCCAGTCGTGCTCTTTCCTCGGATCTACGCGAAGGACCGCATAAGTAAGCTTTTCCAGCGGTTTGAATACTGGATCGAGAAAGGTCTTGCCGTTCGTGTCCAGGACCTTGCACAGATAGAGTCCGAACGGTTTGGTGATCGCTACAAGAGCGACGACATAGATAAGGAGTTGAAACCAATCAGAACTATTCATTGCGATGATACGTTAAAACTTTTCCGGGCGCACGATCGTGAAGAGCAGATAGACGATCAGGCCGAGGGAGATGATTCCGACGATGATGTTTTCCATGAAGTGACCGGTGTTAGATCTTCTCGCAGGCCCACATGAAGACGATCATGAGGGCGAAGAAACCGACGGTGGCGACGGTGCAGAGGATATCAGGCATAACGTTTACTTTTCTCGAGGTATTGGGTGAGTGATTCGGATCCCCTTCCACCACGTGACGTGACAGGATCTCGGCCACGAGATTCCGCAGGGCTTCCGGAGTGAGTGGCTTTTGCAGAAAATCGATCGCCCCCAGTTGCATGGCGCGCACCGCGTGCGGGATATCCCCATAGGCCGTGATAATGACGGCCGGTGTCTTGAAGCCCCGCTTGCGCATCTCGGCCAGGAGATCGAGGCCATCCATCTCCGGCATGCGCATATCCAAAATCGCGAGATCGAAATGTTCGCCCGCCAACCGATCCAATGCCCTGGCCGCGCAATCCGCCTCCCGCACTGCCAACCCTTCCGTTTCCAAAGTGACCCGGTAACTGAGCCGCACATTCGGCTCATCATCGACGACTAGAATTCGTTTGCTCATGTAATTCCTCCGGTGGGGATGGCCGGCAGATCGAAATAGAATTCGCTGCCTTTGCCTGGCTCGCTCTGCACGCCGATGACGCCGCCTTGCGCGAGGACGATCTCCCTGGCAATGGCGAGACCCAGTCCGGCGCCGGTGCTTTCCGAACCGGGCAGACGAAAGAAGCGATCGAAAATCTGTCCCTGAAATTGAATCGGGATACCCGGCCCGTGATCGACCACCGAGAAGCGCACCCGTCCGTCCTGATTTTTCGCCCGCAGCACGATCTCCTCCCCCGGCTTGGTGTGCTTGATCGCATTCGAGACGAAATTCGAAAAGACATGCGCGACCTGCCGCGCATCCACGGAAACCCTGGGCAAGCCGGGGGTGACTTTCGTGACTAACTTCGAGCCACGCGATTCGACCAGCGCCCGGAGATCGTCCTGTGCATTATCGATCAGCTCTCGCGGGTCCATAGGGAGGCTCGGCAGCGCGGTCCGTCCGGATTCCAGTTTCGCGAGATCGAGGAGATCGTTAATCATGCGCAGAAGCCGCTCCGAATCCTCCCGCGCCGCGAGCAGGAGTTCGGTTTGCTTGGGATTGAGCGAGCCGATGCGTTCCTCGAGGAGGAGATGCAGCCCCATGCGCACGCTGGTCAGTGGCGTCTTCAACTCGTGGCTCACCGTCGAGACGAGATTCGTCTTCACCTCATCGAGCAGGCGCAGGCGCGTGACATCCTGCAGCACTACCGCTGCTCCGAAGATACTGCCGGTTTCATCGCGCATCCCGATCACCCGTGGCAGGACAAAGACTTCCTGCTCATCGATGCGGAAGACGATCACGCGATCGAAGCTCGTAGGTAGATAATCCGGCGCACCTTTGACGATGCGATTCACCTCCTCCTGCACCCCAGGCGGCAAACCGTCTTTCATTCCCAGCTTGAAGAGAAAGGTATTCGCCGCGGGATTGGCAAAATTCACGCGTCCATCCGCGGCCACGACAATGATCGGGTCGGGAAAAGCGGAGAACGTGATCTCCGTCATCTGCCGTGCCTGGAGGATCTGGTCACCCATCACCTGCCGGTAAGCCCGCAGCTTCGTGGCCATCTTGTTGAACGCATCGGCCAATTGCCCCAGTTCATCCTGCGACATCACCGGGACGACCTGATCCAGCTTCCCCTCGCCCAGCTCCTTGGAGACCGTTCTCAACGCCTGGATCGGCTCGAGAATCGAGCGTTGCAGCCTCGCCGCAAAATAAACCGCGCCCGCGATGCCCACCAAGAGCGCGAAGATCATGTAACGCGTCGACTTTTCGCTCAACGCCCGAGCCTTGCGATCCGCGTCCACCATGTTGTCCT
The DNA here is from genome assembly GCF_000173075.1 of Chthoniobacter flavus Ellin428. Lineage (GTDB taxonomy): Bacteria > Verrucomicrobiota > Verrucomicrobiia > Chthoniobacterales > Chthoniobacteraceae > Chthoniobacter > Chthoniobacter flavus. The sequence continues at coordinate 423,651 of NZ_ABVL01000003.1, forward strand.
GGTTGATCTTGATAATCTCCTGCGCGGTATCCTTCACCGCCGTGAACGTCGGCAGCATCTCGTCGAAATACATTTTGCGCCGGGCCGGGATATCCCGCGTCTGCCAGAATACCTCCGCGCGTTCCGTGTAATGCCCGTGCAATTGCTGGACCTTGTTCGCGAGCTCACCCTCACCTGGCAGCGTCACGTTATGCATCTCTACAGTGAGGCTTTCGCGGAACTCCGGCAGATTCTGGTCGTACATTTTCCGCGCACGCTCCTCCTCGCCAACGAGCGAGAAAAAGAGAGCGGAATCCATACGTTCAGCGGTTTCTTTCATTTGCTGACCGGCAATCACGCTGCGGAAATTTTCGCGGAGGATGACATCGACACTGTTGCCGAGCTTGGCGAAGAGCGAGACGGCGTAGACGCCCATCGCGATGAGCAAAAGGAAGAGCGGAGTAAGACCGAGGAAGATGCGTTGCTTCATGCCGCTGAGCCTGCTCTCACGGGGCTCGCCTGGCTAGTTTGCGAACTCCAGGTTGATATCAGTGACGACGACGACGGATGCGCCGCACAGCGCATTCTTTGCGCGGCGAACGACTCGCTTTTCACCACGGAAGCGGTCCGTAGCGGGCTGCGAATGAGTGGAAATGTTCATGCCGCATCCTCTTAGCTCCCGCCGTGCCAGCCGCCTTTCACCACATCGTTAACATCTTAACACCAGCCACTTATAACACACCACTCTTTCACCACTGTCTTTGGAATCATGCAACCTGCATGATTACCCGTTCCGTCAGGTTGCATTTTGCACGACCCATGGGCCATGCCAGCCTCTTACAATTTCTTGCGCTTGCGGTACAGCGTCGCGGGGTCGATCCCGAGCACTTCCGCGGCTTCATCGAGCGTGCGGGTGTTTGCCACCACCCGGCGAATGTGTTCCGCTTCGATTTGTTCGAGAGTGAATTTACCGCCGAGACGAATTTCCGAACCCGGCTGAATGCTATCCGCGAGATCACTCGCTTCGATCGATTCGCCGCTACATAGGATCGCCGCCCGCTCGATGATATTGCGCATTTCGCGGAGATTCCCCGGCCACGCGTATTGCCGCATCGCCTCCAGGGCCTCGGAAGAAAAGCCTTGGACATCCTTGCCCGAATGCCCGGCGAGAAACCGCAAATGAATCATTGCCAGCCGCTCGATGTCATTCACCCGCTCACGCAGCGGCGGGAGGCGCAGCGAAATCACATTCAGCCGGTAAAACAGATCTTCGCGAAATTTCCCCGCAGCGACCGCTTGAGTGAGGTCGCGATTCGTCGCCGAGATCACGCGAACATTGGCCCGACGGGGCTTCGTCTCGCCCACGCGCTCGTATTCGCGTTCCTGCAAAAGGCGCAAAAGCTTCGCCTGAATTTCCAGCGGGAGTTCGCCGATCTCATCGAGAAATAGAGTTCCGCCATCCGCCGCAGCGACTTTACCCTGGGTATCGGCTACCGCGCCGGTAAATGCTCCCTTCACGTGGCCGAATAAGTCGCTCTCCAGCAACTCCCGCGAGAGACTTGGGCAACTCACCGTGACAAACGCACCCGTCCGTCGCGGACTGCGCTGGTGCATCGCCCGCGCGAGCACGCTCTTGCCCGTGCCACTTTCGCCGAGGAGCAGCACCGTGGCTTCGCTTCCCGCCGCTTTGAAAGCGACGTCGAGGGCCTTCTGCATCGTCGGCGATTGCGAAGTGAGATCGATCTCCGGCCCTTCCGTGCCGAGCCGCGATTCCAGTTCGGCCACCCGGCGCTCCAGCTTTCGCGTCTTCTCGATCCGCCCGAGCACCTGCCGCACCTGATCGGGCGTGCATGGCTTGGGCAGATAATCGAATGCCCCGCGCCGCATCGCCTCCACCGCCGTCTCCACCGAGGCGTAGGCCGTCACCATCACCACGGAAACCCGCGGCGCCACTTGCAGGATTTCCTCGAGCACATTGAGCCCGCTTTCCTGGCTGAGCCGCAGATCGAGCAACACCACGTCGTAGGGATGGGCCTTCAATTCCGCGAGCGCCAGCGCGCTATTCGTGGCGCTCGACACTTCGTGCTCCATCGATTCCAGCGCCACGGTCAGCGTGCGGCGGATGTTCTTCTCGTCGTCGACGATGAGGATGCGCATTTGCCGGCAGTTACACGGCAACGGCGGGCGGAATTCCATTAAAAAAGACAGAACATCCAACGTCCAACACCCAACGCCCAACATCCAATGGGTCCGAGCAGAGAACGCATTCTTCCACCTAACGGGCGAAAGATTCCCCCATTGGATGTTCGATGTTGGGCGTTGGATGTTGGATGTTTTCTCCCCTCCTTCTCCCTTTGACACCCCGCGGTGTAGCGCCTAGCCTCACGCCCCATTTTTATGAAGAAAGTCATCGCCTCTACCGAAGCTCCCGCCGCCGTCGGCCCTTATTCGCAAGCCATTGCCCTGGGCAACTTCCTTTTCGCCGCCGGCCAGATCCCGCTGGATCCTTCCACCGGCGAACTCGTCGGCACCGACGTCACCGCGCAGACCGAGCGCGTCTGCCAGAATATCGCCGCCGTCCTCAAGGCCAACGGCATGACCTTCGCCAACGTCGTAAAAACCACGGTCTTCCTCACGGACCTTGCGAATTTCGCCCTGATGAACGCCGTCTACTCGCGCTATTTCACCGAGCCCTTCCCGGCGCGCTCCACCATCCAGGTCGCCGGCCTTCCCCGCGGTTCGCAAGTCGAGATCGAGATCATCGCCGCTGCTGAATAGGCCATGAAAAGCGCCGAACTCCTCGAACTCTTCCGCTCCACCAACGCCCTCCTCGACGGCCATTTCGTGCTGCGCAGCGGGCTGCACTCGCGCCAGTATTTCCAGTGCGCCCTGCTCCTCCAGCACACGCAGATCGCCGCACGCGTCTGCGCCGCCCTGGCGGACAAACTGCGCGAGATCGAAGCCGAGCGGGTCATCTCGCCGGCGCTCGGTGGCATCATCGTCGGTCATGAAGTAGCTCGCGCCCTCGGCAAGCCACACATCTTTGTCGAGAAGGAAGACGGCAAGCTCGTCCTGCGCCGTGGTTTTGAGATCAATCCCGGCACGCGTTTCATCGTCGCGGAGGACGTCGTCACCCGCGGCGGTCGCGTGCAGGAGACCATCGATATCGTCAAGGCTCATGGCGGCATCGTCACCGCGGTCGCCGCGGTCGTCGATCGCAGCGGTGGTCTGCTCCCGGACTTCGGCTGCCCGTTTGTCTCGCTGACCCAGCTCAACGTCGAGACCTACGAACCGAACAAGCTCCCGCCCGACCTCGCCGCCATCCCCGTGACCAAGCCGGGGAGTAAGTAAAGCGGTCACTCGCGCAAGATTTCCGCTCCCCTCCCGGCCGCATTCGCGATAGCTTGGCGAGACATGGGCCCGCCCAACGAATTCCAGCCGCTCATCGACGAAATCTTTCGCGAGAAAGTATTGCGCGCGCGCGCCAGCAAGCAACCCGGCGTGCTGTCACTCGATGGCTTCGACCTTTTCGAAGCGGCCTTGGAATTGACCCGGGAAGGAATTCGCGGCGAACACCCTCACGCGACGAACGCTGAAATCGAAGCCGAGGTGAACCGACGCCTCGCCATCCGCCGACGTATCGATGAACACGGCATTTATCGGTCCGTGACATGAGCGGGGGTGTACCACCCACGGAACGCTCTCGCGGTTAGAGGAATTACGCCGCGCCGTTCCACCGCTTTGACGATCACTTCGGCGAGACCTTCACGTAGAGTTCTTTCGGCGCTTTCTCGAAATACTTGAAGAGTGCCGGACAGAGCCAGCCCTCCATATCGCGTTCCGGCCAGCGATACCAGTTGCCGCCATACTCCTCGCGGTCCCAAACAAAGCGGGCGGTGAAGCCTGGAAAACCCTGCGGGGAGAAGATCATTTTGAAGCCTTCCGCCGCCGCGGGCATATCTGCGGTCAGGGCATCGATGATGGTATCCGCCCCACTGACAAACGGTTCCTGATGGAGATCGACCCGCGGATCGTCGAAGACCCACATGCCCTCGAATTGATAGGGCGCGATGGCGAACAGTGAATTCATAAGCGGTTTAAAGAAAAGGCACGCCGGGTCCGGGATTACGGTGCGCTGCGCTCGAAAAGACGCTTCGTTTCCGGATGGGAGAGAAAGGCCAGCGCGAGGCTGGTAGCAAGGACGCTGAGCACAGCAAAGACGGGCTGACGCCAGTCCGTGCCGAGCCCTGCAATGGCGGCCCAAAAGAGATTGATCAGGGACAAAAAGAAAAGAAAGACGCGGGCAATCAACCGGGCCAGACGCACACGCAAGAGCAGCAAGAGGCCGGTAATGGCGATTACCGAAGCTTCCAAAGGCGAACTGGTTTTCATGGAGGACCAGGCCACGACAGGAAATTGGGCACTTTCCTGCGGCCCGATCCGCAACACTTGCACTGCGGCGATGACTCCGCCCACGGTGAAGCACAGCGCGATGCAGGTCAGGATCCACCGTCGGGCTTGCAGCGATAGGGCACTCATATGGGGCAGGCGCCAGAATCTAGCGGCGCAGTGCGGAACAGGCGAGACAATCGAAGGAACGCGCTCCCGCACCTTTTCCGCTCTGCTCCCGCTCTCTTCTTAGAGACTGTGAAAAAAGTGCCCGCGAATTACGCGAATGACACAAATGGGCGTATTTTTCATTGGCGTCATCTGTGTGATTCGCGGGCCAAATAATCTCGCTGCCGCTTTATTTCACAGTCTCTTAGGCAAAATTTCAAAACGCGCGTCGATTGCTGGCCATTTGTCATATTCGTGCTTCTCTATTCGTCCCTTCCGTAAAACCCCTCTTGACCGCTTCGAAAAAACTTCTCGTCGTTGATATCGCCGCCTTCGGCTGGAACCTCGTGTCGCATCTGCCCGAGTTCCGGCCGGCACAGGCCGCCTGGCCCGCGCTCACCTGCACCGCCCAAGCCAGCTTCCGCACTGCCGCCCCCGCCGGGCAACACGGCATCGTGGCCAATGGTCTCTTTTTCAAGGACCTGACCAAGGTGCTTTTTTGGGAGCAAAGTGCCGCGCTCTGCGAAGGGCCGCGCATCTGGGAAAAATTCCGCGCCAGCGGGAAGAAGGTCGGCATGATGTTCTGGCAGCAGAGCATGGGCGAGGAGGTGGACCTGGTCGTGACGCCCGCGCCGATCCACAAGCACAGCGGCGGCATGATCCAGTCCTGCTACACCCAGCCCGCTTCGCTGGAGACGCGGCTGAATGAAATCATCGGCCGGCCCTTCAATTTGATGAACTACTGGGGCCCACTCGCGAATTACAAATCGAGCGATTGGATCGTGGACGCTGTCATAACTGTTATGGGCCAGCCCGATCTTGCCCCTGACCTTCTGCTCACCTACATCCCGCACCTCGACTACGATCTGCAGCGGCACGGGCCGAAGAGCGAACAGGCAGAAAAGGCGCTCGATATCCTCCTCGGTTATCTCACGCGCTTGAAAGCAGCCTGCAACGACTTCGGCTACGACTGGATTTTCGTCGGCGACTACGCCATCGAACCGGTGCAACGCGGCGCGGTGTTTCCAAATCGCGCGTTGCGTGAAGCGGGACTCTTCCAGGTGCGCGATATTCGCCAGATGGCTTACACGGATTTCTTCACCAGCCCGGCGTTTGCCGTGGTTGATCATCAGGTCGCCCACGTCTATTGCCGCAATGCGGAGACGGTCGCCAAAGCGAAGACCTGCCTCGAAGCACTCCCCGGCGTGGCCGAAGTGCTCGACCGCCCGGCGCAGGAAGCGCGCGGCATCGGACATCGGCGCAGCGGCGATCTCGTCGCGGTCGCGGAAGCGGGCGCGTGGTTTGCCTACCCATGGTTTGAGAAAAAGGAGGCGCCGGACTACGCCAGCCATGTGGATATCCACAACAAGCCGGGCTACGATCCGTGCGAACTTTTCTTCGGGTGGCCACCCGGCAGCGTGAGCTTCGATACGCGGAAGATCCACGGCGCCCACGGCCATGTCGGACCCGGCTTCGAGGTCGCCTGGTCGTCGTCGCTCGCCCTCGATCCCGCACCGACCACGTTCCTCGAGATCGCCAAGGCGACGCAGCAATGGATGGAGGCCCGCCCATGACTTCCACCCACACCGTCCTGCAGCGCATCGACGTCAGCTGGGACTTTCCCGTCGTCTTCACCCACGCGCTGTTTGACCCGGCGAATCCCGTGCTCGTCGCCGCGATGGATCGTCGCTCCGAACACCGCCGGCATCGCGCCATGGTTTTCGTGGACAGCCAGGTGGCCGAGAATCTCCCCGCGCTCACCCGGCAGATCACCACTTACTTTACCGCGCATCCGGCCAAGCTCGAGCTGGTCGCCGCGCCGTGCCTCGTGCCTGGCGGCGAGGCGATCAAGAACGACTTTCACCTGGTCGACCAGTTCATGCGCCAGATGCTCGATGCCCATCTCGATCGGCAGGCTTTCGTGATCATCGTGGGCGGCGGCGCCGTCATGGACGCCGTGGGCCTGGCCGCCGCTCTGGTGCATCGGGGTCTGCGCCAGATCCGCGTGCCGACCACCGTGCTGGGGCAAAACGACGCCGGCGTGGGCGTGAAGAATGGCGTCAATTTCCTCGGCGGCAAAAACGCCATTGGCACTTTCGCCCCGCCCTTTGCGGTGCTGAACGACTTCGATTTCCTCCTCACCCTGCCCGATCGCGACTGGCTCTGCGGCGTGGCCGAGGCATTCAAGGTCTCGATCATTCGTGACCGACAGTTCTTCTCCGAGCTCGTCGCGGAGGCCGAGAAATACCCGGCGCGCAATTTTGAGGCGATGCAGCGGTTGGTGATTCGCTGCGCCGAGATCCATCTCGAGCACATCCGCACCAATGGCGACCCCTTCGAATATGGCCGGGCGCGTCCGTTGGATTTCGGCCACTGGTCCGCCCATAAACTGGAACTGATGTCCGGGTTTGCCATTTCGCACGGCCAGGCCGTGGCCACCGGTGTCTTGCTCGATTCCATCTACGCGGAGAAAAAAGGGTGGCTGACCGCCGAGGAATTGGGTCAAATCCGTGATGGATTCCGCCGAAGCGGCTTCCGACTGTGGTTTGAAGAGCTGGATCGGCGTGAAGCCGATGGTCTACGGACGATTTTCGGCGGTTTACGCGATTTTCAGGAGCATTTAGGGGGAGAATTGACCGTAACCTTCCCTCGCGGGCTGGGCGCCAGACACGAAGTTCATGAAATCGATCTTGCCTTGATGGAGCTGGCACTGCAGGAACTCTCGGTGCTCGCGCGAGACCGATGATCATCCAGCAACGTCCTCCCCTCCATCTTACCTACTGTCTCAACATCCATCCTGGCGAGAGCTGGGCGGAAAATCTCGCTGCGTTGCAGGAGAAAACGCTGGCCATTCGGCAGGCGGTTGCCCCTGGACAATGGTTCGGCGTAGGTTTGCGTATTGCACACCAAGCAGCCGAGGAGCTGACCAATAACGCCGAGCTGCGCGCCCAGGCGCTGGAGTTTTTTTCCGAGAACCAGATTTATCCGTTCACGATCAACGGCTTCCCCTATGGGCGTTTTCACGATGGCCCGGTGAAGGAGAATGTCTACGCACCCGATTGGCGGACGCCCGAGCGCCTGCACTACACGATGCAGCTCGCCGATCTGCTCTCCGGCTGGCTGCCCGAAGGAATCGACGGCAGCATCAGCACGGTGCCGTGCTCGTTCAAGCCATGGATCAATGGCAACGGCGATGTGCAAACACTCGTGGATAATCTCGCAGCAGTGGTGGCTTACCTCGCGGCGTTGCGTGAGGACACCGGACGCGATATCCACCTCGGTCTCGAACCCGAGCCGGACTGCTATCTCGAGACCACGGCGGAGACGATCTCGTTCTTCAAGGACGTCCTTTTCACCTCTGGCACGCAGGAAGTCGCGCGCATCTTGAAGTGCTATCGGTCGGATGCCGAAGCGATGATGCGCCAGCATCTCGGCGTGTGCTTCGATACGTGCCACGTCGCGTTGCAAGGGGAAGACCTCACGGAATCGCTGCGCGCTTACAAGGCGGAGGGTATTCGCATTTCCAAGGTCCAGCTCAGCGCGGCGCTGCGCGCGCAATCCAATGCCGAAAGTTGGGAAGCGCTGCGTTCGTTTTCCGAGCCGGTCTACCTGCATCAGGTAAAAGGCCAGGCGGCTTCGGGGTCGCTTTTCTCGTGGTACGATCTGCCCACGGCGCTGGAGGAATTGCCGGGCTTCCCGGATGTGCAGGAACTGCGGGTGCATTTCCATGTGCCGCTGTTCTTCAATGGCGCGGGGCCGCTGCAGTCGACGGTCAATACGCTCACCCCGGATTTTTTCAACGAGCTGCATCAGGGCATCACCTCGCATCTCGAGATCGAGACCTACACGTTCGACGTGCTCCCGCCGGAAGTGCATCCCGGGGATGTGGTGAGGAGCGTGGCCCGCGAATATGCGTGGGCCATGGAGCATTTGGAATAAGCGGAGGGACGCGCTCCGGCGTGCTCCCCTTTTGAGCGAGCGGAAACGGATTACTTCCCGACGCCGAAGAGCAGGAACGCTTGGGCCAGCACATAACCGAGCAGCCCGGTAATTGGAATCGTCAGCACCCACGCCCAAACGATGCGGTGCACAAGGCCCCACTTCACGGCGCTGAAGCGTTTCATCGCACCGACGCCCATGATCGAGGTCGAGATCACGTGGGTGGTCGAAAGCGGAATACCGAAGTGCGAGGCGGTGAAAATGATCGCGCCTGCCGTCGTCTCCGCGGCGAACCCATGCACCGGCTGCAACCGCACCATCTTGTGCCCCATGGTGCGGATAATGCGCCATCCGCCGGCCGCAGTTCCCGAGGCCATGGTGAGCGCACAGACGATTTTCACCCACGCGCTGATCTTGAACTCCGGCGTGTGCAGAAAGCCCAGCCAAGCGGGAAGATGATCGAATGAGCCGGCAGTCGTGCCGGTGAACAGTGCCAGCGCGATGATGCCCATGGTCTTCTGCGCGTCGTTCGTGCCGTGGCTGAGGCCCATCCACGCCGCGCTCACGACCTGCAGTTTGCCGAAAACGCCATTCACCGTGCGCGGGCGCCAGTTCAAGACGCACGCCGTGATGATCGCCATGAGCAGGAAACCGATGACAAAACCAAAGAACGGCGAAAGGATCATCGGCTTGATCACCTTCGGCCAAAGGCCATCCGCGCCCTTGACCGTCACGCGATCCCAAATGAGCACGCTCCAGTTGCCGCCGCTGGTCGCGAGTGCCGCCCCGCACAGGCCGCCAATGAGGGCGTGACTGGAGCTGGAAGGCAGGCCGATCCACCATGTAAGCAGGTTCCAAAGGATGGCGCCAACCAGTGCGGCGAGGATCGTCATCATCGTCACCACATGCGTGTCCACCTGCCCCTGGCCGATCGTCTTGGCGACGGCCTCACCGAGAAAAGCGCCGATGAGATTGGCCACGGTGGCCAGCAGGATGGCCTGGCGCGGGGTCAGGACTTTGGTCGAGACCACAGTCGCGATGGCATTCGCGGTATCGTGAAAACCGTTGATGTATTCGAAAGCCAGCGCGGCCAGCAGGACGAAGAAAAAGAGGAGCATCGGGGAAAAGTTCCGGACCTTGAACGCGCCTGCGCTCAGGAATATTTCAGCGCCACATGGAAGACGACGTAGCCGGCATCGCGGCACCGATCGATCCCCTTCTCCAACAGTTCGTAGAGGTCCTTCCAAAAGACCACCACCCGGGCGTCGCTGCTGCCGTGGTAAAGTTCCCGAAGCAGTTCGTTCATGAGCTTGTCGGCATCGCCCTCGATGGTCTGCAGTCGCTCATAGGCGTCGCGGATTTCCTCGCCGTGGCTCTTGGCGCGGATTTGCGTGACCATGGTGACCACGACCTCGGCGGCCTTTTCGAGCATCGTGATCTGCCGCGAGACGAGGCTCAGATCCGTACCGGGGGGGCTGATGAGGAGCCGTTCCCCGATCTTCTCCACGGTCTTGGTGATTTTGTAGAGCGCCGTCGAGAGCGCCTCGATGTCCTCCCGTTCCAGCGGCGTGACGAAGTTCTGGCACAGCTCCTCGGTTGTCCGCTGACTGATGCGCTTGTGCTTGCGGCGCTCCTGGGAGAGGTCGGAAAGGATTTCGTTCGAGCCCCCCGCACTCAGCTTGGGAAAGAGGGCGACGAGAATCGAAGCGCTCTGCTTGGCCGCGGCGGCCCCGCTCTCGAGCAGGTCGTAAAACTTGGTATCGCGGCCGAAAATGCGTTGAAGGGCGGACATAATGCCGCAGGCATATCAGTCCAGCCGCCTCAGGCAAGCCAATGTCACGATTGCGTTACGGAACTCGGAGGGATGCGCTCCAGCGCGTTCCCATTTAAAAAGCGTGGGAACGCGCAGGAGCGCGTCCTTCCGCTATTCCTTATCTTTCCCTGGAGGCGGGACGGGCTGTTTCAGGGAAGGCTCGTGGCGGATGTCCTGCCCCTTGTAGAGATAGAAAACCTCCTCGGCGATGTTCGTGGCGTGATCGGCCACTCGCTCGATCGCCCGGGCCACGGTCATGAGATTCAACGCCCGGGTAATGCTCTTCGGGTTCTCCACCATGTAGCCGGTGAGTTCACGCTCGAGCTGCTTGTTGATGCTGTCCACGGAACGGTCCCGCGCAATGATCTCGATCGCGAGCTCATTATTCGCATCGACAAAGGCCGTGATGCTGTCCCGCAACATCTCCTGCGCGATCTCCGCCATCAGCGGAATATCGATGAGCGGCTTGAGCAGCGGCTCGGTATTCAACTCCCGGGAGCGGCGGGCGATCTTCGTCGCCTGGTCGGCGATGCGCTCCAGGTTGTTGGAAATCTTCGAGGTGGTCAGCATCATCCGGCAATCCCGGGCGATGGGGCCGTGCGTGGCCATGTAGGTGATGACCATTTCGTCGATCTGGATCTCGAGGTGATCAATCTGCGAATCCTCCGCTTCCACGGTATCGCACAGCTTGTCGTCGCGCTCCACGAGCGCCCGCATGGCCAGCGCCAGATTGCGTTCCGTGAGGCCAGACATCATCAGCAATTGCTCGCGGATGTCGGCGAGTTGTTGTTCCCAAAATTGGCTCATATCTACTCTCGGTTGAGGTCAAAGGGGGCCAGCGGTCATCAACCGAAACGTCCCGTAATGTAATCTTCCGTCTGTCTTTGCGAAGGATTTGTGAAGATTTTTTCCGTTTTGGCAAACTCGATTAGTTTACCCAGGTAAAAGAAAGCCGTGTTATCCGAGCAGCGACCGGCCTGCTGCATGTTATGGGTCACGATGACGATCGTGTATTTGCCCTTCAACTGCTGGATCAGTTCCTCGACCTTGGAAGTCGCAATCGGGTCCAGCGCCGAACACGGCTCGTCCATGAGGATGATGCTCGGCTCGACCGCAATCGCTCGCGCAATGCACAGGCGCTGCTGCTGGCCGCCGGAAAGCCCGAGGCCGCTGGTGTGCAGGCGGTCTTTCACCTCGTCCCATAGGGCCGCGCCCCGCAGACTCTTCTCGACCACTTCGTCGAGCCGCTTGCGATCGCTGATGCCCTGAATCTCCAGGCCGTAGGTGATGTTCTCGTAGATCGATTTCGGAAACGGATTCGACTTCTGGAAGACCATGCCCACTTGCCGGCGCAGTGAGATGACATCCACATCGGGATCGTAGATGTCGATCCCGTGAATGCGGACGCGCCCTTTGCCGATCCGGGCAATATCCACCAGGTCGTTCATGCGATTGAAGCACCGCAGCAGCGTAGACTTGCCGCAACCGGAGGGCCCGATGAACGCCGTCACCTTGTTCGCGGGGATGCTGATGTTGATCTCGTGCAACGCACGCGCCTGGCCGTAGTAAAAATCCAGGTTTTCGACCTCGATCATCGTCGAGCTTTCCTCGGGCGGTGCTAGGGCAGCGTGGGGCATCGGAGCGGTGTCGGGCAGCTTCATGGGAAAGTTGGAAGGCATCCTGGGCAGGCGGATCGCTACCAGCGGTAACGATTCCTCATTTTGATACGCAGCAGAATGGAGGTCAGGGCGATACCCATGACGATAACCAAAAAAACGAAGGCCGCACCATATTGCACCCGCTCGGTGTATTCGTTCTGCGGGATCTTCGAGCTGACCACATAGATGTGATACGGCAGGGCCATCACGCCCTGGAAAAAGAAGTCCATCGGGTGGTCGACCTGCCAGGGCATCTTATCGCGAATGACATAGGCCGCGGTGAACATGATCGGCGCCGTCTCCCCCGCCACGCGCGCGATACCGAGGATGGACGACGTCAGCATTCCCGGCAGTGCGTAGGGCAGGACATTCGTGCGAATGGTCTGCCATTTCGTCGCTCCCAGTGCCAGCGAACCCTCGCGAAAACCCTTCGGCACCGACTTGAGCGATTCCTCGCTGGCCGTGATCACTACCGGCAAGGCCATGAAGGCCAGCGTGAACCAACCGGAAAGCAGGCACACGTTCCAGCCGGAGAAATTCAGATAGTGCCCAAAGCCCACTGGAAAGCTCAGCACCGTCGGATTCCGAAAGTCCTGCAACATCGGCATGAACATCACGAACAGGGCGAAACCGAACAGGCCGAAGACAATCGAAGGCACCCCTGCGAGGTTCAAAATGGCCAACCGGACGAAGTGCACAAATCTCCCCTGCTTGCTGTACTCGTTGAGATAGATCGCGCTGCTGATACCGATGAAAAGCGCGATAGCCATCGACCCGATGACCAGCAGCACCGTGCCGACGATGCACGGGAAGATTCCACCCGAACTGTAAACGTAACTCTCCGCCGGGATGTCCTTGATGTGGCGCTCCTCCTTGAACTTTCGGAAGTCCCGGTCCCCGAGTTCCATCTTCTTCCCCTCGAATTGGAAAACATACAACGTCTCCGGCGCCTGCGTGAGGAAGGGCACATTGACGAACGGGAAGCTCGAACGGAATACCGTCTGCCCACCTTTGACGAAGATGAACCCGAAGATGACCGCCGCGCAGATCAGGATGAAATAGGTCGCCGTGCGGAAAAAGCCGAACGCGATGTGCTCGATGGTGCGAGCCGACGACTTGCGGGCAACGAAGGGATTGACTGGAGCGTTCATGGCCTTACCCGATGGAAATGCGATAGCGATGGACGATCCGCTGCGCCACGTAATTGATGACCAGCGAAAGTGTGAAGAGCACCACGCCCACCATAAAGAGCGCGCGATAGTGGATGCCGCCCTTCACCACCTCGCCCATCTCCTGGGCGATGATGCCCGTCATGGTATGCACCGGCTGGAAGAAGGCACCGAGCCCCTGTGTGAAGTCGGGAATGGCGATGCGGTTGCCCGCACAGAGCAACACGATCATCGTCTCGCCGATCACGCGGCCGAAGCCGAGCAGCACCGCCGAGATGATGCCCGACAGCGAAGCCGGCACGAGCACCCGCACGATGGTCTGGAAGCGATTCGCCCCCAGCGCATAGGAGGCTTCCTTGAAGTGCTTTGGGACGTTGTTGAGCGCGTCTTCCGCGAGGGAAAAAATGGTCGGGATCGAGATCAGAGCCAGCAGGCAACCCGCCGTCAACGCGTTCAGCCGCTCGCTCATCGGGAACCCCGGAAACCAGCTCAAGGCCGGCGTCTGCGACAGCCAGCGCAGCGCGGTCCCCAGCACCGCGATGCCAAAAAAGCCGAGGACCACCGAGGGAATTGCGGAGATGAATTCGATATACGGTTTGACGATGCCCTTCTCCCGCGGCCCGGCGATTTCGCTCACATAGATCGCCGCCGAGATTCCCAGCGGCACTGCGATGGCCAGCGCGATGATCGAGACCAGCAGCGAGCCCACGAAGAGCGGCACGATTCCATACCAATCCTGCCAGAAGCTGGCGGTCAGCCATTCGCGCCCGAAGAGAAAGGAAGTCACCGCCTTGGAAGCCGGCACCGGTGCGTCGTAATTCCAGTTCTCCATGTTCTTTTCGATCTGCGGGAGGGAGGCGATCAGCGCCCGGGCCTTGGCGTGCACCGCGTCGATCTTCGCCTGGAATTTCGGATCGGCCACGTGGGGAGAGCTTTGCAGCGCCGCTCCCAGTTTGTCCGCAAATTGATCGTTGACCTTGCGAAAGGCGGGTAACGTCCCCTTCATTACGCCCGTCTCGGCCGCGAAGTTCACCGGGGCAATCTCAATCTTGTCCGCCTCCTCCTTCTTGCCGGCACTGAGCAGCATGTCTCTCTGCTCTTCCCGGTCCTCATTCACCCGGGCCTTGGTCTTGGTGGCAATCGCCACGTCCGAAAGATCCGAAAGCGTGCCACGCACGTCTTCGATGGAATCGCCAAAGGCATTGGCAAAAGCATCGAACGAAGCCAGCGCCGCGGTCACCTGTTCCGGCGTCTTGCCTTCGGCCGTGAGCTTCTGAAACTCCGCCAACCGCGCGGCGTTCAGATCCCGCGTCATGGCGGTGTGTTCGTCCACCTCATGCCGAATGAAATCCACATACTCGAGCCCGGCCAACCGGTAGAGCCGCAAGTCGCGCTGGCTCTTGCCAAAAAAGCCGACCCCTTCCCGGAAAAGGAAGATGGTAATCAACGCCAGCACCACCACCGCAACGATGGCATTGCCGTTGAAGAAATACTTGATGATGTCGTCCGGAGTCAGCCCAAGGATCCGGAACCGATTTCGATTGAGCAACGCATCTCCAACCGAGCGAGTCGGGGCGAAAGCTGTGGATGACGCAGTGGGCATGAAAGGGTTTCTACTGGAAGAGCGCTACTCGTGTCTGGAATTTAATTGGTCCAAACAATCCGGCCAATCTGTGACATTCGCGTCTCAGTCATGTTACAAACAGGTTACATTCCAAAATTGATTGTGACGGTTGCGTGACGTCCTTCAGGGAAAACCTTAGATTTCCAGAAAGTGGCAGAATCTACGAGCCGTGGATCAATGCAAATTCTCGCGGCGCGTCTTCTGTAAAAAGGCCCGTACTGCCTCATAAAACTCGACCGAATCCGGCTGGGAATGCCCATGGCCGGGCATCGGATAGAATCGCTTCAAACCCACCACAGCGGCTGCATACAACTGCGCGCCCTGTGAGAAGGGTACGGTTTGATCTTCCATCCCCTGCGCAATGAACACCGGAGTCTCCATCCGGCGCATCTTGGCCAGATTATCGAACTTCAGCCGCACCAGATACCGCGCCGGCAGCCAGCCATAGTGATACTGGGCAATGTCGGGAAATGAGGTAAACGCTCCGGACGTGATCAACGCTCGACAGCGCTGCCGACTGGCAACCTCCGTGGCCATCGCCCCACCCATGGATTGTCCGATCACTACCACATCGCGCGCCGCCACCCCCTTTTCGCGCACAATCCAGTCGAAGGCGGCTTGCGACGCAGCGTAGCAGCTCTGCTCATCCGGCGTTCCGGAGCTGTGACCGAAACCCGGATAATCGAAACCCAGCACGCTCATGTGCAGTTCGTTGCGCCAACTGCGCAGTGCCTTGCCACAGGTGGAAAGATTCTGACCATTGCCGTGCATATAGAGCACCGCCCCTTTTCCCGGGGTCCAATCCGTCGCCGGCAGCCACCAACCCTGGATGGTATTGCCATCCGGCGTCACCATCGACTCCTCCTCGACCATCGTCTTCGCCGGCGGCCCCAGCCACGGCTGGCGAATGGTCCATCCTGGAAAAGCGAGCCGATTCTCGCCCAGAACCAGGAGGATCGCCGCGACGGCATACGCTCCAACCAACCAAGTACCAATTCGCAGCGCTCGTTGCCATAACCGTTGCAAGTGTGGCTTCGTTTCCGATTCCGCATTCCGCACTCCACATTCCGCATTCATAGTGCGTGATCCTCAAACGCCCCGCGATATTCCCGCGGGCTCATGCCGGTGATCGCGCGGAACTGGCGATTGAAATTCGCCAGGTTCTCAAAGCCGCAGGCCAGCGCGATATCCGCCACCTTCGCCTCCGCATCGCGCAGCCGCGCACAGGCATTCCCGACCCGAAGCTCATTGATGTACTGCGGCAGCGTCTTCCCGGTGCGCGTTTTGAAAAACCGGCTGAACGCTCCCTCGCTCAACGCCGCACAACGCGCCACCTCCTCGCGCTCGATGACTTCATCGAGATGCTCGTGGATGTAGCGCATGACCCGCTGCATGCGCGGCGTGTCCGAATCCCGCAACTCCGGTGAAAAGTTCGCGCTCGCGATCGGGTGCAGATGCTTCGACGCCGCCAGCGCATTCACGATCTCCAGCAGCTTCAACAACCGCCCCAATCCTTGCGAGTCCGCGAGCTCCTGCATCGACCGCGCTACGACCTCGCGCGTCACCCCCGTCACCTGCAACCCACGCGCGCTGCGCTTCAACAACCGCCGCACCGCTTCCATCTCCGGACTCTGCAAAAAGTGATCCCCGAGAAAATCCTCGCGAAACCGCACCACGATGGCGTGCACCGCGTCCGTTCTCTCCTTCTTCCGCGCCCCCGATTCCACATTCCGCATTCCACATTCGGCATTCCCTTCCTCTTGGTGCCATACATGCGGCAAATTTGCCCCCACGAACACCAGATCCCCCGGCACGAGCGGCGCGATATTATCCCCCACGATGCGATACCCCGCGCTCTTCATTACCAGCGTAAGCTGCACCTCGGGATGAAAGTGCCAGCGCGCCCCATACCCGCTCCCCTTTACCACCTCGCAATGAAACGACTCGCGCGAGGATTGCGGCGTTGTCTCGAGGATGGGCTGGCGGGCGGAGATCACAAAAGTATCAGAAACCGTAACCTACCGAGTAGAGAGAGCAAGCCCGCGCTGCTAGCGTCCGCCCATCGTCTTTCTGCCATCTGTCTTTTTCCGCCGCCTGCCACCCCCCCTTTTCACTCCTCACTAAGCATCAAGCACTAAGCACTCCCCTCTTCATCCTCACCACCTCGCACCATGGGCAAAGAATACAACATCATCCCGAAGACCGTCCCCCGCGTCGAAACCAAGTACCGCCGCGTCGCCAGCCCGCTGCCGCATCCCGATTCCGTGCCATTGCTCGAGAAGCTGCGCCAATTCGAGCCCATCTCCATGCGCGGCATGCCACCCCTCGTCTGGGATCGCGCCGAGGACATTCAGATTTACGACAAATACGGCAACCGCTGGCTCGATTGGTCGTCGGGCGTGCTCGTCACCAACGCCGGCCACGCCGCCCCGGA
Organism: Chthoniobacter flavus Ellin428; assembly: GCF_000173075.1. Taxonomy (GTDB): domain Bacteria; phylum Verrucomicrobiota; class Verrucomicrobiia; order Chthoniobacterales; family Chthoniobacteraceae; genus Chthoniobacter; species Chthoniobacter flavus. The sequence continues at coordinate 440,824 of NZ_ABVL01000003.1, forward strand.
AATCAGCCAGGCCATCGTCGACCAGGTCCACAGCGGCCTGCTCCACAGCTACGTCTTCGGCAATGAAAAGCGCGCCGCCCTCGTGGAATGCCTCGCCGGCGTCGCCCCGGAAGGCCTGAAGAAAGTTTTCCTCCTTACCACCGGTTCGGAAGCCACCGAGTGCGCCATCAAGCTCAGCCGCGCCCACGGCATCAAGGTCGGCGGCAACAAAAAGATCGGCATCATCGGCTGGGAACGCGGCTTTCACGGCCGGACCCTCGGCTCGCAACAGGCCGGCGGCATGGCCGGACAGAAATCGTGGATCGTCAATGAAGACCCGGCCATCATGACCGCGCCCTTCCCGGATGGGTTCTGGCAGACCGACACCAGCTTCGATGCCTTCCTCGCCGCCGTCGAAGCGCGCGGCATGAAACCCGAAAACGTCGCCGGCGTCATCATGGAAAGCTACCAGGGCGTCGGCCCCGACTTCGCTCCCGTCGAATTCGTCCGCCAACTCGCTGAGTGGTGCCGCAAGCACCAGATCGTCCTCACCTTCGACGAAGTGCAGGCTGGTTTCGGACGCACCGGGAAGTTCTGGGCATTCGAGCATTACGGCGTCACGCCCGACATCATCTGCTGCGGCAAGGGCATCAGCAGTTCGCTGCCGCTCTCGGCCGTGATCGGTCGCGAATCGATCATGGATCAATTCGGTCCCGGCTCGATGACCAGCACGCACACCGGCAATCCCGTGTGCTGCGCCGCCGCCCTGGCCAGCGTGCAAAAAATCATCCGCGAAGATCTCACCGGCAACGCCGCCCGGCTCGAATCCACCCTGCTGGAAGGCCTGCGCCAGATCCAAAAGAAGCACCCGGATTACATCGGCTACGTCAGCGCCCGCGGCCTGGTCGGCGGCATGCAGACCATGGTGAAAGGCAAGAAAGAGCCGAACCACGACCTCGCGCACAACATCATCGAGCGTTGCTTTCACAAGGGTCTGCTCCTCTTCGCGCCCGTCGGCGCCTGGGGCCAAACCGTCAAGATCGCCCCGCCGCTCACCATCCCGCTCGACGCTCTACAGGATGGCCTCGCCGTCCTCGCCGAAGCGACCGACGAAGCGATCGCCGCGCTGTAATCGAGTTCATCGAAGCCGGTTGTCGCCACGACACTCCGGGGAAACGCTGCAAATGAAGCTTTTCTCCCGCGCCTCGACAGAGCGAGGCGTCTACATCCTCCCTCGACGCGGGTTCAAAAAAAGCGGCCTCCCCTCGCTGAAAGGGAGGCCGCCGATGCAATCGAGGGATTTCAGAAGAAACCCCACGGTCGAAAAGGGTAGGTTTATTGCCCGCGCGTCAGGTGGCTTTCGCAAACTCGGCGACGACTCCGAGATTGCCCAAGGTGCGGCAACTGACGCTCCAGTGATTCCGCTCGGCGAACAGCGTCATCTTTTCCAGTTGCGCGTTGTCGGACAGATTGGGCCAGCAGGCGTTGATCGATTCTTTGTAAATGCGGCAGACCTCCGATCTCTGGAGCTGAGTACGGATCGCCGATTGGAGATGAGGGAGTGTGGTGTACATGGGGGACTATTCGGTTTCGAATTTGCGCGGCTTGACCTCCCGCGCGGCTACAGCAAGCAAAATTCCCAGGGCGAAATCGCCCAAAGCGGTGACGAGGAGAACAGTGCCGACGAGCAGTTCCAGGCCCCGATATTGATGGTGCGATGGCGACGCCAAAATCAGCGCGAGTCCGCACAACAGACACACCAAACACATCGCCCACTGCCGGGCTTGAGCGAGAGAAGTCACCGCCCTGGACTTTTTCGATTGATCACGCGAAATGGGCATTTTCAGAAAAATAAAACCACCAATGAGAGATACGTGATACCACTATCGTGTTTTCCACTACATTGCAATGCGGTATTTACTCTCGCAAGTGCAAATCGAAGGGCTTTGTTCGTGGCTCTTTAGAATCCGCTGCGGCAGTACTGGTGTATTGCTACGGCCATCCCCGCAACTTGGGCGATCAGTGGCAGGATGCCTCAGCATTACCCACATCTTTTTCGGATTTAGGACCAGGGTAATGCGACCGTAGCTTACTGGGAGGGGTGACTTCCCAGAAAAAAACCTGCGTCGCGGACGACGCCCTCGAAGAGAGGCGCTGCGCGCATCGGTTTTCGGTCAGCGACTAGGAAGTCGCCGCTCCCAGTGGCGCCGTCCCCTTCGACATCTAAACACCGCGCAAAGATGTGGGTAATGGTTAGAGGAAGCCGCCGCACCCTCCCCGCAATTGGCGCCATCGGGTTTCACCCAAACACCGTCGCACGGTGGATTCCCTATCGACTCCGTCCGCTGATTTCGGATTACTGCGCATTTGTATCTTCCTCCGCAATGTCCTCCCGCGATTCCCTTGTGATCCGCAGTCTGGAACCTCTCGTCGCCGGGTTGTGGATTTTCTTCGTCCTCGTCTCGCTGGCCGTCGCGGTCGTTTGGAGTTGCGGCATCGGCGAAGGCTCGCTGGAAAGGTCCGTCTCGAATCCAGATCTGCGAGCGGCGCTGGTCTGGATGCTGGCGCACCTTGATCTCGCGTGGATCACCCTCGCCGCAGCCAACGTTTACTTTCGCCTCGTCGAGACCATCGGTCTGGCGACCGCGCGTCGGTGGGCGTTGCTGATTTTCGGCGGCGTCATCGCCATCGCTTGGGTAAGCGTCATGACCGGCTTCCCACTCGGCCCGATTCGTTACGGCGCTCCGCTGAGCCTCAAGCTCGGACCAGTTCCGCTCGGCTTGCCCCTCTTTTGGTTCTCCGCGATCATCGGCGCCCGCGAAGCGTTGCTGCGGTTTCGCCCCCGCTTGGGGCAGGTTTGGCTCGCTATCGGCGCCGGAATAGTAGCGCTTCTCACCGACCTGAACCTCGAACCGCTGGCCGCTAAATGGCGCGGCTTTTGGTTCTGGCGAGCTACCGCCCCTACCCTTCCGCCGGTCTTCGATCCACCTTTCACCGGCAGCCTTGCCTGGGGCATCCTTGCAGCGTTGATTACTCTGGTCTTGCGGGAAAAAAGCGTCGTGGCCTCAGCCCAAAAGCGAGCGTGGCAACCCATCGTGACCTTGGTCATCTTCCACGCTGTCTTCCTCTTTTCCCACCTCATGCATAAATTTCGCTAATAAACACCACTATTAGAATTATCACAAAATTATCACCAAGATAGTTTCCGGAGGTGTGTTATAAGAGGCAATCATGAAATCGGGACTAATTCAGTTCATTAAGCGTGCCTTCAGCCGTGAGCCGGAACTTCATCCGGTCGAACGGGGGATGGCGCGGCGCTGGATCAAACAGCGTCTTGTCACGGTTTTCCCCGAACTGCGCAACAATCCGGTCGCTCTCGAGCGAGCCTACCGAACGCTGGGCCTCGAAGCCCGCGCCGGCATGGGCCCCGACGAGGCAGAGACCGTGTTCGAAATGAGCATCCCCGGCGACAACTGATCGCCGCGCGGAAACGTTGCGAACCCACCAGGTAGGGCGGACTAACCATTACCCACATCTTTTTTGAAGGTCCCGCGGAGAGAAGAAGTGCCTGCGAATCACGCAGATCACGCGAATAAAATCCTCCTCATTCGCGTTATCTGCGTGATTCGCGGGCCCCATCCGCAGTCTTTTTGAGATGTGGGTAATGCTTGAGGGCGGACTGGTCCCAGTGCCCCTCGACGAGCTCGGAGCCCTGAGCCTGCCGAAACGGCGTCGGCTTTGCTCGGCGGCTCGTCTGAGGCTGGCTCGCCCGTCAGCCAACCTCCAGCTATTCCTTTCCGCCTCCTCGGTCGTCCCTACCCAGTTTAAAACCACAAACAGAAGGCCGGTGCTGGAGATCAGCACCGGCCTTCAATGTTTTAAAAGGAAAAGGCAGGCGCTGAATCAACGCCTGCCTTTGAAATATGCCTTTCGGCTGTTCGCTTAGAACGGGATGTCGTCTTCCGCTGCGTCCAGGTCCGGGTCGACCGGCGGCTTGCGCTGCGGGGGCGGCGACTTTTTGAAGCCACCGCCGCCTCCACTACCACCGCCACCACCGCTGCTGCTGCCTCCGCCCGAGGGCGGGCCGTCGTATTCGCCTTCGCTGGCGCGGTTTCCACGGGAACCACCACCGCCGCCGCCACCTTCCCCACCCTCACGTCCACCGAGGAGCTGGATGTTGTCGCCGACGACCTTCAGCTTCGAACGCTTCTGGCCGGTCTGCTTGTCATCCCACGTGTCGAGCTGCAAGCGGCCTTCCACGAAAAGCGGGCGACCCTTCTTGCAATACTCACCCACGATCTCCGCGACACGACCCCAGAGCGTTACGTCGATGAAGGTGACTTCCTCGCGCTTTTCGCCGGTCTCGGTGGTGTAGTTACGATTCACAGCCAGGCCGATGTCCGCGATCGCGGTGCCCTTCGGCGTGTATTTGATCTCGGGATCGCGGGTCAGATTCCCGATGAGCATGACTTTATTGAGGCTGGCCATAAATCGCCTGGATTAAGGTTGCGCGCTGCGCGGAATTAAGCGGCCTTGGCGGCCTTCTTCGCGGTCAGCTTCTGGTAGTGCTGGCGATAGACGTCCTCGTCGAGCGTGAAGCGGGCCTTCAGCTTGTCGATCGACGCAGCCGGGGCGTTGAAAATGAAGTTCACATAGTAGCCGCTCTCCAGCTTGCCAGCGGTGTAGCTGAACTGGCGGCGGTCCATCTTCTGGACCTGCTCGACGGTCGCGCCGTCCTTCTTGAATTCGCCTTCGAGGCGTTCGATGACGTCTTTCGCGCCATCTTCGTTGCCTTGCACATTGAGGACCAGGAGTCCTTCGTAACGGTTCTTATTGCTCATTTATCGGGGTTTGGTTTTTAGGGTCTTTTTCTTAATCCTAATCCTTAATCTTAATCGTTAATCCCTCCACTGCATCGCAAGGATTAAGGATCAAAGATTAAGGATTAAGAGATTTTCAGTTAGTTGTAAGCATTCATCGCTGCCTCGAGGCCGCGGGTGCGGGCGCAATCGATGGCTTCCAGCGCGCGATCGAGACTCTGCTCTACCGCAGGCTGTTCTTCCAAGGCAAAACGCCCCAGCACGTGATCGACCACCCCACGCTCGGCACCGCCGATGCCGATCCGCAAACGCGGAACAGCCGGTGTGCCGAAGTGCTCGATGACCGAGGCGAGGCCGTTGTGGCCACCGGCCGAGCCATTCGTCCGGAAGCGCAGCTTGCCGAGCGGAAGGGCCATGTCGTCAAGGATCACCAGCACCTGCGAGGGCTCGATCTTGTAGAATTGGCTGAGTGGGCGCACTGCCTGGCCGCTGAGGTTCATATAGGTCAGCGGCTTGCAGAGGAGAAGGTCGCCGGAGCGGGCCACTTCGGCCTGCCAGCTTTTCTCCACGCGGAAGTCGACGCGCTCGCGCGTGGCGAGCCGGTCAAGCAGCATGAAACCAACATTGTGGCGCGTGTCCCGATATTCGCGACCGGGGTTGCCGAGTCCCACGAGGAGCCGGAAGCCCGGTGCGATATCGGAAGGCATGTAGGCACGCGCCGCAAAAGCTGGCTGCTATTACTTCTTGTCGGCGGGCTTGGCCGGGGCAGCGCCCTTCGCGGGAGCAGCACCCTTCGCTGGCGGCGCCTTCTTCCTTCTTCTCCTTGATGACTTCGGGGCCGGCAGCGGCTTCCGCACCAGGAGCCGGCTCGACTTCCACCGTCGGAGCCGACACGCGGACCACCGTCAGTTCGCCGTCCACGTGAGTGGTCACGCCTTCCGGGAACTTGATGTCCTTGATGTGGATGCCTTCGCCAACGTTGAGGGCGGAGACGTCGAGAGTGATGATTTCGGGAAGATCCTTCGGCAAGCACTCGACTTCGATCGCGTGCATGGAGATCTCGAGAATGCCGCCGTAGTTCTTCACACCGGCCGGTTCACCCACGGTCTCGACCGGGATTTCCGCGTGCAACTTCTCGTCCGCCTTCACGGCGTGGAAATCGACGTGCAAAACGTCGCCCTTGAGCGGGTCGTGCTGCACTTCCTGCACCAGCGCGAGACGATTGCTCTTATTGCTGCCGTCGGCGATCTCGAGATCAACGAGGAAGTGTTCGCTCGTCGCGTGTGCGAGGATGTTGCGGATTTCGCGGGCATTCACCGACAGATTGATCGGTTGTTCCTTGCCGCCGTAGACGACGGCCGGGACGAGGCCCTGCTGCTTGATTTTGTTGACCGCGGAGCGGCCGGTTTCGGTCCGCGTAAGCGCGGTGAGTTTTTGTTGTTTGGCCATAAGGGTTAGACTTTTTCGGTTTCGGAGATTTTGAAGAGAGAGGAGACGGACTCGTCGTCGTGAATGCGGAGGATCGCTTCGCCGAGGAGTTCCGCGATGCACAGCGTGGTAATCGGGAAGCCGTCGCCCGAACGCACCGGCACGCTGTTCGTGGTGATGAGCTCGGAGACGAAGGATTTCTTCAACCGCTCGATCGCCAGGTCGGAGAGGACCGCGTGAGAGACGCAGGCGATGATTTTGGTCGCACCGCGCTCGTGGAGAATTTTCGCTGCGCTGCAGAGCGTGCCCGCGGTCTCGGTCAAGTCATCGACCATAATGACTTCGCGGCCTTCCACTTCACCAATGACGTTCAGCGCTTCGATCTCTGTGGCGCTCTTGCGGCGCTTGGCCACGATGGCCAACCCGGCGCCCAACGCCTGCGAATAGGCATCCGCCATCTTCAAACCGCCGACATCCGGCGACACCACCACCGGACTGCTGAAACCCTTGTCGCGCAAATGCCGAATGACCACCGGCGCGGCGTAGAGGTGATCGACCGGGATATCGAAGAACCCGGCGACCTGCTTGCGCGTGGAGGTCCATCGTCAACACGCGATCGACGCCCGCGGCATTGAGAAGATTGGCCACCAGCTTGGCCGTGATCGGGACGCGGGGCTGGTCCTTGCGATCCTGCCGCGCGTAACCGAAAGAAAGGAAATCACCGCCGTGATAACGCGCCGCGCTCGCCCGCTTGGGCCGCGTCGACCATGATGAGCAGTTCCATCAGGTTCTGGTTGGTCAGACGGACAGGTCGGCTGGACGAGGAAGACATCGCGACCGCGGATGTTTTCGTTGATCTTGACGAAGGTTTCGCCGTCGGGGAACGAGTCCACCGTGGCGTCGCCCAGCGGCACTCTGACGAAAGCGCAAATGCGCTGCGCTAGCTGGCGGTGAGCCGAGCCGCAAAAGATCTTCATTTCGGTTTTTGAGCGGAACATGCTGGGAAAAACGGGAGAGCGACTCTAGAGCGCGCGTTTAGAAACACAAACGGAAAAGTGCGACGAATGTGGGACGGAGGAAAAACAAGGCCTGCAAACCGGGTTTTTTCCGAGCTCCTCCCCTCCCTTCGGTAATGGAATTGGCGGTTCGTCAACGATCCACTACATCCCACCTCCACAACGAAACATTTGGCGTCCCCTGCGCTTTGTGCGCACTCTTTCGAAGAAGCGAAACGATCGAAGAAACGCCACTTCCCCCCTCTACCAGCGAGGAGAAATCCCCTCTCATTTCTTGGGAAGGAAACACCTGTCTGGAGACTGTTTGCGTATTACCACGGTATCAAAAAATCCTTTACAACTTTCCATCAAGTTCTTACCACATCCCTTCATTGAGCCTCCCCTAGGCGCAAGACAAACCAAACAACCAGGAAAACAACCCTAAATGAAAAAGATCGCAATCCCCTTTGTTGCGTGCCTCGCCCTCGCCTCCAGCGCGTTCGCCGGACACGAAATGAAGGAAATGAAACAACCCGTCCCGACTGAACCCTGCTTCAAGGACCAGGAACTTCAGCTCGACGTCTTCGGCAGCTGGGCTGACACCCATCGCCATGACAACGTCGCCGGCCCGAAAGACGGCTTCGGTGGTGGTCTCGGTGTGAACTACTTCTTCATGCGCTACCTTGGCGTCGGCGCTGATGCAAACATCGTCTCTGCCAGCAATGGTCTCTGGACCTTCAGCGGCAGCCTCATCGCCCGCTACCCGATCGAAGCCGGCAATCTCTGCCTGGCTCCCTACATCCTCACCGGTGGCGGCTTCCAGACCGACGGCATCAATGCCGGCACCTGGCACGTCGGCGGCGGCCTTGAATGGCGCGCCACCCACCACCTCGGTATCTACGGCGAAGGCCGCTATACCTGGGCAGGTGCCCACGAAGAAGACAGCGTCCGCGTTTCGCTGGGCGTTCGTTTCATCTTCTAAGCTTTTTAGCTTAGCCTAAACTCACGAACCGCCGGGGTGGCAACGCCCCGGCGGTTCCTTTTTGTACGGATCAGAGTTCCGTCTCTTAACCCTAATCTTACTCTTAATCCCTCGGGGTGGCTGAAGAGGATTAAGAGTAAGATTAGGATTAAGATTAAGAAAACCAGCGGAACGCCCAAGAGGGCATTCCTCCGGGAGTCAGGCCTCTCCCCGATTCCACCATCAGTTCACGATTCCCGTGAACACCCGGCCCTGTTTCATGCGAAACTCTCGGTGAGAGGTTTCACTATGACTCACACTATTTCCCGCAGGACGCACGGGATCATGGACTACGTCTTCAGCGCGCTCATCATCGCCTCGCCGTGGCTATTCGGTTTCACCCATGAAGCAGTCAATCTCCGGATTGCGGTCTTTCTGGGCGGAGCCATGGCGGCCTATAGTTTCTGCACCGAATACGAACTCGGCGTCTTTCGGAGCCTGCCCTTCTCCGCCAACCTGTTCCTCGACATGCTCGTCGGCGTTTTCCTCGGAAGCGCCTTCATGCACATCTCCATGGGCAGCCGCGGCGGACTGGTATTTTTAATCCTCGGGCTCCTCGTCCTCATCGACGTCTTTCACACCGCCCGGCCGGTCAATCGGCCAACGGGGTAGTTTCGAACGCGCAAAGTGCGCGCGCTGTCGGCGGTCCCGGGTCACTGACCCAGGCGACGACGCCAGCACCACGCTCACAGCCCATTCACTTCTTCAGCCAAGGCGAGAGTTCTTTCGAAACGGCATCGTTCCACGCCACCTTGAACTCATTCCCCGCAGCCATGCGCACCAGCGTGCGTCCATCGCCGTCCGTGAAGCGAAGCTCCAGGCGCCTGGGACCGGGAAATCGCTGCACCACTCCCAGGACCGTGCTCAAGTCCCCCTCGGTGGTCTTGCTCGCATGGAAATAGAGCACCACCGGCTTTTCCGTCGGCGCGGGTTTCTTGACCAGCTTGAGCTCATTCGCCACGAGACGGGGCGCTTCCTCCCGTAGGTCGAGCCGTCCGGTGATCGATACCACACTGCCCTGCACCAGCAGCGCCTGGCTCTTGTTGAACGTCTCGTTCCAAATCATCACTTCCAGTGACGCCGTGACGTCTTCGAGCACCACTACGGCGAAAGGCTTGTTGTCCTTTTTGGTGAACTTCTTTTCCACTGACGCCAGCGCGCCGCCGATGGTCACCGTGCTCTTATCCTCTTCCTCGCTCAGCTTGGCGATGGGCACGAACTTCTCCAGGGCGGAGCGATATTCATCGAGCGGATGCCCGGTGACATAGAAGCCGAGCAGTTCCTTCTCGTAAGCGAGCTTCTCCGTCGAGCTCCATGGCGCCACTTTCGGGGCACTCCCCTTCGTCGTCTTGGTCGCTTTGCCGGAAATCTCGAAATCGTCGAACATCGAAAACTGCCCCACCGCGCGATCGCGATTCGCACTGGAAGCCGCAGCCAGGGCGCCGTCGATCTCCGAGTGCAACTGGGCTCGCTCCACGCCGGTCCAGTCGAACGCCCCGCACTTCACGAGGCATTCGAGCGCTTTCTTGTTCATCTTTTTCACGTCGACGCGTCCGCAGAAATCCTCGAGCGATTGAAACGCGCCCTTGTTGTTGCGTTCGACAATCGCCGCGGCCACGGCCGCTTCGCCGACGTTCTTGATCGCCGCCAGGCCATAGCGAATCGAGCCGACGTGAATCTTCTCATCCGAGGCCGGCGTTTCCGCCCCGGCGCTGCCATTCGTCCCCGGGCCGCTCGGTAGATCCTCAAAGCGCACGTTTTCTTCCTCGATCGATTCGGGCGCGTCTTCCCCTTGTTCGGTCGCCTGCGCGGCTACCTGCAACTTGCGCCGCGCGGCTTGTGCAGCGGCAATTCCTTCCACATTCACCTCTTCCGGCGTGAACTTGAGACCGCTCTTGTTGACGTCCGGCGGCAGGATGGTCATGCCCATGCGCTCGCACTCGCCGACGAAGATGCTGATCTTGTCGGTGTTGGAAACTTCGTTACTCATCACCGCGGCCATGAACTCGACCGGGTAGTTCGCCTTCAAATACGCCGTCTGGTAACTGATCCAGGCATACGCCGCGGAGTGCGACCGGTTGAAGCCGTAGCCCGCGAACTTCTCCAGCGTATCGAAGATCTCGTTCGCCGTCTTCTCCTCGATGTTGTGCAGGTTCTTGCAGCCCTCGCAAAATTTGATGCGCTCCTTGGCCATCTTCTCCTTGTCCTTCTTGCCCATGGCGCGGCGCAGCAAGTCCGCACCGCCGAGCGTGTATCCGGCGAGAATCTGCGCGGCCTGCATGACCTGCTCCTGGTAGACGAGCACTCCGTAGGTCTCCTTCGTCATATCGAGGAGCAGCTTGTGCGGCGCCTTCACCTTCGCCTTGCCCTTCTTGCGCTTGATGTAGTCGGGAATGAGGTCCATCGGACCCGGCCGATACAGCGCCAGGATGGCGTTGATATCTTCGATGTCCTTGATGTCGAACTGCCGGCAGACGCTGACCATACCACCCGATTCCAACTGGAAGATGCCGATCGTTTCACCGCGGTTCAACAGGTCGAAGGTCGGCTGATTTTCCAGCGGAATCTTGTCGACGTCGAAGTCCGGCTCGCGATGCCGGATCAAAACCACCGCATCGGTAATGACCGTGAGCGTCTTCAACCCGAGGAAGTCGCACTTCAGCATGCCCACGTCGGTCAGCGGGCCCATGGCATACTGCGAGACAATCGAGTTGTCGTTCGCCCGGGTGAGCGGGATGTAGTCCGATAAATCGCGGTCGCCGATGACTACGCCCGCCGCGTGCACGCCCACGCCGCGGGTCAGGCCTTCCAGCTTCGTCGCCACGTCCCAGAGCTGCGCGGTCGCCGGCTCGGTATCCACCGCCTTCTTCAGTTCCGGGTTCTTGTCGATGGCGCCGGCAATGTGATCCATCTGGCCGGTCTCCTTATTCTTCTTGTCGAGCCCCTTGAGGGTGATGCCGAGTTCGTTCGGAATCATCTTGGCCACGCGATCCGCATCGCCATAGCTCCAGCCTTGCACTCGCGCCACGTCGCGCAACACCGACTTCGCGCCCAACGTGCCGAAGGTGATGATTTGCGACACCGCGCGCTCGCCATATTTCTGGCGCACATAATCGATCACCTCGCCGCGCCGATTCACGCAGAAGTCGACGTCGATATCCGGCGGGCTGACACGCTCGGGATTGAGGAAGCGCTCGAAGAGCAGCTTGAACTTGATCGGGTCGATATCCGTGATGCCCATCGCATAAGCGATCATCGAACCTGCGGCCGAACCGCGGCCCGGTCCCACGGGTATGCCGTGCTCCTTCGCCCAGTTGATGAAGTCCCAGACGATGAGGAAGTAATTCGTGAAGCCCTGTTTCTCGAGCACGCTGATCTCGAGTTCGAAACGCTTCTGCACGATTTCGGAATCCGCGTCCGAGCCGTAGCGCCGGTGCATGCCCGCCAGCGTGATCTCGCGCAGATATTCGTTCTGCGTCCTGCCCGGCGGCGGCGTGTAGTTCGGATACTTCGGCGAGGTATCGATGGTGATATTGCACCGCTCGGCGATGGCCAGCGTGTTGTCGCACGCCTCCGGCACCTCGGCGAAAAGCGCGCGCATCTCCGCGGGCGATTTGAAATAGACCTCCTGCACGTAATGCATGCGGCGCTCGTCGGCGATGTTCGAGCCGGTGCCGATACAGATCAGCGCGTCATGCGCCGCGTGGTCGGTGCGTTGGAGAAAGTGGACGTCATTCGCCGCGACCAGACCGAGGCCGAATTCCTTAGCCAGCACCGGCAGCGTCTTGTTGCACTTGAGCTGCGCCTCGATCCCGTGGTTGTGCAGTTCGATGAAGAAATTCTCCGGCCCGAGGATGTCGCGATACGCTCCCGTCAGCTCCTTCGCTTTCGGCAGGTTGTCCTCGATGATCGCCTGGTTGATTTCTCCCTTGAGACAGCCGCTCAGACCGATCAATCCTTTGCCGTATTGGGCGAGCAATTCCTTGTCGATGCGCGGCTTGTAATACATGCCGTCGAGGTGCGCGATGGAGACGAGCTTCACGAGGTTGCGATACCCCTGGTCATTCTGCGCCAGCAGGGTGAGATGGAAGGCCGATTCACGCTGGGTCGTGGCCGTCTTTTTCAGGTGCGAATCCGGCGCGACATACACCTCGCAGCCGATGATCGGATTGACGCCCGAGCTCTTGCCCGCCTGATAGAACTCGATGGCGCCGAAGAGGTTACCGTGATCCGTAATGGCCAGCGCCGGCATGCCGTATTCCTTGGCCTTCTTCATCGCCTCTTTGATCCGCACCGCGCCATCGAGCGTCGAATATTCGGTGTGGCAATGGAGGTGAACGAACGAATCAGCGGACATGCCGGAAAAGTAGCCCGAAGTCGCCCGGCGCGAAGCGAGAAAATCCCATTCTTCCCATTTTTCCTATCCCTCCTGGCGGGCCGATAGGAGGAAGAGGAGACAGAGGAGCTATGGGACGGCCCGCGGACACTTGACCGCATTCGCGTTCAAGGCCACGCTTCCGGGCGGATTCACGTAGCGCCTGTCATGAGCTTGCCTCAAGCCCACCTCACCATCCTGCGCAAGGATGCTCACAAGGAGGTGCGCTCGTTTTTCCCCGGCGACTACGTCATCGGTCGCGGCGTGGAGGCGGATATCCGCATCGATACGCCGCTCATCTCGCGCGCCCACGCCCGGCTTACCATCAAGGAGCGCGAGTGTCTCATCGAAGACCTGGACAGCGCCAATGGCACCTTCATCAACGGCGAACGCATTGGCTCGGTCACCGTCCTGCGGCCGGAAGAGCATATCATGCTCGGGCCCAGCGTGACCCTGGAAATCCGGCAGATGCCCGCGCCGGCCGCCGCCGCCCTTTCCATCGGGGCACGGCACGAGGCTCTGCGCAAGCTGCTGCCTCCGGAATTTCTCCACGAGAAAAAATACGAACCCGGCAACGTCATCGCCCAGGGCGGCATGGGCTCCGTGCTTAGCGCCCGCGAAGTGACCATCCAGCGCGAGGTGGCCATGAAGGTGATGCTCGACAGCGAAGAGCCGACGGAGCTGATGCGTTTCATCGCCGAAGCCAAGATCACCGGCCAGCTCGAGCACCCGAATATCGTCCCCGTCCACGAGTTGGGCGTGGATGACAAGGAGCAGGTCTTTTACACGATGAAATACGTGCGCGGCCGGACGCTGCGCCAGATCATCGATGACCTCTTCGAGGCGCAGCCCGAGACGGTGAAAAATCATCCTCTCCCCCAACTCCTCACCATCTTCCAGAAGGTCTGCGATGCGGTGGCCTTCGCGCACAGCCGGGGCGTCATCCACCGCGACCTCAAGCCGGAGAATTTCATGGTCGGCGATTTTGGCGAAGTGCTGGTCATGGATTGGGGCCTGGCCAAGGTCCTCGACCCGACTTCGAATCTCGCGCTCAGCTACGATGGCCATTCGATCATCCGCACCGGTGTGCGCGAGGAGTTGCACGCCGAGGAAAAGCGCAGCGGCAATGTGCTGGGCACCCCGCAATACATGGCGCCCGAGCAGGCCTACGGTCAACACGATGACCTCGACGTCCGCACCGATGTCTACGCGCTCGGCGCCATCCTGCATCACCTGCTCACCCTGCGCCCGCCCATCGAAGGCGAGAGCCCGCGTGACATCATGACCAAGGTCGCTGCGGGTGAATTTCAGCCCGCGCGCAACGCCACCCAGGGCAGCCGGCGCCTGCCGCATCTGCCGCACGGCAAAGTCCCCGATGCCCTTTCCGCGGTGGCGTCCAAGGCGATGGCCAATAGCGCCCCCAATCGCTACCAGACCGTCCGCGACTTGCAGGCCGACATTCAGGCCTACCAGGCCGGCTTTGCCACGACCGCGGAGCAAGCCGGTAAAGTGAAACAAGGCCTGCTCCTGCTCCGGCGTCAGCGTTATCTCGTCGGCAGCTTTGTCATCATCCTCGCCCTGCTCGCGGTGTTCGTCGCGCAGCTCCAGCGCGAGCGGCGGACAGCGGAGCAAACCTTGCTGCGCCTGCGCGCCGCGGCTCCCGCGCTGGCTGAACAGGCGCGCAATTTTCTCAATCACGGCCAGACCCGTGAAGCCGTGGAGAAGATCGCCTTCGCTGTGGATCTCGAACCGGAGAACGCCGATTACGCGCGTCTTCAAGGCGATGCACTAACCGCCGATTTGCAAATTCCCGCCGCCGTCAGCGCCTATCACCATGCCCTCGCCCGGAAGCCGGATGATGCGTTCGCGCGCGACAGCCTGGCCCTCGACGAAAAAATCCTCGCCAACCATGGCGACGGCACCGCTCTGACGAAGGAAACCTTCCGCGAACTCGCCACCCTCGCACAGCAACAGAACCGTCCCGAGGCCGCGATCTTCCGCACCCTCGCCGCGACCACGCGGTAGTCCGGAGGGATGCACTCCCGCACGTCCCCCCCTTCCATGGGCGAAGGCGGTGGGCATCCGTCACCTCTGCCCGCAACCTCTGCCTCCAGTATGGGAACGCGCAGGAGCGCATCCCTCCGGTGATCCCTTCCGCGTAATCCAGCATTTACCACCGCGCCGATTTCTGGAAACTCACCCACCGATGAGCTCCCCCAATCGCCCCGTCCCCGCCGTTCCAGTCCTTGCGCTGATTCTGAATATCTTTGGCGGTCTCACCTTGCTCGCCGCTGTGGCCGTGATCGTCGGCGCCGCGATGCAATTCAAATCCAACGCCGGCAGCCTCATCGTGGCGCTGCCGATCGTGGGCGGCCTGATCTTCGCCGGCATCCTGTATCTCGCCGCCGCCGAGGTCATCCAGCTCGTCGCCCGCATCGCCATCGAAGCCGGTCGCGTGGCCGATGCCGCGGAGAAGAAGCGGGACGAAGCGCAATTCCCTCTACCACATCAGCAATGATATCCGCGGCCCGGTCACGCTGGAAGTGTTGCGTTCCCTGCGGGCGGTGAAAGGCGAAGCCCGCCTGGTCACCGGCGAGACGCTCGTCTGCCAGGTCGGAGAATCGGAATGGAAACGGCTCGCCGATTTCATGGACAAGCCGGTGAAATCGGAGAAGCCGGCAAAATCCCGCGGAACCGGCAAAATTGGAGCAGCCTGCGCCCGTCGACGCGCCGAAGTGATCGGGGCAGCGAAAGTGGCTGGCGGTCCCGGAGGGACCATGGAATTTAGCCGGTGGCGAAAGCCACCGGAACTCGCCCTCTCCACGACTCGCCCCGGCAGGGGCGGCGGAAAGAAGAAGAAGAAGGAGTTGTCGCGTCCCGCGCCCCTCCGGGGCCTTACAGAGAAAACGGACGATTCCGGTGGCTTTCGCCACCGGCTAAATTCCGTCGTCCCTCCAGGACTGCGCTCGTTCACTGTCCAGGGAAGAAGTGGGTAATGCTGAGAGTCCTCTACCGCTTTCGAGAGATGACCCCAAAAGCGCCGGAGGACAGACGCAATCCAAAACGCTGTCGCGCCAAGCCTCGCGCGATTTAATAGGTGGCCACGATCCGACCGCTGACTACCGACGCGACAAAGCCGCTCAGCGACCGTTCGTCGGCGCGTTCGGACGCGGCATCGGCGATGGGCCCTCGTAATTGCCCGTCTCCGCATTGAACGTGCGGCGCGGGTTTTGATTGTTCGAAGGTTCCGAGGAGCAACCGGCAAAAGCCAGGGTGGCGAGCAAAGTGAGGAAAAGAATCGTTTTCATAGTAGTTAGGAGTGACTGACGAATGGTCCTGGCACTAACTACGTAGCCTCGCGCCGAATGATCTTTCGCCGGCATGTTACCGCGCGGATGTGTCTCTGCGCAATGCCTATTGTTCCGGGCGAACGACCGTGATCCCGGGAGCATTCCGCAAAAACTTCACCTCGGTGTCCGGCTCGGCATCGCCGGCGATGCGGATGTTTTTCAAATCCTTGCAGCGGGCGAAGGCTTTCATCGCCACGTCGGTGATCGGTGGATAATTGAGGCTCAAATCCGCGAGGTGCGGATAGCGCGCCAGCGCCACCACACCGGCTTCGGTGAGTTGCGCCTTGACGATGGAGAGCGAGGTCAAGGTCTCGCAATGCGAGAGTTCCGAAACGCAGTCATCGTTGAACCCATCGCCCTCGAAACGCACGCTGCGCAAGGCGCGCAGCCGCGCCAGCGCCGCCACTCCCTCGGAGCTGAAGCCGGAAGCGGCGATCTTCACCGTCAACTGTTCCAGCTTGGGAAAGGTATGCTCGATCTCCTTGCACGTGCTGTCGTTCACGCCGGCGGCATTGGAGAGACTGAGCGAGGTGAGCTGCGAATGCTGCTGCCAGGAATCAATGAAGGCACCGGTGACTGCCGAGTTGCTCAAATCCAGTGACTTCAATTTCATCAGCGTCCCGAGCGGCGCGACGTCGGCGTCCTTGAGCCCGGCGGCCGGCATGGTGATCGCTTCGAGATCCTTGCACTTGCCGAGATTTTCGATCATCCCCGAAAGCACGATAAAGCCGCCGAGATAAACGCGCTTCAGCGCGCGGCACTCCGGGAAGTGCGCGAAGGCCGGCGAGCCGATCTTGTCCAGCGCTGTCAGCCCGATCTCCTCGAGCGCGGTGAGCTTGCCGATGTCCGCAAACGCCGCGTCGGTGATCGTGAGATTCGCCAGGCGCAGGTGTTGAAGTTTGCGGCACTGGAAGACCGTCTTCATCGCCTCGTCCTTTGTGTCGGTGTCATTCAACTGCAGGTCGCGCAATTCCGGCAGCGAAGGAAGCACCGCGTAGCCGGCCGGCGATGGTTTCGCGCCATTCAGCGTGAGGCTTTTCAGCGTGTGGAAGGGGCGCAGCTTTTCCATCACCGAATCCTTCACCGCGGTGCCGCTCAACGTGAGCTCCGGCACTTCGCTCAGCGAATCGAGGATCGCGTAGTCCGCCGTGGTGAGCGGAGTTTCATCCAGCTTCTTCGGACGGAAGTCGACTCGCGTGAAGGTGAGCTTTTCGTTGTCCCCCACTTCGGTGGCCGACTTGATTTCCGCCGATTCGCCTTTGCCGTGCTTCGCATAGACAAGGGCGTTGACCTCCATGAGCTTCGTGACGATTTGCTGCGAGGTCAGCTTCGTCGGCGCCGGCGTGGCTCGGAGGGCCGGGGGCAGCGCGGTCGAGACCACGGCGGGCGGCTGCAGCCATTCCTGACGGAGTGTGTCGCGCTCTCGCTGCACGCTCGCCACGTCTTCCGAAAGCTGGCGCTGCCCGAGTTTGGCTTGCGCCTTGGTCAGCAAATCCTCGCACTTCGCAAAAAGGACGCGGGCGCGATCGAAGCGCTCGTGGTCGAGGCGGGAAAACTGCGAGCGGAAATTGGCCCGCGCCAGCTTGAGCGCGGCAGGGGTGGCATCGTCATCGGTCGCCGGCGGATTGTTGCCTTTCGTGACGATGTCACGCTCGGCGGTATAGATCGCGACCTCAGCGTCATTCCCCGCTTTCTTCGCCGCCGCGAGCGGATTTCCCAAGGCCACGTAATGCTGCCGGCGCAATTCGACCAGGCCTTTCTCAAATGGTCCCTCCACATCGCGTTGGTAACTCGCCCGCCACTGCGCGTCCATGGAGGCGATCCATTTCGCGGTATCCGCGGAAAGCGTGGGCGCCGCTGGGACGGCGGGTGCTGCGGGCGCCGGTGCAGGCGTTGCCGCCGGTATGGCTGCGGCGGGGGCCACTGGCGCCCGGGCGGCCAGCGGTTTGGAAGTGGGCGGGAGCGCCACCGGTGCAGGCGGTTCCTTCGCCATGGGACGCGCCGGAGCTGGCACCGGGAGGGCGGCGATGTGTTTCTCCGAGGACAAAGGTGCGGGTGCCGGAGTGCTCGTGGCCGGCGCAGTCGCCAGACCCCGAGACAACAAAATGGGATGCGTCCGGACAGACCATCCCCCCGCCGCACCGACGACCACGGCGACGGGAATGAATGCGACCCACCACCAGGTACGCAGACGCACCGGCTCGCGGCGCGATTCAGGTGCCTGAACTGGGAGGAGGGAGACGTAATCCAGCACACCTAGCCTTTACGTCCGCATCCCCCTTCCGTGCAAGTCCCTACTCCGTGGCCTGGGTAAACATGAGTTGCGGCAGCACCTTGTGCAATTTGAGTTCCGTATCCGACGCCGCATCTTTGCCGATGTTCAGCGTCTTCAATTCCTTGCAGCGCGCGAAGGCCTTCACCGCGGCGTCGGTGACCGGCGGCACGTTGAGGCTCAGCTCATTGAGATGCGGGATTTTGGCCAGCGCGACCACGCCCTTTTCCGAAAGCTGCGCCATCGGAATGGCCAGCATATTGAGAGCATCGTTGCGCGCCAACTGCGCGACTACCTCATCGTTGATACCCGCACCACCGAGATTCAGCGTGTGCAAGCTGTGCAGCCGGGCAAGAATCCCTGCCCCCGCCGGGGTGAAACCGGAATCGGCCAGCTTCACGTTCAGATATTCGAGCTTCGGAAAGGCGTGCTCGATATTCTTGCAAATCGCATCGTCCACCCCGGGCGTCCGGTCGAGATTGAGCGAGGTCAGTTGCGAACGCACCGGCCACGCGGCGAAGGCCGTGCCGCTGACTCCGGAACCGCTGCAATCGAGCGAGTGCAACTTCGTGAGCGCGCTGAGCGGGGCGATCCCGGCATCCTTCAACTCCGTGCCCAGGAGCGAAAGTGTCTCGAGATTTTTGCAGCGGGCGATGTTCTCCACCATGCCGGAGAGAATGGAGAAACCAGAAACGTAGAGGGACTTCAGTCCGTGACAGTCCACGAGATGCGCGAAGCCCGGCGATCCGAGCTTTTCGAGATTACTGAGCTCCAGTTCTTCGAGCAGTGGGAGCTTGGTCAGGATGGCCAGGCCGTCATCAGTGATCGGCAACGTATCGAGATGCAGACTCTTGAGTTTGCGGCATTGAACGATCGTCTTCAGCGTCTGGTCGTTGGTATCCGTGGCGATGAGGTGCAACTCGTGCAGTTCCGGCAAGGCGAGCAGCAGATTGTGGCTTGCGGGGGATAGCTTGAGGTTGGCGAGGGTGAGATTGCCCAACAGGCGAAACGTCCGCAGCTTCTCCAGCACAGCGTCGCTCACCTGCTCGCCGCTCAGCGAGAGCTCGGGCAGATCGGTCAGGAAATCCAGAATCGCGTAATCGTCAGCAGCCAGCGGTTTTTCGTCCGGGTACTGCGCGGGAAATTCCACGCGGACCAGGGCGACTTTTTGCCCGGCGACTTCGGCGGACGATTTGATCTGGACCACTGCGTCCTGGCCTTTCTTGATCCACACCGACGCCCCGAGGGCGAAGAGCTTGTCGAGGATTTGCTGCTGCGGGAGCTTGCCCGGCGTGGCCTCCAACGAGAGGTGAATCGAAGGCGGGGGCGCATCGGAAACGGCCGATGCAGTGAGTGGGAGTGAGATCAACCCGGCACCTACCGAACCACAGATTGACAACCAAACGAGCGGGCGGACACGGGAAAGGAAGGAGTCCAGCATGGCACCGCTTTATGCCCAACCGCCCGCGCTCACAAGCGCACTCTTGGATTCGCGCCCAAATTTAACATGGCCCCATCTGCAGCCTGGAGTCTGCAGTCTGCCATCTACCACCCCAAGCTCACCACAATCCCCGCAATGTCATCCAAGCCATCGCGACCACGATGATGATCGCGACCACGAACCAGAGACGTTGGATGAGCGTTTGCCGCGAAGGGCCGCCGAGCAGGCGCGGCCGGTGAAAATCGTTGTCGCCGTGACCTTCGCCCGGCAAATCCCAGCCATCGAAATGCCGGTTCTCGCTCCAGCCCGACTTTTCACACGCCCCGCACTCCGGGCAGGCCTTGGCCCGCCGAGGCACATCGGCGCCGCAGATGGGACAGGTGAAGGTCAACCCCTCCATACTCAGGCCGTGAGCGCGCCGGTGACAATCTCCGCTGTCTTCTCGAGATCCGCGTGGGTGTGCGCGAGCGACAGGAAGCCCGCCTCGAATTGCGATGGCGCAAAGTAGACGCCCGCGTCGAGACACGCGTGGAAGTAACGGGCGAAGCCGGCTTTGTCGGAGCGCATCGCGTCGGCGAGGTTCCAGACTTCGCCCTCGGTGAAGTAGAGACAGAACATCGAGCCGATGCGCTGGAAGACGTAATTGCGCCCGGCCTTTTTCAAAGCAGCGCGCGTCCCGGCTTCGAATTCCGCGCCGAGTTCCTCCAGCTTCGCCCAGCCATTCACGCGCTCCATCTCGCGCAATTGCGCCAGGCCTGCGGCCATGGCCAGCGGATTCCCCGAGAGCGTGCCCGCTTGATACACCGGGCCTTCCGGCGAGAGCTGGTTCATGATATCGGCGCGCCCGCCGAAGGCGCCGACAGGCAGGCCGCCGCCGATCACCTTGCCGAGCGCGGTGAGGTCGGGCTTGATGCCGCAGCGTTCCTGATAGCCACCGCGGGCCAGGCGGAAGCCGGTCATCACTTCATCGAAAATCAGGACCGTGCCGTACTCGGAGCACAATTGACGCAGCGTCTCGAGATAACCTTCACGCGGCAGATAGAGGCCTGCATTGGCCGGCACCGGCTCGACGATCACCGCCGCGATCTTGCTCCCCTGCGCCTGGAAGAGCGTCTTCAGCGCCGCGGCGTCATTGAAGGGCAGCGTGATGGTAAGTTCCGCGAAAGCCCCGGGGACGCCCGCGCTGTCCGGCTGTCCGTGGGTGAGCGCGCCGCTGCCGGCCTTCACGAGCAGGGAATCGACGTGGCCGTGATAGCAGCCCTCGAATTTCACAATGAGATCGCGCCCGGTGAAACCGCGCGCCAGCCGAATGCACGACATCGTCGCCTCGGTGCCGCTGTTCACCATGCGCACCTTTTCGACCGACGGGATCCACTCGCAAATCGTCCGCGCCATCTCCACCTCGTAGGGATTCGGAATTCCGAAGCTCACACCTTTGGCCGCCGCTTCCATGATCGCGTCGCGCACCGCCTTGGGCGCGTGTCCGAGGATTGCCGGGCCCCACGTGCCGACGTAGTCGATGAGCTCGTTGCCGTCCACGTCCCAGATGTGGGCGCCTTCCGCGCGCTCGACGAAAAACGGCTCGCCTCCCACCCCGCGAAACGCTCGCACAGGCGAGTTGACGCCGCCGGGAATGTAGCGGCGGGCTTCGGCGAAGGCACTTTGGGAACGGGAATGGTCGGACATAAGGGAGGGCGGAAGAAAGGCAGAACATCCAACATCCAACGCTCAACATCCAACATCCAATTTTGGAGGCTCCCATAGTTCCTATTCTTCCTATTCTTCCTATTCTTCCTATTCCTCCTATCCGCAGCAGCGGTACGCTCTGCCGATAGGAATGATAGGAGGAATAGGAAGTATAGGAGCCCTGCTACGGCCCCAATTGAATATCCGCAGCCGCTTCTCCGTCTGCCATTTACCTCGTCGACTTTTTTCCCGATTCGCGCTACCCTGCTCCCGTGAAAGCGTTCCCCATCCTTTTCGCCGCGCTCCTGCTTTGTGCTTCTGCGTACGGCGGCGCAATCTCCGGTGCGGTCATTCGCGAAGAAGGGGCCATTTACCTCGAAGACTTGCTGGTCAAGCCCGCGCGCCTCGCCACCATCGCGGACGCGCCAATCTATTACCACAATGACCTGGGGCGCTATCTCGGCACCCTGCGGAAGGGCCAGATCGTCGAACTTCAGGCGATCACCGATAAAGCCTACCGTGTGCGCGGCGTCGCCCAACAGGGGCAGGTCGCCGGCTGGGTGGATCCGAAATATCTCAACCCGCTGAAGAAAGACTTCGTCGAAAATCTCAAGCAAAACGCCGCGCGACTCGAGCAAGTGAGGGCCCTCATCGCCAGGAACGAGGTCGCCATCAACATGACGCTCGAGGAAGTCCAGCAGGCGCTCGGCAAACCCACGAAGAAGACCTCGCACGTCGATGCCAGCGGACGCCAGGACGTCTGGGAATTCATCCGCTACGAGAGCGTCCCGCAGGAAACCTTCGGCCGCGACTTCAAAGGAAACCTCGTGAGCACCGTCACCTACATCAAGGTGCCCACCGGCAAACTCGCCATCACCTTTGCCAATAATCTCGTCAGTTCGCTCGAGCAAACCGAAGGCAGCATCGAGAAAGGCGCGCAGCCGAAGATCGTCTCCGCGCCGTTTGCGGTGAATTACTGATCGGCACTTTCCGCCGCTGCGGAAGCGCGCTCGTTACCCGGAAAAGACGGCGTCGTCTGCCGGTTTCGAATGTTTTCTGTGCATTGCCGGTTGACGCCCTTCGGAAGTTCGATTATTGCCCTCTCCCTCACGCACGGCGGGGTAGCCAAGTGGGAAGGCCGAGGTCTGCAAAGCGAGTAGTAATCCGACAATGCAACCAACCGCAGACCTTGTATCTATCAGCCTTCGCGGGCACTTGGCTTTCTCGCGTTGCCAAATCTACATGCCGTCTGTCTGACGAAAAATTGACAATCAGACTATGCAACCCACCGAAATTCTCCGCGAAGAGTGGCCGAAAATTGGACTGAAGAAGAGACAGCACTGCCTGACGATCTACGCGACCGGCTCAAAGAGCACCGTGCCAAGCACACTAGCGGTACGCCTTCTAGCGATTGGCTGGAAGAAATGAAGAAGCTAGAAGCAGAGGTAAAGAAGCACCCACCCAAAGGGCATGCCTTCAAGTTGAACGGTGAGAAGTGGCGTAAACGTGGATGGCTTGAATGGGCTTACCCTGCCATTGGCAAAGGTGCTGTGCTGCCTTCTGACTGGCTACCGATGGGCAACAACCTATTCAGCAAGAAAGCTCTGCAATACCTCGATTTTACCGGCTACGCTGGCAGAGGGACACAAGACCTTTACCTTACGCATGCCCGCCTTGCTTCTAACGGGCTGAAATTCTGCGTTATCCCTCATAGCCCTAGTCATCATGTGGCACGGAAACAAAACAGCGATGGCGGGGCATTTACGATGTTCTACCTATACCACGAAGCGGAAGGTGAGTGTCAGGGTCATTTGAGACAGCGCGAAGTACCTTTCTACAGCTTTGAAGCTGGCGAGCAGATGCCTACGGCTAAGCTCTTCAATCAGGCCCTTCCACAGAGAGCTTGCCCTGGCTGCCCACACTTCCCAGAGGGAGGAAAATACAGAGAAAAATCCCTGTTGACGGGCTGCCCTACCTGAACTACAAAAGCCGTCCTTTCACGACCATACGGCGGGGTAGCCAAGTGGGAAGGCCGAGGTCTGCAAAACCTCTATGAGTGGGTTCGACTCCCACCCCCGCCTCTCTCTGATACTGAGAGACTTACGACAGACTCAGAGAAGCAGCGGAAAAAACGGACTTCTCAAATAGTTCTCAAAAGTTTACGCTTCTCAAATGAAAGCGAAACCCGCACGGGCTACTTGGCCTAGAGTCACAGCAAAGCGAGCAAACGGAGTGAACGGCTGGAAGATCGATGCACGGAAGACCAAGGCCACCTATACAAGGTGCTCACCAAGAAACGAAACGTACACAAGGGGTATAGGCTGCCTGAGTAATTCCACGCGGCAGAAAGTAAAAGAGCAGCAGAGCAGTTGTGAGAAAACTGAGCAAATAGAGCTTGGCCTACCCCGCGCCCTTATGACAATATCAACGCGTGTTTTTCTCACCGCTTTCAGAAACAGCTAACACGAAAGAACGCACCTACACTTATTGCACTCGTATTGCGCAGGGCACTATTTGTATTGCTCTGCTGTATGTGATCATTGTCGAATGGCAATTTTACCGTGGGACTGCTCGTTTCTTACCGGGCGCGGAAATCCGCCCGATGTCCACCGCCGCTAAACTGGGGTTTGCAGGCTTCGGCTCAATTTTAGTCGGCGGTGCTTGCGCGTTGGGTGCTATGATTTCCGGTGTTTCGCAACGCCGATGGTCACGCATTTTATTCGCTCTCGCTCTCCTTGCGGCTACTTGGATTCCGTTAATAGCTGGGTATTGGATGTTCCACTATATAGTAGAGCTACGAAAGTTAGTGCTCGAAGACTGAAAGATTTCTAATAGCACAGAAGGAATCTTTTCTAAGTTGTTCTCTGCCTGGGGTTAACGAGCCAGCTTGGGAAACTTGAACGGGCAAGGTTTTAAAATCTAAACGTCAATGCCATCCATGCAAAGCGCGCCCGTTGGTGCGCAAGCCGTAGCTTTCTATAGCTTCCTGAGAAAGCCACAGCATTGCGTACCTTTGCACTGTAGTTTCGCAACCCGGCACATGATTGAGAAGCCATAGAGGCTTGTAGAGAAAATCAATCGCCGAAGAATATGCTTTATACTCTTTTGGGTTATTACCCAAGTGATACCGGGTAACTGGCCCTATTGATAAAGGATAGATTATAAGCAACACTACCAGAACTATTAAAGCCATTCGGGAAGTGTTCATGGTACATTATCCCTCTCCCTATGCTTTAGCCAATTGTCCTACGATAAGAATTGCTACGCCCAATAGAGCTGCACCAATACCCGCCCCAAATACGGTTAGAAGACCGAGAAGAAGGTAGCCGTTCTGAAAGCTGTTAGTCTTATCGTCTAAAGACCTTTTGGCCCACTGTGAACCTATGGCCATAACAAGCCCGGCTGCCAAGAAAAAGATACCTGCTGTCATTTAACGTGTCCTTTCATTCATGCGCAATTAAGAAACCCTACGATCATGGCAGCACTTTCGCAAGCTTTTGACATTGCCCCGGTGGGTAAATGTCAGACACACCCACTTACCAGCACAGCGCGGGATACTACGCGAAGCTCTACGACGTTGCAGAGCGGACAATTTACCGATGGATTACCGTATCAGAAATCTACGGTGTTGGTGCTGGCTTATTCCCTAACGCTGCCACCACAGACGCAGCATTTAACGAAGTGAACACCCTGCTATTCGATCAATGGGGCAATACCGCCTTCTGCTCAAGTAGCAATCATTACAACCTCTGGGAAATGCAAAAGCTTATCGTCAGAGAGCTTTTGATTGCCGGTGAAGTGTTCATTGTCCTTATCAAGTCTCCGAGTGGCTACCCACAGCTTATGCTGGTGCCCACGGAGAACGTGAAACACTCAGGCGATGAAAATGATGATTCAATAGAAGGGCTTTACGTCGATGCTTTCGGGAAGGTGATAGCCTACAACATCTACACGGGTAGTTCGTATCAGAAGATTGAAGCGGGCAGCGTGATTCACTTGATGCGACACAAGCAGATTGGACAGCTACGCGGCATCGGAAGTTTTGCAGCAAGTCTTAACTCCATGAGAGACGTTAAAGACCTTCTGGCACTGGAAAAGAAAGCCGTGAAGGTACACAGCACCCTTGCTGCCGTTGTTGAACGCAAAGCAGGCGAGGCAGGCGAGCAAGGCATGTTCGGCGACATGATGCCCATAACCACAACAGGCGAGGCAGCAACCGCACCTACAAACATTGGGCTAGAGAAGGCTTTCCCTGGTGCCGTGGCCTGGCGAATATGATTTGCCGCTTATCATGGTGAAGGCGGGCAAGTTTAAGGAGATTGAGCCCGGCACCCATGTATATGAGGGCTCTTTAGCCGTTAGCGTGCTTACACAGGCAGACGACGTAAGCGATGCCCTTACCACGCATGATAACACCGTGGCTGCCATGTACGATCTAATGGCTAATCAGGATGCCCTGCTTTCAGCCGTAAACGCCACAGGTGGACGTTTTCACCTGTGGGCTTTCTACAATATCCGCTAGGGTTGGATAAAGGATAATAGGTGCTGGCAGCCGTAGAGCTTGAAAGGTAGGGCACCAGGGCAGAGCTTGTGAGGAAATCCCCGCCAATGGTAATTACATTGCCAGAGGTATTCACCGAGATAGAGCCGGTGCCCTCAAGTGTGATGTCTGAAGATGCACCGTTGAGAGTGCTTACGTACGCTGCTGAAGTGCCTACGTTCTGCGTTGAGAATACACGAACAATGAAAGGCTCTATAACCGTTGTGACGCCACCAGCCACAAAGGTAATTACGCCTTACGTTAGTGCAAGGCGAATCATATACGGTGAATCTGGCGTTTCTAGATGGCTCTACGCCGTCTATTACAGCCTTTGGCTTCTACCTACGCGCTCCCAATGATTCAACAAGCCTGGTGCGCGTTACAGCGGTTACAGCACAGAGCGGAGATTACCCTTATTCATTCACGTTTAGCCCGTGCTCCCCTACCCTTTCGGCTGTTCTTGGCAATGACCAATCAGCGAACCTGCTAGGCTTCATCACATGGACTGACGGCAGCACGATTAATTCGCTAGAGCCTTTCAACATCCGCGTAATCAATTCAAGCGTTACGGATATTAACTATGTGATGAGCTTGAACGGTCTAGAAGGTACTGTAGGCATTACAGGTAGTGGTTTAACGGTATCCACCGATGGCAACAACGTACTACTTGATACGGCCATTCAATACCAAGACTACAGCACCCCAAGCGTAGGAGAGACCAAGACTTTAACGGTAGATTCTAAGCGTCTATGGGTGATTGATTGCACACAAAGCAACGCTACGCTTGCTTTACCAGACGCCAGCACGGTAGACGGCAGGGACTACACGTTTAAGAAGGTGGACACGTCAGGCAATACGCTTACGGCTCTTGCTTCAAGTGGGCAGAAGATTGAAGGCAAAGACGGGGTGTATGTGGCAGACCAATGGGAGGCAATACACCTGCTGGCCGTCAATGGCTCTTGGCTGGTGTTGGATGCGCTCAACCTGCTTTAAGCTTATGCGAGTAAGCAAAGAGGGAGCAGCCTACATTGATCTTGGCTTAGCGATTCTAGGCGCGGTAACGGAGCCGGGGCAGTGCCGCACGCATGAGGAAATTGCGGCGTACTGTGGATGCACCAAGCAGGCAATTTCTCAAATTGAATGGCGGGCTATTCGGAAGCTTCGCAAGATCGCTCAAGGCAACCCACAGCATCCGCTTTGGGATGTGCTGGCAGAGGTTGACCGGCTCAACGGTCTACAGGGCGCTTGGGATGGCGTGTGATGCCCTGCCAGAGCATTTATTGAGGGCTGCCCGCCACTTCTCAAAACTTCTCAAAATTTCACGCAGAACAGGGCTTTTCAGGGCATTTTAGGGCTTTCGCTGATTGCGATAATTTCGGCTGCTTGATGTGGGAGGTTTTTGATACCTCTACGTTTTGACTTTCCGCCGTTTCTCCGAGGTAAAACGGCATTTTTATGGGTTGCGATTACATGCAAAGCTCACATACGAAATGTCAAATACCGGCAGCGAAAAACGGCTAAAAAGTACGCGTCTGCAAAACCTCTATGAGTGGGTTCGACTCCCACCCCCGCCTCTCCCCGGGCATGTGCGGATTCGCCGACGATTTGCGTTGTTGAGGATGCCAGCGGATAGCCTAGAGTGTCAGTTATGAGCGAAATCACCTTCAATGTCTCGCCGTGCGAGGATTCTGGCGTGCTCGTCGCTTCGTGGGATGCACCGGAGGGAGGCGGCATCACTACACAAGGCGGGAGCATGGACGAATTGCGAGCCAATGTCCGTGAAGCGGTGGCCTGCCATTTCGAGGAAGGTGAAGCGCCCGCGCGCATTCGCCTGCATTTTGCGGGCGAGGTGCTTTTGCGGTCCGCGTGAAGCTCCCACGCGACATTTCTGGCGTGCAAGCCGTCCGCGCGCTGCAGCGGCTTGGCTTCGGCGTCGTGCGCCAGCGCGGTTCTCACGTTCGCCTGGCAAAAGGTACTCTCACCGTTACCGTGCCAGCGCACGGCGAAATCGCGCCCGGCACGTTGCAAAACATCCTACGCCAAGCGGGAATCACCGTGGAAACGTTTTGCGAGTCGTTGCGGTGAAATTACACTGGGCAAAAAGAAGGTGTGAGTGCAGTGATTCACTTGATGCAGTCATTGCGACATAAGCGCGAAGGCATCCATCAGCAATTCCACCTGTTCCGCTCGGCTACATCCGCGACAAGCGCGGCGGAGCGCTTGTCATCGGAGGCAAGACTGGATCGCACTTCACTGGCCACGGTGAGTCATGGTGGGCTAAGCTCTCCGAGATAGCAGCGCTCGGCTATATTCCGGTAGAAGTCGCGATATGGCAGCGGCTCATTCCCACCGATTGGTCGCCTCCCGCTCTCGATGAAAAGGACTCATATCTTGTTCACCGCATTCAAAACGGCGAGATATGAGACTCCGAACGTCTGATAGACTTCCCAACACTTCCCAAATGGCTCAGAGAAAAGGCCTTTCCAATTGGCGAATATTTCCGAAAGCGCATTGGCGTCAAACTCAATAGACTGGCGGTTGAATGCCAACCGTCAGTCCGAAAACACCTATCGAAATCCAACCCAACCTTGCCAATGCGGGATTCGAGCGTCTGACAGCAAAGGAGCTAATGCCGAGGGCCAACAATGCCGTCCCATACGCGCAGTAAAAACCCGTTGTAAAATCAAGTTGCTCCCATCCCCTTCTCGAAGCCTCAAGCGCAATCATTCTGCAAGTCATCCCTATCACTGCCGTCTCGCTCGCGCAAAATGCCAATCGAGCCCATTCGTAGCGATTGGTCGGCAGAAAAGGCATCGTCGGAGTGTGGAAAAAACGCACCTGTTCATACCCTTTCGACGCGTGTATTCAAACCATCGTTGCCCGATTTTTCAGAGGGCTCTCGACCGGTCACAGGTGCGAGCAGGGTAACCATTCGAAAGCATCGATGGAGGAGTTCAAGCAGGTCACGTCGGCGTTCCCAGTCCGTTAGATTTCCAAAACCCCAAATCGGATCGGTCCACCACCTATCCGATAGTCCTAATAATTACGCATAAATACGCAAATTGTCCCTTGCGGGGTGCGCGGACCGGGCTTATCGATTCTATTATGTCAGCTCCATTTGGCCTCATGCTCTACTGCGATCCGGCTCGGGCCGACTTCGCTCTCCAGAAGGCGGGCGTCCCCGAGCGGAAAAACTTCCCCTCCATGGAGGATGCCCTCGACTTCGTCTCGATGATGGTTCTCGAGGATACACCGGTCACCATTGTCGATCGGGCGACCGACTCCGTGCGACACATGACCGCGCACCCGCGCTGGTAGCATTTTCACCAGCTACGCGGTTACGGTGCCTGCATGGTTTTCGGATCCAGCCTGATGAAGCTTCCCCGCTCAGGCAGCGCCGCGGTCTTCGTCGTCATCCCGGGATTCGGCGAGCGGCGTGATTTCAACACTGCGCTGGGACACCTCTTTTAATTTGTCTTCCACTTCGCGCATATCCCCGGCCTGCACCAGGCTGCGCCGCACGACTTCGGCAATCCATCGCTGAACGTCAAATGTTGGGACTCGCCTTGGGCCCTCGGAGTCTGGATTCATGCCCGGCCTTCGCTTCCGCCAGCGCCTTTGGATGTGCCTCGCAAAACGCGTAGGCGACGGCTTCTACGAGCTATTACGCGCCTCATTCCGCTACGTTTTATCAAACAAAGTGGACCAGAATAGGGCGACGCACAGAGAGCGGGCCGTGTCCGGGGAGCATTCGGGCGGATCAGGAGGAAACCGCGTGATATTTCTGAAGAAAATTTCCGCCAGCCGGCTGGCGAAGCTGCCAAATCGTCGACGATGCGCGCATTCGCTAGAATGCGCGAGATACCCACGCGCTACGGAGCGCGACAGCAAAGCGCCGCGGTTATATCCGACTCAATGCAGCAGGTA
The DNA here is from genome assembly GCF_000173075.1 of Chthoniobacter flavus Ellin428. GTDB lineage: Bacteria > Verrucomicrobiota > Verrucomicrobiia > Chthoniobacterales > Chthoniobacteraceae > Chthoniobacter > Chthoniobacter flavus. The sequence continues at coordinate 470,658 of NZ_ABVL01000003.1, forward strand.
ATGATGCCGTGTACAAAGCGAGCGGCTCATGCGGATCAGGCGTCGATGCTCGATCTCGGCCCGGACGATGGCCCGTCGGCTTTGGGGACGGCGGTGACGGAATGGATTTTTCATGGGGACAGTGAGATTCCTCCTTGCTTCCGGGTGAGGAGGTAAGAGCGCAAGGCGGCAAGTTGCCGGATCTCGCTGAGCAGTCGAATTCGCTCCCCAGCCGTACGACAATAGGGCAAGCTGGCCCGCTTGCGGCTGATGACTATGCTGAGGGGAACATAGGACATACCGAGAAGTGACACCTGATTGTCACCGTCCGCAATTAAAAGTTTATTTAGGAAAGGGGGTATACGTATTTTCGCGCATTACGCGAAACAAGACCCGAGTCGCTACCGGGTCGTGACGATCTGAATCGCCGAATTTCCTTGTTGCCCGCAAATACGCCCGATAGCGGAGGGGCGTGGACGTTGCCCCTCCTCCTCTGCCGCCGGCGCGGATCTCTGGATTTCTGCTGGTCTCCCTTGTCTTCGCCATCCTCGCCGTGGCCGTCACCGCCGCGCTTTGCACTACGGAGGATTGGGTGCCAGTGCCGTGGCAGCGGCTGGTGCTGGCCTTCATCGGCATCGGCGGCGCCGGCATGGCCCTGGTTTTCGGAGCGATCGTGTTGTTCGATCGCCGCAAGGGATGGCCGGTCGCCATTTTCGTTGCTGTCATCAGCATCGCCGTCTTTTGTTTTCTCATACCGCAGTTACCCCGGACGCTGAACGGCATGATCGGCCCGGTCGGATTCAAAATGCCGGACGGCATGGTCCAGGCGAACGAGCCAATCATCCACGGCAAAAACGTCCCCACCGCCGCGCAGGCGCGGCCGCTGCTCGTGGCGTGGGGCGAAGAAGCGATGGTCCGCCCCTATGAGGAACATGGGCACCACAACGCGAAGTGGGACGAGCTCGCCCGGCAGTTCATCCGCGGCATGGCGCTCGAATTCTGCGGCACCTATCCGCGCCCCGGATTGGAGGAACTGCGCCCGCTCGCCGCGGAACTGAAACGCCGGGGCTGTGACGACCCGTGGGTCCTTTTTCTCGTTCGCGGACTCAGCGACAACGACCCCGATTTCCCGGACGCCATGCGCGCCGCCGCGAAAACGCTGATCGATGCCAATTACGCCCCCTTCCCCCTGTGGCTTGCCCACGCGGAAACGGCGCGTCCGGAGTTCGAGGAGGGCCCACCTCCCAAGGACAAAGCCGATCCCGCCGGCCTGGAAGCGCTGCGCGCGGCGCTGACCGCTCAACCGCTGAAGCAAGGCGCGCTCGAAGCATGGCTGAGCATCTTTACCCAGGAACCGGGCCGCAGCGTTTTGCAGCGGGAAGGCGATGAAGTCTGCCAGGCGCTCGAGTCGATCCCCGGCATGCCCGAGTGGTTTTCCCTCACCGTGCGTGGCCGCATGGAGATCGATCGCGCTTGGGCAGCGCGCGGAAATGCCTGGGCAAATAGCGTGAGCGGCGAGCAGTGGCGGCTGTTCAGCGAGCATCTGCAACTGGCTCGCGAAGCCCTGGAGCGCGCCCACAAGCTCGCGCCCAATGAACCCGAACCCACGCGGGCCTTGATCACCGTGGAACTCGGCTCGACCAACCTCATCTCGATGCGCCGGCGCTTCAACGCGGCCGTGGCCAACCGCTTCGATGATCTCAATGCTTACGAGTCGTTCCGCGCCGGCCTGTTGCCCCGTTGGTTTGGCAGCGAAGAGGCGATGCTCGGTTTCGGTCGCACCTGTCTCGCCACCGAGCGTTTCGACACCGCCGTGCCGTGGCAGATGCTGCGGGCCGTCCGCGCCGTGGCCGAAGAGCGGGACCATCCAGACCGCTATTACACTTCCGACGACGTGCCCTGGCGCGATCTGAATATCATGTTCAATGGTTACCTGGCCCACGACGGCCCGGAGTCGAAAAGCTATGTGCTTTCGACCAAGCTGGTCCTGGTCGCGAAAGCCGGGCACGACAACGACGTGGCCAGGCTGCTGAAAGAACTCAATTACAAAGTCGACCCTAGAGCGGTCGATGATTGGCATCTTCCTCGCCACTGGGTCGGCGGCATGGCCGCCCTGAGCGGCCCCGCCAAGGATCTCGTCTCGGCTGCCCAAGACCTGCACGAGGGCGCGCCCGAGCAGGCCCTGCAAAAGCTGCTCGCCGCCCAGAAGATCGGTGGCCAGCCCCCGGCAGCGCTGGAGTACATTCGGAATTCCATCGCGGAATTGCAGGCGATCATCGCCCTGCGGAAAGCGCCGTGGCAATCTCTCACGCCGCCGCCGGATCTGGCCGGCTGGAAGAAAGAGAGCGGGCAATGGACGGCCAACCCCGCCACCGGGATCACCCAGTTTCAGCCCGACAAATCCGGCGCGCTGCTCACCCGTCTGGAGCCGATCGGCGATCAATGGGAATTGCGCGGCGAGCTCACCATGTTCAGCCCCGGCCCGGCCGAAATCGCGATCTTCTGCGGGCCGCCCGACGATCAAAAGCAACACAGCTTCTCCCTGCGATTTTGGACACAGGCCAACCGGACCTTGGGCATTTCATTGGCCCGCGGCTTCGGCGAGGACCCGGTCAGCAAACGCGACGAACTCAAGCGGCCGGTTTCTTTTCTCATCCGTCTGGAAAATGGCCGGCTCCTGGTGAAGTCCGACGACTATGAATGGTTCCTCGTCCAGCCGCTGCCGGAAGGCGTCACCCTCGACAAAAATTCCGTGCTCAGCATTGGTTCGGCGCGGGGCGGCTTCGCCGACCTGATGATCCGTAAATTGGAATTTCGTGCCGCCCATTCCGCGGCGCAATAATTGCAGTCTACCCAGCCCCTTCTCGATCCCCATGCTACCCGGTCACAGCGTAAAAACGAATATCGGTGTCTTCCTCGGCCTGGCCGTCGCGGCGGTCATCTATTACCAGCCTTTCGGTACGCTGTCCCCGGTGTACAACTACATCATCGCCGGCTTTGGACTCCTCGCTCACATCTGGGGCTGCTATAGCTATGTCATCGGCAAAGGGAAATCGCCGGTCCTGACCCTGATCGGGGTCGCCCCTCTCGCGCTCTTTCTTTCCGGGGTAATTCCCGGCTTTCATCCGCCCACCTATTGTGTCGTCCTCATCCCCATCGGCTTGCTCGTCCTGGTGCTGTTGGGCGACTCCACGGCGGCGGAACGTCGCCAGGCCTGGCGCTCCTCGCTGGCCATCAACCGGGACGCCAGGCAGGAGAACAGCGGAATGGGAATCATCGCCGTCGTGGCGGCGCTCGCCCTGGCTCTCGGGGGTTGGTACTATTATCACCAGAATCTTCCGGTAACCGAGCAAGAGGCGAGGAAGCAGGCCGTGGAACGTTATCCCGCGCTCGGGGTGCGCGATTCGGCCCTCAACCGGGAATTCATCGCGCGCTACAATCGGCTTCGGGCCACGAACAAGGATTATTTCAAGGACGCCGGCTGGCCCTTGAAGCTCGCCGCAGAAAGCCAGGCCGCCGTGGATCAGACCCAGGCGAAGCGGTAAGTTCCGGAAAAACCACCATTCCCCACCGCAAACTGCTTCCCCCATTTTCCCCATCGAGTAGGGTGCGGGAGTGAGTCTCATCCCGCCCGAAATCATCGAACAAGTCATTGCCGCCAATGACGTCGTCGACGTGATTGGCGGATATTTTCCGCTCAAGCGTTCGGGGCCGGTCTACAAGGCGATCTGCCCTTTTCATAACGAAAAGACTCCCTCTTTCACGGTCAATCCCCAGCGGCAGATCTTCAAGTGCTTCGGCTGTGGCGCCGGCGGCAACGTCCTCCGCTTCGTGATGAACTACGAAAACCTCGATTTCCTCGGCGCGGTCAAAAAGCTGGCCGAGCGCGCGGGGATCAAGATCGAGCAGACCGAACTGAGCGCAGAACAGGCCGCGGAGTATTCGATGCTCCGCCGGTTGCTCGCCCTGCACGCCGAGGCGGCCGACTTTTTCCACTGGCACCTCATGAAGAAGCCCTCGGCGCAGATCGCCCGGGACTATCTCAAGAGCCGCGGCATCGGGGCGGATGTCGCCCGCGCCTGGAAGCTGGGCTACGCGCCGGATGAATGGGACGCCATGCGGGACTTCGCCGACTCACGCGGCTTTTCCGATGAGGAACTGGTGGCCAGCGGCCTGGTGAAATTGCGCGATGAGGAGAACCCACGCAGTGAGTTCTACGATCGCTTCCGGGCGCGGGTCATGTTCCCCATTTGCAAGGACACCGACGAGGTCATCGCCTTCAGCGGACGCGTCCTCCAGGCGGATGCCAAGGCGGCGAAATACGTCAACTCGCCCGAGACCATGCTTTTCAAGAAGGGCGCGGTGCTCTTCGGCCTGAACAAATCGAAGCGCGCACTGATCGAAGCGAAGTCCGCCATCGTCTGCGAGGGGCAGCTCGACCTCATCACCGCCTTCGAGCACGGGGTGCAAAACGTGATCGCCCCGCAGGGAACCGCCTTTACCGAGAAACAGGCGCACATCCTCAAGCGCTTCGTCGAGGAGGTGGTGCTGTGCTTCGATGCGGATGTCGCCGGCGAAAAAGCCGCGGAACGTTCGCTGGCCTCCCTGCTTGCCGAAAATCTTCTCGTCCGCGTGGCCGGCATGCCGCAGGGCGAAGACCCGGACTCGATGATCCGCGGCAAAGGCGCCGACGCCTTTCGCGAGCAGATCGCAGGCGCCAGGGACTTCTTCGATTACCAATTGGATCGCATGGTCGCCGGCCCCGACTTCAACACGCCCCGGGGAAAAATGCAGGCGGTCCGCAAAATGGCCGAATTCATCAGCCTCATTCGCGATTCCGTCCTGCGCGAAACGGTCATGAACCGCGTGACCCAGCGCCTGGAGATCTCCGCCCAGGAGTTTGTCCGGCTACTCAAGGCTCCCCCTTCCAAGACCCCCGACCCTCTTTCCACCGTTACCGCAACCGCCCCACCGGACCCCTTCGCCGAAGACTCGACCATCCGCCTGCTGGCCACCGTCGCCCTGCGGGACGCCGCCGCCCGCGAATGGCTGCTCGCCGAACCGTGGGACAGTGTGCTGCGGGATCAACTGGATGCCGAGTTGCTGGTCAAAATCCTCCGCGCCGACATCCAGCCCGACGACGACGCCTCCGTGCACGTTTTCATGACCACCCTCAGCGCCACCGAGGAAGCGGCCATCTCCGGTCTACTGGAGGAGAAAATGCTGGCGCATCCCATGACCATCGTTCATGACTGCTGGCGCGAATTGGAACGCCGTAAAATCCGTCATCGCGTCGAAGCCACTCAAGCCCGCCTCCGCACCCCGGATTTGCCGGATACAGAAAGAGCGGAAATGCTAAAAGAAATCCTTGACCTGCAAAAACGGCTCCTCGATATTTCGCGGCCTTTGTCCCCGCCTCTTTAAATGTACCAAGGCATTTAAAGTAGCGGGGTTTGTCAGTCTATATTCACAGCGCGGGTATGCCCAAATCTATTAAGAAAGTTTCCAAACCGTCGAAATCCGCCGTCAAGAAACCGCAAAGCCCGAGGAAGGATAAGCAGCCGGTCTCGAAGAAGGGCAAACCGACCACGGTGAACAAGGCCAAGCCGGAACGCAAGATCAGCAAGGCCGCGAAAGCGACCAAAGCTCCGGCCAAGCACGTTTCGAAGAAAGCGGAGCCGAAAAAGAAAGCGGACACCAAGAAGCCGGAACCGAAGAAGGTCGAAGCCAAGGAGAAGGAAGTCCACGGCAAGAACGGCAAGACCGCCAAGCCGGTGAAGGAAGAAGCTTCCAAGTCCGCCGCAACCGGCAAAGGCGCCAAAGCCGTCGCCCCAGCCTCCTCCCTCATCAGCGTGATCGACCAGCCGGACGTGCAGGAAAAGCTGCGCGAACTGATCAAGCTGGCCAAGGAGCAGGGCTATCTCACTTTCGACGACCTCAACGAGGCGTTGCCGGACAACGTCAACGACCCCGACGAGATGGAGACGATCATGAATCGTCTGCGCTCGATGGAAATCGAGATCATCGAGGCGTCGGACGTCGATCGCTTCAAAGACGGCAAGAAAGCCGACGACCAGGAAGAGGAAGAAGAGAAGCCCGAGGCCAAGCTCGACATCCTCGACGACCCGGTCCGCATGTATCTCAAGCAGATGGGCCAGGTCCCGCTGCTCACCCGCGAGCAGGAAGTGGAGATTTCCAAGCGCATCGAAGACGCCGAGCTCAACGTGCAGAAGCACATCAACCGCTTCGGCTTCATCGCCCGCGCCTACCTCGACCTAGCCCACAAGCTGCAGGAAGGCCGCGAGCGTTTCGACCGCGTCATCCTCGACAAGAAGATCGAGAGCCGCGAGCGCTACATGAAGGCGCTGCCCAAGCTCTGCGCCCAGCTCGACGCCGCCGCGCAGAATTGCGCCAACGCCTACAAGAGCTACGTCGCCCACGGCGGCAAGAACCACGACACCAAGTCGTACACCGATTTCAAGAAGGCCCACGACGCCATCCAGCGCATCTATCCGAAGTTCTTCTTCAAGCAGAAGGTCACCGAGGAATTCGTGCATCTGGCCGATGAAGCGCACCGCCTCGTCTCCCAGTGGACCGAGGAGCTGAACAAACCCAAGAAAAAGGCCGCCGGCAGCCACGCGCATCATCACGCTCCCATCGATTACGGCGCGAAGCTGAAGGATCAGCAGATGCGCACCTGGCTGAGCCCCGAGGAATTCCAGGAGGAATACAAGGAGCTCAAGGTGTGGCTGAAGAAGGCGCTCAAGGCCAAGACCGAGATGGTCGAGGCGAACCTGCGTCTCGTGATCTCGATCGCGAAGAAATACACCAACCGCGGCCTCTCCTTCCTCGACCTCATCCAGGAAGGCAACATGGGCCTCATGAAGGCGGTCGAGAAGTTCGAGTATCGCCGCGGCTACAAGTTTTCGACCTACGCCACGTGGTGGATTCGCCAGGCGATCACCCGTTCCATCGCCGATCAGGCGCGCACCATCCGTATCCCGGTGCACATGATCGAGACGATCAACAAGCTCATGCGCGTGCAGAAGCAGCTCGTGCAGGATTACGGCCGCGAGCCCACCCCGGAAGAGGTGGCCGACGAAATCCAGCTCCCCGTCGAGCGCGTCCGTGCGGTGCTCAAGATGGCGCAACAGCCCATCTCGCTCCAGTCGCCCGTCGGCGAGAGCGACGACACCAGCTTTGGCGATTTCATCGAGGACAAGGGCGCCGAAAACCTCTCCGACATGACCGCGATCGTTCTCCTCAAGGAGAAGATCAAGGACGTGCTCGAGACCCTCACCGAGCGTGAGCGCCAGGTGCTCGAACAGCGCTTCGGCCTCGTGGACGGCTACAGCCGCACGCTGGAAGAAGTCGGCCGCCAGTTCAAGGTCACCCGCGAACGCATCCGCCAGATTGAAGCCAAGGCCCTGCGCAAGATGCGGCACCCGACGCGTATCCGCCAGCTCGAAGGCTTCCTCGAAGCGCACGAGAACTAAGAGTTCCCGTTTAGCATTCTCCTCTTCCGTCATCCTGATCTCGCGACAGCGGGATCAGGATGACTGCTTTTTGGGGGGCGGCACAGAAAAAATAGCGCCACAACCTGCGCGCGCTGCATTTAAATCAACATGCGGCATCAACGGAACATTTGTGATATGAGTCCTGTTCCCTGATGCAATCCGGCCAAATCATTGCCATGGGTGGAGGCGGTTTTTCCATGGAACCGGACAATCTCCGCCTCGACCGTTTCGTCCTCGAAAAAGCGCGCAAGCCCAACCCCGTGGTCTGCTTCGTCCCCACGGCCAGCGGCGATGCGCAAGATTACATCGGTCGCTTTTACGACGCTTTTCGCCGGCTGCCCTGCCAGCCGCGACATCTCTCCATGATCCGGCCACCGTGGGATCTCCCGGCCTTCATCGCCGAGTGCGATGTCATCTACGTCGGTGGCGGAAACACGCGCAACTTGCTGGCTATCTGGCGCGAATGGCAACTCGATGCGATGATGCGTCATGCTTGGGAAAATGGCACTGTCCTCGCGGGACTCAGCGCGGGCGCGATTTGCTGGTTCGAACACGGCCTCACCGATTCCGCCGGTCCACTCCTCCCCATCCGCTGTCTCGGACTCCTCGCAGGAAGTTGCGCGCCGCACTTCGATGGCGAAGCCGGCCGCCGGCCCGCTTTTCACACGTTCATCCGGGACGGAAAACTCCCGCCCGGCTACGGGCTCGATGATGGAGCTGCGCTTTATTACGTCAGAACCGAGGTTGCCGAAATCGTTTCCTCGCGACCACAGGCGCGAGCCTTTCGTATTCGGCCCAACAACGGCGACACGGTCGAGGAACCGATCCTGCCCCGGTTGCTGCCGGCTTAAGAAGGTGGACCAAAATCGGGTGAACGGAATTTTGACCACGGATTACGGGCATGTAGTCATTCAAGTTTTTTGTTGGGAAGTTTTTCGTTTCTCCTTTCTGTCGCCGAAGGCGACGCCTGGAAGTTCCCCCCAAACGCCGCCGCGGCGAGCGGCGCGGGGTTTGGGGGCGCGCAGCCCCCATCAGCCCGGGCGCGCTAAGTGGCGGAGGGTTGCAGGAAGCGCTTTTGCAGTTCGAGTAAGCAGGGCTTCAATTGGGCTGGCAGTCCGAGTTGCACGCGCAGGCTCTTGCCCAGAGTGACGGCCAGTTTGTGCAGCTTAAGGGTCACGCTTTTGCTCGTTTCCAGAGCTTGCGGTGGATGGTCCGAGAGGACGTGCCAGACCTGAACCAACAGCTTGCGAGCCACCGCGGCCACGGCAATGTGGCGATGTCCTTTGCGGGCAAAGAGCTTCCAGCCCCATTGGCCCAGCGTGGTCTGAGCTCCGGCGCGCAGCACCGCCTGCGCTCCTTGGATGAGCAGGTGGCGCAGATCGCCGCGCCCTCGCCGGCCCACCCCCAGCTTGATGCGCTTGTCCTTGCCGCTGTCGCGCTGACCAGGGTTGAGCCCCACGTAGGCCACCAGCTTTTCCGGGCCGCTAAAGCGACGCACGTCGCCGATGATCGCCAACAGGGCAAAGGCATTGATCAGACCGATGCCCAGCAGTTTCAAACAACGCAGCATCCGCGGCTCATTGGCCACTTCCTGGGCGATCCGCCGCTGCCACTGCTGGCGGCGCTTTTGCTCGTAGTCGACCTGGGCAAAGTAATCGGCCAGCAACTCGCGCTGCAGATCTGACCAGGCGCGTTGCCCCAAGACCCACTGCCGGGTGCTCGCCAGGTGCAGCCCTCGTTTGCCCAGACGGATGGCAAACTGGTTGAGATAGCTCTTGAGGGCATTGACCGCGGCCGTGTGATTGGTCACCGCCATTTGATGGGCGTGGAGCAATTGCCGGCGTTGGCTGCTGAGTTCGTCAGGCACCCAGACACACGGCGCATTGCCCGCCAGGTAGACCAACACCATGCGGGCCGCCGCCATCCGGTCATTGTCCGCATAGGTCTTGGCCTGTCTACCCACATGGCAGCTTTCCAGCACCACGGCTTGCCGCCCCAAGGCCAGCAGACGATGGTGGATGGCAAAGCTGTTGGAGCCGGCTTCCAAAAGGAAGAGATCCTCCGGCGTAAACTCCGCTTCCACCCAAGCCAGCAATTGCTCCAGGCTGAGGCGATCGCGGGCCCCTACCTTGCGGGCGTCATGCGGTGTCTGCCCCACAAAGACCGCCGCCGTGTAGGTATCCGGGTGGCAGTCCAGGCCGATGATCCGCCCCTGCTTGGGCGGCTTCGGTGCCGTATAAAGTTCGACCTCCGGAGGTGGCGTCGGCTCCGGCGGCTTTGGTTTCTTCGTTGTCGAGGGTGTGTTCTTTTTCAGTGGTCGCTCTCCAGTTTCTTGGTTAAGAGTCAGGGCAACCGGCGCTGGCAGCCAATCTGGATTGGTCCACGGACGGAAGTTGGCATTCAGGCATTCGGGGTCTTGTCGCCCCACGAGGGTGCCTTCCGCCTCGGTTCAATCACGGATAGGAGCAGTTAGCTCAGCGCAATCATCGAACCTTGGGACCTTCGGCCACCAGTGCGTGTTGCAAGCACTCACGGGTTCCGCCAGGGACGTTGCACCAAACCTTTCGGTCTGCACAGCGCCGGTTGCTGAATGACTTCATGCCATCACGGATTGCACGGATTGCACAAGTCTGCGCCGCTCCTCTCATCCGTGAACCCGTAATCCGTGGTCAAAAACTCCTTTTGTCCGACATTCGGTACACTCTCTAAGAGACTGTAAAAAAAGGGCCCGCGAATCACGCGAATGACACGGATGGGGTTTCTTTCATTCGCGTTATCTGTGTAATTCGCGGGCCTAAGACCTCACTGGCGATTTCTTTCACACTCTCTAAGAGAGCGGCATAAGATTGCCGGTCGTCCGAGGAGAACAGCGGGATTCTTTTTTCAAAAAAAGCATCCGCCGTGTCCAAACGTGCGCACTCCATTCGTCTTCATGATGAAGCCATGAACATCGAACTGACAACCACGATAGACGACGGAGCGGAGGTCCGGCAGATGATGTCCGCGTGGACCGACTCGTTGTTGCGTTTGCGTTCACGGCCCGCGCGCCCATCGCGGCGGGACGAGTGGCAGTTCACCGCCGCCTCCGCCCACGAAGCGCAGAAGAGCGCGGTCGGGCGGGCGGCGAATAGCGTGAACTAGGCTGTGTTCGCGAAGCCTACATAGTCTCACCCTGGCGACACCTCAGCTGCACCGCGCGCTTCGCGTTTTCGGGATTTCATGTCTGCCAAAACCGTTTCAGTGCGGGGCAGGAGAGGGCATTGCGGATTGATCTGCCGCGCGGTAGTGAAATAACGCTCTGCCGCGGCCAACTCGTCCTGCCGAGCTTCGGCCATGGCTAGCGTGCACAAGCATTCGGCTCGGCTTCCAGGCGGTTGATTCGGCGCATTCGCGCTCGCCCGCAGCAACGGCAGCGCCTCGTCCAATCGATTGAGGGCGAGAAGGACGACCCCGCGGGTGTTTTTCAAAGCTGGGTGCCATGGGATAGCGGCAAGCGCTTCTGTGGAATATCGATCCGCCTCGTCGAACAAGGCTGGGTCTTCGAGAAGGGCGTCGAGGTAGGCGATGTTGTTCAAGACCATGAGCCGCCGGACATGCTGCGGGGGAATTTCCGCCAGGAGTTCAACGGCGGTAGACCTCGCTGCTTGATATTCACCGATCGCGATCAGTGTCGCGACATAGGATTCACGCAACCGGATATTTTTTGGAAATTCCGCGAGACCGCGGTCCAGCCACCCGCGGCCTTCTGCGAAGCGCCCTTGTTCGATGCATGCGCCTGCCTCCATGCAGAACCAGCCGACGTGGGTTTCCTCGAGGATCTCCGACCGCTTTTTGCTGGAGAGGAGCTGCAGCAAAAAGAGGCCGTCAGACCGCTTGGTACCAATCTCCTTCTGGTAGGTACGCGGCCAGAGGCTAAGGAAAACTGTAATGAAATTCGCCAGGCCCAGGACGAACCAGCCATTGAATGCATCGGAGGTGTATGGGGCGGAGATCGGGTCCTTGATGAACAAAGCGGCGAGGCCCACCAGGGCGACATTCGCTAGCGGCGCGGCGGCGATGAAAAAGAGATGCTTCCAGGGAGTTCGCTCCAACTGACGTGGGGCTCCGAAGGTAAGGCCGCTGAACGGAAAGGCCTTAGCCTCAACGTCGAAACCCAAAAGGGCGCCGCGCCACCACGTGCGGCCGGAGCCGACGATCACACGAAAGATTCGGAAACCAACCAGGCGCCCAGCGAAGGCGTGCGAGAATTCATGTACGGTGACGGCGATGATGAAACAGATGTCCAGCCACACGAGATTCAAAAGAAGCCAGCCAAAGGAATCGTGTGGGTGAGATGCGCACGCTGAGCGCGCCCATGGCGGCCATCCCGGCCATCCACCACCAGCGGTTGCGCTGGTTTTGCCGATGTCTCGTCGCCCAGCAAGTAGGGCAGTAATAGCGAAAGTCCTTGCGAAACGAACGCGGCTCGCGACGGAACAGATCCGCGCGCACGGTAGTGAGGCCGCAATCGCTGCAGCGGGCTCCTTCCTCCGGTTTGCTCACGATTCGAGCCGGGCGAGGAATTCGTGGGCGAGGGACTGGAAGGCGGCGGCGCCGCTGGCGCTCGAGTCGTGGAGGGCAATGGGTTTCGCTTCCATCGGCGCCTCGGCGAGCTTGATGTTTTCCGGGATGAACGTGTCGAAGAAATGGAGCTTCTTCAGGCCTTTGTCGGCGCGCAGTTTCTCCATCGTCTCCGCGTGATAGCGCAGCCAGTGACGCACGCGAGTGAAGACGATGCCGAGGCAACGGATCTTGAACTCGAGCTCTTTTTTCAAATAGCCGAGCCGATCCTGGAGCAAGCCGAGGCCGATGGAGCTGAGAAAATCCGGTTGCATGGGGATGCAATACCAATCGCTGGCGTAGAGCGCGTTTTGCGTCCCGGTCATGAGGTTCGGCGCGCAATCGCAGAGGATGAGATCGTAGTCTTCGAGCACCTTGTCGAGCTTGCGGCTGAAGATGCGCTCGCGTCCCGGCCGGGCGGCGAGGTCGAGGTCGAGAAAGGTGAGCGAGAGATGTGAGGGGATGAGATCGAGATTCGGGATCTCGGGCACGACATCGCGGATGATGCAGTCCTTCAGTTTCGCGTGCTCGGCGTGTCTTTTCTTCCACTGCACCTCGAGGATGTCGGCCATGGTGCCGTGCTCCTTCTGCCAATCCTCCCACGCCTTGTCGCTCATGAGGGAGAGAGAGGCGTTGGTCTGCGGGTCGAAATCGACGAGCAGCACCCGTTTGCCATGATCGCGCGCGAGATAGGTGGCCACGTTCACGGCGCAAGTCGTTTTGCCGACCCCACCTTTCATGTTGATGAAGGAGATGACTTTGGCTTTCGACATGGCGTGATCCTTTCGGGCGATGGCGGGTGGCGGAGTTCGCGTGGAGGCTAACGGACTGCTAACGCCATGTCAGCGCGAAAGTTCGAGACCTTGCCCATTGCCGGACGCGCGCTGGTTGGCTCGCACTTGCTTCCAAGCTAACGATGATGCTCGTTCAATTGGCGCGTTTCCTTCTCGATCCTGGCACGGATTATCTTGAGGTCTTTCAATACGTGACTCTCGTCCGCCTTGGAGGCCGTCTGCGTTGAAGTCTGGGTAGTCGTTTCGGTATTTGTCCTGGCCGTCGGTGCGGGCGTTGGCTTGCGCTCCATGGTCACTCGGTTTACCAGCAGACGATCCCCCTCGCGGAGATAATGGATCGTGACGGGGTCGCCCGGCTGGATGACTTCGCGCCCCACGGGCTTGCCCGTGTTGTCGACACAGTCGACCTTTTTGGCGAAGCTGAACTGGACGGGTTCGGTGACGTCTTCTGCAAGGATGATCCCGCTATCGGGACGCCATACCGCCACGATGCCTTTTACATCGCTCGGAGCGGGCTTTTCCTGCACCGCGGCCTGGCCGTAGCCTGCCGGTGAAAACAGCAAGGCCAACGCGATGATTGCGGGAATCCATCGTAGACTCTTCATGACTGAAGCTTCTCTCGAAAGCAGTATCCGATTCGGATATGGCGCGGCCGATGGCCGTTTGTCGGCGAGCGCTCCTTCGCCGCGGGATTATCCCCCAGCCACGATCCGAACCACTTCGACGCAGTCGCCTTCTGTCAGCAAACGCATCGGCCATTCGTCACGGCGCAGGGCGAGGCCGTTGTGCTCCGCGAGAATGGCGGGGGCGGGCAGGCCAAGCTCGTCGATGAGCTCGGCGACATTCCGCGCGCGCGTGAGCTCGCGCGGTTCTCCATTCACCGTGATCTTCATGCCACCGCCACGACTTCTGCGGAGTGCGCCGCGGCATCGAGAATGGCGCGGTCCCAATCCTTCCACACCGGCTCGAATCCACGCGCGCGGATGAAGTCGGCGACTTCGCGCGGCGAGCGGGTGTCGGAGATTTCGAATTGTCCCGTCGCGCCCTCGGCTTCGGAATCCACGGGAGCCATGATTTTTCCGCGCACGGTGAGATGCAGATCGTTTCGGCCCTGGCCGGTGTAACCGCCGGGCTCGGTGTGGCTGCCGGCGCTCATCATGGTGATGCCCAGCGGCAACAACGCATCGCGCAAGGGCGCGGGCTCCCGGGTGCTGAGCACGATGCCAACCTGCGGGAAGCAAAGGCGTAGCGCGCAGATGAGTTGGATGAATTCGCGGTCCGCCACGGGATGCGTCGGCGTGAACTCGCCCGCGCATGGCCGCAGCCGCGGCAGGCTCACCGTGAATTGCGCCTTCCAGCAGGTGCGCAGCAGATGCTCGAGATGTGCCGCCAGGGCCCGTGCTTCGGTGCGCCATTCCGCCAGGCCGAGCAATGCGCCCACGCCGATGCGCCGGAAGCCACCGGCATAAGCGCGCTCCGGACAGGCGAGGCGCCAATCGTAATCTTTCTTCGGCCCAGCAGTGTGCATGGCCGCATAGACCTCGCGGTCATACGTTTCCTGATACACCACGAGCCCCTCGGCGCCCGCGCCGGCCAGCGCGGCGTATTCCGGTGTTTCCATCGGCGCGACTTCCAGCGAGATGCTCGGGATCTCCGCAACGAGCGCGCGCACGCAGTGTTCGAGGTAGCCATTCGAGACGAATTTCGGGTGCTCGCCGGCGACGAGCAGGATGTTGCGAAAACCTTCCTTCGCCAGATGCCGTGCCTCCTTCACCACGGACTGCACATCGAGGGTCACGCGCAGGATGGCGTTATCGCGCGAGAAGCCGCAGTAGGCGCAATTGTTGATGCACTCGTTGGAGAGATAAAGCGGGGCGAAGAGCCGGATCGTCTTGCCGAAATGCTGCCGGGTCAGTGCCGCCGATTCCCGGGCCAGCGTCTCGAGCTGGGCGTCGGTCTTCGGCTCGAGTAGCGCGGCGAATCGGCGCAGCACGGGCGAAGCAGGGGCGGAATGAGGAGCGGCAGGCGTCATGTCAGGGACATGCAATATGTGGGCTCGCGCCAGTCTTGTAAATAGGCCGGGCTACGGCAGGGTGGTTGGCCGATGGAGACTGTCGTTCTATTTTACCACGTCCTGGTGCTCGCCGGGCTGCTTTTCGCGCTCGGCATGGTGATCGCAAACCTGGCCTGCTTTCGCGGTTTGCACGCAGTGAAAGAGCCTTCCGCGGAGGAAGCTCCGCTGGTTTCGATCCTCGTGCCGACGCGCAATGAGGCGCTGAATATCGAGGCCTGTGTCGGCTCGCTGCTGGAGCAGGATTATCCGCGTTTCGAATTGATCGTGCTCGACGATCACTCCGAGGACGGCACGGGTGAGATCGTGCGCCGCCTGGGCTTGCAGGAAAGCGGGGACCGGCGCGTGATCTCCGGCGAGCCGCTGCCGGCCGGTTGGACGGGCAAGGGTTGGGCGTGTCATCAGCTTTCGCTGGCGGCGCGGGGCGAGTTTCTCTTTTTCACCGATGCCGATACCACGCATGGGCCGGGCACCGTGGCGGCCAGCCTGGCGGCCGCGTCCGAATATCGCGCCGATCTCCTTTCCGCCTGGCCGCGGCTTGTGACGGTGACCCTGGGCGAAAAGCTGATCATCCCCATGATCCTTCTTCTTGGGATGTCCTTGTATCCGCATTGGCTCGTGTTGCTGCTGCAAAAGTTTCCGCGCGTCGCGAAATATCTGCCCGCGGTCGTGCGCAAGGGGCTGGGCGCGGCGAATGGCCAGTTCATGTTCTTCACCCGCGCCGGTTACGATCGCATCGGCGGCCACGCCGGGTTGCACGATCACCTCGTGGAAGACGTGGCGCTCGGCCGCGCGGTGACGGAACGCATGGGCGAGGGGATGCGATTGTTGAACTGCGAGTCGCTCGATTTCTCCACGTGCCGGATGTACCGCTCATTCGGCGAAACGTGGGAGGGCTTCACGAAAAACATGCGCGCGGCGTTTGAGGATTCGCTGGCCGGTTTTCTCTTCATCGGCATCACGCACTGCTGCTGCTTCCTGCTGCCGTTCGTCTTGGTCTTTACCGCGCACTCGGTCTCGGTGTGGCTGCTGGTCATCGCCCAGATTCTCACCATCGGCCTGATCCGCCTCATTCTCACCGCGCGTTTCCGCACTTCCTGGCTGGGCTTCCTGCTGCATCCCGTGGGCGAAGTGCTCGCCCTCAGCATCGGTCTGAATAGCTGGCGGCGCATGGCTTCGACAGGCGTGCAATGGAAGGGGCGCGTGTATCAATCGAGTCGTGGAATTCAGGCGAAGTGAGTTTTGGGCGTCCTCGTATTAATTCGGCTTATGGTCGCCCTCGGAAGAGCCCGTCACATCTTCGTTTCCCTCTGTGGCTTGCAATTTCGCGGAATTCCAGCAACGTGAGCGTCTGATGCAATTGACGCTTCTTAAGTCGAAAATACACCGAGCTACTGTTACCGGAGCCAGCCTGCACTACGAAGGCAGCATGACCATTTCGCGCGATCTCGCCGAGCGCGTGGGGCTCCTTCCCTACGAAAGGATCCTCATCGGCAACATGGCCAACGGAGAGCGTTTCGAGACTTATGTCATCTACGGCGATGCCGGCACCGGCCAGATCCAGCTCAATGGCGCCACCGCGCACCTCGGGAAGATCGGCGATCGCGTCACCATCATGAATTTTGGATCTTATACCCCCGATGAGGCCGCAAACCACAAGCCGCGCGTAGTCGTTCTCAACGAGAAGAACGAGATCGTTCGCTACGAAGCCGGTCACTCCCCCGAAGAACTGCAGGTCGTTGCTTAACCCTAATTTTTATGGATACAAAAATCTTTCACAGTGAGTTTGCCTACGGGTTTTACTTCGGGTGCATTTTTCTGGTCATCACCTGCTACAATTACCTGAAATTGAAGAGTGAGCTTTCGCGCTTTCGCCGTCACCTCAGCGACAAGCTGGAGATCGAGGCCGACACGATGAAGAAGATCAAGGCCGAGCAGGAAGCTCTGCGCAAGGAGAACGAAACGCTGCGCGTGAAAGTCAATGCGCTCAACGAAATCCCCGACCGCAAGCTCCAGCGCGATCTCGAAGTCTACGCCCGCGCCGAGAAGCGCATGCTCATTAATGCGCCCGGTTTTGCCCCCGCGTGGGAGACCGCCAAGAGCGACGCCCATACCGAATTGGCCGAGGAAGAAGCCGGCCGTCAGGCGCCGAAGCGCATCTTTGCCCGCCTCTTCGGCGGCGGCAATTCCACGACCGCGGCGCTTCCAGGTCGCGAGAATGGCACCCATATCGCCGAAAGCGAACCGGCCAAATCGACCGCGGACCACTAGGTCCCGTCGGCGTGACAGCCGATCATGTCGTCTACGATTTCATCCGCTTTAACCGGCGGCCCAGATACTTCCGACCAGCGCTCCCCGCGTTTGTTACCGAAGAAATTGCTGTTCACGATCTCCGCGCGCCTCGGCGGCAGCGGTCTCGATCTGGACTCCTTCGAAGCGGTAAAGGGGGCGTGGCAGGCGGGCATTCTTGGCCGCGTGGTGGCCTACGACAACCGCCAGCGCGAAATCCCCGCGAACCTCGTTCGCAGCCTGCGCTGGCACCCCGTGCGACTGGCCTCCTTTCTGCAGACCAGTCACTATTACGGGGCGAAGAAAAAATACCTCGATTGGGTTTGCGCCCGGGATGTGGCGCGGCGCGACTTCGACATGGTGCACAGTTGGTCGGGCGACTGCCTGCGCACCTTTCGGGAGGCGCAGAAGCGCGGTATCCCGACGGTGCTGGAAATCCCCACGTGGCATCGAAACAAAGGCAAGAAAAAGCCGGCGTTGACCAAAAGCGAACGGGAACGCGACGCGCTGCCCCTTCCACGGCGTTGGTTCGAGCAGTTGCCGCCTACGCGACAACAGATTTTGGAGGAATATGACCTCGCCGACGTCATCCTCGTTCTCTCCGATTGCGCGGCCGATACCTTTCTCGCCGCCGGCTTTGACAAAGAGCGCCTCTTCTCGCTTCCGCGCGGCACGGACATCGAACGCTTTACGCCGGGCACGCTTCCGCCGAAATTCCGGGCGATCTTCGTCGGTGCGCTGAAGAAACGGAAGGGCGTGGATCTCTTGCTCGAGACCTGGCACGACCTCGCGTTGAAGGATGCCGAGCTGGTGCTCGTCGGCGCCGTGCACAAGGAAATCGAGGAATATCTCGCGCGTTACGGAGGGCCGAGCGTGCGCGTGGTCGGCCACGTTTCCAAGCCGGAGGATTACTATCGCGAGTCCAGCGTGCACATTTTCCCATCGACCTGCGAAGGCAGTGCGAAGGTCACTTACGATGCCGCCGCCTGCGGCCTGGCGCAGATCACCACGCGCGAAGCGGGTGACGTCGTGCTCGATGGCGTGAATGGCCTTGTCGTGCCCTGCGGCAACAAGGAGGCGCTCGCCGAGGCGATCAAAAAGCTCTATCACAATCCGCAGTTGCTGGCTTCCATGGGGAAGGCCGCGCGTGAGCGGATCGTCGACAATTTCACGTGGGACCATTATCGCCAGCGCCTGCTTCGTGCCTACGAGTACGCGCTGCAGAGGAAGCGTGGAACCAGCCAGTCGGCTTAATCTCTTGGTCGCAAATCGGTAGCGACGATTCCGCCGCGTCGTCCCCACAACCTGTCAGAATCTTCATTTTAGATTCAGGCTCTCGACAGCCTCTCTTCCCAGCCTTTCTCACGTGAACCCTTCCTTCCCGCGTCACGTCGTCCCGCAACTGCCTCGTTCAAGGCTCGATCTCATTTGCGCAGGCGCGTCACGCCTTCACTTCCTCCTGTGGCCCTAGAACGAGATATTCCCTCGAAAGAAAATTCCCCGACTTCGCGTAGCGGAGAATTAGGCCGGCACGATAGCGATCGCCTGGCAACGCTTTGGCAAAAGCTGTCGCGCTCGCGCTGGAGCGTGGCGCTGCTGATGGTCGCACTGCTGGCCCTGCGCGTGGTTTACACCTGGCACTTCCGCATCGATTCGGACGAACCGCAGCATCTCCATGTCGTGTGGGGATGGGCCAACGGCCTGCTCCCGTATCGGGATGTCTTCGATAACCACTCCCCGGTATTCCAGGCGCTCTGCGCGCCGCTCTTCCACTTACTGGGCGAACGCGCCGACATCGTGCTTTGCATGCGGCTGGCGATCCTTCCTTGCTTCATCGTCACCGTCTGGCTGGTGAAGAAAATCGTCGGCAGCTTTGCTGATCGACGCACCGCCATCTTCTCGGCCTGGATGGCTGCGCTCTTCCCGCCGTTCTTCTTCAGCTCCATCGAATTTCGTCCCGATCAAATGTGGGCGACGCTGTGGATGGCGACGCTGGCCATCCTGATCTACGGCCGTGCCACGCCGAAGCGTGCGCTGGGCGCCGGACTCATGCTCGGCCTGGCATTTGCCGTGTCGATGAAGACGACGCTCATGCTCGCCGCCCTCGGCGCCGCGTTGGTCGGCACGATGCTCATCGTGCAGGACGGAGCGTGGACCTGGGCGAGGCTGAGATCGCTGCTCATTTGCGTGCTGGCGGCGTGCGCTGGCATCCTGGTCATTCCATCGCTGGTCGTGCTCTTCTTCATCAGTCGCGGAGCCGGGCGGGAGATGTATTACTGCGTCATCCAGCACAACATCATTCCGGGCAACGCGGGTTCGCACAATCTCCTCTCGGCCCTGTTGCGTCTGGCCTGCTTGCTGCCGCTGGTGGCGATCGTCGGGCTGGTCTTGCGCCGGCAGAGAATGTCTGCCGAGATCAAGCGCCGGATCAGTTTCAGCTTTCTCGCTGCGGCGTTCTTCTACGTTTTCCTCGTCAGCTTCTGGCCGGTGCTCACGGCGGAAGATTATCTCCCATTCTTCCCCGCGATGGCGGTGACGGTCGCGCCGCTTTTGCTCTGGATTTGCCGTTTCAATGTCTCGCGCCTCGGCGTGACTGCCGCGCAAACGGCTGCCTTTTTAGTGCTGGCCGAACTGGCCTGGCTCGTCGGTTCGAATTCTCCGCTCAATAACCAGGCGGCGGATAAAGTCGGCATGATAGCGGACACCCTCAAGCTTACCTCGAAGACGGACTACGTGATGGATGCCAAGGGCGAGACGATCTACCGGCGGCGAGCCTTCTATTACGTGATGGAGCGCATGGCGCTGTGGCGGCTGCACCATGGCCTGGTTCAAGACAACGTCCTGCAGCGTCTCATCGAAACGCGGGCGCCGCTGGCGACAACGCGCCGCATGCCGCCGGAGGTAAAGCAATTCATCCACGCGAACTATGTGCCGATCGCCTATCGTCTTTGGACGCTGGGGCAGGAATTGCCCATGTCCAGCGCACGCACGCCGCAAACGGTGCACTTCCAGGTGGTCATTCCGGCGCGCTATGTTTTGATGACGCCGGATGGATTGGTGAGGGGCAGGCTGGATGGCACGCCTTTGAACGGCGCCCGCGAGCTGGCGAGCGGGCAGCACGAATTCGTGCGCGCTCTCGGCGTCCACGGTCAGGTCATTCTCGTTTGGGCCAACGCCTGGGAGCGCGGCTATTCTCCATTCAGTGAGATCAAGCCGGACATTACCACTCAGCAGGACTGATCGAACTTCTCTTCTCCTCTGCGATTAGCTGATCCGTCGCTCGGCGAGGAACGCGCTGGCCCGGGCGAACTCGCGCTCGAGTTCGCCGATGTCGTCCGCGTGACCGGATGGCTCGTGCACGGGCGAGGCGCTGTCGCGCAAACGGCGGACATTTTCGGTCAACTGGCGCACGCGGCGGACGACGCGGCGATGGAAGAAGTAGAGCGCGATCGCCCGGCTCACCAGTCCGACGAACACGGAGAGAAAGATGAGCATGAAATCGCGCTGCCGGACGGAGCGGATTTCGTCAATGCGCTTGGAAAGGAGCCGCTGTTCGTTGTCGCGCAAGGCGGCGAGCTGTTGGAGCAGCGCGTCGAATTGCGGTTGATTTTGAAGGACCAGCGCAGCTGGATCGGGTACGGAGCTGCCGGCGGAGAAGCGGGCGAGCACATTCAGTTCCGTCGCTACCTGACCTTGGATGGCGTCGAGGCGGCCGAGTTTTTCGACGCGGCGGTTCTCCTTGGGTATAGTCTGTATGAGAGTCCGCACGTGGGTCAGCTTGTCCGGCACGATCGTCTGCGCCTGAATGGCCGGCTGAAGCTCCGCAGTATCGTGAGTTAGCAAGTAACCACGCAGGCTGGACTCGGCGCTGAGCAAAGCGGTGTGGACATCCACCAGACTCTCCACCATTTCGAAATGGCGATTGAGCGAGAGCTCCATGCGCTCGCGCTGGTGATTGCTGTAATAGGCGAAGAGCGCCGTGATCAGGACGGCGAGGAGCGGCAGGCTATTGAAAACCACACCCTGCACTCCCAAGGGAATGCGTTGCCAAATGGAGATGCGTGACATGCGGGAAGGAGACTACCGGATGCTCCATAAAACCGTGGAAGGCAAGGGGTGGTTGCGGAAGAAGAGAAGGCAGAACATCCAACATCCAACGTCCAACATCGAACATCCAATGAGGAGAGATCGTTCCCGCACACGCTTGCGCCGATTGGATGTTGGATGTTGGGTGTTGGACGTTGGATGTTTAAAACGCAATTCACACTCCGTCCCGCCCGCGATTCGGATATTCCCGTCCTCGAGCGGCTCATCCCGCTGTCGGTGCGCGGCTTGCAGGCCGCGACCTATTCGCCGGCGCAAATGGAGGCGGCGCTTGGGCCGGTGTTTGGGGTGGATCGGCAGCTCATTCGGGACGGGACCTACTTCGTCGTCGAGAATGGGGAAGCGATTGTGGGATGCGGAGGCTGGAGCCGGCGAAAGGCGGTTTTCGGTGGAGATCGGCAGCGCCAGGGCGAGGACGCTGCTCTCGATCCGATACGCGATCCCGCCCGCATCCGGGCGTTTTTCGTCCATCCCGATTTCGCCCGGCGTGGGATTGGCCGGATGCTCCTTACACACTGCGAGGAGGCGATTGGTGCGGCCGGTTTCCGCGAAGCGGTAATGGTGGCAACGCTGGCCGGCGAACCGCTCTATGCGGCGTTCGGTTACGCCGTGGTCGAGCGCTACGAAGTGCCGCTGGCAGAGGGGCTGATGCTGCCGGTCATCCGCATGGCGAAGGCCATTTCGCCATCTTGAAATGCTCTCAGAGCATCGCCTGAAAACGCAGTGTCATACGTCGTTGTGCGGGGCCGGATACGAAGCTAAGAGGTGAGCAGAAGGGAAGAGGCCTGCTCAAATTCAAAAATGAAAGAACCCCTAAAATGACAACGCACGTTGATGAAAAAATCTATGGCAAGGTGATGGAGGTCCATTTGAACGGCACCTTGACCAAGGAAGATTATGCGCGGTTTGTTCCGGATACCGAGGAGCTAATCCGGCAGCACGAAAAGATTCGCATGCTGATCATCATGGATGACTTCCAAGGGTGGGATGCCGGCGCACTGTGGGAAGACATCAAATGGGACATGAAACACTTCAATCACATCGAGCGCGTGGCCGCGGTGGGCGATCGAAAGTGGGAGAAATGGATGTGCAGCTTCTGCAAGCCCTTTACGACTGCGACAGTCCGCTATTTCGACATGGCGCAATTGCCCGAGGCGCGCGCCTGGCTCAACGAGTAACTATCCGTCCGTAGATAAATGTGGAGTGAGAGTAACCGGTCTGATCCCGTGAGGTCAGGCCGGTTTGTCTTTTCCGTTACACGAACACCTTCGCGATCGGTGTGCCTTTGTCGGTGACCGGAATGGGGCGTTCGCCGTGCATGATGTTCTTGCCCGGATTGACTCCCATGGCGGCGATGATCGTCGCGAAGAGGTCGGGCACGCTCACCGGATCGGCGGTGACGTTCATGGCCAGCTCGTCGGTGGTGCCAATGCATTGTCCCGTACGCAGGCCGCCGCCGGCGAGGATCACGCTGAAGGACTTACCGTGGTGTCCGCGACCGCCGCCGCTGTCGAAGTGCGCCGGGCGGCCGAATTCGCTGGCAATGACGATGAGCGTCTTGTCGAGCAGCTTGTTCGCCTCGAGATCGTTGATGAAGGTGGAGACGACGCGGTCGAGGCCGTCGATGAGCATGTACAATTCGCGCTGCGCCGCATTGTGCGAATCCCAGCCGGCGCCATTGACGAAGTTGAGATTGAAGCCGACTTCCATGAAGCGGACACCGCGCTGCACTAGGCGCCGTGCCAGCAGGCAGCGCTGGCCGAACTCATCGCCATAGGCGGCGCGCAGGGAATCGGGCTCTTCGTTGAGGTGGAAGGCCTTCATGAAGTCACCCTTCTGCAGACTGAAACCCTGGGCGATCGCCTCGTCGTACTCGCGCGGCGTCGGGTCGCTGATGTGGCCGAGGTAATCCTCGCTGACCGTTTCCAACAAGCCCTGGCGGCGCGCGGCGCGGGCATCATCAATATCGGGAGCGCGGGTGAGGCCGGCGGGACCGCTGGCCGTGTCCGTGAGATAGACATACCCATCCTTCGGGCCGAGGAAGCCCGGGCCGCGCGTGGCGCTCGGGTAGCCCATGAGGACGTAAGCGGGCACGCCTTCCGCCGCGGATTTGCGCTCGTGCGCAATGATCGAACCGATCGATGGATAAACAACGCTGCCGCTCGGAGCCCGGCCGGTGTGCATGCGATTGGTCGCTGCCGCGTGCTCGTCGATGACGTTGTGATTCACCGTGCGGATGGGGATGAGCCGGTCGGCCATTTTCGCGAGCTTCGGCAGGTGCTCGCAGAAGGTGGCGCCGGGGATCGCCGTGTCGATGACGTCGTAATAGCAACCGGCCTTTTTCTTGCCGTCGCCGCGAATGGGCTTGGCGTCGAAGGTATCGATCTGCGACATGCCGCCACCGAGCCAGATGAAGACGCAGTGTTCGGCTTTGCCGAGGGGAATTTCCGGGGCGGCGCTGCCGATGCGTGGCAGGGCGAGAGCGCCGGCGGCGAGGGAAGCGCGGGTCAGGAAGTCGCGGCGATTGATGGAGTTCATAGGTAAGTTCTACGGGTGGGCTCCTTAATCTTATTCTTTAATCCTTAATCTCAGTGAGAGACAGGATGGGATTGGATGGGGATTAAGGATTAAGATTAAAGATTAAGGATTAAGATTAAGTGAGTTACGGTTCGTAGATGAATTCCGGTGTGAGCATGAGGGCCCAAACGGCATCTTCCATGCGTTCCCGCCAGGGAGGAGCAAGACGCTCGGTCGGCGGATCGCCGGCGCGGACCATCTTCTCGATCTGGTAGGTGACTGTCGTCGCCTCGGGATTGAGATGGTTGCTCCACATCGGGAATTTGGTGATGCGCGGGCGCTTCGGGGTCTCGCCACTGGGGACGGCGATGAGGCGATCCGCGTAGCCGGGGGTGAGGTCGGTCACGAAGGCGGCGCGTTCCCTGGCGGTCGGCTGTCGGCTGAGCACGCGGAGGAAAAGCTGCGTCACGAGTTCGTCGACCGATTGATCGCGCACGGCGAGCGCGGTGAAGGCGCTGTCGTCACTGAGGCGTGTGATGCGGGCGCCGAGGGTGCCGTTGGCCAGGCTGGCCGGCTGGAGCACGTTGGGCGATTCCTCGCGAGTGCTCGCCGGCGCGACCCGTGATTCGCGCCAGCCGAATTGCGTGAGAATATCGGTGAAGGGCGAGGCCGTGGGCTTGGCCAGCGCGGGCCGGTCGCGTTCGTTGCTCAGACCCACAAATTCCCAGGCGCGGGTCGGCTTGCCGAGATTGAGGAAGTCCTTCACCGAGCGATGGGCATCGAGATCGAAGTTGAGCTCTTCGCAATTGAACGGCTTGCCGGCGACCTGGAAGAGCGAATCGACAATCTGCTCCGCGGTAAGGCGGCGGCGGGCGGGTGAGGCGAAGTAACGATCGTTCGGCTTTTCGAATTTCGAGCCGGTTTCGGTAACGACGCGCTGATAGGTTTCCGAATTGAGGATCAGCCGGGTAACATACTTCAGGTCGTAGTCGTGGGTGATGAGCTCGCGACCGAGCCAGGTAAGCAGTTCGCGGTGTGACGGGTGCACGTCTTCCCAATCATCGACCGGGTCGACGATGCCAAAGCCCATGAGCCGCTTCCACACGCGATTCGTGACCACTTGCGGGAACCGTTCGTTGCGCGGGTCGGTGATGATGTTGGCCAGCTTCTCACGGGTGTCCTCGGTATTGCGCACCACGCCATCGAGCGGGTCCTGCTTCAACGAGGCAAAAGGGAAATGTGGATCGATCATCTGTCCCGCTTTGAGCGAGACGACGACGCGGCTGTTCGTGTTCAGGCCTTGCGTGAGGCTCGAGCCGGGCACTTTCACCGGCGATCGCTGGAGCATCGCGGACATCGAGAAGAGATCGCTCTGGTCGTAGGGATGGTTGGGCGCATCGTGGCAACGGGCGCACTTCATCTCCATGGCGAGGAAGGCGGAGGAAACGATCTGTGCCTTGTTGGCCATGGGCAGGTCATTCTGCGTGGCCACGCCGAAGCCGGCGGCGCCGCCATTGCGCTCGCTGCCCTCCATGAGCGTGAGGGCGGTGACGAAGCGGTCCATGCCCCAGTTGTCGCGCAACGCATCGCGCAGGAAGAAGCGGAAGGGGCCGGTGTTATTGAGCGTGGCCTTGAGGATGGCGGGATTTTCCGCGAGCACGTCCTGCCAGTAGGGGATCCACTCGTCAGCCCAGCGTGGATCGGCGAGCAGGCGGTCGATGGCCTTGGCTCGCTTGTCCTTGTTGGTATCGGCGAGGAAGGAGGTGAGTTCCTCCGGTGTCGGCAGCAGGCCGATCGTGTCGAGGGTCACGCGGCGCAGGAAGGAGGCGTCGTCAGTCAGCGCGGCGGGTTGGATGTTGGCCTGCTTCAGCTTGTCGTTGATGAAGCGGTCGATGACGCCGCCGGTGCCGGCGGGTATGACCACCGGGTTTTTCTTCGCCGCTTCCGTGCGGGCGAGTTCGTGGCGGAATTTCCAGTAGGTGAGTTCGTCGGTATTCGCGCGGCGCTGGGCGGAGAGGTCATCGATGTGCGCGCTTTGTTCGGCGACGTAATGTCTCCAGCCGTCGTCGGTGAAACTATACTCGTGCTGGTTGTTCGTTAGCAGACGGAAGGGAGAGCCATTCGTCGAGATGCTCAGGCTCGGCTGTCCAAGTTCCGGGCGCAGGTTTTTACCGCCGACGAAGGTTTCGAAAACGATGACGTGCGGTTTGCCGTCGCCCTTGATGGTCGCCATCGCTTCGCTATGCCCCGGCGGGAGCAGGGCGACGTCCTTGACGAGTTGCACCTCGAGTTGATCGGCCCATGGCTTCGGCATCGGAAGCGCGGGTTGGGCCGGCCGGCTTCGGGTAAAAGTCGGAGGGTCGCGACGATCTTGCCATCGATGGAGAGACGCCCACCCCCCCAGGGCGCGCATGAGGAGTCGATTCTCGCCGCGCGGCAAGGTGACGGCGCCGGCGATTTGCACGAGAAAGGGAATGGAACGATCGCGCCGCACGCCGCGGGGCGAATACTTCGGAATGATTTCGCCGAGGGCGAAAGCTTGCTCGTTCCACGATTCGGTTTTCGTCTTCGGCACATTGGCCCATCCGACGTCGAGAGCGGGGGCTGCCTTGGCGGTGTCGGCATCGCTGCTCGTCCATTTCGTTGCGGAGACTTCCGGTTCGTTCACCGCGTGCTCGAAGACTTCGACGCGGACGAGACCTTTCGGTAATTCGTCGAGTTTCACCACCGGCGCCTTGATCTCTACGGGCTTTGGTGCGAGGCCCGCGGTGCGTGCCTTGATCGCCTCGTCCTTCAGTTCCGAACGGTAAACGGCGATCTCGTCCAACTTTCCGGTGAAGCTGGAACCCGAGCTGCCGCCCATGGCGGTGCCGATCCACACTTCATCATCGTCCGACCACGGGCCGAGATCGGTTGCGCCGCCCATATCCCATTCGCCCTTGATCGGCGCGCCATCGATCCAGCCTTTCGCGCTGTCGGGTTCGCCGAATTTGTAACTCACCGCCACGTGATGCCACGCCTGGCCGGGCAGGAAACCGGTGGTGGAAGTCCAGCGATGCCAGAACTCCTCGCCGCCAGCGGTCGCGTTACGTTCATCGCGGAAGACGAAGCTGACGCGCGCCGTGCCATCGGCTTCGCGCAGGCGCAGGCCCCAGTTTTGATTGTGCGGCGGTTCGCCGGCCCGGCCGGTGCGGCCCTTGCCGACGATGTAGGAATTCTGTCCGTGGCCGAGTCCATCGCACTGCACCCAGGCTTCGATGCTGATGGTCTCGCCTTTCTTGAAAACGAAACGGTGATCGGTGTCCGGCACCCGCAGGCTGGCGCCCGGTTGGTGCAGGCTCAGCGCGTGATTGGTGGCGATGAATTGCGGATATTCCGGCGGGCGGGGGCCATCGACGATCTGGGCGCCGCCCTGGAGGAACGGCTGGGAGGCCTCGGGATTCGAGTTCCAATGGGCCAGCGGCTGGTCTTTGGCGATGAGGTCATCGTAACTGCCGGCGAAGGCCGGCGCGGTGAGCGCGGCCAGGGTGAGGAAGCGGAGGAGCAGGTTCACGGGAGGAAGTGTGTCGGCAAAGTCTATCCGACACACGCGCTCTGGTGAGGGATTTTCTGCTAACACTTTTGGGGGATGGCCCCCAAGGGCGAAGGCGGTCAGTTCTTAATCCTTAATCTTTGATCCTTAATCGTTAATCCCGGGCTTCCGGCTTCCAGAGAGATTAAGGATAAACGATTAAAGATTAAGGATTAAGAGCCAGAGTTTTCACTCCAGCTGAATCAACCCGCGCCGGATCCCCTCCGAAGTCGCCTGCGCGCGATCGGCCACGCCCATTTTCACGAAGAGATTGCTGGCGTGGCGCTTGACGGTTTCCTCGGAAATACCGAGGGCGGCGGCGATTTCCTTGTTGGCTTTGCCGCGGGCGATGAGTTGCAAGACCTCGCGCTCGCGGTCGCTGACATCCGGGGCGGCAACGCGGCCGGCCAGGCGTTGCGCGAGGGCGGCGGACAGGTGCCGTTCGCCGGCGGCGACGGCGCGGATGGCGGACAGGAGTTCCTCGCGCGCGGCAGACTTGAGCAGATATCCACGCGCGCCGGCTTGCATGGCGCGGTAGATATCCTCTTCGCCATCGAAGGTGGTGAACATGAGCACCCGCGCGTCGGGCCACTCGCGGCGGAGATCGGCGGTGGCAGCGGTGCCATTGGCGCCGGGCAAGCGCAGGTCCATGAGGACGACGTCGGGATGATGTTTGCGGAATTGGGTCACGGCTTCCCCGGCGTTGCCGGCCTCGCCGACAACGTTGAGATCGTCTTCCAAACCCAGTGAAGCGGCCAGTCCACTGCGAACCACGTGATGATCGTCCACGACGAGAATGCGAATGGGTTTGAGCTTGGGCATGGGGAGGGACGGGTTTCTGGTTTGAAGTTTCTGGTTTCTGGTTTTCCCGTTCGGAACGTCTAGCGGTGACAACGCGGAGAACCAGAAACGAGAAACCAGAAACTTGAAACCTCCGTTTGTTGCGGCGGTCAACCTTTTGGCAACGGCACCTGCACTTCCACGGTGGTGCCTTTGCCCGGTTGGCTGCGCAGTTCGAAGTGGCCACCGAGTTTCTCGACGCGCTCGCGAATGCCGATGAGGCCGAAGTGTCCGGCGGGCACCGGCGCGCTCGTGTTGAAGCCAGCGCCATCGTCTTCGATGACGAGGCGCATTTGCGCCGCGGCGCTGAAGTCCAGGCGGATGACGATGCGTTGCGCATTGCCGTGTTTCACGGCGTTGGCGGTGGCTTCCTGGGCGACGCGCAGGAGTTCGTGGCCAATGACTTCGGGCAAACGGCGTGTCTGGCCAATGGTGAGAATTTCGAGCTGACGGCCTGAGGTCGCATTGGCGATCGCGGGGCGAATGGCGTCGGCGAGGGGCTGGGTGGCGAGCGAGCTGTCGCGGAGATTCCAGACAATGCTGCGCACGCCGGCCTGGAGTTGTTGCACGAGGCGTTGCGTGCTGGTGAGGAGTTCGTGCAGCTTGGAATCACCGGCGCGCGTTGAGGCGGCGTCAAGCCGCAGGCTCACGCCGACGAGCTCCTGCTCGAGGGTATCGTGAAATTCGCGGGCGATGCGCTGGCGTTCATCGG
Organism: Chthoniobacter flavus Ellin428; assembly: GCF_000173075.1. GTDB lineage: Bacteria > Verrucomicrobiota > Verrucomicrobiia > Chthoniobacterales > Chthoniobacteraceae > Chthoniobacter > Chthoniobacter flavus. The sequence goes on from NZ_ABVL01000003.1 coordinate 499,651, forward strand.
CGATCGTCACGGCTTCCACCTGCGTCCGAATGAGCGTGGTCTGACGGCGCACCTGTCGCCGCAGCAGACCGGCCCAGGCGAGCGCGAGCACCGCCAGTCCGAGGAGGATGCCCGCGGCGATTTCGAGGCGCTGGGTCGTCCACCATGGCGGGCGGCGCAGGATGGTGACGGCGCCGGGCGAATTCGAGAGGAGTAACTCGAAGGAGCGGGCGCGTGTGTTGAAGCTGCGCGTCGGCTGGGTGGCTTCGACGACCCGGCAGATTCCACGCAGGCGCACTCGCGCTCCGGCGGACGGAATCTCCGTGGCATTCGCGGTGATCGGGATGATCGCCTGGAATGCAGTATCGGCCGCTTGCACGGTGAGGCGGATGCGATCCGGTTCGCGCAAAACGTCGCGGACATTCGCTTCCACTTCCACGAGATCGGCATCCAGTTTTCCCGCGGCGAGATCCTTGACCACCGCGGGGTTGGCGTCGACCGGAGAGGTCTCGCCGGTGCGGCGCAACACGGCGTCGTCGAGTTCCGCGCTGAGCGTGCCCATCGTGGGGAAGCCGAGCGCTTCCACGACATCCGCGGGCGCGAAGGTCTCGGTCGTCGTCGTGCGCACGCGCAGGCCTTGGGTGCCATCGCGCAGATAAACCGCACTGCCCGGTTCCTGTTGCGTGACCACGCCGTGCACTTTCACGCGATGACCGGCTCGGCCGTTCGGCGCGAAGCGCAGCAGTTGCGAGGCGGGCGTGGCCTCGATGGCGAATGCCTCCGCGGGTGCGGGCTCGAGGACCTTGACGTCGGCCAGCGAGCGCACGCGCAAATGCGGGGCGACCAATTGCCGGCGATCGTTGATGTATCCGGCGGCGATGCCGGCGACGCGCACCACGGCATCGATGAGATGTTCGTCGGGCGGCGGATCGTCGCTCACCGGGTAGACGTCGATCGAGCCGTTGCCCAGCGCGAGCTTGAGCACCGAGTATTGTTCGCCCGGCGTGATCGAACGCACGATGCCCTGGACCTCGACCCAGTCGTAATGAAACTGACCGGAGGCGAGTTGCTCGTAGTCCATGTGCCGCGGCTCGGGCGGTTCGCCGTGGGCGAGGACGGTCACCTTGTTGGCGGCGATGCCGGTCAGATACAGGCCGGGGTAGGTGAGGCCTTCCAGTTCGATCTGATCGCCGGCTTGCAGGTCCGGGACATTTTTTCCCCAGCGGATGAAACTCGCGCCGGAGTCATCGCGAAAAAAGATGGTGCGTCGCGGTTCGACGAGGGTGACGACCGCACGCAGGTGGACGGGATAGTGACGCGCCGCCTCGGCTTCCGGCAGGTTGCGCAATTCGCGCGCGGTAGTCAGCGTGGGCAGCGGCGCGTCATCCGCGCGCAGCGCAAGAAAGGCGCTGGCGAACAGGAGGAGAAGCGAGGAAAAGAAACGCACGACGTCGGCAGGATAACCGACGAGGCAAGCTAAAGCGCGCGCGTGCTGCTAAAAAAACAGCGGGACGCGCCGCAGCACGTCCCGCCGGAAATCGTTTTCGCGAAGTTGACGGGCTTAGTAAACCCTCACGTAGACGCGATGATGATGGCGCCAATAATAACGGCCATGGTGATCGGTGTAATAGACGACGCCGACGGGTGCCGGTTCAACCACGACGACGTCGCGGTGGTAGGGGTGATAGTAGGGGCCGCGATGGACCACGACTTCGTGCTCGACGCAGCCGGTCACGAGCATAGGCACGGCGAGGACGGTGAGAAGGAACAGAGACTTCATATGTTAATGGAGGTTTCGGAACTGGAGCCCCTGGTGGTTGTCCATTCCGACAACAACCAGTGGGTGCTCCGCAGCATAGGACGCATCATTCCGTAAATGAATTCAATCTAAGCTGGCGGGAATTTGGTGATTTCGTCATTGGTCCCATTCCCGCCCATTCCGCCCGATTTCATGAAACACCTGTTCCCACTCGCCCTGTCCATTGCCATTTTGCTCGCCGTCACGGCGCTGCCGGCCGCTGAGCCGGATTACCCGCAGAGCGAAGATTCCAAGCCGCACGCCGACGTGCCCAAAGGCGAGCTGATCAAGTTCGACTTTGCCGAGTCGAAGATTTTCCCGGGCACTACCCGCGAGGTGACGATCTATGTGCCGAAGCAATACGACGGCACCAAGCCGGCGTGCCTGTATGTGAACCAGGACGGCATGCAATGGAATGCGCCGGTGGTTTTCGACAACCTCATCGCGAAGGGCGATATACCGGTAACGATCGGCGTTTTCATTCGCCCCGGGGTGGTCAAAGCGCTCGATGGCAGCAAGGCGCTGGATCGTTACAATCGCAGCTACGAATACGACGGCATGGGCGATGGCTATGCGCGCTTCCTGCTCGATGAGTTGCTGCCGGTGGTGGAGCAGAAAACGACGGGTGACGGACGCAAGATCATCCTCAGCAAGAACGGCAACGATCACGCCATCGGCGGTAGCAGCAGCGGCGCAATCTGCGCTTTCATCGCGGCTTGGGAACGGCCGGATCAATTCACGCGCGTCTTCACCAGCGTCTGCACCATGGTCGGCCTGCGCGGGGCGAACGTGTATCCCACGCTCGTCCGCGAATATGAGCCGAAGCCGATCCGCGTCTTCCAAGTGGACGGCAGCCATGACAACAACATCTATGGCGGTGACTGGTGGATGGCGAACCAGGAACTCGAGCGCTCGCTAACGTTTGCCGGTTACGAGCACGATCACGCGTGGGGTGAAGGCGGGCACAGCGGAAAGCAAGGCACGGCGCTGTTCCCGGACATCATGCGCTATCTATGGAAGGGCTGGCCGACGCCGGTGAAGTGCGGGCGAAGGCTCGCCGCAACTGCAGGAGATTCTCATCCCTGGCGAGGGCTGGCAGATGGTGTGGGAAGGCGGCAAAGCCACCGAAGGCATGGCCAGCAACGCGAAGGGCGAAGTGTTCTTCAACGACGTGCCAAACTCGAAGACCTACAAGATCGCACTCGATGGCAAGATCACCGAATTCCTTCCCGACTCACATCGCGGCGATGGGCAGGCCTTCAGCCCGAATGGCGGTCTCTACGCCTGTGCGGGTGGGGTGGAGAAGATCATCGCTTACCCGGACGGCAAGGGGGAGGCGGCGGAGATCGCCAGCGGCTTCCGCGGGAATGACCTCGTCGTCCTGCACAATGGCAACGTCTACGTCACTGAGCCCGATTGGGACGGCACGCACAAGGAGCACAGCAAGGTGTGGCTCATCAAGCCCGACGCCTCGAAGAGCGTGGTGGATACCGGGCTGAAATTTGCCAACGGCATCACCGCATCGCCGGATCAATCGCTGCTCTACGTCGACGACACCAAGTCGCACTGGGTTTACAGCTACCAGATCCAGCCTGACGGCACGTTGAAGGACAAGCAGCGCTATTACCACTTGTTCGAGCCCGACACGGCGGACGACTCCGGTGCCGATGGTATGGAGGTGGACAGCGCCGGGCGGCTCTATGTGGCCACGCGCCTCGGTTTGCAGGTCTGCGACCAGGCGGGGCGGGTGAATTGCATCATCCCCACGCCGAACGGCAAGGTGAGCAATATCGTCTTCGGCGGCCCGGACTTCGATACCATCTACATCTCCTCCGCGGGCGGCATCTACAAACGCAAGGTGAAGGCGAAGGCTGCCTCGAGCTTCGCCGCGCCGATCAAGCCCGCCGCGCCGCATCTCTAAGCGAAAATCTCTTGCGACTATTTCCTAATTCCGAGCATCTATTTGAACTCATCACCCCAATCATGAAATCCCCACTCCTCACCAGTATCGCCGCTCTCCTCATCGCCGTGCCTGCGTTTGGCGCCGATGAAAAGCCGGCCGCCGAGTCCGCCGCCAAAAAGCCCCTTGGCCACCAGGACTCGCCGATCATTCCCGGAACCAAGTGGCACGTGCATGACGGCGAGCGCCCGCAGCCGCCGATCGTGACGCCCGGCGAACCGAGCACGCCCGAAAAAGTCGGCACCGCCCCGAGCGACGCCACGGTGCTCTTCGACGGCAAGGATCTCTCGAAGTGGAAGATGGAAAAGGACGGCAGCGATGCAAAGTGGAAGGTGGAGGATGGCTACATGGAAGTCGTGCCGAAGAGCGGTTACATGGAGACGAAGGAAGAATTCGGCCCCGATTTCCAACTGCACGTCGAATTCCGCGAGCCGACGCCTCCGACCGGTGACGGCCAGGGCCGCGGCAACAGCGGCGTGTTCCTCTTCGGCCGCTACGAAATCCAGGTGCTCGACAGCTACAACAACCCGACTTATCCCGACGGCCAGGCCACGGGGATCTATGGTTACATGCCGCCGCAGGTGAATGCCTCACGCCCGCCTGGCGTGTGGCAGACCTATGACATCCTGTGCGAAGGCCCGCGCTTCAAGGATGGCAAGCTCGAGAAGGCGATGATCGTAACCGTGCTGCACAATGGCGTCGTCACGCAGAATCACACCGCCCTCATCGGCGAAACGCCGCACCTGCACGTCGGAACCTATCATCCGCACCCGGAAAAGGGTCCGATCAAGCTGCAGGACCACGGCAATCCGATTCGCTATCGCAACATCTGGATCCGCGCGATGCATATGCCCACGCCGGGAGACATCGGCGACGGCCCGAAGATCGGACAGTAACCGGCGTTACGCGTCGGCCAACCTCGGTCGCATCGCATGAAAAAATCGCTCTTCGCGTTGACCGCGCTGTATTTTTGCAGCGCGGTCAGCGCTTTTTGTGGGGACACGGCTCCGCCCGCGCAGGCGTTTGATTTGCACGCCTGGAAGCTGCAGGTGCCGGGGCCGCTCGAGGTCAAGGACCTGCGCAATTACTCCTCCGGCTACTTCTTCCTCAACGACAGCAAGGAGATGGTCTTCTCGCTCGACGCGGCGGAGAAGGGGACCACGCCGAATACGCATTATGTCCGTTCGGAGTTACGGCATTTGCCGAACTGGACGGTGGAGGAAAATCACACCCTCACCGGAGAAGTGCGGGTGGTCTCGCATTTACAGCCGGACAAGCTGACCGTGCTGCAGATTCACGGCATCACGCTCGAGGGAGATAATGCGCCGCCCCTATTGCGGATCGCGGTGAATCACGGCAGCCTCTACGCTGCGGTGAAGCCGGATAATTCCGGGGACAAGACGGACATGGTGCTGTTGAAGAAAGACCTCAAGGGTGATTACGCCAAGGTCTCGATCATCGTGAAAGGCGGGCAATTGCACATCGCCGTGGATGGGCAGGAGAAGCTGGTGCGCGACCTGTCGTATTGGAAGTTCGCCAACTATTTCAAAGCCGGCCTGTATCCGCAGGCGACCAAAGGCACGGCGCAGGTTTTCTTCCGCTCTCTCAAGGCGGAATAGGGAATACATGAATGCGCTGAGCCTCGTTTCATTCATCCTGATTCCAGCGGTTCTCGTGGTGGGGTGCGCCAATGAGCCGTCGATGCCCAAGAAAGACGACCGCCTCGGGGTTAGCAGCGGGGTAACCCTCTCTTCGCACGATATGTCCCGCGTCTCGCCGGCCCGTCCGAATACGATGCCGCCAAACTAAATATGAAACTCTCACTGTTCCCCCTCGTTTGTCTATGTGCGGTGTCCGCACAGGGCGCGCTTGATCAATCACTGCAAGCTCTGGCAAATGTCGGCCGGGAAGGACAGGGGAATGAAGCGGCAAGTGTAGCCTGGAAGGAGGTGGTGCAGACCGGACCCGCTTCGCTGCCTGCGTTGTTGGCGGTCGTGGGCAAGGGAAGTCCGGTGGCCGACAACTGGCTGCGCATTGCCGGGGATGCCATCGTGCAAAACGCGCGAGCGCAAGGCCAGGCCTTGCCCGTGGCCGAGGTGGAAGCCTTTCTCAAGGACACCGCGCACCCGCCGCCGGCGCGCCGCCTGGCTTTTGATCTTCTCAAGGAAGCTGATCCCGCAAGGGCCGATGCCGTAGAGCCCTCGCTGGCCACCGACCCCGTACAGGAGTTGCGGCGCGGCGCGGTGCAACGGCTCATCGATGCGGCCAGGACCAAGGAAGCCGATGCGGCCAAAACGGCTTATCTCGCCGCGCTCGATGTGGTGCGCGATGAGGACCAGACGCGCGCCATCGTCACGGAATTGCGCAAGCAATCCGTGCCGGTGGATTTGCCGAAGCACTTTGGTTTCCTCATGCAGTGGCAGGTCATCGGGCCATTCGACAACTCGGAGCGGAAGGGTTTCGAGACGGTCTTCCCGCCGGAAAAGGAAATCCGGCTCGATGCCACCTATGACGGAAAGAGCGGGCCGGTGAAGTGGCAGCCCTTCGTGAGCGGCGACGAATATGGAAAGCTCGATTTCAACAAGCCGTTTGGGATGTTGAAGGAAGTGACCGCCTATGCCGTGGCCGATTTCCAGTCCACGGAAGAGCGCGATGCCGAGATCCGGCTGGGCTGCAAGGATGGGTGGAAGGTGTGGCTCAATGGACAGTTTCTCTTCGGTCGCGATGAATACCACCGAGGCCAGCAGATGGATCAGTACAAGCTGAAGTGCCATCTGCGGAAGGGCGCGAATACCATTCTCGTGAAATGCTGCCAGAACGAGCAGAAGGAACAATGGACCGTGGAATGGGAATTCCAGCTTCGAGTTTGCGATGGCGCCGGCACGGCCATTCTCGCCGCGGCAACACCGGCCAAATGAACCCCTGCTTTTCTTCCCCCATGCGCCTCCTTTATTCTCTTTCTCTCCTCGCCCTGGCTTGGGCCGCGCCGGCGCTGGGCCTCCGACTGGGCCGCAATTCCGTGGCCCCCGATAGCACGGCGGTGGCGCCGGACGGACAGATTCCGGCCGCATTGAAAATCGATTGGAGCGTGCCACTGCCCGGACGTGGCCTGGCGAGCCCGATCATCGTCGGTGACAAGCTATTCCTCACCTGCGCCAGCGGGCCGAAGCAGGAGCGACTGCACCTCTTCTGCCTCGACGCCGCGAATGGCCGCAAAATCTGGGAACGCCAGTTGCAGGCGACGGGCCGCACGATGTCTCATCCCAAGACTTCGATCGCTTCCTCGACGCCGTGCAGCGATGGCCGGCACGTCTTTGCCCTGTGGAGTTGCAACGATCTCGCGGCTTTCGATCTCGAGGGAAATCTGCTCTGGGTGCGCGGGCTCACGACGGATTACCCGAACGCCAGCAACAGTCTCGGCATGGCCTCCTCGCCCATTGTGATCGGTGAAACCGTGGTCGTGACGATTGAAAACGATAGCGAGAGCTACTCGCTCGGGGTCGATGCCAAAACGGGATGCAACCTGTGGAAGCTCGATCGGCCGAAGGCGGCGAACTGGAGCAGTCCGGTGCCCTGGCGGGCCGGCGCCCACGCGACGCCGGTGGCCGTGCTGCAGTCCTCCAAGGGACTCCTGGCCGTCGATCCGGCGAGCGGCAGCCGGCTGTGGGAGTATACGGAAGGCGCCTCGACCACGAGTTCGAGTGTCGTGGCTTCGGGAATCATCTATGCGGCGTCGAATGGTGTCACCGCGCTCTCCCCGGATGCCAGCAATGCCGCGCCGAAACAGCTCTGGCGCTCGAAGCAGATCAACCCGGCGACGATCAGTCCGCTCGTGTTGGGGGGCTCGATTTTCAGCTGCAACAACGCGGGCGTGATATTGGCGGGAGACATCAAGACAGGCAGCATCCAATGGAAGCTGCGGCTCACCGGGCCGTTCAGCGGTTCGCCGGTGGGCGCAGGCTCCCGGTTGCTGGCGGTGAATGAGAAAGGCCTCGTGCAGGTCGTCGAGACGAGCGCGTCCGAGGGCAAGTTGATCGGCCAGGTGCAATTGCCACTGAACACCGAGACGAAAGAAAACATTCTCTGCACCCCGGCGATCAGCGGGAATCACGTCTACGTGCGGACGGATAGCACGCTGTGGCGACTCGGGGAGTAGTGCCATTCTTCAAACGGATCCGCCCGATGGAGCGTCCGCCACGCAATTGTAACAATCCTGCTCAAGCGTTCCGCTGAAACTCCCGGCATCTTATGTGCCGTGACCGCTCCGTCCTCCTCGACTGCCCCGTCCGCTTCTGAGCCGAAAATGGCGGATGGGATGATCGATTGGCGGACCTTGATTGGCCACAGCGAGGCGGTGCAAGGGGACGAACCGACGGATACCGCCTTTGAGCGTTTTCGGGGCCACAAGCAGGAATACATGGCCGTGCTCGATGGCCAGCGACCGGAGGGTGTCTGTGCGCGGCGTGAGATTGGGATGCTGCTCGGCGGCCGCTACGGTTACGCCCTTTTCGCTCGCAAACCCGCCCGCGCCCATATGGCGCCGACTTCGCTCTCGGTATCTGTAGATATGACGGTCGACGCTGTCCTGCGGGCCGTATTTTCGCGGGAGGCGGCGGAATTTTACGACGACGTCATTCTCGTGGATAGCGAGGGTCTCTTCCTGGGCCTCATTCACGTCCACACGCTGGTTCGCTTGCAGACATCCCTACTCGAGGCGCACGTGGAGCAATTGCAGGCTCAACGCCGGGAAATCGCGAACAAGAACGAACAGATGGAGATGGACCTCGCTCTCGCGCGTGAGATGCAACTCACGCTCCTGCCGCGGCAATTTCCCGCCTTTCCGCCCGGAGCGAAGGCCGAGGATAGCACCCTGCGCTTTGCCCATCACTATCTGCCCTCTACGGCGGTGAGCGGCGATCTTTTTCACGTCTTCCCGCTCGGCGAGCACCGGGCCGGCGTCTTCATCTGCGATGTGATGGGCCATGGCGTCCGCTCCGCCCTGATCACCGCCATGATGCGGGTGCTCGTGCAGGAAGCCTGCACCCACGTTTCCTCGCCGGGCGAAGTGCTCGCCCGCGTGAACCGCGGTCTCATCGAGATCATCCCCACGGAAACAGGAGTGATGTTCGTCACCGCCGCCTACGCCATCTTCGATGCCGAACGCCGCTCGGTCAGCTACGCCAGTGCCGGGCATCCCGCGCCGCTGCACCTCATGCGAGGAAAGGGGACTGTGGGCTTGCTCGATCAACCGCGCTGTGATTTCAACCCCGCACTCGGCATTTTCCCGCAGGTGACTTTCGGCAACTACGAACGATCTCTCGAGGCCGGGGACATCATCCTCTTCTACACCGATGGGCTGTTCGAAGTGGACGGGGCCGATGGCACTCTACTCAGTGTCGAAGGCCTCGCCGAGTTCACCCGGGCTTTGGCCGCTGAACCGCTCCCGGTGTTGGTCGATGGCATCGTCGCCGCCGTGCGATCCTACGCGGCGCGTGGCTTCGACGACGACGTCTGCCTGCTCGCCGCCGAAATACCGGCGAGGTAGCGACGAGAACGCGATCTTGCGCAGCCTGGCGTGCCCTTGATCATAATCTTTAATCCTTAATCCTTAATCGTTAATCCTTAATCCTTCAGACGTCGGGTCTGGGCGAAGGATTAAGGATTAAGGATTACGATTAAGAAGAAGATGCCCCGTGACACACGACGGACTTGCGGGGGCGTTTCATGCGCCCTATTCTCCGCCGTTTTATGTCGTCAGATCCTACTTCGCTTTATTCGCGCAAAAATCCGTTTCCCGCTCTTCATCCCGTTAATCGCAAGCTGTCGGGAGAAGGATCGGGCAAGGACACGCGCCATCATGAAATTTCGCTCGCCGGTTCGGGGCTGAATTACGAAGTCGGCGATTCCCTGGGTCTTTTTGCCACGAACGACCCGGAGCTCGTGCAGGAGATCATCACGGCCATCGGCGCCACCGGCGAGGAAAGCGTGACGGGGTCGGATGGACAGCCGAAGTCCCTGCGGAATGCGCTGCTTGGCGACTATATCATCACCCAACCGAGCAAGGAATTCCTCAAGGCGCTCATCGAGAAGGCCGACTCCGCAGTCGCCGATTTGCGCGATCTTTTCAACGACCCGGCGCAGAAAAAGGCGCTGGAGGATTACCTCTGGGGTCTCGAGTTCATCGATTTCCTCCTCGCGCATCATTCAGTGAAGTGGGGTGTGGAAGAATTCGTGAAGACGCTGCGCAAGTTGCAGCCGCGCCTTTACTCGATCGCCTCGTCGCTCAAGGCGAATCCCGAATCCGTGCATCTCACCGTGGCCACGGTGCGTTACGAGAGCCATGGGCGGAAGCGCAAGGGCGTGGCCTCGACCTTCCTCGCCGAACGCTGGGGTGGCGACCAGAAGGCCGGCGTGTTCGTCCATACGGCCAAACATTTCCGTCTGCCGGAAGACACGAATACCCCGGTCATCATGGTCGGCCCGGGCACGGGTGTGGCGCCGTTCCGCGCTTACATCCAGGAGCGCAAGGTGACCGGCGCGAAGGGCAAGAACTGGCTCTTCTTCGGTGAGCAGACCCGCGCGAAGGATTTCCTTTACGAACAAGAACTCGCCGCGCTGCAGGCCGATGGCGTGCTGAACAAGCTCGAGGTCGCCTTTTCCCGCGACCAGGCCAACAAGATTTACGTGCAGGACAAAATGCGCGAGAACGCCGCGGAGCTGTGGAAATGGTTGCAGGAAGGCGCGCACTTCTATGTGTGCGGCGATGGTGCCCGCATGGCCAAGGACGTGGATACCGAACTGCATCGCATCGCCGAGTCGCAGGGTGGCAAATCGCCCGAAGAAGCGGCGGCTTACGTCGAGAGCCTGAAGAAGGAGAAGCGTTACAAGAAGGACGTGTACTGAGAGATCAGTGCCAAGAGCCAAGTAACGAGAGCCAAGTGGCCCGGCCGAGCGCTAGAATGTGGCGCACTTGGCTCTTGGCTCCAGGCTCTTGGAACTCCTTAATCCCACATCATGTCCAGTCAGTTTGGCCAAGCTTTCCGCATCTCCACCTGGGGTGAATCCCATGGGGGCGGTGTCGGCGTTGTGATTGATGGTTGTCCGCCGCGCCTTGAATTGAGCGAGGCGGATATCCAGCGCGATCTCGACCGCCGCCGTCCCGGCCAGAGTGAGATTGTCACCCCGCGCGATGAAGCGGATCAGTGCCGCATTCTCTCTGGAGTGTTCCAGGGGCAGACGCTCGGCACGCCGATCTGTGTCGCCGTCATGAACAAGGACGCGCGGCCGGAATCGTACCGCGAGATGGAGACGGCCTATCGCCCGTCCCACGCCGACTACACCTACCAGGCGAAGTATGGCATTCGCAATTGGCAGGGCGGTGGGCGCGCTTCGGCGCGGGAGACGATCGGGCGTGTGGCTGCCGCGGCTGTGGCCAAGAAGGCGCTGACGCAATTGGCGCCGGGGCTGGAGATCGTGGCCTATGTGAAGACGATTCACGAAATCAAGGCCTACGTTAATCCGGAGACGGTTACGATGGAGGAGGTCGAGTCGAACATTGTGCGCTGCCCCGATCCGGCGAAGGCGCAGGAGATGATCGATTTCATCAAGCAGGTGCGCAGCGAGGGCGACAGCGTGGGGGGGACGATCGAGTGCGTCATCCGCGGCACGCCGGCGGGCTGGGGTGAACCGGTCTTCGACAAGATCGAAGCGGACCTGGCCAAGGCGATGATGAGTCTGCCGGCGACCAAGGGTTTCGAAGTCGGCAGCGGCTTCGCTGGGACGCGTCTGCGCGGCTCGGAGCACAACGACGCTTTCGTGATGGAGAGTGGCAAAGTGCGCACGCGGACCAATCTCTCCGGCGGCATTCAAGGCGGCATCACCAATGGCGAGCCGATCTTCCTGCGCATCGCCTTCAAGCCCACGGCGACCATTTTCAAACCCCAGGAGACGGTGACCGTCACTGGCGAAGCGACGGAGCTCCAAGCGCGCGGACGCCACGACCCGTGCGTGCTCCCGCGAGCGGTGCCCATGGTGGAAGCCATGGCGGCGCTGGTCCTCGTCGACCACGCCCTGCGTCAGCGCGGGCAGGTGGGGTAATCCGCCAGACTGAATCTGGCATTCGCTGAAAGCGTGCGTTGGCGATTCTTCTAATCGCGGAGCGATTCATGCCTGTAGCCGTGGACTTTAGCCCACGGAAACCTTTTCCCAGCGGCCTCGTCGCGGAGCGACGTTGGCCTTTTGGCGGTGAGTCGCGGTCGCAAACGTCGCTCCGCGACGCGCCTCATGGACGCCCTTCCGTGGACTAAAGTCCACGGCTACAGGCAAACATCGCTCAGCGATTGAAAAGACCGCTGTCGTCCACTGGCTGAATGTCGATTTAGCCTAGTTCACCAGCACGATCTTCCCCGAAGCTCCCGGAGCCATCACGGTCTTGTGCGCTTCGGCTGCATCCGCGAGCGGAAACTCGCGGGCGATGATCGGGTGGAGCTTGCCTTCCTTCAGCCCCGAGACGATGGCCAGATGCGCTTCGGTGAGCACCGGTGCGGGTGTGCCGAAAACCATCACGCCGCGAACATCGGCGTTGCGCGCCATGAGGTCGCGCGGATTGATTTCCACCGGTCCACGGCTGCCGACGATGACTACGCGGCCGTTGTTGGCCAGCATGGGAAGGTCTTTGCCCAGATTGACGCTGGCCAGCATCTCCAGGATGAAATCCACCCCGCGCCCGTCGGTCGTATCGAGGATGCGTTCCGGATAGTCCTTCGAATGATGGTCGAAAACCGCGTAGGCGCCTTGATCGAGCAGTAGCAAACGTCCTTCGTCGGTGCCACCGGTGGCCAGCACACGCGCTCCCACGGTTTGCGCGAGTTGCACAGCGGCGAGACCGACTCCGCCTGTGGCGCCGTGGATGAGGATGATCTCGCCCGAGCGCAGATGGCCACGATGAAACAGGGCGACGTGGGCCGTCGTGTAGGGCACGCCGAGCGCCGCGCCTTGGGTAAAGGAGACGTTGTCGGGCAGGGGATGAAGATGGACGGGTTCGCAGAGGGCCTGCTCGGCGTAAGTGCCAGTGACCGAACCGGCGAGATAAACACGATCGCCCACTTTCCAGCCGGTAACGCCGCTGCCGAGCGCGGCGATCGTGCCTGCGCCATCGGTACCCGGAGTATAGGGCGGCGGCGGCAGCTTGGCATACTTGCCGGAGCGGATGTAGGTTTCGACCGGGTTGATGCCGATCGCCTGGATGCGGACGAGGATCTGGCCGGCGGCGGGAGTGAGATCGGGGACGGTGGCGACCTGGAGGACATCAGGCTCGCCGAATTGCTGGACGCGGATGGCTTTCATGAACGCGGAGGAGGTTCGCTGTTAGCGGATGTTTGCGGAAGAAGGAAGTCCGAGTTCTTTCGCGAGGGGGCGGAAGGCTGCGCGTAAGCGGCGAGGAACTTTTGACATTCGGCCCCGGCTGGACAATTCATTGCACCCTGTGAGTTCTGAATCCATCGACCCATCTCCGCGCGGCGTAGAGTTTGCGGATGTCATCGACGTCATCGCCGAGGACGCGAATACCGGCGAAGTCACGCTGATCATGCTGGAGCCGCGTCCTTGGGACGGATCGGAGGTGCGCCTCTTTCAGCTCCAGGAGAAGATCAACGCGTATCTCTCCTTCGCGCTCGATGGCGAGATGGCCGAGTCGTTTCCGCAATTCGACGGAAAGAAGATCCGCGTCCAGCTCGATTGCGTGGGCATGCCACCGAACGACGTCGTCGGCTTCCTGAGCATGGTGCGCGACCAGATTGCGTTTCAAGGCATCAATCTGGAAGTGCGGGTGATGGGCGAAGGCGGTTGCGGTCCGGGCTGCGGCTGCCACGAAGGCCATTGACCGGCTTGGGAAAAGCCGCAGTTCTTAATCTTACTCTTAATCGTAATCTTACTCTTCCGCCGTCCGCTGGCCGAGGGGATTAAGATTAAGATTACGATTAAGATTAAGAGTTAAAATAGAACTGCCGGGGAAGCATGGCCTCCCCGGCAGGTACCCTCCATACGGAATCTTTCTTCGGCTTCTGCGCGGGTTAAACAGAAGCGATGGCGAATCGAGCGGCTTAGGCTTTGTCCTGAGGCTGGTATTCGTACTTCTTGACGATGCCCGGCTCCGGCACAGGATACTTGCCGTCCTTGTCGCACTTGACCGGCGGCGGTCCGTCCATCGTGAACTTGTCCGCGTCGGGCGCGAAGGCGTGGTCGCAGTTGAGGAAGTCGTCCCAGGTGATCTCCTGCGCGGTGTGGCCGGCCATACGGCCCATGCCCGTCGCCACGCTGGCGTCGACGCCGCGCTTCACTTCATGGTGCGGTTGGTCGGTGCGGATGGCGCTGACCAGCGCATCCCATTCGTTCTGGTAAGGATTCGTCGTGTCCGTGCTCTGCCAGATCTGGTTGGCGCGGCTCGGGTTCTGGCCCTTGTAGGTGCTGGAAGGCGTGCCGATGTCGCCATTCTTGGAGACGATCGCCAGGCCCTTGCTGCCGTGCAGATAGCTGGAATAGAGGGGCAGCGCGCCGACCATGCAGCGGCCGTCCATGTAGAACTTGCTGCCGTCCTCGAAGGTGTATTCCACCGAGTAGCTGTCGAAGTTCTGGTCGACGTAATTATAGCGATAGTGACGTCCACCCACCGTCTGCGCCTTGATCGGCCACGCATTCTTCATCCAGCAGAGATGATCGATGTGATGGATGTAGAAGTCGGCGAAGCAACCGCCGCTCGCCCAGAGGAAGCTGTGGAAGCGGCTGATCTGCCAAAGCAGTTCGGTCGGCGCCGACTTGTCGGTCAGGCCGGGCCACTTTTCCGAAAACGCGGAAGCCAGCGGGCCGGACATGCGATAGCCGCGCATGTTGATGATCTCGCCGATTTCGCCATCCTGCACGCGCTTGTGCAATTCCTGCATCGGCTTGCTGTGGCGGGACATGAGACCGACGCCGACTTTCATGCCTTTCTTTTCCGATTCCTCGGCCATGGCATACATCTTCTTCGCGCTCGCACCATCGGCGATGAGCGGCTTTTCCATGAAGACGTTCAGCCCCTTGTCGATGGCATAACGGAAGTGCACCCAGCGGAACGCGAGGGGGGTGGTGAAGATGGCGATGTCGCCTTTCTTCAGCGAATCCATCGCGTGCTTGTAACCATCGAAGCCGATGAACTTGCGGTCATCCGGCACGTCGACTTTGTCTTCGTGCTGGGTCTTGAGCGACTTGTAGCTCTTATCGAGCCTTTCCTGATACACGTCGGCCATGGCCACGAGCTTGACCGGCGGCCCGGTGACCGACATGGCGTTGTGCGCCGCACCGGTGCCGCGGCCACCGCAACCGATGAGCGCGACTTGCAGCGTGTCGTCGCTGGCGCCGTGGACGAAGGGGACGCTGACGCCGGCGAGTGCGGAGGCAGCGGCGGTGGTTTTGAGGAATTGACGCCGAGTGGGCGTGTGTATGAGGGGGTCGTTCATGGTGAGAGTGCTAACGGTGCGCGGTGCGCGGATGTTCTGTCAATGCTTCAAAGAGCCGGAACCTTAGACGTACTTGCGTAAGGTTTTTGCACTTGCCGCCCTTGCACTGCCGGCGAAAAAGCGAAAGCATCCGCGACATGATTTCTCCCCGCGTTCTCTCGTTGCTGTGTGTCTTCGTCGTCGGTTCGGTGGTCGCCGCCGAGCATCCCACGGAACCGATGCGCCTCTGGGCGGGGAAAGCGCCCGACGCACTCGGCGACGCGCCGAAGGATATTCCGACGCTCACGCCGTACTGGCCGGCCGACGACCAGGCGAGTGGAGCGGCTTTCATCGTTTGCCCCGGCGGCGGCTATCGCAATCTCGCCGCGCACGAAGGCGAGCCTTTTGCCAAATGGCTGAACTCGCTGGGCATCGCCGCCTTCGTGCTGAAGTATCGCCTCACGACCGATGGCTATTTCGTGCCGACCACGTTGCTCGATGCGGCCCGCGCACTGCGCACGGTGCGCGCGCACGCCACGGAGTGGGGCATCGATCCGAAACGCATCGGCATGATCGGCTCCAGTGCGGGTGGCCATCTCACGGCCACGCTCATCACGCAATTCGACAACGGCAAACCGGATGATGCGGACCCTGTCGAGCGCGTGAGCTCGCGGCCCGATCTCGCGGTGCTGTGCTACGGCTTCATTCTTTTCGATCAGCCGAATCCGGAACGTGAAGCGCGTTTCCTCGGCGCGCATGCCACACCGGAGTTGAAGAACCTGCTCTCGCCGCGGCTCAACGTGCGGAAGGACACGCCGACGACATTCATCTGGCAGACGGTCGAGGACGAAAAGGTCCCGGTCGACAATGCCTTCGCCTTCGCCGACGCCATGCGCGAGAAGGGTGTGCCGTTCGATTTACACCTCTATCAAAAGGGCAAGCATGGCATCGGCCTCGGCTTCAAGACATTCGATCCCGAGAAGCTGCACCCGTGGACGCGCGACTGCGCGTTCTGGCTGAAGGAGCACGGGTTTATGAAGTGAGGTTCACACCCGCATTGCTCGCCTGAACCGACATTCGAGCTGGAGGCAGGGCGCATCGCGGAGCGATGCCAGGCCTGTAGCCGTGGACTTTAGTCCACGGTAGCCTCATCAGAGCGGCCCGTCGCGGAGCGACGCCTGCCTCTTATTCCAACGCTATTTCAGAATCCGCACCGCGCGGAGCATGTATTCCGGAATAGGATCGTAAAGATTCTGGCCGAGGGCATTTTCCCGAAAGATGACGTTGTACTGGCGAAAGGTCATCAGGCAGACCACTCCGGTCAACGCCGCCGCCCACACCACGGGATGCCGCCGCCGCGTGGTCAGCGATGAGATTGCCATGACAGCAAAGAGCGCGAGGGGAAAGTCCCACATCGCGGTGTAGCGCAGGTTCATCCCATACTGCACGTTACCCATGATGAGGTAAGTGGTGACGAGGAAGAGCAGCCAGTATCTCCCCACCGAGCCTTTGGGCTGGCCGCGGAAGATGCCGCACAGCGCCAGGAGAAAGACGAGCGGGCTGAGGAGGACCAGCTCGATGAGATAGCGGTTCCAAGGACCGTCGCCGGTTTTGACAGCGTAGGGGATTTGCGGTGAACGCTCGATGTAGATTCGGAAAGTCTCGCCCAACACGGAAACGCCGCCGGCGGTAAGGACGAGCACCAGCACCCCGAGCAATCCAGCGCAGGTCAGTGCGACGAAAACGGGTCGGCGATCGGTCGAGAAACCGAGGCGTTTACCGAGCAGCAGCGCCACGATCAGAAATAGCGCCACGAAAGCGGCGATCTCCTGTTTCGTGAGGAGCAGTGCCCAGGCGGCGAAGCCCGCGGTAATCGCCCATCCGAGGCGGCGCGGCTGTTGAAAGCATTCCCAAACCGAGACCGCCGTGAGCAGTGCCCAAAACGCCGCCACGCCATCGATAAAGACAAATTGCGAGAGATGAATCTGCAGCGGTGCACAGATGAGCAACCCGAGGACGGCCAGCGCCATGCGTGGGGTGACCCAGCGGCGGGCAAAGAAAAACCCCGTCAGCGCAAAGAGAAAGCTCCCCACTGCCGAGACCATCCGCAGCGCTTCGTAGGAATTCCACTTTGTCAACCGGGTGAGTAACCACGCCGGGACGACGTAGCCCACTCGACTCGGTGGCAGAAAGACGATTTCGGCTTTGCTGGCCTGCTCGACATAGTCATGGAAAATGGCGGGATAGGAAGCGATGCCGTGCTCCGCGAGACGGTCGACATAGGCGATATAGACCTGCTCGTCGAAGTTGCTCGGGAAACCCGGATCGCGATGGAGCGGGAAGCGGAAATACGCGCCGAAGATCGTTAGCAGGACGACTACGGACCAGTAGACGATGGAGCGGGGCATGGGACTGGGAGTTTGAAGGGCGAAAGGCAATCGAGCTTGGATAGTGTTCACGAATGGCTAAATGGCGTCGGGGAAGCATCGTCCCGGAGGGACGGCAGAATTTAGCCGGTGGCGAAAGCCACCGGAATCTCCCACCAACATACGCGAAGCCCCGGAGGGGTGCGGGACGCGACACTTTTTCATTTCCACCGCCCCTCCGGGGCGAATGATAGGTGTGCGGGTTCCGGCGGCTTTCGCCACCGGCTAAATTCCGTTGTCCCTTCGGGACAGTATCCGTTCAGCGGATACCCGGGACACATTCGCCGCCTTGCTTCTCCGGGATTCATAGGTACGACAAAGTGGTTGCTCAAGAGACAGCGATCTCGACGATCCTCGCATCTTTGGGCAATCGAAGCGGTGTGGGTTCGAACCACAGCTCCAGTGCCTCGCGGGCATTGGCGATCGCGTCCACCCCGCTGTCGCCGGTGGATGCGCACCCCGGAATTTCCGGAAAATACGAAGCCCAACGGCCCGTGGTAGCATGCTGTTCAACTACGAGGCGGAGTTTCATGGGCTGGTTCCGGTCGGAGCCTTAATCTTAATCTTACTCTTAATCCTAATCTGTCTCTTTCCGGTTGGGGATTAAGATTAAGATTAGGATTAAGATTAAGAAAACCTGGCGCTATGCGCCGAGCAATTGCCGCAACACATAGGGCAGGATGCCGCCGTGGCGCACGTAGTCGACTTCGATGCCGGTGTCGATGCGGCTCTTCACGGTGAGCTCTTCGCTCTTCCCGTTGGCGCGGTGGATGACGATCTTCACGTCGCTCATCGGCTTGATGTTGTCGTCGAGACCGAGCACGTCGATGGTCTCCGTGCCGTCGAGTTGGAGGGTCTGCGCGCTCACGCCTTCGGGGAATTGCAGCGGGACCACGCCCATGCCGCACAGGTTGGAGCGATGGATACGCTCGAAGGATTGGGCGATCACGGCTTTTACGCCGAGGAGCAGCGTGCCTTTCGCCGCCCAGTCTCGCGAGCTGCCGGTGCCATATTCATGGCCGGCGAAGATGACCAGCGGCGTGCCGGCCTGCTGATACTTCATCGAGGCATCATAGATCGACATCTGCTCGCCGTCGGGCTGATGCTTGGTCACGCCACCTTCCACGCCGGGCACCATGAGGTTCTTAATGCGCACGTTGGCGAAGGTGCCGCGGGTCATCACGCGGTCATTGCCGCGGCGCGAGCCGTAGCTGTTGAAGTCTTCCTGCGACACACCATTGTCGAGCAGGAACTTGCCCGCGGGGCTGGTCTTCTTGATCGCGCCGGCCGGGCTGATGTGATCGGTGGTGACGGAATCGCCGAAGATGCCGAGCGAACGCGCGCCCTTGATCTCGGTGATGTGTCCCGGCTCCATGCCGAAGCCCTCGAAAAACGGCGGCTCCTGAATGTAAGTCGACTTCTCGTCCCACGAATAAACTTCACCGACAGACGAGGGGACTTCGTTCCACTTCGGGTTCTGATTGGCGAAGTCGGTGTAGAGCTTGCGGAAGACCTCGGGCTTGAGTGCGCTGGTCATGGCTTCGCGGATTTCTTTGAGGCTCGGCCAGATGTCCTTGAGGAACACGTCCTGCCCATCCTTGCCCTTGCCAAGCGGGTCCTTGCTGAGGTCGATATCCACCGTGCCGGCAAGCGCGAAGGCGACGACGAGCGGCGGCGACATGAGGAAGTTCGCCTTGATATTCTGATGCACGCGCGCCTCGAAGTTGCGGTTGCCCGAGAGCACGCTGGCGGCCACGAGATCGTTCTTGTTGATCGCTTCCTCGAGCGCGGGATGCAGCGGGCCGGAGTTGCCGATGCAGGTCGTGCAACCGTAGCCGACGGTCTGGAAGCCGAGCGTGTCGAGATACTGCTGCAGGCCGGTCTTGGTGAGATAATCGGTGACCACGCGCGAGCCGGGCCCGAGCGAAGTCTTCACCGCCGGATTCACCATGAGGCCTTTCTCCACGGCCTTTTTGGCAAGCAGGCCGGCGCCGAGCATCACGCTCGGGTTGGAAGTATTCGTGCACGAAGTGATGGCCGCGATGAGCACGCTGCCATTGCCGACCTTCACGTCCGCCTTCTTGTAAGGCGACGCGGCGAGGTCCGCGGCGGAGTCCGGCGTCGGCCGGTTGGTGATCATCTCCGAGACGTGCTGTGGCGTGCCTTCCTGCAGGTGATTTTTCGCCTGCGCCGCGTCGGTGGAGAACATGTTGTGATGCCCATTGGTGTTGGAACCATTGATGTGCACCGGCACTTCGAGTGCGATGTCAGCTTCCTTCTTGCCGTAGCCGCCATCGGGCACGGACTTGGTGAGGAGCGAGCGGAAGGTGCTGCCGAGCTCAGGCAGGACGATGCGATCCTGCGGACGCTTCGGGCCGGCCACGCCGGGCACCACGGTGGAGATGTCGAGTTCGAGGTCGACCGAGTAATCGATCTGGCCTTTGTTCTCCGGAATGCCCCACAGGCCCTGCGCCTTGTAGTAATTTTCAAACGACTTTACGTGCTCTTCGCTGCGGCCGGTGCCGGTGAGGTAGCGCGTGGTTTCTTCGTCCACGCCGAAGAAGCCCATGGTCGCGCCGTACTCGGGCGCCATGTTGGCGATGGTTGCACGATCGACCACCGGGAGCGACTTCGCGCCCGGGCCGTAAAATTCGACGAACTTGCCGACGACCTTCGCCTTGCGCAGCATCTGCGTGACGTGCAGCACGAGATCGGTGGCGGTGACGCCTTCCTTGAGCGCGCCGGTGAGGTGGACGCCGACGACTTCCGGCGTGAGGAAATACACGGGCTGGCCGAGCATGCCGGCTTCGGCCTCAATGCCGCCCACGCCCCAGCCGACCACGCCGAGACCATTGATCATGGTGGTGTGCGAATCGGTGCCGACGAGGGTATCCGGATAATAGACGCCGTCCTTTTCCAGCATGCCCTTGGCGAGGTATTCGAGATTCACCTGGTGCACGATGCCGATGCCCGGCGGCACGACGCCGAAGGTCTGGAAGGCTTGCTGGCCCCACTTGAGGAGCTGGTAACGCTCGCGGTTGCGCTTGAACTCGAATTCGAGATTGAGCTCGAGCGCCTGGGCGGAGCCGAAGAAATCGACCTGCACCGAGTGGTCGACGACGAGGTCCACCGGCACGAGGGGTTCGATCATTTTCGGGTCGCGTCCCAGCCGCTCCACGGTGGAGCGCATGGCCGCGAGGTCGACGAGCAGCGGCACGCCGGTGAAGTCCTGCAAGACGACGCGGGCCACGAGGAAGGGGATTTCCACCTGGGCGGGCTTTTTGGCGTTCCAGTTGGCGAGGGTCTTGACGTCCTGCTCGGAGACCTTCTTGCCGTCGCAATTGCGGAGGACGGATTCGAGGACGATACGAATGGAAATGGGGAGGCGCGAGATCGGACCGACGCCTTGCTTTTCCAAGGCGGGCAGCGAGTAGAAGCTGCCTTGTTTACCGGAACCCAGTTCGAATTGCTGCTTGGTCTTGAATGCGTCGCTCATGATTAGTCATCCACAAAAGCGAATCGCGGCATGGGTCGCAAGAGAATCATATAGGGTGGGGTGGGGTGTTTTTAAACGCAGAGACGCGGAGACGCAGAGGTCGCAGAGATTTTGGAGCGAGCCGATAGCTGTGCATTCTCGAGCTGGAGCTGGGGCGCGAATGGGGTTATCAAAGAGGCTCATTCCCTATCTCTATGGAAATCAAAAGAATTGGCTCCCAAGCATCCAACCCTGGACCGGCGGATTGGTTTACCGGCACGGTACGGATTGATCCCTTGTTTCAGGCGGCGGCTCCGGGACGTGCGGTCGGAGCAAGTGTGACCTTTGAGCCGGGCGCGCGGACGGCGTGGCATACCCATCCGCTGGGGCAGACTTTGATCGTGACCTCCGGGTGCGGGCGCGCGCAGCGCTGGGGCGGACCGATCGAGGAGATCCGCCCCGGGGATGTCGTCTGGTTTGCACCCGGGGAAAAGCACTGGCATGGCGCGGCGGCGACGACGGCGATGACGCATCTCGCGATCCAGGAGCAGCTCGATGGCAAGGCGGTCGACTGGCTGGAGAAGGTGAGCGACGAGCAGTATCGCGGGTGAAAGGAAAGGCAGAACATCCAACACCCAACACCCAACACCCAATCACGCAAGCGCACTGCAGTACGCCTCTTCATTGGATGTTGAGTGTTGGACGTTGGATGTTGGGCGTTCTGCCTTCCCGCCGCCCCGTTTGACATTTGCATCTTGCCCAGGACGCGGCATCTTCGCCGCAGATGAATGGTGCCCCCTTTGCGGACAGCGCAGTAGAATACCACGTGCTGCGGCGTGGACAGATGTTAGGCCCCTTTTCCGAAGAGGAATTGCGGGCGGGGCTGGCCGACGGGCGGTTCGAGGAGACGGATTTTGTCCAGACCGAGGGGCAGAAGCATTGGCGTCCTCTCAAGCGGGTTTTCGGGGGGCAAGGACACGAGATGAAGGGCGCGCTGGCGCCGGACTGGAATAGTATCCTGAAATGGGCGTGGTGGCGGTTGCGGTCTCATTTTGATGAGCAGTTGGGCGGGATGGCGATTGTGTGTCTGTCCATCGGGGTGCTGTTTCTCGTGCTTTCCAAATGGCCGTTTGTCTTTTGGGTGCCGTGCTTTCTCCTCGCGGCGCTGGCCGGCGTGATCCTTTTCCGGCGCGAACGCAAGGTGCCCGCCGTGCTCGTGCTCGTGGGGGTGATTGCCGTGCCCTGGCTGTTTCTCCATATCGGCGCGAAAGCGGTGGCGGACAAGATTCCCGGCCTCACCTCGAGCGTGGCGATAGAAGAGAGCCCGAGCGACGCGCCGACGACGATTTCCGCACCTGCGGCAGACCCCGGAGCGGCGAAGGTCGAGCCTGCCGCGGCGCCGGCTTCGCCCAGCCTGCTCGATAAAGCGACGGGCCTCGCCAGCTCGGTCGTGACTCTTTTCAACCGGGTGAAGGCGCCGGCTCCCGATTCGTCGAATTCATCGCCCGCATCGGCCTCGCTTCCAACTGAGCCGCAACCCGCGCTGGCGCCGCCGCCGATTGCCTCCATTCCACAGGATCTGACCCCGCTGGCTCCGCCGAAAGCCCAGCCGCCGATCCCCGGCTTGCCGCCAGTCGGGCCGACGAAATTGGCGGCGCCGTCATTGGCGCCTTCCGCCGCGCCGGCGGGAAACAAGGAAGAGCCGCCCGCCTTCGTGCCGCAGAATGATGCCCTGGTCATCATCAAAGGGAGCAATGGTTCGGGCAGCGGTTTCCTGTGCCGTCTGGGCGATAAGGCGTGGCTGTTTTCCAATATTCACGTGATCTCCGAAGTGCGGCAGCCCGTGATCACGCGGCTCGATGGCGTCTCGATCACCCCGGGGACGGCGGAATTGGCTGTGGGCCGGGACATCGCGCGCCTGGCGCTGACCCAGCCGCCGCGGCATGTGCTGGAGGCGACGACGGATTTCGATAACGACGTGCACATCGACGATGATGTGATCGTGCTCGGCAACAAGGGTGGGGGCGGTGTGGTGACCGAGTTGAAGGGCAAGGTCGTGGGCATTGGTCCAGACCGGCTGGAGGTTTCGGCGGAATTCATTCCCGGCAATAGCGGCAGCCCGATTATCCACCTGAAGACGGGGAAGGTCATCGGCATCGCGACGTATCTTACGAAGCGCTACGAGGAGTTTTCCTTGCATCCGCAGGGCGGCGCGAGTGGCGTCCCGACGAATGGCAAGGGCGAGGTGGTGGTGCGCCGCTACGGATATCGGATCGACAAGGTGCCGGCGTGGGAGCCAGTGAATTGGGCGGAGATGTACGCGGAGGCCGAACAGATGGAGCAGGTCTCGAAATTGACCGAGGATATCTTCGATTTTCTGTCCGCGTTGCGGAATAAGAAGGAGCCGAATTTTGCCACGGATACGCTGCGCCGGCCGGCGGCGGATTGGATGAGCCGGGTGCGCGAGGGGCACCCGAGCGAATCCGATCGGCGCACGGCGACGCAGGGCTTTCTCAATTCGCTGCGGTTCATGGTGCGGATCGATGTGGCGAATCTCGATGGCCGCATGCGCTACACGTATTTTCGCAACAAGCTCAGCGACGAGACGAAGGTGCGCGATCAACTCTACCAGGCGTTCAATACCGAATTTGCCGACATCAGCGCTCCGGAATCGCGCCATAGCATGAGCCACAAACGGTGAACCGTTTTGCCGGTTTGCGATTGGCATCTCGGAACTAACGCGTCATTTTCGCCGCCGATGAATGGATCGCCCCCTGCGGAAACTGTCGCCTATCACGTGTCGAAGGATGGAGTAGTGTCTGGCCCGTATTCGGAAATGGAACTGCGCGAGGGCGTCGCGTCGGGGCGTTTTGCCACGGGCGATCTGGTGCATGGGACCGGGCAGGCCGACTGGCTGCCGCTGGATGAAATTCTCGCGATGCTGAAGCCAGCGCAGACGCCGCAAGCTCGGCAGGCATCGCCGCCAGTGGCGCCGGGCGATGTGCCGGATTGGCGGAGTATTTTAAAATGGGCGTGGACGCGATTGTGCCGGAGCGTCGTGGAGCGAGGATTGACCACGGGCGCGATCTGCCTGCTGCTCGGTCTGCTGGCGCTGGCGCTCTCGCGCTGGCCGGTGGTCTTTTGGGCACCGTGGCTGGCGATTGCGGTGGTGGCGGGTGTGGTGCTGCTGCGCGGTGGTCGCAAGGTGACGGGCGCGCTGCTTTTACTCGCGGTGATTTTGCTGCCGTGGTTGTGCCACCATTACATCATGTCGAAATTGCCGGCGGAGAAGACGGAACCGGTGACACGGATCGAACCAGCCGAGCCTTTGCCCGTGGAAGAGAGCCGGCCGAAAGGGCCGGTCGCGGCGGCACCGAGCGAGCCGGTTTCCGCGCCGGTCGTGGTCAGTGCGACGCCCGCGCCTTTGCCTGTCGCGGCGCCTGTGGCTGTCCACGCACCGACTTCTGCCGCGTTGCCTGCTCCGGCGGCCTCGATGGTCCCGGCGACACCGGTGCCGGATTCGTTTCTGACCAAGGCGGGCAAGCTCGCGGGTTCCGTGGTGCCTTATCTCAAGAAGGCGGGAGAGTCGCTGCCGAAGCTGCCGGATTTCTCGAAAAAGAAGGAACCGCAAGGCAACGTGCAGCCCAATGGCGATGTCATAGTGCCGGGCGCGGCGGAGGATCTCAGCACGATGCTCTTGCACCGGGATTCCATCGCCGCGGTGAAGGATGGGGCGGAGATCATCGGCAATGGATTCATTTGCCGCATGGGAAATCAGACGTGGTTGTTTTCGAACACGCACCTGTTAGGCATCAGCAGGCCGCCGCGCTTTGTTCTGTTGGACGGAGAAATGCTGACTCCCGATGCGGTCGCAGTGGCGGCGGGGCCGGATGTCTTTCGCTTCCCGGTGGCGAAGGCGCCCGAGCATGTGTTCGAGGCGATGCCGGACTTGGGGACGGCGGTGCAAATCGGCGATGGCTTGATGGTGATGGGCAATGCGCAGGGAGGCGGCGTGGTCTCTTCCTGGCAGGGGACGGTGACGGGCGTGGGGCCCGATCAGATCGAGGTGAGCGCTCCTTTTGCGCCCGGCACCAGCGGCAGCCCGATCATTCATCTCAAGACCGGCAAGGTCATCGGCATCGCGACCTATTCTCGACGGCCCTACGACGAATTTGGAAACGACGTCCGCTTGAACGGTACCAAGATCGGGCGCCATTTTGGCTATCGGATCGATAAGATACCCGGGTGGGAGCCGGTGAACCCGGGGGAGTTTTACGCGGAAGCGGACAAGCTCTGGAAAATCTCCCAGCTCACGGAGGACATTTTCAATTTTTACGAAAGCGTCTCCGCCCAGACGCCGACGCACTACCGCACCGACACGCTGCGCGTGGCCGGCATGCAATGGGAGCAAAAGGTTAACCGGCACGACCTGAGTTCGGCCGACCGGGTGCAGGCCGGGCAGACTTTCCTCAATGGCATGGCCTTCATGGTGAAAGCCGATGTCAAGGCGGTCGACGGGCACTTGAGCTACACGTATTTTCGCAATCGGCTCGAAGCGGAAATAAAGGTTCGGGAAAAGCTCTTTGAACAACTCAAACCGCTGCTCGAGGCGGCGGGGCATAAATAACGCATGATCCCGCGCAGCGGGAACGAATGACGAAACGCGTCCAATGTGGGAGCGATATTTGGCGTTCGAAAGTTCGTTCCCGCTCCGAGGGATCATTCTCATTGCTCTCCTCCCGTTCCTGAGTTGAGATGAGCCATCTCCTCCATGAATTCGCTCTTTCGCCGCCTTCGTGAATATCCGTGCGCGCCGCCGGCGGATGGAGGACCGGGTTCGCCTTCCGGTGCGGCGCCGTTGGGCGTGCAGCCGACCTTGGAGATTGCCGGGGAGCAACGAATTCCTTCGCCGACGGATGAGCAGATTCGCGCGGCGGTGGGGAGTCTGGATGCGTGCACGACGTACGCGTTTCTCATTCTCGATCGCGATGCGCGGCATTCCATGGAGATCAGTGGCGATGCACGCGAGGGTTTCGAGGTGGAACATTACGATGGCGTTTCGGGGCGGCGTTATCGCGGAGTCGGAGATTTTGGTGCGGAGCAGATCATTACGCTGCTCATTGCCTATCGAAATAATGCCGCCGGTTGGCCGGCGCTGGCGCAATGGGAGGAAGTGGATGAATAGTGGTGGTGTGATTCTGAAATCGATGAACGCACCGCAGCCATGACCACGCCGAAGAAACCAGGCGGGAGCATGAGCTGGCTGGATTTCGCCTTCGGCGTGGCGTCGCGCACGGCGAAAAAGCTGCATGCGGAATTTGAAGCAGGCCGCGAGGGCCGGCCTTCGCCCGCGGAGGAGCAACAGCGACGCGCGGCGTCGTCACCACGCCAATCGGCGCCGTCAGGGCCGCCATGGTGGGAGGTGCTGCGCGTGCCACGCGGCGCATCGCTGAAGGAAGTGACAGCGGCTTACCGCGAGCTCATCGCCCAAAATCATCCCGACAAGGTGGCGCATATGTCCGAGCGCATCCGCCGCGTGGCGGATGAGGAGACGCGGCGGATCAATGCGGCCTACGAAGCCGCGCGGCGCATGTTGAAGGGCTGAACCGCAAAAGCGGGATCGGGGATGGCCACAAAAAGGCGCAGGAGGAACAAAAAATTCATTCCCCAAGCCAGCGGGCGACACACATGGAAATAGGAGTGGCCTACGAGGGCTCTTCTTTTGTGTCTTTTGTGCCTCTTTGTGGCCATCCACCCAAAAACCGCTGCTACAGACTGCGAATCATCCCCAGCATTTCGCGCAGGCGTTCGCTGGGATCGGTGGCGGTGAGGCGCGGGAATTTGCCGCCGATCTGCACGTAATCGCCGCCACGGGTGAGGATGAGTTTGCCGTCGCGCGCTTCCACCATGGTGAATTTGCGCGCGGTCGCGGCGAGCTTGATCTCGGTCATCACGAGCAGATTTTCCGCGGCCTCAGGCAAGACGCCGTAACGATCGCGCCACGTCTTGCGAATCGTATCGAGTTGTTCCTGCGTCGTGACCTCGGCGAGCTTGCGATATGCCTGGATGCGTGGCTGGGATTCGCCGATGTAGACACTGGGAAGGAAGGCGGGGGCGAAATCGGAGATCGGAGTTCGGAGTTCGGAGTTCGCGGCCGATCCTCGTCCTGCCATTTCCGATCTGCCATCTTCGATCTTCGAACTCCGATTCAAAAATTCCGCCTCACGTGTGGCCACGAAGTCCGTGCGCAGCACGACCTCCAGTCGCGCGCGCACTTTCTCGCCCTTCAGCTTGGCGATGGCCTGCTTGAGCAGCGCGCAATACAGGTCGAAGCCAATGTTCACGATATGCCCGCTCTGGGCCGTTCCGAGGATGTTGCCGGCGCCGCGGATTTCCAGGTCGCGCATGGCGATTTTGAATCCGGCGCCGAGCGAACTGTATTGCTTGATGGCGTTGATGCGGCGGCGCGCCTCGCCCTGGGTCATCATCTCGCGCGGGAGCAAGAGGTAGGCGTAGGCCTTGTGCTGCGCGCGACCCACGCGGCCGCGAAGCTGATAGAGATCGGCCAGGCCGAAGCGGTCGGCGCGGTCGATGATGATCGTGTTCGCATTCGGAATATCGAGGCCGCTCTCGATGATCGTCGTGGAGATGAGCACATCCGCCGCGCCGCTGACGAACTCGTGCATCACGTCCTCGAGTTCATGCTCATCCATCTGACCGTGGCCGATCACGCAACGCGCCTTCGGGCAGAGCTTCTTGATCTTGTCGCGCATCATCTCGATGGAGTGCACGCGATTGTGCAGGAAATACACCTGGCCCTGCCGGCTGAGTTCGCGATTGATGGCGTCGCGGATGATCCGCTCGTCGTAGGGACAGATGAGCGTTTCCGTCGGGATGCGGTTGAGCGGCGGCGTCTCGATGGTGCTCATGTCCTTCGCGCCCATGAGCGAGAGATAGAGCGTGCGCGGGATGGGCGTGGCGCTGAGTGTGAGCATGTCCACGAGCTTGAACATTTCCTTGAAACGTTCCTTGTGCAGCACGCCGAAGCGCTGCTCTTCATCGATCACGACCAGCCCGAGATCCTTGAAGAGAATGTCCTTCGAGATCAGCCGGTGCGTGCCGACGACGATGTCCACGCGGCCGTCGGCGAGGCCTTGCACCGTCTTGCGCTGCTCGGCGGCGGTGCGGAAGCGGCTGAGCAATTCCACCGTCACCGGGTAATCGCTCATGCGCTCGCGGAAATTGCGATAGTGCTGTTCGGCGAGCACCGTCGTCGGCACGAGGATGGCGACCTGCTTGCCGCCCATCACCGACTTGAAGGCCGCGCGAATCGCCACTTCCGTTTTGCCAAAACCCACGTCGCCGCAGATGAGCCGGTCCATGGGCCGCTCGGATTCCATGTCCGCCTTGGACGCGGCGATGGCCGTGAGCTGGTCGACGGTTTCCTTGAAAAGAAACGACGACTCGAATTCGCGCTGCCATTTGTTATCCGGCGGAAAGGCGTAGCCGACGGCTGTCTCGCGCTCGGCATGCACGGCGAGGAGCTTCGAGGCGTAGTCGAAAACCGCTTTCTCCGCGTTCTTCTTCGCTTTGGCCCATTTGCCGTCGCCGAGCACGGAAAGGGCCGGATTCTTTTTGCCCACGCCGACGTAGCGCGAGACGAGGTAGCTTTGTTCCAGCGGCACGTAGAGCCGGGCGTCATCGGCGAAGGCGAGGACCAGCACTTCCTCCGTTTTGCCATCGGCGCGCGGGATGGATTTCATGCCCTCGTAGCGGCCGATGCCGTGCTCGAGATGCACGACGTAATCGTCCTCGTTTAGTTCGCTGAAATCGATCTGCGAACGGCTGGCCTGCTCGCGCGCGCGGCGCAGGGCCATGCGGCGGGCGCGGGTGTTGCGATAGCGGCCGAAGAGCTCGGCATCGCTGAGCACCGCGACCTTTGCCGAGGGAAAAGTGAAACCGCAATTGAGCGTGCCGACGGTGAATTGCAGGGCATCCGCCTCGACCGGCGGGAGCAGGTCGTGCAGACGTTCGATCTCGCCTTCGTTGTTGCAGAAGACGTGCACCCGCCAGCCCTCGGTGCGCCATTCGCGGAGCTGGGAAAAGAAACGCTCGCGCTTGATTTCATCGACGACGAAATCACCGGCTTCGAATTCGCCAAGGCCGTGATCGAAGAAGGCCGTGGAATAATCCTCCGCGCCCTCGGTGGCCGCGCCCTCCGAATGCTCCATGATCCGCACCTGGGCGGCGAACCAACTGGCCTCGGCATCGATGGTGATGTCGCGCTCGGTGACCAGTTCCTGGAGCTTGCAACTGGCCCGCTCCGCGGCGGCTTCGCCGAGCAGAAGCGTCACCGTGTCGAGATGCTGCACGCTGATCTGGGTATCGAGATCGAACTCGCGCAGGGAATCGATCTCGTCGTCGAACAACTCGATGCGCACGGGCAACGAATGGTGAAAGGAAAAGACATCGAGAATGCCGCCGCGCACCGCGAACTGGCCACGGGCCGAGACCTGAGGCACGTGCTCGTAACCGGCCTCGGCAAGTTGCTTGAGCAGCTTCTCGCGGTCGAGGCGCGTGGAGCGGCGCAGGCGGATCTCGAGTTGCTTGAGCGCAGCGGGCGAGGGGACTTCATCGTCCAGGCTGGCCCGGGTGAGCACCACCACCTGCCGGCCCTTCACGCTGGTCAGCCGTTGCACGATGCCCAGCCGCTCGGCGATGCTCTCCGGGTCGGGCAGCGCGCCTTCCACCGGCGCACGATCGATCTCCGGGAAAAACAGCGCGTCCGGGAACCACTGGAGCAGTTCATTGTGCATCGTCTCCTGCGTGCGGACATTCGGGCAGACGATCCAGACTCGGGCCTTGGCCTGCTGCACGAGCAGCGCGGCGAGAAAAGGCTGCGCCGCCGCCACCACGTGCTCGAACGACACCGCCTCGCCCTTGCGAACAAGCGCCAGCTTCGCCTCCAGGGGAGGCGCGGCAGCGATTTGCTCGAGCGGGTTGGGTGGTGTTTTCACGAAAAGGGCTGAAAGCTGTCGTTCATTCGGGGCGTGTTCGCAAGCACACAAAGGAGCCCGGGGCTAACATCCAACATCCAACGTCCAACACCCAACATCCAATGGCGCAAGCGCGTGACGCGCGCTCTTTCTTCATTGGGCGTTGGATGTTGGGTGTTCTTTCTCTCACGCTCCAAGATGACCGCCGATTTTGGGGTCCAACCGCGGCAAAATGTGTGCCTTTGGGGGCGGCGACTTCCCAGTCGCCGACCGAATCCAACGTGCGAAGCGCCATCCTCAAGGCGTCGCTCCGCGACGCAGGGCGACCTGGAGATCGCCCCTCCCAGGGTTTTCTGCCTCACGACTCCTCGTTTACTTCGGTTGTGCCTTCCTCCTTCGCGTTTGGAATTCGTGAGCGGGCCCGAAAACTTGCTCGCGGAGATCCATTTTCGGGTGGATACTCCGCTTGCCGTTCCATCCCCCATGCTCCCATGAAACGCGTGTCATTTCTCACTGCGCTGACTGTGTTCGCTGTCGCGATCGCGACCGCCAAGGCCGAAGACCCCAAGCCGCGCCCGCGCGGAGGCTTCGATCGTCCGCTGGCGGATACGCCGCGCTTTGGCAATCCCGGGGCGAGTCCGAAGCTCACCATGGTGGACTTCCGCGCGCTGCTGGAGCATTGGGCGGATTTCGATGCGAACAAAAACCAGCTCCTGGAAAAGAGCGAGGTGCCGGAGCTGTTTGGCAAACTCTTTGATGAGGCCGATCTCAATCACGACGGCGTTCTCGATGAACACGAGCGGACGTTGGTCACGCAATCGGCGACCACGAACACCACCACGGCCACGACCACGACGGTTCCCGTTTCCGCTGCGGCAAAATAAACCTCCACTCCTTCTTCCCATGAACACGATCTCTCCCGTCGATTGTCAGGAATGCGCGGGCGCTATTTCTCCCATATCCACCGTGGATCGCCGCGGTTTCTTCCGCCTCGTCGGCGGCGCGGCCGTGGGCTCACTAGCCGGCCGCCTTCTCGTGAATGGCGCCTCGGCTGCGCCGTTGCGGCCCGTGGATCATGTGGCCAAGCCGACGGAGGAGCTGGTGCGCGAGTTTTACGCCAGCCTGAATCCCTTTCAGCGGACGCAACTCGTCTTCCCGTGGAATTACACCGGCGCCGGCGATACCCCGGCGCGGCTCGGCGTTTACAATACGGCCATCGGCAAGGCGATCGGCGAGACTTGCACGAAGGCGCAACGCGAACTCATCGAGCGCATCATGATGTCCATGGCTTCGGGCGACGACGGCTGGCGCAAGATCACCCGCAACGGCGGTTGGGATACGAACGACGGCATTCTCTCCTGCGGCGCGTATGTCTTCGGCGATCCTGAAGGCGACCGGAAGTTCAGCTTCCTCTTCACCGGGCATCATCTCACCATGCGTTGCGACGGAAATTCCGAGCCGAACACGGCCTTCGGGGGCCCGATTTTCTACGGCCACATCGTCAATGGCTACAGCGAGCGCAATGTCTTCAACGAACAAACGCGCAAGGTGATGAGTGTCTTCGACGCACTCAATGCCGATCAGCAGAAGCACGCGATCATTGATGGACGCCCGGCGAATCGCGCGGACACCGTTTTCTTTCCGACGGAAGGGCGCGAATTGCCCGGCATTTGCGGCACCGACTTGAGCGCGGACCAGAAGGGGCTCATCGAGAACGTGCTCAAGGACGTGCTCGCGCCGTATCGCGAGGAGGACGTGGCGGAGGTGATGGACATTGTGCGGGCCAACGGCGGCATGGAGAAGATTCACCTCGCGTTTTATCGCGACACGGAGACGAGCGAGAAGGAACCGTGGAGCTACTGGCGTCTGG
Organism: Chthoniobacter flavus Ellin428; assembly: GCF_000173075.1. Lineage (GTDB taxonomy): Bacteria > Verrucomicrobiota > Verrucomicrobiia > Chthoniobacterales > Chthoniobacteraceae > Chthoniobacter > Chthoniobacter flavus. The sequence goes on from NZ_ABVL01000003.1 coordinate 531,626, forward strand.
AAGGGCCAGGCTTCATCTGGAATTTCCGCGTGCTGCCGCATGTGCACACCTACGTCAGCGTGGCGAAGGTGTAGACGACGGACTACTTCGTGACCGCGAAGCCTTCCGCCATGCGCAGGCTCGCGCAGATGCGATCGATGATCGGCTTCGTCGGCGGGTCCGCTTCCGGGTCCCAGCAGGTTGCCAGGATGATGGTGCCAGCCGCAGTGGGGATGGTATAGACTTGGACCGAGCGAAGGTTCTTTCCCGGATCGATCGACTGGCCTTTGCACAAAGCCCCGGTACGCCCGGCAAGCTCGACGCGTTCGGCCGTGACGTCGGACTTGAGGAAATAGCCTTTCGACTCGAGTGGATGCGCGGCAGTTTTCACGAAGGCCGTGGCGAAACGGTCGAGGTCGTTTTGCGAAGCGTCCTTGAGCTGTTGCGCGGTGTAGGTGGGGGCCTGCATGCTCAGTAAAACAAAGGTGTCCTCGAACTCACCGGGCGGTGCGAAACGCCATGCACTGTTTGCCTTGGGCGTCCGCGGATGGCCCGCCAGCGCGGTGACGGGTATCGCCGGCTGTGCTGGCGTATCGGGATTATTGGCCTGCCAGTCCTTGGGCAATTCCAGGGCGACGCCGAGAAAGGCTTCGATTTTCAGGAACTCGATATTCGCGGCGGAAGGAGTGGCGGCCGGGCCGCCGGCGTCAGCGTGGGTCTCTCCGCCGGGTGTCGCGCCAGACGCGGTGGTGGATGCGGTCGCCTTATGGAACGTCATGCCCTCGAGATCGAGAAAGGTTTCGCCCGTGCTCGTGTCGGTGAAGGTGCGCAGCCCGCGCTTTTCCACCATGCCGACCTTGTCGGCGGGAGCCGGCCCGAGGACGGCCTCCGCGACGGAGGGTTCCGTCCACACCGCGCCGGTCGCGCGGTCGGCATCTTTGGGCGTGTAGTAGAAAAGACTCAAGGAACCGGGGGCCGAAAGTTGAATGGAGTTCCGCCTCACTCCCACGATCCCCGCCTTTTGCAGGAAATCCTCTTCCGCGCTGGTTTTCTGCAACACGCGGTGCCGTTCAAGAAACGTCGCCTTTTGCCCGGTCGCGGCCATGGTCCAGCGTCCGCTGATGGAGGACGTGTGGCGATGATCCAGCGGCGTCGTGGATTCGCGCTCGAAAGTGCCGTCCGCCTTGATGTTCAGGCGCCAGGATCCGAGGACGGGATTGCTCCACTGCCAGTGCCCGACGGGATTCGGCGGCGGCAGCTCGACGACGGCAGATCGATGACACGCAACCAGCCCGAGGCCGAGCAGAGCGGTGAAAAGGAAAAGAAGAGGGGACCTCATCGGGAGGCGGTTAACTAACGAGTGAATGAAGCATTGGTCGACTTCTATTCGGCCGATCTCTTCAAACGGACCGATTTGTCACCCACATGACACATTTTCCTCTGGCCAGCGCGACGAATGCCTCTATTGTCGGCAAACGTCCCGCAAGGCGCCTCCCCGGTGCCCGGGACGTTTTTTAACGTCCACACATCACCATCTCCCGTTTAGTCATGTCCAATACGATTCTGGTCGGCGCCCAATGGGGCGACGAAGGCAAAGGCAAAATCATCGACTTCCTCACCGAGACGGCGGACATCGTTGTCCGTTCGCAGGGGGGGAATAATGCCGGCCATACCGTGATCGTCGGTGGCACGAAATACATCCTGCATCTCATTCCCAGCGGCATCCTGCGCCCGGGCAAGAAGTGCGTGATCGGCAATGGCGTGGTCATCGACCCGGTGGCCGTGGCCAAGGAAATCGACGGCCTGCGCGAGAAGAAGATCAAGGTCACCAAGGACAACCTGCTCATTTCGGATTGCGCGCACCTCGTGCTGCCGTATCACCGCGTGCTCGACGAGCAACGCGAATCGAAGAAGGGCAAGAACAAGATCGGCACCACCAAGCGCGGCATCGGCCCGGCGTATGGTGACAAGGCCGCGCGCATCGGCCTGCGGATGGGCGATCTCATGCAGCCGGCGCTCTTCTCGGAAAAGCTCGCGCAACGGATCAAGGAGAACAACGCGGTGCTGAAGGCGCTCGGCGCCAAGCCGCTGAAATTTGCCGAGGTGAATGCCGCCTACCTCGAAGCTGGCAAGAAGCTCGCGCCCTTTGTGGGCAACACGGTCGTCTATCTGCACGAAGCGCTTCGCCAGAAGAAGGAGATGCTCTTCGAAGGCGCGCAGGGCACTTTTCTCGATATCGATCACGGCACGTATCCCTACGTGACGTCTTCGAATACCACGGCCGGCGGCGCTTGCACCGGTTCGGGCGTGGCGCCGCACCGCATCGACCGCGTGCTTGGCGTGATGAAGGCCTACACCACTCGCGTGGGCGAGGGGCCTTTCCCCACGGAGAACGCCGAGTTTTCCGACATGCTGCACGGCATGGGCCGCGAATTTGGCGCCACCACGGGACGCGCCCGTCGCTGCGGCTGGTTCGACGCCGTGGCCGTGCGCTACGCCGGGATGATCAATGGCATCGATGACATCGCCGTGACCAATCTCGATGGCCTCGACACGCTGGCCACGATCAAGATCTGCACGCACTACAAGATCGGCAAAAAGACCGTGGACGTGCCGCCGTCGGATTTCCAGCAACTCCGCGACGCCAAGCCCGTCTATATCGAACTGCCCGGCTGGCAAAAGCCGACGCATGAGGCAAAGAAATTCTCCGACCTGCCGAAGAACGCGCGCAGCTATCTGCAGACGATCGCGAAGCTCACCGGCGCCAAGCTGACCATCGCCAGCGTCGGCCCGAATCGCGACCAGACGATCGTGTTGTAAGCGCCGATCGGCGCTTGCCGATAGGGTTCTTCCCGCACGCACTGCGCTCTTCGCGTTCGTTCCTGCAGGCCGATCGTATGCTCGGGCCGGCCCACAGCCTGTCCAGTCTGCGGTGAAACCGCTTATCCTTTATGTAAGCCCGAAAAGACGCGGCGCTCTTTCTTCCCGACGTGCGAAGAGATAGCGGAGACGAATCTTCTTGAACGTGCGGAAGAAATGTAACCCCGTCGATTGTGGAGCAGAACGGAGGCTGATACACGAGACGAATGATCGATAGCTCCCACCGTATTTCCCGTCGCAGCGCCGTGAAGGCCTGCGCCGCACTGGCTTTTTCGGCGACACTGCCGGCGCCACCGATCGGCCACGCGGCTGCGCCCGGGCGGGCGGGCAGCGTGGAGAATCCAGAATCCTTCTTCGTCCCCTGGGTTGCATCACATCCTGCGCATCCATCTGCCACTGGATGTCGCGGAGCGCCGCACGGCGAGAGGTGATCGACTATTGCCGGCGGACGAGCTGCAGCGAAGTCCTGCTCTTCACCACCTCTACGATCACGCGCCGTCATTCCAAACCCTGGATGAGATCGGCAGCTACGTGAATGCCATCCAGCCCCGCATCGAAGAGCTTCGCCATGCCGGTGTGACGGTGAGCGTGAATGTCCTGCAAACGCTGGGGCACGTTTATTTCCCGACGGCTCAGGAGAAGGATTTCCCATTTCAGCGCCGGGTTTACGCGGGCGGAAGGGTGAGCACGGAGGGCGCCTGCCCCCTCGACCTGAAGCTCCGCGATTGGGTGACCGGCGCCTACAAGATCTATGCGGGATTGCGGCCGCCCGTGCTTTTTGTCGACGACGATTTCCGCACCTTCATGTCGGGCGAAATCTCCTGTTTCTGCCCTCTCCATCTGCGAGCGATCAGCGACCTGGCGGGCCGGCCGGTAACGCGGGAAGAGGTTGTCCAGTCGCTGCTGAGCACCTCCTGGCCCGCTCCGGAGTTGCGCCGCCACTACTATACGGCGACGACTCGCGGGTTCGTGGATCTGGCCGCGCAAATCCGCGCTGCCGTCGATACGGTCTCACCGGAGACGCGCGTGGGATTGATGGCGGCAGCATGGCCGCGCGGCGCCCAAGGGGTGGATGTCGCGGCCGTAGCCCAAGCGCTGGCCGGGCCGCATCGCCCGCTGTTGCGCCCGCAGATTTCCTTCTACAGCGAGGATTACATCCGCGACGCCGCCCCCGCGTTTCTCAATCCTGCCCGGATGCGTGCCACCTTGCCGGAGACATTCGAATACTGGCCCGAGATCGAGAACTATCAGTACAGTCTCTACGCAAAATCGGCGCGCTGCACTTTTGCCGAGATGGCGACGACCGTCCTGAACGGATTCAATCATCTTGCTCTCAATATTTTTGACATGTTCGGCTCTCCACTCGGCGACTCGGCCCGGTTGGTGGAACGCCTGGAAACTGGGCGCCGTTTTCTCGATCAACTGCACCGCCTGGTCCCAGAAGGAAGCCGCGCGCAAGGCGTACACGTCTTTGAGCATCGCGATCAGTTGCGCGTGCGTCGCACGAATTCTCTCGGGGCGTTGTTTGCCAGCGATCAAATGACCAGACGCCTGCCAGTGCTCGGTCTCCCCATCGCTTACGGCGTCGAATCGCCATGGCAGGTGATCACGGGCGATGATGTCCTGGCTCTCGAAGATCAAGAGTTGGATCGGCTGCTGGCGCCCGGCGCGCTCCTCGACGCAACCGCCGCATCGGCCCTGGAACTCCGCGGCCAGGCGGAGAGGATCGGAGCCAAAGTCGGGCCGGCGATCCCTCTCGATGAACTCGGCTACGAGCAATTCGACGACCCGGAGATTTCACCCTCCCTGCAGGGCCGTGCTTTCCCGCTGCGTCCCCTCGTGCAGGCGGGAGACTGGCGGCGACTGGTGGTCACGGGGACCAATCCGCGCATGGGCTCGAAGATTCGCAATTACCGGCGCGAGGTCGTGGGCTCAAGCCTCCTGCTGACGGAAAATGCGCGCGGCGAGCGCTTCGGCATCCTGGCGTTTAGTGGCCAGGGCAATCGCCACCTGATGGAAAATCTCATGCGCCCCGAGCAGTTCCGGCAGACCCTGGGGTGGATCGCCCGCCGCCCGGTGCCGCTCTGCACGCACCACAGCGCGCCTTACCTGTGGCCGATCTGGAATCGCACGGCCGACGGCCGTCTGGTCATTGGCATCGTGAATCTCGCCACCGATAGTTACGACACACTCCCGCTTATCCTGGCGCGCGATCTCTCGCTGAAAAATCTTTCCATCGTCACCGCGGAAGGAAATCTCATCCCGGCGAAAGCCCGCGAACCCCAGCGCGTCGACAAGGACACGGTCCAGATCGAGCTTCATCACCGCCTCGAGCCTTTCGAAGTAGCGGTCTTCGTTGCGACATAGCGGTTTAAATGCGTCTCCCGTCCTCAAGCGCTTCGCACTAGGGAATGAGTGCTGAAGCATTCGATGTCAAGGCATGCGGAAACTGCGTTTAACAGACTATTGGTATTGGCAAGCGGGGCATGCCGATAGATGTTTGCGATTCCATGATTTCCGCGCCATCCGTGGTTCAGCCGCCAATGAGCAATCCGCTTCCGATTCCCAAGCACGTCGCCATCATCATGGATGGCAACGGGCGTTGGGCGAAGGAGCGCGGGTTGCCCCGGATGAAGGGGCACGAGCAAGGGGCGGAGTCGGTTCGAGCGGTGACCGAGGCCTGTGTCGAACTCGGGGTCGAGTATTTGACCGTTTACGCTTTCTCGACGGAGAATTGGAAGCGACCGGCGGCCGAGGTGAATGCGCTCTGGACGCTGCTCGAGCATTTCATCGAGCAGGAGACGCCGACGTTGATGAAAAACGGCGTGCGGCTCCAGGCCATCGGCCGCATCCACGAACTTCCGGAAAGCTGCCAGACCGCGCTGCGCAAGACCATCGAGCTGACGGCGAACAATCCCAAGACCACGCTTGTCCTCGCCCTGAACTACAGCGGGCGCACGGAGATCATCGACACGGTTCGCAATCTCTGCCGCGAGGCCGCGGCGGGCGCGCTGGATATCGAGTCGCTCGATGAAAAGGCCTTCAGCCGGCATCTTTACACCGGCAATTTCCCCGATCCCGATCTGCTCATCCGCACCTCCGGTGAGCTGCGTTTGTCAAACTTCCTGCTGTGGCAATTGAGCTACACGGAGATCTACGTAACGCAGAAAATGTGGCCGGATTTCTGCAAGGAGGACTTGCGCGACGCCATCAGGGAGTTCAATAAACGGCAGCGCCGTTTCGGCGGCCTCTGAATCCCCTGATGGAAAAAGCTCAAACCATTCTCGTAGTTGACCCTGAAACGGACTTTTTGGACTGGGTGCAGCACCAACTTGGCACCCCGACCACGCGAGTCATCACGGCGACTACGGCCGACGATGGATACAAGATTTTCTGCCGGGAAGCGCCCGACCTGCTGATTTCGGAAACGCATCTCTCGCCTTTCAGCGGGCAGGATTTGCTGGTCAAAGTCAAGCAACGGGAGCCGAATGCCATCGTGGTGCTGACCAGCGGCTTCGGCACTACCCAGAGCGTCATCGAGTCGATGAAACTGGGCGCGTTCGATTTCATTCGCAAGGAGACGCTGCCGTTCAATCTCAAGGTGGTGGTCGATGCCGCACTGAAGGCGCAGGCGGAGATGAAGGCGGCGACGACGTTCAAGCCGCAACTGACCGTCGAGGAGCACCAGGACAACATCGTCGGCAAATCCGCGGCGATGCAGCAGGTCTTCAAGATGGTCGGCCGCGTGGCGCACAGCGATGCGCCGGTCATGATCACCGGCGAGAGTGGCACCGGCAAGGAATTGGTGGCCCGCGCTATTCACCACTACAGCGGCCGCAGCGTGAAGAGCTTCGTCGCCATCAATTGCGCGGCCATTCCCGAGCAACTGCTCGAGAGCGAGCTCTTCGGTCATGAGAAAGGGCGCCTTCACCGGCGCCACCGGCACGCGCGTGGGGCGCTTCGAGCAGAGCAGTGGCGGCACGCTTTTCCTCGATGAAATCGGCGATATGCCGCTGCAATTGCAGAGCAAGATTTTGCGCGTGCTCCAGGATGGCGAATTCTCCCGCGTCGGCGGCAATGAAACGCTGAAGACGGATGTGCGCATCGTGGCCGCGACGAACAAGAATCTCGAGCAGGAGGTCGCCAAGCGCGCTTTCCGCGAGGATCTTTTCTACCGGCTGAACGTCGTCCGCGTGCAGTTGCCGCCATTGCGTCAGCGCACCGAGGATATTCGCCTGCTGGCCGAATACTTCCTGCAGAAAGTCGCCACGAAAAAGCTTCTGCCGCGACTGCGGATTTCCGAGGAGGCGATGCGCCTGTTCGAAGGGTATTCATGGCCCGGCAACGTGCGCGAACTGGAGAATACCATCCAGCGGGCTTGCGTCCTGGCGGCTTCCGACCTGCTCACGCCCAAGGATATCCCGATCGGCAACGAACCGCCCGGCATGGCTGTCCCGGAGGCGGTGGCCGGAAGCGCCGCGCCGTCCGCTGCGCTGACCACCGAGAATGCCATCGAGGTCCTGCTCAAGGCCGCGCAAGCCGATCCGGACGTGCAGCTTCTCCCGTGGCTCGAGCGCGAGTTCACGCTCTACGCGATGAAAGCGACCAAAGGCAACCAGGTCCGCGCGGCGAAGCTCCTCGGTATCACCCGCGCGACCCTGCGCAAACGCATCGAGCGTTTCGGCATCACGCGCGAGTTGACCATTTCGTAGGCGGCCTGGCCGCCGACCAGAGGTTACCGCGAATGGACGCCAATGGACGCGAATCGAAGCCCGGAAGTCGGAGGGTGTTTGATTTTAAAACGCAGAGGCGCAGAGACGCAGAGAAGAGGAGCAGTAACCGAAGGCCCATCCATTTAAACGCAGAGGACGCGGAGAATGCAGAGGGCCGCAGAGAATGGTTGGCGTATGCAGCCGGGCCATTCCGGCTGGCCCGCGCAGCTTCTTTAAACGGCACCCAGTGGTCGCTGAGATCGAGAGAGCGCGGAAGGCGGCTTCCGAGAAAGCCGAGGCCTGCTGAAGAGTTATCATGGAAGCGAAGATGAAATCCTGGATCTGGACTGGCGCCGCCTACAAAACCTGCAAGACCGTGCCGCTCACGGACCGTGGCTTTCGCTACGGCATGTCGGTCTTCGAGAGTTTGCGGGTAAACGCGGGTGGGCCGGAGTTTTTCGACAAACATCTCGCGCGCATCATTCAGGCCTGCGCGGAACGCGATATTCCGGTCGATGAATCTGGGCTCGCCGCTGCGCAGGCGGTGCTGAGCGATCCCAAAACGTGGAGGGCGCTGCTCCGTCAGCGCCCTGATTCAGGGCCGCTTGCCCCTCCGATGTCGCCTGCTCGCAAACCAAAGCCACCCGAGGACCTCACTGCCGGTTTTGCCCGCATCTATGTCACCGCGGGTGATGGCGGTCCTGCCACGCTTGCCGAGCACCCGCGCATCTTCGTCTTCATCGAGCCCCGCACGCCGCCCGGTCCCGATGATGCCTGGGAAGTCGGCCTGCACGACGAAAGTTACCAGCCGCTCTTTGGCGGATTGAAGACCGCCAACTATTGGTTCAACAGCGATGCGCTGGCCCAGGCTCGTCTCCGGAAGTTCGACGAAACGATCCTCTTCAACGATCGCGCCGAAGTCGTCTCGGCCTGCTGCGCGAATATCTTCGTCGTCCGCGACGATCGCCTCTGCACCCCGCCGCGGAGCAGTGGCTGCCGCGCGGGTGTCATCCTGTTAATGGGTCATCGCCCGCCGCAAAGTCGAGGAACGCCGTCTCCGTCGCGAAGACATCGTCAATGCCGACGAGATCTTCCTCACGAATAGCTGGCTCGGCGTCATGCCCGTGGCCACCGTGGAAGGCCGACCGCTGGGGCATCGCATGATCGGGCCACGGCTGTCAGCGGAACTGGCGCAGCGGAGGAGTGAGAACGAAGAGGCGCTGTAGGCATTCACGCATCCATCCACACCCTTCGTGCCGTTCACGCCCCTCGTGCCCAAACTCCATTTGGGCACGCGCTTAGGAGCGAAGCTTTGCTTCGCATGGAGGGGGTGTCTGCGGGCGGAATTGAACGATATCCGGCCCGCAGACGCCCCCGCCGTGCGAGATGGAATCTCGCTCCTAATTGCGTGCCCAAATGGAGTTTGGGCACGAGGTTCGGGCACGGGGTGTCGAGAGGTAGCGCGAACGTGCTCGGGTGTGCTTGCCCCAAGCAGGGCGTGCTTATAACCTTCCGTACATGCGCAGTCGCTATCGGATAAACGAGCCAGATGCTGCTCATTTCATTACCGCGACCGTGGTCGAGTGGTTGCCCGTTTTCACCACTGCGGCATGCTGCGACCTGCTCGTGCAATCACTGGCGTATTGCCGCACTCACAAGCAATTGCAGATACACGCTTGGGTGATTCTCGATAATCACTTTCATGCCATCCTCGCCGGGCCGAAGCTCGCCCACACGATTCGCGATTGGAAGCGGTTCACCGCTGGCGCGCTCCTCAAACAACTGCGCGAGGAAAAGCGCCAATGGTTGCTGAATCAGCTCAACTATCATTGCGCGGCACACAAGGCGACCAGTGAGCACCAGCTCTGGCAGGAGGGCGTTCATCCGCAAGCGATCATCAACGACGACATGATGCTGCAGAAGCTGGAGTATGTGCATAACAACCCAGTGAAACGCGGGATGGTGCTTCGCCGGAGCATTGGAAATACTCATCTGCACATGAGTGGCTGGATGGGGCGGCGCCGGTTTTGAAATGCGATGATTGGCGATAGGGGCCGAGCGCTCCTACCCGCAGACACCCCCGCCGTGCGAGATGGAATCTCGCTCCTAATTGCGTGCCCAAATGGAGTTTGGGCACGAGGGGGCACGAGAGCGGGTGTGTAGAGGGGTTAGAGGAATAGCTCGCCCAAGTTCACCGCATCGCTGACGCGAGCGTTTCGCTTGTTTCCTCGACGGGGATTTCCGCCCGCACGCCACGCCGTTTGCGCAGATATGCCTTGGCCGAATCCGCCATCACCAGCACGCCGGCGCCCAACATGATGGTGTCCTTCACCACCAGTCGCCCGCGGCCGCTGAGATACGGGAAGCCGTGGGTGGTGTCGCCGAGGGAGGCGACCCAGGACTCGGGTGTGGTGATGAGAAAGGAGAGCGTGACTACGGCCATGACGGCGACGAGGAAGCCGCCGAGGGTGGCGAATTCGGGACGCCACGGGTGCAGGCAGAGCAGGAGACCGTAGAAGACGATGACGGCGCCGAGGCCGGAGGAGAAGGTGTAGGTGTGATTCTCTTCGTGCCACTGGCGGTTCGCTGGGACGAGCTGGCCCTCGGGGTTCATGTGCTTCTTATAATCCGGCACGGGATAGTGGTAGAAGAAGCCCATGAAAGGGCTGTTGGCGACGAAGGGGACGATGCCGTCGGCTTCGTATTTGCAGACCTTCAAGCTGCCGATCCAGACGAGGACGATGATGAGGCCGAGCCGGGTGAGGGCGACGCCGAGACGGTCGGCGCGCGCCGCGAGTTCGAAAAGGGAGGTGATGTTCATGGCATCATCCTAGCCGCACGAACGCGAGGCGGAATGGACGGAAGGCGCGGCTACATGGACAAATTGCGCCCACTGCGGATGGCGGTCTCGAATTCCCGAAAGGCCGAGGGCGAAAAGCCGGTGCCGCGTTTGAAGAGCCGGCTGAAATATAATTCATCGTCGAAACCGACCTCGGCGGCGATTCCCTTCACCGGTTTGCGCGTGTGCAGGAGTTGCCATTTGGCGTGTTTCAAAATGCGCTCACGGATAAGCGTGGTGAGCGTCTTGCCGAGCTGGCTTTTGACGATTTTGCCGAGGGCTTTCGGCGACAGATGCAGCCACGCGGCGTAGTCAGCCGGGCTGTGCGCGTGGGGGTAGTGCTCCTCGATGAGCGCGGTGAGGCGATCGAGCACGGCGGGCGGCCGGGTGTTGGGCGCGGCTGTGGTGCACTCCTGCTGCTCGATCTTGTGACGCGTGGCCTTGATGAGGAAGACCTTGAGATACGAAAGCAGGATCTCGGAATGGGCCAGCCCGGCGGTCTGCAATTCTTTTTCCATCTGCGCGATGAGACTGGCGAATTCCGCGGAGCGCGGGTCGTCGAGGGCGATGACTGGGCGGCCGTAGAGATCGTTGAACAGGACGCCGTTGCAGCCGACTTCTTCGTGGTAGGTCTCGATGCAAAAGAAGTTCGCGTGAAACTGGATACTCGTGCCGCCGATCGCGGAGTCCGGCGCGAGAAAGAAGGTCTGATACGGTGTGACGAAGAGCAGCGTCGGTGCAGCGAAGGCGTAGGACTGCAGATCGACATGAAAAGTGCCGCGGCCTTTTTGCACCCACAGTACGGTGAAGAAATTGTTCCGCTGCGGTTGCTGGTAATCTGGCGCGCGGATCGGTGCGATCTTGAACGCCACGTCTCCGCGTCGCGGGTCAAATAGTTGCAGCGGGACGGGGCCGGGGGCGGGATTCTTCACAAGAGACGCAGGAGAGCGATCCCTTTGTCTCGCGGTGATCCGTTACGCGCAAGCGGATACGAGCCTGGCATGAAGCAGTTGTGCGCTTGGAGCATTTTAAACAAAACTGTAGCCGCGACTGATTTAGACGCAGAGGACGCCGAGAACGCAGAGGCCGCAGAGGAGGAAACAAAAGGATGAAGATGAAGTGAAGTGCGCCACGCGGTTTTTGGAGATCGACACTCGCTGTCGGGTAACGCGCTTTTTCATCCCTCATCCTTTTCTCCCTCTGCGGCTCGCCCGTTGCCGACCACCGCTATTCCCCTCCTCCTCCTCGGCCCTCTGCGTTCTCGGCGCCCTCTGCGTTTAAATCTGCCCCAGTATCTCGGATGATGTACGGCTACAGTTTAAGTCTCATCCGTGCAACCCGTAATCCGTGTGTCAAAAATCCCTCGTCCGACTTTCGCTACGCCCCTCTTGGCGCGAGGATTTCAGCGAACGGGGGCGGCGATGGCGTTGGGATGGGTGGTCAGCCACGCCTGGATCTTGTCGGCGCCGGCTTTGAAAACGGCGTCGCGTTCCGTGCCTGGACCGTTCGGGCCGGCGCAGGGAATTTCCACGATGAACTCGCTGACGGTGGCATCGACCACGGCCATGTTGGGCGCCCAGCCGCCTTCATCGGGGCCGCCAAAGCCCGCGGCGACCGCCCGCGGGACCTTGTTCAATTCGTTCTCGTGATGCACGAAGACCAGGACGAGCGAGTCCTTGAAGGCTTCGTAAAAATGCAGGAGTGCATTGCCGCCGCCGCTCTGACGGGCGGAGACGCGCTTGTCGAAGAATTGATTCCAGACCATGAGGAATCCGAGCGGCTTGTGTTCGCGCTGGGCCTTGGCCTTGGCTGCCGCGAGGCTGTCGAGGTTGAAGGCATCGCTCATGTGCACGGCGCCCACGGGTGCTTTCTTTGCGTCTTCGAGACCTCGGGTGAAGCGATTGGGAAGATTCGCCGGTTGCAGCGCCTGGGCAGTTTCGGACGGAAAAAGCGTGACAGGAGTATTGGGCTCCGAAACGGAGGGCGGCGGAGTGGTGTGATGGGCGCGATAGGCGGCGACGGCTTCCGCCGAGGCGACTGCGGCTGGGGCGCGCAGGAAATCGATCAAGGCCGGAGATGCACCCGCGGCGCGCAGAGCGCGTTCCTGCTCGGCGGTGAGCGGCTCGAGCAACTTGCGCCGCGCCGCTTCGTTCAGGATCGTTTGCTGGTTTTCACCGGTGCGGAGAAGCAGCGAGATCTCCTGGTAACTGATCGGGTCCGCCGCAATGGCGGAGGAGAGTCCGAGCAAGCCGAGGGAGAGGATAACGAGCGCGACGCGTTTCATAGAGAGTGCCCGGAAAGAAGCACGTGGCATACCGGCGGACTCATCTCTCGAAGGGGAGCACACGGATTCACCGCGAAGTCACAAAGCCCGCGGCGATCCGGTCAATGCCTCAGGAAATTCTTCAGCGGGGCGTAATACATATCCGCAGAGGGCATGGGCTGGAGTTTGCCATGCCACATCGTTTCTGCGTAGAGCGTGAGCAGGAAGGAAAAATGAGGATCTTCCAATTCCTTGGGCGTGACGGTGAATGTGCACGTCATCGTTTTGTCACTTCGCTCGGCAGGTAATTTGCGGACCGGTGAGGCGGTCTCGGAGCGGAAAGGAAGCGCGGGGTTGTCCTTTACTTGCTGCTCCGAGTGCTGCTCGATCACCACGTTGGCCAATACGGTTGTGACCATGGATGGGAACTTCGCACCGTGATTGAGGATCTTGAAAGTGAACTGGATATCTCCGTTCGGAAGGCGCTCGGGATGAATACGAAATTCCAGTGGAGTTTGGGTCGGCCCGCCGGGCTTTAGTTCCATCAGCGTCGAAGCCGCTCCGACCGTGGAAGAAATCGCGAGTAAAACGACAACTGCGGCGAGCCAGGGACACCACATGGCGGAATGCTCTCATTTACCGCTCAGGAGCTCCATCCCATAATTCACGGGAGTGGAAACAAAGAACCGGCGGCGTCTTCCGCAGCGTAGTCATGAGGAACACCACCATGCTCAAAACCAAATCCATTCATACCCCGATCAAGAAGGAAGACGGCCTGCGCATTTTGGTGGCGCGCTATCGTGGACATCGCGTGCCGACGAGTCTCTACGATGTGTGGATGGCGTGTCTCGGGCCGAGCGAGCGGTTACTCAAGACGGTGCATGAGATCGATTGGCGGGATTGGTCGAGGAGTTATCGCCAGGAGATGCTGGGCGAGGGAGAACATGAGAAGGAGAACCCGGTGATTCGTAATGCGGGGCAGAAGTTTACGCTGCGGCTGATCAAGCATCTGGCGAAGGAACAGAATGTGACTTTGCTTTGTCATTGCCCGGAGGATACGGAGCATTGCCATCGGTTTCTGCTGCGGGATTTGATCGAGAGCGCGAAGGTTTGAGCGGCGGAGCGGTGGAGGAAGGCAGATGGTCCCGCGGCGCGGGAGCAGATGGTCGGCGCTCAGACTGACTTCTGCTTCAGCACGCGCCGGGCGCGGTGGGCCTGCCAGACCATGAGCCATACCGGGCACCAGGCGATGCTGAAGAGCAGGGGATGGCGCATGAGCCAGTTGGCGTAGTAGAAGAAGGCGATGGAGCGGTCGGCTTCGCGCGCGGCGGCGTCGTTGGCGTGTGCGGCCCAGGCGGATTGACCCACCGCGAAATCGCGCGCGGCGGCCATGCCACCTTCCGCTGCGTGCCAGCCGAGGGCGGTTCCGCCGTGGGCGAAATAGCCGATGGCCAGGCCGCCCGTCGCGCCATAGAGTCCGATGGCCAGGCCGGCAAAGGCGACGGCGCCGAGGGAGACGCCACCCATGGCCATGAGACCGAGGGAAAATCCGCCGATGCTAATGCCACCGACCGCGAATCCACCGATGGAAAGGAGGACACCGATGGCCACATCGCCAATGGCGATCCACCCGATGGCGGGGCGCAGCTTCGTGCCATAGGGACGTCCGGTGCGGATGTGCAGCAACGGCAGTCCGAGGAATTTCCAGGGGCTGATGTATTCGAAAGTGCGCCACACCTCAGCGGCACGAGCGGTGGCTTCGGGGCTGCGATGAGCGGCTTGCGCGGCGCGCACGCGCAAATGGGCCCGGCGGAAGCGAAGGATCATCACCGTCAACGCAACCACATAAAGCAGCGGCAAGAGCGAGCCGAGGGCGACAGCGAGGCCGGTGCGCTCGTGCCAGATGCGGTATTCGAACGGCATGGCGAAGCCCATGAGGACGAGGAAGGCAATGACGAGCCAGACCATGGCGCTCGCCTGGCGGCGAATGAGCCGGCGTTCTTCTTCGGTTTCGGCGGCATCGAGGCTGGCGCGCACGCCAAACCATGCCCCGAGACAGCCGGCCAGCGGTCCAATGAGCAGGGCGAGAAAAGACAGCCAGCCGACAGACGTGGCACTGGCCCCGGTCTTCACGGCGGCGGTGCCGAGCGTGGCCGCGGTGGCTGAGGTTTTCACGAGCGGCAGCGCGGCGATGACGCCGAGGGTGAAGGCGCGGCCGGGTGTGCTCATGCGCAGCGCACCTTCCACGAAGCGGGCGACTTGCTCCTGCAGCAGTTTGCGGCCGCGCGAGAGGCGCTGTTTGGCGGCGTCCTCGGTGAGTTCGAGCGCGGCGGCCACCTGCTCCACGGATTGTTCTTCGCGGTAGAAGAGGATGAGCGGTTCGCGATAAGTCTCCGGGATGCGCTCGAGCGAACGCCAGAGGATCGCCTCTTCCTCACGCGAAATGGCCTGGTCGGCGGGGCCGGGCGTGGGCACGTGATGTTCGTCCTGGAGTTCCTCCGCGGCGCAAGCGGGTTCGCGGCCTTCGCGCCGCCGGGTGTTGGCGCTGAGTCGTCGCGCGATGCCGCACAGCCACGGGCGCAATTTTTCCGGCTCGCGGAGCTGGCGCAATTCCTTCCACGCGACGAAGAAGACTTCCTGGGCGAGATCTTCGCTGCGGCTCAGGCTGCCGGTGGCGTTGTAGGTCAGCGAGCAGATGAGCGTCTGGTAGCGCGTGACGATTTCGGCAAAGGCGGGTGCTCCGTCCACGAGACAGCGCTGGACGAGATCGGCGTCATGGGGAGCAGTGGCGGCCGCGGTGGGCATGGGGTCGAGATGGATCATAGCACTCTCGAAGTGGTCGGCGGAGGGGAAAAGGTGACGGGGTATTTTAGTGCTTGGTAATTAGTGATCAGTGAGCAGTAATCAGTGACCCGTTTTTCGGGCGAAGAAATAGGTTCGGGCCGCAGGCCGGCCGAGGGCGAGATGGACGGAGAGGACGAAGGCGCAGAGGATGGCGCCGACGACGGTGATCCAGAGGCGGAGGCCGAGGGGCAGGTGAGGATAGAGGAACCAGATGCCGATGGAGGGCAGCGCGTAGAGAATCGCGACGAGGAGTGCGAGGATGCGGGTGGTCCACCAGGCCCAACGGTGGCGGGTGCAAATACCCCAGAAAAGTGCGGCCGGCAGCGGCAGGACGAAAAGGCTGCGGGCGATGGCGTGGTCGTGCCGGAAATAGGAATCGGAGATTTTCCAGCGTGAGCAAGCCGAGGAAGAGGATGAGGACGAGGGCGACGAAGAGGACGCTGTGCGGGAGGCGAACCCGGGAGGCCGGATTGCGGGGCGAAGGGAAGAGCGGTGTGGGAGGTGGACGCGGGCGGGAGTGATTTCGTGCATAAGTACCCGCAAGTGGTCCGCTCTCGCGAAAAGGTGACGGACAAAAGAATGAGCGGCGCCCGGAAGGACGCCGCTCATCGATCAACCGAAAGCCGTTGCCGCTTTAATACGCGGCGTTGCAGACGCCGGAGAGTTCTTCGCACCAGGTGGCCACTTTCGCGGCGATGGCGTTGCGGACGTTGCGCGTTTCCTCGAGACGCTCGGCGTGGATGCCGGCGAATTGCGATGGATCGGGAAAGCCCCAATGCAAACGCTGGCCGCCGCCGGGGAAGATCGGGCAACGTTCGGCGCTGGCTTCGTCGCAGACAGTGATGACGTAGTCGTAGGTCTGGCCCGCGCGCAAAATGTCCTGCACCGATTTCGTCGCGTGGCGCGAAATGTCGATGCCGTCTTCAGCCATGGCTTCAATCACGATGGGATTGAGTTTGCCGGGCTCGAGTCCGGCGCTGTCCGCCTGAAAATTTTCACCACAGTAGCGGTTCACGAAGGCCTCCGCCATCTGGCTCCGCGCGCTGTTATGAATACAGACGAAAAGAATTTTCGTTTTCATGGCGAGGGGGGAAATTAAGGCCACGAGCACGGGGTTCGGCAACTGGAAAAGCATTTGCATGAGCGCGGAGGAGCGATAACGCCGGTCGCAAATCGATTTTCAAGCTTCCCCAGCGCAACGATTTGCGTCACGGAAGGGACCCTCCCTCCCACGACCATGAAGTTCCTCCCCCCAGTCCTTTGTTTTTCCCTCGTCTGCGGAATCAGCGGCCTCGCGAAAGACGCGGCGCCATCGAAAACGGCGGCACCGCGCAAGCTCGTTGGCGAACAACCGGAGGGCGGCGTGCTGGTGACGACGAATCAAATCGTCACACCGATTGGGAAGGTCGAGCGCACTGAGGGCGTGCGGCCGAAGGACATGGCGCTCTCGCCGGATGGCGCGACGCTGGCCGTTCTGACGACGTCGAAAGTGCTTTTCTACACACCGGATGGCACCTTGAAAACGAGCGTCGCGGTCAAGCCGGGGCCGCTCGGTCTCGTGTGGCGGCCGGATGGATCGGCGCTGTATGTCAGCGGGGAGGATGGCGCGGTCTACCGCATTGCGCGCGAGGGAGCGGCGTGGAAGGCGACGACCTTTCCCGCGGTCGACCCGGCGAAGAAGGTGAAGCTGTTTTCCCTGCAGGATTTGTCGCCCGCCAGTTCGGCGAAGGAAACCACCGGGCCGCGGCGCAAGCACGATCCGCAGGTGACCGGTCTGGCGGTGTCGCCGGATGGAAAGCGGCTCTACGTCGCGCTGGGAATCAGCAACGCGGTATCCGTGGTCGACCTCGATTCGCTGCAAGGCGGAGAGCTGATCCCGACCGGGATCGCGCCGTACCGCATCGCGCTCTCGCCCGATGGCCGGACGCTGTATTGCGCGAATCGCGGGGGACGCGCTCCGCGCGCCGGCGAAGCCAGCGCTCCGTCGGCGGGGACCGAGGTGCGCGTGGACCCGCGCACCGACGCGGCCCTGCGCGGCAGCCTCACGATCATCGACACCGAAAAGCTTACGGGCGCGGAAGTCGAAGTCGGACGCCAGCCTTCCGACCTGGCGTTTTCCACGGATGGCAAGACGCTCTACATCGCCAATTCCGATGACGATACCGTGGGCGTCTTCGACACCGAAAAGCAGAAGCTGGCCGGCAGCTTTGCCTTGCACCCGGAGCAGGATCCCGGCTTTGGACAGATTCCCAATGCGCTGGCCCTGTCGCACGATGGCAAAACGCTCTTCGTCGCCTGCGGCGGTGCGAATGCAGTGGCCGCGCTCGATCTGCCGGGCGGAAAGATTTCCGGTTACTATCCCGCGGGCTGGTATCCCATTTCCGTGGTGGAACGCGATGGGCGGCTTTTCTTCGCGAGCAGCAAGGGCTTCGGCGCGCGCTATGCGAAGCCGGGCGAAGGGTACAAGGTGCTGGGTTCGATGGGCACGATGCAATTCATCGAGACCGCAAAGTTGCCGCCGAAAGCGGAACTCACGCGACAGGTCGCGTTGAACAATGGCTGGGGCAAGGAAGAGTTGCCGGCGCGTCCGGATCGGAAACCGATGCCGATTCCCGAGCGAGCGGGGGAGCCGTCGCTTTTCAAGCACGTGGTCTTCATCATCAAGGAAAACCACACCTACGACAGCACGCTGGGCGACATGGCCGCGGGTAATGGCGAGGCGAAGCTCTGTATGTTTGGCGAAGAGGTCACGCCGAACCAGCATGCGCTGGCCCGCCAGTGGGTGTTGCTCGATAACACTTACACCAGCGGCACGAATTCCGCCGACGGACACCAGTGGACGATGTCCGGCGTGGCCAATGGCTACATGGAGCAGAACTACGCCGCGCATTCGCGCAGCTATCCTTACGATGGCGGCGATCCGCTGGCCTATTCGCCCGAGGGATTTTTGTGGAATGCGGCGCTCAAGGCCGGGAAGTCCGTGCGCGTGTATGGCGAGTTCGTCAACAAGCCGCACATTCTCGACAAGACGACGGGAAAGAAGAGCACGCCGCCGTGGAAGGATCTCTGGGCGGATTACCACGCGGGCGGGGCGAAGTTTGAGATTACCTCGGACACCGACAACGCCGCGCTGAAGCCGTATCTGCATCCGCACTACATCGGCTTTCCGACGAATGTTTCCGACCAGTGGCGGGCCGATCAATATCTGGCGGAGCTCAAGACCTTCGAAGCTTCCGGGAAGATGCCCGACTTGAGCATCCTGCTGCTGCCGAACGATCACACGACGGGCACGAAGCCGGGCTTTCCCACCCCGCGCGCGGCGGTGGCGGACAACGATCTGGCGTTGGGGCGGATCGTCGAAGCGCTGACCCATTCGCGCTTTTGGAAGGAGACGCTGGTCCTGGTGATCGAGGATGATTCACAGCTCGGGATGGATCACGTTGACGGACATCGCACGATGGCTTTTTGCGTGTCGCCGTACACCCGGCGCGGGGCGGTGGTGAGCGAGGTCTACAATCACACCTCGCTCCTGCGGACGATGGAGCTGGTGCTGGGATTCCCGGCGATGAATCGCTTCGACCGGACGGCGACGCCGATGACGGCGTGCTTTGGCGACCGCGCGGATGAGTCGCCCTACACGCTCATCGCCAACCGGGTGCCGCTGGATGAGATGAACCCGCCGGCATCGGCGTTGCGCGGTGAGCGGAAGCGTTGGGCGCTGGCCTGTGCGCGGCTCGATTGGTCGGATGTGGATCGCGCGAATCCGAACGTCGTGGCCCATGCAGTATGGGAGGTCCAACGGCCCGGCGAAGCCTTTCCCAGGAAGTGGTACAATCTGAATGTGAAGGGTGATGAGGACTAAGAGATTGTGAAATAAAGCGGCAGCGAGATTATTTGGCCCGCGAATCACACCGATGACGCGAATGAAAAGTACGCCCATTTGGGTCATTCGTGTTATTCGCGGGCCCTTTTTTCACAGTCTCTAAGCGATTTAACGGACTGTTAGATTCGTTGCAGCGCTGTGCTGGAACGTTGCTTTCCCAGCGCGGCCGGCTTTGCACGAAAAGATACGCGCACCGGGGCGGGAGGTTGCGAATTGGCTTCAAAATTGAACCCTTCTTTCGCCATGTCTGAACTGAACCATCTTCATTCCTGCGTCGAGGAGAAGCCCGAGCTTTACGAAACCGTGCAGCTCTATTTTGAGGACGACCATCGGGAGACTGGTCGATGGACGGGACGGTTTTGGTGGAGCCACGGCCACGAGGTAGTCCCGACGTGCTGGCAGTATTTCGAGCCACACTTTTCCGGTGCGCCCCGGGTGGTGTATGGGCTTCGCCATTAGGTGGAATTAGGTAGAAGCCGATTCCGCGCGTGCGTGCCGGTCGCGTCGTCGCTACGATGACGGGATGCTTGGTCGCGTTTTTCTGCTGCTGCTGTTTCTCGCTGGAGGTCTGACGCTGCACGCGGCCGATCCGGAAGTGCACACTTTTTCCATCGTGGCTTTCGATCCGGCGACCGGGGAACTCGGGGTCGCGGTGGAGAGCAAGTATTTCGGCGTGGGCAGTGTCGTGCCGTGGGCCAAGGCAGGAGTGGGCGCGGTGGCTACGCAGGCCCGCGCCAAAGTGAGTTTTGGACCAGAGGGATTGAAGTTGATGGAGGACGGCAAATCGCCCCGGGAAGCCTTGGACGCGTTGCTCGCGGCCGATCCGGATGCAGCGGAGCGCCAGGTGGGAATGGTCGATGCCAAAGGCCGTACCGCGGCGCATACGGGGGCGGATTGCATGAGGTACGCCGGAAATCGCGAAGGGAAGAATTACACCGTCCAGGGCAACCTCCTCGCGGGTGAGGGCGTGCTCACGGCCATGGCGGAAGCTTTTGAGGAAGCGCAGAAAAAGGCGGGCAGCGAGCTGGCCGATTGGCTCCTCGCGGCGCTGCAGGCAGGGCAGAAGGCTGGGGGCGATCGCCGCGGACAGCAGAGCGCGGCATTGCTGGTCGTGCATGCCGGCGGCGGCCCCGGTGGCGACAATGATCGCTACATGGACCTGCGCGTGGAAGATAATCCCCAGCCGATTGAGGAACTCGCCCGGCTTCGAGCGTTGCACGCGGAGTTTTACGGGCCGGTGCGGGACAAGTTGCCGACCGGGGCGCCGAATCGTTAGAGCGGCGATCTGGTGCGGACGAGATTGTCAAAACGCCGCAAATGCGGTGTAAATTGCGGCACACGCACACCCATGTCCCGACGCACTCGACAAACTGACAAGCTATTGAAGGAACAGGATACCGTGGGAGCGCAGCGCGCCGAACGGAAGGAGTTGGAGGAAATGAGCGGGAGGAAAAAGGTGGAGGCGTCGCGCGTGCGGGCGCAGCGGGCGTTGTCGCTGGAGGATAAGCCGGACGACACGGAGAACCGTCCGCAGCGGATCGCCCGGGTAGGCAAGCCGTTGAAGCGGCCTTAGCCGAGGGATACACCTTCGGTTGATCCCCGGGGAAGTCGGCAATTTCTGCAATTTCTGCAAATTCGGCATACCCCCCCACCCGCCGCTCTCTGCAAATTCTGCAATTTCGGCAGGACTCCCCCCGCGGCCAGCATGGCCCCGCCTCTTTCAAGCCGAGATCGGGGAATGAATGGCCACAAAGAGGGACAAAGAGCACGGAAACAGGCCATGGTAGAGCACGGTAGCTCCCAGAACGGTATCCTTGCGCGTCAGCTCTACTAGCTTGGGTAATCTCTCCCTTTTTAGGAATTTGTGTCCATGGATGTCCATGGGTACTCCTGTGTGTTCATGGGGACTATTGTGTATTCATGCCTTTCCTTGCGGCGCGGGAGGAGGCAACGCCTTCGGTAGGCAGGTCGTGTTTACGAATTGAGCTGAGCGACGCGTCACGCTTACGTTTTTAGTGCGGCGCTGCTGCCTAACCATTACCCACATCTCAAAAAGACTGCGGATGGGGCCCGCGAATCACGCAGATAACGCGAATGGGGAGGATTTTATTCGCGTGATTTGCGTGATTCGCAGGCACTTCTTCTCTCCGCGGGATCTTAAAAAAGATGTGGGTAATGGTTAGGCAGCAGCGCCGCACTCCAAAACGCAAGCGTCCATGGCCCGCCGATTCGAATTCGTAAACGGGTTTGCGCCGCGGTCCCATAGGCGTCTCTCCCGCAGAGCGCGATCGGCTTTCGACTGCGTTTCGGTCGTCATACTCCCTTCACTTCGCTGCTAATGACCGCGAGGAGGCGGTTTATTTATTCTACGGGGCCGCTGGGACCGACCGGTTGGGGGGGTATGCCGAATTTGCAGAAATTGCCGAAAATGGGCGGGTGGGAATGTGTAGGATATCAGCGGATGTGTGGTAAAGTGCGTTTGAATTAACAGAAACAGGCAAAGAGGGAGCGCGGGCGAGGGTATAGACGGGTATGCAATCTCCCTCCCGCCGCCAATTCCTCCAGCAGACTTCTCTCGCTCTTGCCGCCACAGCAGCGCTGCCGCTGGCCTCGCGGGCGGCGACGAATATCACCAGCGACCGGTTGCGGATCGGGATCATCGGCTGTGGCGCGCGTGGGTCGGGGGCGGTGGCGCAAGCGCTCACGGCCGATAGCAATACGGAGCTCTTTGCGATGGGCGATGTCTTTCCCGAGCAGATCGAGAAGAGCATTGGCGTGATCGGTGCGCAGTTCAAAGACAAGCCGGGCCGGGTGAATGTGGCCGAGGAGCGCAAATTCGTCGGGCTCGATGCCTACCAGAAGGTCCTGGCGAGCGGTGTGGATCTGGTGGTGCTGTCCACGCCGGGCGGTTTTCGGCCGATGTTGCTCGATGCGGCGGTGAAGGCCGGCAAACACATCTTTTGCGAGAAGCCGATGGGCATCGACCCGACCGGCGTGCGTTCGGTGCGCGAGTCGGTGAAGCTGGCCAAGGAGAAGAAGCTCGCCCTGCGCGCGGGCTTCAACATGCGCTTCGAGCCGGCGTATCGCGAGGCGATGCAGCGCATTCACGATGGGCAGATCGGCGATATCGTGGCCATCTACTCGACGCGCATGGCGAATCGGCTCACGCGCTTCAGCGGCGAACGCAAGCCGGGGGAAGGGGACCTCGAATGGCAGCTCCGCAACTGGCACCATTTCGTGTGGCTCTCCGGTGACTGGATCATGGAAGTCTCCGTGCACAGCGTGGACAAAATCGCCTGGGCGATGCGCGATGTGCCGCCGGTGCGTTGCGTGGCCAGCGGGGCGCGGCAGCAGCAGACGCTGGGTAATGTGTGGGATCAGTTCGACATCACCTACGAATGGGAAAACGGCACGATCGCCGTGCTGAAGACGCGTTACCAGGACGGCTGCTACAACGATCATAGCGACGTCATCATCGGCACGAAGGGGCGCTGCTTTTTCAACGGCTACAAGGCGCACATCACGGGCGAGAACCCGTGGCGTTATCAAGGGCCGACGGTGGCTTCGCACCAGATAGAGCACGACGAGCTCTTCGCCGACATCCGCGCGGGCAAGATCCCGAACGATGGCGATCGCATGGCGCAGAGCACGCTCATGGGCATCATGGGGCGCATGTCTGCCTACACGGGCAAGGAAGTGACGTGGCAACAGGCGTTGGACTCGAAGCTCGAGACCATGCCGAAGAATCTGGCGTGGGACATGAAGCTCGAAGTGCCGCCGCCCGCGGTGGCCGGGCACACGCCGTTGGTCTGAAAGTTAAGAGTTGATAGTTGAGAGTTGAGAGTTGAGAGCCGGTTCTCGGACTTTCATGTCACCGGCCGGGACTCGCTCTCTCTCGGCTTCCTGCCGAAATGAACTTTCCGGCGATAATGCAAAAGAGAACGGCAGTTTTAAAAGTCCGCGGATGCGGGGATCCTTCGCCAGCAGCTGAACTGAGCGGAGCGCCGTCACCTGCCGAAAGGCAGCCCGCAAGGGCGGCGCGGCGCTGCCGAGTTAACGGGCGCGCTCCCCGGAGTTCTCCGACGATCTCGCCTCGCTAACGCACGCTATAGATGAGCGCGACCGCGAAAAGCAGCGATCGGAAGAGCGGAAGGCGAAAGGGCGCGATCATAAGTGACCCCTAATGCATCGTGCCGAGAGACAAAGCCGGCGGTATGGAGGGGCATTCCGTGGACTTTGGAATGTCAACGAATCGCCGCTTGTTAGCCACAGTACGAATCAACTGTCGTATCGCGTTCCAACTGACAGCAACGTAGGGGTAAAACCTGAATTCATACGGCCAGACCTTATCGGGGCAGGCGAATCCTCCTGTAGAATGAAACTGGGAGATGCTGCAAAAGGCCGTATTCAACTCCAGCCGCTGGGCGGGAGATGGACGCTCTTCGTCGATGACAAGTCCGTCATTAGTACGACCGATCGGCATTGGCTGCGCCGGTTCGCAGTGACGCTGCGGCAGAATCTCTCCAAGGACCATTCCCATGAGCACAACGGACACGGGTGACCAGGACCCACTCGAGGGATCCATATTTTACCAGGAGTTTCTCATCGAGAAGGACGAGATCCTCCGACACAAGTGGATCGAGAGCGAGAAAGCTGGCTACGACATTGGTTTTGAAAAGGCGCTCATCGACTGGATGCTGCGCCACCGATCCTGCTGGCTGGACCGACGTCGCAAAGAACGCGAAGCGCGCGAGGCGCGGCGTTTCAGGTCGAGCTAGCGTTGGACGAATGTGACGGTCAGCGAATCGTACCCCACGACCTGCTGGTCGCGGGCCTCGTTTTCGACGTGCTCTTCGGGCCGGTGCAAGGTGATCTCCATGAGATGAGTCGGCGAGATCAGGAATGCGCCCAGCCGCGGTCGGCGAGAATTTCCTGGCCGGTGATGGCGCGACTGGCGCCACTGGCGAGGAAGAGCACGACCTCGGCGATGTCCTCCGATTGCAGGAGTTCCGGCACACATTGCGACTTCCGGATGAGGCGCTTCACCGCGGGCGTGACGAATTGCTTCAGCTGCCGCTCCGTCATGATCCAGCCGGGCGACACGGTATTCACGCGAATGCCGCGCGGGCCAAGCTCGCGGGCCAACGCCCGCGTGAAGCCGAGCACGCCGCCCTTGGTCGCGACATAGGCGGTCATCGGCGATGGGGCGGTGTGAAAGGTGAGGGAGGCGAGATTGACGATGGCGCCAGTAGCGTCGGGAAGTTTCGGAGCGACTTCGCGCGCCATGAGAAAATAAGCGCGCAGATTGGTGGCAAAGAGATCATCCCAATCGCGGACCGACATGCTTTCCAGGGCCATGCGCGGATCGCGGGCGGCGTTGTTGACCAGCGCCTGGATGAGCCCGCCGCCCTTGGTGATGCTCTTCACCCAGCGGACGATCTGCGCCTCGCGGGTGAGATCGACCTGGGTGAAGAAAGCGCGTTCGCCGAGTTCGCGGGCGAGCGATTTACCGGCGTCGTCGTCGGTGTCACAAAAATGCACGGTGGCTTCCTGGGCGTGAAAGGCGCGGACGATGGCTCCGCCGATGCCATTGGCGCCGCCGGTAACTACGATGTTGCGATGGCGGAAATCAGCGTAGGAAGACATAGGGGGTGGCGGCGGTGGCGAAATTAATGAAATATCGGCCACTGCTTTTACGTTCAATACAGAAAGCCATTACACGATGTCATGTCATCCCAGACCACTTTCTTAAGTTCCTGCTCCCTGCCTCGCTGGGTGGTTATTCTTTTAACAGTCCTCTTCGCCGGTGCGACCAGGCCACCGCCAGGCCCGGTAGACCGCATTGATCTGCGCGCCGCTTGAAGATATGCACGGGCGATATGGAAATTCCCGTCGGAAACCTCCTGCGAATCGCGAGCGACACGACCGATCGCGAACACATCCATTCACTCCTCGTCAACGACGCCCTGCGGATCGAGCAGATCGTTTCGTATGGCCACCCGAGTCCGGCGGGATTTTGGTACGATCAGCCCGACCCCGAATGGGTGATGCTGGTGCAGGGTTCCGCGACTTTGGCTTTCGACGGAGAAGGAGCCGTGAACCTGAAAGCCGGTGACTATTTGCTGATTCCCGCCCACCGGCGTCATCGGGTGGAATCTGTGTCCGCGGATGCGCTCTGGCTGGCGGTGCATTTCCGGCAGCCGAAGGTCACTTTCTGAGAGCGTGTACCGAAAGTCGGACAAAGGGAGTTTTTGACCTCGGATTACGCGGATTGCACGGATGAGACGGGTCGACACGGATTTCTGTAATCCGTGCAATCCGTGAAATCCGTGATGGCATGAAGTCATTCAGCAACCGGCGCTGTGCAGACCGAAAGGTTTGGTGCAACGTCCCTGGCGGAACCCGTGAGTGCTTGCAACACGCACTGGTGGCCGAAGGTCCCAAGGTTCGATGATTGCGCTGAGCTAACTGCTCCTATCCGTGATTGAACCGAGGCGGAAGGCACCCTCGTGGGGCGACAAGACCCCGAATGCCTGAATGCCAACTTCCGTCCGTGGACCAATCCAGATTGGCTGCCAGCGCCGGTTGCCCTGACTCTTAACCAAGAAACTGGAGAGCGACCACTGAAAAAGAACACACCCTCGACAACGAAGAAACCAAAGCCGCCGGAGCCGACGCCACCTCCGGAGGTCGAACTTTATACGGCACCGAAGCCGCCCAAGCAGGGGCGGATCATCGGCCTGGACTGCCACCCGGATACCTACACGGCGGCGGTCTTTGTGGGGCAGACACCGCATGACGCCCGCAAGGTAGGGGCCCGCGATCGCCTCAGCCTGGAGCAATTGCTGGCTTGGGTGGAAGCGGAGTTTACGCCGGAGGATCTCTTCCTTTTGGAAGCCGGCTCCAACAGCTTTGCCATCCACCATCGTCTGCTGGCCTTGGGGCGGCAAGCCGTGGTGCTGGAAAGCT